>CAVUXP010000001.1:0-89039 GCA_963745335.1 uncultured Actinomycetota bacterium
CGACGCTGTGGCCGAGGGCGTCGAGGAAGCGGTCGCGCAGGAACCCGACCCGGCGCAGCTCCCACAGCGTCTGCGCGGTCACCCACGACAGGTCGCGGGCCTTGTCGATGTTCCACGCGCTGACGACGTGGACCACGGCTCCGACCTGGTCGTCGACGGCCCGGCCCACGGCGTCGAGGAAGGATCGGCGGATGCCCGACTCGACGGCGGCGAGGACGTCGTTGACCCGTTCGTAGTCCTCGTGCAGGTCATCGGGGTGGAGGCGCCGGGCCGCGCAGGTCTGCACGACCGCGAGGGGGAGGTCGTGCTCGATGTGGGCGTTCATGCCGGCGAGGGCGTACTGGATCGGTAGCCGTCCGCTGCCGCGAGCCTCGAACAGCGGGCGCCAGGCGGGTGCGGGGCGCCGGCCCGCGGCGTCGTCGTCGTAGGCGGCCAGCCACAGGTTCGCGAAGCGGACGTCGAGCTCGACCATGCCCGGGCCGTCGCGGAACGGGGCTTGGCCGTGGCCCTCCCCGGCCAGCAGCGCTCCGATGCGCTCGGTGACGGTGAGGTACATCCGGTTGAACACGGCCACGCCGTCGGAGGTGGGCAGTGCCGCGTCGATGACGCGCAGACGGGAGAGGACCTCGTCGACCGTGGCGGGTGGGGCCATGATCCGAGTATGGGCCCCCGCGCGGATTGTCCACAGGCCCAGCCCGGGGGTGCGGGCTGTCCACGGGCCGGGAACTGCCCCGGTTCACGGTCGGAACACCGGCCGACCGACCGTCCGGTTCTCCGACGACGTCGCCGACCCCACCGTGGCCGAGGGTGGACCCCGGCCGGGCAGGGAGGTCCCCGTCAGCCCGGACCGGGCGACGCCGCGCCGTCCGGGACCGCATCGCTCCGGGACCGCATCGCCGGGACCGCTCCCGGGCTCGGCAGGTCGGTCCGGTGCCCGAGCCGCTCGAGCCACCGCACGAGCTGGCGGTGGACCGTCTCGGCGCCACGCAGCCGGCCGCGGTCGTCGAGGAGGTCCTCGTCGATGCTCCACGCGGCCGGATAGACGAGCAGGGGACGGGTCTGCCACCCGCCGAGCCCACCGTGGCAACCGACGAGCTCCTCGAAGGCCGCCACCTCGTCGAGCGTGGGGTCATAGAGGGAGTTGAGGTAGATGTCGGGCGCGTCGGCGAAGGAGGCGACCCGGAGGAAGTCCTCCCGTGCGTCCGGGCCGAAACCCTCGAGCGGGTCCTCCCCGACAACGGTGCCCGTCGTGAGGTCCATCGTCCCGCTGTGACCGATCGCGATCGGGCCGTCGGAGCTCATGACGACGACGAAGCCCACGCCGGGGTGCGTCGCGAGCGTCCGGATCAGGCCGGGGTGCAGCTCCTCGAGGTCTCCGAGCAGGAGCCGCTCCTCATGCCCCGTGAACCACACGCCGCCGAGGTTTCCCGAGCCGACGACCGCCAGCTCCGGCGACGAGCCGTCCCCGGACCCCGTCGTCGCGTCGGGACCGAGCGGCGCCTGCGGGTCGCGTCCCCGCAGCGCCCGCTGGGCGACCCGGCTCGTGACCGAGTCCTGCCTGGCGAGCTGGCCGAGGAAGACGTTGACCGGGCCCCAGCCCTCCACCTCCTCGGTCGCTGCCGCCACCACGGCCCCTCCGAGGCAGTCGCGGACGATGTCCTCGAGCGACTGCCCGTAGCGCTGGCGGAACGTCGCTCCCTGGCTCTGACCGTGGTCGGACACGAGGACGAAGTGGTAGGGCCGCGGGGCGATCCCGGAGTTCGCGACCGCCTCGAGGCTGGCCAGGGCCTCGTCGAGGCCGTACAGGGCGGCGAGGGACTCGGCCCGGCTCACGCCCGCGTGGTGGGCGATCTCGTCGTAGTCGACGAAGTCGACGTAGACCGACCGCGCGCCCCGGATCATCGCCTCGACGACCAGCGCGACGTTGAGGTCGCGGAGGAACACGTTCGTCACCGCCCGGAGCGCGACGTAGGACCCCGACCGGTGGATGCGTGGCTGGATGTCGCGCCGCGCCTGTCGGCGGGCCTGGAAGACCTCCTTGACCATCTCGCCCACGGTGAGCAGCACCGAGCGGAGGATGCCCGCGGGATGGGTGAAGAACGCGGCATACGAGCTCGACGGGCCGAGCCCACGGGACCGCTCCTTCATCCCGCTCATCGTCAGCAGGGAGACGGGCGCATCGCCGGAGAAGAGGTTGGAGATGCTGACCCCGTCGTCGGCGAGCAGCCCCCGCCCCGAGCTGATCCGCCCCTCGATGACGGCGGCGTCGGCGGGGCGGTTGGCGACGAGCAGCCGGCCCTCGGCCCGCTCGTACCAGCGGAACGCCGGTATGCCGTCCGTCTCGCCGTGGAGCAGACCGGCCTGGCTCACCGGCGTCGTCGAGGGGACCCGTGCGGTCCACTCGGTCCACGTGTGCGACCCCGAGCGCACCCACCGGCTGATCGTCGGCAGGTTTCCGGCGCGGATCTCGTTCTCCAACAGGGGAGCCGGGACGCCATCGAGCTGGACGAAGATGACTCCGGGCAGGTCCGACGGGGCAGGGCGGCCACTCCGCAGGGCCATCTGGGTGGCGTGCACGGTGAGGTAGTCGCGGGTGTTGACCGAGAAGGCCCAGGTGAGCAGCGTCATGAGGAGGGCGTAGACCCAGGACGCGAGAAGTGCCGTGGCGGGGCTGGAGACACTGACGCCCGGGGTGAGGGTCAGCCCCAGCCACATCACCGCCGCGTTGGCGAAGAAGGCGAGCAGAGCGGCCCCGGCCCACCCGAAGAGGAGCGCCACCCGGAGGAAGACCGGGCGCAGGGCCCAGCCCACGACCGCGATCATGGCCAGGGCGAGGAGCACCGAGACCCACGACTCCGCCGTGGTCCCCGGGATGAGGGCGATCGTCGCGCCGAGCAGGGCCAGCCGGGTGACGATGTCGAGGAGGGCCGGTCTCTCGTGCGCGACCCCGGCGCCGGCCGGCAACGACTCCGAGAGCGACCGCTCGGACCGACGGTCGAAGAAGCGGGACGCCTTCGGGTTCCAGACGAGCACCATCGTGAGGAGGGCGACGACGAGGGTGAGGACGCCCTGGCGGCCGCGGTCACCCGTCTCGCCGACGAGGTACCACCCGGATGCCTGACGGGCGATGAGGACGAGGGTGAGCACGAGTCGGGCGGCATTCGACCCCCGGGCGAGGAACACGCCGAGACCCACCTGCCACACGCCGATGGCGACGAGCACCGACCCGACGACGAGCAGGGCGGCGCGATCCGCCGTCGTCGCCGCATCGGAGCCCAGGACGGAGTCCGCCCACGGCGCCGCGACGAGGAAGAGGACGCCGAGGGCCAGGTCGAGGGCGCCCCCCAGCACGGTGAGGCCCGCGGCGGCGGTGACCGTCAACGGCCGACCGCCGTCACCCGTGCGCGTCATCCACCCCACCGCCGTCCGACCCGTCCGCGCGACCCTGCGACCGTCGCCTTCGTGCGGCGATCGGTCGACGGCGGCGTTCGGTGCCGCCGGGGACAGACCCTATGGTGCCCGAGGCGCGGTCGGGAAGGGTGGAGGCAACCGTCGATGTCGGTCCCCGCCCGCTCGGCCCACGAGCGCACTCGTCGTCGTCCGGAGGCTCGCCACCTCCTCGACGGGCATCGGTGGGGCGAGTGGGGTCACCCGCTCCCAGCCGACTCTCGCGCACCGACGTCCGCACCGGTGCGCGGTTCGACCGCGACGGGTGGGTTCGGCTCAGGACGGGGCCTGGAAGCGGGTCCGCTCCTCGATCTGCTCGGAGGTCGGGAACCGATGCACCTCCTGGGGCCACCCCACGGCGAGGGCGATCCGACCCGCCCAGTAGCGGGCCCGGTCGTCGTCGGGCACGTCGATGACGGTGAACCCGCCGAGGTGCTCCTTGGTCTCGACATAGGGCCCGTCCGTGAAGACCGGCTCGCCGCTGCCGGGGTCGACGCTGCCGACGAGGCAGGACGCATCGAGGCCCCCGTTGCCGAACACGAAGCTGCCGGCAGCCGTCAGCTCCTCGATGACGGCCCGGCCGGCGGCGCCCCGCTCCCGCACCTGCTCGACCGTGAGGTCGGGCACCCACTCGTCGTTGAAGGCGACCAGATACAGGGTCATGTGACACTCCCTCGCTCATGGGCGGCCCGGTGGCCGCTCCTCATCCTCTCCACGAACGCGCGGTCGCCGGTACGACACCTCGACCGGCGTCATTCTCGCCCGACGCCGTCAGACCAGCTCGCCGCGCTTCCGGCCGAGGTAGGCGCGTTCGGCGGTGTTGTCGGTCGCGGCGATGGCGGCCTCGTACTCCGCCCTCGCCTCGGCGCTCCGGCCGGACCGGCGGAGCAGGTCGGCACGGGTGGCGTGCCAGGCGTGGTAGCCCGTGAGCGGCAGCCGGTCCACGAGGGCCAGGGCGACCTCTGCCCCGTCCAGCTCCGCGACCGCGACCGCGCGGTTGAGGGCGACGATGGGGGAGGGGTCGAGCCGGGCCAGCTGGTCATAGAGCGCCACGACCTGCGACCAGTCCGTGTCCGCGGCGGCGGGCGCGTCGGTGTGGACGGCGTTGATCGCCGCGAGGATCTGGTAGCGGCCGGGCCGGTCGGCGCTCGAGGCACTCCCGGACCAGTGCGTGGCCCTCGGCGATGAGCGCCCGGTCCCAGCCGGCGCGGTCCTGCTCGGCCAGGGGGACCAGCTCGCCGTGGCGCACCCGCGCGGCGCGCCGGGCGTCGGTGAGCACGAGGAGACCGAGCAGGCCGGTCACCTCCGGCTCATCCGGCAGGAGGCCGTGCAGGATCCTCGCGAGCCGGATCGCCTCGGCCGTCAGCTCGGCCCGGACCGGCTCGCCGTCACCGGTGGCGAGGTAGCCCTCGTTGAAGACGAGGAAGAGCACTGTGAGCACGCCGCCGAGCCGCTCGGGGAGGTCGACCGCCTCCGGAACCCGGTAGGGAACCTTCGCCGCGGCAATCTTCTTCTTCGCCCGGGTGATCCGTTGCGCCATCGTCGTCTCCGGGACGAGGAACGCCTGGGCGATCTCGGCCACCGTGAGCCCGCCGAGCAGCCGGAGCGTCAGCGCGATCCGCGCCTCCGGCGCGAGAGCCGGGTGACAGCACGTGAAGATCAGCCGCAGCCGGTCGTCCTCGACCGGTCCGGTCGCCTCGTGGGGTGTGTCGTCGTGGACCATGAGGGCCGCCTCGTGCTTGGCGTCGCGCTGCCTCTCGCGGCGGATGCGGTCGATCGCGCGGCGGCTCGCGGTCGTCGTGAGCCAGCCGCCGGGGTTGGGAGGTATGCCGCTGGCCGGCCACCTCTCCAGCGCGGCCAGGAACGCCTCGCCCGCCGCCTCCTCGGCGATGTCGATGTCGCCGAACCGGCGGACGAGCGAGGCGATCACCCGGCCGTACTCCTCGCGGAACAGCCGCTCGACGGCCGCCGTCCCCGCCTCCAGCGGGTGCTGCCGGTCCACCCGGGTCAGGCGATCCCGCCGAAGGGGCGGACCTCGACCTTGCCCCGGCAGGCCTTCGACCCCGCGGCCGCGAGTGCGAGGGCCACGTCGAGGTCCGGTGCGTCGATGACCCAGAAGCCCCCGATGACCTCCTTCGTCTCCAGGTACGGTCCGTCCGTGAGGACCGGTGTCTCGCCCCGGCCGTCGACGACGGTTGCCGTCGTCCCCTCCTCGAGCCCGCCGGCGAACACCCAGTAGCCCTCGGCACGGAGCCTCTCGTTGAACTCGGCGGTCGCCGCGAACGCCTCCTCCATCTCCTCCTTGGAGGCGTAGTCGCCGAACTCGTTCCTCTCGACCGGTCCGTGCACGGCCAGCAGATAGTGCGTCATCGCGCTTCTCCTCGTTCCGGGGCGGCCCGACGGCCGCCCGACACCTCCACCACGAACGGCATCGCGCCGATACGACAACCTGCCACACCGCGGCGGTCGAGGGGCTCTCGCCCGTCCACCGCCGGCCCTCATGGGCCCGAGGTGGTCAGCCGGGCCGGACCCGGCTGGTGTCCACGGCGTCGCCGGCGCCGGTGACGAAGCCCTTGACGAAGCCGGTGCCCCAGGACAGGTGCATCGTCGCGAGGACGCCGGCGTCGAGGAGACGGTCGCGGACCGACTCCCCGCCGAGGGCCCGCGCCGCGGCATACCCGAGGAATGCGGCATACGCGGCCGGGATCGACGAGGACGACGGCGACGGGTGCCGGGGCACCCGCGGCGAGCGCGCCGGCCGCCACGACGCTGGCGCCGAGCCCGAGGACGAGGGCCGGGGGCGCGAGGTAGCGCGGACCCGTCGACCGGGTCCGACGAACCATCTCGCCCCGCCAGATCCCCGTCGCGAACATCTGCCGGGCGAGGGCTGACCAGGACTGCCGGGGCCAGTAGGTCACCTCGACGTCGGGTACGAACCACACGAGATGCCCGGCGGCGATGATGCGCTGGTTGAGGTCGTAGTCCTCGCCCCGACGGAGGGACTCGTCGTAGAGCCCCACCTCGTGGAGCACCTCGCGACGGAACACCCCGAGATAGGCCGACTCGGCGGGACCGGGCTCGTCGCCGCCGTGGTAGACGCCGCCGCCGAGGCCGAGCGGACTGTTGTAGGCACGCGCCACCGCCTGCTGGAGCGGCGTGCGCCCCGCGGCCTTCATGACCCCACCGACGTTGGCCGCACCGACCCGCCGCAGCTCGCGGACCATGTGGAGGGTGTAGCCGGGTGGCAGCTGGGTGTGGGCGTCGACCCGGACGAGGACCGCGCCGGAGGCCGCCCGGATGGCGAGGTTCATCCCGACGGGGATGTCCGCCGCCGGGTTGTCGACGACGGTGACGCGGGGGTCCGCGGCGGCCATCCGGTGGCCGAGCTCGAGGGTGCCGTCGTGCGACGGTCCGAGGGCGAGGACGACCTCCTGGGTGCCCGGGTACTCCTGGGCGAAGATCGCCTCGACCGCCTCCTCCAGATGATGCACCTCGTTGAGGACGGGCATGACGTAGGAGACGGTCGGCAGGTCCTCCTGGGGCGGCGAGGACGGAAGGTCGGACATCGGTGTCGTGGCTCGTATGCCGCGGGCGCGGCTCAGTCGTGCGGGGCGTTCGCGCGGTCGAGATCCTCGGCGAAGTCGATCTCGACGGCGAACAGGTCGGAGATGTCGACCGGGCGGAAGCGGACGCCGTCGTGCTCGATCGCCAGCTCGATCCCCCGCTCGAAGTAGTCCTGGTCGTCGCATTCCGCGAGCCGCCGGATGAGCGCCGGCTTGTCGGTGGAGCTGACGTAGTTGATGCCGACGGCCTCGCCGAGCCCGCCGACGACGGTCTTGGAGAGCTCCTTGACGTAGCCCTCGTCGTCGACGGTGTACTTGACCTCCTCGTCGGCGACGGCGGCGGTGTTGACCGACACGACGCTCTCGTCGGCCTCGACGAACGGCAGGAGCCGGCGGAGCAGCTCGGGGTCGAAGACGACGTCGCCGTTCATCCACAGCATGCCGCCGTCCGGGCTGGACCGGAGCGACTTGAGCAGGCTGCGGTTGGTGTTGGTCTGGTCGTAGTCCTCGTTGTAGACGAACGTCGCGTCGGGGACGTGCTCCATGACCAGGTCGTGCTTGAACCCGACGACGACCCGGACCAGGCCCCGCTCGCCGAGGACTTCGGCGATGTTGTCCATCTGCTGGTGCATGATGCTCCGCCCGTCGGCGAGGGGGGTCATCGGCTTGGGCCATGGGCGGCCCAGGCGGGTGCCCATGCCGGCCGCCAGAATGGTCACGTGCACGTGAGTCATCGACAGTCCTCGGTTCGGGATCGGAGCGGGGCAAGTCTAGG
The DNA here is from genome assembly GCA_963745335.1 of uncultured Actinomycetota bacterium. Taxonomy (GTDB): domain Bacteria; phylum Actinomycetota; class Actinomycetes; order Actinomycetales; family Dermatophilaceae; genus CAVSJJ01. The sequence continues at coordinate 7,786 of CAVUXP010000001.1, forward strand.
CGAGACGCAGTGGTCGCCGCCCCGCCCCATCCCCATGCCGTATCCTTCGGGCCGGGTCGGGACCGTCGACGCGCCGTGCCGCGCAGGGTCCCGACTCCCATGACGTCGGACGCAGTGGCGGAGGAAGGTTGAGCCTGGTGGTGGGCCGGATCGCGGCGCTCGTCGAGCGCCGCCGGGTGCTCTGGCGCCTCGTCCAGCGCGACCTTCGGGTCCGCTACCTCGGCAGCACCCTCGGGTACGTCTGGACCGTCCTCGACCCGCTGCTCATGTCGATGGTCTACTTCGTCGTCTTCTCCTTCATCCTCAACGTGCACCGCAAGGGTGACTCGCCGTACCTGCTCTTCCTCCTGTCCGGCGTCCTCCCCTGGCAGTTCTTCAACATGGCGGTCAACGACAGCGCCCGGGCCCTCATCCAGGAGGCCAAGCTCGTCGGGTCGACGAACCTACCCCGGGAGATCTGGGTGCTGCGGGTCGTCTTCTCGAAGGGGATCGAGTTCCTCTTCACCGTGCCGATCCTCGTGGCCTTCGCCATCGGCTTCACGTCGCGGGGGAGGCCGCCATCGACTGGCAGATCGTCCTCTGGCCGGTCGGCTTCGTCCTCCAGATCCTTCTCCTCGTCGGCATCGGGCTCTTCCTCGCTCCGGTCACCGTCCTCGTCAAGGACGCGACCCGGCTCGTGCGGATCTTCCTGCGCTTCTTCTTCTACCTCACTCCGATCCTCTGGGCGTCCCGCGTCGTTCCGGGCGTGTTCGGTGACATCCTCAAGATCAACCCGCTCGTCGGCATCTTCGAGCTCTACCGCGCCGGGCTGTTCCAACGGCCGGTCGGGTGGACCTCGGTGCTCATCAGCGTCATCGACATCGCCGTCATGCTCGTCGTCGGCGCGCTGGTCTTCCGCCGTCTCGAGCGTCCCGTTCTCAAGGAGCTCTGACGCGATGGCCAGCTCCACGGCCCAGACGACCGCGCCGACCGTCATCTCCGCCGACAACGTCGGCATCAAGTTCTTCCGCTCCCGTCGGCGCAAGATGCGCCTGCGCGAGATGCTCGTCAAGGGCAGCAGCGGCGCGTCCCGCGACTCGTTCTGGGCGCTGCGCAACATCTCCTTCGACATCACCCAGGGCGAGGCGGTCGGCATCGTCGGCCCCAACGGCACGGGCAAGTCGACCCTGCTGAAGATCATCGCCGGCGTCCTGCTCCCCGACGAGGGAGAGGTCGAGGTGACCGGTGGGGTCGCCCCGCTCATCGAGCTGACCGGGGGCTTCCAGGGCGAGCTGACCGCCCGGGAGAACATCACCCTCATGGCCGGTCTCCACGGGCTCACCTCGGACCAGATCGAGGAGCGCTTCGACGACATCGTCGAGTTCGCCGGCCCGCAGGTGCGTGACGCACTCGACATGCCCTACCGGCACTTCTCCTCCGGGATGAAGGTCCGGCTCGGCTTCGCCGTCATCACCTCGCTCGACGAGCCGATCATCCTCACCGACGAGGTTCTCGCCGTGGGCGACAAGGCGTTCCGCGAGAAGTGCTACCGCCGGATGGAGACCCTCCTCAGCGACAACCGCACCCTCTTCCTCGTCTCCCACTCCGAGAACGACCTGCTCCGGTTCGGCCGGCGCGGCATCTACCTGCGCGAGGGGACGATGGTGGCCGACGGGCCGATGCGCGACGTCATCGACCAGTACAACGACGACGTCGAGGCTGCCAAGTAGGTCGTCCGCGTGGATCCTCACCCCTCCCTCGCCGAGAGTGCCGACGCCGAACCCGACGTGCCGGCCGCGCCGTCCGGCTCCCCCCGCCCGCCGGTCCCGGTGGGGCCGGGGACCGTCGCCGGTATGCCGTGGTCCCGCCGGGACCTCGGCGTCGGCGCTGCGGTGGGGCTGGCCGTCGCCATCACGGCATCTCCTCCGGGTCGAGATCGTCCCGAGCGACCCCTGGCACTACGTCATGGCCGGGGTGCAGTTCCCCAGCACACGTGGAACGCACTCGGCTACACGCGCACGGGATGACCTGCCCACAAGGGATCGCCGCCCTGTGGGGCGTCTCGCGGGCCACCCTCTCCGCGATGCCCTTCCTCGGTCCCGGCTGCTCGGGACGAGCCCCTGGCTCCTCGGACGGCGGGGGTGGGGGGCGGCGGCGGTGCCCCGGACGGCGCCGCCTGACGAGCTGGCTCGTCTTCGTCAGCCTCAGCCGCTACTACCCCGACCTCATCTCGAGCACGTACGTCCTCGTCGCGCTCGTCTTCGCCCTCGAGGTCCGCGGTCGGCAGGGCCGGGGGGCGGCGCGCACCGTGCCGTTCCTCCTCCTCACCGGCTTCTTCCTCGGCTGGGCGGCCGAGTCGCGGGAGACGGCGGTGTTCGGGTGGATCGTCGTCGCCGTGGTCCTGTGGGTCTCCGGGCACGTCGTCCGCAACGCCCTGTGGACCGCGCTGCCCGTGCTCGGCTGGGGGGTGCTCGATCTCGTCATCAGCGCCGTCGCCTACGGCGACCCGCTCCTCAAGCTGCACACCTTCACCCACCAGGACCTCTCCCAGTCGCAGATCCCCGCAGACGAGGCGGTCCTGCCGCAGTACGTCGGCCGCCCACGGCTGGACTACCTGGCGATGATCCCGCGCAGCTGCTCGGCCTCGGGCCCGGCCACGGCGTCCCCGGAGGCGCGTGGGTCGTGTTCCTCGGCGTCGTCGCTCTCCTCGGGCTGGTCCTGCGCGACGCGGCGACCGGCTGGCGGCACCGGGTTCGCCGTGACCTACTTCCTCTTCGTCGGGATCGCCGGCTTCTTGACGTCGCACGGCGGGGGTGATGGGCGACGCGCGGTACTGGGCGCCGTTCCTCCTTTGGCTGCCCTCGCGGTCGCGGGCGTCGTCAGTGTCGTGGCCCGGCGGCTCACCCGGGGCATGGCCCGCCCCGCGCTCGCCGCCGGGGTCGCCGGCTCGCTTCTCGGTGCCTCGTCCTCGCCGGCCCACCGTCGTCCTCGTCGGCGAGGTCCGGACGAGCCGCTCTTCCGCGAACGGCGGCACGGCGCTGGCGCAGGTCCGCGGCTACTCTCGGCCACGACGAGCCGGGGACGACCGTGTGGTCCGACGGGTCGACGGAGCGCCTGTTGCGCATCTATGTCCGTGGCCCTGGGGTGGCCCCGACCTGTGGTCGATGCCGGTCGAGAACCTGGTGAAGTCGAAGGTGGGGCCGCGAAGCGGCGACCTCGTCGTCTGGACCACCCCGCGGCACGCGCGTGTACCTTCTGCGCCGGCGGATCGAGGCCTACGCGGTCCACCATCCCCGCCGCCGTCGTGGAAGCGTCTTCCGAGCCTCCGGCGGGACGGTGACCGTCTACCGGGTCGGCTCGGCTCCTGATCCGACAGCCGACCCGCAGCGTGGCGGACGACGAGCGCGAGCCGAGCACGGCGATCGGCGCGGGAGGAGGGCGCTACGGCGTGGAGGGGTGATGGGGAGCAGGAGGGGGAGCGGGAAGACGACGCGCAGCGAATGGGAGCGTCGGCACGGTGCCCCGAGCGACAGGGCCGCCGGCTGGAGGACATGCGACGAGGTAGAGGGCGACGACGGCGCGAGCGCGCGATGTGACGCGGGGAGGTGTACTCGGCGGCGAGCAGGTGCAGCAGCGCGGGGCGGCACGGCGCAGCGAGGATCGAGCAGGCGAGCCACCGTTGCGCGAGCAGAGACAGGCTGCGGCGGAACGCCTCCGCTGATGGGTGGCGACGGCACGGACGAGGCGGGTTGAGGACCGCTGCACGCGCGAAGGCGAAGACCGGGATGGGGTGAGGGGGGTGAGGAAGAGGCGGCGTGGGTGTGAGAGGGCGGTAGTGAGGGGAGGTAAGGTTGTGTGGGTGAGTAAGAAGATAGGTAGGATGGAGAGGGTAGTAGAGCAGGGGAGGGTGTGGGTGGGTGGTAGGGAGGTGAGGGAGTGAGAGAGGTGAGGAGGAGTGCGGTGGGGAGGTGCGGTGAAAGGTATGGTGAGGAGGTGAAGAGGAGTGCGCGGTGGTGGAGGGAGCAGTAGAGGTGAGCTGGCTGCGTAGAGACGAGAGGGTGAGTGAAGCGAGGGAGATGTAGGTGAGGTGAGAGAAAAGGTGCGATGTGCGCAGCGGTAGGGTGTGCGGGGTAGTGAATGCGATAGGGAGGGTGAAAGGTGAGGTGGTGTGGTAAGAGGGTAGTGGTATGCGTGCGTGGGTGGTGTGAGAAGAGTGTGCGCGGATATGTTGGGAGATGCGGTGGCTGATCTGCTAGAAGGGGAAGAAGAAGAGAAGAGAAGAAAAGAGGTAAGAAGATGGTGAAGTGGTGAAGTGGGTGGGATGTAGGGTGTGATGTTAGTGAAGGTGTAGTTAGCGTGAGAATGGTAGGTGATGCGATTGGCGCGCGTGGTGAAGAATGATGTGATGCACGCTCGGTGCGCTGGGGGAGGGTGGTAGCTGGTTGGGCTGCGGTATGGTAGGCTTGTGGGTAGGGTGAGGTGGGGTGGAAGAGGTGAAGTAGGTGGTGAGGGCGGTGTTGAAGAGGCCATGGTGGGTGTAAAAAAAAAAAAAAAAAAAAAAAAAAAAAAAAAAAAAAAAAAAAAAAAAAAAAAAAAAAAAAAAAAAAAAAAAAAAAAAAAAAAAAAAAAAAAAAAAAAAAAAAAAAAAAAAAAAAAAAAAAAAAAAAAAAAAAAAAAAAAAAAAAAAAAAAAAAAAAAAAAAAAAAAAAAAAAAAAAAAAAAAAAAAAAAAAAAAAAAAAAAAAAAAAAAAAAAAAAAAAAAAAAAAAAAAAAAAAAAAAAAAAAAAAAAAAAAAAAAAAAAAAAAAAAAAAAAAAAAAAAAAAAAAAAAAAAAAAAAAAAAAAAAAAAAAAAAAAAAAAAAAAAAAAAAAAAAAAAAAAAAAAAAAAAAAAAAAAAAAAAAAAAAAAAAAAAAAAAAAAAAAAAAAAAAAAAAAAAAAAAAAAAAAAAAAAAAAAAAAAAAAAAAAAAAAAAAAAAAAAAAAAAAAAAAAAAAAAAAAAAAAAAAAAAAAAAAAAAAAAAAAAAAAAAAAAAAAAAAAAAAAAAAAAAAAAAAAAAAAAAAAAAAAAAAAAAAAAAAAAAAAAAAAAAAAAAAAAAAAAAAAAAAAAAAAAAAAAAAAAAAAAAAAAAAAAAAAAAAAAAAAAAAAAAAAAAAAAAAAAAAAAAAAAAAAAAAAAAAAAAAAAAAAAAAAAAAAAAAAAAAAAAAAAAAACGGCGCGGCCCGGACGCCGAGCGGGGTGAAAAAAAAAAAAAAAAAAAAAAAAAAAAAAAAAAAAAAAAAAAAAAAAAAAAAAAAAAAAAAAAAAAAAGGGGGCGTGTCGACAGGGGCGAGATGGTGGGGCATGGTGGTGACGCCGCGGTTCCACCGGCCGGTCCGGTCCCGCATCCCGCTCGTTCCCCAGGTTCCGAAGGTATGCCGTGACCCGCTCGACCCCCCGGATCCGTCTCGTGGCCCGCGTGGCCGCCCTCTCCGTGGCCGGCGGCATCCTGCTCGCCCCCGTGGCGACGGTCGGCCTCGATCCGGCCAAGGCCACGCCGCCACACCCGGTGACCCCCACGACACGGACCGTCCCGCTCCAGTCCGCCGGTACGGCGACCCTCCGGGCGAGTGGGTCGTCGGCGGCCGACTCGGCCGGCCCTGCCCCGGCGGATGCCGCCCGCGGCGCACTGAGCGCCCAGGTGCCGATCGCCGACCGTCTCGCCGTCATCGGGGTGACATGGCCCACGGGTGCCGTGGGCGCCGACGACACGGTCCAGGTGCGGGTGCGTGGCGCGGCCGGATGGTCGCCGTGGCAGGACCTCGAGGCCGACTCCGACGAGCACGCCCCCGACGCCTCGACCCGCGAGGGGAAGCGGGTCGCCTCGCTCTCCCGGGGGGGCACGGCCCCGTTCGTGGCCGAGGGATCGGCGGTGCAGGCGCGGGTGCTCAGCGTCGACACCCGGCTGGGGACCGACCTCGTCCTCGACGTCGTCGACCCGGGACGGTCGCCCGCCGACGCGACCGTCGGTGCGGCGCCGGCAGGTGCGGCGGCCGCCGCCACCACCCGGCCCACGATCTACAGCCGGGCCCGCTGGGGCGCCGACGAGTCCATCCGACGGGCGGACCCCGGCTACGGCCAGGTCCATGTCGCCTTCGTCCACCACACCGACGGCTCGAACACGTACTCCCGGTCGGACGTGCCCGCCATCCTCCGGGGCATCTACGCCTTCCACGTCAAGGGCCGGGGCTGGAACGACATCGGCTACAACTTCCTCGTCGACCGGTTCGGCCGAACCTGGGAGGGCCGCTACGGCGGCGTGTCCAAGGCGGTCATCGGCGCGCACACCCTGAACTACAACTCCTACTCGTTCGGCGTCTCGGTCATGGGCACCTTCACCACGGTGACCCCCAACACCGCCATCAAGACCGCCCTGGCCAACCTCATCGCCTGGAAGTTCAGCCTCTACGGCGTCACGCTGCCGGGGATCACCGTGGCCGGCGACAAGCGGTTCGCGCGGATCAGTGGGCATCGCGACGCGAACCAGACGTCATGTCCGGGGCAACGGCTCTACAGCGCCCTCACCGAGATCCGCTCCCGGGTCCGGGCCAGGCTCGGCACGCTGCCGGTCACCCGGATCACCCGGGACGCCGACGGCAACCGCCAACCGGACGTCCTCGCCTACCCCACCCCCTCCGGTGGGTCGGGCGCCGGACCGGTCACCGTGTTCCGGACCCAGAGCCGCACCCCGGTGGTCACGGCATACACCACGCTCGGCAGCGGCTGGAACGCACTGGTGGAACCCACCGTCGTTCCCGACCTCACGGGTGACGGGAACGCCGACATCGTCGCCCAGGTGCCGTGGACCGGTCGGATCCGGGTCTACCCCGGGGACGGGCACGGCGGGATCTCCTCCGACTTCGCGTGGAGCAGCAGCAGGTGGGGGAACGTCACCGCACTTCCCGTCGGCGACGTGACGGGGGACGGACATGCCGATCTGCTCTCGATCGGTTCCGGCGGGCGGTTCTACCTCTTTCCCGGCGACGGTGCGGGGCACTTCCCATCGCACACCCTCGTCGCGTCGGGATGGCGGGGCTACCGGAGCGTCACGGTGGGTCCCGACCGCACGAACGACGGCATCCCCGACATCACCGCCGTCCGCCCGGACGGTCGGCTCGTCTGGGCGCCGGTCCTCGCGGGGGGGAAGATCGGGACCCAGCACAGCCTGGGCACCGGCTGGGGATCGCTGTCGCCGGTCCTGTCCGCCGGGGACCTCGACCAGGACGGCAACCCGGACGTCCTGGCCCGGGAGTCCCGGGGGGTGATGCGCACCTACTACGGCAACCCCGACGGCACGCTGTCCCGGTGGAACCGATGGGGACACGGCTGGTCCGTGCTGAGGTCCCTCTCCGCCGGCGTCGACGTCACCGGCGACGGGATCCCCGACATCGTCGGCGTCGACCCCACGAGGGGATCCGGAACGCTCCGGGTGTATGCCGGCCGGACGACCCGGGACCTCGGTCCCTCCTTCGCCGCGACTGGTCTCGACGGCGCCGACTGGGCGCAGCTGGCCGGTGACATCGATGGCGACGGGTACGCCGACATCCTCGCCCGGGTCGGCGACCAGCTCCTCGTCGCCCGTGGCGCCGCCGGCCTCACCTTCCACACACCGGTCGTCGTCGGGCCGAGCGGCTGGGGCCAGATGACCCTGCTCGCGGCGGTCGGCGACATCAGCTATGACGGGGTGCCCGACCTCATCGCGGTGCGCGGGAACGGCCGCGTCGACCGGTACGCCTTCCGGCGCAATTTCACCTACTCAGCACCGCTCGAGCTCGAGCAGGGCTGGGGATCCCTGCGTGGGGCGACGGGCGTCGGAGCCTGGAACGACGACGCGAACGGCGACATCGTCACCCTCTCGGCCGACGGCACCCTGTCGCTGTGGCGCGGCTCCGGCGACGCCCCGCTGTTGGACTCGGTCGTCCTGCGCCGTGCCACACCCCTCACCCAGCTCGTCGGGGTCGGCGACTACAACGGCGACGGCCTGCCCGACATCGTCGGCATGGACGGTGCCGGGCGACTGTGGCTCTACAGCAGCCTCAGCGACGGCCGGCTCCGGAGGGGCGCCCAGCCGATGACCGGGGGGCCGGGCGCCGGCTGGACGATCGGTTAGCCGACCTCGGACAGGGCGGGGTCGAGGGTGAGGGCCGGTCCGGTCTTCTCCCGGACCTCCGCGACGGTGACCTCCGGCGCCAGCTCGCGCAGGACGAGACCGTCCTCGGTGATGTCGATGACAGCGAGGTCGGTGATGACCCGCTGGACGACGCCCTTGCCCGTCAGGGGAAGGCTGCACTCCTCGACGATCTTGTGCGAGCCGTCCCGGGCCACGTGTTCCATGAGGACGATGACCTTCTTGGCGCCGTGGACGAGGTCCATCGCGCCGCCCATGCCCTTGACCATCTTGCCGGGGATCATCCAGTTGGCGATGTCGCCGGCCGCCGAGACCTGCATCGCACCGAGGATCGCGGCATCGACCTTGCCGCCGCGGATCATCCCGAAGCTGAGCGCGGAGTCGAAGTAGGCCGCACCACGGCGCACCGTGACGGTCTCCTTGCCGGCGTTGATGAGGTCGGGGTCGACGGCGTCCTCGGTGGGGTAGGGGCCGACGCCGAGGATGCCGTTCTCGGACTGGAGGACGATCTCGACGTCGTCGGGCACGTAGTTGGGCACGAGGGTCGGCAGGCCGATGCCGAGGTTGACGTAGGCGCCGTCCTCGAGCTCTGCGGCGGCCCGGGCGGCCATCTGCTCACGGGTGAGGGGCATGTCAGGCCTCCGGTCCGCACGGTGCGGCGCTCGATGCGCTTGGTCGCGGCCTGCTCCGCGGTGAGCGGCAGGACGCGCTGGACGTAGATGCCGGGCAGGTGCACGGCGTCCGGGTCGAGCTCGCCCGGCTCGACGAGCTCCTCGACCTCGGCGATCGTCACCCGGCCGGCCATGGCGCACAGCGGGTTGAAGTTGCGGGTCGACTTGTTGAAGACGAGGTTGCCGTGCCGGTCGCCGCGCCACGCGCGGACGAGGGCGAAGTCGGTGACGATCGCCTGCTCCATGACGTACTCGCGGGGCTCCCCGGTCAGGTCGAACATCCGGGTCTCCTTCTCCGGCGACGCGACGGCGATCGAGCCGTCCGCGGCATAGCGCCAGGGGAGCCCGCCCTCGGCGACCTGGGTGCCGACCCCGGTCTGGGTGTAGAAGGCCGGTATGCCGGCTCCGCCGGCCCGCAGCCGCTCTGCCAGGGTGCCCTGCGGGGTCAGCTCGACCTCGAGCTCGCCCTCGAGGTACTGGCGGGCGAACTCCTTGTTCTCGCCGACGTAGGAGCTGACCATCCGGCGGATCTGCCGGGACTGGAGGAGGATGCCGAGCCCCCAGTCGTCGACGCCACAGTTGTTCGAGACGACCTCGAGGTCGGTGACGCCGCGCTCGTGCAGCTCGGCGATGAGGACGGATGGGATCCCGCAGAGGCCGAAGCCCCCGACGGCGAGGGAGGCGCCGTGCTCGATGCCGGATACGGCCTCGGCGGCGCTGGAGACGACTTTGTCCATGTCCGCACTGTAACCGCCGCCTCGCGGCTCATCCGTTCGGGTGGTCTTTGCCACGTCCCGTGCGGGGCTCGCGGAGTTACGCCGCTGTAGTTCGGCGGAACCGGTTGCAGCCCCGTGGGGCACGCGGGATAAATGAGCGGCTGATGTGACCAGATGTGATTGGTGTTGTCGACCGTGCCGGGCCCCTGCCATCTCCGGCCGGCCGCGAAGGAGCCCCCCTTGCCCCTCTCCCTGCGCGCCCTCGGCGCCGCCTCCGTGCCGGCGGCGTTTCCCGCGATGCTGCTCTCGGCTGCCCCTGCCCAGGCTGCGTCGATCCCGCCGCCCCCGACGAAGAAGCTCCCGACGGCCCTCGACATCGCCCCCTCGTACCAGGCCGGCACCCGCTGCCTCACCAAGGCCCTTCCCGGCCCGGTCGACTTCGCGAAGCTGCTCAACGCGCACTACGGCACCCACGTCTACGGCATCCTCCGGCCGTGCGCCGCCGAGCACGGCGAGGGGCGCGCCCTGGACTGGATGGTCAACGCGAACACGAAGAGCGGCCTCGCCCTCGGGAACGCCATCACGACGTGGCTCACGGCCAAGGACGCCCAGGGCAGGCCGGGCGCGATGGCTCGCCGCTTCGGCATCAACTACATCATCTGGAACCGCCACATGTGGCGGTCCTACGACCCCGGCCGCGGCTGGGCGGCCTACACCGGGTCGAGCCCGCACACCGACCACATCCACATCTCGTTCACCTGGGACGGTGCCTACGAGCAGACGAGCTGGTGGACGGGCAAGGCGCTGCTCCAGGTCAAGTACACGGGCCCCATCGGTGACCCGTCCTCGCCCGTCGTCACCGACTCGCCCGCCATCACGAACACCGGATACCCCCACCTCGTCCGGGGCGCGACCGGCGCGTTCGTCACCCTCGCCCAGCAGGTCGTCGGCACGCCGGCCGACGGCGACTACGGCCCGAAGACCCAGGCGGCCGTCCTCGCGTGGCAGACGGCGCACGGCGTCGCGGCCACCGGTGAGCTCGACTACGACACGTGGCTGGCGATGGTCCGGCTCGGCCTGGTCCCGTCGCGGGCGAGCAAGAGCCCGCTCTACCCCTACCGCGGGGTGACGCTCAAGGTCGGCTCCTCCGGCGCCGCCGTCAAGGCGCTCCAGTCGGCGCTCGGCGGGCTGACGGTCGACGGGCAGTACGGCCCGCTCACCCAGAGCAAGGTCAAGGCGTACCAGAAGGCGAACCGGCTCACCGTCACCGGCGTCGTCACGTCGGAGGTGTGGAACAGTCTCATGGGTGTCGCGGCGGCGACGGACCCGACGCCGACCGACCCGACGCCGACGGACCCGACGCCGACGGACCCGACGCCGACCGACCCCACCCCGGAGCCGACGCCGACGCCGCGCCCGAAGGTGACCTCGTCGACCCCGGCGAGCGCCGTCCTGCAGCCGCCGATGACGACGGAGTTCACCAGCGCCAAGTCCGTCATCCTCAAGCGCGGCAACCGTGGCCAGGCCGTTCGCGTCCTCGAGACCGGCCTCGGCTTCCGGACCCGCGACCGGGTCTTCGACGCCGACACCGAGGCGGCCGTGCGGGCCTTCCAGAAGTCCGAGCACCTGCCGGTGACCGGCATCGTCAACCGGGCGACGTGGGATGCGCTGGAGCGGCGGGCCCACCCGCTCGTCGACTACTGGAAGACCGTCCTGCGGCCCGGCGCGACCGGTCCGGCGGTCGTCGCCGTCCAGACGGCCCTCGGCGTCCCCGCCGACGGGGTCTACGGGCGAGAGCACGGTCGCGGCGGTCAAGGCGTTCCAGGGCCGATACCACCTCGCCCGGACCGGCTATGTCGCCATCCTCACCTGGCGGGCGCTCGACGCGGCACAGACGAGCGTCAAGGTCGAGATCGGCTCGATGCCGCGGGCGTCGGCGCAGCTCGCCGACGCTCCGGTCAGCGCGACGCCGTGACCCGCTCGGACGCGAGGCGCGCGGGCAGCTGAGGGGCGTCGGGCGCGGCACCCCGGCTGTGCACGAGCGACCCTCCGCCCGCCCAGGCGGCGAGGGCCAGGGAGGCCAGCTCGAGCGGGTCCGCCGTCGCCGTGTGCGCCCGGGAACCCTCGTCGAGCGGCTCTGCCGGTGCGAGCCGCGCCGTGAGGGAGCCGTAGGCCGTCTCCTGCCCGGCCGCGACGAGCGCGACGTCCTCGTCGGCCGCCCGTGCCCACGGTTCGAAGCGGTCGGCATACGTCGCGAGGTCGCGGGCCTCGTCCATGACGCCGGACGGCACCGGGCCGGGGGCGGAGCGCGCGAGGGCGGCGAGGGTGACGAGGACGCCCTCGCCCGCCACCGTCTCGAGAAGCGCGGGGTCGTCGGAGACGACGACGTCGGCGCTCGGGGTCGGGTCGCCGAGCACGAGCGTGCCCCCGGCCGACCACGTCGCGAGCATCCAGACCAGCGCCCGCCAGTGCGCGGGAAGAACGAGCGCGACGGTCGATCCGGGGCCGATGCCGTGCTCCTCCTGGAGCGCGTTGGCGGCCTTCGCCACCCACGTCGACAGCACCCGCCCGGACAGCTCGACCCGCTCACCCCGGGTCGGCCCGTCGGTGTCGTCGTAGCTCGTGAGGCGTGGTGCCGTCGGGTCGGCGGCGGCCGCCGCCGCGAGGACGGCCGGGGGCCGGGGGAGCGAGGTCACGGACGCTCGAAGGCGCCGTGGGCGCGGCGCTGGACCGCGGCATACGTCGCGGGGTCGGCGGCGACGAGCAGCCCGGGACGGGTGGAGCGCGGCGTGTAGTCGCTGCCGTCGGGGTGGCCGACGTGGCCGCCGGCCTCGGTCACCATGAGCGCGCCGGGCGCGTGGTCCCACGCCTTGGAGCGGCTGTAGACGAGGTAGTCGGCCTCGCCCTCGATGAGCTTGGGGTAGTCGACGCCGCAGCAGACCCAGGTGAGCCGCATCGGCGCGAGCCCCTCGAGCGCATGGCCGCGCAGCGTCCACATCGACGTCGCCCCCACGGGGGAGACGCCGTCGGGGACCGGCTCGCGGTACATCCGCTCGCCGTTGCGGTAGACGCCGGCGCCGCGCTCGGCGACCCAGCCGACCCGGTGCTCCGGCTGCCAGATCCAGGCCCGAACCGTCTCGCCGCCGACGGACTCGGAGATCATGACGGCGTGGTCCGGCGAGCCGTGGACGAAGTTCTTCGTCCCGTCGACGGGGTCGACGGTGAACGCGTGGTCGGCCGCGAGGTAGCGGTCGAGGAGCGAGTGGTCGCCGGCGAACGTCTCCTCGCCGAGGACGACCGCGTCCGGGTATGCCGCAGAAGCGCCTCCGTGAGCAGGACCTCGGCCTCGCGGTCGGCGACGGTGACGAGGTCGCCGGGGTTCTTCTCCATGACCTCGCCCTCGGCCAGCGACCGGAAGCGGGGGCTGATGACGCGCGCGGCGACGTCCTGGATGAGCGCGAGTACTGCCTCGGTGTCCAGGCCTTCCACGGGACAAACGTGTCACACCCGGCACGGAGCGACCAACTCGGGTCCCCGCGGGGCTCGTCGGGCGGACGCCGTCCAACCGCCCGACCGTGACCGGGCCGCCGTCCCGGCGGGGCCGACCGGGGATGGGAACCCGTGCGCACGGCCACCCGGCGTCGCCGGACCGGAGGTCATCCGCTGACGGGACACGCGCCTAGGGTGGCGCCATGACCGCCGCCGAGCCCGCCTCCCGGACCGTGCGGTTCGGGGACGAGCGGGCGGTCGGGGCGATCCTCGCGGCCCAACGGCACGGCGGCTCCGACCCGGCCTTCCGGGTCGACTCCGGTGGCCGGGTCCACCGGTGGTGGCTCGGCTGGCGGACCCCCGACGGTCCCGCGACGCTGCGGATCGACGCCGCGCCGGTGACGTCCGAGGCGACGGCGCACGCGTGGGGGCCCGGCGCGTCGTGGGCGCTCTCGCGGGTCCCCGAGCTGCTCGGCGACGCGGACGACCCCTCCGGGTTCGTCCCGGGCCACCCGGTCCTCGCCGAGGCCGCCCGGCGCCTGCCGGGCTACCGCGTTCCGCGCTCCGGCCTCGTCGTCCAGACGCTCGTCCCCGTCGTCATCGAGCAGAAGGTGACCGGCCGCGAGGCGTTCGCGGCCTATCGGCTCCTCGTCCGGCGGTTCGGTGAGCCGGCACCCGGCCCGGGTGCGGACCGGGGGCTGTATGTCCCGCCGACCGCGGCGGGCTGGGCCGCCGTGCCGTCCTGGGAGTGGCTGCGGGCGGGCGTCGACGGTGGCCGGTCCCGTCCCGCGGTGACCGCGGTCGGGTATGCCGGCCGGCTCGAGGAGTCCCTCACGCTCGACCCGGCGGCGGCCCGGGCCCGGATGGAGGCGCTGCCCGGGATCGGGCCGTGGACGAGCGCCGAGGTGGCGCAGCGCGCCCTCGGCGACGCCGACGCCGTGAGCGTCGGCGACTACCACGTCGCGAAGGACGTCGGCTGGGCGCTCGTCGGCGAGCCGGTCGACGACGAGGGCATGCTCGAGCTGCTCCGGCCGTATGCCGGCCATCGCTTCCGGGTGCAGCGGCTGCTCGAGCTCACCGGCGTGCATCGCCCGCGCCGGGGGCCGCGGATGGCGCCGCGGCGCCACCTCCCGGTCCGCCGCTGACCGCTCCGGGGGGTCAGGCGTCCTCGAGGACGATCCGCCATCCCTCGGCCGTCGCACCCGAGGACGTGGCTCGGAGCGACTCGGCCGCCGCGGCCATCTCGAGCCGCGCGACGACGCGGCCGAGGGCGACCGCGTCCGCGGCGGACAGGTCGACGAGGACCCGGCCCGCGCTCTCCGTACCGAGGTCGGCGCCCGCATCGTGCACGCCCAACAGGGCAAGGGTGACGGCCCGACCGGCCCGGACGTCGAGGTGCTCCGGCTCCGTCGAGCGCAACCCCACCAGGGTGGACTCCGGCGACCCGGGCGGCGCACCGAGGGCGGCCCGCACCGCCTCGACCTGGCCGAGGGCGAACCAGTCTCCGGGCCCGGTGCGGACGAGCGAGCCCGCTCCGGGGGCCGCCGCCGGAGAGCCACGTCACGGGCAGGCCCCGGACGACGGCCACGGGGACCGCGCTCGCCTTGCCCTTGACGAGGTCGGCGGCGGCGGCGACCTCGTCGGCGACGGCTCGGGTCGTCACCTCGAGCGGACGGCCGTCGGCGTCGTGGCCTCCCCGCAGGTCCTCGGCGGGGATGAGCCCGGCGCTGCCGAGCGCGAAGTCGACCTGGCCGACCCGCCACGGCCTCCCGGCCGTGTCCGTGACGACGACACCGAGTGCGGAGCCGGCCGGCAGGGCGGCATACCGCAGCAGGTCGCGACGCAGCCCCGCCGCGACGGCATCGGCGTCCGGGGGCAGGAGGAGGAGGCCGCCCTCCGGTCCGGTGTTCGATGCGTCGACTCCCGCCGCCGCCATGACCGGCCCGGCGAGCGACTCGACGACGCGGGTGGGACGCCCTCGGGACATCCGCTCGGCGACGACCCGACGGGTCTGCTCGCTGACCACCCTGTCCCGGTCGGGCCCTCCGGCGGCGGCCGCGACGACGAGGCCGTGCGCCTTCGAGACGACCTTGCTCGAGACGGCGACGGTGTCGCCCGGGCGCAACCGGTCACCCATCGCCCCCAGGGCCTCGACGACGAGCGCCGCGAGGTCGTCACCGCGGCGGACCTCGGGGAGGCCGGCGACGGGGAGGAGGCGGACCTCAGCGGGCGCCGGCACGGTCGCCGCGCAGCTGGAGGGCGAGGCCGAGCGCGGCGGCGGCGATGCCCGCGGCCGCCTCGACGTCGGTCATGAGCAGGTCCCGCGGATAGACGGTGACCTGGGCGCGGGGAAGCTCGACGTCGGCGTCGGCGGGGTCGACGAGCCATCCGTCGAGGATGTCCTCGTAGAGGCCGGCGACGGCGGCGCTCGTCGACTCGACGCCGATGGCGGCGAGGCAGGCGTCGGCGTGGCCGCGCACCGGGCGTCCGGAGATGAGCGGCGAGACGCCGACGACCGGGGCCGGTGTCCCTCGCAGGGCGTCCCGGACGCCGGGGACCCCGAGGACGACGCCGATCGACACGACGGGGTTGCTCGGGGGGAGGAGGACGACGTCGGCCGAGCGGATCGCCTCGAGGACCCCCGGGGCGGCCTGCGCGCGGTCCATCCCCGCCGCGACGAAGCGCTGCGCGGGGACCGCGGCGCGCATCCGCACCCACCACTCCTGGAAGTGCACGGCCCGGTTCTCGCCGTCCTCCTCGACGACGACGTGCGTCTCGACCGGCTGGTCGCTCATCGGCAGGAGGGTGATCCGTCGCTCGGGAAGCCCCCAACGGGCCGCCAGCCGCGCCGTCACCTCGCTCAGCGACCGGCCGAGCCCGAGCCATTGGGAGCGGACGATGTGGGTCCCGATGTCGAGGTCGCCGAGCGTGAACCACTGCGGTTCGGCGCCGTATGCCGCGAGCTCGGCCTGGACGCGGGTGCTCTCGTCGGCCCGTCCCCAGCCCTGCGCGTCGTCGACCCCACCGCCGAGTGTGTAGAGGAGGGTGTCGATGTCGGGGCAGACCCGGAGGCCGAAGAGGGTGATGTCGTCGCCGGTGTTGCCGATGACGGTCAGCTCGGTGTCGGCGAGCTCGGGGGTGGCGTCGAGGTGGTGGCGGAGGCCGCGGAGGAACCGGGCTCCGCCGACGCCCCCGGCGAGAGCGGTGATGCGCATGCGGCCAGTCTGTCAGCCGCGGCGGGGCGCGCTCGCCGGGGTCTCGAGGCGGTTGTCGGCAGCCCCACGGTCGACGGGGCCGGGCGGCTCCGTCATCGTCCGAACGGGCCAATATCAGATGACGGCTTGACGAAAGGACTATGACACGCGTGTAATTTCACCCATGTGCTCCGCGGCCTCACGGTCGGGCGGCGGGGCCAGGGTCGAGGTCAGGAGGGACCGGTGTACGAGCTTTCGGTAGTCGACGTCATGGACGTGGAGGAGGAGGGTGCGCTCTCCTGGCAGGAGCGGTCCCTGTGCGCGCAGACGGATCCGGAGGCGTTCTTCCCCGAGAAGGGCGGCTCCACGCGTGAGGCGAAGAAGGTCTGTGTGGGCTGCGAGGTGCGCGCCGAGTGCCTCGAGTACGCCCTCGCCAACGACGAGCGGTTCGGCATCTGGGGTGGGCTGTCCGAGCGGGAGCGACGCAAGCTGAAGAAGCGCGCGGTCTGACGCGCGCCCCCCGCCGCGCCCCCTCATGACGCTGACCCCCCCGCGCCCTGCCGCCGTGCCGTCCCGGCCGGCGGGCCCCGTCGTCCGCGTCGACGTCGTCGTCCTCGCCGACGAGGCGGGCGCCGCCCTGACCGACCTCCTCGACGCGCTGCGGGGCCAGACCCGGCCTCCCGAGCGGGTTCTCGTCCTCGACCGCACGGGCGAGGCCGACCTCGGCGCGGTCCTCGAGCGCTGGCGCGAGGGCGACGAGCAGTCGTTCGTCCCCAGCATCGTCCACGGTCGGCGCAACTGGACCCAGCGCGCCGACCTCTTCCGCACCGTCACGGACGGCCTCCCCGACCCGGCGCCGACCCCCGACGACGGCACCGACGAGGACGAGCCACCCCCATCTGTCCCCGCCCCCGAGGCGACCGATCTCCTCTGGGTCCTCCCGACCTCCACCATCCCCGAACCGAGCGCCCTCGAGCGGCTGGCCGCGGCCTGGCGGCGCTCGCCGTCGGTCGGGATCGTCGGTCCG
The DNA here is from genome assembly GCA_963745335.1 of uncultured Actinomycetota bacterium. Lineage (GTDB taxonomy): Bacteria > Actinomycetota > Actinomycetes > Actinomycetales > Dermatophilaceae > CAVSJJ01. The sequence goes on from CAVUXP010000001.1 coordinate 25,027, forward strand.
AAGCACCTCGACGCCGATGACCCGACCCTGCTGCACAGCCTCGGGATCTTCGCGACCCGGACCGGACGTCCGGTGGCCCAGCCCCGGCCCGGCGAGCCGGACCAGGGCCAGTACGACCAGCGCACCGACGTCCTCGGCGTGCCCCTGGCCGGAGCCCTCATCGAACGGGAGCTCGTCACCGCGCTCGGCGGCTGGGAGAGCGGCTTCCGGGTCCCCGGCGCGGACCTCGACTTCTCGTGGCGCTCCCACGCCCGGGGTCGACGGGTCGTCGTCGCGCCGGGGGCGCGGGTGCGCTCGCGCGGCGACGCGGGGCGGGCCGTCCCCACGAGCGCGGCCGAGCGCCGCGCGATGCGCCGCGTCGCGCTGACCCGCTGTGCCTGGTGGACGGCTCCGTTCCTCGCCCTGTGGGTCGGGCTCGGCGAGCTCGTCGCCGCGCTCGTCCTCGCCCTCCTCAAGCGACCCGGTGCCGCGCTGCGCGAGCTCGGTGACCTCGGTGCCGTCGAGCCGTTCCGGCCGCTCCTCGCCCGGTGGCGGACGCGAGGCCCGCGCACCGTGCGGCGACGCGACCTCACCTCACTCTTCGTGCCGGGTGCCGCGATCGGCCGCCAGGTCCTCGATGGCCTCCACGACGCGGTCGTCGTCCCCGGGCGCGAGTCCGAGCGCACCGACGTCGAGGTCGCCCCGCGCTCCACCCTCGGGCACGTCCTCCGCCAGCCGGTGGTGCTCGCCGTCCTGCTCGTTCTCGCGGGGGTCGCCGTCGCCGGCCGCACCCTCGGCGCGGGCCTGCTGCGGGGGATCGGCGGCGGGTTCACGGGCGGCGAGGTCGTCGGCGGCCGGATCACGGCCGGTGCGCTCTGGCACGGCTATCTCGATGCGTGGCACGGCGGGGGTCTCGGGGGCACCGCGCCCGCCAGCCCGTCGCTGGCCGCCCTCGCCGTGCCGGCCTGGGTGCTCCAGCACCTCCCGCTCGCCTCGGTGTCCTCGCCCGGGGGCGCCGTGACCGCCCTCGTCCTCGTCCTCGCCGCCCCGGTGGCCGCGGTCTCCGCGTACCTTGCTCTTCGCGTCGTCACGACCCAGCCGTGGCTGCGTGGCGCCGGCGCCGTGGCGTGGGCGGCGACGGGGGTGGCGACCGCGACGGTGGCCCAGGGCCGGCTCGGCGCGGCGGTCGCGCTCGTTCTTCTCCCGGCGGTGGCCGCCGGCCTCGTCCGGCTGTCCCGTCCCGACGGCACGGCGACGGCGGCCTTCGCCACCGCCCTCGTCGCGACGCTGCTCGGCGCGTTCGCTCCGGCGCTGCTCATCCTCGTCATGGTCGTCGCGCTGGGAACCCTCATCGGCGGGGCCCGCGCCCGGGCCCTGCCCGTCCTCGTCATCCCGCCGGCCCTGCTCGGGCCGTGGGTGCTCGACGCGGTCCGGGACCCGCGGCTGCTTCTCACCGGGCCTGGGCTGTCCCAGTGGGGCGGGACACCACCCGACGCCTGGCATCTCGCGCTGCTCCACACGGGTGGTCCCGGGTCGCTGCCGTGGTGGGCCGGGGTCCCGCTCGCTCGCCGTCGGCGTGGTCGGCCTCGTCCGGGCCCGCAGCCACGTCGGGGCCTGGGCGATGACGGCGGTGGGTCTGCTCTCCCTCGCGGCCGCGTTCGCCGCGCCGCGCGTCCGTCTCGACACGGTTCCGGTCGGCGTGCCACGGGCCGGCGCCGACATCACGCCGTGGGCCGGAACCTTCCTCCTGCCGCTCGCGCTCGTCCTCGTCGGCGCGGCCGTCTACGGCGTCGCCGAGGCTCCGCTGCGCCGCTCCACCGGCGGCTGGGCGGCGCTCGCCCGCTGGCCGGTCGTCGCCGGGCTCGTCCTCGCCGGCGTCGGGGGCCTCGCCGTCGCAGGGTGGGCGACGCTCGGCACCTCCCTCCACCCGTGGACCGACCCGCGTCTCGAGGCCGGGATCGACCAGGCCACCAGCGACCCGGCCGGCCGGACCCTCTTCGTCACGGTCGGGACCGACGGGGCGGCATACCGGATCGTCGGCCGCGAGACCGACGGACCGGTCCGCACCCTCCCCACCCTCGGCGCCGACGAGGGGCAGGTCGCCCCCGCGGTCTCCGGCATCCTCGACGGCAGCCCCGGGGCGTGGGACACCGCCCTCGCCGACCGGGCGATCGGGCTCATCGGGCTCCACGACGGCGCCCCGGCGGACCTCCCGCGGCGGCTCGACTCCACCGACGGGCTCACCCGGCTCGGCCAGCGCGACGGCTGGTCCTACTGGCGGGTGCGGGCGGCGGGCACCGGCGACAACCGGCCCGCGACCCCACCGCGGCTGCGTCTCGACGACCCCGACCGGTCGGCGATGGTGCCCACCCACGGTCAGAACGCCGCGACGACGACACGGGTGACCGCTGCCCCGGGGCGCGACCCTCGTCGTCGCCGAGCCGCGCGGCTGGGCCGCGCACGCCACCGTGCTCGGTCGACGGTCGCGTCCTCGCGCGTCGAGGACGGCGAGGGGTCCCCGACGTATGCCGTGCCGGCGGGCTCCGGCACGCTCGTCGTCGACGTCGACTCGGGCCCGACGTGGTGGCGGGTGGCGCAGGTCGTGCTCCTCGTCGCCCTCGTCTTCCTCGCCATCCCCTTCGGCCGCCGGGAGAGCAGGGGACGCGGATGAGCCTGCCGATCCATGGAACCCTCCGGACCGTCGTCGCCGTCGGCTGTGCCGTCGGGCTCGTCTACGGCACGACCGTCGTCTCGGCGAGCGCCGACCTCGGCCCGGCCCCGACCACCTCCGCCGGACCGGGGACGAGCGACGAGGCGGCCCGCGCCGTCCTCCTCTCGTGTCCCGGCCCCGAGCTGAGCGGCGTGGCGGGCGTGAGCGACATCCCCGTCACCGGAACGGTCAGCGCCGCCGCCGCGCCGACCGAGGCGCTGTCCGGGCTCGTGCTGCCGAGCGGCGCCGGCGTCGCTCGTCGTCGGCGCCCCCGCCGGCGACGCCCCCGAGGAGCCCAGCGGCACCCCGCCCGCGCGCGGGACGACGCTCACCGAGCCGCTGCCGCCCTCGGCGGCGCCGGTCCAGGTCCGGGCCTCGGGCTCCCTCGCCGCGGGTGTCGCGGGGGAGCAGGAGTGGTCGGCCGACACCAAGGAGCTGCGCGGCCTCGTCACGACGCCGTGCACGTCGGCCCGCGCGGACAGCTGGCTGCTCGCCGGGGGTGGGAGCCCGGGCCGTCAGGAGCGGCTCGTCCTCGTCAACCCGGGCGCCAACGAGGTCGTCGTGGGCCTCTCGCTCCACGGCCGCACCGGTCCCATCGCCTCGCCGACCGGCACCGGCATCACCGTGCCCGCCCACGGACGGGCCGTCGTCCTCCTCGATGCCCTCGCCGGCACCGAGGAGATGCCGGCGGTCCACGTCCAGGCCTCGGGCGGCACCGTCGCCGCGTTCCTCGACGACGTGTGGCTCGACGGGTCGGTGCCGGCCGGCGCCGACACCACGCCCCGTGCGGCGACGCCGTCGACGACGCAGATCGTGCCCGCCACGGCACTCGCGGGCGCCGGCGCCCTGCGGGTCGTCGTCCCGGGCCGGCAGGAGGCCGTCGTCCGGGTCCGGCTCATCGGCGCGGACGGTGGGCTGCCCGCTGCCCGGTGGTGGCGACGGAGTGACCCGCGTCGCCGGTGGTGCCGTGGCCGAGCTGAGTCTCGCGAAGGTCCCCACGGGCACGTATGCCGTCGAGGTGACCGCCGACGTCCCCGTCGTCGCGGCCGCCTTCACCCAGCGTCGCGCCGGCTCCGACCCCGGCGACTTCGCCTGGACGCCGTCGACGGCCGCGATCACGGGCACGGCCGGCACGACGTTCGCGCCGGTCGACGGGAACGGCGCCGACGCGCACCCTCAGCCTCGTCGCGACCGACGGCCCGGTGACGGCCGACGTCGTGACGACCCGGGCCGGCACGCCGACGGCCACCCAGGTCGAGGTCCCCGAGGACACCGTCGTCTCCGTGCCGCTGGCCGCTGCCGACGCCGTGTGGGTGACCCGGGCCGAGGGGGACGGCGAGCTCCGCGGGGCCGTGACGACGACCATCGGGACCGGGGCCGAGCAGCTCATCTCGAGCGTGCCGCTCCTCGACGCCGTGCTCACCTCACGGGTGAGCCGGGCCTTCCCCGTGCCCTGACCCGGCCGGTGCGTCCCCGGGGCCTCACCGGCCGTCGCCGGGGTCCACCTCCGAGGGAGGGACGCCGAGAAGGGCGGCCACCTGCTCCACGACGACGCCGTGGATGAGGTCGGCGAGGTCGCGCTCGTCGTGCGCCCGGGCCTCGACGGGACGGCGGTAGACGACGACCCGGTGCGGCGAGCGCCCTTGGGGCCCGATGAGCCGGCCGAGCGCCGGCTCCTGCTCCTCCCACGGCGCGGGATCGTCCGGCGGCACCTCCTCGACGGCGAACTCGGTGGCGGCATACCGCTGGCCGAGGACCGGTCGCACCCGGTCGGCGGCGTCGAGGACGAGGTCGTCGAAGCGCTCGGCGCGCGTCAACATCGCGGGCACCGGAGGCCAGGCCAGCGGCCCCCGCAGGCCGCGGCCACGGCGGTCTCGGGTGCTCCGGGCGGTCACGTTCGGCATGCTACGGCGTGCCGGGGGCGGCCCGGCGCACCGACTGGCCTAGAGTCCGCAGGGTGAGCCTGTCGCGCAGATGCACCAAGACGTCCTGTCAGCAACCGGCCGTCGCGACCCTCACCTACGTCTACTCCGACCGGGCCGCCGTCCTGGGCCCGCTGGCGACCTACGCCGAGCCGCACACCTACGACCTGTGCGCCGAGCACGCGTCCCGGCTGACGGCTCCGCGCGGCTGGGACGTCGTCCGGCTCGCCGGCGACTACTCCGAGCCGGAGCCGACCCACGACGACCTCCTCGCCCTCGCCGACGCGGTGCGTGAGGCGGCCCGGCCGGCGCCGCCGCCGGTCGCCGCGACGGGCGGCGCGGGTCCGGGGCTGCCCGCCGGTGCGGACGGCGAGCTCGCCCGCCGCGGCCATCTCCGGGTGCTGCGCGGGGCGGGGGAGCACGGCTGAGCGGCCCTCGGCGCCGCTGGCGTAGGGTCTGAGCCATGACAGGCACCATCGAGCCCTGGCTGCGAGAGATCCTTCGCTGCCCCCAGTGCCACGCCGAGCTTCGCGACGCCGACGGTGCCGACGGTCCCGAGCTCGTCTGCACCGCGGCCGACTGCGGGCTGGCCTACCGCATCGACGACGGCGTCCCGGTGCTGCTCGTCGACGAGGCCCGGCGCCCGGGCTGACCCGGCGATGATCGACGAGGCGCGCCTCGGGGACGCCGACGCCATCGAGGCGGCCGATGCCAGGGGCACGCTGCGCGCCCTCGCCGGGGCCGGGGCCCAGGTGCGGCGGGCGATGATCGCGGCCGACGAGGCGGGCATCGAGCGGATCTGCGACGGTGAGCGCCCCCGGTCCGTCGTCGTCGCCTCCCTCGGGGGCTCGGCCGTCGTGTCCGACGTCCTCGACGTCCTCGCCGAGCCCGGGTCGCCCGTGCCGGTGACCACCCGGCGCGACGTGCCGCTCCCGGGCTGGGTCGGCCCGCTCGACCTCGTCGTCGCCGTCTCCCAGTCCGGGCGTGCGCCGGGGCCGCTCGCGCTCGCCGCCGAGGCGGCGCGGCGCGGGGCGTGCCTGCTGACCGTCGGCGCGGCCGACAGCCCGCTCGCCGAGGTGTGTGCCCGTGGTCGTGGGGTCCACGTCCCCGTCGAGCGACCCGCCCCGTCCTCTCGCACCGCGCTGTGGTCCCTGCTCACCCCGGTCCTCATGGGGGCCGACCGGCTGGGGCTGGCCCGGGTGCCCTCGTCGGTCCTCGAGCGGCTCGCCGACGTCCTCGACGAGCGGGCCGAGGAATGCCGTCCGTCCTCCGAGTCCTTCGTCAACCCGGCCAAGACGCTCGCCCTCGACATCGCCGCGACGATCCCGCTCGTCCTCGGCGACGGACCCCTCACCGGTGTCGCCGCCGGACGGGCGGCGGCCATGCTCGCCCGCACGGCCCGGTTCCCGACGACGCACGGGTTCCTTCCCGACGCCGCCTCCCAGGTCGTCGCGTGCTTCGACGGGCCGTTCGCCGGATCGAGCGAGGGCGCGTCGGACGACATCTTCGCCGACCCCTACCTCGACGGCCCCGCGGCGCCGCGGCTCGGGCTGCTCCTTCTGCGCGAGGGCCTGCCGCCCTCGCCGACCCGGGAGGCCGCCGAGGCGGACGCCCTCGCCGACGCCGTCGCCGCGTCGGCCCGCGGCGGCCGGCGTGACGGTGTGGGAGGTGACCGCCCCGGACGAGCCCGAGGCCGTCGTCCGGCTCGCGTCGCTCATCGCGCTCACGGACTACGCGGCGACCTACCTCGCCATCGGCCTCGGGCTCGACCCCTCCGTGTCGCCGCACGTCACGGACCTGCGCGACCGCACCCGCTGAAACCGGCCTAGTCAGTACGGACGGATCTGCGACCGTGTTGCGCCGTTCGCCGGACGGCGCCGTCCTCGGTGAGCACGATGGATGAGCACGGTCGGCCGGAGGCACGCCGGCCGCGTCCAGGTCGGGCGGGCGCCACGAGGGGGGCGTCCGCCCGACCGGGGAGCGCTCAGCGCTTGACGAGGTCGAGGACCTCGGCCCCCGGCACCGCCGCGAGGACCTGGCCGTCGAGCAGCACCTTGCTGCCGCGGATGCCGCTGCCGATGACGACCTCGCCGGCCGCGACGACGGCCGAGTCGACGAGCACCGGCCAGTCGTCGGGGAGGCCCAGCGGGGTGATGCCCCCGAACTCCATCCCGGTGCGTCCCACGGCCTCCTCGTGCGGCGCGAAGCTGATCTTGCGGACACCGAGGTGGCGGCGCACGACGCCGTTGACGTCGGCGCGGTCGGTCGCGAGGACCATGACCGCGGCGTAGGTCTCGGTGTCGCCGCGCCGGCCGGCGACGATGACGCAGTTGGCGGACCGGTCCTCGGCGACGTCGTAGGCCGCGCAGAAGGCGGCCGTGTCGGCGACCTCGGCGTCGATGGGCGCGACGAACACCTCGCCCGGAGCCCCCGGCGCGGCGAGGGCGGCGGCGACCGGCGGTGCGAGCAGGTCCGGGCGCGCGGCGGCGGGCGACCAGTCGAGCGTTCCACGAGCGGACGGCATACGGGACAACCTAACCCGTCCACCAGGAGCGAGTCAGCCGCGGGCCGGCGCTCCGCTTCACTAGGCTCTGCGCCATGTCAGCCGAAGGTGGGAACAAGGCCGTCGTCGCCGCTCTGCTCGCGAACCTCGGGATCGCCGTGACGAAGTTCGTCGCGTTCGCCCTCACCGGCTTCTCCTCGATGCTGGCCGAGGCGATCCACTCGGTCGCCGACTCCTTCAACCAGCTGCTCCTGCTCCTCGGCGGCAAGCGGGCCAGGCGGGCCGCCACGCCGGAGCACCCCTTCGGCTTCGGCCGCGAGCGCTACGTCTACGCCTTCGTCGTCTCGATCGTCCTGTTCAGCCTCGGCGGCCTCTTCGCGCTCTACGAGGCGTACCACAAGTGGCACGAGGCGCACGCCGGTGAGAGCGAGGACCCGTTCGCATCGCGCTGGTGGTGGGTGCCGATCGCCGTCCTCGTCATCTCCATCGGCCTGGAGGGAATGTCCTTCCGCACGGCCTTCCGCGAGGGGAGCAAGGCGAAGGGGACGAGCGGGTGGGTCGGCTACATCCGCGGCGCCAAGGCGCCCGAGCTGCCGGTCATCCTCCTCGAGGACTTCGCCGCCCTCATCGGCCTCACCTTCGCCCTCGTCGGGGTCGGGCTCACCCTGCTCACCGGCGAGGCCTACTGGGACGCGGTCGGGACCGGCCTCATCGGCGTCCTCCTCGTCACCGTCGCCATCACCCTCGCCGTCGAGATGAAGTCCCTCCTCGTCGGGGAGGCGGCGAGCCCCGCCCATCAGCGGGCCATCGCGGCCGCCCTCGTCGAGCCGGAAGCGGTCGACCGGGTCATCCACCTGAAGACCCTCCACCTCGGGCCCGATGAGCTGCTCGTCGGGGCGAAGATCGCCGTCGGGGCGACCGACGCGGCACAGGACGTCGCGGCGGCCATCGACGAGGCGGAGCGGCGCGCCCGCGCCGCCGTCGACGGCCTCACCCTCGTGCTGTACCTCGAGCCCGACGTCGACCGCGGACCGGCCCGGGCGGACGACGCGGAAGGCTCCACGGGTCAGGGACACGGCACCCCCGTCGGCTAGACTCGTCCTTCGCCGGCGTGGGTGATGACCCCGCACAAGGCCCAGATGGGCGTCGCCGGGATTCGTTCCGAAACCCACCACACCCCCATGGGAGTGACGCATGTCCGTTGACTTCAAGGTCGCCGACCTTGCGCTGGCCGAGTCCGGCCGGCACCAGATCCGACTCGCCGAGCACGAGATGCCCGGCCTCATGGCGCTGCGCGCCGAGTACGGCCCGGCCCAGCCGCTCGCGGGGGCCCGCATCGCCGGGTCCCTCCACATGACGGTCCAGACCGCCGTGCTCATCGAGACCCTCGTCGCGCTCGGCGCGCGAGGTCCGCTGGGCCTCCTGCAACATCTACTCCACCCAGGACGAGGCGGCCGCGGCCGTCGTCGTCGGCCCGTCGGGCACGCCGGAGGACCCGCAGGGCGTCCCCGTCTTCGCCTGGAAGGGCGAGACGCTCGAGGAGTACTGGTGGTGCACGAACCAGATCCTCACCTGGCCCGGCGAGGGACCGAACATGATCCTCGACGACGGCGGCGACGCGACGATGCTCGTCCACAAGGGCCGGGAGTGGGAGGCCGCCGGCCAGGTGCCCCCGACGACCGAGGAGGACTCCGAGGAGTTCTCCGTCTTCAAGGCGCTCGTCCGCTCCACCCTCGCCGAGGACCCGCACGAAGTTCACGACCGTCGCCGCGGCGATCAAGGGCGTCACCGAGGAGACGACGACCGGCGTCCACCGCCTCTACCAGCTCGCCGAGGCCGGTGAGCTCCTCTTCCCGGCCATCAACGTCAACGACTCGGTGACCAAGAGCAAGTTCGACAACAAGTACGGCTGCCGGCACAGCCTCGTCGACGGGCTCAACCGCGCCACCGACGTCCTCATCGGCGGCAAGGTGGCCGTCGTCGCGGGCTACGGCGACGTCGGCAAGGGCTGCGCCGAGAGCCTCGCCGGCCAGGGCGCCCGGGTCATCGTCACCGAGGTCGACCCCATCTGCGCGCTCCAGGCCGCGATGGAGGGCTTCCAGGTCGCCCGGATGGAGGACGTCGTCGACGAGGCGGACATCTTCATCACCGCGACCGGCTGCCTCAACGTCATCACGGCCGAGCACATGGCCCGGATGAAGAACAAGGCGATCGTCGCCAACATCGGCCACTTCGACAACGAGATCGACATGGCCGGGCTCGCCAAGGTCCCCGGGATCACGAAGACCGAGATCAAGCCCCAGGTCCACGAGTGGACCTTCGCGTCCGAGGGCGAGGACGAGGCGTCGAGCATCATCGTCCTGTCCGAGGGCCGGCTCATGAACCTCGGCAACGCGACCGGCCACCCGAGCTTCGTCATGAGCAACTCCTTCTCGAACCAGACGATCGCCCAGATCGAGCTGTTCCAGAAGTCCGAGGAGTACGTCGACGACGAGGACAGGCCGACGGTGACGACGCTCCCGAAGCACCTCGACGAGAAGGTCGCCCGCCTCCACCTCGAGGCGCTCGGCGTCGACCTCACCGAGCTGACCAAGGAGCAGGCCGAGTACCTCGGCATCGACGTCGCCGGGCCCTACAAGCCGGACCACTACCGGTACTGACCCGCCGCCGGGATCGGGGTCGCCCCGCACCCGGCCACGCGGACCCGTATGCCGCCCCCGCACCACGCGGGGGCGGCATACCCACGTCCGGGCCCCGGACCGACGGGCGCGAGGTCCGGCCCGACGGGTGAGCCGGCTCCGGCCGAACGGGGGATGGGGGCGCGCGACACGCTGCCTAGGCTCAATCGTCGTGTCGACCGCTACGTCTGCCCCGACGTCCGCCCCGGCCGGAGCCGCCCGCCACGCGGTGGCGCCGCACCGGAGCCGGCGGGTCGCCCTCGGCGCGCTCGTCCGGGGCAGGGCGGCACAGGCCGTCCTGCTGCCCGCGGCCCTCTACCTCCTCTTCCGCCTCCTCGACGTCCTCTTCGTCGTCCTCGCCTCGCGACACCAGATCGCGATGTCGCCGGGCGGCCTCGAGGGGGTCTTCGTCGACCGGGCGAAGCCGGCCGACCCGGGCTACTGGGGCGTCATCACGAACTGGGACGGCGAGTGGTACCAGGCCATCGCGACCCGCGGCTACCCGTCCGACCTGGTCGGAGCGAGCGCCGACGAGGCGTGGCGATGGGCCTTCCCGCCGGTGTTCCCGCTCCTCGTCCACGGCGTCATGGTCCTCACCGGTCTGTCCTTCCCGGCGGCCGCGACCGCCGTCAACCTCACCGCCGGCAGCATCGCCGCGGTCCTCCTCTACGCCCTCGTCGAGCGGGCCGGTGGCCGCTTCCTCGCCCTCAGCGCGGTCGTCCTCACGAGCGCATTCGTCTCGGCGCCGATCCTCCAGTACGCCTACAGCGAGCCGCTCGCCCTGCTCTTCCTCCTCGGCTCCCTCCTCGCTCTCCAGCGTCGTCGCTACGGCTGGGCGCTCGTCCTCGTCCTCGCCCTCGCCTACACCCGGCTCGTCACGGCGCCCATCGCCGTCGTCGTCGTCGCCCACCTCTGGCACCGGGTCCGCTCCGAGGGCTGGGCGTCGGTGCCGTGGCGTGACCGACTCTCCCTCGGTGGGGTCGGCGCCGCCTCGGTCGCCGGGACCCTTCTGTGGCCGGTCACCGGCTGGGCGCTCGTCGGTGCGGCCGGACTGGACCGGGTCGACGACGTCACCTCGCAGCCGACGAGCTGGCTCGCTGCGTCGTATGCCTTCCTCGGGATCGCCGGACCGGTCCTCCTCCTTCTCCTCATCGCCCTGCTCGTCATCGCGGCGGTGTCCCCGCTCGCCCGCAGCTGGGGGGCCGAGCTGCGCGCCTGGTCCTGGGCGTACCCCGCCTTCCTCATCGCCGTCACCCCGATGTGCAGCGGCGTCCTGCGCTACCTCGTCCTCGCTGCGCCCACCCTCGGCCTCATCGCCGTGGGCTCCTCCCGCCGCCTCGAGGGAGAGGTCGGCGGCGTGACGCGCTCGACGCGGGGTGCCGCCTTCGCCCCGCCCCGCCCGTGGCAGGTCGTGGCCCTCGTCCTGGCGACGGTCGTCGGTGTCCTCTGCCAGTGGTGGTACATCAACACGATGGGCGTCATGCGGGGCGCCTTCTTCGTCCTGTGACCACCGTCGATGCGCTGCGGTCCACCCGACCGGGTGGCCGGGAGCGCCGGGGCGCGCCGGCCACCGGGCCCGACCGGCGGCTCGTCGGCCCCTGGCCCCTCGCGAACCTCGTCTCCCTCCTGCTCGCGCTCGCGGCCGTCTGGCTCGTCTGGAGCCAGGTGCCCGGGGGATACCGGGTCGACCTCGACGTCTACCGGGCGGGCGGTCGGGCCGTGCTCGACGGGGTCGCACTCAGCGACGTGGACGTCCTCGGTCTCCCGTTCACCTACCCCCCATTCGCCGCCGTCGTGTTCGTGCCGCTGGCCCTGCTCGGCACGGAGGCCGCCCGGATCGTCTTCACCCTCGTCAGCCTCGCCGCCTTCGTCGTCTCCGGCGGGCTCGTCGCCCGCCGGCTCGGGCTCACCCTCCCGCAGGCCGCGCCGCTCCTCCTCGTCGGGCTCGCCCTCGAGCCGCTGCGCTGGACCGCGAGCCTCGGTCAGGTCAACACCCTCCTGCTCCTGGCCGTCGTCCTCGACGCGCTCGTCGTCACCCGGGGCCGTGGCTGGCTCGTCGGCATCGCGGCCGGCATCAAGCTGACCCCCGCGGTCTTCGTCGTCTACTTCGCGCTGCGTCGCGACTGGGCGGCCGTGCGACGCAGCGCGTTGGCCTTCGGCGTCACGGTGCTCGTCGCGATGGCCGTCGCGCCGGCCTCCTCCGTCGCCTTCTGGACCGGCGGCTTCGCCGCGCTGGGGAAGTGGGGCGTCGACACCCTCGCCAGCGTCAACCAGTCCCTCTACGGCGCCGTGCTGGCCCTCGCCGGGACCGGCGTCGACCGGCCCTGGCTGTCGCCGGCGATCCTCCTCCTCGGCGTCGGCCTCGGGGCGCTCGTGGCCCGCCGGCTGCTCGCCGAGGGCGACGAGGTCGGGGCGCTCGTCTCCGTGGCGGTCGGGGGGCTCCTGGGCTCGCCCGTGTCGTGGAGCCACCACTGGGTGTGGGCGCTTCCCGCCCTCCTCGTCCTGCTCCGGCGGGGCCGGCGGGTCGCCGTCGTCGTCCTCACCGTCGTCTTCCTCCGGGGGCCGATCCAGAACGACCCGGCGTCCGGCGACGGCCTTCGGGTGGCGCTGTGGTGGCTCGTCGACGTCGGCTACGTCGTGGCGGGTCTGGCCATTCTCCTGCTCCTCGCCCTGCCCGCCCGACGGGCGCGACCGGCCCCGGACGGACCGCCATCACCCGAACGGGGGAGCGACCCCTCGTGCCTACAGGCCCCAGTGACGACGATCCCGCATCGACCCCGCAGGAGCGTCGTTAGTTTGCCGAAGGAGAGAGGAGGTTCCGACATGCCCGGATGGCTGTCGCGCCGGCTGCACCGGCGCGAGCGCGGCGCGGTCGCGGTGGAGACTGCCCTCATGTCCATGGTCCTCGTGACGATCCTCGGCGGCATGATCGACACCTCGATGCTGCTGCGGGACAGCCTCTCTGTCTCCTCGGCCACCCGAGCTGCCGCCCGAACGGGGGCAGTCGGAGCCGCTGGCGGCCACCTTCGCCTCCGACGTGGCTGGCAGGCGGTCAACGCGATGAGTGAGGTCAGCCTACAGCCGCATCGACGAAGCTGTGGGTCTACAAGGCAGACGTCGCCAGTGGCGCCCCGGCCTCGGGATGGGCATGCGCCATCCAACTGCTTCAAGTTCACAGTGTCCTCGTCGGGGACGCTGAGTTCCCCTACGGGGCTCGTGGAGTCGCGACGGAGCCTGCGCCGGAACTCGATGGAGGCGATGGGCGTCTATGTCGAGTACCGCCACCCCTCGACCGTCGGCATGTTCTTCGACGATCAGCTCATCCGGGACAACGCCATCATGCAGTTCGAGCCGGTTCCCTCCGCACGACCTGCGTGTCGTCATGAGCGGATCTTGCCGAGCGCGAGCGCGGAACGGCTGCCGTGGAGGCGGCCATCGTCACGCCCCTCGTCATGTTCATGATCTTCGGCATCGTCGAGCTCGGCTTCTTCTTCAAGGACTACCTCGGCGCCTCCTCGGCCATCCGTGCCGGCGTCAGCCTCGCGTCCGCCAACCCCCGCTACTGCCGGCTACGCGCGGGCGACCGCGGACACGATCGAGTACTCGGTGGTCCGCGATCGACTACAGCACGGTCGAGCAGTTGTGGGTCTACAAGGCCAACACGGCAACGACTTCCCGGGGGATACGGCAGCTTCGCCAACTGCAACACGCTGCACGAAGTTCCGGTGGACGGCACGGCCTTCGCGCGACGTACTCCGGCTGGCCGGCGGACACCCAGGTCGCCTGCGTCGGCGCCGGCGGGCCGCCGACCGGATCGGCGTCTACATGAAGATCAAGCACGACGCCATCACCGGCTTCGTCTTTGACACCATGACCATCTAGGAGCACGTGGTCATGCGCCTCGAACCCATCCCTACACAAGCGGGTGCAGATGATCGAAGATCCCTCGCATACGGTCGCTCGGTCCTGTCCCGCCGGATGTCCATGCCCGATCGCCGAGACGAGCGGGGATACGTCGCCGCCCTCGTCGCGCTCCTGCTCCTCACGCTCATCGGGGTGTCCGCGTTCGCTGTCGACGCCGGCCACTGGTATCTCGTCGGCCAACAGGCCCAGCGCGCGGCGGACGCCGCGGCCCTTGCCGGGGTGAGCCAGCTGCCGGGGGACCGGCCGGCCGCCTATGCCCGCGCGTACGAGTTCTCCGCGGGAAACGGCTTCAAGAACGGTGTCGCCGACACGAGTGTGACCCCCTCCCTGGACGGCGCGCCGACCCGGCTGCGCGTCACCGTCTCCCGCCAGGTCGACAACATCTTCGGTCCGCTCCTCGGAGTCGACAGCACGACCATCACCAAGACCGCCGTCGCCGACTACGCCGGCCCGGTCCCGATGGGCAGCCCCTGCAACGAGTTCGGCGACGATCCGGACGGGAGTCCGGGAACCGGATTCGGCGTGCACGACCGTGGCGAACTTCTGGGCCAACGTCAGGCACTCGGACCCACAAGCAGAACGGTGACCGATTCGGCGAGGCCTTCGACACTATTGTGGGTCTCCGGCACACACCGGTTGCTCCGGCGGGACGAACAACGGGAGTCGACCCCGAACGGCTACATCTACATCGTGACCTGAAGGCCGGCTCCAGCGGGCCGCTGACCATCCAGGCCTTCGACCCGGTCGCGGTCAACGTCGGCCAGACAAGTGCACAGCGACCAGGGCCCTATGGGGAACGAGCTACACCAACTATGCCTACAAGCCGGGGTCCAAGGCACCGACCGGCTCCTCCTCCCTCGGTCCGGTATGCGCGGCAAGGTCGCCGTAGTGCACTGGTGACGTGGTCGACCTGTCCAACAGCCAGCAGCCGGTGCACACGACCTTCACCGTCCGCAGCCCCTCTGCCGCGGCCTGGGACCCGACGGCGTGCCCGATCGTCTGTCAGCGGACGTTCGCGGCTGGGAGGGCTTCAACGGGACCTGGAGCGGCTGGAAGGTCAACACGCTCTTCTCCGGCCTCGACGAACCCTAGGGGTACGACCCCGGGGTCGCCGAAATTTCCGCGCATTGGGTGACCTGTGCACCTTCCCCGGCACCGCGGTCGGGGACTACCCCATCCAGGTCAAGACGAACGGGCTGCGGGGCCGACGGCCAACGGCCACAACCCTTCGCCCTCCGCGCGGTCGGCGGTACCCTCCGCAAGGATCTCCATCTCCGCCTTCAACAAGATGGCGATCTACGCCAACACAGATGCGGCACGACGACGAGTTCTTCCTCGGCCGGGTGCCCAGCGGCGCCGCCGGTGGCTTCCTCAACATCTATCTCTTCGACATCGGTGACGCAGCGACGTACGGCGGCTCGATCACGATCATCCCGCCGACCGGATCGGACTACACCGGCTGTACCGGCTGGGGCGTCACGACATCCATCTCGTCGACAGTTGCTCCTTCACCGTCCCCGACGTCAGCCAAGCTCCAGCTCGTCGTACAACGGCAATAGCAGATCGTCCGTGTCCCCATCCCACTCGGGTACACCTGCAACGCCAACGACCCCACGGACTGCTGGGTGCGCCAGTACTGCTTGGGTACGGCGCCCAGCCGCAGGACACGACAGAGTGGATGGCAAGCTCGAGGGTGACCCGATCCGGCTCGTCGAGTAGCCACCGATCCCAAAGGGGGACGCGCTGAGCCACGCGCCGACGACCGCGCCGTCGAGGCCACCGCTGGCGACCGCGGTGGCCCTCGTCGGCCTGTCGGCGTTCGTCGCCTGGCAGGCGCAGATCGGTGCCGACGCCCTGTGGCCGGTCGCCATGGGGCGGCGCATCCTCGACGGCGCGGGGCTGCCCGACCATGTCCCCTTCGCGGCCGCGGACTCGGCCGGCTGGGCCAACGTTCCGGTCGTCGGGGAGCTGCTGCTCACCGGTGTGGCGGCGCTCGGCGACCGGGCGCTCGCGGCCTTCCAGCTCGTCGCCGACGTCCTCGCCCTCGGGCTGCTCGCCGTCGCCGCCCTGCGCCGAGGGGCCCGCGACACGCGTGTCTCGCTCGCGATCGTCCTCGCGGTCCTCGCCGCGGCCCCGGCCCTCGTCGTCATCCGGCTCCAGGCCCTGTCGCTCGTGCCGTTCGCCTCGCTGCTCCTGCTCCTCCATCGCGAGTACCACGACCCGAGCCGTCGGATCTGGCTGCTCCCCCTCCTCGTCGCCGGTCTGGACCAACCTCCACGGTGCCGTCCTGCTCGGGGTGGCCGTCGCGGGCAGCTACCTGCTCTTCTCCCGGCTCCGCGTCGACCCACGCCGGACCGTGCTCGTCGGCGTGACCACCGTCCTCGCGCTCGCCGCCAACCCGACGGGACTCGCGAACCATCCACTACTACGTCGGGGTGCTCGTCAACGAGTCGGCCCGGCGAGGCGAGGGGCTGTGGGCCCATCCCGACCTCTCCTCGCCCCTCGACGTCGTCATGCTGCTCGGGCTCGCCGGGGGCGCCCTCCTCGCGCTGCGGCGACGGCAGCCGCTCTGGGTCTACGTCGTCCTCCTCGGACTCGGCGTCTCGACGGTATCCGCCGTTCGCAACGGCGCCTGGCTCGGCATGGCCCTCGTCCTCCCGGCGACGCTGCCGATCCCCCGGGAGCGGGGAGGGGCGCCGGGGTGGGCCGAGAGTCGGCCGACGACCCCGCCGACGTCCCGCGCCCGGCCCTGCCCGGCGTCGGGAACGCGGCCCGGGCGACGGTCGTCATCGGCTGGGCGGGCGTCGCGGCGCTCGTTGCCACCGGCGATCCTCATGGCCCGCGACCGACCGGTCGACGCGACCCCGCCGGGTCTCGTCGCCGCCGTCGCGGAGGTGGCCGCGGACCGGGCCGTGCTCGCCCCGGAGCCACTCGTCGAGCGACTCGCCGCCGAGGGGCTGACGGTGTGGCTCTCCAACCCCATCGACGCGTTCTCCCGGGCGGACCAGGCGGCCTACCTCGACTTCCTCGACGGACGGGCCGCGTGGCGCGCCCGCGCTGCGGAGCGTCGACGTCGTCGTCACGGAGGACGGCTCGGCCCCCGAGGCGGCTCGTCCGTCGCCGACCCGAGCTGGCAGCCGGTGGAGCGGGTGGCGGGGTGGACGGTCTACACGAAGTAGCCAGCCACGCGGCGAGGCGGCACCATGGTCCAGGGGGGTATGTGATGATTCAGCAGGGCACGTGTGTGCCACGGGAAGGATGGTCGTGAAGGGTCGCGTCCTCGTCGTCGACGACGATCTCGCCCTCGCCGAGATGCTCGGCATCGTCCTCCGCAACGAGGGGCTGGAGGTCACGCATGTGGCCGACGGGTCCTCCGCGGTCCAGACCTTCCGGGAGGTGCGCCCCGACCTCGTCCTCCTCGACGTCATGCTCCCCGGGATGGACGGGATGGAGGTATGCCGCCGCATCCGGGCCGAGTCCGGCGTCCCCATCGTCATGCTGACCGCCCGCACCGACACGGTCGACGTCGTCGTCGGGCTCGAGTCGGGCGCCGACGACTACGTCGTCAAGCCGTTCAAGGGCCAGGAGCTCATCGCCCGGGTCCGGGCGCGGCTGCGGCGGACCGACGACCCCGAGCCCGAGCGCCTCGTCGTCAGCGACGTCGTCATCGACGTCGCCGGCCACTCGGTCCACCGCGGCGAGGAGACGATCTCGCTCACTCCGCTCGAGTTCGACCTCCTCGTTGCGCTCGCGCGCAAGCCGTGGCAGGTCTTCTCCCGCGAGGTGCTCCTCGAGCAGGTCTGGGGCTACCGGCACGCCGGCGACACCCGCCTCGTCAACGTCCACGTCCAGCGGCTGCGCTCGAAGATCGAGCACGACCCCGAGCACCCCGAGGTCGTCGTCACCGTCCGTGGCGTCGGCTACAAGGCCGGCTCGTCCTGACCATGTCCGCGATCGCGCGCCCGCCGCGCTGGCTCCTGCGTCGCTGGCGGGAGTCCCTCAAGCTGCGGGTCGTGACGACGACGATGCTCCTCGGCGTCGTCGTCACCGCGCTGCTCGGCGGCTTCCTCTACGCGGAGATCGCGCGGGGGCTCGAGCAGGAGCGGATCCGGGTGGCTCAGAACGAGGCGCTGACCCTCACCGCGCAGGCCCAGCAGCAGTGGGACGCCTCGGCCGCGACCGATGTCGGCAAGCTCAACAACGCGGCCAAGGACATCATGGAGCACTACCTCAAGCCGCCCGGGCCGAGCCCCTCCCGGTACGTCATCATGTCCCGGTCGGTCGACAACACGAGCACGACGATCCTCGCCGACCTCGAGTCGACGGGCGACGTGGGGCTGGCCTCGGTGACGCCGGAGCTGCGCGAGGCGGTGGCCGAGAACCCCACGGTCCAACAGACGCAGATCAGCGAGATCACCGTCGACGCCCGCACCGTGCCCGCCGTCATGGTGGGCAGCTCGGTCGAGGTGCCTCGCGCCGGCCGCTACGACCTCTACTTCATCTACCCGATGGAGCAGGAACAGGCGACGATGGCGCTCATCGCACGCGCCTTCGCCGCGGCCGTCGTCATCCTCACCGTCCTCCTCGGCGCCATCGCCTGGGTCGTCACCCGGCAGGTCGTCAGCCCGGTCCGCCGCGCCGCCGGCGTCGCCGGGCGGCTCGCCTCGGGCCAGCTGAACGAGCGGATGCCGGCCCGGGGCGAGGACGACCTCGCCCTCCTCGCGACGTCCTTCAACGCGATGGCCGACAGTCTCCAGTCCAAGATCGGCGAGCTCGAGGGGCTCTCCCTCGTCCAGCAGCGCTTCGTCTCCGACGTCTCGCACGAGCTGCGGACGCCGCTGACGACGATCCGGATGGCCGTCGACCTCATCCACGAGGCCCGCGAGCGGTTCGACCCCGCCGTCGCCCGGTCCGCCGAGCTGCTCCAGGGCGAGCTGGACCGTTTCGAGGAGCTCCTCTCGGACCTGCTCGAGATCAGCCGGTTCGACGCCGGGGCGGCCGTGCTCGACCTCGAGCCGGTCGACCTGCGTGCGACGGCCGCCAAGGTCGTCGAGGCCAACGCGACGCTCGCGGCCCACCGGGGGAGCGAGGTGCGGCTCGTCGTCGAGGACGGCCCCGCCGAGGCCGAGATCGACGAGCGCCGAGTCGAACGGATCCTCCGCAACCTCGTCGTCAACGCCATCGAGCACGGGGAGGGCCGGCCGGTCGCCGTCCACGTCGCCGCCTCCGAGACGGCCGTGGCCGTCCTCGTCGAGGACCACGGCGTCGGGCTGCGCCCCGGGGAGGCCTCGGTCGTCTTCAACCGCTTCTGGCGAGCGGACCCGGCCCGGGCCCGGACGAGCGGCGGAACGGGCCTGGGGCTCGCGATCTCGCTCGAGGACGCCCGGCTCCACGAGGGATGGCTCCAGGCCTGGGGCTCGCCCGGCGTGGGCTCCCGTTTCCGACTCACCCTGCCCCGGCGGGCCGGGACCCGGCTCACCTCCTCCCCGTTGCCGTTGACCCCCGACCGCGGTCGGCATGGTGAGACCGACCGGGCGGCGGCTCCGCCCCCGGGACGTCCCGATCTGCCCGCCGCCGCCCCGAGCCGGGACAAGCCGGCCGCGGTGACGGAGCGCGGCTCGTGAGGGTGGGTCGGGTGGCGGCGACGGTCGCCGCCCTCCTCGCCGGCCTGGTTCTCGCCGGGTGCGGTGGGCTGTCACGGCATACGGCCGTCCAGAACGGGCTCGACGTCGGCAGTGGCAGCGCGCCGCAGGTGCGGGTCCTGTTCCCGGGCCCCTTCCCCGGCGCCGACCGCGAGCAGATCGTCCGCGGGTTCGTCCGGGCCGGCTCGGCGAGCGACGGCGCCTACGACCGCGCCCGGGACTTCCTCACCGACCCGATGGCGAAACAGTGGACGCCGGACGGCCCGGTCGTCGTCATCGACAACGAAGCCTCGATGTCGGTGCGGATCACCGGCCCCGGCACCGCGCGCCTCAGCGCGGTCGCCGAGGGGGTCATCTCCGCCGCCGGGCACTACACGACGCTGCCCCCACAGACCCGCCGGTCGGTGACGATCGGGTTCGCCCGCATCGACGGCGAGTGGCGGATCGCCGACCTCCCCAAGACCTTCGGGCGCTGGATCCTCGCCGAGGACGTTCCCCGGCTGCTCCGCCCCTACGCCGTCCACTACGTCGCCGACGACCGCCAGGCCCTCGCGAGCGACGTCCGATGGTTCCCCCTCGACCACCTGACGACCCGGCTGGCCCGGGCCCAGCTGACGCCCGTGCCGGAGTACCTCGGTGACGCCGTCCGCACCGAGGTGCCCGACGGGGCGCGGCTGCTCGCCGACGGGGTGCCGGTCCTCGACGGCGTCGCGACCGTCGACCTCTCGGCCGCGGGTCCCGACGGACCAGGCGGTCCGTGAGGGCCTGTGGGCCCAGTTCGTCGCCACCCTGACGCAGGTGCCGGGCGTCGTCGACGTGGCGCTGCGGGTCGACGGGGCCTCGCTCGACCTGCGCGGCGTGGGGACCCCGGTCGCGACGATCGACGATCTCGGCTTCGAGCCCGAGACCCCGAGCGTGCTCGCCGGGCCGCTCCTGCGGGACGGCGCCGACCTGCGGGTCCTCGAGGCGGACGTGGAGCTGCGGCGGCCCTCGCCGCAGCCGTCGACGGCATACCCGCAGATCCCGGTCGGCATCACCGACCTCGCCCTCTCGCTGTCCGGCAACGAGATCGCCGGCGTCGAGCCGGGGCGGGCCTCCCTCGCGCTGTGGCGCGGCGACAAGCGGAGCCAGGTGAGCGGCATCGGCGTGACCCTCGGCAGCCCGAGCTTCGACCGTCTCGGCTACCTCTGGGTCGGGGGAGTGGGGGCGCGTCGTAGCCCGGCCACCCGCCTGTGGGTGCTCGCCCCCGGGTCGGGCGAGGGGGACGAGCCGACACCGGTCGAGGCCGAGTGGCTCTCGGGTCGGCGGGTGACCGCCGCCGTGGTCGCGCCGGACGGACAACGCGTCGCCGTCGTGTCGACGAACGCCGCGGGCGCGGATGCGCGGATCGATGTGAGCGGCATCGTCCGCGATCCCGACGGCCGACCCGTCCGTCTCGCCGCGCCCCGACGGTCGGCGCGCACCGGTGACCGGCTTCGTGGGGCTGACCTGGCTCGACAACGAGTCGCTGACCTCTCTCGGCCGTGATGCGTCAAATGCGTTGCGGCCGTATCGTGATCGGGCTCGCCGGCGACGTGCGTGCGCTCTCGCCGACCCCCAATGCCGTCGCCATCGCGAGCACCGGCGGGGAGCGGGCGATCCGTGTCGTCACCTCCTCCGGCATGGTCCTCGCGCGCGCCGGACAGCAGTGGGTCGAGGAGGCCGAGGGCACCGACGTCCTCGTCCCCGGGCGCTAGTCAAGCGGAACCCCGAAGGTCTCCCCCGAACGGACGATCCGAACCTCCCCCGTGCACAGAGGATCACCGGCCCAAGGGCCGATGTGTCTGCCCTTCCCCCTTACGAAGATAGGTACCGGCGTCGCACCGCCTTGGGCGCGCCGAACCGAAGCCTTGAAAGGGATTCACGACATGCTCAAGCACCTCACCAAGTTCCAGGTGGCCCTCTTCCACGCCAAGAACGAGCGCGGCGCGACCGCCGTTGAGTACGGCCTCCTCGTTGCCCTCATCGCCGCCGTCATCGTCGCGGTCGTCAGCCTCCTCGGCGGCCAGATCCAGGGCGCGTTCCAGCACCGTGTCCGACAAGGTCTGATCCGGGCCCCATCATGATGACTCCACGTGCGGTCGCGCCCCGCGAACGGGGCGCGACCGCCGTCGAGTACGCACTGATCGTCGCACTCATCGCCACGGTCATCGCCGGCGCCGTGTACCTGCTCGGGCAGGCCATGCCGGCCTGGTACACGGTCGTCTTCTGAGCACTGCCCACGCACGACCCCTTCGAAAGACAGACAGGGACGCAACGTCATGGGACGCAGGTTTGTCGCCATCATCGCCGCAGGCGTCGTGGCCCTCTTCGGGGTCGCCGCCATCCTCTTCTACGTCAAGACCGCGGACTCCCGGGCCGTCGCCGGCCTCGAGCCGGTCTCGGTCTTCGTGGCCAAGGACTCCGTGCCGGCCGGCACCGTCCTCAAGGACGCGGTGAACGCCGGCCTCATCGTCAAGGACACCCTCCCGCAGAAGTCGGTACCGGGTGACTACCTCAAGGCCGTGGACTCGACGAACGAGTCCTTGCTGTCCCTCGGCGACATCCTGCCGGGCCAGTACATCCTCAACTCGCAGTTCGGCAACACGCCGACCGGCCGCAAGGCCATCAGCGTCGACCCCGGCATGGTCGCCCTCACGGTGACCCTCGCGGACGACGAGCGGGTCGGCACGTTCCTCACCCCGGGGTCGCGCATCATCCTGTTCGACACGTACAAGGTCGTCCACGAGGGAGGCACAGCGGCCGGGGAGGACATCCGCACCCGCGCCCTCATCTCGGACGTCCTCGTCCTCGCCGTCGGACAGTCCTCGCTCACCCCCAGCCAGCCGTCCACCGGGGACGCGGCGGCCGCGGACAGCGCCGGCAACGTCGCGCTCGTCACGCTCGCCCTCACCCCGGATGACGCCACGCGGACGGTCGAGGCCATCCGCACGGGACAGCTCTACGCCGCCCTCCGTGGAGCCGACGTGAAGGTCAACCTCGGTCTGGTCTACCGCAACACGGAGTCCTCGCTCTTCGCGAGGAAGTAGGGAGGAGTCATGGCTCTCCTGTGGGACGTCGATCCCAAGGCAGCCGAGCGGTATGCCGTCGCGCTCGGCGCGGGTCTGGTCCGCGTCGACAGCCAGTCGGCCGTCATCCGGGCCCTCGCGGCCGACCCCGGCGAGGTCCTCATCATCATCGGGTCCGAGATCGACCTCGGTGCCGCGTGCGAGGTCGCCGAGATCTGCCGCATCGAGCACCCCGCCGTCGGGATCGTCCTGCTGCGCCATCGCCTCGACGTCACCGTTCTCGCCAGCGCCCTGCGCGTCCGGCGTCCGTGAGGTCGTCACCCCCGAGGACCTCACCGGCATCGCCGAGGCCGCGAGGCGCAGCCGTGAGCTGTCCGCCCGGGTGGCGACCGGCGTCACCGAGGGGGTCCGGGAGGGCAAGGTCATCACGATCTTCTCCGCCAAGGGCGGGGTCGGGAAGACGACCTTCGCGACGAACATCGGCGCCTACCTCGCCTCCGCCGGCCACCGGGTGCTCGTCGCCGACCTCGACCTGGCCTTCGGCGACGTCGGCATCAGCCTCCAGCTCACCCCGCACAACTCGATCCGAGACCTCGTCGCCATGAGCGGAAGCCTCGACGAGCGCGCCCTGGAGTCCATCGTGACCCACCACGGCAGCGGCCTCGACGTCGCGTGCGCGCCGCCGGAGCCGAGCGACGCGGACCGCGTGCCGGGCCAGACGATCTCCGACCTCATCAAGGTGGCGCGGCGCTCCTACGACTACGTCATCATCGACACCCCACCGGCCTTCACCGAGCACGTCCTCGCGGCCTTCGACAACAGCGACCGGCTCGTCCTCATCGCCACCCTCGACATCCCGGCGGTGAAGAACCTCCGGATCACGCTCGACACGCTCGACCTGCTGGGGAACCCCAAGGACTCGCGCATCGTCGTCCTCAACCGCTCCGACGCGAAGGTCGGTCTCGACGCCGAGGACGTCGTGTCGGCCATCAAGACGCCGATCGCCGCCACCGTCCCGTCCAGCTCCGACGTGCCCGCGTCGGTCAACCGGGGCGTGCCCATCGTCCTCGACGACCCGCGGCACGCCGTCAGCACCGCCCTCCGGCTCCTCGCCGACCAGCACCTCATCACCGGTCCGGCCACTGCGGTGGGCGAGGACGGCGAGGAGCTGATGACCCGTCGGGGCCTGAAGGACCAGCGCAAGAACACCGGCCGGTGGAGCCTCGCCCGAGGGGGCCGCCGGTGAGCCTCGCCGACCGCCTCGACAGCGTCCGCCGCGCCCAGCAGCCGGCGGCGCCGGCCTCGTCCCCCGCCAGCAGGCCGGGCCAGGGCGGGTCCGGCGGCCAGCCCTCCTCCGAGTCCTCGACCGGGGCGAACGGCCAGCCCCGGCGCCCGCGCACCATCGACCCCTTCGCCTCGGTGAAGTCGGCCGTGCACACGGCCCTCCTCGAGTCGCTGGGGCCGTCGCTCTACGACCCGCACCTGGACGAGAAGGACCTCGAGAGCAAGGTCCGGCACACCCTCCAGGAGGTCATCGACTCCGAGGAGCGGCCGCTCTCGCTCGCGGACCGCACCCGGATCAGCCAGGAGGTCGCCGACGAGATCCTCGGCCACGGCCCGCTCGAGCCGCTCCTGCGGGACAGCGAGATCACCGAGATCATGGTCAACGGCCCGGACTCGATCTACGTCGAGCGGGCCGGCAAGATCTTCAGCGTCGACGCGGCCTTCGGCTCCGAGAGCCACCTGCGCCGCACCATCGACAAGATCGTCGGCCGCGTCGGGCGGCGCGTCGACGAGGCGAGCCCGATGGTGGACGCCCGGCTCGCCGACGGCTCCCGCGTCAACGCCGTCATCCCGCCGATCGCCCTCGACGGCGCGATGCTGACGATCCGGAAGTTCTCCGCCGACCCGTTCACCGACCGCGACCTCATCGCGTTCGGCACCTTCACCCCACGGGTCCGGGACTTCCTCATCGCCTGCGTCCGTGGCCGCCGGAACATCATCATCTCCGGTGGTACCGGCTCCGGTAAGACGACGCTGCTCAACGTCCTGTCGTCCTACATCCCCGAGGACGAGCGGATCGTCACCATCGAGGACGCCGCCGAGCTCCAGCTGCGCCAGGACCACGTGCTCCGGCTGGAGTCCCGCCCGTCCAACATCGAGGGCCGGGGCCAGATCGTCGATCCGTGACCTCGTCAAGAACTCGCTGCGTATGCGGCCGGACCGCATCGTCGTCGGCGAGGTCCGCGACGGCGCCGCCCTCGACATGCTCCAGGCGATGAACACCGGCCACGACGGCTCGATCACCACCGTCCACGCGAACAGCCCGCGGGACAGCCTCGCCCGTCTCGAGACGATGGTCCTCATGGCCGGCGTCGAGCTGCCGGTCCGGGCCATCCGCGAGCAGGTCGCCGGCGCGGTCGACGTCATCGTCCAGCAGGCCCGCCTCAAGGACGGCTCCCGCCGGATCACCGCCATCTCCGAGGTCATCGGCATGGAGGGCGACGTCATCACGATGCAGGACATCTTCACGTTCGACTACAGCGCTGGCCAGGACGCCCACGGGCGCTTCCTCGGCTCCCTCGCGAGCACCGGCATCCGTCCCCGCTTCATCGAGGACCTCCACAACCAGGGTGTCGAGCTCGCCGCAGACCTGTTCGTCCGGGAGCGGTGATGGCGGGGCCTCGGGACGCGGCCCGCCGCCGTTCTCTCCGTGCTCGCGGCGGCTCTCGCCGCCGTTCTGGCCCTCGTCGTCGTCTCGATGCCGGCGAATGCCGCGTCGAAGGAGCCGGTGAGCATCTCCGCCCTCCAGGTCGACGGCCGGACCATCACCGGCGTCCTCAGCGTGACGCAGTCGGCCGGGATCGAGGTCGACAACACGACCCTCAACGCCGTCATCGCGGCCCGTCACTACTCCGTCGAGATCAGCAAGGCCACCGACGTCAAGCGGGCCACGATGATCGTCGTCGACACGAGCGGCTCGATGGGCGCGTCCGGCATGTCGACCGTCCGCTCGGCCGTCGCGACCTTCCTCGCCGACGTCCCGGACGACGTCGCCGTCGGGCTCACCGCCTTCTCCGACCAGGCCAAGGTCGTCGTCGCTCCGACGCAGGACCGGGCGGCCCTCTCGCCGTGCCGTCGCGGACCTGGCCTCGAAGGGGGAGACGGCCCTCTACGACGGCATCGTCACCGGCGCCAAGGCCATGTCGGGATACGACAGCCGCACCATGGTGCTCCTCAGCGACGGGGGCGACACGGTGAGCAAGGCCTCCCAGGGCCAGGCCGCTGCCGCCCTGGACGCCGCGTCCGTCTGGACGGCGGTCGTCGGGTTCCACACGGCGGACTCCGACAACAGCGTGCTGTCCTCCTTCGCGAGCGCCTCCGGCAACACCGTCGCCGCGGCGAGCAGCCCGAGCGCGGTGAAGGCGGCCTTCAAGGCTGCGGCCAAGGCGCTGAGCAGCCAGATCGTCTTCACCGTCTCGCCCGGTCCCGAGGCGGCCGACGGGACCTCCCTGACGATCTCGGGCCAGGCCGGCGGGCGCATCTTCCAGACCTCCGTCCCGCTGTCGATGTCGGCCGACGCCTGGCCGACGACGGCGACCAAGCCCGAGAAGGTGGTCGCCCAGGACGGCAGCGGGCTCAGCCTGTCCGGGAACCTCACCCAGATCCTCCTGTTCGGCGGCGCCGGCGCCATCGCCCTCGCGCTCTTCGTCGTCGTCGTCACGTTCGCCGGCTCGTCGTTCAAGTCCTCGCAGAAGCAGAGCATCGCGGCGATCGACCGCTACCTCGGCGCGGGACGGTCCGTCGGCAAGGCCGCCGCCGCGGCCCAGAAGTCGGCGAGCCCGTCAGCCATCTCCGAGAACCTCGTCAAGATCGGCGACCGGGTCATGCAGAAGAGCGACTCGACGCCGAAGACGATGCGGCTCATCGAGCGGGCCGACCTGCCCCTGCGGCCGGGGGAGTGGTGGGTCCTGCGCCTCGTCTCCGTCGTCGTCGGGAGTCGCCCTCCTCCTCTTCTTCTTCGGCAACGGCATCTGGCTCACGATGGTCGGCATCCTCATCGGCGCACTGCTCGGCTACGGGATCCCGGCGGTCATCCTTCGCTTCCTCGCCGGCCGCCGCAGCCGCCGGTTCGAGGCGCAGCTTCCCGACGTCCTCATGCTCCTCGCGAGCAGCCTCTCGACCGGCTTCTCGCTGAACCAGGCGCTCGACGCCGTCGCCAAGGATGCGGCGGAGCCGCTCGCGAAGGAGTTCTCGCGGGCCCTCGCCGAGACGAGGATCGGCGCCGACATCGGCGACGCCCTCGAGCGGATGGCCGACCGGATGGAGAGCGTCAACATGCGGTGGACCGCGATGGCGATCCGCATCCAGCGCGAGGTCGGCGGCAACCTGGCCGAGACCCTCCGGACGACGGCCGCCACCCTGCGTGAGCGCGAAGGCCTCACCCGCCACGTCAAGGCCCTCTCGGCGGAGGGGCGGCTGTCGGCGTACATCCTCGTGGCCCTGCCGATCGGCGTCTTCCTCTATCTGCTCAAGGTCAACCACGACTACGTCGCGCTGCTGTGGACCCGCCCGGTGGGCTGGGGCATGCTCGCCGGCGGTCTCATCTTCCTCACGCTCGGGATCTTCTGGCTCAAGGCCATCGTCAAGGTGGAGGTGTAGGGACCGTGGGATCGATGATCCTCTTCATCGGGCTCGGCGCGATCGGGACCGCGCTCGTGCTCGTCGTGCTCGCGATGGCGTGGGGCGCCGGAGACGCCGTAGGCGTCGCGCGCTCCCTCGAGCTCATCGAGCAGCACGTCGACGTCGCCGAGGTGAGCAAGGCCGAGCTGCCGGTCACCGAGCGGCTCCTCGTGCCCCTCCTCGGCCACACGAAGTCTCTCGCCGTCAAGCTGTCCCCGGTGGGGACGTTCGCCCGGCTCGCCAAGATGCTCAACCGGGCGGGCAACCCGGCCGGCTGGAACGCCGAGCGGATCATGGGCTTCAAGGGCGCGCTCCTGCTGGCCGGCCTCGTCTTCGGCCTCCTCGTCGGCGGCGTCAGCCTCAAGGGGCTGCTCATCACCGGCGCCCTGGCGGTCTTCCTCTTCTACCTTCCGGACCTGCTGCTGATGAACCGCGGCATCAAGTACCAGGAGGACCTGCGCCGCGGGCTCGCGGACGCCCTCGACATGCTCACCGTCTGCGTGGAGGCCGGCCAGGGCTTCGACGCCGCCCTGCTCCAGGTGGCCCGGGGCGCGACGGGGCCGATCGCCGGTGAGTTCGCCCGCGTGCTCTCCGAGATCCAGATCGGCAAGTCCCGCGGTGAGGCGTTCGCGTCCCTCGCCGACCGGACGACGGTCCCCGAGGCGAAGAACTTCGTCTCCGCCCTCGTCCAGGCCGACCGGCTCGGGCTCCCCGTCGCCTCCGTCCTGCGCGAGCAGTCGGTGCAGATGCGACTCGTCCGCCGCCAGCTGGCCGAGGAGAAGGCCCAGAAGGTCCCGGTCAAGATCCTCTTCCCCATCATGCTCGGCATCCTCCCGGCGCTGTTCGTCGTCGTCATCGGCCCCGGCGGCATCCGGCTCATGGACGCGTTCTCGAACATGTGACCCTCGTCGGGCCACCCGCGGGCGCCCCGACAGCGGTATCGCCGTGCCGTCCCCGGTGGGGGAGGGCACGGCATACGACGTGTCGCGGGGCCGGTCTGCGCCGGGTCTCCCCGGGCGGGTCAGCGGTGCTGCCCGGCCTGCTCGGGCTTGACGAGGCCGTACTTGAGCGCGGCCATGACGGCCGACGCGCGGTTGTGCGCGCCCAGCTTCTCGTAGACCTTCGAGACGTGGGTCTTGACGGTCGACTCGCTCATGTAGAGGCGCTTGGCGACGTTGGCGATGGAGTCGCCGGCGACGAGGCGCTCGAGGACCTCGGTCTCGCGAGGGGTCAGCGTGGGCCGGTCGCTCGACGCGCGGCGGCGCAGCGCCTGCGCCAGGCCGGTCGCCATGAACGCGTCCGGGGCCACGGCGGCGCGGCGGACCGCGGCGATGACCTCGTCGGACGGGGCGGCCTTGAGGACGAGCGCGGAGGCGCCGAGGTCGAGCGCCTCGAGGAGGGTCTCGTCGTCGTTGTGCATCGTCAGCACGACGATGCCGAGCCGGGGGGACGCCTCACGCGCGGCGCGAGCCAGGGTGAGACCGGAGCCGTCCGGCATCGTCACGTCGATGACGAGCACCTGGATGGGGGTCTTCGCGAGCAGCGCACGCCCCTCGGTCACCCCGCCGGCCTGGCCGACGACCTGGAGGTCGGGTTCGCTGTCGATCATCCGGCACACGGCCTCGCGCACGAGCGTGTGGTCGTCGATGACAGCGACGTTGATGGTCATGAGGGATGCGGGATCCTTTCATGCGACAACGTGGCGGACGGGCTCGCTCCTCGTGCCCGCATACGCATCCGTACGGACACTCCCCGGCGAGCGTACCGCTCCACCGAGATATCCGCGCCCAAGGCACGCAGGGGGTGGCTCTCGAAGTCCCTCGGCTCGAGCGCCGAGGTGCCATCGTGGGACACCCACAGCTCCGCGCGCGGCGCCGCCACGTTGAGGCTGACATCGATCGCCTGCGCGTTCGCGGCATGGCGTGCGTCGGCCATGACCGCGAGGAAGAGTCGGTAGATGAGCACCTCGGTGTGCGCCGGCAGCCGGAAGCCGGTCTCGCTGAGGTGCATCCGGGTCGTCACGCCGGTCATCGTCCCCACGTTCTGGAGCCGGGCGCCGATGAGGGCGCCGAGACCGGCGTCCGGGCGGACCCCGACCCGGAGGTCGGCGATCTGGAGCCGCAGGTCGCCGAGGATCCGGGAGATGTCCGCGCGGACCTCGTCGAGTCCCTGGGCGAGCTCCGGCGCGGCGTCCCGCGCCATGTGCCGCATCGTGTCGATCCCGAAGCCCAGGGCGACGAGCTCCTGGGCGACGCCGTCGTGCATCTCGCGGGCCAGCCGCTCCCGCTCCTCGAGGCTCGAGCGCTCGCGCAGCGAGGCGAAGAGGACGGACAGGTCGATGCTCGCGGCGTGGGCCTCGGCGACCTCGATGGCCGACTCGAGGTCGTCCTCGGTGAACGGCGTCGCGATCGGGACGGTCGGCGACGAGGATGCCGAGGCGCTCGCCGCGCTCGTCCTTGAGCGGGACGACGATGACCGAGCGTTGGATGGCGTCGCCGTCCCAGACCGCGAGGGTGGGGATGCGGTCGTGCCAGGCGTCGGCGAGGACCGAGTCCGGCTCGGTCGGGTCCGGCCACGGGGTGCGGTCGACGCCGCGGATGGCGAGGGGGACCGCCGGGCTCTGGCCGTAGCCGACGAGGATGGCGCTGCGGGCGGTCCGCATCCGGGTCGAGAGGTCCTGCAGGGCCATCTCGGCCGAGCCGGGCGCGTCGAAGCCGGTGTCGAGGGTCTCGGCGAGCTCGTGGAGGCGGCGGAGCAGGGCTCCGGCCTCCCCGGTCAGGCTGACCGTCCGGGCCTGCGCGAGCTGGCTCTCGTGGGCCCAGGCGGCGAGGACGCCGACGAGGGCCGTGACGAGGAGGGCGATGAGGATGATCTCGGCGTTGACGTCGGTGAGGCGGTTCGTCCCGGCCGTGACGCCGTAGGCGAGGACGGCGGTGATCCCTGCCACCCACGCGACCCCGCGACGCTGGAAGGCCTGTCCCGCGTGGAGGGCCGGCAGGAACGGGGGTGTAGAGCGACCAGACCCCGCCGAGGGCCATCGCGGTCCCGGCGACGGCCGCCTCGATGCAGATGATGATGAAGGCCTGCCGGCGCCAGGACATCCGCTTGGCGCGGCTGGGCCGGGGCCGCCGGGCGGACGGGTCGGTCTCGGGAGCGACCGACGGATCCGGGCGGAGCCGGGCGAGCAGCATCTCGGCCCGGATGTCGAGAACGATGAGGACGATGACCCACGGCAGCGCGGTGATGAAGCGCTGCTCGAGGAGCGGGAGCAGCAGAAAGGTCCCGCCCACGGCAACCCGGAGGCGGGTCGTCATGGGAAGGCTCATGAATGAGCGCACGGCGCGTCCCTTTCCGTCAGACCCGTGCACATGGTTCCACGACCGGTGAGCCCGTGTCCCACGTTTCACACGAATCACGCCCGTCGGTTCGGTTCGTCCCCAGGCCGCCGGGCCGGTTCGCGCCGTCCACAGGCGGCCGATCTCGCCTTCCGCAGGCCCGGGCCGGCCGGTGAGGATGCCCGGCATGGATGCCGCCAGGGCGGGCCGGGCGCTCGCCGCCGTCGTCGATCTCGCGCTGCCCCGGTCGTGCGCGGGCTGTGGGCGCCGGGGGCCGCGGTGTGCTGCCGAGGCTGCCTGGACGCGGCGCGGCCTGGAGAGCACGGCCCACCGAGCGGTCGCCCCCACGCCGTGCCCGGACGGGTTTCCGGCGACGTGGACCGCGACGGCATACACGGGTCCTCGTCGCACGCTGGCTGGTGGCCTTCAAGGACGGTGACCGGCGCGACCTGCTGCCCCATCTCGCCCCGCTCCTCGGCGCCGCGGTCGAGGCGGCGGTGGCCGGCTCCGCTCCGGCGGTCGAGCGGCTCCGGCGCGGGGACCGGCCCGTGCTCCTCGTCCCGGTCCCCACCTCCAGGGCGGCACGTCGGCGGCGCGGCGACCATCCGCTCGCTCTGCTCGCCCGTCGGGTCGCGGCCGACTACGACCCGACAGAGCTCGTCGTCGTCCACGCCCTCCGGCTGCGCCGACGGGTGGCGGACCAGGCGGGCCTCGCGGCGGCCGATCGGCGCACGAACCTCGCCGGGGCGTTCGTCGTCACGCGTCGCCGGGCGGGCCTGGTCGACGGCTCGGTGTGCGTCGTCGTCGACGACGTCGTCACGACCGGGGCCACGCTGGTCGAGGCCGCGGCGGCGCTTCGGGTGGCCGGGGCGGCGGCCGTCGTCGCCGCGACGGTGGCCGCCACCCGTCGGCGGCCTGTGCAAGCCCTGAGCGTTGACCCAACCGGGTGACGTGGCCCGGTGTTCTGGCTTATCGTCAGGACATGGCAGGTCCGCCTCGTTGGCCGGCCCGCGAACGGCGCATCAGGTGCCGTTCCGCGGGCGGCGAACCGGGGGCCGGAGCCGGAGCCCGCGCGCGACGGGCGCCCCTCAGGGGGTGGTGAGTCGCGACCGTCGGCCCCGCCCGCCTCGACCCGCTCCCTCGACTCCCTTTGGAGGACACCGTGGAAATCGTCGTCACCGGCCGTCACGTCCAGGTCTCGGACCGCTTTCGCAGCCACATCGCGGACAAGCTGTCCAAGGTCTCCCAGCTCGCTCCGCGCCTGCAGCGGATCGACGTCGTGGTGAGCCATGAGGCGAACAAGCGCCAGGCCAAGAGCTGTGAGCGGGTCGAGATCACCTGCCGGGTATCGGGCAGCGTCGTGCGGGCGGAGGCGTGCGAGGAGGACAAGTACGCCGCGCTCGACCTCGCCCTCGACAAGCTGATGGAGCGGCTGCGACGCGCCCGGGACAAGACCCGGGTGCACCGCGGACGACGTCGTCCCGAGTCGGTCGCCGAGGCGACCGCCGGGCTCGACGCCGCCCTCGTCGCGGATCTCGAGGACGCCGGTCTCGACGGCGAGACGGCGAAGCGGGACCCGCTCGGGACACAGGGCGAGGAGGTCGCTCACGTCCGCGAGAAGGTCCACGCGAGCAGCCCCATGGGCCTGGACCAGGCGATCCAGCGAGATGGAGCTCGTCGGGCACGACTTCTACCTCTTCCACGACGAGCACACCGACCGGCCGAGCGTCGTCTACCGTCGCCGCGGCTACGACTACGGCGTCATCCATCTCGAGCTGTCCGGCGACGGGTCCGGCATGCCGATCGTCGATGCTCCGGCCGCAGCGGTGGGCACCTAGCGCCCGGCGTGACAGGATGATCCCCGTGAGGAGTGGGCACAACGGGGATGATCCGGCAGCGGAAGCCATCCGGGTCGTCATCGCGGACGACCATGCCCTCTATCGTCGCGGGCTCCAGGCCGTCGTTCTCCTCGAGGACGGGATCGAGATCGTCGGCGAGGCGGGCAACGGCGACGAGGCGATCGAGCGGACCGTCGAGCTGCTTCCCGACATCGTCCTCATGGACGTGCGGATGCCGCACACCTCGGGGATCGAGGCGTGCCAGCGGATCAAGGAGCTCGTCCCGTCGACGCGGATCATCATGCTGACGATGTCCGACGAGGAGAGCGACCTCTACGAGGCCGTCAGGGCCGGAGCCAACGGCTACCTCCTCAAGGACATCCCGGCCGAGGAGATCGCCGCCGGGATCATCAAGGTCGCCGGCGGCGACTCGCTCATCTCGCCGTCGATGGCCTCCAAGCTGCTCGCCGAGTTCGCCCAGATGAGCAAGCGGCAGGAGGAGCGGCCGAGCGGCGCCGCCCTGCCGCGGCTCACCGAGCGGGAGCGCGAGGTGCTGCGGCTCGTCGCCCGCGGCATGCCCAACAAGGAGATCGCGGCCTCGTTGTTCATCTCCGAGAACACCGTCAAGAACCACGTCCGCAACATCCTCGACAAGCTCCAGCTGCACTCGCGGATGGAGGCGGCCATGTTCGCCGTCCGCGAGAACCTCCTCGAGCCGGGTGACTGAGCGGCCGGCGCCGACCCGGCTCACCCTGGGCCAGGCCCGGCGCATCGCGCTGGCCGCCCAGGGCTTCACCCGGCCCCGACCCGAACGGCCGGGGATGCGCCACATCCAGCGGGTCATCGACGACGTGGGCGTCATCCAGGTCGACAGCGTCAACGTCCTCACCCGGAGCCAGTACCTCCCGTTCTTCTCCCGGCTCGGGCCCTATGACCCGGCCCTGCTCGACCGGGCCCGCGACGTCGGGCCCCGCCGGCTCGTCGAGTACTGGGCGCACGAGGCGAGCCTCGTCCCGCCGACGACGTGGCCGCTGCTCGACTTCCGGATGCGGCGGGCCCTGTCCGACGCGTGGGGTGGCATGCAGCGGGTGGCCCGCGACCACCCCGACCTCGTCGACTCCGTCCTTGCCGAGGTGCTCGCCCATGGGCCGATGACGAGCCGCGAGGTGGAGGCGGCCCTCGAGCACGACCGCCCGCGGGAGCGTGAGGAGTGGGGCTGGAACTGGTCGCTCGTCAAGAATGCGCTCGAACACCTCTTCTGGGCCGGCCGGATCGGCAGTGCCGGCCGGACCTCGCAGTTCGAACGGCGGTATGCCGCGCTCGAGCGGGTCCTGCCGCGCAGTGTCCACCCCTTCGCCCTCGACCCGGCGGCCCGCCCCGAGCCGGAGGAGGCCTTCCGCCGGCTCGATCTCCATCGCGGCGCGGGCGCATGGCGTCGGCTCGGAGCAGTGCCTGCGGGACTACTTCCGGCTCTCCCCGCAGCAGGCCCGGCCGGCGATCGCGTCGCTCGTGGAGTCCGGGGAGCTCGTGCCGGTCGAGATCCGCGGCTGGCGGCGCGCGGCATACCTCCACCGCGACGCGCGGCGACCCCGGGTCGTTCGCGCTCGGGCGCTCCTCTCGCCCTTCGACAGCCTCATCTGGCAGCGCGACCGGACCGCCGCCCTCTTCGGCTTCGACTACCGGCTCGAGATCTACGTGCCCGCCCCGCGCCGGGTCCACGGCTACTACGTGCTGCCGTTCCTCCTCGGCGACCGGCTCGTCGCTCGGGTCGATCTCAAGGCGGACCGCGCCGTCCGGGCGCTCGTCGTCCGGCGCACGACCTGGGAGCCGGACGCCCCGCCGGAGCACGCCCGGGAGGAGCTGGCGGAGGAGCTGGCGCTGCATGGCCGGCTGGCTCGGGCTGGACCGGGTCGTCGCCGTGCCGGACCGCTGACCCCCCACCCGGCCCCTCAGCGAGCCAGCAGCTGCCAGTGCAGCCCGTCCCCGTAGGTGCCGTCGGGCAGCAGGTCGACGGCCGGCTCGCGTCCCCAGGCGACGAAGCCCAGAGCGCGCAGGACGCCGTTGCTCGGCTCGTTGTCGGCCGCGGTCTCGGCGGTGAGCCGGCGCAGCCCGAGGCCGCCCTCGCCGCGGGACCGCATCGCATATGCCGTCGCGAGCCGGGCGGCACGGGTCGCCACCCCGCGTCCACGGGCACTGGGGAAGAGCTGGTAGCCGAGCTCGGCGGTGTCGCCGTCGAGGGCCCCGCTGCGGACGAAGATGCCGATGTCTCCGAGCGCCCGGTCGGTGTCTGCGTCCGCGATGCACCACTGGATGCCGGTGCCGCGGATGGCGTTCTCGCGTCGGCGTTGCAGCCAGTCGGCGAAGGTCTCCTGCGTCGGCGCCGCCCCCGGTGGCATGTAGTGGTCGGGATGGTCGGGAGCCTCGACGGCGGCGACATCCTCGTCGCGCCACGGGCGGAGCCGCAGTCCATCGCCCTCGAGGAGCGGCGCCTCGAGCCACGGCGTCCGCGGCGTCATCGGGTCCTCCGGGGCGAGGCTGGCCACCCACCCGTCGAAGGCCCGGTCCGGATGGTCGAGGAGGTCGGGCAGGGTCGCGTGGAAGGTGAAGCCACACGCCCAGGCGACCCGCCAGGACGCGACGTTGCCACGGTTGGCCCGCCAGTACAGGCGACGCCCGCCGGTGTCGAACCAGTGCCGGGCGACGAGTCGCACCGCGCCCGACATGAGCCCGCGGCCGCGTCCCTCCGGGTGCAGCCCGAAGCCGGTCTCGGCGATGCCGTGACGGCCCTGCGGCCGGATGTCGATCGTGCCGAGGAAGGCGGAGGTCGGGTCGTCCGCCGCGGTGATGGCCCAGTAGCGCACCCCGTCGGGGTCGTTCCAGGCGTCCTGGATGAGGCCGAGGAAGTGGCGAGCGTCCTCCGGGCCGTAGGGGCGGGGCACGGTCGTGTGCGCCATCGAGTCCGGGTCGACGCTCTGCTCGACGATCCGGTCGGCGTCGTCCGGTCGGTGGGCGCGCAGGCGGACCCGGGCGTCGGCGAGCTCGGGCACGGTCTCGGGGAACGGCATACCGGCGATTGTGGCCGAGGGTACCCACATCCCGCGCGGCCGAGGTGGTCGACGGGTCAGGCCTCGGGGACGCCGTAGACGCGCTCGATGGCGTCGACGAGCCGGGAGCGGGCCCGCTGCAGCTCCATCGCACGGTGCGCGAGCACGTCGCGCTCGACCGTCGCGACCTCCGCGGCGAGCCGGTGCTCCTGGAGGCTCCCGGCGACCCAGCGCGAGATGTCGCCGCGGACGAGATGGCCGTCGAGGACCTGGGGGTCGAGCCGCTCCATCGTCCGGAGGAAGGACTCGACGTTCTCGGCGGTGGCCACCGTCCGACCCCGCTCGTCGACGAACCGGAACCAGCTCTCCCGGGGCAGGGGCGCCCCCAGGTACTTGTGCCAGTGGCGCACGTGCGGGGTGCTGCGTGGCCCCGACCGTGAAGGACCGTTCGCTGCCACCCGCCCGGCGGACGAGGGCCGTGCCGCCGGCGGCCCGCCCGGAGCGGCGGGTCGTCACGATGACATCGAGGTCGCGCAGCGACGCCGTCCGGCAGCTCCTCGGGCCGGTAGGTGACGAGACAGTAGCCCTCGTCGCCGGGCCGCAGCAGCCCCTCCATCGCCCCACCGAGCCCGAGCGGGGTGTGCGCCTCGTCGACGAGGACCCAGTGCGGAAGGCCCCACGCGGAGCGCTCGGCGTCGATGACGCCGGCGAGGTCGTGCAGGTATGCCGCGGCCTCGGCCTCCGGGGTGAGCGAGAGGTCGAGGACGACGGACAGGGACCGCTGGCGCAGCAGGCGGAGCAGCTCGTTCGGCCCCGGCGGCGGATGACCCTCGAGGACGACGACGTCGACGAGGTGCTCGAGCCCGTGGTAGTCGCCCTCGACGTCGATGACGAGGACCGTGTAGCCGGCGCGGACCCACTGCTCGGCGAGCAGGCCGGCGAGGTGGGACTTGCCCGATCCGCTGTCGCCGCAGACGAGGACGTTGGCTCCGGAGGCGGGGATGCGCACCGGGGAGCCGTCGGCGTAGGACCCGATGACGACGTCGTGCCGGCTCGAGCGGACGAGATGACCACCGGAGAGCAGGGGTCCGCGCAGGAGCCCGGCCACCCCCTCGCCGTCGGCCTCGTCGAGCACGAGATCGGCGTGCTCCTTCACCGACGGCACCGCGTTGGCGACGGCGACGCCGATCTCGGCGGTGTCGAGGAGGGAGAGGTCGTTCTCGGCATCCCCGACGGCGAGAACGTTGTGCGGCGAGAGGCCGAGCTCGTGAAGGGCGGCCAACAGCCCGGAGCGCTTGGACACCCCGGCCGGCAGGACCATGAGCCGCTCGCGGTTGCGGAGCAGCTGGGCGTCGACGCCCAGCTCGGTGACGATGTCGAGCAGGCGGGCGGCGTGCTCGGCGCCGCACTCGAGGACCGAGTGACCGCTCCGGACGTCGATCCCCTCGCCCCGCGCGCGCTCCTCCAGGGCGTGGTCGACCTCCGGGGCGAGGAGGGTGAGCTGCTCCGGGGTCTGCAGGACGGCGCCGTTCTCCGTGACGACGGCGTCGAATGCCGCCCGGAGGCCGGGAAGTGGGCGTCGAGCTCCTCGGTGATCCGGCCGGTGACGAGGATCGTCGCCAGGCCGGCGGCCCGGACGTCGTGCAGCGCGTCGAGGGTGCGTGGCGCGACCGGTCCCCCTCGGTGAGCGTGCCGTCCAGGTCGGTCGCGACGGCCTTGATGATGCCGGCCACGGTCCACCTCCTGCGGTCCCGGCCTGCCGTTCCCAGTGCAGCACTCGGACAGCCCGGAGGGCAACGGCGCCGACCGGTGACCCGCGTCAACCGGGGGAGCGGAACTCGACGGTCGGCGCGGGGCGTTGGAGCATGGAGGCGGGCGGGCCGGACCGGGCGCGTCGACTACCCTGAACACGTCCCGCCCGTGCCCCAGGGCCGCGGGCCCGCGACCGCCAGACCGGTGGTCGGACCAGACTCCAGGAGAAGTGCGTGCCGAAGATCGTCGAGCGCCTGCTGCGTGCGGGCGAGGGCCGGATCCTCAAGAAGCTGGAGTCCATCGCGGCTCAGGTCAACGCCGTCGAGGAGGACTTCGAGAAGCTCACCGACGCCGAGCTGCGGGCCGAGACCGACTCCTTCCGTCAGCGCCTCGCCGACGGCGAGACCCTGGAGGACATCCTGCCCGAGGCCTTCGCGGCCGTCCGGGAGGCGAGCAAGCGCACCATCGGCAAGCGGCACTTCGACGTCCAGATCATGGGCGGTGCCGCCCTGCACATGGGCAACGTCGCGGAGATGAAGACCGGTGAGGGCAAGACCCTCGTCGCGACCCTGCCGTGCTACCTCAACGCCCTCACCGGCAAGGGCGTCCACGTCGTCACCGTCAACGACTACCTCGCCGAGTACCAGGCCGAGCTCATGGGCCGCGTCCACCGGCTGCTCGGGCTCGAGACCGGGGTCATCCTCGCGTCGATGACCCCGGAGCAGCGCCGGGCCGAGTACGCCAAGGACATCACCTACGGGACGAACAACGAGTTCGGCTTCGACTACCTGCGCGACAACATGGCGTGGTCGACCGACGAGCTCGTCCAGCGCGGCCACAACTTCGCCATCGTCGACGAGGTCGACTCGATCCTCATCGACGAGGCCCGCACGCCGCTCATCATCTCCGGCCCGGCCGACCAGGCGACGAAGTGGTACACCGAGTTCGCCAAGATCGTGAAGCTGCTCGAGCGGGGCGAGGCGGCCGACCCGATGCGGGGCATCGCCGCCAAGGGCGACTACGAGGTGGACGAGAAGAAGAAGACCATCGGCGTCCTCGAGCAGGGCATCGACAAGGTCGAGGACTACCTCGGGATCGACAACCTCTACGAGAGTGCCAACACCCCGCTCATCGGCTACCTCAACAACGCCATCAAGGCCAAGGAGCTCTTCCACCGCGACAAGGACTACGTCGTCATGAACGGCGAGGTCCTCATCGTCGACGAGCACACCGGACGCATGCTCGCGGGGCGCCGGTACAACGAGGGCATGCACCAGGCCATCGAGGCCAAGGAGGGGGTGGAGATCCAGAACGAGAACCAGACCCTCGCGACGATCACCCTCCAGAACTACTTCCGGATGTACGACACGCTCTCGGGCATGACCGGCACGGCGATGACCGAGGCCGCCGAGCTGAACTCGATCTACAAGCTCGGCGTCGTCCCGATCCGGACGAACATGCCGATGATCCGGGCGGACCGCTCCGACCTCGTCTACCGGACCGAGGAGGCGAAGTACGCCGCCGTCGTCGACGACATCGTCGAGCGCCACGAGAAGGGCCAGCCGGTCCTCGTCGGCACGGTGAGCGTCGAGAAGAGCGAGTACCTCTCCGACCAGCTGCGCCGGCGAGGCGTCGCCCACGAGGTCCTCAACGCCAAGCAGCACGAGCGTGAGGCGGCGATCGTCGCCCAGGCCGGCCGCAAGAAGGCCGTCACCGTCGCGACGAACATGGCGGGCCGCGGAACCGACATCATGCTCGGCGGCAACCCCGAGTTCAACGCCGTGGCCGACCTCCGGGCGCGGGGCCTGGACCCCGAGGAGACCCCGGAGGAGTACGAAGCCGCCTGGGACGAGGCACTCGCCGACGCGGAGGCCGCCGTGGCGGCCGAGCACGAGGAGGTCACCGCGCTCGGCGGCCTCTACGTCCTCGGCACCGAGCGGCACGAGTCCCGCCGGATCGACAACCAGCTGCGCGGCCGCTCCGGCCGGCAGGGCGACCCGGGCGAGTCGCGGTTCTACCTCTCGCTCGAGGACCACCTCATGCGGATGTTCAACGCCGGGCTCGTCGACCGGGTCATGCAGACGGCGGGGTTCGACGACTCCCAGCCGATCGAGTCCAAGATGGTCACCCGCTCGATCCAGAGCGCGCAGACCCAGGTCGAGGCGCGCAACTTCGAGATCCGCAAGAACGTCCTCAAGTACGACGACG
The DNA here is from genome assembly GCA_963745335.1 of uncultured Actinomycetota bacterium. Taxonomy (GTDB): domain Bacteria; phylum Actinomycetota; class Actinomycetes; order Actinomycetales; family Dermatophilaceae; genus CAVSJJ01. The sequence goes on from CAVUXP010000001.1 coordinate 64,292, forward strand.
TCCTCAACCGGCAGCGCACCGTCATCTACACGGAGCGCCGCCGGGTCCTCGAGGGCGAGGACCTGCACGAGCAGATGCGGATGTTCGTCAACGACGTCATCGAGGGCTACGTCGACGCCGAGACGGCCGAGGGTGTCCCCGAGGACTGGAACCTCGACCGGCTGTGGTCCGCCGTCCGCGCCCTCTTCCCCGTCTCGGTCACCCAGGAGCAGGTCCTCGAGGCGGCCGGCGGCCGCGGCGGGGTCACCCCCGAGCTCCTCAAGGAGGAGCTGACCTCCGACGCGCACCACGCCTACGACGCCCGCGAGGAGGCCCTGGGCGAGGAGGTCATGCGTGAGGTGGAGCGCCGGGTCATGCTCTCGGTCCTGGACCGGAAGTGGCGCGAGCACCTCTACGAGATGGACTACCTCCAGGAGGGCATCGGCCTGCGCGCGATGGCGCAGCGCGACCCGCTCGTCGAGTACCAGCGGGAGGGCTTCCAGCTCTGGCAGGCGATGAACGAGGCGGTCAAGGAGGAGTCGGTCGGTCTGCTCTTCCACGTCGAGGTCGAGGTCGACAAGCCGGCCGAACCCGAGGTGGCCCCCGTCCATGTCTCGGAGATGTTCGCCGGCGTCCGTGGCGGCGACGGCACGGCCGCGGTGGAGGAGGCGACCATGCCGCCCACCCCGGCGCCCGTCCCGGCCCCCGCGCCGGAGACCGAGCCCGGCTACGACGCCAAGCACGTCGCGCTCCACGGCCACGGGCTCGACCGGCCGCGGCCATCCGGCCAGCTGCACTACTCGGCGCCCAGCGACTCCGGCGGCGTCGAGGAGCGGGATGCGGCGGCCGGCCGCGCGGTCCCGGCCCTCAGCGAGGAGGAGATGGCCTCGACTCCGCGCAACGCCCCCTGCCCGTGTGGCTCCGGGAAGAAGTTCAAGATGTGCCACGGCGAGCGGCGCTGACGCCCGCCGCGCCGGTCACCCGATCTGGAGGGCCTCGACGCGCCACCGGCCGTCCTGGCCGGTGAGGCGCATCGCGAGCGCCCGGACCCGGGTTCCGTCGACGAGGACGACGGACGCCTCGGCCACGCCGTCGGCCGGCTCGCAGACGAGCACCCGGCGCACCGCCACGCGCGCCCGGCGGGGGACCGCCCCCGCTGCCCGGGTCGCCCCGGCTCGCCGGGCGGCGAGCGCGCCGCGACGGGCGAGGACGGCATACACCTCCGGGGTCGTCCATCGGAGCACCTGCGGCGCGGGGCGGGCACCGATCATCACCTCGACGATCGCCTGGGCGAGCCGCGCCGCCCAGGCGCGCGGGTCCGGCAGGTCGGCACGGGTGGTGCTCTGCGGACCGAAGACCTGCCGGTCCAGGGCCCGGGAGAAGTCGACGGCCAGCGCGTCCTGGATGTAGGCCGGGCGCTCGGCGCTCTCCCGGGACCGGGCGAGCGCGACGTCGAGCGGGAGGGCCGGCGGCCGCGAGCGGGGGAGCGGCGCGACCCGGACCGGACCGACCGCCGATCCGCCGCGCCGGGGCGGTCACGATGACCCCTCCGGTACGCGCAGCCGCTGGCCGGGCCGGATGAGGTCCGGTTCGGGCCCGATGACGGACCGGTTCGCGGCATACCACCGCGGCCAGGCGCGGGCCACCTCGGCGGCGCCGGCGCCGGCACCGAGATGCCGGGCGGCGATGTCCCACAACGTGTCGCCACGCCGGACGACGACCTCGGGGTCATCGTCGGACCGGTGCGGCCGGACGAGGAGGGCGGGGTCGGGCTGCGGCCGACGCACGGGTGCCTGCGGCACCCAGTCCGGGGAGGGCGGCGTCTCCGGCACGAGCGTGGGGTCGGGGGCATGGCCGTCGAGCACGAGAGCGGTCACGGCGCAGGGCGGCACCGGCGCCGCGGCCTCGGCCGGGGTGACGAGCAGCCCGGCGCCGAGGACGGCGGCGACGAGGCGGCGGACGAGCGGCGGCGCGACCCGGGCGCTGAGGGCCTTCGCGCGGGTCCCGAGACGTCCCGGACGCGTCGCGAGAGCCGTGAGCACGGCGCCGGCCCAACCCCAGCCGAGGAGGACGAGGGCCAGCGCGGCGACCCCGGCCGTCAGTGCCTCGGCGGGCGCCGCCGGACCCGGCGCGTGAACGGCGTCCGCCGCGGTCAGGGCCACCCCGGCGAGGCCGATCCCGAGCGCGGGGGCCGCGAGGCCGAGACCGACCGCGAGGGCAAGGGGCGCCATGCGCGGTGACGAACCCCGAGCTTCGAAGCCGTTTGATGCCGTTTGCATGCGTTTGACCCTATTTCCGCCGGAGATGCGGCGCAACCGGGCCTGTGGACGACGCCCGGGTAGGCTGCGCGGCCATGAGGTGGGAGGGGCTCTTCGACGACCTCGACGCCCAGTGGGAGGCCGAGGAGCGGCGGGGCAGGGATGCCGAGGTCGCCGACCGCACCCGCCGCGAGCGCGCCGGGGTCACCCTCCACGCCCGGCTCGCCGCCCACCGCGGCCAGGGCGGTGCGGCTCTCGGTCCGTGGGGGCGGCCGGGTCGAGGGTGAGGTCGCCGACCTCGGCGACGGCTGGGTTCTCCTCGCGACGACGCCGCGGCGGCGCGAGGCGCTCGTCCCGCTCGGCGGCGTCACCTCCGTGACGGGCCTCGGCGCCGGCGCGGTGGAGGAGCGGTCCTCGCGCCGGTTCGGGCTCGGCTACGCGCTTCGTGCCCTCTCCCGCGACCGGGCGGTCGTGCGGGTCACCGACGTCGACGGATCCGTCGTCGTCGGGACGATCGACGCCGTCGGGGCCGACGCGCTCGACCTCGCCGAGCACCCCGCCGAGGTGCCGCGCCGCGCGGCCAACGTCATCGCCGTCCGGACGATCCCCCTTGCCGCCGTCGCGCTCGTGGAGTCCCGGGCCACCCTGTGATCCGGGGCTCGGTCCGGGCGCCGAGGGTGTCCTCGAACCGAGAATGAGGGTGGCGCCGGGGCGCCGGCCGGCGGAACGGGCCTGGTGTGAGCTGCTGGCCCAGCCGACGCACCTGCTGGCCCTGCTCCTCTGGGTGGCCGTCGGACTGGCCCTGGTCGCGGGTATGCCGTCCCTCGCCGTCGCCATCGCGGTCATCGTCGTGCTCAACGGCGTCTTCGCCTTCTGGCAGGAGCACCGCGCCGACCGGTCCGCCCAGCGCTGCGCGAACTGATGCCGACCGCGGTCCGGGTCCGCCGCGACGGCCGGACGACCGTCGTCGACGCGACGTCCCTCGTCCGCGGAGACGCCATCCTGCTCGCGGCCGGGGACCGCGTGGCCGCGGATGCGCAGGTGGGGGAGGCCGTGGACCTGCGGGTCTCGGAGGCGCTCGTCACCGGTGAGAGCGAGCCGGTGCCACACGGTCCAGGCGACCGTCTGCTGGCCGGCACCTTCGTCGTCCAGGGTGAGGGGTGGGCCAGGTCGTCGCCACGGGGACGGGGACAGCCCTGGCCGAGATCGCCCGGTTGGCGGACACGGCCATCCGGCCGCCGAGCCCGCTGACGCGGCAGTTGGGGCGCGTCGTGCGGATCGTCGCTGTCGTCGCCGCGGTGACGGGGCTTGCGCTCGGCGCCGGCGCGCTCGTGCTCGGCCTGTCACCGACCTCCGCCTTCCTGTTCGGGGTCGGAGTGGCCGTCGCCCTGGTGCCCGAGGGCCTCCTGCCGACCGTCACCCTGTCCCTGGCCCGTGGGGCTCAGCTCATGGCTTCCCAAAGTGCGCTCGTGCGTCGGCTCGACGCCGTGGAGACGCTGGGTGCCACGACGTTCATCTGCACCGACAAGACCGGCACGATCACTCAGAACCGAATGGCCGTCGTCGACGTCGTCACCCCCGTCGGGCGCGTCCAGGTGACGGGTGTGGGATACGAGCCGGTCGCTCGCCTCCACGGGTCCCGCGAGGCGGTGGGCGTCGTCGTTTTGGCCAGGACGGCGGCAGCCTGCGTGGCCGGGCGGGCCACCGTCGTCGAGGGCGGGTGGGTGGCCGACGGTGACCCCATGGAGGCCGCGGTCCATTGCCTCGCCCTGCGGTGCGGCACGGACGCACCGGGCGCCGGCGGAGAAGGTCGCCGGCCGTTCAGCCCGGACCGGATGCTCCCTCGAGCATCGACGGCACCGAGGTGTCCGTTCTCGGCGCACCCGAACGGGTGCTCGGCCGGTGCACCGTGGTTCCCGTCGCCATGAGGGATGCCGTCGAGGAGCTCACGTGGGGTGGGCGACGGGTCGTGGCCGTCGCACGGCGCACCTGGCACGGCCCGCCGGATGCGGCTGCGCGCGAGGACAACCTCGAGCTGGTGGGGCTGCTCGGCATCGAGGACCCCCCGCGTGCCGACGTGGCCGCAGCCCTCGCGAGTGCGCTCGGGCCGGCATTCGGGTTCTCATGGTGACCGGAGACCATCCCGGCACGGCGGCCGCGGTCGGGCGCGAGGTGGGCCTACTCGGGACCGACGGGCTGGTCATCACGGCCGGCGACCTCCCCCGGACGACGCCGAGCTCGGGGAGGTGCTCGACCGACCCGGTGGCGCCGTCGTGGCGCGGGTGACACCGGGTGACAAGCTGCGGATCGCCCGGGCCCTGCGCGCCCGGGGTCACGTGGTGGCCATGACGGGTGACGGGGTCAACGACGTCCCCGCGCTGCGGGAGGCCGACGTCGGCGTCGCTATGGGCGCGAGCGGCACCGACGTCGCGCGCGAGGCGGCAGACCTCGTCCTTCTGGACGACCACTTCGGCACGATCGTCGCCGCAGTCGAGCTGGGCCGGGCCACCTTCCGCAACGTCCGGCGCTTCCTCACCTACCACCTGACCGACAACGTCGCCGAGCTCGCCCTCGCGTCTGGGCCCTGACCGGCGGTCGCTGCCCTCTGGCCATCGGCGTCCTCCAGGTGCTGGCCCTCGACATCGGGACGGACCTGCTCCCCGCCCCCCTCGGTGCGGAGGGTCCGAGCCGCAGGGTCATGACCGGCCCCGCGGACCGCCGGGTCGTCGACCGGCGCCCCTGCTCGTCCTGGCTCCCCGTTGCGTCCGCGCTTCTGGTCGTCATCGCGACCTGTTCCCCGGACGCAAATCTGAGCGACTGCCGTGCGTCCGCGTGGTCGGCCGCCATCGCGACCAGTTCTCCGGACCCAAGCCGGTGGGCGCCCGGGTCACCGGCTGCGGTGCTCGATCGCCTCGCCGGCGGCCGACATGACGAACGCGAGGGTGAGCCCCGGGACGAGGACGACGCAGATCGACGCGACGAGGGTCAGGCCGGTGACGTTCCCGCTCGTCAGCGACCCCGTGGTGACGGCGATGGAGGACAGTGCGCCGTGGATGACGGCGCCGCCGATGAACGTGAGGACGACGGTCAGCAGGACCACGATGCCCGACAGTCGGCGTAGCAGGTGGGGCTGCGCAGCCGGGGACGACGGGGCCGACAGGGACGGAGCGGTCATGGGTCCTCCAGGGTGCGGCGCCGGATGCCGGCGGGTCCGATGCGGTGCGTCCTGCTCAGGCGCCGTCCGGGTCGTCGCCGTGGTGGGACCGGACGAAGGCACGGGTCTCGGAGTACATCCGCTCGATGTAGCTCTCGAGCTCGGTCGTCTCGACCCGCCACTGACCACGCCCGCCCACCTTGATGGCCGGCAGGTCCCCGGAGCGGACGAGGGCATACGCCTGGGCGGAGGAGATGTCGAGGATCTCGGAGACCTCGGACAGGGGGATGAACCGCCGTGCCACCTCGGCCTCCTCTCTCGTGTCCCGCGTCGCCCGCCAGGGCCGCGAGCGTCAGTCTGCCACCAAAGCGCCGTCCTCACCGGTCGTCCACAGGCGGGCGTCGGCGGGAGGCGCGGGCGGCCTTCCTGGGCCACAATCGCCGTCGACGGGACGCCCGGGACCAGTCCCGACCGTCAGAGCAGGGCGACACCACTTCTGGGGGTACCGCGATGACCGACCTACCCGCTCCGGAGGCGTCCCGGCTGCGCCGACCGTCCTGGACCGACGCCCGCCTCGTCATCGGGGTGCTGCTCGTCCTCGTCTCGACCGCGCTCGGGTCGCTCGCCGTCGCCCATGCGGGCGACACGGCGCCGGTCTACGCCGCCCGCGGCGTCCTCGTCGCCGGCCAGGCCATCACGGCGAGCGACGTCCGCCGGGTCGACGTCCGGCTGGGGGACGGCGGGGCGGCCTACCTCTCCGCCGCCGACGACCTCCCGCCGGACGCCTTCGTCCTTCGCGAGGTGCGTGAGGGAGAGCTCGTGCCCGCCTCCGCGGTCGGCAGCCGTGCGGACGTCGCCCACCAGCCGGTGACCCTCCCGGTCGAGGCCACCTCGGCCGGCTCGCTCACGGCCGGGTCCGTCGTCGACGTCTACGTCAACCGGCCGGACCCGGACGGTGTCGCGAGCGTCGGCGCCACGGCGTATGCCGGCCCGGACCGGGTGCTCGAGGCCGTGAGCGTGCTGCGGGTTTCCGGCGACGACGGTGTGCTCGGGTCCGGGGCCACCACCCGTGCGGTCCAGGTCTTCGTGCCGCGGGACGCCGTCGCCGACCTCGTCGCCGACGTCGACGCCGGGTCGAAGATCACCCTCGTGCCGGTCCCCGGCAGCCCGCTCGGGGAGCCCCGATGACGATCGCCGTCCTCGTCGCCGTGACCCCCCGGCTCGAGACCGGCCTCGTCACGGCGCTCGAGGACGCCCCGGACGTCAGCGTCGTGCGGCGTTGTCCGGACCTCGCGGACCTCCTCGCCTCGGCGGCGGCCGGCCTCGCGGCGGTGGCCGTCGTCTCACCCGACCTGCGCGCCCTCGACCGGGACGCGCTGCGTCACCTCGCCGGCCACGGGGTCCGGGTGGCCGGCATCGTCGACGGCGGCGACGAGGTGGGGGAGCGGCGGCTGCGCCAGCTCGGTGTCGCGGCCCTCCTCGCGCCCGGTGACGAGCCGGAGGTCCTCGCCGAGGCATTGCGCTCGCTCGTGGCCGGGACGACGACCCGGCCGGCGGACCCCCTCGAGAGCCTCGTCGGACCGCCGAGCCCCTGGGCACCGCGCGAGCCGCTCGAGACGCCGGCCGTCCCCGGACGGGGTGTCGTGACGGCGGTGTGGGGTCCGACCGGCGCCCCGGGACGGACGACCGTCGCGACGACCGTGGCGGCGGCGCTGGCCCAGTCCGGTGTCGACACCCTCCTCATCGACCTCGACACCTACGGCGCGAGCGTGGCACAGGCCCTCGCCCTCGTCGACGAGGCGCCCGGGTTGGCCGCGGCGGCACGGGCGTCCGAGAACGGCGTCCTCGACGTCCCCGGCCTCGCCCGGCTCGCTCCACGGGTCTCCCCGCGCCTGCGGGTGCTCACCGGCATACCGACCCCCCACCGGTGGACCGAGGTGAGAGGCGCCGTCGTCGAGGACCTGCTCGCCCTGGCACGTTCGCTGGTCGACCACGTCGTCGTCGACTGCGGCTTCGGGCTCGAGGACGACGAGGAGCTGAGCTACGACACCGCCGCGCCCCGGCGCAACGCGACGACCCTCACCGCCCTCGAGCAGGCGGACCATCTGCTCGTCGTCGGCTCGGGCGAACCCGTCGGGTTGCAGCGGCTGGTCCGCGCCGTCCAGGACCTCGCGGACCGGACGGCGCCCGTCCCCATCGTCGTCGTCAACCGCGTCCGGGCCGGCGTCGCCGGTCCTCAGCCCGAGCGGCAGATCCGTGAGGTCCTGGCCCGTTTCGCCGGGCTCGAGTCGCCGCGGTTCGTCCCGTGGGCGCCCGCGGACTGCGACGCCGCGACCCTCGCCGGCCGCACCCTCATCGAGCAGGCGCCGCACGCCGCGGTCACCGAGGCCCTCGTCTCGCTCGCCGCCGTCGTCGACGAGCGGGTCGCCGCGCCCGGGAGCGCGCGAGGACCGGCCCGCCGCCGGGTGGGGCGGCGTCCGTCCGGCACCGGTGGGTGAGGGTTCTCTCCATCACGACCGACCCGTTGCTCCGTCCACGATCTGCCACCATGGGCCCGTGGCCGATCGACTGAGCTCCCTCGACACGTCCTTCCTCCACCTCGAGGATGCGACGACGCCCATGCACGTGGGGTCGGTCATGGTCTTCGACCCGCCCCGCAGGGGCTTCGACTACGACCAGCTCGTCACCCTCATCTCGCGCCGGATCTCCTTCGTCCCCCGCTACCGCCAGCGGGTCCGCGAGGTCCCCGGGCGCCTCGCGAACCCCGTCTGGGTCGACGACGAGGACTTCGACGTCACCTACCACGTGCGGCGCTCGGCCCTGCCCCGCCCCGGCTCGGACGAGCAGCTCGAGGAGCTCGTCGCCCGGATCCTGCCCCGCCCTCTCGACCGCGAGCGCCCGCTGTGGGAGGTCTACCTCGTCGAGGGGCTCGCCGAGGACCGCTTCGCGCTCATCACGAAGACCCATCATGCGCTCGTCGACGGGGTCAACGCCGTCGACATCTCGCACGTCATCCTCGACGGTGCGGCAGAGGTCGACGAGGAGGCCGCCCAGGAGTGGCGCCCACACCGCGAGCCGTCCGACCTCGACCTCGTCCTCGGCGCGGTCACCGACAACCTCCGGACCCCGACCCAGGTCATCGACACCGTCCAGGCCGGGTTCCGCGACCTCAAGGCCACCGCCGGCCGGGTCGCGGACGTCGCCGGTGAGGTCGTGACGACGCTGGCCCGCGCCTCGCGCTCGGCGCCGACCTCCCCGCTCAACGCGACGGTCGGGCGGGCCAGGCGCTACGTCATGATCGGCACCGACCTCGAGGACTACCGGACGGTCCGCGGCCGCCTGACCAAGGGCGCGTTCGCCGAGGAGGTGACGATCAACGACGTCGTCCTCGCGACGGTCACCGGCGCCTTCCGCACCTGGATGCTCACCCGGGGCGAGTCCGTCCACGGCGGGACGACCATCCGGGCCATGGTCCCCGTCAGCGTCCACGGGGGGCCGGGCGTCGCGACGGGCCGCGAGCTGACCGCCTGCTTCGTCGACCTGCCGGTCGGCGAGCCGGGCGCGTCGATGCGGCTGCACCAGATCGCCTTCGCGATGCGCCAGCAGATGGAGGGGGGCAGGGCCGTCCCGGCCGAGACGCTGACCGGGCTGGCGGGCTTCGCGCCACCGACGATGCACGCCCTCGGCGCCCGGCTCGGCAGTGCCGTCTCGCGGCGGCTCTACAACGTTGTCATCACGAACGTCCCCGGGCCCCAGCAGCCCCTGACGGCCGCCGGAGCCCGGATGGTCTCCACCTACCCCGTCATGCCGCTCGGCTCGGGGCAGGCGCTGTCCATCGGCCTCACCTCCTACGACGGTGGGGTCTACTACGGTCTGTACACCGACCGCGACGCCATCCCCGACGCCGACGTCCTGGGCCATGCCGTCGTCGACGCGCTCCAAGAGCTGCTCGACGCCCCGCACCCGGGGCGGCGGTGACGGGCCACCCCTCGGAGGAGCCATGTCCCAGCGCCGGATCTACGTGCCGCTCGACGACGCCGCCCTTGCGATGCTCCGCGCCCGGCGTGAGATCGGGCCGGCCCCCGTGGCGGCCCACGCCGTCACGGGAGCGCAGGAGCGCGGCCTCGTCACCGACGAGGAGCTGCTCGAGTATGCCGCCCTCCTCGGTGCCGCGGCCCAGGCCGATGTCGTGCGCCCGTCCGGTGGCCGCCGGGTCATCGCCGCCGCCGACGTCGAGGAGGCCCTCGTCGAGGAGGTCGAGGGCGAGGCGCCGACCCAGGTCGAGATCGACGCCCCCATCCCCGTCCGTCGGGTCGTGTCCTTCCACCTCGACGAGACGCCGGGGGGCACCGACGACGGCGACCTGCTCTGGTACGACGTCACCGAGCTCGAAGAGGTCCTGCGCCTCGGCTCCGGCGCCTCCTGACCCGGGCGCCGACGCCCCGCCGGGCGTGACACGATACGAAGCACCCCGCCATCGTCGCCGAAGGAGTCCCACCCATGGATGCCGTCACCTCCGTCCCCGCACCCGCCAACGAGCCGGTCCTCGACTACGCGCCGGGCAGCCCGGAGCGCGCGGGCCTCGAGCAGGCCCTCGCGGACCTGGCCGCGACGGTCCACGACCTGCCGCACACCATCGGCGGCAAGCGCGTCGAGGGCAACGGCAAGCGGATGCAGCTGAGCCAGCCGCATGCGCACCGCAAGGTGCTCGGCCGGCTCCGGACGGCGACCAAGGTCGACGCCCGAGCCGCCATCGAGGCCGCGACGGCCGCCGCTCCGGCGTGGCGGGACCTGGCGTTCGACGACCGGGCGGCCATCCTCCTCAAGGCCGCCGACCTGCTCGCCGGTCCCTACCGGGCCCGGGTCAACGCCGCGACGATGCTGGGACAGTCCAAGACGGCATACCAGGCGGAGATCGACGCCGCGTGCGAGCTCATCGACTTCTGGCGCTTCAACGTGCACTTCGCGCGGCAGATCCTCGCCGAGCAGCCCCTCGCGAACTCCAAGAACGTGTGGAACCGGACCGACCACCGCTCCCTCGAGGGCTTCGTCTACGCGATCACCCCGTTCAACTTCACGGCCATCGCCGGCAACCTCCCGACCGCGCCGGCCCTCATGGGCAACACCGTCGTCTGGAAGCCGTCACACAGCCAGCAGCTCGCGGCCCAGGTCGTCCTGGAGGTGCTCGAGGAGGCTGGGATGCCCCCGGGCGTGATCAACCTCCTCGGCGGACACGGCGTCGACGTCTCCGATGTCGCGCTGGCGCACCCCGACTTCGCGGGGCTGCACTTCACCGGATCGACGCGGACCTTCCAGACCCTGTGGAAGCAGATCGCCGACAACCTCACCGGCTACCGGCACTACCCGCGGATCGTCGGTGAGACCGGCGGCAAGGACTTCGTCTTCGCCCACCCGAGCGCCGACCCCGACGTGCTGCGGACCGCCCTGGTGCGCGGGGCGTTCGAGTACCAGGGCCAGAAGTGCTCCGCGGCCTCGCGGGCCTACATCCCGCGCAGCGTGTGGCGTCGGATCAAGGATGACCTCGTCTCCGTGACGGACGGCCTGGCGATGGGGGACGTCACCGACTTCAGCAACTTCATGGGCGCGGTCATCGACGAGCGCGCGTTCGCCAAGCACAAGGCGGCGATCGACCGGGCGCACGCGACGCCCGGCCTGGAGGTCATCGCCGGGGGGACCTACGACGACTCCGAGGGCTGGTTCGTCCGGCCGACCATCATCCTGGGAGAGGACCCGACCGACGAGATCTTCCGCGAGGAGTACTTCGGGCCGATCCTGTCGGTCCACGTCTACCCCGACCGGTCCTACCACCGGGTCATGGAGCAGATGGAGTCCTTCGCGCCGTACGCCCTCACCGGCTCGATCATCGCCCAGGACCGCGCCGCCATCGCCGAGGCGACCGAGCGGCTGCGGTTCGCCGCCGGCAACTTCTACGTCAACGACAAGCCGACGGGCGCGGTCGTCGGGCAGCAGCCGTTCGGCGGTGGTCGGGCGTCGGGGACGAACGACAAGGCCGGGTCCGCGCAGAACCTCCTGCGGTGGACCTCGACGCGGTCGATCAAGGAGAACCTCGTCCCGCCGACGGCGCACGAGTACCCCCACATGGGCTGACCGGGGCCGACCCGCTTCGCCCCTCCCAGCCGCCGGGAAGTCACCCAATAGGGAAGTTGTTGCCGGGCCTTCGGCCGGCGACGGGTCGAGAAGTGCCCTATTGGGTGAGTTCTTGACCTCGGGTGGGCCGGGTGGGGTGAGGCGTGACCCTGGGTGGGCCGGGTGGCCGGACCGGCTGGCCCGCGGGGTGGGCCTCAGCGGGCGAGGAACTCGCGCAGGGTCGTCGCCTCGAGGGTGATGGCGGCGAGGATCGGGTCGGCGGCGGCCTTCTCGATCCGACCGCCGATGAACGGCACGTTGGCCTTGAGCTCGCCGTCGAGGCTCTCGATGGTGCCCTGCCCCCCGGGGGCGAGGACCGCCTCGCCCCGGAAGGTGAGGGGCGCGCCGGTGACGTGGAGGTCGACGCGGCACACCCGGGTGCCGTCGTCGTCGGCGGGCCCCCAGTCCTGGGTCTCGATGACGGTGAGCTCATCCCCGACGAAGGACCGCGCGGCGTCGGGCAGGCCGTCGCTGGGGAGGTGCCGCCGGGAGCGGACGACGGTGCGGTCGCCGTTCTCGGTGATGTCGACGCTGAACTTCCCCGTCGAGGTGGCGTGGCACTTCGCGTGCTGGAACTCCTCGTCGCGGATGACGGCGAAGACCGCCTCGGGCGAGGTCTCGAACTCCTCGCGGGTCGTCAGTCGCACGGATGGCTCCTGCTGGGTCGGGACGGCGCGGCCGTCGTCGGTCGGTTCGGACGATCCTTCCACGAACCGGCGCACGCGCCACCGTGGTGTCGAGGAGCCGTCACAGGTCGCGCAGCGACGTCGACACCCGCGCGAGGGTCTCGGATGAGCCCGCGACGAGGGCGAGAAGTCGACGTCGTCGTCGGCCGAGCTGGGTGAGGACGACGTCGAGCTCGGCCTGGAGCTCGGCCCGCCGCCGGTCGCGGGCATCCGCACGGGCGGCCACGGCCTCGCCCGTCACGCCGTAGCCGAGCTCGACCCGGCCGTCCCGGACCCGGAGGCCCTCCGCCTCGGCCCGCTCGCCGAGGACGCGGGCGGCGGCCACGAGCTCGGCGAGGTCGGTGGCGTGGTCCTGGAGGGCGACGCCGACCTCGCTCAGCTGCTCCGCGAGCGCGTCGGCGGCCGACCCGAGCGCCTCACCTCGGCGCCGCACCTGGACCGACGCCCGCCCGCCCCAGTCCCGGCCGAGGTCGCGGTATGCCGCCGCCAGCGCCCTCGCGTCCGCGTGGAGCGCGGCGCCGGACCGGCCGAGGGTGGCGCCGAGGGCGGAGAGGGAGCCGGGGTCACCGGGCACGCTCGTCACCATGACCTCCTCGGGACGTCACGGGCGCGTGGCACGACTCGGTCGTCGGGTCGGGTGCCGGCAGGGGCGAGGAGACGCTCCTGCGCCGCGGCCTCCTCGCCGACGGCCCGGAGGGTGTCGGCGGCCTGGTCGAGCCAGTCGTCGAGGGTGCGCTGCGGCACCGGCTCGCCGAGCACGGCAAGCCCCGCGAGGACGTCGTCCTCGACCGCTCGTCCTCGCTCGGCCAGCCGGCGGAGCGCGACGAGCACCGGTCCGACGAGGTCGGCGGGAGGGGACGTGGGCACCCGTCAACTGTAGGTGGGGCAGGACGGGACCCCACGCGGTTACCCACATGGGCTCTCGGCGCCGGCGTGCCCGAAGGGCGAGCGAGCCGGACCGGCATCCGGAGGGGACGGGCGGATGCCGGGCCGAGCCGGTGCGCGCGACGTTCAGGCGAAGGAGAACAGCGCGAGCGGCGGCGTCGTCGGTTGGGTCGATCCACCCGACGGCTCGAGGGTGATCCCCGCGGCCGTCGCGGTCGCGGCGTCGCCCTCGAGGACGACGGTGACGGACTCGGGCACTCGAGTGCGGCATGAGGCCGGCGCTCACCATGCCCTGGCCCGGCTCCTGCAGCCACAGCTGGAAGTCCTTGCCGGCGGGCGCCGACGGCATGTGCTCGGCGACGAGGACCGCCCGGCCCACCGACGGGCTCCGGACGATCGTCGCGCGGGCCCCGTCGACCTGCTGGGTGTATCGCTGGGCGTCGGCGGCCTGGAGGACCCGCTCGGCGACCGTCGGCGGCGTCGTGTCGCTCCAGGGGCTCCACACGAGCCCCCCGATGGCCACGATCACGGCGGCCGCCGCGGCGCCGAGCCAGGCCAGCATGCGGCGTCGGCGCATCGGCACGACGACGTCGTCCCCGGCGGCCGGGGTCTCCGACGCCGTCGCCGGCGTGGTCGGCGGTAGCGGTCGGACCGTCCGGATCTGCTCGAGGACGGCATCGCGCAGCTCGGGCGGTGGGGCGACCTCGGTGAGGCCGGCCAGCTCGGTCGCGGCGGCCCGCAGGCTCGCGACCTCGGCCTGGCACTCGGCGCACTCGGCGAGGTGTCGCTCGAAGGCGACGCGCTCGCGCTCGTCGAGGGCGTCGACGGCATACGCACCGGAGAGTCCGTGGACATCGGCACTCATGGCTGCATCCCCAGGGTGTCGCGGAGACGGATCAAGCCGTCCCTGATTCGTGTCTTGGCCGTGCCGAGGGGCACCCCCAGGAGGGTGGCGACCTCGGTGTGGGTGTAACCGCCCAGGTAGGCGAGCTCGACGGCGCCGCGCTGGGTGTCGGTCAGCGTGCCGAGCGCCCGCCGGACCCGCTGGGCGTCGAGGCTCGCTCTCGGCCTGCTCGGCCGTGGCGTCGAACGAGCGGTCCTGCGTCCTCGCGCCGTAGTGGTCCTCGCGGTCGGTGGCGGCCTGGGCCGACCGCACCCTGTCGACGGCCTTCCGGTGCGCGATCGTGAGCATCCAGCCCATGGCGCTGCCGGCGGCGGGGTCGAAGCGCGCACTCGCACGCCACACGTCGAGGAACGCCTCCTGGGTGACCTCCTCGGCCTGCGCCGGGTCGCGGACGACCCGCAGGACGAGGCCGTAGAGGCGGGCCGACGTCGCGTCGTAGAGGTCGGCGAACGCGGTCTCGTCGCCCGTGGCGGCGGCCCTCAGCAGCTCGCTGAGGTCGGTCGTCGTGGCAGCGGCCCCCCAGGGCCGGGGCTCTGGGGGGTCCGCTGGCATGTGGTCCATCATGACCCGCGGCCGCCGATCACTGCGGCAGGAGCACGCCGTCGATGATGTAGACCGTCGCGTTGGCCGTCTGGACGTTGCCGCAGACGACGTGGGCGTCACCGACGGTGAAGTCCTCGCCCGAGCCCGTGACGGAGATGGTCGTCCCGGCCAGGGTCTTGTGGTCGCCGGCGAGCTCGTCCGGGGAGAGCCGGCCCTGGACGACGTGGTTCGTGAGGACCTTCGTCAGCAGACCCTTGGGGTCGGCCATGGCCGCGTCGAGCGTCTTCTTCGGGACGGCCGCGAAGGCGTCGTTGGTCGGCGCGAAGACGGTGATGTCCTGCGCGGTGTTGAGGGTGTCGACGAGGCCGGCCTTCTTGACGGCGCCGACGAGCTGGCTGAGGACCGGGTTGTTGCTGGCCGCGGTCGCGACCGGGTCCGTGGCCATCCCCTCGAACGAGCCGGCACCGCTGGCCGGGACGGCCGAGCAGGCGGAGCCGAAGGGCATGTCGGCGGCGGCCGTCGAGGCCTCGCTCGTGGGGCTGTCGCTCATCGGGCTCGAGGACGTCGACGAGGAGTCGGCCCCGGTGGAGCTCGAGCTACCGCCGCAGGCCGCGAGGCCGAGGGGCAGGGCGAGACAGATGGCGGCGATGCCGGTGCGGCGAGCGAGTCGCATGTGGGTCTCCTTCTCGGTGAGTGTGTGCATCCGGTATTCGGGGCGGCCGGTGTGGCGGATTGGTCGGATCCCCAACGGTTTTCGAGGTGGGTGGCCGGTGGTCACGAGACGAGGACGACGATGGAGTGGTAGCCGGACGCGCCGTCGGGGAAGGGTGCGGAGCGGTCGGCCGTCTGGGTCCGGCCGTCGCCGTCCGCGGCGCGGGCGGTGAGGGTATGCCGCCCCGTGGTCGCCTCCCAGCGCCACACCCACTGCCGCCAGTAGGCGGTACCGGCGTCGGGACCGAGGCGGGCGTCCTGCCACGGGCCGTCGTCGACGCGGACCTGGACACCGGAGATGCCCCCGTCCGCCTGGGACCAGGCGACGCCGCCGACGGCGATCCGGCCGGGGTCGTAGGTCCGCAGGCCGGCCGGCGTGTCGATGCGGCTCTGGGTCTTGACGGGGGCGTCCGTGGCCCAGCCCCGTTTGGTCCAGTACGCCTCGTCGTCGCCGTAGGTGGTCGCGGTCAGCCGGGTCAGCCACTTCGTCGCGCCGACGAAGCCGTAGAGGCCGGGCGTGAGGAGGCGGGCGGGGAAGCCGCGCTCCGCGGGCAGCGGGTCGCCGTCGAGGCCGACGACGACGAGGGCGTCCCGGTCGTCGGTCAGTGCCTCGACGGGGGTCGAGATCGTCATGCCGTCGACCGACTCGCTGAGGATCTGCTCGACGCCGTCCTGGACGCCGGCCCGGTCCAGCAGGTCCCGGACGAGCACGCCCTGCCAGCGACCGGAGGACACGTAGGGGCCGCCCACCTCGTTGCTGACGCAGTTGAGCGTGATGTCCCGCTCGACCATCGGCATGGCGAGCAGGTCGTCGTAGCCGAGGCCCAGGGTATGGTCGACGCGGCCGTCCACCTCGAGCCGCCACGCACCCGGGTCGACCCGCGGCACGACGAGGGCGGTGTCGACGCGGTAGAAGTCCGGAACGGGGGTGCGGAAGGGGCTGATCCCGTCGACGCTCGTGTCGAGACCGCTCGGGAGGGGTGGCTCGGTCGTGCTGGGTGCCGGGAGGGTGACGGACGCCGCGCCACCGGACCGCGCGAGCACGGCCTGGCCGAGGGCGCCGACCCCGACGGCCCCGACCCCCGCACCCGCGGCGCCGAGGAGGAACGTGCGCCGGCGGGGGGTGGCGGGGGCTCCGGGTGCGCGCGCCGAGTGGTCGAGGGGCGACTCCCGCCGCTCCTCCCACCCGCCGCGCCCGCCGAGGAGGGAGCGTAGCCAGACGAGGACGAGGACGCCGGCGACGGCCGCGGCGAGGGCCGGCACGATGTCGACGGGTCCGGCCGCCGGGCGCAGGACCGCCGCGAGGCCGGCGACGGCCCCGAGGCCCGCGACGAGAGCGCCGGCGAGCCGAGGGCGTCGTCGGCCGGTGAGGCCGATGAGGGCGGCGGCGACGGCGGTGACGAGGGCAACCGACCCGAGCAGCACCGGCTTGTCGTTCGTGCCGAGGGTGCGGACGGCCCACTCCTTGACCGGCGTCGGGGTCGCGTCGATGACGCTCGCCCCGACGGCGAGGACGGGAGAGGCGGCGGGCGCGACGAACGCCGCCACGAGGTGGCCGACCGCCATGCCGACCGCGGCGGCGAGCAGGCCGGCGACGGCGGAGCCGGTTCGGGACGGGGTCTGCTGAGCAGGCATGGTCGTGGTTCGGCCCCGGTGGCCGGTTCGGATGGGTCCGGCGCGGCGCGGCCACCCCCCGGACGGGCTCCTCCCGGCCCTACAGTGGCCGCCATGGACGGGTGCGGAGGCGGCAGCGGTGCCCACTGACCCGCGTGGCCTGCGCGGCGACGCGCCGCTCCTCGACGCCTGGCTCCGGTTCCGGGAGCGGGAGAGCAGGCCGTTCACGATCCCGGGGCACAAGCACCGCACCGACCTCGTCGGCGACGTCGTCGTCGGCGACGTGCCGCTCCATGCCGGGCTCGACACGATGTCGCTGTCCGGCGGCCTGCTCGCCGAGGCGGAGCGCCGAGCGGCCCGGCTGTGGGGCGCCGACCTCTGCCGCTTCTCGGTCGGGGGGTCCACCCACGGCAACCAGGCCCTCGCCCTGGCCCTGGGGCGCCCCGGCGACCGGGTCATCGTCGGCCGGACCCTCCACCGCTCGATGCTCCTCGGGCTCGTCCTCGCCGGGCTCACCCCCGTCTGGGTGCGCCCGCGGGTCGACCCCGTCCTCGGCCTCCCGACGGGCGTCTCCCCGGCCGATCTCGCCGCGGCCCTCGAGCAGGCGCCGGACGCGACGGCCGTCCTCGTCGGCGACCCCTCGTACGTCGGGACGGTGGGCGACCTCGCGGGCCTGGCCGCCGTCGCCCACCACCACCGCGACCCGGGCCGGCCCCGGCAGGGACGGCACGGCATACCGCTCGTCGTCGACGCCGCCTGGGCCGCCCACTTCGGGTTCCACCCGGCCCTGCCACCCCATGCCATCGCGGCCGGTGCCGACGCCATGGTCGTCAGCGCCCACAAGACCCTGCCGACGGCCAATTGGTGAACGCCGGTCCGGCCATGGCCCGCATGCTGGGCTACGCCTCGGTCGATGACCTGCTGGCGTCGAGTCAATGATATCGGTCAGGATCTCTATGTCTCCGCGGCCGCGCGTCGGGAGTTCATAGACCTCCTGGAACACAACGCGCCGGTCTCGGGCTACGAGGTGGAATTTCGCCGCCGGGACGGAGGCACATCTGGGTTTCCTCAACGCCCGTCCGATCACCGAAGTCGACGGGCGCCTGCGGTTCATCGAGGGTATCATCCACGACATTACCGAAAGGAGGCGCCAGGCCGATGCCCTGCGCGAACGCGAGGCCTATCTGCAAAAGGAAAACCTGCGTCTGCGTTCGAACATCAGGGACCGCTATCGCTTCGAGGACATTATCGGCAAGAGGCCGGCCATGCAGGAGGTCTACGAATTGATTTTGAAGGCCGCCGCTACGAATGCCAATGCCATCATCTATGGGGAGTCCGGCACCGGCAAGGAACTTGTGGCACGGGCCATCCACCGGCTCAACAATCGCAAGGAGGGGCGTTTCATTCCGGTCAACTGCGGCGCCATCCCTGAAAATTTGCTGGAGAGCGAGTTCTTCGGCTATCGCAAAGGCGCTTTCACCGGCGCTGCCGCCGACAAGGAGGGGTATCTGGACCTGGCCGACGGCGGCACCCTGTTTTTGGACGAACTGGGTGAAATCGGACCCAATCTGCAAGTCAAACTGCTGCGGGTCCTGGAGGGCGGGGGGTATTCAGCGGTGGGCGGCCGGGACGTCAAAAAGCCGGATGTGCGTATCATTGCCGCCACCAACCGTGACCTGAAAGCCCAGGTGAATCGCGGTTTGATGCGCGAGGATTTTTTTTACCGCGTCCACATCATCCCCATACAGCTCCCTTCACTCAGGGAACGCCGGGAGGACATCCCGTTGCTGATCGAGCATTTTATGCAATCAGAGGGGGATGCGGAGGAAGGACCGCCCTGACCGGAGAAATGCTGGAAGCCATGATGCGCCACGATTGGCCGGGCAATGTGCGGGAACTACAAAACGTGCTGCAGCGCTACCGCTCACTAAATCAGTTCGATCTGTTGAAAGAACAAGTATGCCTTCCGCCATCGAAAAATGATAAGATCGACACGGACTTGGAGGCGCAAGACGCATTCTTCAATAAAGCGATGGCGGGTTTCGAAAGGCGGCTGCTGGTCACGGCCCTCGAAAAGCACCAATGGCGTCGGGACGAAGCAGCCCGGTGGATCGGGTTGCCGATCCGGACTTTCTATCGCAAGTTAAAGCGCTATGACCTGATCAGGCATAAAAAGTGCCAATAATGACAAAATTTAAATATATTATATATTCAAATAGTTGATGGATAAACAGCCTGTAAAATTGTCAATTATGGCATTTCTTCCTTTCCTTGCTTGTTTCTCCCCAGTATGATTCAACAAACTGTAAATACAGTGAATAATTAAATCATTCCTGCATTAGGCGATATTGGCACGTCCTTTGATATAGGGGTTGGTCTGCAATCGCTGAACAGCATTCGTTGATCGGATGAAGGGTCCGGCGTGAAAGCCGGGTCGGACCGCAAAATTTCAAGATTCTCATCCCGTATCCATGAAAGGGAATGCATGGAAACCATCGTCGGCACCAGCAATCGCGTCCTTGAGGTCAATTTGTCGGATCGGACGTCGCATGTGATCAACGTTACCGAAGAGGACCGCCAGCTTTACCTCGGCGGCAAGGGTCTGGGCCTGAAATTGATCCATGAGCGCCTGGCGCCAGGTGTCGATCCTCTCGGGCCCGACAATCTCCTGGTCTTCATGATGGGGGTCATGATGGGCACGGGAGCGCCGTGCAGCGGACGCTTTGCTGCCCTGACCAAATCACCGCTCACCGGCATCCTGCTGTCGTCCTCCTGTGGGGGGCCTTTCGGCATGGCCTTTAAAACGGCCGGCTACGACGGACTCATCATTCGTGGTAGGTCGGAGACGCCCTCTATCTTAAAATCGATGCCGACCAGGTGGCCTTCGAGGACGCTTCGGCGTTGTGGGGCTTGGACACCCGGCAGACCCAGGCCCAGCTGGCCGACGGGAAAAAAAGCGGCGTGATGGCCATCGGTCCGGCCGGCGAAAACCGCGTTCTATTCGCCAACGTGGCCTCCGGCCACCGGTTCCTGGGGCGGGGCGGCATGGGCGCCGTCATGGGCGCCAAGAAGCTGAAAGCCGTCGTTGCCTTAGGGGGGCGCTTTAAAATCCAGCCCCACGATCCGGCCCGATTTAAAGCGGTTTCCCGCAAGGCCGGGAAGCAGGTGGATGCCAATCATTTTACCGGGCATGCCTATCGCCATTTCGGCACGGCCGCCAATGTGAACCTGTGCAATCAGGGGGGGATTCTCCCGGTAAGCAATTTTAGAGAGGGCACCCACCAGCGGGCGGGGGAAGTCTCCGGCGAAACCATGCAGAAGAAGTACAACACCCGGCCGAGCACCTGCCTGCCGTGCAAAATTCTCTGCGGCCATAAAGGCACCTATCCCGACGGCTCGGTGCGCCAGATCCCGGAATACGAAACCACCAGCCTGCTGGGCCCCAACATCGGCATCTTCGACACCGAAAAGATTTCCGAATGGAACGATCTCTGCGGTGCCATGGGGTTGGACACCATTTCCACCGGTGCCACCCTGGCCTGGGTGATGGAAGCCGGGGAACGCCATCTGCGGCCAACCGATTTGGCGTTCGGGTCGCCTGAGGGGATTTCCGACACGATTCGCGCCATCGCCCACCGCCAGGGGCGGGGCGACGAACTGGCCCAGGGAACCCGCCGCTTGGCGGCCAAATACGGCGGCGCCGATTTTGCCATCCAGATCAAGGGGCTCGATATGGCAGGCTACGACCCGCGCGGGGCCTGGGGTCAGGGACTGTCCTATGCCGTGGCCAATCGGGGGGCCTGTCATCTCTCCGCTACGACGTTTGCCCTGGAAGTGTTTATGGGGTTTCTCAATCCCTACACCACGCGCGCCAAAGCACACTTCGTAAAATTTTTTGAAAATCTGTTTGCGGCAGTCAACTCGTTGCATGTCTGTCAATTCACGGCTTTCGCCTATGTTCTTGAGGAGCCCATCGTGAAATACACACCCAAATGGATGTTGCGTTGAACATGCAGTATCTTCCGCGGGTTGCCCAGAAACTGATCCTTATCCCACGTTAACCGGCTGTACAACAGCGTCACCGGCCTGAACCTCAGCCTGGCGGAATTTCTCCGCGCCGGCGAACGAATCCACACGCTCGAACGTCTGATGAACACCCGGGAAGGGATTCCCGCAAGGACGACACTCTGCCGCGCGTTTTCTCCGCGAGGGCCGCGCCTGGACCCATGAGTCGCACGGTTCCTTTGGAAACGATGCTCGATGACTACTACCGCCTGCGGGGTTTTGACAATCGGGGGATACCTTTAGCGCAGCCTTGTCCCGCCTTGGCCTGAACGAGTTGATATTGCAAAGACTGTCCGAACCTCAATGAATCACGAATAGGAGATCGCATGATGCAAAGAGATCGCTTCGACTACGACTACATCGTTATTGGTTCCGGTTTCGGCGGCAGTGTTTCGGCCCTGCGGTTATCCGAGAAGGGGTATAGGTGGCCGTGCTGGAAAAAGGCAAACGCTGGCAGAAGGAGACTTCCTAAAGACCAACTGGAACACCCGCAAAGTATATGTGGCTGCCCCAGCTGGGGTGCTATGGGTATCAGATGCTGACCCAGCTCAAACATGTGCTCATCTTCCACGGCGGGGGCGTGGGCGGCGGAAGTCTGGTCTATGCCAACCAGCAGCTGATCCCACCGGGGATCGGTAGGTTTTCGAGCGGCCGGAAATGGGGCATTCCCGACTGCAAGGCGACCATGATGCCCCATTACCAGGAGGCCCGGCGGATACTGGGTTCCAATCCAAGCCCCCAGGTCGGCCGCGCGGACGAGTGCCGGCCGCAGGTCGGCATCGATATGCGGGGCAAGGACACTTTTCATAAAAACGACGTGGGCATTTTCTTCGGCGAACCGGATAAAACCGTCCCGGACCCCTATTTCGGGGGGCGGGGCCCCCGCGCGCACCGGCTGCACCTTCTGCGGCTCCTGCATGGTGGGCTGTCCGGTGGGGGCTAAAAACACCCTGGACCGCAACTACCTCTATCTGGCCGAAGGCAACGGCGCCCGGATCTTTCCGGAAACCGAGGTCACCGGCGTGCGCCCCTGGAACGGCGGCTATGAAATTCTAACCCGAAAGTCCACGGGGTTTAGCCATCCCCAACGGATCTATCGGGCCAAAGGGGTGGTTTTTCAGTGGCGGTGTTCTGGGGACCGTGAAGCTGCTCATGCAGTGCCGCCAAAGCGGGATGCTGCCGGAGCTTTCCCCCCAGCTGGGCAACTATGTTCGCACCAATTCGGAAGCGATCCTGGGTGAATGTCCGGGGACAAAAGCGGCGGACTGGAACGACCAGATCGCCATCACCTCGGGCATCTATGCCGACGACACCACCCACATCGAGATGGTGCGCTACAACAAAGGCTCCGATGTTTTGCTGAACCTGTTTACCCTAATGACGGACGGCGGCGGCACCCTTCCCCGGGGGATGCGCTATCTGGGGGAAATCGTGAAACACCCCCTGCGGTTCGTAAAACTGTTGTGGCCCCTGGGAAAGGCGGCGTCCACCACGGTGGTTTTGGTGATGCAGACCGACGAGAACTATCTGAAGCTCGACTACCAGCCCCGCTGGTGGCGCATGGGGGGCTATAGCCTGAACTCGGAGACGCCTCCGGGGCAGAAGCGGGCGCCAGCCTATATCCCCATCGCCAATGAGGTGACGAAACGTCTGGCGAAGAAGATGGACGGTATCCCATTGAGTTTTTTCGGCGAGGCCGCTTTCAATGCGTCGTCCACCGCTCACATTCTGGGAGGCTGCTGCATGGGGACGTCTCCTCAAAAAGGGGTGGTCGGGACCAACGGCGAAGTATTCGGCTATCCCAACATGTTCATCGCCGACGGCTCGGTGGTGCCGGCCAATCTGGGGGTCAACCCCAGCCTGACCATCACAGCCCTGTCGGAATACATCATGTCTCAAGTGCCCGGAAAAATTTGATGGTCGGAGCCGAGATGCCATCGTAATAGACCCCGCCCAGGAGGCCGGGGGAACCATAAAAGGAAAGGATGCAAACATGCTGAACCTGGCTGCCGTGCTGGAACACAGCGCCCAAGAAGGGCCTTCGAAAACCGCGATCGTGTTCGGCGACAAACGCTTTAGCTACGCGCAGGTGAACGCCGTTGCCAACCAGGTGGCCAACGGGCTGGCCTCCGCCGGGATCGCCAAGGGCGACAAGGTGGCGCTGAGCTGCCCGAATCTGCCCTATTTCCCGATGATCTACTACGGCATCCTCAAAGCCGGCGCCGTGGTGGTGCCCTTGAACGTTCTCCTGAAAGGCCGTGAGATCGCCTATCACCTCAAGGACAGCGACGCCAAAGCCTATTTCTGCTTTCAGGGCACCCCCGACCTGCCCATGGCCCAAGAGGGCTGGAAAGGGTTTCAGGACGCCGAAGGGTGTCGGCATTTCGGGTGATGACGGCCGATCCCCAGGCGCCGTCGCCCATCGAGGGCACCGCGACCCTGGGGCAGCTGATCGCTGGGCAGCCGCCCACCTTCGACACCGTCGCCACGAATTTCGACGATACGGCCGTCATTCTCTATACGTCAGGCACGACGGGATTTCCCAAAGGTGCTGAACTGTCGCACGCCAACATGGCCCTCAATGCGCGGGGCACAAAAGATATCATCCTCATGCAGCCCGACGATGTGCACGCCCTCGTTTTCCGCTGTTTCACTCCTTCGGGCAGACCTGCCAGATGAATGCCGGCTTTTCCATGGGCAACACCCTCATGCTGATCCCCCGGTTTACGCCGGAGGCTGTTTAGCGCCATGCGGAAGAAAGGGTGACGATTTTCGTCGGTGTGCCTACGATGTACTGGGCGCTGTTGACTTATGAGGACAAGGAGAAGCGTTTTGATCTCGAGACATTGCGAACACGCTGCGGATTGGCGTGTGCGGAGCCTCCTCGCTCCCCCTGGAGATTATTAAGGGCATCGAAGCCAAATACAACATTCCCATCATGGAAGGCTATGGATTGTCGGAAACTTGTCCGGTAGCCACCTTCAACCACCTGCACAAGGAGCGCAAGCCCGGCTCGGTTGGAACGCCGATCTGGGGGGTGGAGGTCAAGATCGTGGACAAGGACGACAACGAAGTCGCGACCGGCGAGGTGGGGGAGATTGCCATCCGGGGCCACAATGTGATGAAGGGCTACTACAACAAGCCGGAAGCCACCGCCGAAGCTTTCATGGGCACTGCCTGGTTTCATACCGGCGACCTGGGGTGGAAAGACGAGGATGGGTACGTCTACATCGTGGACCGCGTCAAGGACATGATTATCCGGGGCGGATTCAATGTCTACCCGCGGGAAATCGAGGAGGTCCTGATGACCCACCCGGCCGTTTCTCTGGCCTCGGTCATCGGGGTTCCCCACGATTCCCACGGGGAAGAAGTCAAGGCATATATCGTATTGAAACCAGGCGAGACGGCTACCGAAGACGACATCCTGGCATGGTCCAAAGAACAGATGGCGGCCTATAAATATCCGCGGATTGTAGAGATCAGGGAAAGTCTGCCCATGACGGCCACCGGCAAAATTCTCAAGAAGGAGCTTAAAGCCGAAATTGCCGGCTGATCATCAGGCCCGCACATCGTCAATTTTTACAAACGACCCTGTGCGGGCCCTTTTTTATGACGGCCAGATCATCATTGCACCTTGATAAATAGATGGGCGAACCGCATACATATCGCTATCCTTCCGTTCATCAACTGCTTGCAAGCATCTCTATTAATCCGAAGCTCGGCAAGTCCAACAAACATAGAGCTAACCAAAACGTATCTGTATCTCACCAAATGTTGTGAC
>CAVUXP010000002.1:0-19876 GCA_963745335.1 uncultured Actinomycetota bacterium
CGCGAAGGCGAAGGCCGCTGCGAAGGTCGTCACCCCGGACATCGCGGCGCACGGGGTGCACCCGAAGCTTCGGGCCGCCACCCCGCCGCGGGAACGTAGCTCGCGAGGACGAGCGCGGCGAGCGATGCCGCCCCACGGCGAGACCGAGCCACCAGCCGACGGCGGACTCGCCGGGGGCACGTCTGGGTGCGACCAGGGCGAAGAGCACCGCGAGGACCGGGGCGAGCGCGGACGCCACCGCCCACCGCCGCCGGGGCCAGGTGGTGAAGGGGGCCATGTCGGGTCCTCTCGGCGGGAGTTGGGCGCGCGGGCGGGTTTTGCTATCGTCAGCATACCCCAGGGGGTATAACAGCCGCTCCCCCGTCGCCGAGCCACGAGGAGTATGCCGCGCCATGCGTGACGTCACGACCGCCGCCTTCGCCGCCGCCCGCGCCGACGGCGCCTGCACGATCGACGTGCGGGAGCCGCACGAGTACATCGCCGGACACGTCCCCGGCGCGCGCCTCATGCCCGTCGGCGACGTCGGCCACCGGATGCACGCGGTCCCTCGTCGCCACCCGGTCTACGTCATCTGCGACAGCGGCAACCGCAGCGCCTCGGGTCACGGCCCAGCTGCTCGCCGCCGGCTACGACGCATGGTCGGTGGCCGGAGGGACCTCGGCCTGGACCGGGTCCGGCCGCCCGGTCGTCCGCAGCCCCCGCAGCAACGTCGCCTGACCGGCATACCCCGCCGCGCCCCCCTCACCAACTTTCCCGCCCGATACACGCCACGCCGACGAGGCAGGAGTTCTTTTCCCTTGTCCGGTGGGTGTTTCGTGTATCGGGCGGGAAAGTTGGGGTATGCCGCGACACACCGGTGCGCGGGTCGGCCCGGGCCCCCGGAGGCCCCGGGCTCGCCGAGGCCCGGGCCCGAGCCCTCCCCCGGCCCGCGGAGGCTCGGGGTCAGGCGGTGGCGGCCGCCCCGGCGAGCATCTCGGCGACGGCGTCGTCGGTCACGGTGTCGAAGAACCCGCCGACGACCCCCTCGACCTGGTCGAGCGACTCGGCGCAGAACAGGACCGGCTGGTAGCGGGTGATGTCGTAGTCGAGCGTCGCCATCGCCACGAGATCCAGCGGCCGGTGCTCGACCTCGACGTACTCGTCCATCTCGCCCTAGCTGCTGAGGATCCCTGCCCCGTAGGCCTTCGGCTCGCCGTCCTCGGTCATGACGCCGAACTCCATCGAGAACCAGAAGACGTCGGCGACGAACTGCATCGCCTCGTCGGTCTCGACCCGGCGTGACGCGGCGCCGGCCGCCTCGGTGATCCGGGCGAAGCGCGGGCTGGCGAGCGGGTTCGCGTGGCCGATGACCTCGTGGATGATGTCCGGCTCCGGGGTGTAGAGCGGTTCGCTCGGATGCCGCAGGTACTGCGTGGAGTGGAACGTCCGATCCCCCAGGGCGCCGTAGAAGTCCCGGAGCGGCACGAGCCCGGGGGCACAGATGTAGCGCCAGCCGGTCAGCGGCAGGAGCCGCTCGGTCACCTCGGCGAGCTGCGGGACGTGGTCGGTCGGCAGGGCGAGGGCGTCCTTGGCCGCGAGGATCTCGCCGTGGGCCCGCTTCTCGTGCTTGGGGGCGAGCCGCGCGCCGCGCGCCGCCAGATGTCGTGCTCGCTCTCGGTGTAGTCGATCACCGGCAGCGGGGTCCCCGGCTCCCAGGAGAGCGCGGCGGCGGCGATGTCGCCGCGCCGGGAGCGGTATGCCGCGTCGGTGAACCCGGGGTGGTTCTCCCGAGGTGGACCTCGACGGTGCCGTCCTCGCCCTGGGTGACGGGCGAGTACAGCTGGCCTTCCTCGAACATGTCGGCACCTCCTCGAGCCGTGGCCGGATGTGACCCGGATCACTCAGGCAACCACGGTTCCTCCGCACAGCGGAAGTCTTGCCCAGCACCGTGCGCAACACCGCCACCAACCCGGCGACACAGCGGCGCCGGGCTGCACAGGTTGTCCACTTCGGCCCTCCCTCCGCCGCTCGTCGCACGGAGGGCCCGTCCGTCGCGCGAACGCATGTGGTGTGTTGCTCCTCACAGGGTAAGACGGTTGTGTGAGGAGTGTGCCGGGCGCCGAGACCGCCGGTGCGCCCATCGGTTCGCTCAACGAGGAGGAAGCCGTGACCGACGAGAACGTGTCCAGCCGGCCGCAGGGCCATGATTTCCCACCGCCCGCGGACTTCGCTGCGCAGGCCAACGGCAGCGCGGCCCTGTACGACGAGGCCGCGGCCGACGGGCCGGAGTTCTGGGCCAGGCAGGCCCGGGAGCGCATCACGTGGGCCAAGGACTTCGAGCAGACCCTCGACTGGAGTGACGCGCCGTTCGCCAAGTGGTTCGTCGGCGGCGAGCTGAACGCGGCATACAACTGCCTCGACCGGCACGTCGAGGCGGGCAACGGCGACCGGGTCGCGATCTACTTCGAGGGCGAGGGCGGCGACACGCGCGTCCTCACCTACCACGACATGCTCCGCGAGACCTGCAAGGCCGCGAACGCCCTGGAGTCCCTCGGTGTCGGCAAGGGCGACCGGGTCATGATCTACATGCCGATGATCCCGGAGACGGCCTTCACCATGCTGGCCTGCGCCCGGATCGGCGCCCCCCACTCGGTCGTCTTCGGTGGCTTCTCCGCCGAGGCGCTCCACACCCGCATCGACGACGCCGACGCCAAGATCGTCATCACCTCCGACGGCCAGTTCCGCCGGGGCAAGGCCGTCGCGATGAAGTCGGCCGTCGACGCGGCCGTCTCGATCGAGGGCAGCCCCATCGAGAAGGTTCTCGTCGTCAAGCGGACCGGCCAGGAGGTCGACTGGAACGACGACCGCGACATCTGGTGGCACGACGTCGTCGACGACCAGCCGGAGACCCACGAGGCCCAGCCGATGGACAGCGAGCACCCGCTGTTCATCCTCTACACCTCGGGGACGACGGGGAAGCCGAAGGGCATCTTCCACACGACCGGCGGCTACCTCACCCAGGCGGCCTACACGAACTCCGTCGTCCACGACGTCCACCCCGGCAAGGACGTCTACTGGTGCGCCGCCGACGTCGGCTGGGTCACCGGGCACTCCTACATCATCTACGGGCCGCTGACGAACGGCGCGACCGAGATCATGTACGAGGGCACCCCGGACACCCCGCACCAGGGCCGCTGGTGGGAGATCATCCAGAAGTACGGCGTGACGGTCCTCTACACCGCGCCGACGACGATCCGCACCTTCATGAAGTGGGGCGAGGACATCCCCGCCAAGTTCGACCTGTCGAGCCTCAAGCTCCTCGGGTCGGTCGGGGAGCCGATCAACCCCGAGGCGTGGCTCTGGTACCACAAGAACATCGGCGGCGGGCGGTGCCCGATCGTCGACACGTGGTGGCAGACCGAGACCGGCGGCATCATGATCAGCCCGCTGCCGGGCGTGACGAACCTCGAGCCCGGCTCGGCGCAGCGCCCGATCCCCGGCATCAGCGCGGAGATCCTCGACGACATGGGCGAGCCGCTCACCGAGCCGGAGAAGGTCGGCTACCTCGTCCTCACCAAGCCGTGGCCGGGCATGCTGCGCGGCCTCTGGGGCGACCCGGAGCGCTACAAGGAGACCTACTGGAGCCGGTTCGGCCCGGAGTACTACTTCGCCGGTGACGGCGCGAAGTACGACGCCGACGGCAACATCTGGCTCCTCGGCCGCGTCGACGACGTCATGAACGTCTCGGGGCACCGCCTCTCCACCGCCGAGATCGAGTCCGCCCTCGTGTCCCACCCGCGGGTGGCCGAGGCCGCCGTCGTCGGCGCGAGCGACGACCTCACCGGCCAGGCGGTCGTCGCGTTCGTCATCCTCCGCCAGGGGGAGCACCAGGACGAGGAGGTCGGCGACGGCCTCGTCGGCGAGCTGCGCAACCATGTGGCGAAGGAGATCGGCCCGATCGCCAAGCCGCGGCAGATCATGATCGTCCCGGAGCTGCCGAAGACCCGCTCCGGCAAGATCATGCGCCGCCTCCTCAAGGACGTCGCCGAGCACCGCGAGATCGGCGACGTGACCACCCTGGCCGACTCCTCGGTCATGAGCCTCATCGAGAAGGGTCTGGCGACGCCTGCGGGCGACTGACCCCTCTCCTGCCCTCCCTGCCAGAGCATCGGGAGGTATGCCGCGGGCCCCGCGCCGCGGCATACCTCCCGTTCGCGGTTCTGGGGCGGTCAGGCCTCCGGCGTCGGCCGCCGGAGCCTGAGCCCATCGGCACCCACTCACCGCGGTCGATGAGGACGTCCCGGGCGATGTCGGGACGGTCGGACACGATCCCGACGACCCCGAGGTCGCGCAGCCGCCGGATCGTCGGGGCGTCGTCGACGGTCCACGCGACGACCCCGAGGCCGAGGCCGGTCGCCATCGCGACGAGGCGCTCGGCGCGGGACCGGGTCGCGGAGCAGCCGGCGCGGGACGTGCGCGTACTCGGCGGACGGCAGGCCCTCCGGGGCCCGGCGACCGAGCGCCGCGGCGGTGACGAGGCGGGTGAGCGAGCCCCAGCCGAGCGCCGTCCGGACCGTGGGGATCCGCTCGCGTAGCGCCGCGAGCCGGGCATCCGGCGCGCCCGCGACCCAGACGCGGTCCCGGTCGCGCCGGCGACGCAGGGCGAGGGCGAGGGGCTCGACCGCCCAGCGGATCCTTGAGGTCCGACCGTGACCTCGACGTCGGGGAAGGCGGCGAGCAGCTCCTGGAGGGAGGGGATCGGGTGGCCGCCGAGGACGGGCATCCATCGCAGGTCCGCCCACACGCAGTCGTGGAGGGCGATCTCGAGCCCCGCGACGCGATGCAGCCGGGCGTCGTGGAGAAGGGCGAGGCCCGGTCACGGGTGGCCCTGACGTCGGTCTCGAGGTGGCGAACGCCGAGGGCGACGGACCGCTCGAAGGCGGCCATCGTGTTCTCCGGCGCCAGGCCGGCTCCGCCCCGATGGGCGATGGCCATCGGCACGACGTCCACGCTCGTGACCATGCCACCAGACTCCGCTCGCCCGGGCCCGTCCGGGTGACGCCCGGGTGACGGGCAGCCGACGAGTGGGCGAACTCCTCGCCGTGGCGCGGGACCTCGTCCAACGTCGATAGACTGCCGGTCTTCGGAGTGCCGGGAAGTCTGGTCGGCGGGCCCG
Source organism: uncultured Actinomycetota bacterium (assembly GCA_963745335.1). Taxonomy (GTDB): domain Bacteria; phylum Actinomycetota; class Actinomycetes; order Actinomycetales; family Dermatophilaceae; genus CAVSJJ01. The sequence continues at coordinate 5,156 of CAVUXP010000002.1, forward strand.
CGACCACGCGGGGATCGACCAGCGCTGCCCACCGACCGACGAGGACATCGACAGTGAACCCTGCGCCGCCGGACCACCCACCCCGCCAGAACGCCCGCAACCGGCTCCTGCGCCGACCGAGCCGGGCCGAGACCCAGATCGTCACCGATGCCCTCCGGACCGAGACGATCGGTGGCGCGCTGCTCCTCGGCGCAGCGCTCGTCGCCATCGTCTGGGCGAACACGCCGTGGCGCGAGGGCTACGCGACCGTGCGGGACACCACCGTCGGACTGGAGTCGCTGCACCTCTCCCTCACCCTCGGGCAGTGGGCGGCCGACGGCCTCCTCGCCATCTTCTTCTTCGTCGCCGGGCTCGAGCTGAAGCGCGAGCTCCTCGTCGGCGACCTCCGCTCCCCCGCCCGGGCGGCCGTGCCCGTCGTCGCGGCGCTCGGCGGGGTCGTCGTACCGGCGGGCCTCTACCTCGCGACGGTGTCCGTCCTCGGCGGCGACGCCGAGACCTACCGCGGCTGGGCGATCCCGACGGCCACCGACATCGCCTTCGCCCTCGCCGTCCTCGCGGTGCTCGGCTCGCACCTGCCGACCGCCCTGCGCTCCTTCCTCCTCACCCTCGCCGTCGTCGACGACCTCGTCGCCATCACGATCATCGCCGTCTTCTACACGAGCGAGCTGCACCCGGTGCCGCTGCTCGTCGCGCTCGCGCCACTGGCGGCCTTCGCCTGGCTCGTCCAGCATCGGATCACCCGCTGGTGGGCCCTCGTCCCGCTCGCCGCCCTCACCTGGGCGCTCGTCCACGCCTCCGGGGTGCACGCGACGGTCGCCGGCGTGCTCCTCGCCCTCGTCGTCCCGGTCCGCCCGAAGGACCGGGTGTCCAGCCTCAGCAGCCACTCGGGCCAGACCGACGTGGCCCACCGGTTCGAGCACCGGATGCGCCCGCTGTCGGCGGGGGTCGCCGTGCCCGTCTTCGCGTTCTTCGCCTCCGGGGTCACCGTCGTCGGGGGCGGCCTGTCGGCGGCGTTCGCCGACGAGGCCGCCATCGCCGTCGTCGTCGGCCTCGTGGCGGGAAAGGCGATCGGCGTCTTCGGAAGCACGTATGCCGTGGCCCGGCTCACCCGTGCCGAGCTCGCCGAGGGACTGAGCTGGAGCGACGTCGCGGGGCTCTCCCTCCTCACCGGGATCGGGTTCACGGTCTCGCTGCTCGTGGGCGAGCTCGCCTTCGGCGTCGAGTCCTCCCGGGACGAACACGTGCGCCTCGCCATCCTCGCCGCGTCGTTGCTGGCCGCGGTCCTCGCGGCCGTCGTCCTGCGGCTGCGCAACCGGGCGTACGAACGGATCTGGGAGCTGGAGCACCGCGACCGCAACCACGACGGCATCCCGGACGTCTTCGACGAGTGACCGGGGCCGGCCCGACCGGGTTGCCACCGTGACGGGCGGGTACTCGTGTGTCGCGACCACCCTTCCGTTCGGGGACGGACTCGATAGAGTCGACGCACGGCCCCTTGGGGGTGGCACTCGGTCATCGACGCATTGCGGAGGCGCACACCATGGCTACTGACACCGGCACACCGGAGCGCACGATCGGCCAGCTCGTCGCCGACGCCAGCCACGAGCTGGAGGGCATCGTCCGGAGCGAGATCGCCCTCGCCAAGGCCGAGGTCACCGCCGGCGCGAAGACGATGGGCAAGGGCGCGGGCCTGCTCGGTGGCGCGGCCTTCATCGGTCTCCTCGGGCTCATCTTCCTCTTCCACACCCTCGTCGCGGTCCTCGCGATCTGGCTGCCGGAGTGGGCGGCCTACCTCATCGTGACCGGGGTGATGTTCCTCGTGGCGGGGATCCTGGCCCTCCTGGGCAAGAACGCCCTCCAGTCCGCCAAGCCGACGCCGGAGAAGGCCGTCGCCGAAGCCAAGGCCACGGTCGCCGCCCTCAAGCACTGACCCGAGCGGGCCGATCCGGCGAGCACCGGCATTCCCCTCCCCCCCGCGTCTGAGCCCGACGCTCAGCCGAGGACGCACGCCCCGGTGGACACGGCCTGGTTGGTCCCGGCGGCCTTGGCGAGCACCGGGCGCAGCTCGTCGAGGGTGAGGGCATAGCCGGTGTGGGGGTCGTCGAGCGACCGCGCGAAGACGACGCCCTCGACGAGCCCGGTCGGGCCGAGCAGCGGCCCACCGGAGTTGCCGGGCTGGACGACCCCGTTGAGGGAGTAGATCTGGCGCACCGTCCCGGTCTGGCCGTAGATGTCGGACCCGTTGGCGCTCATCTCGCTGCGCACCCGGACGGCGCGGACGGTGTAGCCCCCGCCGCCGGGGAAGCCGGCCACGACGGCATCGTCGGCACGCTGGAGCTGCGAGCCGAGGCTCAGCACGGGCGCCTTCAGGCCCGGGACGTCGACGACGGCGAGGTCACGCCGCGGGTCGAAGACGACGACCCGGCCGGTGAGGACCGGCGGCACCCCGCGGACCTGGATCTCCACGTTCCGCAGCCCCGCGACGACGTGCGCGTTGGTGACGACCCGGCCCGGCGACACGACGAAGCCCGTGCCCTCCTGCACCTGGCGGCACTGCTGGGCGACGCCGGTGATCTTGACGATCGAACGGGCCGCCTTGGCGATCGCCGGGGTCTTGGCGACGGCGGAGGAGGGCGGCGCGACCGGGGCGATCGGCTCGGCCTGGATGCCCTCGAAGACCCGCGGGAAGCCCTCACGGTCGAGCACCTGACGGAAGGAGGCGAACCAGCGTGAGGTGTCGTCGGGCATCGTGTTGTCGATGACCCGCAGGACGGCCGACCTCGCGATGGCCCGGGACACCGGCTCGGGGCCACCGACCCGCAGGGCGCCGGCGACGAACCAGATGAGGATGGACGCCGCCACGGTGACGACGACCATGCCGGCCACGCCGTCGACGGTCCGGGCGACCGGCAGCCTCGTGAGCCCGCGGAGCCGGTGGGCGAGGGCGACGCCGGCCGACTGGCCCGCCACGGCGACGACGACGACGGCGGCGACGAGGACGCCGGCCCGCAGCACCGGGCTGTCGGCGAGGAGGGCCCAGTGGTCGACGATCCCGGGCAGCAGCCACATCGCGAGCGCGGCACCGCCGAGGAACCCGGCGAGCGACAGCACCGACGCGACGAAGCCCTGGCGCAGGCCCGACAGGGCGTAGCCGGCGAGGATGACGACGAGGACGAGGTCGAGGAAGCTCACGGCCGGCCCTCACGGGTCCAGGACGTGATGACGTGGTCGGGAATCGGCCGGCGACGGCCGGTGTCCCAGTCCTGCGCGAGACCGGCGACGTCGAGCAGGGCCGACAGGAGCATCGCGGTGAACCCCCACACGAACAGGCCCTCGACCTCGAAGCCCGGGCCGAGCACCCCCGAGGGGTGCACGACGCTGAAGCGGCGCTCCGGGTCGACGAGGTGCTCGACCGGCGCGCGGACGACCCGGGCGACCTCGGCCTCGAGCGGCACGAGCGGGCGCGGCTCGGGCCACCACGCGAGGACGGGCGTGACGCTGTTGCGGCTCGGCGAGAGGTAGAGCTCCGGCAGGGCCCGGACGACCTCGACGCCCGACGCCGCGACGCCGACCTCCTCCTCCGCCTCGCGCAGGGCCGCGTCGACGGGCCCACGGTCGCCCTCCTCGAGGGCGCCGCCGGGGAAGGACACCTGGCCCGGGTGGGCCCGCAGCTCGCGCGACCGCTCGGTGAGGACGACATCGTCACCCGGCCCGCCGTCGGCCCGGGGTCCGAACAGCATGAGGACCGCCGAGCGGCGCTGCGGCCGCGGTGGGGGCGCGAACATCGTGAAGTAGTCGGGAGCCCCGGTCTCGATCTCGGCAACGACGGTCGACATCCACGCCGGGCGCTCCGAGGTCACCGGCGCCCCCCGCCGGTGTCGGCGGGAACGGTGAGGCCGGTGCTCGACGGCGGCGGCCCGGCATACCCGGGCGCCAACTCGAACTTGAGGAGCTGCTCGGCCTTGTCCGGGTCGGTCTCGCCGTCCCCGTATGCCGGGCACCACCGGGCGACGGGGCAGGCGCCGCAGGCCGGCCGACGGGCATGACAGGTCCGGCGGCCGTGGAAGATGAGGACGTGGCTGAGCATCGTCCAGTCGCGCTTGGGGAAGAGGGCGCCGACCGCGTGCTCGACCTTGACCGGGTCCTCCTCCTCGGTCCAGCCGAAGCGACGGGCGAGCCGGCCGAAATGGGTGTCGACGGTGATGCCCGGGACGTCGAAGGCGTTGCCGAGGACGACGTTGGCGGTCTTGCGGCCGACGCCCGGCAGGGTGACCAGGTCGGCCAGCCGGCCGGGCACCTCGCCGTCGAAGCGCTCGACGAGCGCGGCGCCGAGCTTCATGACCGCGTCGGTCTTGGCCCGGAAGAACCCGGTCGGCTTGAGCAGCTCCTCGAGGGCGTCACGGTCGGCGCCCGCGAGGGCCGCGGCGTCGGGGTACCGCTCGAAGAGGGTCGGGGTGACCTTGTTGACCATGACGTCCGTGGTCTGCGCCGACAGGATCGTCGCGACGAGGAGCTGGAACGGGCTGGCGAAGTCGAGCTCGCAGTGGGCGTAGGGGTAGCGCTCGTGGAGGGCGCGGTACATCCGACGGGCCCGGCGGGTTCGGGCGACGGGCGACTCGGCGGCATACCGGTTCGCGGCACCCGACGGGCGTGCTGGACTCACCCGGCAAGCCTACGTGGGGTTTCTGACGGTTCCCGCCGGGTCCATGGCAGACTGTCCGCCGTGGATCACGACGTCGTCCGTAAGGCACCCCTGTTCGCTGCGCTCGACGACGAGGCAGCGGAGCATCTCATCGCCTCGATGAGCCGGTCGCTCATGGAACGCGGCGACGTCCTGTTCCACGAGGGCGACCAGGGCGACCGTCTCTATGTCATCGCCGAGGGCAAGATCAAGCTCGGCCGCCGCAGCGCCGACGGTCGCGAGAACCTCCTTGCCATCCTCGGCCCGGGTGAGATGTTCGGCGAACTGAGCCTCTTCGACCCCGGCCCCCGCACGGCCACTGCGACCGCCGTCGCGGAGACCCAGATCCTCGCGCTCGACAACGAGCAGCTGACGAGCTACCTCGAGGTCCGGCCGACGATCGCCGTGACCCTCCTCGCCGCCCTCGCCCGCCGGCTGCGCCGCACGAACGAGTCGCTCGCCGACCTCGTCTTCACCGACGTCCCGGGCCGCGTCGCCAAGGCCCTTCTCGACCTGTCCCGCCGGTTCGGCCGGCCGGTCGAGGACGGCATCCTCGTCGCCCACGACCTCACCCAGGAGGAGCTCGCCCAGCTCGTCGGCGCCTCCCGCGAGACGGTCAACAAGGCCCTCGCCGACTTCGCCACCCGGGGCTGGCTCAAGCTCGAGGCCCGCGCCGTCCTCCTCCAGGACGTCGAGCGGCTCAGGCGCCGGGCCCGCTGAGGTAGTCCAGCTGGGCGCGGATCGACAGTCGCGCCGCCGGCCACACCTCCTCCGGCACCTCGGCGTACACCCGGCGGAGCACCCCCTGGACGACGTCGACCTCACCCGCCGCGCCGTCGGCAAGCGCCTGGCGCACCTGGTCGAGCCGCTCGCGCCGATGCACCCGGTAGAACTCGACCATCGCCCGCGCGTCCGGGACGACGGGCCCGTGGCCGGGCAGGATCGTCGCGACCCCACCATCGCCGACGAGGGCCTCGATGCGCTCGAGGGAGTGCAGGTATGCCGCGAGCTCGCCGTCCGGGTGCGCGACCACCGTCGTGCCCCGCCCGAGGACGGTGTCGCCGGTGAGGAGGGCGTGGTCGGCGGCGAGGGCGAAGGAGATGGAGTCGCTCGTGTGGCCCGGGGTCGTCACGACGGCGACCTCGAGACCGCCGGCGCGGACGACGTCGCCGTCGGCGAGGTCGTCGTGGCCCGGGCCGACCGCCCGGGTCCGCGCCCCCGTCAGCTCGGCGAAGCGGGAGGCGCCCTCGGCGTGGTCGGCGTGGCGGTGGGTGAGGACGGTCTCGGCGACCCGGGCCCCGGCGGCCGCGACGACGTCGAGCACCCGACGCAGATGTGCCTCGTCGAGGGGGCCGGGGTCGATGACGAGCGCGTCGGTCGCGCCCGGCTCGAGCAGGACCCAGGTGTTCGTGCCGTCGAGGGTCATCGGCCCCGGGTTGGGGGCGAGGACGCAGTGGGCCCGGTCCGTGACCTGACCACCGGACCAGGGGGCGAGGGTCGAGTCGGGCGGGCGGGCGGGCGGCGTCTCGGAGGTCACGGGATCTCCGCCCGGATGACGACGCCGTCGGCCGTCTCGAGGAGGGCGGGGAGGATCTCGGTGACGACGGGGGCGTCGGCGAGGAAGGCCTCGGCCGTGTCGAACCCGGCGAGCTGCTCGAGCGAGACGAGCGTGGGCGGGAGGAGCAGGGCGCTCCCCGTCGCCTGCTCCTCGAGGAGGTCGGCCGGCCGCACCCACCGGAACTCGTCGGCCTCGCTCGTCACGCCGACGGCCTCCTGGCCCTCGGGCAGGGCGGCCGCGAAGATCCACGTGTCGTAGCGCCGCCGCTCGAAGTGCGGCGTCACCCAATGACCCCGGACCCGCAGCGTCGCGGGGTCGAGGCGCACGCGGCATTCCTCCTCGACCTCCCGCACGGCGGCGGCGACGACCGGGCGGGCGGCCTCGGCGGACCAGCCCATCGCGGCGGCAAGCTCGGCGACGGCGGGCTCCGCGAGCGGGGCGTCGGTGTCGGCGGGGTCCACCCCGCCACCCGGGAAGACGTGCATCGACGGGGCGAACTCCATCGTCGGGACCCGGCGCTGGACGAACACCTCCGGCCCGCCGTCCCCGTCGCGGACGAGCAGGACCGTCGCGGCGAGCCGCGGAACGGGCCCGGGAACCGGATCGGCGAGCCAGGTGCGGGCGAGCCCCTCCCACGACGCCGAGCGCGGCGGGGGGAAGTCGCGGTGCATGGGTCGTCGGGGCCGCTCAGTCGGCGACGTGGACGACGATCTCGACCTCGACGGGCGCATCGAGCGGCAGGACCGCGACACCGACGGCGGACCGGGCATGGACGCCCTTGTCGCCGAACGCCTTGCCGAGCAGCTCGCTCGCGCCGTTGACGACGCCGGGCTGGCCGACGAAGGACGGGTCGCTGGCGACGAAGCCGACGACCTTGACGACGCGCTCGACCTTGTCGAGGTCACCGACGACGGACTTGACGGCCGCGATGGCGTTGAGCGCGCAGATCTGGGCGAGCGCCTTGGCGTCCTCCGGCGGGACGAGGCCGTGGCCCTCGCCGACCTTGCCCGTCTGGGCAAGCGCGCCGGAGACCATCGGCAGCTGGCCCGAGGTGTAGACCCGCGAGCCGTCGACGACGGCGGGAACGTAGGCCGCGACGGGCGCGGCGACTTCGGGAACGAACAGGCCCAGCTCGGCCAGGCGGTCCTCGACGGCGCTCATGCTCAGGCTCCCTTCGGCCGCTTGAGGTAGGCGACGAGGTTGCTCCCGTCGGCGTTCTGGAGGACCTGGACGAGCTCCCAGCCGTCCTCGCCCCACTGGTCGAGGATCTGCTTCGTCGCGTGGACGATGAGCGGGACGGTCGCGTACTCCCATGTCTGCATGGCGGCCACTGTACGACCCGGGCTCGCCGCGGCATACCGCCCCTCATCCGTCCAGCCCATCCCCAGCGTCCGCGCGGACGGTCGCCATGGCGACCATCTACCCGGACGTACCCATCACCCCACTGCCTGTGTCCGCGGATACGGTCGTCCTGGCGACCATCTACCCGGACGCAGGAGGCAGCCAGCGGGTCGGGGTGGGGTCGGGGCGGGGCCGGGGGTATGCCGCGGGCGCCCGTAGGCTGGGAGGGTGCCTACTCCCGCCGTCGACCGGCTCTTCGCCGACACCCGGCTCCACGTGGTGACGGGCAAGGGCGGGGTCGGCAAGACGACGGTCGCGAGTGCGCTCGCCCTCGCCATCGCCCAGCAGGGCAAGCGGGTCCTCCTCGCGGAGGTCGAGGGGCGCCAGGGCATCTCCCAGACGTTCGACGTCCCGCCGCTGGGCAGCGAGGAGGTGCGCCTCGTCAACGAGGGCGACGGCGGCGAGCTGTGGGGCCTGTCGGTCGAGGCGAAGCCCGCACTGCTCGAGTACCTCGACACGTTCTACCGGCTCGGCCGGGCCGGCATCGCCCTCGAGAAGGTCGGCGCCATCGACTTCGCGACGACGATCGCGCCCGGGGTCCGCGACGTCCTCCTCATCGGCAAGGTCTACGAGGCGGCCCGGCGCACCCAGGGGCCCAAGCGCGGCCAGGGGCCCCTCGTCTACGACGCCGTCGTCCTCGACGCGCCACCGACCGGGCGGATCACCCGCTTCCTCAACGTCAACGCCGAGGTCGCCGACATCGCCAAGGTCGGCCCCATCCGCAGCCAGGCCGACTCGATCACCCGGATGTTGCGCGACTCGCGCACCCGGGTCCACGTCGTCACCCTCCTCGAGGAGATGCCCGTCCAGGAGACCGTCGACGCCCTCCGGGAGCTCTCGGCCACCCGATTCGCCCTCGGCGCGGTCGTCGTCAACCAGGTCCGCGGACCGCTGCTCGACGAGCATGCCGTCGCCCTGCTCCGCCGCACCGACGACGACGCGCTGACCAACCTGCTGCGCAGGCACCTCGCCGACGTCGGCGTCCGGGTCACCGGGCCGATGCTGGCCGGGCTCATCCGCGAGGCCACCGACCACCTCGAGCGGGTCGCGCTCGAGGACGAGATGGAGGAGGAGGTCCTCGGCCAGGGGCTGCCGGTCCTCCACCTGCCGGCCCTCAGCGACGGCATCGAGGACGGCGGCGTCGCGATCCTCGCCGACGAGCTTGCGGCGCAGGGGGTTCGCTGATGGCCCGCGCCCAGGCCCCCCACCTCGACGTCGACGCCCTCCTCGACGACCCCGAGGTCGGGATCATCGTCTGCACCGGCTCCGGCGGGGTCGGCAAGACGACGACGGCGGCGGCGCTGGGGGTGCGGGCGGCCGAGCGGGGCCGGCACGCCGTCGTCCTCACCATCGACCCGGCCCGCCGGCTCGCACAGAGCCTGGGCCTCACCCACCTGGACAACACGCCCCGACCTGTCGACGGGGTCGACGACAGCGAGGGCGGCACCCTCGACGCGATGATGCTCGACATGAAGCGGACCTTCGACGAGGTCGTCGAGGCCCACGCGACGCCGGACAAGGCCCGCCAGATCCTCGCCAACCCCTTCTACCAGGCCGTCTCCAGCTCGTTCGCCGGGACCCAGGAGTACATGGCGATGGAGAAGCTCGGCCAGCTGCGCGCCCAGGCCGACCGGGACGGCTCGTGGGACCTCATCGTCGTCGACACCCCGCCCTCGCGGTCCGCGCTCGACTTCCTCGACGCCCCGAAGCGGCTCGGCAGCTTCCTCGACGGTCGCTTCATCCGGCTGCTCGCCGCACCCGCCAAGGCGGGCTCCCGTGCCTACCTCAAGGTCTTCTCGGTCGGCGTCAACCTCGCCGCCAACACCCTCGCCAAGGTCCTCGGCGGGCAGATGCTCAGCGACGTCCAGACCTTCGTCGCCGCCCTCGACACGATGTTCGGCGGCTTCCGCGAGCGTGCCGACCTCACCTATGCCCTGCTCAAGGAGCCGGCGACGGCCTTCGTCGTCGTCGCGGCACCCGAGCGGGACGCCCTGCGCGAGGCCGCCTACTTCGTCGACCGGCTCGCCGAGGAGCGGATGCCGCTCGCCGGGCTCGTGGTCAACCGGATACAACCGGTCGCCGCCGGCACCCTCACCGCCTCACGCGCCGCCGCCGCCGCCGAGCAGCTCGAGGACCTCGCCGAGGACGAGTCGGCGGCCCTCAGCACGGCGCTGCTCCGCCTCCACGCCGAGGTGGCGACGGCGGCGGCCCGGCAGCGGGCCCACACCCAGCGCTTCCTCGCCGCCCACCCCCGGGTGCCCGTCGTCGAGGTGCTCGCCGCGGCGACCGACATCCACGACCTGGAGGGGCTGCGCGAGGTCGGAGCCGCCCTCGGCAGCTGACCGGCATACCGACCGACCTGCGGGTATGCCGCGTCGGAGAGCCCGCGGCGGCACCGCGGGCTCGGGTGGTGGTCGGGCGGACCCGGCTCAGCTGGCCTCGGCGGAGCGGGTCTTCGCGGCGGAGAGGACGGCGGTCCACGACGAGACCTCCGGGCGTCGCCGCAGGAGGGCACGCCGCTCACGCTCGGTCATCCCGCCCCAGACGCCGAACTCGGTCCGGTTGTCGAGGGCGTCGGCGAGGCACTCGGCCATGACCGGGCAGCCCTTGCACATGACCTTGGCGGCCCGCTGGGCCTTGCCCTGGACGAACAGCGCGTCGGGGTCGGCGGCGGCGCACAGACCCTGGCCGCGCCAGTCGACGACCCACTCGGCCGCGCTGGTCGCGTTCGAGATCACCGTCATGTCGTCACCGTCCTTCCGACGCCCCGGTCGGGAGCTTGTCGTGCCTGTTCGGGCGCTGCCCCTTCGTGTCTCTCGACAGTAGGCCGGGGCCGAGGGCCGGGGCATGACCCGAACCGGTGGTTTCGATTGGCCGTTCGTACTAGTCACCCCGTGGTCCGATCAGCAAGGCGGACAGATTCTCCGGTTACCCTGGGGCCCATGCTCGGAGCACTCTCGGCACTTCCGCGCGTCCTGCGTCGCCTGACCGGACTCGTGGTCCTCGGCGCTGCCATGGGGCTCCTCCTCGCCGGCATCGCCGTGCCGGCCGTGGGGGCGATGGGGACCGCGGCGACCGGCTCGGTCTCGGCCTACAAGTCGCTGCCCAGCGAGTTCTCGATCCCCCCGCTGGCCCAGGCGTCGAGGATCCTCGACGCGAGCGGCAAGGTCATCGCCAACCCCTATGACGAGAACCGCATCATCGTCCCGTTGAAGAAGATCGCGCCGATCATGCAGAAGGCGCAGATCGCCATCGAGGACTCCCGGTTCTACGACCACGGCCCCATCGATCCGCGCGGCTTCACCCGGGCCCTCGTCTCCAACCTCCAGGGCAAGGACATCCAGGGCGCGTCCACGCTGACCCAGCAGTACGTCAAGATCACGATGCAGGAGGACGCACTCCGCCAGGACGACCAGAAGAAGGCGGAGGACATCCTCTACAACCGGACCTACAGCCGGAAGCTGCAGGAGCTGAAGTACGCCGAGAACGTCGAGCAGCAGCTGACGAAGGACCAGATCCTCGCCGGCTACCTCAACCTCGTGAACTACGGCGACCAGGCCTACGGCGTCGAGGCGGCCGCGCAGAACTACTTCGGCGTCCATGCGAGCGAGCTCAACCTCAACCAGTCGGCGCTGCTCGCCGGCATCGTCCGCTCCCCGAACTACTACAACCCCGCCATCAACCCCGACAAGGCGCAGCAGCGCCGCGACGTCGTCCTCGACCGGATGGTCCAGCTCGGCCTCGCGACGGAGAAGCAGGCGGCCGCGGCCAAGAAGGTCCCGGTCAAGAAGATGCTCCATCTGAAGCCGGACCGCGGGGTGTGCCAGCGCTCGAGCCAGCCGTACTTCTGCTCCTACGTCCTGGAGTGGCTCGAGAACTCCCCGCAGATGTCGGCCCTCGGAAAGACCCCGCAGGAGCGCCACGACAAGATCTACCAGGGCGGCCTGACGATCAAGACGACGCTGCGGCCGAAGATGCAGAAGGCGGCCTACCGGGAGCTGACCCGGGCCGTCCCGGTCAACAACAAGAGCAACCTCGGCGGCGGGGTCACCATCATCGAGCCGGGCACCGGGGAGGTGCTCGCGAGCGTCCAGGCCTCGAAGTTCTCCAAGACGCAGGTCAACTGGAACGTCGACCGCAAGTACGGCGGTGTCGACTACGGCTGGCAGTTCGGGTCGACGGCCAAGGCCTTCGCCCTCACGACCGCGCTCGACCGGGGCATGCCGATCAACGCGACGATCTACGCGCCGAAGGCAGGGCCCAGCACGCCCTACTTCTTCCCCGCCGACGCCTACCACGACGAGTGCAGCGCGGCGAAGTTCGAGGTCCGCAACGACTACACCGTCGGCGGCAACATCCCGCTCCAGACGGCGACGTCCCAGTCGATCAACACGGCCTTCGCCAACCTCACCATCCAGCTCGGCGCCTGCTCGGTCCGCGACATGATGACGAAGATGGGCCTGCACTCGGGCAACGGCGAGCCGATCTCGAAGGCCCCGGCGGCCATCGCCCTCGGTGGTGGCGAGACGACGACGATGTCGATCGCCTCGGCCTACGCGACGCTCGCGGCCAAGGGCAAGTACTGCGAGCCCTTCCCGGTCACGTCGATCAAGACCGCTGACAACAAGGCGATCAAGTTCCAGGGCAGCGACTGCAAGCAGGTCATCAGCAAGGACGTCGCGGCCGGCGTCACCCAGCTGCTCAAGGGCCCGCTGACCAACGGCACCGCCGCCGGCGTGTGGAACATGTCCGAGCGGGTCGCGGCCGGCAAGACCGGGACGACGAACAACCACAACCAGGCCTGGTTCGTCGGCTACACCCCGCAGCTGTCGACCGCCGTGTGGATCGGCAACCTCCGCCCGGCCGACAAGAACGGCAACCTCTACACCCTCAACGGCAAGTGCTTCGGCAAGTACGGCTGCTTCGGCTCCGTCTTCGGTGGCACCATCGCCGCGCCGGTGTGGGCGAAGGTCATGCGCGCCGCGAGCAAGGGCATGCCGGTCAAGGGCTTCCCGACGCCGTCGAACAAGATAGAGAACGGCGACTACGTCAACCTGCCGTCGGTCGTCGGCTACTCGGTCAGCTCGGCCCAGGCCCGGCTGCGCGATGCCGGCTTCACGAGCTACGTCGTCGGCAAGATCAACAGCTCGGTCGCGGCCGGTCTCGTCGCCGGCACCTAGCCGAGCGGACGGGCGCTGAAGAACTCGAGCGTCGGGCTGCTCATCAGCCTCGGCCCGAAGCCCCAGCCCAAGAAGCCGAAGCCGACCAATCCCAACCCGAAGCCGACGAAACCCAACCCGAAGCCTCCGCGACCACCCGGGCCGAACGGCTAGCGACGCGACGGGGCCCGGTGGCAGGTATGCCGCCGGGCCCCGTCGGGCGCGCCTCGTCAGGTCGTCGCGTCGGGCAGGACGCCTCAGCCGGCGAGCATCCGCTTGACGATCGCCGCGACCCGGCCGCCGTCGGCCCGGCCTGCCGACCTCGGCCTGGGCGGCCTTCATGACCTGGCCCATCTGCGGCATACCGGTCGCGCCGGTGGACTCGATGGCGCGGGCGACGATCCCCTCCAGCTCCGCGTTGTCGAGCTGGGCCTGGCGTGTAGCCGTCGAGGACGGCCAGCTCGGCCTCCTCCTGCGCGGCGAGCTCGGGACGGTTGGCGCCTGCATAGGCCTCCGCGGCCTCCTTGCGCTCTTCTTGGCCTCCTTGGCCAGGACCTTGAGCACCTCGTCGTCGGTGAGCTGGGCGGGCTCCTCGCCGCCGGCGACCTCGGCGGTCGTGATCGCGGTGAGGGCCATCCGCAGTGGCGCCCGCCTGGGCCGCCTTGTCGTGGGCCCGCATCGCGTCGTGGAGGTCGTGCTGGATGCTCGCCTTGAGGCTCGTCTCGGTCATGGGCCCAGTGTTCCACCGGCCACAACCGGATTTGGGGGCTGGGCGGGGCGTTTGCGAGGATGGCGCGATGAGCACTCGCTGGGCGCGGCCGCGCGCGCCGTCGGTGCGCTGGCCGCGACCGGCGTCGCCGGCGTCGCGTATGCCGGGCTTGTCGAGCGCAACCTCTTCACGCTCCGCCGCGCGGTGGTCCCCGTGCTGCCGCACGGCTCACCGCCGCTGCGGGATCCTCCAGGTGAGCGACCTGCACCTCGTGCCGCGCCAGCGTCGCAAGATCGACTGGGTGCGCTCTCTCGCCGACCTGCGCCCCGACTTCGTCGTCAACTCCGGCGACAACCTCGCCGCGACGGATGCCGTCCCCGCGCTGCTGCGGGCGATGGAGCCGCTCCTGGAGTACCCCGGCGTGTTTGTCCTCGGGTCGAACGACTACTTCGGGCCGGTCTTCCGCAACCCGGCCTGCTCTTCTACCTCACGCCCGACTACGCCAAGCCGCCCACGGAGCGACCCGAGCTGCCGGTCGGCGAGCTCGTCTCGGGTCTCGCGGCCGGGGGGTGGACCGACCTCGACAACGCACGCACGACCGTGATGGTCCGGGGACCTGCCGATCGAGCTCGTCGGCGTCAACGACCCGCACATCGACCTCGACCGGTATGCCGATGTGGCCGGGCCCGCGTCGGCCGACGCCGCGCTGACGATCGGGCTCCTCCACGCCCCCTACCAGCGGGTCCTCGATGCGATGACCGCCGATGGCGCCGGGCTCGTCATCGCCGGCCAGCACCCACGGCGGCCAGCTCGCCGTGCCGGTGTTCGGGGCGCTCGTGACGAACTGCGACCTCGACCGACGCCGGGCCAAGGGCCTGTCGCGTTGGTGGCCGGGGGCGGCCGGGGCGCGCTCGTCGGCGGCGCCCGAGGACGCGGCATACCTCCATGTCTCGGCCGGGCTCGGGACCTCGCCCTACGCGCCGGTCCGGTTCGCCTGCCGCCCCGAGGCGACGCTGCTCACCCTCACCGCGCGCGGGTAGCGACGGTCCGGCATCTCGCGGGGGGAACCGATTTCGGTAGCCCGGGGCGGGTCGGCTATCCTCGGGTGCTGCCGCCCGCACCTGGGGCGACGGATGCCACGGGGTGTGGCGCAGCTTGGTAGCGCGCTTCGTTCGGGACGAAGAGGTCGCAGGTTCAAATCCTGTCACCCCGA
>CAVUXP010000003.1:0-630721 GCA_963745335.1 uncultured Actinomycetota bacterium
GACTGGGGCTTTCGGGCTAGCCAGGCGCCGCCTTGGCGTGTCGGGGGCACGGACTTCCCAGCGTGTGCCTACAGTGCGGGCCTCGCCGGAGCTGCTGGGCTGGGCGTGCATGACGGGAAGACGGGGAAGCGGGGATGAGATGGACTTAAAGGAAGCGGTCGACTGGGCGGCGCCTCGCTTGCAGAGCACGGCCTGGACGACTGGAAGCTGGCTTTCGATCAAGCGAAGACTCGGGCCGGGGTATGTCGGTATCACAAGCAAGAGATCGGGCTCTCCGCCCCTCTCACGGCGATTCATTCGGCGGATGAGGTGACGGATACCATCCTCCATGAGGTCGCCCACGCGCTGGTGGGGCGGTCGCACGGGCACGATGCCGTCTGGCGCACAGTTGCCCAGCGAATTGGCGCCAGCGGTGAGCGTTGCGTGCCGGAAGGCGCACCTCGGCTGGAGGGGGACTGGGTCGGTGTTTGTCCGGCCGGACACAGGCGGACGGCGCATCGGCGTCCCGAGCGGGTCAAGTCCTGTCCCAGGTGCTCGGAGACCTTCGACGTCGCCGCCATCTACCGATGGACCTATCGAGGACGACCGGCGAGCATGCATCCACGGTACGAACTCGAGCTCGAGTACCTAAGGGCTAGAGAGGAGGTTCAGCGACATGGCGGCGAAGAGGCCTTGGACTCTCTCCGCCAGGCGCAACGGCGATTGGAAATGCGCGTCGGCTCTGCAGTCGTAGTCGGCGGAACGGGCATCTACGCCGGGACGCCGGGCCGCATCGTGAAGAAGGGACGCTCGCGACACGTTGTCCGGACACCGCTCGGTGACCTTCGCGTGCCCAGTAGGACTAATCGAGCTCACCGACCCACCGTGACGCCATTCGTCTTCGAAGGCGTCCGTCAGAAGCACCCATGTTCGGGCGCAGATGTTCGGTTCCTCCTGCATGGGCCTGCGCCCAGTGCCTAGTGTGGGTGAAGGTCACCGCACCACCGCGAGACTCGAGAGGGGGGACCTGATCGCATGGATGTGTTCGATATCCATGAGCGGTTGATCGAGGACTACCGCTCGTTCACCTCGGGGTCCGTCCCAGTCCGCGACCGCCGGATCGCCACCTACGTCGAGCGAGCAGCTCGACGACGGCATCCAGTGGCCCGAGCCGTGGCTGAGCCTCAACCCGAGCTTCGAGCCCGGCGGCACCGTCGCCGAGCTGGTCGGCGAGGGTCTCCTCCACCCGGAGTGCGAGCGGATCTTCCGGGTCAAGGACCGACCGGAGCGACCCCGGGCACGCGACGCTGACCCTCCACCGGCACCAGCGCGAGGCCATCGAGGCCGCCGCGCACCGGCGAGTCGTACGTGCTGACCACGGGCACCGGATCGGGCAAGTCGCTGGCCTACATCGTCCCGATCGTCGACCGCGTGCTCCGCGAGCGCGAGGCCACGGCGGCGAGCGACCGACCCGGCGTCAAGGCGATCGTCGTCTACCCGATGAACGCGCTGGCCAACTCCCAGCTGTACGAGCTGGAGAAGTTCCTCGAGCTTCGGCTACCCGCGAGGGCGAGGAGCCGGTCACCTTCGCCCGCTACACCGGCCAGGAGGACGACGAGCACGCGGCGCAGGATCCTCGCCGACCCGCCGGACATCCTGCTGACCAACTACGTGATGCTCGAGCTGGTGCTCACCCGCCCGGACGAGCGCAGCCACCTGATCCGCGCCGCCCAGGGCCTGCGGTTCCTCGTCCTCGACGAGCTGCACACCTACCGCGGACGTCAGGGCGCGGACGTCGCGCTGCTGGTCCGCCGGCTCCGGGACGTCTGCGCCTCGCCCGAGCCTCCAGGTGCGTCGGCACCTCCGCCACCATGGCGTCGCGGTGGCTCGGTCGCCGAGCAGAAGGCGCGCGGTCGCCGAGGTCGCCACCCGGCTCTTCGGCGCCGAGGTCACCCCGACCGGGTCATCGGCGAGACCCTGACCCGCGCCACGAGCGCAGACGGTACGCCGACCCCGCGGCCTCGACCGATGCCGTCCGCGCGCGCCCGCAGCCCGTCGGCGCCGACCGACCTACGCCGAGCTGCGGACCGACCCGCTGGCGGCTGGGTCGAGTCCACCTTCGGCCTCGACGAGGAGCCCGACACCGGGCGGCTGGTCCGCCGCACGCCCACGACCGTCCGAGGCCGCCGCGCCGGCTCGCCGACGGCCACCGGCGTCGACCCGGCCACGAGCCGAGGAGGCGATCCGGCGACACCCTGCTGACCGGCTCGCAGGCCAAGCACCCCGTCACCGGACGGCCCGCTGTTCGCGTTCCGGCTGCACCAGTTCCTGTCCAAGGGCGACACGGTCTACGTCTCCCTCGAGGCCGAGGACCGTCCGGCACATCACCAGCGACCTACCAGCAGCGCGTGCCCAGGCCAGCCGCGAGAAGGCCCTGCTGCCGCTGGGCTTCTGCCGCGAGTGCGGCCAGGAGTACCTCGTCGTCGCCAAGACGCGAGCCGGCACGGCGAGTCCAGCCTTCGTGCCCCGCCAGGACGCCGACGCCTCCGGCGGCGACGCGGTCACCGGCTACCTCTACGTCTCCGCCGACCTGCCCTGGCCGGTCAGACCCGCGTCGACCGCGGGCCGCCTCCCCGAGCACTGGCTCGCACGAGCGACGACGGCGGCCAGCCGTCGGTCAGTCCGACCAAGGCCAAGTACCTGCCGGAGGAGGTCTGGGTCGGCGCCGGACGGGACGCATGACCGGCCCGGGCGACGGGGCTGCGCTGCTGGTTCGTCCCGACCCCGTTCACGTTCTGCCTGCGCTGCCGGGTCTCCTACGAGCAGGTCCGCGGCAACGACTACGCCAAGCTGGCCACCCTCGACCGCGAGGGCCGGTCGCTCGGCGGTCACGCGTCGTCAGCGCGAGCATCGTCCGCTCGCTGCAGGCGGTCCCGGAGGATGAGCTGCGCGCCCGAGGCCCGCAAGCTGCTGACCTTCGTCGACAACCGGCAGGACGCCTCCCTCCAGGCCGGCCACTTCAACGACTTCGTCCAGGTCACCCAGCTGCGCGGCGCGCCTGCTACCGCGCGATGCGCGACCAGCCCGGACGGCCTCACCCACGAGGCGCGTCGCCCAGCAGGTCACCGACGCCCTGGGCCTGGACGATGCGGCGACGTATGCCGCCAACCCCGGCGCGCAGTTCTCGGCCCGCGACCAGGCCGCAGAAGGCGCTTCGCGACGTCGTCGAGTACCGGCTCTACACCGACCTGCAGCGCGGCTTCCGCATCACCATGCCCAACCTGGAGCAGACCGGGCTGCTGCACGTCGACTACCTCGACCTCGCCGAGATCGCCGCGACGCAGGAGTCCTGGGCCGACAGCCGTCCCCGAGCTCCGCGACGCCGACCCCGCCCTGCGCGAGGAGCTCGCCGGCATCCTGCTCGACGAGCTGCGCCGGGTCCTCGCCGTCGACGTCGACTGCCTCACCGAGACCGGCTTCGAGCGCCTCGCAGCGCGAGTCCGGCCAGCACCTCGACCGGCCCGTGGTCGCTCGCCGAGGGCGAGCGGCTGGCCGAGACCGGCACGGCCTACCCCGCGCCGCGGGCCGCGGCCGGGCCGCTCCGCGGCCGACCTGTTCGTCTCCGGCCGCTCGGCCTTCGGCCGCTACCTGCGCCGCGACGGCGACGGCCTGGGCCCGGCGCTGACCACGGACGACGCGCAGCAGGTCATCGACGACATCTTCCGGGTGCTGGAACGCAGCCGGGCTGCTCACCGTCGTCGGCGAGCGTCGACGGCGTCCCCGGCTACCGGCTCAAGGCCTCGGCGATCCGCTGGGTCGCCGGCGACGGCAGCAAGGGCGCCGAGGACCCGCTGCGCAAGTCCCTCGACACCGACGCACGTCGTCCGGGTCAACCCGTTCTTCCGCGACCTCTACCGCGACGTCGCCGAGAGCCTGCGCGGGCCTGCAGGCCAAGGAGCACACCGCCCAGGTGCCCGGCCGAGCTGCGCGAGGAGCGCGAGGACGCCTTCCGCGACGGGCGACCTGCCGCTGCTGTTCTGCTCGCCGACGATGGAGCTCGGGCGTCGACATCGCCGAGCCTCAACGCCGTCGGGCTGCGCAACGTGCCGCCGACACCGGCCAACTACGCCCAGCGCTCCGGCCGCGCCGGCCGCTCCGGCCAGCCGGCCCTCGTCGTCACCTACTGCGCCACCGGCAACGCCCACGACACGTACTACTTCCGCCACTCCGTGACATGGTCGCCGGCTCGGTCGCCGCGCCGCGGCTCGACCTCGCCAACGAGGACCTGGTCCGCTCCCACGTCCACGCCATCTGGCTGGCCGAGACCGGGCAGTCGCTGAAGTCGAAGATCACCGACATCGTCGACGCCGGCGGCGAGCACCCCGTCACTGACCGATCCTGCCCGGACATCTGGCGCGCCCTGACCGACCCCGACGTCGCACGCCGCGCGCACCCGGCGCGCCGAGGCGGTCATCGCCGAGCTGCGTCGGCCGTGGGACGCTGACGCCGGCGAGGTGTCCTGGTGGTACGACGGCTGGGTCGCCGACCAGGTCGAGCGCGCCCCGCAGAGCTTCGACGAGGCCCTGGAGCGGTGGCGCGACCCTCTACCGCGCCGCCCTGCAGGAGTACACACGAGCAGAACAAGCTGGCCATCGACCCCAAGGCCACGCAGGACGGCACGCGACGCCGCCGAGCCGGCGCGCGTGCGACGCCCGCAACCAGCTCGGGCTGCTTGCCAACGAGACCGCCGAGCGCGGCCAGACGCGACTTCTACTCCTACCGCTACTTCGCCTCCGAGGGCTTCCTGCCCGGCTACTCCTTCCCCCGGCTGCCGCTGGCGGCCTACATCCCCGGCTGGCGCGGCGGCCGGCGGGCGGCAGGACGGCGACTACCTGCAGCGGCCCCGGTTCCTCGCCATCAGCGAGTTCGGCCCCGGCGCGCTGATCTACCACGAGGGCGCCCGCTACGAGGTGACCCGCGTCCAGCTGCCCCGCGAACGCCGAGGCCGGCGACCGAGACCGAGGAGGCCCGCCGCTGCGAGGCGCTGCGGCTACCACCACGCCGTCGGCGTCGGCACCGACGTGTGCGACAACTGCGGCGGCAAGCTGGGCCCGAAGACCTACGGCCTGCTGCGGCTGCAGACCGTCTTCACCCGGCGCCGCGAGCGGATCAGCAGCGACGAGGAGGAGCGCCGCCGGTCCGGCTTCGAGCTGGAGACCTCCTACCGCTTCCACGACCACGGCGACCGGCCCGGGCGGGTCGACGCGCAGTGCCGACGACCGGCGGCGACGCGCTGGCGCACCTCACCTACGGCGACACCGCCACGGTGCGCGTGGCCAACGTCGGTCGCCGCCGCCGCAAGGACCCGAGCGACCGCGGCTTCTGGCTCGACACTCGATCGAGGGCCGCTGGCTCACCGAGAAGGCGCGACGACGCCGACGCCGGCACCCGTCGACACCGACGGCCTCGACGCCGCCGAGGACGTCGACCCAAGCAGCGGGTCATCCCCTACGTCGAGGACCGCCGCAACATCCTCGTCCTGCGGCTGGCCGACCAGGTCGACGAGCACGACGGCGACCACCCTGCGGTACGCGCTCGAGCGCGGCATCGAGGCGACCTTCCAGCTCGAGGACTCCGAGCTGGCCAGCGAGCCCCTGCCCGACCACGACGACCGGGGCCGGATGCTGTTCACCGAGGCCGCCGAGGGCGGCGCCGGCGTCCTGCGCCGCCTCGTCGCCGAGCCCGGACGCGCTGGCCCGCGCGGCCCGCACGGCCCTGCGAGATCGCCCACTTCGACCCCGACACCGGCGCGGACCTCGGCCACGCCGCACGGCGCCACCGAGCGCTGCGAACAGGCCTGCTACGACTGCCTGCTCGCCTACGGCAACCAGCACGACCACGCGCTCATCGACCGGCACGCCGTCCGCGACCTGCTCCTGCGAGCTGGCCGCAGTCGCCGTCGACGGCCGGGCGCCGGCGGCCGCACCCGCGGCGAGCAGCGCGACCGTCCTGCACGCCCTCGCCGACTCCGGCCTCGAGCGCGAGTTCGTCCGCTGGCTCGACGAGCACGGCCTGCGGCTGCCCGACCGGGCCCAGGTCACCGTGACCGACGCCCGCGCCCGGCCCGACTTCGTCTACACCTCGCCGACCGGCCCGGTCGCGGTCTTCGTCGACGGCCCGGTCCACGACGACCGACCACCAGCGCCAGCGCGACGCCGACGCCGAGGACCGGCTCGTCGACGCCGGCTGGATGGTCGTGCGCGTCCGCCACGACGACGACTGGGACGCCGTCGTCGCGCCGCTACCCGTCCGTCTTCGGCACCCGCCGACGGCCAGACCGCAGGCCTGACGACCGAGAGGACCGCCGATGACGCACGTCGTACGCCGTCGGCTCCCTGGTCACGCCCGCGGCCGCGATGGGTGGTGCTGCCCGAGAGCAGCCGACGACTTCCTCGTCCTGCGGCCGCTCGGCGGCGCCGACGACGACATCGCCGGGGTCTTCCGCGCTCGAGGAGGTCGCGGCCGCGCGACCTTCCCGCCGCCCAGCCCCGACGACCTCGGCGACCCGCCAGCGCCGGCCTGCTCCGCACCGCGCTGCGGATCGGGTTCCGCTCCACCGCCGGGCCGTTCCGCTCGCCTGGCCGGCATCGCCGTCGAGCCCCGCGCCTACCAGTCGTGCCGCTGCTGATGGCCCTGCGCCAGGACACCGGTGCGGCTGCTCATCGCCGACGACGTCGGCATCGGCAAGACCATCGAGGCCGGCCTGATCGCCGCCGAGCTGCTCGCCCAGGGCGACGCCCAGCGGCTCGCCGTGCTGTGCTCGCCCGGCCTGGCCGAGCAGTGGCAGCGCGAGCTGCGCGAGAAGTTCGGCCTCGACGCCGAGCTCGTGCTCCCTCCACCGTCCGCCGCCTCGAGCGCGGCCTGATGATGAACGAGTCGCTCTTCGACCGGCACCCGCTACGTCGTCGTCTCCACCGACTTCATCAAGTCCGCCGCGCCGCCGCCACGAGTTCCTCACGCACTGCCCCGAGCTGGTCATCGTCGACGAGGCCCACACCTGCGGTCTCCGACGGCGGCACCGGCGGCACGGCGCGCCACCAGCGCCACGAGCTGCTCCGCGACGCTCGCCGACGACCCGACCGGCACCTGCTCCTGGTCACCGCCACCCCGCACTCCGGCAAGGACGAGGGCTTCCGCAACCTGCTCGGCCTGCTCGACCCCGACCTGGCCGACCATCGACCTCGACGAGCGTCGCGGGCCGCGAGCGCCTGGCCCGGCACTTCGTCCAGCGCCGCCGCGCCGACATCCGCCACTACCTCGACGAGGACACCGCCTTCCCGGCGGACCGGGAGACCCAGCGAGGAGCCCTACGCGCTGCAGCCCGGAGTACCGCGCCCTGTTCGAGCGGGTCCTCGACTACGCCCGCGAGCAGGTCCGCGACACCGACGGACGGCTCGGTCCAGCAGCGGGTCCGCTGGTGGTCCGCGCTGGCCCTGCTGCGCGCCCTCGCCTCCTCCCCGCGCGCCGCGGCCGCCACCCTGCGGACCCGCGCGGCCGCCGCCGAGGCCGTCGACGTCGACGAGGCCGACGCCCTCGGCCGCGCCAGCGGTGCTCGACACGGCCGACGACGAGGCCCTCGAGTCCGCCGACGCCACCCCCGGCGCGGACAGCGACGCCGACGACGCCGACGGCCGCCAGAGCGCACCGGCGCCGGCTGCTCGCGCTGGCCCGGCAGGCCGAGGCGCTCGAGGGCCCGAAGCCGGACCGCAAGCTCGCCAAGCTCGTCACGGCCGAGGTCAAGGCCCTGCTCGCCGACGGCTACCACCCCATCGTCTTCTGCCGGTTCATCGACACCGCCGAGTACGTCGCCGAGCACCTCGGCCGCCGCGCTCGGCCGCAACGTCGAGCGTCGCGGCCGTCACCGGCGACCCTGCCGCCCGCGGAGCGCGAGCAGCGCGATCGCCGACCTCGACCGCCACCGACGGCCCGGCACGTCCTGGTCGCCACCGACTGCCTCTCCGAGGGCGTCAACCTCCAGGACGCACTTCCAGGCCGTCGTCCACTACGACCTCGCCTGGAACCCCACCCGCCACGAGCAGCGCGAGGGCCGCGTCGACCGGTTCGGCCAGCAGGCCGAGACGCGTCCGGGCGGTCACCATCTACGGCACGGACAACAGCATCGACGGCATCGTCCTCGACGTCCTCATCCGCAAGCACCAGGCGATCCGCAAGGCCACCGGCGTCTCCGTCCCGGTGCCCGACGGCTCCGACAGCGTCATCGAGGCCCTGCTCGAGGGGCTGCTCCTGCGCGGCGGCGACGCCGACCAGCTCCAGCTCGACCTCGGCCTCGACGCCAGCGCACCGAGGACCTCGCACCGCGAGTGGGAGTCCGCCGCCGAGACGGAGAAGGCAGTCCCGGACCAAGTACGCCCAGGACGGCATCCACCCCGAGGAGGTCGCCGCCGAGGTCGCCGAGATCCGCGCGCGCACTCGGCACCACAGCCGAGGTCGAGGCCTTCACCGCCGAGACCCTGCGCCGCGCTCGGCGCCTCCGTCACCACCACCGAGGACGGCTTCACGCGCCGTCACCGCCGACCCTCACCGTCGGCGCTCCGCGACGCGCTGCCCCCCGGCCACGCCGAGCCGCTGCCGTTCCACCGCCAGCTACCCGGCGCCGCGCAGGCACGCCGTCCTCGACCGCACCGACCCCGGCGTCGACGGCCATCGCCGCGCCACGTCCTCGACGCCGCCCTCGACCCCGCCGTCGACCCGACGGCCCGCCCCGCCCGCCGGGCGCGGCGTCATCCGCACCCGAGCCGTCACCAGCCGAACCACGCTGCTGCTCGTCCGGCTACCGCTTCCACCTCGACCTGCCCGGCCGCGACGGCGATCCGCCAGCTCGTCGCCGAGGACGCCGCGCTCGTCGCCTTCCGCGGGCTCCCCGGAGACACCCGAGTGGCTCACCGACGACGAGGTCGAGGCCCTCCTCGCGGCCCAGCCCGACGCCAACATCCCCGCCGACCAGGCCACCGACCTCGACCGCCCGCGTCCTCGACCGCCTCGCCGCCCTCGACGGCCACCTCGACCAGCACGGCCGACGAGCTCGCCGCCCGGCTGCTCGCCAGCCACCGCCGGGTCCGCGCCGGCGCCGGCGCCGCCCGCCGCGGCCTCGACGTCAGCGCCCAGAAGCCCGTCGACGTCCTCGGCGTCTACGTCTACCTGCCCGGTCGCAGCGGGAGCCTGACATGGCCGGCGACTTCACCACCGTCCGCACCGTCGGCGGGCTGCTGCCCGCCGGACCTGCTCGCCGGGTCATCGCCGGCGACGCGACGCTCTCCGGGCTCACCTCCGCCGACTACCACCTCGGCGCGGCGAGACCCTGCGCGAGGCCGCCAACCGGGCCTGGGCCTACCTCACCGGCGTCTGGGCCGCCTTCACCGGCCGCCCTGGAGCGAGCTGCCCGACGGACGACCCCGCCGTCGGCCTGACCCGCGAACGCTGGCTGCTGCTCCTCTTCCGCGAGCTCGGCTACGGCCGCCTCACCACCACGCCGGCCGGCGGCCTGCCCGTCGACGACCAGCGCCTTCCCGGTCTCCCACCTGTGGGGATCGGTCCCGATCCACCTGCTCGGCTGGGGCGTCGACCTCGACAAGCGGACCAGGGCGTCGCCGGGGCAGCCGGCGCGCCCCGCACGCCATGGTCCAGGAGCTCCTCAACCGCACCGACGACTACCTGTGGGCCGTCCTGTCCAACGGCCGCACGCTGCGCCTCCTGCGCGACTCCACCTCCCTGTCGGGCCAGGCCTACGTCGAGTTCGACCTCGAGGCGATGTTCGACGGCGAGGTCTTCACCGACTTCGTCCTGCTCTACCTGCTGCTCCACCAGTCCCGGCGTCGAGGTCCTGCACCGAGGCCGGCCCCGCGTCGGACTGCTGGCTCGAGCAGTGGCGCACCGACCTCGATCGAGTCCGGCACCCGCGCCCTCGACCTGCTCCGCGACGGCGTCGAGCAGGCGATCGAGGTCCTCGGCACCGGGTTCCTCCAGCACCCCGCCAACGCCGACCTGCGCGACCCGCCTGACCGAGCGCGACCCTCTCGCTGGAGGACTACCACCGCGCCCTGCTGCGGCTGGTCTACCGGCTGCTGTTCCTCTTCGTCGCCGAGGACCGCGGAGCCCTGCTCACACACCCGACGCCGGCCCGGTCGAGCGCGCCCGCTACGCCGACTACTTCTCCACCGCCCGCCTGCGCCGCCTCGCCCGCCGGCGGCGCGGCACCAGCACACCGACCTCTGGCAGGCGCTCTCGGCTCGTCATCGACGCCCTCGGCGCCGAGGACGGGCGCCCCGAGCTCGGCCTGCCCGGCATCGGCGGCCTCTTCGACCCCGCACCCGACGACGTCGTCACCGGAGCCGCACTCGCCAACGACGCCCTGCTCGCCGCCATCCGCGCACCTCAGCGTCGTCCACCCCAAGGGCCAGCCGGCCGCGCGTCGTCGACTACCGCAACCTCGGCGCCGAGGAGCTCGGCTCCATCTACGAGTCCCTCCTCGAGCTCGTCCCCCGCCACGACGCCGCCGACCAGACCTTCACCCTGGCCAGCGCTCGCCGGCAACGACCGCAAGACCACCGGCTCCTACTACACCCCGACCTCCCTGATCGACCTCGTCCTCGACGCGGCCCTCGACCCGCTCCTCGACGAGGCCGAGCAGGCCGCCCGACCCCGAGACCGGCGCTCCTGGCCCTCACGGTCTGCGACCCCGCCTGCGGCTCCGGCCACTTCCTCGTCGCCGCCGCCCGCCGGATCGCCGAGCGCCTCGCCACCGTCCGCACCGGCGACGTCGAGCCCACCCCCGACCGACGTCCAGGACGCCCTCCACGACGTCGTCGCCCGCTGCATCTACGGCGTCGACCTCAACCCCATGGCCGCCGAACTCGCCAAGGTCAGCCTCTGGCTCGAGGCGATGCGCCCCGGCCGGCCGCTGTCCTTCCTCGACGCCCACATCAAGGTCGGCAACGCCCTGCTCGGCACCACCCCCGCCCTGATCGCCGCAGGCATCCCCGACGACGCCTTCGTCGCCCTCACCGGCGACGACAAGCGCGTCGTCTCCGGCCTGAAGCGGCACAACAAGCTCGAACGCGACCAGGGCCACGAGAGCCTCTTCGACATCGCCGAGGCCACCGTCAGCAACGCCGACCTCCGCCGCGGCCTCACCGACGCGCTGCCCACGACAGTGGCCAGCCTCGCCGACGTCCACGAGGCCACGCGCCGGTATGCCGCCTACCTCGCCTCCCCCGACCTCGCCCGCGAGAAGCTCCGCGCCGACGCCTGGTGCGCCGCCTTCGTCCAGCCCAAGACCGAGGACGACATCCCCATCACGACGAGCACCCTGACGCGGATCGACGCGGGCACCCTGCTCGGCGAGGCCACCACCCGGGCCATCCTCGACCGCGCCGCCGAGTACCGGTTCTTCCACTGGTGGCTCGAGTTCCCCGAGGTCTTCGAGGTCTCCCCCTCGACCGCATCCCAGCCGAACGGCTGGCGCGGCGGCTTCGCCGCCATGGTCGGCAACCCGCCGTGGGAGACCGTCAAGCTGCAGGAGAAGGAGTTCTTCGCCACCCGCGACGCCAGAGATCGCCGACGCGCCCAACGCGGCCGCACGCAAGCGGCTCATCGCCCAGCTCCCCGAGACCAGACCCTGCAGCTGGCCGCCGAGTTCGCGTTCGCCTCACGCCGACAGCGCGGCAGGAGACGAGCCACTTCATCCGCGGAGTCCGGCCGCTACCCCCTCTGCGGCCGCGGCAACGATCAACACCTACGCGATCTTCGCCGAGCTCTTCCGCTCCTCCATCGACCACGACGGACGGATGGGCATCATCACCCCCACCGGCCTGGCCACCGACGCGACCACCTCCGCCTTCTTCGCCGACACCGTGTCGCACCAACGCCTCGCCGCCTTCTACGACTTCGAGAACGAGGCCAAGATCTTCGCCGGCGTCCACCACGCGTTCCGCTTCGCCGTCGACCGTGCATGACCGGCGGCGCGGCCAGTCCGCGAGTCCCGCCTGTCGTTCCTCACCCGGCACGTCGCCGACGCCGGTCGCACGCCGGTTCGCCCTGGCACCGGACGAGATCCTCATGCTCAACCCCAACACCGGCACCCTGCCGATGTTCCGGACCCGCCGGGACGCCGAGATCACCCTCGGCATCTACCGGCGCTTCCCCGTCCTCATCAACGAGCGCACCGGCGACAACCCCTGGGGCCTCTCGTTCCGCCAGGGCCTGTTCCACATGGCCAACGACTCCGGCCTCTTCCAGACCGCCGAGAACCTCGAGGCGCGCGGTGCCGAGTTCGACGGGTGGGCCTGGACCAAAGGCACCGACCGGTGGCTGCCGCTCTACGAAGCCAAGATGCTCTCCCACTACGACCACCGCTTCTCCACCTACGAGGACGCCACCCAGGCCCAGCTCAACATGCGGCACGCTGCCCCGCCTGACCGACGAGCAGCACGACGACCCCGACAAGGAGCCCCTCGCCCGCTACTGGGTCGCCGAGGCCGAGGTCGAGAAGGCGATCGGCGACCGCTGGGACCGCGACTGGTTCCTCGGCTGGCGCGGACATCGCCGAGCCAGCGATGCCGCACTTTCATCCGCAGCGTGCCCCGCGCCGCTGTCGGACGTCTTGCCAGTTGCGCCTTCGCCACCGAGCGACTCAAGCTGGTCACAGTGTCTGCATCGCGTCCCTCGATTCGCGACTTCGACTCATGCGCCGCCAGAAGATCTGAGCGGCACTGCATTCACATGACTCTACAGCAGCTTCGTGACCCAGCGCGTCCTTCGTCGTCTACCAGCAAGCGTTCGCTCGCCGCTGAGGCTCGAGAGCCACTGCCAGTGTCCACTGCGCTGGACTGGGTCCGGCCGCGGGTGCTCGAACTGACGTACACGTCGTGGCGGATCGCGGCATACGCGAACGACGTGCTGGGTCTGCAGCCGAGACGCCGACCCGGGACCGCCGTTCCGCTGGATTCCGGAGCGGCGCGAGCAGTTGCGTGCCGAGCTCGACGCGGCGATGTTCCACCTCTACGGCCTGGAGCGCGACGAGGTCGAGCACGTCATGGACTCGTTCTGTCGTCGTCCGCAAGTACGAGATGCGCGACCACGGCGAGTTCCGGACCAAGCGGCTCATCCTCGAGATCTACGACGCGATGGCCGAGGCCGCCGCCCGGGGCGAGGTCTACGTCAGCCCGCTCGACCCACCGCCCGGTGAGGGACCCAGACATCCTCCCCGTCCGCGAGGATGAGGCCGTGGGTGCGTCGCTGCTGCTCATCTCCGACCGGGAGCCGCGCCGGTGTCGAGTGAGCCGCAACCCCACGATGAGCCCTTCGCCCGGGGTGGAGCTGGCGCCGCTGGTCGGTCGCCTCGACGCCTTCCCCGACGCATCGACCTGGAGCGTCCGGCTGCGCCGCTCGGTCGTCCCGCTGAGCGACCACGACACCACCCTGATCCGGGCGATGCTGGCACCCCTGGTGAGGCCGCTCGACGAGTACCTCGACGCCTACCTCGCGGCGTGCAGGGTGCCCGTCGGCCGGTGATCGGCGCCGAGCCCGGCTGACGCGCCGGCCCGCTCAGGGAGCATCTGAGCGCCGAGCTCCCCGATCTGTCTCAGGAGCGCGGATGGCGGGTCCGCGAGATCGAGCGTGTGGCAGACGATCCGGACGCCGCTGCCTCGCACCACATGCAC
This sequence comes from uncultured Actinomycetota bacterium, assembly GCA_963745335.1. Lineage (GTDB taxonomy): Bacteria > Actinomycetota > Actinomycetes > Actinomycetales > Dermatophilaceae > CAVSJJ01. The sequence goes on from CAVUXP010000003.1 coordinate 13,719, forward strand.
CGCCGGCTCCTCCGTGCCCTTCGCATAGACGAGGTGTCCCTCGTCGAGGCCGAGGACGGTGCAGTAGGCGAGCATCTGGTAGAGGTCGGCCTGGGGGAAGCCCGACGGCTTCTCGGCCTTGTACTTCGCGTCGGCGACCACCCTGGCGCGGCCACCCTGCGACCACACGAAGTCGGGGCGGATCGGCACGTGCCGGGCGAGGTCGAGATGCATTCCGTGTTGGAGCGAGGAGGATCCGCCCCGCTCGCGCAGTGCTTCAGACAGGGCGACGCAGACGAAGTCCTCGTAGATGCGCCACATGTCCAGGACGAAGCCGCTGACCTTGAGGTCACCGACGCGCTGCTCGAAGGAGTCCCCCGCGAGGATGAGCTCGGCGAGCCGCAGCGCCGGCTGGTACCGCGTGTTGAGCCGGGACGGCCGCCAGGCGGGCAGCGGCATACCGGTGCGGGGCGGGGTGACGTCCGCGAGCTGCAGCCGGACCCGTTGCAGGGCGGGACGTGCCGTCTTGGGCACACCCGGCATCCGCATCAGGCGCAGGGCGGCCGCCAGGAGGATCTGGTTCTCGGCGATATCAGCGGTGAACTCGTCGTAGGTGACCTCGAGCGGGAGGCCGAGCCCGAAGCGGCGAGCGATCTGGTCTCCGGCGCGGAGCCGGCCACGCAGGACCGGCAGCGTGTCCTCGATGCTCGCGGTAGCCCTGCAGCAGGCCCTGGTCGAGGGCTCGGACCACCTGGCGGCCGAAGCTCTCGGCCAGCGCGGCCGGGAGGTCCTTCTCGGCGGCGAGCTCCACGGTGTTGGCCCGCCAGAACGACGGCTCGCGGGCGTAGCCGATCATGAAGACGAGCCGGTCGATCGGCACCTTGGGGCGGATGGTGACCTGGAGCTCCCCGACGGTCGCGACACCGACCTTGGTGCCGGCCGCCACCTCCCACCGGTCATCGCGGGGATGCCGGGAGACGACGGCCAGCTCGGCCGCGTCGAGGGCCGCCGCCTCGGCGTCGCTGAGGGAGAGGGCGATCGGGGGGGCGCCCTCAGTCAGGGTCAGGTGCCGCACCGGTATCCCCGTCGTCACCGGACGGCTCGGCAGCCGGCATACCAGCGTCGGACGCCGCGGGGCCGTCGACCTGGGCCTCGATGGCGGCCAGGCCGTAGCGCTGCGCCACCTCGGCGCGGGAGAGCTCTCCGAAGTGGTGCTCCTCGAGCAGCGGCAGGATCGCCGTGCGCCATACCCGGTCCAGGCCGCCGTCCTCGTAGACGGCCGGTCGCATGAAGTAGGACGGGCCGATCTGGAAGTCGGCGTCGTCGATGCGGCTGTTCAGCTCGTCGAGGAGGTCGGCGGCGCGGGTCGGGAGGCCCGACGATGTCAGCCACGACCTGAGGACCCCGCTGGCCGGTGCCTCCGCAGGGTGGAGCGGGACGAAGGCGAACCGCCGCCGCATCGCCGCGTCGACCAGGGCGATGGACCGGTCCGCGGTGTTCATCGTGCCGATGATGAAGACGTTGCGGGGCAGGGTGAAGCCCTTGTCGTCGTCGCTCGCGTAGAGGAGGTCGACGCTGTGGTCGCGGTACTCCAGGAGGAAGTACAGCTCGCCGAAGACCTTGGCGAGGTTGCCGCGGTTGATCTCGTCGATGATGAGCACGTGCGGGACGGAGGTGTCCTCGAGCGCGGCGTCGACGATGCGGCGCAGCGGGCCCGGGCTGCAGCTCGAAGCCCCCGCTCTGGCACGGGCCGGTAGCCCTCGAAGAAGTCCTCGTAGGAGTAGGCCGGGTGGAACTGGACCAACCGCACGTTCTCGCCCGCGATGTGCTGGGCGATGTGCTGGGCGAGGTAGGTCTTCCCCGTCCCCGGCGGGCCGTAGAAGATCAGCTGGGGGCGGTCGGCGAGCAGGTCGATGCACTCCTGGAGCCACTCGCGCGGGACGTGGAGGCCGGTCGCGAGGTCGTCGTCCGCCGCCGGGAGGACGAGTGGTTGCTCGGCCGCGGCCGTCGGCTGGTCAGTGGTGGCGGCAGCGGCGAACGCCTCCAGGGCCGCGAGGTGCTGGGTGAGGTCGACGACGTCCGAGGTGCCCTGGAGCCGTCCGGCGAGGTCGGAGGGGACGTCGGCGTAGTCGATGCCCGGCGCACTGGTGAGCCAGGTGACCTCGCGACGCAGGTTGGACCGCTCATCGTCTGACGTGACGTAACTGGCGGGCCCGTCGATGCGGCCGACGTGGAGGCGGCCCTGGCTCGTGGCCGCGACGAGGTCGCCCTCCTGCATCCGGGTCAGGAAGTCGAAGAACTCCTCGAGCTTCTCCGCCTTCTGCGCGTAGGACGTGTGGGCGTAGTCCTCGTCGACGATCGGCTTGAGGTCTTCGCGCCCCATGCCCGGTTCCACCGAGCGGAGCCGTGAGGCGGCGAGGGACACCGAGCCGCGCTCCAACCAGACCGGTACGAGGTCGCGACCCTTCACGCTCGACCCGCGCACGAGCCAGGCGCGCTTGACCGGTGTGGCGGTCTCCTCGTCGGGGATGGCGTCACCGCGCCAGGTCAGGAACGCCGCCTTGTCGGACCCGGTCCAGCCATCGGGGACGGGGTACTTCACGACGAGCCACAAGAAGCCCTGAGCGTCGAGGCGGTCCTGGAGCTCGACGTCGTGGTCGGCCGCCCGGTCGAGGATCTCGTCGCACATCGCCAGCAGGTCGGCATACCGCTCGGAGGGGCTGGTGCCCGACGACGGATGCGCCGTCAGCTTGCGCGCCTTCTCCGCGGGCTCTGGGGAGAAGGGTGGGTACTGGGCGCTGTCCCTTGCCATGAGCAGCAGGGACCCGAGGGCTGTCGCGTTGCCGGGAGTCGCCTGCTTCGTCAGGACCTGCTTGAGACGCGTGTGCAGGGCGGTCATGAGCTGGGGATCAGGCTCGTCGCCCCAGAACCAGACGAGGAGGTCACGGATGTCGGCAGGGCGGTTCGCCAGCGCGTCGAACAGCGGCATCTTGAAGAAGCTCGACAGGAGGTTCTCGTAGCCAAGAGCCCACTTGAGCTTGTCCTCCCAGCCCGGGGTGCCATCCATGACCATGGGGCGGGCCTCGTTCAGCCGGCGAGCCATCTCGAGCTTGTAAGTCCGTTCCTCACCCTCGAGGTCGTATGCCGCGGCCAGCTTCGCGCCCCAACTCATGAACCGTGTCCAGGACTCCAACTTGAAGGTCGTCGAGCTGAGGGCCTTGGGGTCCCATTTCTCCCGGTAGGGGCTGAGGTAGAGATCGATGGTGTGGCCTGCCTCGCCGCTGAGGTGGTCCTGGATGGCCCTGAGGTCGTCATCGATATCCCCCCTCGTGCCCGCCAATGAGATCGCCGAATGCCTTGCGAATCTGAGCCTTGTGATCAGCCGAGGCGATCGGAAGGTAGTAGTGGGGAAAGAACAGATACAGCAGGGTGCCTCGCTGCGAGGGGGAGTTCGTGGCTGTCGTGGAGTCAAGGCGGTCACGGAAGGCTCGGGGGTCGTCGAGGAGGCTCCGCCGCTCGGCCTGGTCCAGGGCGAGGAAGCCGGCGGCGAACTCGACGAGGTAGCACAGCTGCCAATAGCGACGTGTCTTGAACGCGACGCCCCCGTTGAGTACACCGACAGCGAGAGCCTCGTCGATCACCGCGGGGATCGTCAGGTCCAGCCCGCCGATCTCCAGTGGGGTCCGCACGCACGCGCGCTTGGTAGCGCCCTTGTAGTCATGGAGCGGGAGGAGGTCGAGCGCGTAGAGCTCGGCGAACAGCTGCACCGCACCTCGAGAGACATCCTTCAATTGCTTGGCCAACTTGTCGTCAAAGGAGGAGCCCGACTCATCTGGCTTTCCAACGAAGTGGACCATCAGTTCCTGGGCATGCTCGGCCGTCCAGATCGGGTGCCCGGGGGTGAAGGCAGAGTCGGCGTCGATGAGCGCCCGCCTGAACTCCTCGGCGGCCCGCTCGATCACCAGCGCGTCTGGGCGCCCGAAGGATGGTCCGGAAGCCTGCTCCACCGTCACGTCCGCCTCCCAGCGCATTTGCGCGCCGGGTTGCCACGGGCGCGCTGCAATACCCTACTCATCATCCCGTGGCGAGGGGCATGGCGGACTCCCTGCCCGGTTCGGCTCCTGCATCCACGGTCCTTCTACAGAATCCCCGAGGGCGCCTGCAAGTCAGCGGCGAACGATCGCGGGTCTCGATACCCGCTGCCGTGCGTCGCGCGTTCTCCGGGGCGCTACGGGGTGCGCCGCCAAAAGGCACAGCAGGGGGAAGCCCCGAGCTGGGCCCCGACGACGGACGCAGACTAGGTATTCGCGCCACGTGTGCCCGAGCAAGACGCGATGTCGTGAGGCCGCCCCTCCGCATCGCGCTGAGCGATGCAGGCGCGCAGGTTTTGGAAGCGCTCGCCTGCTTCGTCACACGTCCGCAGGTCGTCCCTGACAAGGGCCATGGCCTTGGGTTCGTCCAGGATGCTATGCCAAGCGCGCCACTGCTGAGCGTCCAGGAACCCGAGACCTGCCACATCAAACTCATCCTCGAAGAGCCTCAGATAGCGGTGCCGGTGTCGGCGGTGCCGCTCGGTGTCCTTCGGTTCGAGTAGCAGTGCATCGTCAATCTCCCAGTAGCGCTGAATGTAGAGATTCCCAAAGTCGGCGCGCAGCGCCCTCCTCTGCTCACGCAGTTGCCACCCCACGAGGGCCAGCCCGACGGCCGCAGTGAGTAGAGTTCCCAGTCCGATCCAACTCGGTACGTCCATGTCGCGACAGTAGGGGAGCACTCACACCCCAAGGCGCCGGGGGCTCTCATCATCCTGCCCATGGCCCTGGCTCCACCTGGTGTCGCAGGGCCTCGATGCGGGCACCCGGGCGGAGAGACGCTTTTGAGAGTTGGTGCGCGGCTGATCTCGCGGCAGTCACGAGACCCTCAGGCAATCGCCCGCCATGCGATATGTGGCCGCGGTGCGGACTGAAGAGGACGATGAGGTGGCTGACTCGGAGGGTGGGCCGTTGGGCGCTGGGTCGCCCGGGAGTGAGGCGGTGCGGCGTGGGCGGTCCGTTCGGTCCTGGAAGTGGCGCTACGCCGCGTAAGCGGCGCAGGCGAGGCTTCAGGGGCCCTATTGGACCCGAACCTCGTCGGGGAGTGTCGTAGCCCGGCGAGTAGTCTCCGCAGCCTTAGCATGATGCTGTGTCCGAGGCCGCTCCGTTCAGAGGCGCCATCCTGGTCTTAGAGGATGCAGCGTATCGGTCACTTATCGCGGGGCCTCCCCGTGGTTCGGGCGACGATCTGGACGCCAGGTTTCGCGCTGAAATTGCATCCCTAATAGACCTGTTGCGGACTCTCTCTTCGACTAAACCCAGCCTCCCGGTGAGCATGACAGCGCCTCGTGGAGGTCGAGATCTCACGCATGGGATGTTGACGCTCGCTTCTGAAATACGTGCGTTCGAGAGCTTTGGAGAGCGGGACGAACCAAGCGCGAGACACTTGATAGATCAGGTTGATCGAGTCCGTCATGAGATCCTTCGCCTCACCGGAGTGGCTGACCACCGCCTCTCGGCGAGCGATACTTCTCCACATCTTCCAGGGCTCCGAGCGGTTGCAACTGCCTACGGCGAGCGTTCGCATTGGGGGGTGCGGTGGATCCTCATCTTCCGAATCGGCGGCTCCGCCCTCCTCATCATGGGCGTATTTCTGGGCTTCGCTTTTGCGTTGACAAGCGGGCGCCAAGCGTCGAATTTGAATTCCTCGATCCTCTGGGGCCGGATAACCGTGTCGGGTATGTCCGCCATACTCGGTTTGGCGCTGATCGGCATTTCTGAGCGCTGGCGCCGTCTCTGCAGCGAGGAAGAGCGCGCCATCTTTCATATGACGGCTCTTGACCCGTTCTTGCAGGAATTGCCAGAGCCGCTACGGGCGCTCATGCGGGCGACGCTGGCCCCTCGCATCTTCTCCCGGGTTCACGGGGATGACGACCCGATCAAGGAACCCATGTGGCCGACGAGCGCCGATATGCTGAAGGCCCTTCAGGGTTCGTCCGCCGGCGCAACGGAAGGCGATGAGGTGGAGCCTGGGCCTGCTCCCGAGGTCAACTCGCGACCGGTTGAGCGAAACGAGTTGTACGACTCAATGTGAGCGTCATTTGCCAACTCAATGGTGTGGAGGTGGGCGCTCCACATATGACGTTCCGATACAAGGTCGCGCGGGAGAGCGAGACCCATCGCGTCTGCCAAGCTGTGACGACTTATGTTGACCATCGCCTTGACACTCTGAGACCAGTCGAGCGTGTTTCGAACTGCCGACCGGTAACTGTAGGGAATGGAGGCGAGGGCCAGAACACCGACCACGAGCGCCTGCCGCTGATTGGTGGTCAGGCCAACGGCTACGGCCACAGGAGCAAGCAGCGTCATATTTGCAATGGCACTTATGTAGAAGTCGACAGGCGCACGCGCCTCATCGATATCTCGACGAACATTATCGGATGTTACTGCAATAAGTTCATGCCACATGGTCTGGGAGTCTAAGTGGTACCTTTCGCGACTCCAGTGTTCCATTGTGGTGAGCGCGTTACCGAGCCGCGTAGCCCTCACACTGTTCGGATCCCGCGGATACCTCGTCGTGAAATCATCGACGCTCACCCCACTCGGCAGTTGGTTAGTAGCGCGAAACCGTGCTTCGGCATGCCGGAGGCGTTCATACTCACGCAATTGACGTCGTCGGAGGAATTTCTGCACCTGCTTCGGTAGTCGGTATCCCTCAAGGACTTGGTAGATTGGAAGTGCGGCGTATGCTTGAACGGTCGACAGCATCAAGACACCAAACCCGAATATAAGTGGCGCGGACCACGAATCTCTGAGCGGTGCCGGTGTCAGTGGTTCATGAAGCCACCCTTGGCGGATGCCGGGCAGCACAAAGAGGGTGAAGAGTCCCGCGCTAATCAGGGTCGGTAGAACCCAGGCAAATACAAAGCGGGCGATGCCTCCCGACACCGTCTTAAAGATGTCGTTCATCTGCTCGCGGGGCGGATGCGAGAGCTTCCTCCTGCAGACTTGGACCGCCGTGGTGGAGGAGGTGGCGGGGGCGGCGGCGGCCCCGGAGGCCGTGACAACATTCCTTAACGCTACGCCTAGGTAGGCTCGTCGGCTAGTGGTCGCAAGCCCGCCGGCGCAGGCATCAACCGGGGCATCGGGACGAAGGCGTAGCGAATCGCGGCGTCAAAGCGTCGCTCGCGCTCCCACTCAGCCGTCGCTTGCGTAGCGGGTCCCGAGCCCGTTTGGGTTAGCGCCGGCGATCGCTAGCCATGGATGCGGCGGGAGCCGGCGTCAACGATCAGCCGACATACCTGTCAACCATCACCCGAAACACCGTCAAGCCTCAGCCGAAGCCCGAACGTCAACCATCAGGCGGAGTCGTACACGGCGACGGTGGGCCCCGTGGGGCTCGAACCCACAACCTACGGATTAAAAGTCCGCAGCTCTGCCAATTGAGCTAGAGGCCCGGCGACGACCCGAGCCGGGAGCGCCCGGCGACCCGTCGAACAGCCAGGCCAGCGTAGCGGGACACCGACGAACCACCCCCGCCTCCACCCGTGGGTGGAGACCAGCGCCACGAGAGATCAACTCCTGCGCCGACGCCGGCCCCGGCCACGCGCCCATAGCGTTCCCGGCATACCACCGAGAAGCCGTGCCAGGAGCCGACCATGACCAACGCCGACACCGCCCGCCAGCTGTATGCCGCCTTCGGGCGCCGCGACATCCCGGCGATCCTCGGGATGCTCACCGACGACGTCGAGTGGGGCGAGCCCGAGAACCCGGTCAACCCCTGCGGCGGCACCCGGCACGGCCACGCCGGCTTCCTCGAGTGGGCCGCGATCGGCCGCGAGGCCGAGGAGATCACCGTCCTCGACCCGCGCACGGTCATCGCCGACGGTGACGACGTCGCCGTCGTCGGCTACCTCGAGTGCCTCGTCCGGGCCACCGGCCGCACCTACACCTCCGACTTCGTCCACGTCATGCGCTTCCGGGACGGCCGGATCGCGAGCTTCCGCGAGTTCTTCGACACGTATGCCGCCGCCGAGGCCTTCCGCCCCGACCCCGTCCCGGCGCCCTGACCCGCCACGTCCACGAGACAAAGACCGCACCCCCACCCCCATCGCCACCGCGAGAACCGACGCACCCCAGGAGACCCCGATGACCACCCCCGCCTCCACGCCCGCCCCCGCCGGCACCGCCGAGCGGACCGCCGCCACCGAGCCGGTCGCTGCCCAGGCAGCCAGGCCCCCGCTCGACCTGCCGCTCGTCGCCTTCTTCGTCGCGGCCTACGCCCTGCCCTGGACCGTCTGGGGCAGCCGGATCGCCCAGGACCACGGCTGGACCACCTGGCACGTCCCCGGCGGCATCGCGCTGTGGACCCTCGTCCCGGTCACCCTCACCGCCGTCGCGGCGACGAGCGGGCGCGCGGGCCTGGCCGACCTCGGGCGGCGCCTGGTCCGCTGGCGGGTCCCCGGTCGCTGGTGGGCCGTCGCGCTCGGAATGCCGCTGGCCCTCGCCGCCGCGTCGGCGGGCGTCGGAGCGGCCCTGGCCGGCACGGCATACCTCGGGGTCACCCTGTCGCTGCCCGCCTCGCTGACCTACCTCGGCTACGGCATCGGGCTGTTCCTCCTCACCGAGGAGGCCGCCTGGCGCGGCGTCGCCCTGCCCCGGCTGATGACCCGGATGTCCCCGCTCGCCGCCGCCACCGTCCTCGGCGTCGTCTGGGCCGGCTGGCACCTGCCGACCTTCCTCATGAGCAGCGAGAGCGACGCCTCGGTCCCGTTCTGGGGGTTCGCGATCCTCACCGTGGCGACGAGCCTCATCACCGCCTGGCTCTATGTCGGCAGCGGCGGCAGCGTCCTGCTCTGCGCGGTGTGGCACGCGACCGCCGACGCGGCCTACTCCTACACCGGCGTCGTCGGCGAGGACCACCACGCCTTCTGGGCCGCCGTCGTCATCGAGGTCGCGGTGGCCGCCTGGATCGTCACCCGCTACGGGCGCTCCCTGCAGCGCCCCGCCGTCGCGCGGTAGGGCAGGGCCCGCGCGCACCCCTCCGGCGTATGCCGCCCGCCCGGGTCCGGGCCCCGGCTCCCGTCCCGTCGCCCGTTCCCGCCACCGGGACGGACCGGGGCCCGGACCTCCCGGGGTGGGAGAGTGGCGCCCATGACCGACGCCGCTCCCGACGACCCGGCTGCGCTCGCCGCCCCGGACGTCCACGGCACCCGCGACGTCCACGGCGCCCCGGCCGCCCGGGCGGTCGTCGCCGCCCTCAAGGCCGCCGGCGTCGACCACGCGTTCACGGTGCCGGGCGAGAGCTTCCTCGCGATCCTCGACGAGCTGCACGACGAACCCGCCATCCGCACCATCGCCACCCGGCACGAGGGCGGCGCGGCCTTCATGGCCGAGGCCTACGCGAAGGTCTCCCGCCGCCCGGCCGCCTGCCTCGCCACCCGAGCCGTCGGCGCCGCGAACCTCGCCGTCGGCCTGCACACCGCGCTCCAGGACTCCTCGCCGGTCATCGCCCTGCTCGGCCAGGTCTCCACCGACGCGCGGCACCGCGAGGCCTTCCAGGAGATCGACCTCGAGGCCTTCCTCGGCGCCACGACGACGTGGTCCGTCGAGCCCGACGACCCCGCCACGCTCGGCGACATCACCTATGCCGCCGCCCGCCGCGCCCTCGAGGGCCGCCCGGGTCCGACGGCGGTCGCCTTCCGCGAGGACCTGCTCACCGACGGAGGTGCGGGTGGCGGCATACGAGCCGATCCACCCGGCCCGGCCGCACGCGAGCCCGGACGACGCGGCCGAGGCGCTGCGGCTCATCCGGGAGGCCGAGCGGCCGCTGATCCTCGCCGGCCTCGACGTCATCGCCACCCGGTCGGCCGCCAGGCTCCAGGAGCTCGCCGAGCGCGAGCACGTCCCCGTCGCCGCGATCTGGCGGCGCCCGGATGCCTACCCCAACGACGACCACCTCTATGTCGGCCACCCGGGCCTCGGCGTCCTGCCGTGTGTCGCCCAGACGCTCCGCGAGGCGGACCTGTGGGTCGTCCTCGGCGACCGGCTCGACGAGAACACGACGGCCGGCTACTCGCTGCCGGCCGCGGGCACCGACGTCGTCCACGTCTGGCTCGACGCCGGGCGGCTGGAGCCGAGGGGCAGGGGCCGCGGCATCCTCGCCGGCGCCGACTCCTTCATCGACGAGTGCCTCGACTTCGGCGCCGGAAGCCCGAGCCCGCGGCATACCGAGTCGCGGCTGGCCTGGGCCGCGCGGCGACGGGACGCATGGGTCCGCCAGTCGACCCCCCGGCCGCACGAGGTGCGCGAGGGCTACGTCGACCAGTTCGCCGTCCACGAGGTGATGCGCCGGCTCATCCCGCCCGGCTCGGTCATCGTCACCGACGCGGGCAACTTCTCCTCCTACGCCTCGCGCTACCTCCCCGTCCACGAGGAGGGCACCTTCGTCGCGCCCCTCTCCGGTGCGATGGGGTATGCCGTCCCCGCCTGCATCGGCGCGAAGCTCGCCCGCCCCGACCGGCTCGTCGTCGGCACGGCCGGCGACGGCGGCTTCCTCATGACGGCCAACGAGCTGCAGACCGCCGCGCGCGAGGGCGTCGCCTTCACCCTCGTCGTCTTCGACAACGCGACCTACGGGACGATCCGGATGCACCAGGAGCGGCACTACCCCGGCCGGCCGATCGCCACCGCGCTCGGCGAGACCGACCTCGCCGGGCTGGCCCGCTCGCTCGGCGTCGAGGGGGTCTCGGTCGAGTCGGTGGCGCAGTTCGAGACGCATTCGCCGCCGCGCTCGGCCTCCGAGCGCGCCACCGTCATCGTCGTCCCGACCGACCCGGAGCAGATCTCCGCGGCGATGCACGACGCGGAGCTGTCTGTGGAGCCTCCGGCGGGCAACGGGTCGGACAGAGGAGACTAGGCGCGTGAACGAGGAGCGCCGGCACGCCCGCGAGGACGCGGAGCACGACAACGCCCTCGCCACCGCGGCCGCCAAGGCCGCCCAGTCCGCGCTGCTCTCGATCGTCCAGGGCGCCCAGGAGTATGCCGCCGCCGCCCGTGCCGCGGAGATGGGCGCCCCCCAGCCGCCGGCCGAGGCCGTCGCCCACGCGGTGACGGCCGCGCCGGCGTGGGCCGCCGCGCCGCGGGAGATCCGGGCCCGGGCCTGCGAGGCCATCGCCGACGCCCTGGAGGAGGACGGCGACGCCATCGTCGGCATGGCGATGCGGGAGTCCCACCTGCCCGAGGCGGCGCTGCGCGCGGAGCTGGCGCGGACGGCATACCAGTGGCGGTTCTTCGCCGAGGTGGTGCGCGAGGGCTCTTACCTCGAGGCGACGATCGACCACCCGAAGGACACCCCGATGGGGCCGCAGCCGGACCTGCGCCGGATGCTCGTGCCGATCGGACCGGTCGCCGTCTTCGGTGCGTCGAACTTCCCGCTGGCCTTCTCGACCGCCGGCGGCGACACGGCGTCGGCGCTCGCCGTCGGCTGCCCGGTCGTCGTCAAGACCCACCCGTCGCACCCGCGCACGTCCGGGCTCGTCGGGGTCGCGGTGTCGCGGGCGCTCGCGGGCATCGGCGCTCCGCACGGGGTCTTCGGGTCCGTCGAGGGCTTCGAGGAGGGCGTCGAGCTCGTCGAGCACCCGGACGTGCGGGCCGTCGCGTTCACCGGGTCGCTCGCCGGCGGCCGGGCCCTGCAGTCCCGGATCGCTGCGCGGGCGGTGCCGATCCCCTTCTACGGCGAGCTGTCCAGCCTCAACCCGGTCGTCGTCCTGCCCGGCGCGGCGGCCGAGCGCGGGGACGAGATCGCCGAGGGGCTCGTCGCCTCCTACACCGTCCGTGGCGGCCAGCTCTGCACGAAGCCCGGGCTCGCGTTCGTGCCGGTCGGGGATGCGGGCGACGTGCTCGTCGAGGTGGCGGCGGAGGCGACGGGTGGGGTCGCGGGTCCGCGCCTGCTCACCGACGGGATCGCGGCGGCCTACGTCGAGCGGACCGCCGGATATGCCGCGGACCCCCGGGTCCGGGTCGTGGCGACGGGGTCGTCGGGGGCGGACGGGACGGTCACCCCGATGCTGCTCGAGGCCGCGGCCGAGGCGGTGCGCGAGGACCTGCTCGAGGAGTGCTTCGGGCCGACGACGCTCGTCGTGCGCTACGGGACGCTGCGCGAGGTGTATGCCGTCCTCGGCCGCCTCGGTGGCTCGCTCACCGGGACGGTGCACCACGGGGTCCGCGAGACCTCGCTGCTGGCCGAGGTGCTCGACCGGCTCGAGCCGTGGGTCGGCCGGCTCATCGTCGGCGGGTTCCCCACCGGGGTGCACGTCGCGTGGGCGCAGCAGCACGGCGGGCCGTGGCCGTCGACGACCTCGCTGCACACGTCGGTGGGGGCGAGCGCCGTGCGCCGGTTCCTGCGGCCGGTCGCGTGGCAGAACGCGCCCGAGGCGGTGCTGCCGGCCGAGCTGCGCGACGGCGACCCGGTCGTGCCGGTGCGGGTGGACGGCCGGCTCCGCCTGCCCTGAGAGGGCGGGGTCTCGGGGCGGTGAGGCGGCGCGGTGAGGGCGGCACGCCGCGGCATACCCCCGTTGTGTCCGGGGATGTGGTCGCCATGGCGACCAGAAACGCGGACGCTGGGGTCCTGGGGCGCGGCGAGGGGCGCGCCGGCACACGCGGCCGCGGCGCGGGCCCGTGCGCACCCCCAGCCAGGGTGGAGCGCGCTTTCCCGGTGGGCCCGCGGCCGCGGCCGCGCTGGGTATGCCGGGAAAGGTCGGCATACCGCGTCCGGGTGCCGGGCAACGGCGCACGGCGAGCCGACCCACCGGGGTGGGCCGGCGGCATCCCCGCCGTCGACGGCGGGGCAGATCCGCCCAGGGGGGGCGGGTGGAGCTCAGGCGGTCAGGCGGAGGCGACGGCGAACGCCGGCACGCTCTCGATCACGTCGTGGTCGAGAGCCACCTGGTAGGCCCGCCACGCGGCGGCCTCGGCGGGGGAGTCGGGGTCGGCCGTGAGGTAGTCGTGCAGCGCGGTCTGGGTGGGCGCGGTGAGGGTGCCGAGGTCAGGCATGGTGATGCTTTCTGCGTGCGATGTGGTGGTGACACCGACGGCGATGGCGGTGCGGCCCGGGTGGTCTGCGGCGAGCGAGACGGCGCTCGACGCACGTGGACGCGGGGCGGCCGGATGGCGGCCGTGGGCCTGCTCCGGGACGACGGTAGTCCGATGGGACTCGCGTTTCCACGAAGGGTGACCTGTCCGGATCGGCGGTCGGGCCGGCGCCATTGCCGGCCGCGACCGCCCTGCGTCACGGCGAGGAGAGGGGCGGCCGGGCGTCGTTGCCCGGCGTGACCTCAGTGGGCCTGGCGAGCGACCGCCCGGGCCTCCTCCTCGTGGTCCACCGCGGCCTGGAAGGCGAGCCAGGCCGTGCTCTCGACGGGAGAGTTCGGGTCGGCGATGACGTAGTCGCGGAGCGTGATCTGGGCGTGGGGGACGGTCTCGAGGGTGGTGGTGAGGTTGCCGTTGGCAGGCATGGTCGTCTCTCTTGAGTCGAAGTGTTCGTGTTGGAGCACCGACGCCGCTGGCGGTGCCCACCCCTGTGGGTCGCGCGGGTGCCGGCCCAGGCCGGCGCCCGTGGGGGAACCTCCCGGACCGGTTCAGATCCGACCGGTTCCACCTGAAACGCTAGTAAGTAGGGGCGGATTCGGGCCAGGAAATGGGGCGTGATATGCCTCTCTGAATATCTATACCCCCCGGGATATGGTTTGGGTATGCCGCAGACGACGCCGGGTGTAATGGACGACGGTGGGACGACGCCGGGACCGACGACGGACGCAACGCCGGGACCGACGACGGACGCGGAGATCGCGGCATACGTCTCGAGGCTGGGTCTTCCGGGACTGGCGGACATCCACGTGCACTTCCTGCCCGCGCGGATGCACGAGAAGGTGTGGGCCTACTTCGACGAGGCCGAGGAGCACTACGGACGCGGATGGCCGGTGCACTACCGGGGCAGCGTCGAGGAGCGGCTCGAGCTGCTGAAGGGGTTCGGGCTCAGGGCGATTCCCGCGCTGACCTATCCGCACAAGCCGGGGATGGCGGCGTGGCTCAACGCGTGGGGGCGGGAGTTCGCGGCGGCGCATCCCGGGGTGCTCGAGTGCGCGACCGTCTACCCGGAGGACGGGGTGGCGTCCTACCTCGGCGAGGCGCTCGCGTCGGGGGCCCGGGTGGTGAAGATGCACGTCCAGGTGGGTGGGTATGCCCCCGACTCGCCGCTCCTCGACCCCGCCTGGGCGATGCTCGAGGAGGCCGGGGTGCCGGTCGTCATCCACGCCGGGTCCGGGCCGATCCCGGGGCGGCATACCGGGCCGGCGGGGGTGCGCGCCGTGCTGACCCGGTTCCCGCGGCTACGGCTGGTCATCGCGCATGCGGGGCTGCCGGAGTACGACGCGTTCGCGGACCTCGCGGAGGAGTTCGCGGAGGTCCATCTCGACACGACGATGGTGGGCACGGACTTCACCGAGGCGTTCATGCCGATGCCGGCGGGGTATGCCGCGCGACTGGCCGGGCTCGGGGACAAGGTCGTGCTGGGGACGGACTTCCCGAACATCCCGTATCCATACGCTCACCAGCTCTTCGCCCTCGCACGGCTCGGTCTGGGGGATGATTGGATGCGGAAGGTTCTGTGGGAGAACGGAGCCCGGCTGCTCGGGCTCGAGGAGTGAGGCGTGATGATCTGGACCGTGACGGCGGTCTGACTTTCTCTTCCCTGGTGTGGCCGGCTGACCTGTGTCCACAGGGCGGGGCGGGGGCTCGCGTTGTCCACAGGCGATGGGGGAGTGGGGGACCGGGGCCGCTCGGCGGGCCTAGCGTGCGGGGATGAGCGCGGAGGCTGCGGAGGTTGCGGAGGCGGTGGGGCGGCGCGGGGTGCGACCCGCGGCAGGCGCGCGGGCGCCGACCTCGGGCGGCGGGCGGGCCTCGGTGTCGAGCGCGGCGCCGATCTCGGCGCTGATCTTGCGACGCGGCGTGCCGCCCTGGCCGCGGCGGTCGTCGCGCTGCGCGGGCTGGAGGGCGTGCTCGGCTCGGCGCCGGATGCCGAGCTGTCCGTGCTGCTGGGGGAGCTCGATGTCGTGGCCGCACTCGCGGGGGCCGGGCGGGTCGCCGTGACGGCCGAGGCCCTCTCGCGCGGAACGGTGGCGGGTTCGCAGGCCGGTTCGCTGCGCCGGTGGGTCGCCGAGCACGCGCCGAGCCAGCGCGGGGGTGGTGCGGGGGCGGTGGCGCGGGTCGCCGAGGCCGTCGGAGACCCCGAGCATGCGGCGGTTCGGTCGGCCGTCCTCGCGGGAGAGGTGTCGCCCCAGGTTGCCGCCTCGGTCGTCGCGGAGTTCGACCGGCTGCGGCCGGCCCTGCGGGACGCCGCGGCGCCCGACGTCCTCGACGCCATGCTGACGGTCGGGGCCGGGCACGGTGTGCGCGGGGTCCGGGAGGTGCGTCCGGCCCTGCTGGCGCGGTTCGGTGAGCCGGGGCTGCTCCAGGCGGACCAGGACATGGCGCACGGCCTCGTCGCCCTCTCGCGGCCGGCGCCGGACGTGCCGGGGACGGCGGCATACCGGCTCGTTCTCGACGCGGAGGGGCAGGCGGTCCTCGAGGCCGCGATCGGGCCGCTGTCGGCTCCGGTGGTGGGTCCGGGCGGTGAGCCGGACACGCGGCCGGATGACCGGCGGCGGGGTGAGGCGCTGGTCGAGGTATGCCGCCGCACGACGGCCGCGGCGGCGGCCGCCGAGGACGGTGTCGTCGTCGTGCCGGCCAAGGCCACGTTGCTCCTCACGATGGCCATGGACGACCTCGTGGCCCGGGTCGGAGCCGCGCGGGTGACCGGGACGACCGAGGCCGGGACTCGTCTCGCGCCGGAGACGGCCCGGCGGATCGCGTGCGACGCCGGCGTGGTGCCGGCGGTGATCGGTTCGTCGTCGGAGGTGCTCGATCTCGGGCGACGGGTGCGGCTGTTCTCCCTCGGGCAGACGAGGGCGCTGTGGCTGAGGGACGGGTGCTGTTCGTTCCCCGGGTGCGACGCGCCCGCGTTCTGGTGCGACGCGCACCACCTCGTGCATTGGGCGGACGGCGGGGCGACGGATCTCGACAACGCAGCGCTGCTGTGCGCCCGTCATCACACGATCGTCCACCGGGACCGGCTCGCGGGGCGGGTGGCGACGGGGGGCGTGGTCTGGAACCGGCGGGTCGGCTCGTACGACGAGCTGCTTCGCGCCGGACCGCGTCGGGGGCCCGGCGATGTCG
This sequence comes from uncultured Actinomycetota bacterium, assembly GCA_963745335.1. Taxonomy (GTDB): domain Bacteria; phylum Actinomycetota; class Actinomycetes; order Actinomycetales; family Dermatophilaceae; genus CAVSJJ01. Next base: position 29,999 of record CAVUXP010000003.1, read on the forward strand.
GCCATGCTCCGCCGTCCGATGGTCCCGGCACATGCGGTGGTCCCGACCCGTGCGGTGGTCTCGACACGTGCGGTGGTCTCGACACGTGCGGTGGTCCCGACACGTGCGGTGGTCCCGACACGTGCGGTGGTCCCGGCACGTCCGGTGGTCCGGACCCGCCCGGCGCCGGGTGACCGGTGCCCCGCGGGGCCGAGACCGACGGCTGGTGTCATCCTCCCCACTCCGTGGAGGGGCGAGTGCGACACTTGATCGATGAGCGAATCCGCTGGCGCGCACCGGCCGCGCCGACCCCGGCACTTCGGGCCGGACGCCCTCGAGGCGCATGGCGGCACGCTGCCCGGTCCGGCCGAGGTCACCGAGATCGCTCACCAGACCGCCGCCATCCTCGTGGGAACCGGACGGGCCACACACGATCCCGAGGTGACCGGGCGGCTGGTGGGCTTGGTCGACGAGCTCGGGCTGTCGACGGTCGCGGAGCTGTGGTCCGGACGGCCCGCCCGGAGCCTGCCGGGCGCCCTGTGGCGTCTGTATGCGCTGCGAGAGTGGGTCCGGCGCAGCCCCCACCAGGCGAGCGAGCAGTACGCCGCCGGCGTCCGGTTCACCGACGTCGCCCATGCGATTGCCGGGGTCGAGGAGCCGCCCGGGCCCGAGGAGGTCAACCGGCTCGTCGACCAGGTGTTGACCGGGGTCTTCGACGGCGACCTCGCCATCGCCCTGGAGAGGGCGGCCGCGTTCTGCTCCGTCGTGGCGGCGGGTCGCGCCGAGCTGGCCCACGACAGGGATGCCGGAGATCCCGGCGGAGCGGGCACCCTGACCCGGCAGGCCGCGGCCATGCTGACGACGGGCGAGGATCTGCGGGCCTGCGCGAATCTCTGGCGGGCGGACGACCTGGACTGAGGACGGTGGCCGGCCCGGCTTGCCGACGACTGCCCAGAGGCCATGGCGCGGAGTGCGAGGAGGGTCGGGATGTGGCGCATCTCCGCTCGCGCTCGCCCGTGGCACCTCCGTCCACAGATCCCCGGATCGGGGAACATGGGCGGGGTATGCCGCGTTAGGGTCTTCTTGTGGGCGCCGGGCCGCGGCAGCCCCGGGTCCCAACATCAGCCGCTACGAGCGGCCACGCGCCGTGAGGCGCTCCCGGTCCGGCGTCCACACGTCATCCCGTCGGCGCGGCATTCCCACCGACCGGCCGTCTCCAGTCCCGTCGCCTCCCGTCCGCCGGGTGCTTCGGTGTGCGTCCGTCCTGGCGGCGCACCGGTCTAACGGCCTGCCCCGGAGACAAGACCCCGCCCGCACGCGAGCGCCGCACGACCCCATTCGCCACGCCGCCCCGCGTGCTCGGAGGAAACGCCATGAAGTTCTTGGGGAGTTCACAGCATTCCGACCAGTTGTGGCTTTACCTTTGTCCTGTGGGGCAGCGCTCGGAGGAACTCGTCGACGTCACCCTCCAGGACGAGATCGAACTGGTGGGTGATCTCGTCGTGGCTGCTGCCGCCAGCTCGGAGCACATGAGCGAGGACGACATCGACCGGGCCCTCGGCCTGAAGCCGGAGCCCGCCGGGGAGTAGCCGCCCGACCGTCCCCGACGTCCCCCGTGCGTGCCGCGTCGCGGGAGGTTCGTCGGGGCGCTGCCGGCCGGCCATCGGCCGGTAACCTGTGGCGTGACCTGCCTGCTCGATCCGAGAGAACCGCCGTGGGCTTTCGCCTGACCCCTCGTGACGACACCTTCTACGAGTTGTTCGCGCTGTCCGCGCGGCACCTCGTCGACGCCGCACACGAGTTGACCGCCGTCCTCGGGGCGAGCCCCGAGGAGCGGGTCGCCATCGCCGAACGGATCCACGAGATCGAGCATGCCGCCGACGAGGCGACGCACGAGCTCGTCCGACGCGTCAACGGCTCCTTCGTCACCCCCTTCGACCGCGAGGACATCCACGGCCTGGCGTCCCAGCTCGACACCTGCCTCGACCACATCGACGCCGCAGCCGACCTTGTCGTGCTCTGCCGGCTCGACGGGCTCCCTCAGGCGCTCGCCGACCAGGTCGAGATCCTGACCAGGATGGCCGATCTCACGGCGGAGTCCATGCCCCGGCTGCGTACGCTCGCCGACCTCGCGGGCTACTGGATCGAGATCAACCGCCTCGAGAACCAGGCGGACCAGGTCTATCGTCGGCTCCTCGCCGACCTCCTCAACGACGAGTCGGCCAACCCTCTCCATGTCATGAAGGTCAAGGAGGTCATCGGCGAGCTCGAGGCCGCCGCGAACGCCTTCGAGGACCTGGCGAACCGGGTCGAGGGCATCGCGGTCAAGGGCGCCTGACGGCGGTGGATCTCGCTCCCGTCGTTCTCGTCGTGGCCCTGGCGATGGCGTTCACGTACACGAACGGCTTCCACGACGCCTCGAACGCCGTGGCGACCTCGGTGTCGACGAGGGCCCTCACCCCGAGGGTCGCCGTGGCCCTCGCTGCGGTCGCCAACGTGGTCGGCGCCTTTCTCGGCACGCGCGTCGCCGACACGATCGGCAACGGCATCATCGACGCCCCCCGTGGGTCGACCGGTCTCGCACTCGCCGCCGCGGCTCTCGTCGGCGCCATCGCCTGGAACATGCTCACCTGGTGGTACGGACTGCCCTCGTCGTCCTCCCATGCCCTCATCGGCGCCCTCGTCGGCGCCGCGATCACGGCGGGGGCGGCCGTCTACTGGGGGCAGGTCCTCGACCTCGTCGTTCTCCCGATGGTGCTCTCGCCCCTCGTCGGCATCCTCGGCGGCTACCTGCTCATGACGGCGATCCTGTGGACCTTCCGGCGCCGCGACCCGCGCGCGGCGCGGCGCGGCTTCCGCTACGCCCAGACGCTGTCCGCCGCCGCGATGGCGCTCGGCCACGGCATGCAGGACGCCGCCAAGACCGCGGGCGTCGTCATCCTCGCGCTCACCGTGGCCGGGCGGCACGACGCCGCCGGGGACACGATCCCGTGGTGGGTCTTCGCCCTCTCCGCGACCGTCATGGGCATCGGCACCTACGCGGGCGGCTGGCGCATCATGCGCACCCTGGGACACCGCATCATCCCCATCGACCCTCCCCAGGGCTTCGCCGCCGAGACGACGGCGGCGGGCATCCTCGTCGTCGCCACGGTCTTCCGGGCGCCCGTGTCGACGACGCACGCCATCACCGCGGCGATCATCGGCGCCGGTGCGACCTCCGGCGCCCGGCGGGTGCGGTGGAACGTCGCCCGCGACATCCTCGGGGCCTGGGTGCTCACCTTCCCCGGCGCCGCGTTGGCCGCCGCCGCCGCGTATGCCGTGATCCGGCTCTTCGGCTGATCTCGCCCTGCGCGCCCCCGGGACCACCCCCACCCCGGCTCCGGCGGACCGGATGAGCCCGGCGGATGGGCAGCGTCAGCCGAAGCGACCGGAGATGTAGTCCTCGGTGGCCCGCTCGGTCGGGTTGTTGAAGATCTTGTGCGTGTCGTCGTACTCGACGAGCCGGCCGGGCTCGCCCGTCGCCTTGAGGTTGAAGAAGCCGGTCCGGTCCGAGACCCGGGCCGCCTGCTGCATGTTGTGCGTGACGATGACGATCGTGTAGTCGGTCTTGAGCTCGTTGATGAGGTCCTCGATCGCGAGCGTCGAGATGGGGTCGAGCGCCGAGCACGGCTCGTCCATGAGGACGACATCGGGCTTGACCGCGATCGTCCGGGCGATGCACAGCCGCTGCTGCTGTCCGCCGGACAGCCCGGACCCGGGCTTGTCGAGACGGTCCTTGACCTCGGTCCAGAGGTTGGCGCCCTTGAGCGAGCTCTCGACGAGGTCGTCCATCTCGGACTTCCTCATCCGCTTGCTGTTGAGCTTCACCCCCGCCACGACGTTGTCGTAGATCGACATCGTCGGGAACGGGTTAGGCCGCTGGAACACCATCCCGACGCGGCGCCGCACGCCCACCGGGTCGACGCCCGAGGCGTAGAGGTTCTGGTCGTCGACGAGCACCTCACCCTTGACGTGCGCCTTGGGGATGACTTCGTGCATCCGGTTGAGCGTCCGGAGGAACGTCGACTTGCCGCAGCCGGACGGCCCGATGAGGGCGGTCACGGCGCGCGGCTCGATGGTCATCGTGACCCCCTCCACGGCGAGGAAGTCGTCGTAGTAGATGTTGAGGTCCTTGACGTCGATGCGCTTGGCCACGGGTGCTGCTTTCCTTCAGGGTTGGCTGCCGACTCAGCGGCCGGTCTTGGGGGCGAACAACCTGCTGATGACGCGCGCGATGAGGTTGAGTGCCATGACGATGATGATGAGGACGAGGGCGGCCGACCAGGCCCGGTCGAAGTACGGCTCCTGCGGGACGCCGGGCTGGGCGTACTCGTAGTACGAGAAGACCGGCAGCGTCGCCATCCGGCCCTGGAAGGGGTTGAGGTTGGTCGACGTCGTCAGCCCGACCGTGACGAGCAGCGGCGCCGTCTCGCCGATGACCCGGGCGACCGCGAGCGTGACGCCGGTGACGATGCCCGCGATCGAGGTCCGGATGACGACCTTCGTGATGGTCCGCCACTTCGAGACGCCGAGCGCGTAGGACGCCTCGCGCAGCTCGTTCGGCACGAGCCGCAGCATCTCCTCGGTGGCTCGCACGACGACGGGGATCATGAGGACGCTGAGCGCGACCGACCCGATGATCCCGGCCCGGGCCCCCGGCCCGAGGAAGAGGACGAAGAGCGACACGGCGAAGAGGCCCGCGACGATCGACGGGATGCCGGTCATGACGTCGACGAAGAAGGTGAGCGCCCGGCCGAGCCGGCGCCCGCGTCCGTACTCGACGAGGTAGACGGCGGCCATGATCCCGATCGGCACCGAGAGCAGCGTCGTGACGGCGGTGATGATGAGGGTGCCGACGATCGCGGCATACGCACCGCCACCGGCCCCGACCACCCCGCGCATCGAGTACGTGAAGAACTGGATGTCGAACCGCTTGTAGCCGTCCGAGATCACCTCGATGAGCACCGAGACGAGGGGGATGATCGCGAGGAGGAAGAACGTCGTGACCACGGCGGTGACGAGCCGGTCGAGCGCGTTGCGCCGCCCCTCGGTCATCGCGCTGAGCGTGTAGATCGCCACGCTGTAGAGCAGGGCCGTCAGCACCGTGAGGGCCACGAGGTGGAACGACCACACGGTGAGCTGGAGGACGAGGACGACGGCGAGGGACGCGGCGAGGATCCCCCACACCGCGGCCGTCGGCAGCGACGGGTGGATGAGCGGCGCGTCGTTGGCTGCCGCGGGACGGGTGGGCCCACCGGACGGCGCACCGCCGCCGGGCTGCTGCTGGCCCTCACGGACCTCGACGTTGACCTTGGCCATCAGTTGGCTCCCGAGAACTCGGCGCGGCGGGAGACGACCCATCGCGCGGCCATGTTGACGAGGAGGGTGATGAAGAAGAGGACGAGCCCGGAGGCGATGAGCGTGTTGACGTCCAGCCCGCTGGACTCGGGGAACTGGAGCGCGATGTCGGCGGCGATCGTGCCGGAGTTCTCGGTGCTGATGATGTCCCAGTGCACGCCGGGCGAGACCGAGAGGATGATCGCGACGGCCATCGTCTCGCCGAGCGCACGGCCGAGACCCAGCATCGCGCCGGAGATGATCCCGGACTTGCCGAACGGCAGGACGGCCATCCGGATCATCTCCCACCGGGTGGCGCCGAGGGCCAGCGAGGCCTCCTCGTGCAGCCGTGGCGTCTGGAGGAAGACCTCGCGGTTCACCGCCGTCATGACCGGCAGGATCATGATGGCGAGGACGACGCCGATCGTCAGCATCGTGCGGCCGGACGTGCTGGCCGGCCCGGCGAAGAGCGGGATGAAGGACAGATGGTCGGCCAGCCACTGGGCGATGGGCACCGAGGCCGGCGCGATGACGAAGATCCCCCAGAGACCGAAGATGATGCTGGGCACCGCGGCGAGCAGGTCGACCACGTAGCCGAGGATCTGGGCGATCCGGCGGGGCGCGTAGTGGGTGATGAACAGCGCGATCCCGATCGACAGCGGCGTCGCGATGACGAGCGCGATGAGGGCCGCGAGGATCGTGCCGAACGCGAGCGGGCCGATGTAGCTGACCAGCCCCTTGCCCCCGCGAACGTCCTCCGGTGCGGCCGTGAGGGCCGGCAGGGCCTGCCAGAGGAGGAATGCCGCGACGCCGACGAGCGTGATGAGGATGACGATGCCGGCGCCCACCGCGGTTCCGGAGAAGATGCGGTCTCCGCGGTGGGACGTGCGGGGGACCGCCCGGTCCGGGGCGGAGGTGGTGCTCACGGTGGTTCCTCTCCTGGCAGGGGCGTCGGAGAATGTCTCCGGTCAGTGTGCCCGATGGGTCCCGGACACGACCGTGGAGGATGGCCCCGGGTTCGGGACCATCCTCCACACATGGGTCAGCCCGCGGTGATCGCGTTGATCGCCGTCATGGCGTTCTGCATGCCGGTGTCGCTGAGCGGCGCGCTGCCGGCGGCCTTGGCGGCGGCCTGCTGCCCCTCCGAGCTCACGGTGTACGTGAGGTAGGCCTTGACGAGGTCCGCCGTCGCCTGGTCCTTGTACGTCGTGCAGGCGAGCGTGTACGAGGCGAGGACGATCGGGTAGACACCCTCGGTCGCCGTGTCGCGCTTGAGGTCGATCGCGAAGTCGTACTTGCCGCGGCCGGAGACCCGGTCGGACTCGTCGATGATCTTGGCGGCCGCCTCGGCGCTCGGGCCCTGGTAGCTGTTGCCGACCTTCACCTCGGCGACACCGAGGCCGGCCGTCTGCGAGGCGTCGGCGTAGCCGATGTAGCCCTCGCCGGCCTTGATCGCCTGGACGACGCCCTGGGTGCCCTTGGCGGACTCGCCGGAGGACAGTGGCCAGTTGCCGTCGGCCGCGTCGGTCCAGACGTCACCGGCGACCTTGTTGAGGTAGTCGGTGAAGTTGTCCGTCGTGCCCGAGTCGTCGGACCGGTGGACCGGGACGACGGCCTCGTCGGGGAGGTTGACGCCCTTGTTGGTGGCGGCGATGGCCGGGTCGTTCCACTTCTTGATGTCGCCGTGGAAGATCTTGGCGAGCGTCTCGGGGTCGAGCTGGAGCTTGTCGACGCCCTTGATGTTGTAGGCGACGGCGATCGGGGAGATGTAGACCGGGTACTCGATGTAGTCGCCGCACGTGGCAGGGACCTTCGCGATCTCCTCCTCGCTGAGGTAGGCGTCGGAGCCGCCGAACTGCGTGGCGCCCGACAGGAACTGCTCGCGGCCGCCGCCGGACCCGATCGGGTCGTAGTTGACCGTGGCGTCGGCGTTCTGGCCCTCGAAGGCGGCCTTCCAGGTCTGCTGGGCAACGGTCTGGGTGCTCGCCCCGGCGCCGCTGATCGTGCCGGAGATGCCGCTGCCGCCGGTGGAGTCGGAGGAGGAGCTGCTGCCCGAGTCCTCGTTCGCCGCCCCGCAGGCGGCGACGGTCATGGACAGGACGACCGCGGCCGAGATCGCCGACCAGGCCGAAAGGGAACGCTTCACGTCGGTAATGCCTCTCAGGTAGGGGGGCCACGCCGTCCGCCCCGGGAGCACCGAAGAGGACCACCGTGGTCGTGCACCCCGCACGCTAGGGATGGCGGGTGACGCGATGGCCCGCCCCGGGTGAACGGGGGGTGAACGGTCGTGGGAGATTTGCGAACCCTGGACGTCAAGATGGTCAGGACGCCCTCACCACCGGACACCGACGCCGGACGGCTCGCCCGACCCGCCGGCTCGGGCGACCGGGTTCGCCCCCGGCCACGGCCGGGAACCCGCAGCTCAGAGCCGGTGTCGCTCGACCGCGACGATCCGTGCCCCGTCGCCGGCGCCGACGAGATGGCAGACGAGCACCTCGCCCTTGTCGAGCTTGTCGTCCCGGGCGTCCGCCAGCGTCGCCTCGACGGCCCGTGCGTGCGGCTCGGCGGGGTCGACCCTCCCGACGAGGGCCCCGACGAGATCGGGCAGGACCGGGCCGTGGCTGCACACGGCGGCCGACCGCCCACGGGCCAGCACCTTCTCGAGGCGGCGGACCGCGCCGGACGGGTCCTCGGCATACCCCTCCTCGGACAGGCCCTGCCGCTCGCGCAGCCGCAGGCCCGCCGACGCGGCATACGGCGCGAGGGTCTGGACGCACCGCGCGGACGGGGAGGTGACCAGCCGCCGGATCCGGTATGCCGCGAGCAGCGGCACGATGTCGGCCGCCCGTGCGCTTCCGGCGGCATCGAGCGGGCGGAGCGTGTCGTCGGCGCCGTCCCAGGCCGAGCGGGGGACGGCCTTCGCGTGCCGCACGACCGCCAGCGGCCACGTCTCGAGGCCGCCCGCCTGCTCCGCGCGGACGACGGCGAGCAGCTGGTCCCGGTCCCGGGCGTAGTCGAGCCGGTCGAACGCCGCCTGCGGCTCGAGCCAGACGAGGTCGTCGATCTCGTTGAGGAGCCGCCCGTGCCCACCGGTCACCCGGGCGGCCCAGTAGCGGACGACCTTCGTGTCCGGCGTCCCCGACTTCGTCAGGACGGTGTACTCGGCGGACGGCAACGGCCGGCCCAGGGCCACCTCGAGCCCGGTCTCCTCGTCGGTCTCGCGGACGGCAGCGACCGCCCACTCCTCGCCGGGGTCGAGCTTGCCCTTGGCCCACGACCAGTCGTCGTAGCGGGGGCGGTGGACGAGGGCCACCTCGAGCGCGCCATCGTCACGACGACGCCAGGGAACGGTTCCGGCGGCGGGGATCGTCGACATCGGCGGTGTCAGCCCCTGCGGGCCTTGCGGCGGCGCTTGGCGTGCATGCCGATGAGCGCGGCCTGCAGGTCGGGCAGCGGGTCGCCATCGGCGTCGAGGTGGACCCGGGTCCACCGGCCGTCCGCGCCGAGCTGCCAGTGGGCGTAGTCGTCACTCATCCCGAGGGCCAGCAGCTCCTGCAGCTGGGCGACGTGACGCTCCTCGGCGATGCTGACGAGCGCCTCGACCCGTCGGTCGAGGTTGCGGTGCATCATGTCGGCGCTGCCGATGAACGCCTCCGGCGTCCCCCCACCGCCGAAGCAGAAGATCCGTGAGTGCTCGAGGAACCGGCCGAGGATCGAGCGCACCTCGATCGTCTCGGACAGCCCCGGCACCCCGGGCCGCAGCGCGCAGATCCCCCGAACCCACAGCTGCACCCGGACGCCGGCCTGGGAGGCGCGGTAGAGGGCGTCGATGACCTGCTCGTCGACGATGGAGTTGACCTTGAGGCCGACGTACCCGGCTCCCGCCTCGGCCCGCTCGATGTCGATCTCGCGGTCGATCCGCTCGAGGAGCCCCGAGCGCACCGAGCGCGGCGCGACGAGCAGTCGCTTGAACTTGCTGCGTGGGGCGACGCCGGAGAGCTGGTTGAACAGCCGGGTGACGTCCTCCCCGACCTGGGGATCGGTCGTGAGGAGACCGAAGTCCTCGTAGAGCCGGGCCGTCTTGGGGTTGTAGTTGCCGGTGCCGACGTGGACGTAGCGGCGCAGCCCCTCGGCCTCGCTGCGGACGACGAGACAGAGCTTGCAGTGGGTCTTGAGCCCGACGATGCCGTAGACGACGTGCACCCCGGCGCGCTCGAGCTTGCGGGCCCAGGAGATGTTGTTCTGCTCGTCGAACCGGGCCTTGATCTCGACGAGCGCGACGACCTGCTTCCCGGCGTCGGCGGCGTCGATGAGGGCGTCGATGATCGGGCTGTCCCCGCTCGTGCGGTAGAGGGTCTGCTTGATGGCCAGGACCCGGGGGTCCGCCGCCGCCTGCTCGATGAACGCCTGGACCGACGTCGAGAAGCTGTCGTACGGGTGCTGGAGGAGGACGTCCTGCTTGCGGATGCTCGCGAAGAGGTCGCGGGCCTTGGCGCTCTCCGTCGGCGCGAGGTCGGGGTGGGTGCGGGCGACGAACGCGTCGAAGTGGAGGTCGGAGTGCTCGAGGTCGGCGATGATGTTGAGCCCGCGCAGGTCGAGCGGCGCCGGCAGCCGGTAGACCTCGGACTCGGCGACGCCGAGCTCGCGGACGAGCATCTCCATGACGTGGTCGTCCATGTCGGCGTCGACCTCGAGCCGCACGGGCGGGCCCGAACCGGCGGCGGGTCAGCTCGCGCTCCAGCGCCGTGAGGAGGTTCTCGGCGTCGTCCTCCTCGACCTCGAGGTCCTCGTTGCGGGTGACCCGGAAGGTGTAGTGCTCGTGGATCTCCATCCCGGGGAAGAGCTCCTCGAGATGGTTGGCGATGAGGTCCTCGAGCGGGACGAACCGCGCGTCGTACATGTCGGCGAGCCCGTTCCCACCCGACGGCGGGTCGACCTTGAGCAGCCGAGGCAGCAGCGGCGGCACCTTGACGCGGGCGAAGTGCTCCTTGCCCGTCTTGGGGTTGATGAGGACGACGGCGAGGTTGAGCGAGAGCCCGGAGATGTAGGGGAACGGGTGCGCGGGGTCGACCGCCAGCGGGGTGAGGACGGGGAAGATCTGGTCGGTGAACAGCCGGCTCAGCTTCGCGCGCTCGTCCTCGGCCAGCTCGTCCCAGCGGAGGATGTTGATGCCCTCCTCCTCGAGGGCCGGCTTGACCTGGTGTCGGTAGACCTGGGCCTGCATGTCGAGCAGCTCGTGGGCGACGAGCGAGACCTGCTCGAGGACCTCGCGCGGCTCGAGGCCCGACGCGGAGCGCACGGCGATGCCCGTGGCGATCCGTCGCTTGAGCCCGGCGACGCGGACCATGAAGAACTCGTCGAGGTTCGAGGTGAAGATCGCGAGGTAGCGGCACCGCTCGAGGAGGGGGACCGCCTCGTCGGCGGCGAGCTGGAGCACCCGCTCGTTGAACTGCAGCCACGAGATCTCGCGGTCGAGGAAGCGGTCGGACGGCATCCCGTCCTCCTCGACGGGCGCGGACCGGACGACGCGGATGAACCTCCCGTCGGGCGACCGTGCGGGGGCCGGGCGGTTGGAGGTGAGGGACGAGGTCGTCGTCGACACCTCGCCGACGAGCCGGGCCTCGGCGGCCGCCTGCGCGGCGTCGGCGGAGGCACCCGTGGCCGGTCGTGCTGGGGTCTCTCCCGCCGTCGCCTCGGCGCTCGCCTCGTCCGGTGTCGTCATGGCGACATCCTCGCAGGTCCCCCCGGGTCCGGCGACGGCTCGGTCCGCGTGCTCACCGGGCGGCGGCGACGGCGTACATGACGTCGACGGAGGCGTCCTCGAAGCCGAGCGCGGCATACGTCCGGCGGGCCGGCTCGTTGTCGCCGTCGACGTAGAGGTCGACCCGCTGCAGCCCCCGCAGGACGAGGTGGGCCAGGCCCAGCCGGGTGACCGGGGTCCCGAGCCCGCGTCCCTGGTATGCCGGGTGCACGGCGACCACGTACACCTCACCGGATCCGGCCCCGCCCCCGTCCGCGCTCGGGTCGACCTTCGTCCAGTGGAAGGCGGCGATGGCCGGGGCGCCCGCCTCACGCCTGGTGTCCTCGACGACGACGAGCCCAGCGGGGTCGAACCACGGCAGCTCCATCCGGGCCCGCAGATCCGCCAGGGTGATCCGGCCCTGCTCGGGATGGCTCGCGAAGGCGGCGGCGTTCGTCTCGACCCAGGCCTCGTCGTCGGCGCCCGGCTCGAACGCCCGGGCCAGGAAGCCCTCGGGCAGCTCGACCTCCGACCCGTCCGCCTCGCTGAGAGCCCGCTCCATCCGGTAGAGGTCGCGCACCCGGTCCCAGCCGAGCGATGCCGCGAGGGCCCGGGCGGCGGGCAGGTCGCCGTGGGACCACACCCGCTCGGCGCCGGCGGTGACGAGTCGCTCCGCCAGGGCCCGACCGAGTCCGGCCCTCCGGTGCTCCGGCGCCACGACGAGCTCGGCGGACCCGGCGTCGTCGACCTGCGCGTACCCCGCGACGGTGCCGTCGGCGGCATACCCGACGAGGTGCTGCGCCCCGGCGTCCGGGTCCCGCAGTGCGAGGACGAACACCTCCGACAGGGGCGCGACCCCGTCGGTCTCGGTGGCCCGCTCGGCGAGGGCGAGGACCCCGGCGAGCTCGTCCTCGCCGAGCGAGGCGGGGGTGCCGATCCGCGCGGAGGTCAGGAGGACCCCGACCCCTCGGCCATCGCCGGCTCCTCGTCGGGGACGAAGCGGTAGCCGACGTTGCGGACCGTGCCGATGAGCGCCTCGTGGTCGACGCCGAGCTTCGCGCGCAGCCGGCGCACGTGGACGTCGACGGTACGGGTGCCGCCGAAGTAGTCGTAGCCCCAGACCTCCTGGAGCAGCTGGGCCCGGGTGAAGACGCGTCCGGGGTGCTGCGCGAGGTACTTGAGCAGCTCGAACTCCTTGTACGTCAGGTCGAGCGTCGTGCCGCGCAGCCGCACCGAGTAGGTCGCCTCGTCGATGACGAGCGACCCGCTCGTGATCCGCAGGTCGGCCTCGTCCTCGTCGTCGACCTGCCGCCCGATCGCGAGCCGCAGTCGTGCCTCGACCTCCGCGGGCCCGGCGCTGTCGAGGAGGACGTCGTCGACACCCCACTCGACGGTGAGCCCCGCCAGGCCACCCTCGGTGAGGACGACGAGGAGGGGCGCGGACAGGCCGGTCGTCCGGATGACCCGGCACAGGGACCTCGCCATCGCGAGCTCCCGGCGGGCGTCGACGAGGACGGCGTCGGCGCTCGGGGCGTCGACCAGGGCGGACGCCTCGGCCGGGAGGATGCGAACATGGTGGGCCAGCAACCCCAACGCCGGAAGCACCTCAGCGCTGGGCGCCAAGGCGTTGGTCAGGAGCAGCAGCTGGGCCATTGCCCATCAGGATAGGACGATATGAGTGCCACAGACCGTGAACACCGGGGGATGAGACCAGGTCAGGGCGGCTCCGTGACCGAGGTCGTCGTCCGCTACTGGGCGGGGGCGGCCCATGCCGCCGGCGTCGACGAGGAGCGGCTCGGCCCGGTCGCCGACGTCGGGGAGGCCCTCGACGCGGCAGCCCGGCGTCACCCGGACCTCGAGGCCGTCCTGCCCGCCTGCTCGGTCCTCGTCGACGGGCTGGTCGTCGCCCCCGACACCCCCCTCACCGACACGACGATCATCGAGGTTCTGCCCCCGTTCGCCGGTGGCTGATGGGAGGATGCCCAGCGTGACCTCGCCGGAGCCGCCCGACCTCGAGCAGCCCGACGGTGAGCCCCTGACCCCCGCGGAGCCGCCGGCCGACGCACCGGCCGACGCACCGGCCGATCCGCCGGGAGCACCCGCCGCGGATCCCACGGCGGAGCTCCGCAGGCACCGCAGGCACCGCGCCCGCCGTGGAGGGCGCCGTGCCGACCCGGGCCGCCCTCCGGGCCGCCCGCGGAGGGGCCGGAGTGGCCGGACGCGTCCAGCGGGGTCCCCGCCGCAGCGGCCACCGTGGCTCGCACGTCGCCGCGGTCGGACACGGCGTCGGACACTCCCACGCCGCGCGTCCGTCGCGGAGCGCGTCTTCGCTGCTCGTCGCCTCCCGGGTCGCGGCGGCGACGATCGTCACCGCCGCCCTGCTTGCCGCCCTCGGGTATGCCGGGGACGCCGCGTCTGCGACCGGGCCGCTCGCCGACCAGCTCCTCCTCGCAGCCGGTGTGGGGTGGGCGGGGCTCGTCCTCGCCTGGGCGTGGCCGGCGCTGCTCGGGTCACCGAGCCGGGTCGGCTCGTCGGTCGCCATCGCCGTGTCCGCACTCGGCTCGGCGGCCGCCGTGTGGCGCACCGACGAGGACGCCTACCTCACCTATGTGCCCGTCGCCCTGGCCGTCGCGCTCGTCGTCATGTTCCTCCACCAGCTGCTCCGGCGCGACGGTCGCGCCCGGCTCACCCAGTCGATCGCCGTGACCTCCGCCGGCATCGCCATCGCCGCCATCGGCTCGTGCTACGTCGCGCTCGCCCGGTTCGACGGCGGCGTCGCCCTCCTCGGGGTCGCGCTCGTCGCGGTCGCCGCCGGCTCGCTCGTCGACCTCCTCATGCCGGTCGAGCCGCTCCGCCCGTGGCTCCTGCCGCTCGGGATGGTCCTCGGCGGGTTGGCCGGCGCGGGGCTTGCCGGGATCCAGGGCGACCCCGAGACGGCGCGGGCCGTGCTCGTCGGGTTCGTCGTCGCCGCGGTGAGCCACGCGTTGCGCCGGGTCCTCGCCCCGCTACCGGCGATCGGCACGATCCGCGGGCAGCTCGGGTCGGCCGTCGCGTCGATCCTCCTCTGCGGGGTCGTCGCCTACGCCCTCGCCTGGTTCTTCCTCCGCTGACCTCGCGGGGTGGCCCCCGCCGCTCGGCGCCCGGTTAGGCTGCTGTGTCGTGGCCTTCGTACTCGACACCGACCTGCACCCCGATCTCGCGCCCCTTGCCTGGCTCGTCGGGCGCTGGGAGGGCGCCGGCGTCGTCGGCTACCCGACGATGGACGTCTCCCACCACTTCGGCCAGGAGATCGTCTGCTCCCACGACGGGCGCCCGTTCCTGCGCTGGGAGAGCCGCACCTGGCTGCTCGACGAGTCGGGCGAGCCCGGCGCGCCAGTCCGGGACCGAGCTCGGCTTCTGGCGGGCCGTCGAGCCCGACGAGCACGGCACGAACGTCGAGCTCCTGCTCACCCACCCCACCGGCATCGTCGAGATGTATGCCGGCACCGCCGAGCCGGCCAAGATCGAGCTGCGCACCGACGGGGTGATGCGCAGCCCGCACGCCAAGGCGTATGCCGCCGGCCACCGGATGTACGGCTACGTCCAGTCCAACCTCATGTGGGTCATGGACATGGCCGCCATGGGGGAGTCGCTCACCCCGCACCTCTCCGGGGAGCTGAAGCGGGTCGAGTGAGCGCGCGCCCGGGCCCGCCGGGACGACGGCGGGACGCGGCATACAGTTGAGGGATGAGTGACCTCGGCGAGCGGCTGCGTGCCCACGGCATGCGCCTGACCTCGCAGCGCCAGCGGGTCATCGACGCCGTCGCCGAGCTCGGGCACGCAAGCCCCGAGGCCATCGTCGAGGCGGTCGCCGCCGACGGCGGACCGGCGATGTCGGCCTCGACGGTCTACCGCTCGCTCGACGCGCTCCAGGAGCTCGGCCTCGTCAGCCACACCCACGTCGACCACCGCGTCCCGAGCTACCACCTCACGACGCATGCGACGCACGTCCACCTGCTGTGTCGGCGGTGCGGCTGGGTCGGTGAGGTCCCCGTCGAGCTGGCGGGCGCCTTCGTCGCGGACCTCGCCGAGCGGACCGGCTTCGTCGCCGACATCACCCACGCCGCGGTGCACGGCCTCTGCGCCCGGTGCGCCGCCGACCCGGCCGACCCCCCGACCGATGAGGACACCCCGTGAGCCCGACCGACGTGACCACCTCCCCCCTGCTCTCCCGACCGGGCGCCGTCGCCGCCGAGGGACCCGACGCCGGGGTCGCCGCCCACTACGGCGACCCGCTGCGTGAGCAGCGGCTCCTCGA
Organism: uncultured Actinomycetota bacterium; assembly: GCA_963745335.1. Lineage (GTDB taxonomy): Bacteria > Actinomycetota > Actinomycetes > Actinomycetales > Dermatophilaceae > CAVSJJ01. The sequence goes on from CAVUXP010000003.1 coordinate 45,391, forward strand.
GGAGGGGCTGGCCGTCGTCGACCTCTCGCACCGCGGCGTCGTCACGGTCGCCGGGCCCGACCGGCTGTCCTGGCTGCGGTCCATGACGACCCAGGAGGTCGCGGGGCTCGCGCCGCGGACGTCGGTCGAGACCCTCGTCCTGTCCCCGCACGGGCACGTCGAGCACGACCTCCACCTCGTCGACGACGGCGAGCGGGCCTGGCTCACCGTCGAGCCCGGGACCGCTCCCGCCCTCGTCGCCTGGCTGGAGTCGATGCGGTTCATGCTCCGGGTCGAGGTCGAGGACGTCACCGCCGCCCATGCCGTGCTCGGGGAGCCGATGGCGGCCGAGTCCGCCCCCGGCGAGCCGCTGGCCTGGCGCGACCCGTGGCCCGGCCCGGTCGGTGACACCGCGGCATACGGGGTGGTCGAGGGGCATCCGGGCGCCGACCGGCCGTGGCGCGAGCTCATCGTTCCGCGGGGCGATCTCGGTGCCGCCGTCGGCGACCGGCCCCTCGCGGGCGCCTGGGCGGCCGAGGCGCTGCGGATCGCCGCCTGGCGGCCGCGGCTCGGGTTCGAGACCGACCACCGGACGATCCCGCACGAGCTGGACTGGCTGCGCACGGCCGTCCACCTGCACAAGGGCTGCTACCGGGGCCAGGAGACGATCGCCCGGGTCCACAACCTCGGCAAGCCTCCACGGCGCCTCGTCTTCCTCCACGTCGACGGCTCGGGCCACGTCCTGCCCGACGCCGGGGCGCCGGTCCTCGCCGGGGAGCGGGAGGTCGGGCGGGTCACCTCCGTCGCCCGCCACCACGTCGACGGCCCCATCGCGCTCGCCGTCGTCAAGCGGAACACGCCCGTCGACGTCGATCTTGTCGTCGGTGGCGTGGCTGCGGCGCAAACTGTCGTCGTCATCCCGTGATTGACCGCAGGATCTCCTGACATCATGGGCGCCATGACGACATCCGCCCCCACTGGCACCCTCATCACCGTCGCCCCGACCGGCGCCGAGCACGCGAAGGCCGACGTCCCGCAGCTGCCGACGACGCTGGAGGAGCTGGTCGAGACCGCCCGGCGGTGCGAGGCCGCGGGCGCCGCGCTCATCCACCTCCACCTCCGCGATGCCGACCATCGCCCGACCCTCGACCCCGGCCGGCTCCGGGCGGCGGTCGACGCGGTCCGCGCCGAGACCGACCTCGTCGTCCAGCTCTCGACCGGCGGCTCCGTCCACGACCCGCTCGAGGCGCGGCTGACCGTCCTCGACGCCGAGCCCGACTCGTGCTCGCTCACGTGTGGCACGACGAACTTCGGCGACGACGTCTTCCTCAACCCCTGGCCGTTCATGAGCGAGCTCTACGTCCTCGCCCAGGAGCGGGAGATCGTGCCGGAGTTCGAGCTGTTCGACCTCGGCCACGTCCACGCCCTCCGGCGGCTCATCGACACGCACGGGCTGCCGTTCGGGGGCAGGGTGCACGTCGACTTCGTCACCGGGGTCCCGGGTGCGATGCCCGCGACGACCGCCGCCCTCATGGCCGGGGTCGCGATGCTCCCGCCCGAGACGACGTCCTGGTCGGTGACCGGCATCGGCCGGGGGCACCTGCCGATGGTCGCCGCCGGCCTCTCGGCGGGCGGCCACCTCCGGGTCGGCATGGAGGACAACATCGTCTTCGCCCGCGGCCGGCTCGTGGAGCACAACGACGAGCTCGTCGCCCGGGCCGCCGAGCTCGCGACGCTGATGCAGCGCCCGCCTCTGTCGACCGGCGAGGCGCGCGATCTGCTCGGCATCAAGGACCGCCGCGCCGGCTGACGCCCCGGCCGCTGGACCTCCCTGCTCGGCTTTGCCCGCTCGGTTGGCCCTCTCCCGGCCCGACCCCGCTCTGGGAGTCGCTCGGGAGGCCGCGGTGGGGCGGGGTAGGCGGTCGGGCGGGGCGAGGTGTCCACAACGTGGGCGGGGCGCGGTCGGGGACGTGGCGGTCTGCATAATCGTTCGTTATGCGTTCCATTCGCTCCCTTCTGTATTTCCCGGAGCTCGTCAACGAGAAGGCCGCTCGCACCGTCGCGGCCGGCGTCGCGCTGCTGGGCGTCCTCACGGTGGCGACCGGGTGGCACTGGCTCGTCCTCGTCCTCGCTGCCGGGTTCGCCCTGCGCGTCGCCGCCGGGCCGCGGTTCGACCCGCTCGGACTCCTCGCCACCCGGGTCGTCGCTCCCCGGCTGGGGGCGCCGCGCATCGTCGCCGGTCCGCCCAAGCGGTTCGCGCAGGGGGTCGGTCTCGCCCTGACGAGCGTCGCCGCGGTCCTCGGGCTGGCTCTCGGCCACGACGCCGCCCTCGTCGGTCTGCTCGCCCTGCTCGTCGGCTTCGCGACGCTCGAGGCGGCCTTCGGCTTCTGCGCGGGCTGCTACGCCTTCGGCTGGCTCATCCGGTTCGGCGTCGTCCCCGAGCAGACCTGCGCCGCGTGTGCCGACATCTCGCTCCGCCGGCCGGAGACGCTCGCCGCCTGACCCTCGCGGCCCTTCAGGGCATGCCAGGTCGCGCCAGGCCACATCGACGACCGTTGCCCGGGCCCACCCCCCTGACCAGCGCGTATGCCGCCGCCACCCCTGGGTTGCGGCGGCATACCGCTGCCTGCGGCCGGCCCATCGCTGCCTTCGGTTTGCATTTTGCTAACTGAAGCAAGCACAATGGAGTCATGACCCGGAACCCCCTCAACGAGCTGGCCGCCCTCGGCGACTACCTGCGCGAGCAGCGTCAGTCGGCCAGGCTCTCGTTGCGCCAGCTCTCCGAGCTGGCCGGGGTCTCCAACCCCTACCTGTCCCAGATCGAGCGAGGCCTCAAGCGCCCCAGCGCCGAGATCCTCCAGCAGCTCGCCAAGGGGCTCGAGGTCTCCGCCGAGTCGCTCTACGTCAAGGCCGGGATCCTCGACGAGCGCCCCGACGACGCGGTGGGTGTCTCGAACGTCCGGATGGCCATCGCCTCCGACCCCGACCTCACCGCCCGCCAGAAGGCGACCCTCCTCGACGTCTACGAGTCGTTCGTCGGCATCCAGGCCCCGGCCGCCGAGCCGACGCCGACGTCCTCGACGACGGCCGCACCGAAGAAGACCACCACGAAGAAGTCCACCACGACGAAGACCACCGCAACGAAGGCCACGACGAAGAAGGCCACCACACGGACCGCATCGACGCGGGCCGCCACGAAGCGGGCCGGAGGTCGCTGAGCCCCGCGGCATACCCGCCGCATCAGCCCTCCGGACCGCAGCACCACCCCCTGACCACGCCAGACAACCGAGCACCGTCCAGCTCACGAAGGAGAACGACATGACCGTCCTCGAGGACCTCCGCAAGACCATCGACACCCCGTTCTACGCCGCCGTCGGCGTGACCGACCGCGCCGTCGAGCTCGCCCGCGACGCCCGCGTCCGCGCCGAGAAGCTCCGCGACGACCTCACCCCCGAGGTCGTCCAGGCCCGCACGACCGAGGAGGCCACGAAGGCCTTCGAGCAGATCAAGGAGCTCCCGGCCCTCGCCCTCAACAACGGCCTCGTCGTCGCCGGCCGGGTCGCCGAGTCCTACGAGCAGCTCGTCCAGCGCGGCGAGGACCTGCTCAAGCGGGTTCGCACCCAGCAGTCGACGAAGGACCTGCTCGCCCAGGCCGAGGCGACGATGGCGCTCGGCAAGGGCGCGATGACCACGGCCCGCAAGGCGTACGCCGACATCGAGCGCTCCGCCAAGGCGACCTACACGACCGGCCGCCACGAGGCCACCCGCGTCGTCGAGCTCTTCGGCGACCGCGTCGTCGGCGAGGCCAAGGTCACCGCCGCCGAGGTCGACGAGGGCATCAAGACGACCCGCACGGCCGCCAAGCGGACCCGGACGACGACCCGCAAGGCGACGACCCGCACCCGCACCTCGGCCAAGGCCACGGGCACGAGCGCCCGCAAGACCGCGGCGAAGTCGACCAAGGCCGCCAAGAAGGCCGCCGAGAAGGTCGGCGACTGACCGCAGCCACGCAGCCCGGGTCACGCCGTCCCGTGACCCGATCGGGTGACCTACCCAGGTGACCCCGGACGAGCCGGAGGAGCGTCATGCTCCCCCGGCTCGTTGCGTGTCCCCGCCGGCGTCCCGCCGCAGCCCCCGGCGACGCGGCGCGGCGACGTGGCCGCGACCGGTCGGGTCTAGGGTTCTCTGCGTGCCAACGCAGCCCGACCCCCGACCCGTGCCCGCCGCCGGCCCGCCGCCCGTCCTCACCGACGCCGAGGTCCTCGTCCAGGTGACCCGCGGCGGCTTCGTCGAGTCGGTCCACCGGGCCGCCGCCGTGGCGACCGACCCGTCCGGCTCGGTCCTCATGGCGACGAGCGACCCCACCGGCCCGGTCCTGCCCCGCTCGGCGCTCAAGCCGGTCCAGGCCCTCGCCATGGTCCGCGCCGGCCTCGACCTGCCGCCCGACCTCCTGGCCCTCGCCGCGGCGAGCCACTCGGCAGAGGCCTTCCACCTCGACGGGGTCCGCCGCATCCTGGCCGGTGCCGGCCTCACCGAGGCGGACCTGCAGAACACCCCCGACCTGCCCTACCCCGACGCCGAGCGCGCCGCGTGGATCGCCGCCGGCCGCGGCCCGGCCTCCATCGTCCAGGGCTGCTCCGGCAAGCACGCGGCCATGCTCGCGACGTGTGTCGCTCGCCGGCTGGGACACGGCGACCTACCTCGACCCCGCCCATCCCCTCCAGCGGCTCGTCGCCGACACGCTCGCCGAGGTGGCGGGGGAGCCGGTGGCCGCGACGGTCGTCGACGGCTGCGGCGCTCCGGCGATGGGCGTCTCGCTCGCGGGGCTCGCCCGCGCCTTCGGCCGGATCGCGGCCGCCCCGTCCGGCAGCGACGAGGCGCGGGTCGCCGACGCGATGCGGGCCCACCCCGAGTTCGTCGCCGGCTCCGAGCGCGATGTCACCGCCCTCATGCGGGGGACCCCCGGTGCCATCGCGAAGGACGGGGCCGAGGGCGTGTATGCCGTCGGGCTGGCCGACGGCCGGGGCGTCGCCGTCAAGATCGCGGACGGCGCCGACCGGGCCCGGGCCGTCGCCCTCGCGGCGGTCCTGCGCCGGCTGGGCGTGGAGTCCGCGGCATACGCGGTGCTCGAGTCCGCGCCGGTCCTCGGCCACGGTGAGCCGGTCGGCGACGTCTCGGCGGTGAGCGGCGGGGCCCCCGGGTGAGGGCCGTGCTCCAGCGGGTGAGCCGCGCGGCCGTCGTCGTCGACGGCGAGACCGTCGGCTCCATCGATCGCCAGGGCCTGCTCGCACTCGTCGGCGTCACCCACGACGACGGGCCGGACGAGGTCGCCCTCGTCGCCCGCAAGATCGCCGACCTGCGGCTGCTCGACGACGAGCGCTCCGTCCTCGACGCCGGGGCGCCGGTTCTCGTCGTCAGCCAGTTCACCCTCTACGCCGACACGCGCAAGGGCCGCCGTCCGTCGTGGAACGCCGCCGCGCCCGCCTCGGTGGCCGAGCCCGTGGTCGACGCCGTCGTCGAGGCGCTCCGCGCGAGGGGGGTCGAGGTGGCGACCGGCAGCTTCGGCGCCCACATGGAGATCGACATGGTCGGCGACGGGCCGGTGACGATCCTCCTCGAGAGCTGAGGTCAGCCGGTCGGGGCGACGGCCTCCCAGGCGACGGTCAGCTCGCCGAGCCGCCATCGTCGCCGGGCCGTCGACCAGCGGCCAGCCGGCGACGGCCATCGCCTCGGCGGTGGCCCGGAACCGTTGCCGCACACCGTAGGCCGCGTGCCCGGCCGCGCGTGCCCACTGCTCGTCCAGCCCGGTGAGGAAGGCATGGACCCGCTCGCCCGGGACGTTGCGGTGGATGAGGACCTTCGGGAGCCGCTCGGCGACGACCGACGGCCGGTCGAGGCCGCGCAGCCGCCACGAGAGGGTGAGCGACACGGGCCCGGACGGCTCGACGGCGACCCACGTCGAGAGGCGTCCGAGCTCGTCACACGTGCCGTCCACGAGGAGCCCGTCGGGCGTCAGCCGGGACCGGACGAGGTCCCAGGCGGCCGCGACCTCGGACTCGTCGTACTGCCGCAGGACGTTGAAGGCGCGGACGACGAGCGGGCGGGCGTCGTGGTCGAGCGGGACCTCGAAGCCCCCGAGCCGGAAGGTCAGCCCGGCGCGTTCGAGCGGCCGCCCCGCCTCGACCCGGGCCGGGTCGATCTCGATCCCGACGACCTCGACGTCCGGGCGGACCGTCCGCAGCCGGTCGGACAGCTCGCGGGTGGTGACCGGGGAGGAGCCGTAGCCGAGGTCGGCGACGATCGGGGGTCCCGTCGTGGGTGCGCAGCCGTCGGGCCTGGGGGCCGACGAGCCAGCGGTCGACCCGCCGCAGCCGGTTGGGGTTCGTCGTCCCCCGGGTCACCACCCCGATCGGTCTGCTCCGTCCCACCCGGCCAGCGTAGGACCGGGAGCGGCCCGCTCGGTGAGCGCGGCGGAGGGCTGGCGCGGCATACCCGATGGGTTGGACGGCGGGGCGCGGTCTGCAGGTCGCAATGGCAGACTTCCCCGATATGAGCGAGATCCCCCGGCTGCCGCGCCCGCCCCGTCGGGTGGCCATGGTCAGCGTGCACACCTCGCCGCTGGCCCGGCCCGGCAGTGGCGATGCCGGCGGGATGAACGTCTACATCGTCGAGGTCGCCAAGCGGCTCGCCGAGCGAGGCACCGAGGTCGACATCTTCACCCGCAGGACGACGGCGACCCTGCCCCCGGTCGTCGAGCTCGCGCCCGGGGTTCAGGTGCGGCACATCGCCGCCGGCCCGTACGAGGGCCTGTCGAAGGAGGACCTGCCCGGCCAGCTCTGTGCGTTCGCGGCCGGGATGATGCGGCTCGCCGCGCACGGTCCCGAGGACCACTACGACCTCGTCCACAGCCACTACTGGCTCTCCGGGCAGATCGGCTGGCTCGCCGCCGACCGGTGGGACATCCCGCTCGTCCACACGATGCACACGATGGCCCGGGTGAAGAACCTCCATCTGGCGGCGGGCGACACCCCCGAGCCGCCCGGCCGCGAGATCGGCGAGGCGCAGGTCGTCGAGGCCGCCGACCGGCTCGTCGCCAACACCGAGGGCGAGGCGCGCGAGCTCATCGAGCTGTATGCCGCGCCGCCGGAGAAGGTCGTCGTCGCCTCGCCGGGGGTCGACCTCGACGTCTTCTCGCCCGGCTCGCGCGCGGACGCGCGCCGTGAGCTGGGCGTCGAACCGGACGCCGACCTCGTCCTCTTCGTCGGCCGGATCCAGCCGCTCAAGGCGCCGGACATCGTCATCCGGGCCGCCGCCGAGATGGTCCGGCGCCGGCCGCAGCGGCGCGACCGGCTCCGGGTGGCCGTTCTCGGCGGGGCGAGCGGGGCCGGGCTCCGCACGCCGATGGGTCTCGACGAGCTGGCGGACGACCTCGGGATCGCCGACCTCGTCCGGTTCGTCGAGCCCGTCGACCGGGCCACCCTCGCCCAGTGGTACCGCGCCGCCGACGTCGTCACCGTGCCGTCGTACAGCGAGTCCTTCGGCCTCGTCGCGGCCGAGGCGCTCGCCTGTGGCACGACGGTCGCGGCGGCCAATGTCGGGGGCCTGCCGACGGCGGTCGGTGACGCGGGTGTCCTCGTCGACACCCACCACGTCCGGGACTGGGTCGATGCGTTGAGCGGTCTCCTCGACGACGACGCCCATCGAGCCGAGCTGTCGGAGCGCGCGGTCCGCCGGTCCCGCGGCTTCGGCTGGGACCGGACCGTCGACCGGCTCCTCCAGGTCTACTCCGAGGCGCTCACCCTCCCGCGCACCGCGTCGATCAACGACGCGGACCAGCTCACCGGCATCCCGTCGGCGGTGATCCCGTGAGCGGACCGGCAGGCGGCGCGGACCCGGTGCGCGAGCGCGTCCTCTCGGCGATCGTCGACTTCTCCGAGCAGAACGGGATCGCGTGGGAGAAGGGCTCGCGCGACGGCGAGCTCGTCGTCACCCTCCCCGGCGAGAAGAAGCTGCAGACCGTCGTCTCGCTCGTCGCCTCCGAGACCGAGCTGTCGGTGTCGGCCTTCGTCATCCGCAACGCCGACGAGAACCACGAGGAGTTCTACCGCTTCCTCCTGCGGCGCAACCTCCGGCTGCCCGGTCTCGCGTATGCCGTCGACGGCAGCGGCGACGTCTACCTCGCCGGCCGGCTCCCGGCGGCGGGGGTCGACGCGGCATACCTCGACCAGCTCTTCGGCGTCGTCCTCGACGCCTCGGACACCCCCTTCAACGAGCTGTTGGCGATCGGGTTCCTCACGTCGATGCGCAAGGAGTGGGACTGGCGAGATCAGCCGCGGTGAGAGCCTGCGCAACCTCGAGGCCTTCCGCCCCCTGCTCGAGCGGGACGGCGACCCGCCCCCGGAGTGACCGCCTCGCCCCCCGACCGCCTCGCCCGCCTCGCCCCCCGAGTGACCGCCTCGCCCACCGAGTGACCGCCTCGCCCCCTCCCCGCCTCAGCCCCCCGCCGCCTCAACTTTCCCGCCTCCGGTGGGAAAGTGGCTCTTCGCCGGGGAAATGTTCCGGTGTGAAGTGGAGCTTTCCCGGATCAGGCGGGAAAGTTGTGACGGGTGGCGGGTGACGGGTGACGGGTGACGGGGGCCACGGGGACGAGGCAGGGCGGGGCCGGTGAGCGGGCGGCGGGATCACTAGGCTTGGGGCCATGACGGCATACACGCTCATCCTCCTGCGCCACGGCGAGTCCGAATGGAACAAGCTCAACCTCTTCACCGGCTGGGTCGACGTCGACCTGTCCGAGAAGGGTCGCGCCGAGGCGGTCCACGGCGGTGAGCTGATGCGCGAGGCGGGGATCCTCCCCGACGTCGTCCACACCTCGGTCCTGCGCCGGGCCATCACGACGGCGAACCTCGCCCTCGACGCCTGCGACCGGCACTGGATCCCGGTCCGGCGCAGCTGGCGGCTCAACGAGCGGCACTACGGCGCGCTGCAGGGCCTCGACAAGGCCGCGACGAGGGACAAGTACGGCGACGAGCAGTTCATGCTGTGGCGCCGTAGCTTCGACACCCCGCCGCCGGAGATCGAGGTCGGCAGCGAGTTCGACCAGACGAACGACCCCCGGTATGCCGGCGTCGACGTCCCGCTCACCGAGAGCCTCTCGCTCGTCATCCCGCGGATGATGCCTTACTGGGAGAACGACATCCAGGCCGACCTGCGCGAGGGCAGGACGGTGCTGGTCACGGCCCACGGCAACAGCCTGCGGGCGCTGGTCAAGCACCTCGACCAGATCAGCGACGACGACATCGCCGGCCTCAACATCCCGACGGGCATGCCGCTCGTCTACTCGCTCGGCGAGGACTTCATGCCGACCGAGCCGGCGCGAGTACCTCGACCCGGAGGCTGCCGCCGCCGCCGCGGCCGCCGTCGCCAACCAGGGCAAGAAGTAGCCGCCGCGCTCCCGGGCGAGCCGCCAGGCGACGGTCACCGCCCGGCGGCCCGTCACGGCCGCAGGTCGAACGGGTCGGCCGCGTCCGGCGGTCCGTCGACGCTCACCATCTGCAGGGTCTGCCCCGCGGCGTCGACGGTCCGGAGCACGACCTGCTGCCCGGGAACCGTCGGCGGGGCGGTGAGCACTCCGGTGTGGGCGGGCGTCGGTGTGGGGTGCCCGCGACGTGCCGACGGGTCGAGGTCATGACGAGCTGCATCGCCGCGGCCCCGGCGCGGCGACGGCGTACGTGCCGGGACCCGTCCGGTCCCTTGACGACGAGCTGCGGTGCACGGCGACGCCTCGACGCTCCCGGCGGCTCGACGGTGAGGTGCCCGCCCGCCCACGTCGTAGTGGCCACCGGCCTGGCTGCGGACCGCGGTGGACGTGAGCACCCGTCCGGTCGGCAGCCGGTATGCCGCGCACGCGATGTCGCCGTCGACGACCGTCCGTCCGAAGCCGGCGACGGAGACCGCCGTGGGTCCGAGCCGCCCGTGGAAGCTGCGGAGCGACCTCGACCCACCGTGCCGCCTGGCCGGTCGCATCGGCGATCCGAGCGGCGGTCTCGGCGGACACGGCCTCGGCCCACCGGGACGCCGAGCAGCTGGAGGCAGTTCGAGGGCGGTGACGCCGGTCGGCGCGTCGTCGTCGTGAGGGGAGGCCGTCGTAGCCCCCGGCCCGGACCCGCGGGCGGGAACGCGGAGCCGAGAACGTCGGTGACGGCACGCCGTCGGTGACGGCGACGGTGCGGAAGGTGCGCAACGGCCCGCCGTCCCGGTCGAAGGAGAGGTGCCGGACACCTCGGCGGTGGCCACGCCCGGCGCCGTGAGGACGAGCAGCGGCGTCCGCCCGTCCACGCGCCCGCCCGACGAGCGGCAAGCGACCGCCGTCTCCGTCGGCACCTCGAGGACCGTCTGGCCGGCCTGGGCCGCCACGCACCCGCAGCCGCACCAGCCGGCGTCGCCGAGGGCCCCCAGCCGAGGACCATGACGCGACCGTCAGGCGACCTGCGAAGAGCAGGCGGGTGCTGGCCGGCCAGGTCCGCTCGGCGGCCGAGACGACCTCGCGGTCGTCGACGAGCCCGCCACGCGGCGCCAGGCCGTGAGGGGGACGCCGGGATCGAGGGCGGCGACGCCGCCGACGTTCGGCAGAGGCTGGATGCAGCGACCCGGTGCGAACGGTGGACGGGGCCGTCGTGGGCAGGTCGGTGGCCACCCGCGCCGCGAGAGCCGCGGCGAGGGCGAGCCCCAGCGCCGACCCGGCCGCGACCAGCCGGCGGCGGCGCCTCCGGGCGTGCCCGCGTCGTCGGCAGCTCGGCGACGGGCTCGTGCGCGCCCAGGGCGGGGGTGGCCAGATCGAGGCGGTGGCCCAGCGCCTCGCATCGTCTCCCGATCGGGGCCGGACCGTCGCCGGCCGCCTCGGCCGCGCCGAGGTCGGCCGGGGACGCAGCGTCCAGGGTCACCTCGAGGTGGGCGGCCGCGCGGGCCCGCCGGGCGGCCTGGTCGAGGTCGGCCATCGCCGCGTCGCGGGCCCGGGCCACCTCGGCGGCCGAGCGGCCGAGGGCCAGGGCGGTCTCGGTCCGCGTCCAGGCCTTCGACGTGCGCCACCGCCAGCGCCAGCCGGGCGAGGACGGGCAGCGCGGCATACCCCCGGTCGACCGCGACGACGTCCGGGGCCGCGTCGAGGTCGGGTCGCTCGAGATCTCGGACGGGCTCGGTCGCGAGCAGTCCGGTCAGGAGGTGGCGGCGGGAGTCCGCCGTCGGTGTGCCTTCGTGCAGCGCCCGTTCGGCGGCGGAGTCCGTCGCGTCAGGGGCGCCGCTGCGCGGCCGCCGCCGCCCCCGGCTCACCGAGGACGAGGTATGCCGTCGGGCAGGGGAGGTAGCGCGCGGCGACGAATGCGTCGACGACGTCCCCGGACGGTTCACAGGCAGGTGCGCCGGGCGAAGTCGAGACCGGTCACACGTCGAACAGCGAACCGCCGTCGAAGGGGTCCCGCCAGCGGACGAGGTCGCCGAAGGCATAGGCCCGCATCGGCTGACCGCCCCGGTCGAGGACGACGAGCCGGACCCGGTCGGGCAGCAGTGCGGCGGGGGCGCTCACCGTGCCGACCCGGCCGGCGAGTCGCACCTGCGGCTGGACCCGCCCCGCACCGGAGCCCGTGGTCTCGACGAGCCTGACGGCGCTCGCGTCCGGGACGGCGATGACATAGTGCACCGCGCCGTAGCCGTCGACGCCGGTGATCTGCAGGCAGGGTCGCTGGTCCGCGCCCACGCCGGACGCCAGCCGGGTGAGCCGTCCGCCGCCGGGCCAGGGGTCCTGGGCCCCGTCGGTGAAGCGCGAGGCCGTCGAGACGAGCGTCGTGCCGCCGGGCAGGTCGTAGCGGGTGCAGGTGAAGTCGCCGGTGCGCCGGATCGGCTCGCCCACGTCGTTCGGCCCGATGACGACCTCGGAGACCGGGCCCGTCACAAGGTCGGTGGTCCGCACCGTGTTCTCCGGTATGCCGGTTGCCGCGGAGATCCGCGCGACGTGGCGGCCGTCGTGCTCGCCCTCCAGTCCTCGACGGAGCAGGAGTCACACGTCGTGCACCGGCATCTGGAACGACGGCTCGGTCTGGTTGACGGCCGGGCCGTCCAGCCCCGGGAGCTTCACCCGCAGCGCGGGCAGCACCGGCTGGTCGGTCCCACGGTGACCGGCAGGGTCAGCTCGCCGACCCCCTCCTCCAGCGGCCACGACTGCCACGTGCGGAGGGCACGACCGCCCGCGGCATACGTCACCGTCGCCGACGTCTGGGCGGTGGCGACGTCGGGCCGGCCGAGGACGAGCAGCGGAACCGACGCGGCCGTCGGGACCCCGATGAGGGCGAGCGCCGTCGGCGCGCCGCCGATGTCGTAGGAGCGCCCTTGGACGCCGTCCCGAGGCTGGCCGTTGGGGGAGATGAGGGTCTGCACCTGGTAGGCGCCCTCGGTCGACGGGGCGAGCCCGACGATGATCCGGCTCCCGCCGAACACGCCGGCGTAGAGCAGCCGGGTGTCGGCGCCCCAGCGGTCCCGGACCGTGGCACGGACCCCCGGGTTGGTCGCCAGGCCACCGCGGGCCGGCCAGGTGAGCGCGTCTCCCCACGTCCCGCTCGGCGCGGCGACCGGCGTCGGGGCCGGCTCACCCACCGCCCGGGTGCCGACGAGGACGGCGACGAGGGCGACGGCGGCGGCGAGCGCCGTGCCGACGAGCGTGCGACGGCGCCGGCCGGCCCGGCGGGCGGTGGCGACGAGGGCCACGGGGTCCGCGGCTCCCTCCACCGTGCGCAGCCGCGACTCGAAGGCGACGTCGAGGGCATGACGGACCGGGTCGGGCAGCTCGGTCCCCGCCGGGGGCGACGCCTCGGCCGGCAGCGGAGTCGTGGGATCGCCGTCGGAGGGCGGCTGCGGCCGTACCTCGGCGTATGCCGCGACGAGGTCGGGCACGGAGGCCTCCAGCTCGGCGCGGACCCGCACGACGGGCAGTCCGGACTCGAGCGCCACCCCGACGGCGTCGTGGCCCTCGAGATGGCCGAGGGTGAGGGCCACCCGGGCGGCGAGGGGCAGGGCGTCGTATGCCGCGAGCATGGCGCGCGACGTCTCGTCACCGAGGACCGTGGCCGGTCCGGCCGTGGCCCGCGGGGCCGTCGTCCCGCGTCCCGCGTCGGCGGCGTCGAGGGCCGTGACGAGGCGCCGCCGCGCGGTCGCGGCCGGCGTCCCCTCCTCGAGGACCTCGTCCCAGTCGTCGAGGAGTGTCGCGAGGACCCGGACGACAAGGTCGACGGCGGTGTCCCGGTCCCCGGCGACGAGGCAGGCGGTCCGCACAAGGTCCGGCCACCGCGCGAGAACGAAGTCCTCGGCGCCGCGGGCGGTCGGGGGACGCATCAACCCAGTCTGCCTCAGCCTCGTCGCCTCAGATCAGTCCTGACGAGGCCGGAGCGATCCCGAACGGGTCCACCCAGCGGACGAGGTCGTCGAAGGACCACACGTCGAGGGTCCGGCCGCTGTCGTCGCGGGTCGTGAGAACCCGCTGGGCCGGGACGAGGTCGGGGCGGGCCTCGATCTCGACGACGCGGTCACCGGCGGTGAGGCGCGGGCCGGGAGCGATCGTCGTCGTCGGACTGGCCGGCGAGAGCTGGACCGTCGCGGCCGCGGGGGCGGCACCGAGGTAGGTGACGACCCCCCGGGCGTCGACCGAGACGAGCTGGAGACAGGGGCGACGGGCCGGGTCGCCGGAGCGCACCGCCACGAGCTCGCCACCCCACGAGGTCGTCAGCCGCCCGGCGCGGACCCGGATGGCCGAGGAGGCGAGGACCGCCCCGGACGGCAGGCGGTACAGGGCGCAGGCGAGGACCCCGGTGGCCGCGGCGTCCACCCGGTCCCCCGTCGCCCGGGGCTCCGCCGGCGTCGCGACCGCCCGACGGCCGGCCGAGCCGTGGATCGCCGGGGAGGCGACGGTGCCGAGGGCGGTCTGCTCGGTCCGGATGGCGGACTCCTCGAGCCCGGTCGCCGCGGCGATCCGCGCCACGGCGGCGGCGGTCGTCCGAGCAGCCCAGACCCGGTCCGAGCAGGACGGGCAGGTCGGGACGGGCATCTGCTGGGCGGGGATGTCCTGGTTCACCGCCGGACCGTCGTAGCCGGTGAGACGCACCCGAAGCGCCGGCAGCAGCGGCTGGCCGGGCGCCCTGGCGACCGGCAGCTCGATCCGGCCGACGCCTCCGACGAGGGTCCGCGTCGACCAGGAGCGGGACGTCCCGCCGTCGGCGGCGAGGGACACGAGCGTCGACGTCTCGGCGATGGCCGTCGTCGGCCGGCCGAGGACGAGGAGCGGCACGCTCGTCGGCGTCGCGATGCCGAGGACCGCGAGGCCACGCGGCGGTCCGGTCACCGGGTAGGAGTGGGTCCGGGCGACGGTGAGGTCGTCGTCGGGACCCGCCACGATGACCTCGACCCGCTGCGGCGCGGAGAGCCGGCCCGAGTCGTAGCCGACGATGACGCGGCTCGCGCCTACCGTCCCGGCGAAGAGGAGGTGGCTTCCCGGCCCCCACTGCCATCCGACGGTCCGCAGCACCATCGGGTCGGCGGCGAGCTCCCCTCGCGCCGGCCAGGTCTGGGCGGTCGCCCAGGCCGCGTCGGTCGCCGGGACGGACGGGAAGGACGGTCGGGCCGGGCACCGGCGACCGGTCCGGCGCCGAGGTGAGCAGCCAGCGTGCTCGCCACGGCGGTCGCGACGACGCCGAGGACGGCGAGGACCCGCCCCGCGGACCGGCGACGGGCTCGGCGCACCCGCTCGTCGACGAGGCGTCCGGGCGCGGGGATGTCGGCGTCCTCGCGGAGGATGCCGTCGAGCATCGCCGCGATGTCGACCTCGGCGGGGTGGGTGGGAGGGTCCTCACCCGCGGCGGCGACGGCCGTGTCGCGCACCTCCGCGAGGTGTCGTTGGCCCGCCGTCACCTCGGCGTCGACCCCGTCGACGTCCCGCTCGAGGGCGGCGGCGACCTCGGGGACCCCGACCCCCTCGACGTGCTCGCACGCGATGGCGAGCCGGACGGCGACGGGCAGCGCGGCATACGCCGTCCTCAGCGCATCGGCCACGGGGTCGGGCCGGCGCGAGGATGGCGGCGGACGGGGGAGCCGCGGACGGTCGAGCCTCCCTCGGCGCCGGCCTCCGCGCGGAGCGCGAGGGAGCGGATGAGGTCGGCCCGAGCGGCCGCACCGGGGACGAGGTCGGCCGAGCGCCATCGCCGGACGATGCCGGCGAGCGCGTCCGCGCTCGCCTCCGTGGCCACCGCCCGGTCACCGGACACGAGCCGGGCCGTCGCGGCGAGCTCGGGCCATCGTGCGGCCACGAACTCGGCGGCCTCCTCGCTGCCCCGGCGCATGTCGTCAGTATGCGCTCAGCGCGTCCGCCCGGGATCGCCGCCCGCCGGGTCGGTCCGGCCGGTCCGACCGGGCCGGCCGGACCCCGGCTCAGGAGCCGGAGCCGACGTGGTCCTCGTCGTCCTCGTGGCTGTACTCGGCGTCGTCGTACTCGCCGGTGACGAGATAGACGACCCGGCGGGCGATGGACACGGCGTGGTCGGCGTAGCGCTCGTAGTAGCGGCCGAGGAGGGCCATGTCGACGGCGGTCTCCGTCGAGTGGCCCCACGAGCCGTCGTCGAGCCGCTTGTAGAGGTCACGCTGCAGGTCGTCCATCTCGTCGTCGTCGCGTTCGATCTGGCGGGCGCCCTCGACGTCGCGGGTGGCGATGATCGTGCCGGCCTTGGTGACGATCCGCTCGGCGACCTGACCCATCTGGAGGATCGTCGCGCGGAACTCGGCGGGCACCGCGGAGCTGGGGTAGCGCAGCCGGGCGACCTGGGCCACGTGCCGGGCGAGGTCGCCCATCCGCTCCAGGTCGGAGCTCATCCGCATGCTCGTGACGACCATCCGCAGGTCGGTCGCGACCGGCTGCTGTCGGGCGATGAGGTCGATGGTCATGCCGTCGAGGTCCTCGCGGACCTTGTCGATGTCGGCGTCGGAGGCGATGACCGTCTCGGCGAGCTGGAGGTCGGCGTCGAGCAGGGCCGTCGTCGCCCGCTCCATCGCCGAGGTCGCCATCCGGGTCATGTCGACCAGGCCGGACGTGACCCGGCCGAGCTCCTCGTGGAACAGTTCGCGCATTCTTTCCTCGTCCTCGTCGGCCCGGCAGGCGGGCCCGTCGTCGTGGGTCGGGGGCTGTGGCGTCCGGGTAGGGGCCGGAAACGGGCATCCCGATGGGGGCTGGTCGGAACCAGTGTGCCGCCTCGCCGCCCCGGCAGCGTGGCACGGGGCGGTGAACGCGCGCCGGAGGGAAGGTGAACATCTGTCGCCAGGCGTGCGCAACGGCCTCCCGAGCGCGCGGTTCACGGTCCCTGCGCCCGTACGCTGGTGGCGTGGATCCAACGGCAGCGGCATTGCTCGGCGGCGGGGTCGGGCTCGTGCTCGGGGCCGCCGCCGTCGTGGCGGCGCGCTACTCGGAGCTGACCCAGACCCGGCTGCCCGACCCGGCCCCTCCGGCGCTCCCGGCCGGCGTCTCCGACGTCCTCGCCGTGCTGCGGTCCGTCGCCATCGTCCTCGACTCCTCCGACGCCGTCGTCAACACCTCGGCCTCCGCCGTCTCCTACGGCCTCGTCCGCGGTGGCGAGCTCGTGCAGCCAGGAGCTGCGTGACCTCGCGCGGCGCACCCGCCGGGACGGCGTCATCCGGGAGGTCGAGATCGACCTCGTCCGCGGCGACGTCGCCGGTGCCGTCATGCGGGCCCGGGTCGCGCCGCTCGGCGCCTCGCACGTCCTCCTCCTCGCCGAGGACCACACCCAGGCCCGTCGGGTCGAGGAGATCCGGCGCGACTTCGTCGCCAACATCAGCCATGAGCTGAAGACGCCGGTCGGCGGCATCTCGCTGCTCGCCGAGGCGATCCAGGACGCCCGGGACGACCCCGCGGCGGTGGCCCGGTTCGCCCAGCGGATCCAGACCGACTCGGCCCGGCTGACCCGGCTCGTCCAGGACATCGTCGAGCTGTCCCGGCTCCAGGTGGCCGACACGCTCCACGAGCCGCACCTCGTCGACGTCGCCGCCGTCCTCACCGAGTCGACGGACCGGGCGAGGGTCCGGGCCGACGCCGTCGGCATCGCCCTCGAGGTGTCCGCGCCCGCGGGGCTGGCCGTCTTCGGTGACGCCGAGCTGCTCGCGACGGCGGTCGGCAACCTCGTCACGAACGCCGTGAACTACTCCGACGGCGGCACCCGCGTCGCCATCGGCGCCCGGCGTCGGGACGACAACGTCGAGATCACCGTCTCCGACCAGGGGCACGGGATCCCCGCGTCGGAGCAGGAGCGGATCTTCGAGCGGTTCTACCGCGTCGACCCGGCCCGGTCCCGGGCCACCGGTGGCACCGGCCTCGGCCTGGCCATCGTCAAGCACGTGTGTGCCACGCACGGTGGCACCGTCTCGGTGTGGAGCGAGGAGGGCCAGGGTTCGACGTTCACGATGACCCTGCCCTCCGCCGCGGTGCCAGAGGCGGCCGCGCTCCCGCCACCCCCCGTCACCGAGCGCGCCCGCGCCGCGGCCAGCCAAGGAGGACCCACCGCATGACCCGCATCCTGGTCGTCGAGGACGAGGTGTCGTTCTCGGACCCGCTCTCCTATCTGCTCACGAAGGAGGGCTACGACGTCACGGTGGCCGAGAACGGCCCGGACGGGCTCACCGAGTTCGACCGCCGGGGCGCCGACCTCGTCCTCCTCGACCTCATGCTCCCGGGCCTGTCCGGCGTCGACGTATGCCGCGCCCTCCGGCAGCGCTCGAACGTGCCGGTCATCATGCTCACCGCCAAGGACAGCGAGATCGACAAGGTCGTCGGCCTCGAGCTCGGTGCCGACGACTACGTGACGAAGCCCTACTCCTCGCGCGAGCTGCTCGCCCGGATCAAGGCGGTCCTGCGTCGGGGCGGCGAGGGCGAGGACCTCTCCCCGGCGACGCTGGAGGCCGGGCCGGTGCGGATGGACGTCGAGCGGCATACCGTCACCGTCGACGGGGAGCCGGTCTCGCTCCCGCTCAAGGAGTTCGAGCTGCTCGAGATGCTCCTGCGCAACGCCGGCCGGGTCCTCACCCGGCTCCAGCTGATGGACCGGGTGTGGGGCAGCGACTACGTCGGGGACACCAAGACGCTCGACGTCCACGTCAAGCGGTTGCGGGCCAAGCTCGAGCCGGACCCGGCCAACCCGCGGCACATCGTCACGGTGCGCGGCCTCGGCTACAAGCTCGAGGCCTGACCCGCCGACCCGGCGGCGGCGTGGCCGGCGCGGGCCTCAGCTCGAGGACGGGCTGGGCGTCTGGCTCTCGTAGTAGCCCTGGGGCGGCAGCACCGGGACCTTGACGATGTTGACGCCCGACTCGGCCGTCTCGACCTGGAGGGTGACGAGCGCCCCCGGCGCGAGCCGGCACCGACGGCAGGGTGACCTCGGTGTCGCCGGCGGCGAGCGTCGTCGAGCCCTTCGGTCCGACGCTGGCCCGGACGACGTCGCTCGTCGCACCGGAGCCCTGGGCGACCGAGAAGCGGACCGTCGCCGTCCCGGTGCCGGTGTTGACGACCTGGCCGACGACGACGCCCGGGCCACCCTGCTCCGACGCGACGACGAGCAGGTCGCGGATCTGGACCGAGCCGAGGTCGACGGGGACGCCGTCGGCGGTCTGGACGTTCATGTTCGTCTGGATGGGCGAGAGGCTCGAACAGCCGCCGAGGACAAGGGAGCCCGCCACGGCGGCGGCTGCGGCGGCGACGCGGAGCGCGGCGGCCGGGGCGAGTCGGGTAGTCACCCGGCATAGCGTAGCGGGCACCCGCGGCACTCGCCCGGACCGGCTCGACGACGGGCGACCCGCGGCCCGAAGGGCCGGTCGGGAGAGCATGTTTACGTGGGGTATGTCAACCCCCAATTCGCTTCCCCTGCAAGCCTTTTGAGGCCTTCCACCTGCACAAACGCTTTCACTTCCGATTCTCGTCGTCGGAGCCCGCGTGTTATCCTGGACGTCGCGAAAGGGGATAACAGCACATGGTCTTCAAGGTCGGCGAAACGGTCGTGTATCCGCACCACGGTGCGGCGCGCATCGTAGAGATCAACACCCGCACCATCAAGGGCGAGGAGAAGCTCTACCTCAAGCTCAAGGTCGCACAGGGCAATCTCGACATCGAGGTCCCCGCCGAGAACTGTGACCTCGTCGGCGTCCGTGACGTCGTCTCCAAGGAGGGCCTGGACAAGGTCTTCGAGGTCCTGCGGGCTCCCTACGCAGAGGAGCCGACGAACTGGTCCCGCCGGTTCAAGGCCAACCTCGAGAAGCTCGCCTCCGGTGACGTCATCAAGGTCGCCGAGGTCGTCCGCGACCTGTGGCGCCGCGACAAGGACCGTGGCCTCTCGGCCGGTGAGAAGCGCATGCTCGCCAAGGCCCGCCAGATCCTCGTCTCCGAGCTCGCGCTCGCCGAGAAGACCGACGAGGACAAGGCCGAGTCCCTCCTCGACGAAGTGCTCGCCTCCTGAGCGAGCACCCGCACGTGAGCGACGCCGACATCCCCCTCGGGGGTGTCGGCGTCGTCCTCGTGGCGGCCGGGACGGGCAGCCGGCTCGGCGGGGACGTGCCCAAGGCGTTCGTCGACCTTGCCGGCGCTCCGGTCGTCGACCATGCCGTCCGCGGCCTCCGCGAGGTGCCCGACATCGACCACATCGTCCTCGTCGGGCCGCCCGGCCACGTCCACGAGCTGGCCCTCCGGTATGCCGCGGACACGCGGCTCGTCGTCGTCGCCGGGGGAGCGGAGCGCTCGGACTCGGTGGCCGCCGGACTCGAGGTCCTCGAGGAGTCCTGCCAGATCGTCCTCGTCCACGACGCCGCGCGCTGCCTCACCCCGCCGGACGTCTTCGAACGGGTCATCGCCGCCGTGCGCGCCGGGTGACCCGGGGGTCGTGCCCGGCCTGCCCGTCGTCGACACCGTCAAGACGGTCGACGCCGACGGGCTCATCACGAGCACCCTCGACAGGTCCTCGCTCCGGGCCGTGCAGACCCCGCAGGGCTTCGCGCGCGACGTCCTCGTCGCGGCATACGCCTCGGGGCAGCTGGCCACCGACGACGCCGCGCTCGTGGAGCTGACCGGCCACCACGTCCGCGTCGTGCCGGGGGACCAGCTCGCCTTCAAGATCACGACGCCCGCCGATGTCGCGCATGCCACCCGGCTGCTCGCCCCGTCCGCCGGCTGACCGATGACCGGCGTGCCCCGGGTCGGCATCGGCGTCGACGTCCACGCCTTCGCGCCCGCGGGGAGCGAGCGTGAGCTGTGGGTCGGCGGGCTGCACTGGCCCGGCGAGCGCGGTCTCGACGGCCACTCCGACGCCGACGTCGCGTGCCACGCGGCCTGCGACGCGCTCCTGTCCGCGGCCGGGCTCGGCGACCTCGGCGCGCACTTCGGCACGTCGCGGCCGGAGCTCGCCGGAGCGAGCGGGGTGCGCTTCCTCGCCGAGACCGCCCGGCTCGTGCGCGAGGCCGGCTTCGAGATCGGCAACGTCGCGGTCCAGGTCGTCGGCAACCGGCCGAAGGTCGGCACTCGCCGTGCGGAGGCGGAGTCGACGATGGGCGAGGCGCTCGGCGCCCCGGTCTCGCTGAGCGGCACGACGACCGACGGCCTCGGCCTCACCGGTCGTGGCGAGGGCATCGCGGCCATCGCGACGGCCCTCGTGCTCGGTCCCTAGGCCCTCCCGGCGCCGCTCTTCCGGTCAGGAACTCACCCAATAGTGCAGTTCTTGACCTGCCGGCCCCCTCTCGGGAGTCAGGACTCCCCTCGCGGGGTGCTCGCGGAAGGGACCGGCATACCGGTCGGATGCGCGAGCACCCGACGGGGGCTTCGCGGGGTGCTCGCGGAAGGGACCGGTATGCCGGTCGGATGCGCGAGCACCCGACGGGGGCTTCGCGGGGTGCTCGCGGAAGGGACCGGCATACCGGACAGACGGTCGAGCACCGAGCCGACGGTCGAGCACTGAGCTGGCGGTCGAGCACCGAGCCGGTGGCCGAGCGCCGTTTCGGGATGGGCGGGGGTGCGCCGGTAGCCTTTGCGGGTGACCCTCAGACTGTTCGACTCCATGTCGCGCGAGCTGCGCGACTTCGTCCCCGTCGTCCCCGGGAAGGTCGGCATCTACATCTGCGGGCTCACGACCCAGGCGCCCCCGCACCTCGGCCACGTCCGGTTCGCCGTCGCGTTCGACGTCCTGCGTCGCTGGCTCGAGACCGGCCACGGCTACGACGTCACCCTCATCCGCAACGTCACCGACATCGACGACAAGATCCTCACCCGCTCCGCCGAGTCCGGTGAGCCGTGGTATGCCGTGTCCTACCGCAACGAGATGGAGACGGCCGACGCCCTGGAGGGCCTCGGGGTGCTCCCGCCGACGTACGAGCCCGGGCGACGGGTCACGTCCCCGAGATGGTGTCGCTCATGGAGACCCTCGTCGCCCGCGAGCACGCCTATGCCGCGCCCGACGGAAGCGGCGACGTCTACTTCGATGTCAAGAGCTGGGCGGAGTACGGCGCGCTGACCCACCAGCGGCTCGACGACATGGCGGCGGCCGAGGACGCCGACCCGCGCGGCAAGCGCGACCCCCGTGACTTCGCCCTGTGGAAGGGCCACAAGACCGACGAGCCCGACACGGCCTCGTGGCCGACGCCGTTCGGCGAGGGGCGCCCGGGGTGGCACCTGGAGTGCTCGGCCATGGCGCGCAAGTACCTCGGCGACACGTTCGACATCCACGGCGGCGGGGTCGACCTGCGTTTCCCCATCACGAGAACGAGCTGGCGCAGTCCCGGGCGGCCGGCCTCGGGTTCGCCAACTACTGGCTGCACAACGCGTGGGTGACGACCGGCGGCGAGAAGATGAGCAAGTCGCTCGGCAACTCGCTCCGGGTCAGCGAGGTGACCCGTCGCCACCGTCCGCTCGCCGTCCGCTACTACCTCACCGCCGCCCACTACCGCTCGACGATCGAGTACCACCCCGGGTCGATCGACGAGGCGGAGGCGGCCGTCGAGCGCATCGAGGGCTTCCTCCGCCGGGCCCTGCCGGGGGAGGCGAGCGCGCTGCCGACCGGCGAGGAGACGCTGCCGGACGAGTTCGCCGCGGCGATGGACGACGACCTCGGGGTCTCCGGCGCGCTCGCCGTCGTCCATGACCAGGTCCGGGCCGGCAACACCGCCCTCGACGACGGCGACGCCGAGGTCGCCGCCGACCTCGCCCGTGTCGTCGTCGCGATGACCGAGATCCTCGGCGTCAACCCGCTCAGCCCCACCTGGGGCGCCACCGACTCCGGCTCGGCCGACGTCCTCGCCGCGCTGGACTCCCTCGTCGCGGACCGGATCGCCGCGCGCGTCGGCGGCCCGGTCGGCCCGCGACTACGCGACCGCCGACGCGATCCGCGACGAGCTCGCCGCGGCCGGCGTCCTCGTCGAGGACACCGCCGGCGGGGCCCGATGGACCCTCGCCCGTGGGAAGGCGGACTGACATGGCCGGCAACTCCCGCCGCCGCGGCGCGGTCCGCAAGACCGGCTCGAAGAAGGGCGCCACCGTCGGCTCCGGCGGGCAGCGCCGCAAGGGGCTCGAGGGCAAGGGCCCGACGCCCCGGGCCGAGGAGCGCCCCAACCACAAGGCGTACCGGGCCAAGGGCGGTGCCGGCGGCGGCTCGGGCGCGGTGCCGGCGGTGCCCGTCGCTCCGGGGGGCGTGCCTCCGCGTCCAGCGAGATCGTCGCCGGCCGCAACGCCGTCGTCGAGGCGCTGCGGGCCGGGGTGCCCGTGACGACGATGTACGTCGCCGGCCGGGTCGACAGCGACGACCGGGTCAAGGAGGCGCTGACGACGGCGACCGAGCGCGGCATACCCATCCTCGAGACCCCCCGTGGCGAGCTGGACCGGCTCACCGACGGGGCGGTCCACCAGGGTCTGGCCGTCCAGGTGCCTCCGTACTCCTACGCCCACCCGGGCGACCTCATCGACCCCGAGCGTCCCGGCATCCCGCTCGTCGTCGCGCTCGACGGGATCACCGACCCCCGCAACCTCGGCGCGATCATCCGCTCGGTCGCCGCGTTCGGGGGGCACGGCGTCGTCGTCCCCGAGCGGCGCAGCGCCGGGGTCACCGCCGCGGCGTGGAAGACCTCGGCCGGGGCGGCCGCGCGGGTTCCCGTCGCCCGGGCCACGAACCTCACCCGGGCCCTCCAGGACTTCCGCAAGGCCGGCTTCTTCGTCATCGGCCTCGACATGGACGGTGACGTCGAGCTGCAGGACCTCGGTCTCGCCGACGAGCCCCTCGTCGTCGTCGTCGGCTCGGAGGGCAAGGGCCTCTCCCGCCTCGTGCGGGAGACCTGCGACCAGGTCGTCTCGGTCCCGATGAGCGGAGAGGTAGAGTCGCTGAACGCCGGGGTGGCCACCGGCATCGTGCTGTACGACGTCGTGCGCCGCCGGCGCTAGGAGGGATCGCCGTGTCCGACCAGCCGAACTACCCGCAGGACTCCTCGAGCGGGTCCGCCCCTCGCCCCGAGCCCGAGGCCACGCCATCCGGCGCCTTCCCGCCGCCGTCGGCCGCGCCGCAGCACCCCGCCTACCCCGGCACCCCGCCCGGCGCGGAGTCCAACGAGGCGCCGCCGCCGCCCGCCGGCCCCGGCTCGGGTGGGTTCCCGGCCGGCCCGCCGCCCGGAGGGTTCCCGCCCGCCCCGCCGGAGGGCGGTATGCCGCCCGCGGCACCGATGTACGCCCCGGCACCGGGGCAGCCCGGCGCCGGGCAGCCGGCGCCGCCGGAGCGGCCGAAGGCCGTCGACATCGCCGTCAAGCTCATGTGGGTCGGCGCGGTGCTCGCGGTCCTCCAGGGGCTGACCGTCCTCCTCATGCGCGACACCGTCCGCACCGCGGTCGAGGACTCGCCCGCAACAGCGACCAGGCGGTGACCTCCTCGGCGATCGACGCCGCGGTCGCCGTCTCCGTCGTCTTCGGGATCATCTTCGGCTTCATCAGCGCCGGGCTGTGGGTCTTCATGGCCTGGGCGAACGGCCGGGGCATGAGCTGGGCGAGGATCGTCGCGACCATCCTCTTCGGGCTGAGCCTCGTCTGTCGTTCATCGCGAGCTTCTTCCAGGCCTCGCCGGCCCTGTCCCGGGTCGCGTCGGCGTCGCGATCCTCGTCGGCGCCGGTGCGGTGTTCTTCCTCTGGCAGCGGGAGTCCTCGGCCTACTTCGCCGCCCCGGGGCGGCGGGTCTAGCGCCACCGAGCGGCGACCGGAGTGCCGGGCGGAGCGGGACACGGATCCCCACGGCGACCGTCCAGCACCCGGTTCCTAGCCCGGTGACGACTTGGACGCGACCTGCGTTTTCCGCACCGGTCCCTGGTGTCCGTGTGGAAGGATCGGCCCCGTCTTACCGAGACACCCGGCTGCTCCGGGTGCCCACCAGAGAGGGACCGCATGTCTGACTACGGCTCGACCCCGCCGCCCCCGCCCCCGCCCCCCGGCGGCGGCTACGGCGCTCCGCCCCCGATGGGTGGCATGGGGACGCCGCCCGGCAACAACCTCGTCCTCGCGATCGTCAGCCTCCTGTGCTGCTGGCCGCTCGGGATCCCCGCGATCGTCTTCGCGGCCAAGGTCAACGGCAAGTGGAACGCCGGCGACCAGGCGGGGGCGCTCGACTCGGCCGACAAGGCCAAGAAGTTCGCCATCGCGTCGATCGCCCTCGGCGCCGTCATGCTCGTCCTCTACATCATCGCCATCGCCGCGGGCGTGGCGACGAGCAACACTGAGGCGGAGCCGCCCATGACGTCCGTGTCGACCGACGCCTCGTCGACCGACCCGCAGACGCTCCAGCGTCCGGCGCCCTCGCCCGCACCGATCGCGGGCCGCGGGCGCCGGATGCTGTACCCCTCCCTGTCGGCGGCCGGAACCCTCGTGTTCCTCACCGTCGTCCAGGTCATCGACCCCAACGAGCCGGGGCACTTCCCGACCTGCCCGTGGCTCGCCCTCACCGGGACCTACTGCCCCGGTTGCGGGACGATGCGGGCCACCCACGCCCTCACCCACGGCCACCTCGGCGAGGCCCTCGCCCGCAACCCGGTGACCGTCATCAGCTACGTCGCCATCCTCATCGGCTACGTCAACTGGACGCAGCGGCAGTGGCGGGGCAAGCAGAAGACGACGCTCGCGCCCGCGTGGATGCTCTACCTTCTCTTCGCCGGGATCATGGCCTACTGGGTCCTGCGCAACATGCCCGGCTGGACCTGGCTCTCCCCGGAGTGAGCCCGGCCAACGCGAGCGAGCCCCCGGACGACGTGGTCGTCGCGGGGGCTCACTCGTCGGGGCCGGTCAGGCCTTCGGGACGGTGACGACGGTCGAGCTGACCGCCTTGTCGGCGAGGGTCTGCTTGTCGGCGTCCCACAGCATCCAGAGGTAGCTGAGGTAGAAGATCGAGTTCGCCAGGCTGTGGACGAGCTCGCGGAGGAAGGACTTGCCCGCCCCGATCGGCTGGCCCGTCGTCGCGTCGATGAGCATGAGGCCCATGGCCCGCTTGCCGACGCTCTGGCCGGTGCGGCCCATCTTGAACACCCGGTTCCACAGCCGGATGCCGAGGCCGACGAGCCAGCCGAGGACGATGAGCGATGATCCCGACGGCCAGGCCGGCGCCGGAGCCGGTGCCGGGGACGCTCGTGGAGTAGCCGTAGCTGTCGATCATCGTGTCCGGCGCGCTCGCGACGGTGATGATGATGCCGACGATCGAGACGATGAGGCCGATGAGGCTCAGCGGCGACGTCGATGAGGAGGCCGAGGACGCGCTGGCCGAAGGTGGCGACCGGCCCGAAGTACTGCTCGACATACGGGAGCGAACCCGGGCGGACGCCGCCGTACCCCGCGGCGGCGTAGCCACCGGCATACGGGTTCTGCTGCTGGCCGTAGGGGTTCTGGGCGTAGCCCGCGGCCGGCTGTTGGCCGTAGCCGCCGGGCTGTTGGCCGTAGCCGCTCGGCTGCTGGGTGTACGGGCTCTGCTGCTGGGCGTACGGGTTCTGTGGCTGCCCATAGGGGTTCTGCTGCTGGGCGTACGGGTTCTGCTGCTGGCCGTACGGGTTCTGCTGCTGACCGTAGGGGTCTGCTGCACCGTAGGGCTGCTGACCGTATGCCGCGGGCCCGGGCGGGGCGCGGGGCCGGGCTGGGCCGGGGCGGCGGGCGCGGCATACGGGTCCTGCGGCGGCGCGGCGGGTGGCGGGGGCGGCGTGGGGGTCTCGGAGGCGGGCGGGGGCGGCGGGGCCGTCGGGTCGGCCGGGGGCTCGGGCGCCGGGGCGGCGTCGCTCGACCACTCGCTCGGCGGGGGCGACGACGGCTCGGACGGGGCGCCCTCCACGGGCTCGTCCGGGCGGTTCTCGGGCTGGTCGCTCATGACACTCTCCGCTGCGCTTGTCGGTGCTTCGGTGCCCGTCGATCCTATCGGCGCGGACGGGCGTCGGCGGATGTCTCGTCGGACACGGCGTGGGGCGTCAGCGACCGTCGGTCGGGTCGTCCCAGGCGATGACGGGGAGCTCCTCGGTGTCGACGCCGAGGACGGACCGCTCGTCGGGCTTCGAGGGGAGGATGCTCGCGACGTAGTCGTCGATGGCCACCTCGATCGGGATGTCCTGCATCGCCTTCTCGGCCATGTACCACCGGTGCTCGAGGACCTCGTGGAACAGCTCGGCCGGCTCGAGCTTGGCGGCGAGCTCGCGGGGGACCCGGCGGATGATCGGCTCGTAGACGCGGGTGAGCCAGTCGTGCGCGGAGATCTCCTCGCTCTCGTTCTGCTGGTTGCTCGAGGCGCGGAAGCTGTCGAGGTCGTTGAGGAGGCGGCGGGCCTGGTTCTCGCCGACGTCGAGGCCGGTGAGCCGGAGCAGCCGACGGGAGTGGTGGCCGGCGTCGACGACCTTGGGCTGGACCTGGATCCGGGTGCCGTCGAAGTCGGTCGTGATGGCGAGCTCGTCGACGTCGAAGCCGAGCGCGTTGAGCCGGCGGATCCGCTCCTCGACCTTCCAGCGCTCGCCGGTGTCGAACTCCTCGGTGCCGGTCAGCTCGTTCCACAGCTCGCAGTAGCGCACCATGATCCGGTTCGAGATCTCGACCGGGTCGGCGCTCTCCTCGAGGAAGCCGCCGGCCTGGAGGTCCATCAGCTCGCCGGCGATGTTGACCCGGGCGATCTCGAGGTCGTGCTCGCGCTGGCCGTTGCTGAGCGCCGGGAGCAGCTGACCGGTCTCGGCGTCGACGAGGTATGCCGCGAAGGCGCCCGGCGTCGCGCCGGAAGAGGGTGTTCGACAGCGAGACGTCGCCCCACCAGAAGCCGGCGAGATGGAGGCGGGTCAGGAGGACGGCGAGCGCGTCGATGAGCCGCTTCGCGGTGTCGGGGCGCAGCGACTGGCTGAACAGGGCGCGGTAGGGGAGGGAGAACTGCAGGTGCCGGGTGACGAGGCAGGCGTCGAGGGCGTTCCCCTGCGCGTCGATCCGGCCGGTGATGACGCCGAACGGCTCCACCGCCGGCTGGTCGAGCCGGCGCAGGGCGCGGAGCAGGTCGTACTCGCGGCGGGCGAGGTCGGCCTTGATCTCCTTGATGGCAAGGACCCCACCGCCGAGCCGGACGAACCGGACGACGTGCCGCGAGATGCCGCGGGGGAGGGCGGCGAGCCAGCTGTCCGGCCAATCCTCGAGGGGGACCTGCCAGGGCAGGTCGAGCAGCTCCGGGTCCGGCCGGACGGTCGTCAGCTGCAGGGCCATGGCGTCATTGTCCCAGGGCGTCGGGGGAGGCGATGGTGCGCACCCGGTCGTCGGGGAGAGAGGACGGGCGTGGGGCCCGGGACACGTCCCGTGACCCCACGCCCGTGAGGTCGAGTCCTGCGCAGGCGCGTGCTAGACGATGCGCGCGCCGGTCTCCTTGTTGAAGACGTGCAGGTGCTCGGGGTTGGGGTAGACGAAGATCTTCTCGCCCTTCTTGGGCGGGCGACGGCCGTCGACCCGGGCGATGAAGGGCTTGACGCCCTCGTCCTCCTCGCCGCCCTCGAGGACGACGCCCTCGTCGGTCGGGGTGCCGTAGACGTACGCGTCGGCCCCCATCTCCTCGACGGCCTCGATGGACAGCTCGAGTCCGTCGGGGTTCGTCGTCACCTCGGTGTCCTCGGGGCGCACCCCGACGATGACGGCCGGACCGGCGGCCGCGAGCGCGTCGCGCGAGATCTCGAGTCGGTGGTTGCCGAACTTCACGCCCTCGGCCGTGACCGGCACGGAGACGAGGTTCATCGCGGGGGAGCCGATGAAGCCGGCGACGAAGACGTTGTTCGGGTGGTCGTACATCTCCCGCGGCGTCGTGCACTGCTGGAGCAGGCCGTCCTTGAGCACCGCGATCCGGTCGCCCATCGTCATGGCCTCGGTCTGGTCGTGGGTGACGTAGACCGTCGTGACCCCGAGCCGGCGCTGGAGGGAGGCGATCTGGGTGCGCGTCTGGACGCGGAGCTTGGCGTCGAGGTTCGACAGCGGCTCGTCCATGAGGAACACCTGCGGGCTCCGGACGATGGCCCGGCCCATGGCGACGCGCTGACGCTGGCCACCGGAGAGGGCCTTCGGCTTGCGCTCGAGGTAGTCGCCGAGGTCGAGGATCTTGGCGGCCTCCTCGACGCGGCGGCGGATCTCGCTCTTCTCGACGCCGGCGATCTTGAGGGCGAAGCCCATGTTGTCGGCGACGCTCATGTGCGGGTAGAGCGCGTAGTTCTGGAACACCATCGCGACGTCCCGGTCCTTGGGGGACATGTCGGTCACGTCGCGGTCGCCGATCCAGATCTTGCCCTGGTTGACCTCTTCGAGGCCGGCGAGCATCCGCAGCGACGTCGACTTGCCGCATCCGGAGGGGCCGACGAGAACGAGGAACTCCCCGTCCGCGATGTCGATGTTGAGCTTGTCGACCGACGGGCTGTCGTTGCCGGGGTAGATCCGGGTGGCCTCGTCGAACTTCACAGTTGCCATGGCGTCATTGCCTTCCTTCACCGGCAGGTACGTGCCGGACGATCCGTTGTAAAGGCGGTGCGGCCGCCTACGTCGGTGTAAGCGGTTCCATCAGTGTGCCCTACCGCCCGTATGCCGCGCCAGCCCGAGCGCCATCCGGGCGGGTCCCGGGCGACCCGGCACTTTCCGGCGCGTGAGGCGGCATACCGCTTCCTCTGGCGCGTCGAGCGCGCCCGCCGCTACCGTCTCTCCATGCGGATCTCGGACGTCGTCAAGCGCAAGGGTGACAGCGTCGTCACCATCAGCCCCGACGCGGCGGTGCGCGAGCTGCTCGCGCTGCTCGCCGAGCACCGGATCGGGGCGGTGGTCGTCAGCACCGACGGCTCCTCGGTCGACGGCATCGTCTCCGAGCGCGACATCGTCCGGCACCTGCACTCGACCGGGCCGGGCGTCGTCGACTCGCCGGTCAGCCTCATCATGACGAGCGAGGTCCACACCTGCTCGCGGGACGACGACCTCAGCGACCTCGAGGCGACGATGACCGAGCGCCGGATCCGGCACGTCCCCGTCGTCGACGACGGGGCCCTCGTCGCCATCGTCAGCATCGGCGACGTCGTCAAGAACCGGATCGACGACCTCCAGGCCGAGCGCGACCAGCTGCGCGACTACATCGCCCAGTAGGCCCCTCGCGGCGGACCTGCGCGGCCGATGACGGCCGGCCGCCTACCCTGGTGGTCATGACGGCGGACCCGCTCGGAGACCCCGACGGCGCCCCTCTGCCCGAGCAGGCGACGCTCGGGCCGTACCGCCTCGTCCAGCGGCTCGGCGAGGGCGGGATGGGCGTCGTCCACCTCGCCCTCGACCCGCACGGCCGGGCCGTGGCGCTGAAGGTCCTGCGCCCGCACGTCGCCCACGACCCCGACGCGCGGGAGCGGCTCGGCCGCGAGGTCGCCACGCTGAGCCGGATCGAGAGCCCGCGGGTCGCGCCGGTCATCGACGCCGACATCGACGGCGAGCGGCCCTACATCGTCACCCGCTACGTGCCGGGGCCACCGCTCGACGAGGTCGTCGGGACGCAGGGGCCGATGGACCCCGAGCGGCTGCACCGGCTCGGGTCGGGGCTCGCCGAGGCGATCCGGGTCATCCACGCGGCGGGTGTCATCCATCGCGACCTCAAGCCCGGCAACGTCCTCATGCTCGACGGCGACCCCGTCCTCATCGACTTCGGGATCGCCCACGCCGTCGGCGACACGCGGCTCACCCTCACCGGGCTCGTCATGGGTACGCCCGGCTATCTCGCCCCCGAGGTCATCGAGGGCGAGGAGGTGAGCCCGGCGACCGACTGGTGGGGCTGGGCGGCGACCCTCGCGTTCGCCGCGTCGGGTGCCCCGCCGTTCGGGCGCGGCGCGATGGAGGCCGTCCTCGCCCGGGTGACCCGGGGTGAGCCCGACCTCGACGCCGTCGACCCCCGCATCGCCCCCCTGCTGTATGCCGCGCTCTCGCCCCGCCCCGTCGAGCGGCCCCACCACGGCGAGGTCGTCGCGGCCCTGGCCCGCTTCGCCGACGGTGGTCCGGTCACCGACGTCGTCGACCTGCGCCGCGCGCCTGAGCCGACCCAGGCCTTCGCCGTGCCGAAGACCGCGACGTTGCCGACCCGCCCGCCGGCCGGTGGCGGGGCGGCCGGTGGTACCGGGGCGGCCGGGCTGGCCGGGGCAGCCGGGGCAGGGGCCGGAGGGGCGGCAGGGGTGCTGGGCGCCGCGGGTGCCCCCGGGGGTGCGGGCCCCGCCGTGTCCCCGGGAGGACCGCCACCGGGGAGTCCTCCCGCCTGGGCCTCGAGCCCACGCCCGTCGACCGGGTCGCCCGGGTCGGCCGGCGCCCTCCCGCCGGCGCCGCCCGGGTATGCCGCGCCGCCGCCGAGCGGCATACCGGCGCCTCCCGCACCGCCGCCCGGCGTGCAGCAGGCGCCCTGGCCGGGGCAGCTGCCACCGCCACCGCCCCGCGGACCTCGTCCCGCAGCCGCACTCGACGGACCCACGGATCGGCCGGCCCACCCGGAGCGGGACGCTGCTCGCCCTGCTCGCGGCGCTCGTGGCCCTCGTCGCCGCCGCCCCGCTCGTCGCCGCGACGGTCGCGGCGGCCTGGGTCGTCGCGGCCCGGACGGCCGACCGCTCGGTGACCTCGCTCGTCATGCGGCGGCACGAGCGGGGCCCGCGGCGCAGTGACGCCGTCGTCGCCGTCGTGTCCGGCCCCTGGCATCTGCTCGTCGGCGTCGTCGCGACCGCCTTCACGGTTCTCGTGCCGCTCCTCGTCGGGGTGAGCGGGGCGTTCGCCGCCGCGCTCGCGATCCAGGCGGGGACCGGCGCCGCCGCCGACCCGGGCTCGCCCGGGGCCCTGGCCGTCGGCGGGGTGCTCGCCGTCCTCATGGCGTGGTGGGGCCCCGGGGGCGCCGGTCTGCGCCGGGGTACCCGCAGCCTCGTCCGGGGCGTCGCGCCCGGGGACACCGCGGCGCAGCTCGTCACGGGGCTCGCCCTCGTCCTCGCCTTCGGGCTCGTCGTCTGGGCGGTGACGCACGGCTCGCCGACCTGGTGGCCGCGGACGGACCCGCCGTCGATCGGTGGCACCTCGGTCGGCTGAGTCCACGCCCGCGTGCGGGGCGCGCCCGTCGTGGGTGCTCGTGGTTGCGCCCGGGTTTCCGGTCGTTTGCGCGAGCAGTCGCGGGTGGGTGGTGTGGATGTTCGCGACCTCGTCCGGGTTTCCGGTCGCTTCCGCGAGCACTCGTGGGTGAGTGGTGTGGATGTTCGCGACCTCGTCCGGGTTCCGGTCGCTTCGCGAGCACTCGCGGGTGGGTGGTGTGGATGTTCGCGACCTCGTCCGGGTTTCCGGTCGCTTGCGCGAGCATCCCTGCGCCGGGCGTCGCCGAGCCGGAGCGGTTGTGGCCCAGAGCGGTTGTGGCACAAGGCAACCGGCGCCGCGCCGGCGGCATACGAACTACATCGCTGTAGTTCTGTGACATGGCTGACGGGTGTGACGGACGTGGCGTAGCGTCGCAGGCGACCGACACGGGGACCGCCCCTGCTCCGCCCCTGGAGGACCGACCATGTCTGCCACGACGACCCCTGCCGCGCCCGCCCGGCGCTCGACCCGGCGCGCTCGCGCGGCGGCCGCTGGCGCCGTCGCCGCGGCGCTCCTCGGCGTCGCGCTGGCCGGCCCCGCCGACGCGACCGAGACGGTCTGGGACCGCGTGGCCCTGTGCGAGAGCGGAGGGAACTGGTCGATCAACACCGGCAACGGCTACTACGGCGGCCTGCAGTTCTCGGCCGGGACGTGGAAGTCCTACGGCGGGACCGACTACGCCGCGCGGGCCGACCTCGCGTCGAAGTTGACGCAGATCTACATCGCCAAGCGGGTCCTGGAGGCACAGGGGCCCGGGGCATGGCCGACCTGTGGGGCGCGGGCGGGCCTCACCGTCGAGAACGGACTCGCGGTCGTCGTCTTCCCGAAGATGTCGAGTGAGCCAACCCGCCACGGCGACCCTCGGAGGCAAGCAGGACCCGGGAACGGGGTCCGAGCACCGGCGCCGGGACGACGCCCTCGCCGACCGCCGGGGTCATCCCGCTCGTCGTCGACGGCATCCTCGGCCCGCAGACGACGAAGGGGATCGAGATCTGGGTGGGCGCGCCCGTCGACGGGTCGCTCAGCACCTCCGACGCGCAGCTGCTTCAGCGCGAGCTCGGCGTCACCCAGGACGGGATCATCGGCCCGATCACGACGACCGCCCTCCAGCGCCGGGTCGGGGCCCCGCAGACGGGGTCGTGGGACAGCGCGACGACCCGGGCGCTCCAGATCTACCTCAACGCCCTCCTCGGCTGACTCCCGCGGACCGGCCCCCGTCGTCGGCGGTGGTCGTCGGCGGTGGTCGCCGGTCGGCCGAGCCGGTATGCCGTCGCCCCGCTTGTACAGTGGGGCGGCAGTTCGGGCGTGCTCGCCGGCCCTCGGGCCCGCGGTGGCCGCGGCCCGGGCGCGCTGGCGTGGCGCAATCGGTAGCGCACCTGTCTTGTAAACAGGTGGTTAGGGGTTCGAGTCCCCTCGCCAGCTCTCCAGCGTGCGATGTCCCCGACTGCGCTTCTCCCTTCGCGGCCGCCCTCGCCGGGTTCGCGTCAGCGCCTCGAGTCGGGCTGGCGCGAGCGCCCTGGACCCGACCGCCGCCGGGCGAGGCGACCGAGATGGCCGGACAAGAGAAACACCCGCCTGGCAAGACAACGGAAGCCTTGCGAGGCGGGTGTGTCCACCATCGGGCGGGAAAGTCGGGACGGGTGAGACGGGGAGCGGGGGGCGGAGGGGATGTCGGGACGGGCGCGGGGGCGGAGGGGGAGACCGGGCCCCTGGGCGGGCATTGAGTCGCTCTGCTAAATGGAGTACGGTCCTGTCGTCCGACGACAAGGAGTGGCTGTGAGCACACCGGACGGCGAGGTCTACATCTACGACGCGGTGCGGACGCCGCGCGGCCGGGTGCGCCGGGACGGGGGGACGCTGGCCGGCATACCCGCCCACGACCTGCTGGCCGGGTTGCTCCGCGCGCTCGCCGACCGCGGTCTCGACGTCGACACCGTCGAGGATGTCGTCATCGGTGTGAGCACGACCGTGGGGGAGCAGGCGGGTGACCTGGCCAGGGTCGCCGTCATCCGAGCCGGGTGGCCTGACGCCATCCCGGCCGGGGTCGTCTCCCGGATGTGCTGCTCCGGCCTCGACGCGCTCGCCTCCGCCGCCGCCCAGGTGCGCTCCGGCCTCGCCGACGTCGTCGTCGCCGGCGGCGCCGAGTCGATGTCGCGGGTCCCCATGCTCAGCGACCGGCCGGCCTTCGCCCTCGACGAGGAGCTCGGCGAGGCGACCGGCTTCGTCACCATCGGCGTCTCCGCCGACCACACGGCCGCCAAGCACGGCTTCACCCGCACCGAGCTCGATGCCTTCGCGGTCCGCTCGCACGAGCGCTCCGTGGCCGCCCCGCCGTGGGCGTCCCTCATCCCGGTCCGCGCCGACGGCGAGGTCCTCCTGGACCACGACGAGGGCGCGCGTCCGGGGACCACCCTGGAGTCGCTCGCGGCTCTCGAGCCGCTCTTCGGCGGGGACCCGCTCTGGGCCCGGGTCGAGGACCGCATCGCCGGCTTCACCCGTCCGCCGGCCGGGCTCCACACGGTGGCCACGGCGCCGCAACTGTGCGATGCCGCATCGGCCGCGGTGCTCGGCAGCGCCGCCGCCCGGCATGCCTTCGGCGGCGACCCGCGGGGGCGCGTCCTCGGGTGGGCACACACCGCGGTCCGCTCTCCCGGCCTCGACGGCACGGCGGCGGCCGCCCGCGCGGCGATGGACCGCGCCGGCATCGACACGGGAGACATCGCCGTGTGCGAGGTCAACGAGTCCTTCTCGGTCACCCCGCTCCTGCTCGCTCGCGAGCTCGGCCTCGGCGACGACGTCGTCAACCCGCGCGGTGGGGCGGTCTCCGTCGGCCACCCGCTCGGAGCCACCGGCGGCATCCTTCTCGCCAACGCGCTCGACCAGCTGACCGAGCGTGGTGGCGGCCGCGGGCTCCTCGTCATCCCGGCGGCCCTCGGGCTCGCGACCGCGGTCGTCATCGAGGTGGCACCGTGACCTACCGGGTCGTCCAGTGGGCGACCGGGGCCATGGGTGCGGCCTGCCTGCGCGGCCTGCTCGACGCCCCGGATGTCGAGGTGGTGGGGGTCCATGTCTACGGCGCCGACAAGGTCGGTCGCGACGCCGGTGAGCTCGTCCGTCGCGACCCCGTCGGCGTCCTCGCGACGAGCGACGCCGACAGCGTCATCGCGCTGCGCCCCGACGTCGTCGTCCACGCGGCCCGCCTCGGGCCCTACGGCAGCCACGACGACGACATCGTCCGGCTGCTGGAGGCCGGCATCAACGTGCTGTCCATCAACGGGTACAGCCATCCCGCCTCGGGCGGTGACCGGGCCCGGCGGCTCCGGGCGGCGGCCGAGAGGGGCGGGGCGACGCTCATGGGCACCGGCCTCAACCCCGGCTTCGCCGCGGAGCAGCTCGCCGTCGTCGTCAGCGGGCTGAGCGCCACCATCGACCACCTCGAGGTGGTCGAGCACGCCGACAGCCGCGAGCTGCGCGACCCGGCATACCTCTTCGGTGTCCTCGGCTTCGGCGCCGACCCGGCCGACCGCGACCCCACGGCCGGCCCGGCCGCGGCCCTGGACGGGATGTATGCCGAGGTGCTCGCCGCGATGGCGGCGCACCTCGGCATGTCCCTCGAGCGCGTGGAGCCCGACCACGTCGTCCACACGGCGTCGACCGACCTCGAGCTGCGGGCCGGCGTCGTCCGGGCCGGCACGGTGAGCCACACGAACTGGCGCTGGCACGGGCTCGTCGGCGGCCGGCGGCGGCTCACCATCTCGATCCACTGGTACGTCGAGGACGCCCATCTCGAGCGCCCCGACCCACCGCTGTGGCAGGTCCACCTGACGGGGCACCCAGGCGCCCGGGTCAGCGTCGAGCTCGAGAAGCACCCGGAGGACCGAACCCGGATGACCGCCGAGCAGTATGCCCTCGCCGCCCAGGTCGTCAACGCGATCCCCGCCGTCGTCGCGGCGCCGCCCGGGCTGGCCCTGCGCCCGCTGGGAACCCCCGCGCGCGATGACCGCGCTCCCGTCCCGGTCACCGTGGCGTGAGGAGGAGGGCGGCCGGTGTGCTCCCGCACGACGGCCGGCCCTCCTCGTCGGGCCCTACCAGGGCCCGGCCCTGGCCCTACCAGGACCCTGCTAGGACCCTGCTAGGGCCGGAACTGGGCCACCTGGGCCGAGTCGAGGTACTCGTCCAGCCTGGAGATCCGCCCCTCGTCGTTGACGTGGACGACGACGCACGCATGCATCGAGACCTCCTCGCCGGTCGAGATCCGCCGCCCGCGCAGCACATGCTGCTGGACGAGGCCGCCCTCGAAGAGCTGGATGCGGCGGTCGGTGTAGTCGCGGTCGGCGACCCACTGCGGGATCGCCTCGAGCACCTTCGCGTTCTGGGCGACGGTCTGTTCCCGGTTGTCGTAGTTGTGCCAGATGACGGCGTCGTCGGCGTAGATGGAGTACAGGTCGGTGGCGTCACCGGCCCGGGCGGCGGCGATGATGCGGTCGACGAGCTGGACGTAGGGGTGGTCGGGCAGATCGGTCACGGGGTCGCTCCTGGTCGTGTCGGGGGATGGGCGTCGGAGGTCGCGGCGGGTCGCGCCGGACGAATGAGGGCCTCCTGGGTCACGTGGCAGGCGACGCGGCCGGCGGCGTCGAAGATGTCGGCCGTGACGAGGGCCCGGCCCCCGAACGCGCTGGGTGTCGCGTGCTCGACGAGGAACCAGTCGTCGGCCCGGAGGGGGCGGTGGAACCACAGGCAGTGGTCGAGCGAGACGCCGTTCCACCGCCGGATGAGAGACCGCTCGTGGCCGGCGGTGTGCCCGTGCGGTGCGAGGGCGGTCGACATGAGCATGAGGTCGCTGGCGTAGCCGAGGGCCGCCCGGTGCAGCAGCGGATCGTCGCCCAGTGGTGACGCGGACCGCATCCACACCTGGTGCGGCGTCGACGCGGAGTGCGCCGCCCCACGGTCCGGGTCGACCGGGTCGATCCGGACCTCGACCGCGGCGAAGCCCTCCCAGAAGGTGCCGAGCCCGCCGTCGGCCGCGGCGACCTCGTGAAGGTCCCGGCTCGCGCCCGGGCCGGGGGAGGGGACGGCGGGCCGGGTGTGCGAGATGCCGTCCGACGCACCGGTCGCGGAGATCGTGGACCGACAGACGAGACGGTCGCCCTGCCAGGCCCGCACCTCGCGGACCGAGGACAGGCGACCGTCCCTCAGGTCCTCGACGACGTAGCTCACCGGCACACCGGACAGGCCGGAGCGGAGGAAGGTCGTGTGGATCGAGTGGACCTCGCGGTCCGGGGGCACGCTCGAGCCGGCGGCCACGATCGACTGCGCCACGAGCTGTCCGCCGAAGAGCCGTGGCAGCCGGACGGCATCCGTCACGCCGACCCACGTCCGAGCGTCCCGACGCTCGAGGGCGAGCAGCGAGGGGAGGTCGAGGGTCGTCTCCATCACGGCCGGCTCGTGCCGCGCCCTCGCGGCGGCCGCGGGACGAACCCGCTCGTCGACTCGACGTATCGCTCGTAGGCCTCGCCCTTGCTGCGCCGCATCCCCCGCTCGAGCAGCGCCTTCCCGCTGTAGCTGACGAGGAGCCGGGTCATGACGACGGGCGAGACGACCGTGACCAGGCCGACCGGGGTCCCGAGGGTGAGCAGGAAGAGCCCCACCCACACGCAGCAGTCGCCGAAGTAGTTGGGGTGGCGGGTCCAGCCCCACAGCCCGCGGTCCATCACCGCACCGGCATTCGCCGGGTCCGCCTTGAAGCGGGCGAGCTGCCAGTCGCCGACCGTCTCGAAGGCGAACCCGACGCACCACACGGCGATGCCGAGTCCGCCCACGACCCCGAGCGGGGCGGACACGTACATCGCGAACTGCACCGGCAGGGAGACGACGAAGAGCAGGACCCCCTGGAGCCCGTAGATCTTCCGGACGAGGAACGGCACGAGTGCGCCGGTCCGATGTCGCATGAGTGCCGTGTACCGCTTGTCCTCGCCGTGGCCGGCATTGCGGCGGCCGATGTAGGCGCCGAGCCGAAGCCCCCACACGGCGGTGAGGGCGAGGACGACGGCCCGGCGGGTGCCGTCCCCGACCGACGAGGCCGACAGGACGTACGACACCACGGCGACGACGACGAAGCCCGGGCCCCAGAAGATGTCGATGATCGACTGGTTGCGGATGCGGATCGCGACGGCCATGACGAGGCCCATGGCGACGACGACGGCGACGGCGCTGCCGGCGAGGTTGAGGGCGAAGTCGCCCCAGGGAAAGTCGCTCACGGTGCGTCCTCGGCGTCGGGGCGGC
Organism: uncultured Actinomycetota bacterium; assembly: GCA_963745335.1. Lineage (GTDB taxonomy): Bacteria > Actinomycetota > Actinomycetes > Actinomycetales > Dermatophilaceae > CAVSJJ01. Next base: position 83,338 of record CAVUXP010000003.1, read on the forward strand.
GGTCAGGTGCGGTCATCGGCGGGTGTGGCGTCGGCGAGTTCGTCGGCGAGGTCGGCCGCGAGGCTCTGGAAGGCGTCCTGGGCGTGAGCGTAGGTGTGCGGCGTCCCGGCGCGGCTCCGCTCGACGAGATCGGTGAGCTCGTCCGGGCCGAGCGTCGGCGTGGCCGGCACCGGCTGGGTCCCCCACTCGACGGCGTCGGCCACCCGCAGCCCCCCTCCGGCGGAGACGATGACCTGCCCGGTGAGGGTGCAGTCGCGGTCGACGAGGGCGCCGAGCACCGGAGCGACGAGGTCGGCCCGCATCCGCTCCGCATGCCGGGGGTCCATCCCCTGCTCGGTCATCTGGGTCGTGGCGTAGGGGAGGAGGACGTTGGTCAGGACTCCCCGGCGCGCGCCCTCCGCCGCCACCGTGCGGCCCAGGGCGATGACCGCCCCCTTGCTCGCCGCGTATGCCGCGACCGTCGGCTCGCCGTGCAGGCCGGCGGTCGACGCGACCATGACGATCCGGCCGTAGCCGGCCTCGCGCATGACCCTCAGCGCCGCCGCGGCCGGGTACACCGTGCCGAGAACGTTGATGTCGAGCACGGCCTGGAAGTTCTCGGGCGTCGTGCTGTGGAACATCTGCGGCCGGCTGACGGCGGCGTTCGTCACGCAGATGTCGAGCCGACCCCACGTCGCGAGGGCGGTCTCGACGAGGCTGGTGCCGGTGGCGGGGTCCGCCACATCGCCATGGTGGGCGACGGCTCGGCCCCCGGAGGCGATGATCTCGGCCGCGACATGGTCCGCCGGCCCCAGGCCGTCGGCATCGACCTCGCGGTTGCGGTTGTTGACGACGACGGCCGCTCCCAGCCGGGCCAGGTGCAGCGCGAACGCCCGTCCCAGGCCCTTGCCGGCGCCGGTGATGACGGCGACCTGCCCCTCCAGTGGTGCGTCCATCGTCGTGTCCTCTCTGGCGGGCGGTCCGCCTGCGGTAGTCCGATCGGTCCGAGCCCACCGCTGTCGCATCCGTGCGGATGCCTTGTCCGTGGCCGCCGTCCGGGATACTCTGCTAGTTGTAGTACGTCGGACCGGTGCTTGACAACCCCGGTGCGGACCCGTGGAGTCGACGGAATGGTCTGGAGGACTGACCGATGAGCGAGACCGGCGTCTGGGTGCTCGGTGGGTACCAAAGCGACTTCGCCCGCAACCTCGACCGCGAGGGACGCGATTTCGCGGACCTGACCGGCGAGGTCGTCGACGCGCACGCTCGAGGCCGCGGCAGTCGGCCGGCCCAGGACATCGGCGTCGTCCACGTCGCCAACGCGTTCGGTGAGCTCTTCGCCGACCAAGGACACCTGGGCGCGATGCCCGCCACGGTGCACGCGAACCTGTGGGGACGTCCCGGCCTCACGGCACGAGGCGGCGTGCGCGTCGGGCAGCATCGCCATCCTGGCGGCGCAGGCCGATCTGCGGGCCGGCGCCTACCGACGGCACTGGTCGTCGGGATGGAGCTCGAGAAGACCGTGCCCGGTGCCAGCCGCGACGGCGATCCTGGGCGCGGCGGCCTGGATCGGTCACGAGGGCCAGGACGTCGAGTTCATGTGGCCGCACATGTTCGAGCGGGTGGCCGACGAGTACGACCGCCGCTACGGTCTCGACGAGACCCACCTGCGCGCTATCGCAGAGCGGAACTTCACCAACGCGCGAGCCAACCCCCACGCCCAGACCCGCGCCTGGGACGTGCCCGATCCGCGCCGACTCGGCGACGACGACGTCAGCCAACCCGGTCGTCGAGGGCCGGCTCCGCCGCTTCGACTGCAGCCAGGTCACCGACGGCGGGGCCGGCGTCGTACTGGTCGCGGACGACTTGGCTGCGCGACCATCCGACCGTCGCGGCCGCTGGCCCGCATCCACGGGTGGGGTCATCGCACCGTCGGCCTGGGTCTGGAGCAGAAGCTGGAGCGTTCGCCGACGGATCCCTACGTGCTGCCGCACGTGCGCGCCGCCGTACTCGACGCGTTCGAGCCGCGCCGGGTCGCCCTCGACGACCTCGACGGATTCGAGACGCACGACTGCTTCACCCCGAGTGAGTATCTCGCGATCGACCACATCGGCCTGACCGGACCCGGGCGAGTCATGGAAGGCGATCGAGAACGGTGAGATCGAGATCGGCGGCCGGCTGCCCATCAACCCCAGCGGCGGCCTCATCGGTGGCGGCCATCCTGTCGGCGCGTCCGGGGTGCGGATGCTGCTCGACGCCGCCCGACAGGTCAGCGGCACCGCCGGCGACTACCAGGTCGAGGGTGCCAGACAGCTTCGCCACCCTCAACTTCGGCGGGAGCACCGCCACCACCGTCAGCTTCGTCGTCGGCGAAGTCGGCGAGAGCAACCGGACGAAGGACCAATCATGGACGATCCCGAGATCGTCGGCAGGTTCCTGTCCACCCTGCCCGACGACGACGACCACCCCTACCGCACCGGCCCGTGGCGCCCGCAGACCACCGAGTGGGACGCCGACGACCTCGAGGTCGTCGAGGGCGAGATCCCCACCGACCTCGACGGCGTCTACCTGCGCAACACCGAGAACCCGCTGCACCCGGCCCTGAAGAACTACCACCCCTTCGACGGTGACGGGATGGTGCACATCGTCGGGCTTCCGGGACGGAAAGGCGTTCTACCGCAACCGGTTCGTCCGCACCGACGGCTTCCTCGCCGAGAACGAGGCCGGGTGGCGCCGCTGTGGGCCGGACTCGCCGAGCCGCCCCGAGCTCGCCGCCGCGACGACGGCTGGGGCGCCCGACGCCGGATGAAGGACGCCTCCGAGCACCGACGTCGTCGTGCACCGCGGCGCGCGCTGACCAGCTTCTACCAGTGCGGCGACCTCTACCGCGCTCGACCCGTACACCGCCGAGACGCTCGGCAAGGAGGACTGGAACGGTCGGTTCCCCTGCGACTGGGGCGTCTCGGCGCACCCGAAGGTCGACGACCGCACCGGGGAGCTGCTCTTCTTCAACTACAGCAAGCGAGGCGCCGTACATGCACTACGGCGTCGTCGACGAGACGAACGACCTCGTGCACTACATCGACGTCCCGTCTGCCGGGCCCGCGGCTGCCGCACGACATGGCCGTTCACCGAGAACTACGTCATCCTCAACGACTTCCCGCTGTTCTGGGAGCCCGAGCGCTCTGGCCCAGGGGGCGCACGTGGCCCGCTTCCATCGCGACATGCCGTCGCGCTTCGCCGTCATCCCGCGCCGCGGCGACGTCCGGAGGACATCCGCTGGTTCGAGGCGGAGTCCGACCTACGTCCTGCACTTCGTCAACGCCTACGAGGACGGCGACGAGATCGTCCTCGACGGGTTCTTCCAGGGCGACCCGGAACCGGCCGACAACGGCATGGGCAACAAGTGGCAGCGCGCCTTCCGCTTCCTCGCCCTCGACCGGATGCAGGCGCGGCTGCACCGCTGGCGGCTCAACCTGCGCGACCGGCGCTGGTCAAGGAGGAGCAGTTGACCGACATCGATCACCGAGTTCGGCATGATGAACGCGGCGTATCGCCGGCAGCGAGTACCGCTACGCCTATGCCGCCACCGGCAAGCCCGTCGTGGTTCCTCTTCGACGGCCTGGTCCGGCACGACCTGCACACCGGCGACCGAGGAGCGCTATCGCTTCGGCGACGGCGTCTACGGCAGCGAGACGGCGATGGCGCCGCGGGTCGGCAGCAGCGCCGAGGACGACGGCTACCTCGTGACGCTCACCACCGACATGAACGCGGACGCGTCGTACTGCCTGGTCTTCGACGCCGCCCGGGTCGCCGACGGCCCCGTCTGCAACCTCCGGCTCCCGGAGCGCATCTCCAGCGGCACCCACTCGACGTGGGCGCCGGGCCGCGAGCTGCGCCGCTGGCAGACTGCCGACACGGCCGCGGAGGCGGTCGGTCTGTAGTCGCCACAGGAGGACCGCCCATGTCGGACCCAGCTGAGCCCACTCCGCTCGAGCCCGGGGGACCCAATGCCGTCGCGATGATGCTCGGAGTGCTCGGAGACGAGTGGACCCTCCTGATCGTCCAGCAGGTCCTGCTCGGGGTCACCCGGTACGGCCGAGTTCGCCGACGCCCTCCCGATCAGCAACGCAGTCCTCACCGCCCGGCTCGGCACGATGACCGACCAGGGGCTGCTCGAGCGGCGCATCTACCAGGAGAAGCCGCCCCGGGCCGAGTACGTCTCGACCCCCCGCAGCCGTGCACTGTGGACGGTGATGCTCGCCATCTGGGACTGGGAGCGTCGCTGGGCCGGCCAGCACGCGGAGCAGCTGCCCACGATGCGGCATACGGTCTGCGGCCACGAGTTCGTGCCCGTCGTGGGCTGCGGCTCGTGCGGCAAGCCGGTCGAGCCGCGCGAGATCCACGCGGAGTGGGGGCCGAGCGGCAGCTGGGCACGGTCGGTGCCGCAGGGCACGACGCGGCGCCGCTGGGACACCGAGAACCCGACCCGCCAACCCGGGCTCTTCCCGGAGACGATGGCGATCTTCGGAAACCGGTGGGCGTCCGCGCTCATCGGCGCCGTCTTCCGCGGGCTCTCCCGGTTCGGCGACCTCGAGGCCGCCCTCGGCGCCCCGCCCACCGTTCTCGCCGACCGGCTCCGCGCGTTCACCGCCATCGGCGTCCTCGAGCCGACCCGCAGCCTCGCTCGCAGCGACTGGGCCGAGTACGGCCTCACCGAGAAGGGACGGGCGTTCTTCCCGGTCGTGGCGGCCGCCCTCCAGTGGGCGCAGCGGTGGTACCGATCCCCGGAGGGGCCCGCCGTCGTCCAGACCCACCGCGGCTGCGACCAGGAGTTCGTCACGGTCTTCGCGTGTGACCAGTGCCAGGAGGTGCTCACCGGCGCGACCGTCGAGGTCGTCGAGCCGCAGGAGAGCAGCTGACCACCAGGGAGATGCGGGCCGCCGTGCCCCGAAACGACAGGAGAACCATGCCGGACATCGCCGACGCCAGCACCGTCGCGGACCTGGTCCGCAACAGCGCCACGGCGTTCCCGGACGCCCCCGCCATCGTCGGGGAGGGGCGGCCCGTGACGTATGCCGAGCTCGACTCCCGGTCGAGCGCGTTCGCCTCGGGGCTCACGTCATGGGGCGTCCGGCCCGGGGACCGGGTGGCCTATCTCGCGCGGAACGCCACCGAGTACTGGGAGGCGTTCTTCGGCACGACGAAGGCGGGCGGCGTCATCGTGCCGCTCAACTTCCGGCTCGCCCGGGACGAGGTGGCGTGGATCCTCGGCGACGCCGAGCCGTCGGTGATCCTCGTCGAGAGCCGCTACACCCACCTCGTGCCCGAGGCGTATGCCGGTCGCCGCCTCGTCTTCGCCCAGGGCGAGGACCCGCTCGAGGTGCCCGATGGCTGGACCGCCTACGAGGACTGGCTCGGGGAGCAGCCGGCCACCGACCCCCGCGGCGACCTCGGCGGCGACGCGCTCCTCTCGCTCATGTACACCTCCGGCACCACCGGACGCCCCAAGGGCGTGACGACGACGGTGGCCGGGATGCTCTGGGCCGTCGGGGCGTTCGGAGCCCACTTCGACATCAGTGCGGACTCGGTGAGCCTCGTGCCGACGCCGTACTACCACATCGCCGCCGGGGGCTGGTCGCTCATCGCCCTCACCGCGGGCGGGCGGATCGTCCAGTTCACCGAGGTGACACCGGAGAACATGCTGGGGCTGCTCCTCACCCACCGGGCGACCCATGTCGTCATGGTCCCGACGGTCATCCAGCTGTTCATCACGAGCCCGCAGGCGGCGGCCGCCGACTACTCCAGCGTCGAGCACCTCGTGTACGGCGGCTCCCCGATCTCCGAGACGGTGATGCTCGGCGCCCAGAAGGTGTTCGGCGCTCGGCTCTCCCAGAGCTACGGGCTCACCGAGACGATCGGCGTGACGACCATCCTCGGACCCGAGGACCACGTGGCCGGGGCCGGCACCAAGCTCCGCTCGGCGGGGCGCGCCGTGTCGGGGCTGGAGGTCAAGGTCGTCGACCCCGCAACGGGCGAGGACTGCGCGCCGGGCGTTGCCGGAGAGGTCGTCACCCGAGGTCCCGGGGTCACGCGGGGGTACTGGCGCAGGCCGGAGGAGACCGAGGCGGCGTACTACCCGGGTGGGTGGTTCCGCACCGGGGATGCCGGCCACGTCGACGAGGACGGCTACGTGTTCCTCCACGACCGGCTCAAGGACATGATCGTCTCGGGCGGGGAGAACATCTATCCGGCCGAGGTCGAGAACGCCGTGATGGCCCACCCCGCCGTCCAGGAGGTCGCGGTCATCGGCGTTCCCTCGCAGCGGTGGGGGGAGACCCCGGTCGCCGTCGTCGTGCTCGCGCCCGGCGCGTCCCTCACGGCGCAGGAGCTCATCGACTTCGCCCGGGAGCGGCTGGCTCACTACAAGTGTCCGACGGCGGTCGAGGTCGTCGAGGCGCTGCCCCGCAACCCGAGTGGGAAGGTGCTCAAGCGGGAGCTACGCGAACGGTACGGGGCCGACGCCGGGCGGCGGGCCGGATGAGCGGCGGCTTCGCGCCGATCGTCCGACAGGTCGTGCTCGGCGCCGGGGATCTCGAGGAGTGCGGCGGTCGCCTGCGCGACGCTCTCGGCCTGCCGCGGGGCTTCGCCGACCCGCTCCTCGAGGGGATCGGGCTCGCCGACGAGACGCTGCGGATCGGCCGCGAGGCGCACCTGGAGGTCGTCGCACCCCTGACCGGCGAGGCCTCCCTGGCGCGGTGGCTGGCCAAGGGTGGCGGCGACGGCGGCTATGCCCTCTCGATCCAGGTCCATGACCTCGGGCCCTACCTCGAGCGGGCCGTCGGGCTCGGGGTACGGGTCGTCGCCGACCTCGAGGCCTACGGCCACCGCATCGTCCAGCTCCATCCCGGCGACCTCGGCCTGCTCGTCGAGCTCGACGAGATCGGCGACCCGGCCCGGTGGTTCTGGGACGACATCCCGGTCGTCCCGGTCGAGGACCCGAGGGTCGAGGACATCCTCGGCGTCGATGTCACCTCGCCGGACCCGGGCGCGCAGGCGACGCAGTGGGGTGAGCTGTTCGGGGTGGCGGTCGAGGGTGGTGACGTCCCCAGCGTCCGGCTCGGGACGCGCACGGTGCGGTTCGTCGAGGGCGAGCGACGGTTCCTGTCGGCGGTGGACCTGGCCGCCGTCGGAGGCGGTGGCGGCGCCGAGGTCTCGGTCGGCGGCGTCACCCTGCGGCTGCGGCCCTGACGGGTGCCGGAGGGGTGCCGGGCGCGCTCAGGCGAACCGGCGCCGCAGCTCGGTCTTGAGGAGCTTGCCGCTGGCGTTGACGGGCAGGGCATCGACGAACCGGACCGCTGCCGGGCACTTGAAGTGCGCCAGGTGCTCCCGCGACCAGGCGATGAGCCCCTCCTCGTCGAGCGCCTGCCCCTCGGGGGTGGCCGCGCGCACGACGACGGCCAGGGGCGCCTCGCCCCAGCGCGCCGAGGGCACCCCGACGACCGCGACCTGCGACACCCCCGGGTGGCCGGTGAGGACGCTCTCGACCTCGGCGGGGTACACGTTCTCCCCGCCCGACACGATCATGTCCTTCAGCCGGTCGTGGAGGTAGAGGTAGCCGTCGGTGTCCATCGAGCCGCCGTCCCCGGTGCGCAGCCACCCGTCGGGCGTGAGGACGGCCGCGGTCCCCTCGGGGTCGTCCCAGTAGCGCCGCATCACCTGGCCGCCTCCGATGAGGACCTCCCCACGCCGGCCCGGCGGCAGGTCCTCGAGGGTCACCGGGTCGACGATGCGAAGGGGGACGTTCGGCATCGGCCGCCCGACGGAGCGCAGCCGCTGGGCGGTGCCCGGGCCCGGCCGGTGGTCCTCGGGGCTGAGCATCGTCACCCCGCCCGTGGACTCGGTGAGCCCGTAGCTCTGGAGGAAGCGGCAGCCGAGGACCTCGGTGGCCTCCCGGAGCAGCGGCTCGGGCATGGGGGACGCCCCGTAGACGAGGTAGCGCAGCCGGGACCAGTCGGCCGTGCGCGCCTCGGGCAGGGCGAGGAGGTGCTGGATGACGGTCGGCACCGCGACGGCGTGGGTCACGGCATACTCCTGGAGGATGCGGAGCAGGTCGGCCGGAGAGCCGGGGCTCACCAGGAGCAGGGCAGAGCCGTTGACGATGCTGACGACGGACAGGGCGAGGCCGGAGATGTGGAAGAACGGCACTGGTGCGAGAGCGACGCTCGACGTGTCGAGCTCGAGCAGGTACTGCATCGGTGCGATCGCCTGGCCCAGGTTGGCGCCGGTGAGCTCGATGCCCTTGGGGCGTCCCGTCGTCCCGGAGGAGTAGAACATCAGTGCCGTCTCGTCCGGGTCGCGGCGGTGACCGGGGTCGGTGGGGTCGATGCCGTCGAGCCACTCGTCGTAGCCGACCGTGCCGGGGGTGGCACCGGACAGGCACACGACGCGTGAGACGCCCGGTGCGGCGGTCGCCGCGGGGGCGAGCCGGTCCTGTCCGCGGCCGAGGACGACGACGCTCGGTCGGCTGTTCCCGAGGATGTACTCGACCTCCGGCACGGCGAGGCGCACGTTGAGAGCGGTCGGCACGGCGCCCGCCTTCGACGCCCCGTAGAGGACGGCGAGGAAGGACGGCGCGTTCTCGCCGATGTAGCAGACCCGGTCCCCGGGCCGCACGCCGTCGCCCCGCAGCGCCTGGGCCACCCGGCTCGAGGTCGCGTCGAGCTCGGCGAAGGTCGTGACGTCGTCCGTCTCGATGATCGCCGGCAGGTCGGGAGTGGCCGCAGCCCGGGCGCGGACGACGTCCTCGAGCCGCTCGACGCGGCTGCCATCCGGGTGGAGGGCGAAGCGCGGGTCGACGTACTCCGGGGGGACCGGTGTCACCGACGGGCGCGGCGCCGTCATCGGCCCTGCGGCGGTCGGCCGCCGGTCGACAGCGTGTCGACGTCGAGGAGGCGGCCCAGGCCGCGCTCGTAGCGGACGGGGTCGCGGGCGAGCCGGGCGCGGGACTCGACGGCCATCCGGTCGGTGTCGCAGATCCACTCGCCGCGCTCCATGGCGCGCAGGCCGGTGGCGGCGATGTCGCGCGGGTCCTCCTTCGGCCCGTCGACGTGGGCGGCCATCCGGGTGTCGACCGAGCCGACGACGAGCGAGGTGACGGTGATCCCCATCGGCTCGAGCTCGGCCCGCGCGATGCCACCGAGGAAGAGTGCGGCCGCCTTGGACGGCGAGTAGCCGCCCATGAAGGCCGTCGGGGCGATCGCGGCGACGGACAGGACGTTGACGATGCTGCCGCCGCCGGCGGCCGCGATGACCGGCGCGAAGGCTCGCGTCGTCCGCAGCGGCCCGAAGAAGTTGACCTCCATCTCGCGCCGCGCCGCGTCGGGGTCGGCGGCGAGGACGAGGCGGTCCCCGGCGAAGTACCCCGCGTTGTTGACGAGGATCGTCGCGTCGGCACATCGCTCGGCGGCCGCACCGACCTGGGCCGGGTCGGTGACGTCGAGGGGAACGATCTCGGCACCGGTCTCGGCGAGCTCCGGCGTGACCTGCGTGTCGTCCCGGACGCCGGCGTAGACGGTCGCGGCGCCCCGGGACAGGGCCTCGCGGACGAACGCGAGCCCGATGCCGCGGTTGGCCCCGGTGATGACGATCCGAGCGCCCTCGACGGGCGCGCCCTTCGCTCCGGCCATGCCGACACTCCTTCGTGCCAGGGCAGTCGTCGGCTCGTCCGGCGACTGTTGACGCCCTCACTCTGTTTGCTGTAGTAATGCCTATCACACTGTTAAGTGAAGTAACAGGGAGAGGCTGTCCAATGTCGGAAGGCCGGTCGACGGGGGTCCTGTCGCTCGACGGCGTCTCGATCCGGTTCGGTGGGGTCGCGGCGCTCGACGGAGTGAGCCTCGAGGTGGGCCCGGGGACGATCTGCGGGCTCATCGGTCCCAACGGCGCCGGCAAGACGACGCTCTTCAACTGCATCACCCGCATCTACCGGCCGAGCGCCGGCTCGATCCGCTGGGACGGCCAGGACCTCCTCAGGCTGGCGCCGCATCGGCTCGCCGGAGCGGGCATCGCCCGCACCTTCCAGAACCTCGCGCTCTTCCCGGGGATGACGGTCTTCGACAACGCGATGGCCGGTGCGACGAGCGTGGGCCGGGTCGGCGTGACGAGCGGGGCGCTGGCGTGGCCGCCCGCCCGCCGGCGGCAGCGCGAGCTGCGGGTCCGGGCCTGGGACCTCCTCGAGCGCCTCGACCTGGTCGAGGTCGCCGGGCGCCCCGCGGCCGGGCTGCCCTTCGGAACCCTCAAGCGGGTCGAGCTGGCCCGCGCCCTCATGAGCCGGCCACGGCTCCTCCTCCTCGACGAGCCGGCCGGTGGGCTCACCCACTCCGAGGTCCGTGACCTCGGCGACCTCATCCTCGGCCTGCGCGACGAGCTCGGCTTCGCGGCGCTCCTGGTCGAGCACCACATGGGCCTCGTCCTCGGGATGTCCGACCATGTGGTCGCCCTGGACTTCGGCCAGCCGATCTTCGACGGCCCTCCGGGCGACGTCGCCACGGACCCCCGGGTCGTCGAGGCCTACCTCGGGCGGGCGGCGTGACCGCCGCGCCCGAGAGCGCCACGACGGCGGAGACCACCGGGGCGCGCGAGGGGCTGCTCGTCGTGTCGGGGCTGCGGGCCGGCTACGGCGGGAGCGAGGTCCTCCACGGCATCGACCTCGAGGTCGGTGCCGGCGAGGTCGTCGTCATGCTCGGGGCCAACGGCGCCGGGAAGACGACGACGATGCACGCGCTCGTGGGCCTCATCGCCCGAACCGGCGACGTCACCCTCGACGGGGCTCCCCTCGGTCGTCGGCCGGAGCAGGTCGTCGCGGCCGGAGTGAGCCTCGTCCCGCAGGGCAGGGGCACGCTCGCGCAGCTGACGATCCTGGAGAACCTCCGGGTCGGCGCCGCATCGCGCCGTGATCACCGGGTCGTCGCCGAGGACATAGCCCGGTGGTGCGAGGTCTTCCCGGTGCTCGGTCAGCGGTCCCGCCAGCTGGCGGGCACGCTCTCCGGGGGTGAGCAGCAGATGCTCGCCGTCGCCCGGGCCCTGATGAGCCGGCCGCGTCTGCTCCTCTGCGACGAGCCGAGCCTCGGCCTGGCGCCGATCATCGTCCGCGAGCTCTTCGCGACGCTCGCCGACATCAACCGGGCCGACGGAACGGCGCTGCTCGTCGTCGAGCAGAACGCCGAGCTCGCCATGGATCTCGCTCACCGTGTGTACCTCATCGACGGCGGCACCATCGCCGCCGCCGGCACCCCCTCCGACTTCCGTGCCGACGACGCCATCCGCTCGGCGTACCTCGGCTACTAGGAGACCCATGGAGCTCTTCCTCGAACGACTGATCACGGGCCTGACGAACGGGTCGATCTACGCGATCCTCGCGCTGGCCCTCGTCGTCGTGTACCGCGGAGCAGGCACCCTCAACTTCGCCCAGGGCGAGCTGGCGCTCTTCACGACGTTCGTCGCCTGGTGGCTCACGACGCTGGGCGCGCCGGTGTGGAGCGCCATCCTCGTCGGCCTCGCCGTCGGGTTCGTTCTCGGGGTCACCATCGAGCGCACCCTCATCCGTCCGATCCAGCGCCGCAACGACATGGCCGTCCTCATCGTCGCGCTCGGGCTGTTCACCGGGCTCAACTCCCTCGCCGGCGTCATCTGGGGCAGCGAGACCAAGATCATGCCCAGCCTGTTCCCGAACGGCCTGAACGACTTCGTCTCCGTCGGCGGCGCCCGGCTCTACGGCGACGCCCTCGGCGTGTGGGGAGCGCTCATCGTGCTGCTCGTCCTCATGGGGCTGCTCTTCCGGCGGACCCGCGTCGGTCTGCACATGCGGGCGGTCGCGGACAACGCATCGTCGGCGACCCTCGCGGGCGTGCGGACCAGCCGGGTCCTCGGCTTCGTGTGGGGCCTGTCCGGAGCCATCGGCGCGCTGGCCGGAGTCCTCGTCACGCCGCTCGCCCCGGAGCAGCTGGGGCTGACGACGATGTTCGGCATCTTCATCTCGGCCTCGGCGGCGGCCCTGTTCGGCGGCCTGGACAGCCTCGTCGGCGCCGTCGTCGGCGGGCTGACGATCGGTGTCCTCGAGGCGATGATCTCCGGCTACGTTCCGGCCGTCGGCGGCTCGCTCCAGCAGACATCGGCGCTGTTCATCATCGTCGCCGTCCTGTTCGTCCGACCCAACGGGCTCTTCGGCACCGAGCGGCTGGTGCGGGTATGACCGCCGTCCAGAGCCGGCCCTCGGGAACCGGCGCCACCGACGCGACCCGCACCGGGGGCGGGGCCCGGTGGGTGCTCGTCCAGGGCAGCTGGCAGCATCGGGCCCTCGGCTCCGGCCTCGCCGTCGTCGTCCTGGCTCTCCTGCTCTGGGGCTCGCAGCTCCAGCCGTTCCGGCTCGGTCAGCTGACGAACGTCTTCATCATCGCCATCGCGATCGCCGGGCTCAACCTCGTCACCGGTTACACCGGCCTGCTCTCGATCGGGCACTCGGCCTTCTTCGGTCTCGGCGCCTACACCGCCGGCGTGCTCATCGTGCGCTACGACGTCGCGCCGGTGTGGACGATGCCCGTCGCCGTCGTCGTCGGCTCCCTCGCCGGAGCCTTCGTCGGCCTTCCGTCGCTGCGGATCCGGGGTCTCTACCTCGCCCTCGTCACCCTGGCCATCGGCGTGTCGTTCCCGGAGATCGTCCGGCGGCTGGAGGGCCTCACCGGAGGGGCCGCCGGCATGGTCATCCGGTCACGCCAGCTCGCCCCGCCGTCGTGGACCGGCCTCGTCCGGGCGGAGCGAGGCCTCTGGATGTACTGGCTGTCCGCGGTCGTCCTCCTCGTCGTGATCGTCCTGTCCCGCAACCTCGTCCGGAGCAGGTTCGGGCTCTCGATGACCGCGACTCGCGACAACGAGATCGCGGCCGCGGCCAACGGGGTCGACGTCGCCCGGACCAAGATCCTCGCCTTCGCCGTCTCGGGGGGCGTCACGACGCTCGCCGGCTCCCTCTTCGCGATGTACCTCGGCGCCCTGTCGCCGGACGGCTCGTTCACCCTCATGACGTCGATCGAGCTCGTCACCGGCCTCGTCCTCGGTGGGGTGGCCACGCTGCTGGGGCCCCTCGTGGGTGCCCTGGCCGTCGTGTTCCTTCCCTACTTCACCTCGCAGTTCACGACCGGGCCCCTGTCGGGTGTCATCTTCGGCGTCCTGCTCATCGCGATCGTCTTCGTCATGCCCGAGGGCATCGTCGGCCGCGTCCTGCGCTGGGGGCATCGACTCGTCCTCGTCGTCCCCGCGGACCACCCACGGCAGCGGCGCCCGGATGCTCGTCCCGACGACCAGGCCGGCTGACCGCGGTTCCCAGAACTTTCACCTCCATCCAACCCCCATCACCGGAAGGCACCCCGATGAAGCGACTGTCTCCTCCACTTGCGGCCGTGATGCTGCCCGCCGTCCTGGCGCTCGCGGCCTGTGGCTCGTCCTCGTCGGCCGGCACGGCGTCGGCGGGCGCTGCCTCGGGCGGCGCGGTCAACACCGACAACTGCGCCGATCCGGCCGCGGCGACCGCCGCGATCACCGGCACCCTCAAGGTGGGGTGGAGCGCACCCACCTCCGGCCCCCTGGCCGACGCCGTCGGCAACGTCATCGAGGGGATGAAGGCGCGGTTCGCCGTCGTCAACGCGGCGGGCGGCATCGACGGGGTGAAGCTCGAGGTGGTCGTCAAGGACGACGGGTTCAACCCCGCGCGGGCCAAGGCGAACGTCGGCGAGCTCATCCAGAAGGACGGGGTGGACGTCCTCGACACGTTCGGCTCCGGCCAGGTCGACGCCATCGCCGATGACCAGAACGAGGCGTGCGTGCCGCTGCTCTACGGGCAGGCCGCCGTGCCCAAGTACCGCAACATCGACGAGTACCCGTGGACGACCGAGTACCTGCCCTCCGCGGATGTGGAGATGGCGGCCGTCGTCGAGAAGCTGAAGCAGACCTACCCCGACGGCGCGGAGGTCGCGTTGGCCGTCAACCCGACCGAGTCCGGCCAGGGCTACGCCACCGGCTTCAAGAACGCGATCAAGGGGACGAGCTTCACCGTGACCGCTGAGGAGTCGCTGGCCGACCCCAAGACGGCCGCCTCCACCCTCAAGGCCTCGGGGGCGCCGATCCTCGTCGACGCCGGGGTCACGACCGACTGCCTCGCGCTGACCCAGGCCATCGCCCGCGTGGGCTGGTCGCCGCAGACGGTGATCCAGCCGGCGAACTGCGCCGACGGCGCCACGCTCTATGCGCCCGCGGGAGACGCGGCCGACGGCCAGCAGATCATGCGCTGGCTCAAGGACCCCGCCAACCCGGCCTTCGCCGATGACGCCTCCGTCAAGGACTACCTGGACAAGGTCTCCGCCAACGGCTCCGACGCTCCGACGAACTCCTACACCGTCAACGGCTGGGTCGTGGCCGACCTCATGGTCGACACCTTCACCCGGGCGGCCGCCTCGTCCGACGGGCTCTCGCGCCTGTCCATCATGAATGCCGCCCGCACCCAGAACTACCAGCCGCCGATGTTCATCGACGGCATCGGCTTCACGATGAGCCCCACCCAGTCCCTCGGCATACTGGCCTTCCAGCCCTGGGTCTGGAACGCCGCCAAGCAGCAGTTCGCCGCCGACGGCGACGTCATCGACATCTCGTCGGCGTACAAGTAACCGGCCGACCGACGAGCGAGCACGGGACGAGGAGGACGAGGCATGGCGATGGCCAGGGGGCTGCACCCCGCGGACAAGGTTGCCGACTACCAGGCCCGCGGATGGTGGTCGACGGAGACGGTCGACGAGCTGTTCGCGGCCCAGGTGGCCGCCCGGGGGACGAGCTCGCGCTCGTCGACCCGGCGAACCGGGAGGCCCTGCTGGGCTCCCCACCCCGGCGGCTCACGTGGGCACAGCTGAAGTCGGAGTCCGACTTCCTCGCGGCGCGGCTGGTCGAGCTCGGCCTCGGCCGGGGTGACGTCCTCGGGGTGCAGCTGCCGAACGCCATCGAGCTCGTCGAGGTGTACATCGCGGCCTGGAACCTCGGCATCGTCATCTCGCCGCTGCCGATGCAGTACCGGGAGCACGAGTTCGTGCAGATGGCCGCCGAGGCCGAGTTCGCGGCCTTCCTCACGTGCGCACGGTTCGGCGAGCGGCATCCGGCGGCCGAGGCGCTGGCCGTGCGGGACCGGGTGCCGAGCCTCGAGGACGTCGTCGTCGTCGGTCCGGACGCCGAGTGCCACGACCTGCCGGCGGGGTCCACCACTGGGCTCCCGCCGCGGCCTCGGCCGAGGACGAGGCGGTCGTCCGGGACCGGATGGCCTCGGACCCGAACGACCCCAACGACTGCCTGACGATCTGTTGGACCTCGGGGACGGAGGGGGTCCCGAAGGGGGTGCCGCGCACCCACCTGGACTGGATCGCCATCAGCTGGGCGACGGTCGACGCCCCACGGATGGTCGCCGAGGACGTCCTGCTCAACCCGTTCCCCATGGTCAACATGGCGGGGATCAACGGGATGTTCCTGCCCTGGCTGCGGACGGGTGGCGTTCTCGTGCAGCACCATCCGTTCGATCTGCCGACGTTCTTCGCGCAGATCGCCGCCGAGCGGGTGACCTACACGGTCGCGCCGCCGGCCCTGCTGTGGATGCTGCTCAACAACGAGGACCTCCTCGCGAAGGTCGACATCTCGAGCCTGACCCGGGTCGGCTCCGGGTCGGTCCCGCTCCAGCCGGTCATGGTGCGCGGATGGCAGGAGCGGTTCGGGATCGGGGTCATCAACTTCTTCGGGTCCAACGAGGGGATCGGGCTGCTGTCGAGCACCGAGGACTTCCCCGACCCCGACGAGCGGGCCCAGTTCTTCCCCCGCTACGGGGCGCCGGGAGTCCACTGGTCCTCGAGGACGTCGGAGTCGGGTCCAGGTCCGGCTGGTCGACCCCGCCACCGAGGAGGAGATCACCGAGCCGGGGGTTCCGGGCGAGCTGCGCATCGGCGGCCCCACCGTGTTCGCCGGCTACCTCAACCCGGAGCGGCGAGCGAGCCCGTTCGACGACCGCGGGTTCCTCCGCACCGGGGACGTCTTCGAGATCGCGGGGGACCGCAACCAGTTCCTCCACTACCTCGACCGGGCCAAGGACCTCGTCATCCGCGGCGGGATGAACATCGCACCGGCCGAGCTCGAGGGCCTCATCGCCGACCACCCGGCCGTGGCGGAGGTGGCCGTCGTCGGGGACCCCGACGAGGTGCTGGGCGAGCGGGTCGCCGCCGTCGTCACCCTCCGTCCGGGAACCGAGCTGACCCTCGAGGAGCTCGTCGCCTTCCTGAGGAAGCAGCACATCGCCTCCTACAAGCTGCCCGAGCGGCTCGAGGTGCGGGACGAGCTGCCGCGCAACCCGGTCGGCAAGGTCCTCAAGCGAGAGCTCCGGCGCAGCCCCTCGGAGGGGAGCGCGCGATGACCGACGAGGAGAAGCTCGACCTGGCCCGTCGGATGGTCGCCGCGTGGTGCCGGATGGACTGGGACGGCATCGCCGACCTCTTCGCCCCGGACGGGGTGCTCCACAGCGTGATGCAGGAGCCGGTCGTCGGCCGTGCGGCCATCGAGCAGCGGCTCGGAATGCTCGGCTCGCAGGCGGAGTGGATCACGTTGCACATCAAGGCGATGGGAGTCATCGACGGCCGGGTGTTCCTCGAGCGGGTGGACGAGTTCGTCTTCGGGGGGCACCACGGGGAGGTCCCGGTCGTCGGCGTGCTGAGCATGGCCGACGGCCTGGTCACCGAGTGGCTCGAGTACTACGACCGCCCGACCCTTCTGCAGGGAATGGGCCTCGGCGATGACTTCGCGCACTGACCGGCCGGGCGGGGTGGACCGATGACGACGGCGGCCGAGGTCGTCTCGGCGTTGCGGGTGCCCGTCGTGGCCGCGCCGATGTTCCTCGTCTCCGGGCCGGACCTGGTCATCGGGGCCTGCCGCGCCGGCGTCCTCGGTGCGTTCCCCGCCCCCAACTGCCGGACGCCCGCGCAGCTCGACGAGTGGCTCTCGACGATCTCCGGGGCGGTGGGGGACGCACCCTGGGCCGTCAACCTCGTGACCCACCGGACCAACGCCCGGCTCGCCGACGACCTCGCGCTCGTCGCCGAGTACCGGCCGCCGGTGGTCATCACGGCCCTCGGCTCGCCCCGTCCCGCCATCGACACCGTCAGGTCCTACGGAGGCCTTGTCATCGCGGACGTCATCAACCTCTCGCTGGCGGCCAAGGCGGTCGCGGCGGGTGTCGACGGCCTCGCCTGCGTGTCGGCGGGTGCCGGCGGGCACACCGGCTTCCTCTCGCCGTTCGCCTTCGTCTCGGCCGTGCGGGAGGTGTTCGACGGTCTCGTCGCGGTGGGCGGTGGGATCAGCGACGGGTACGCCATCGCGGGAGCGGTGACGGCCGGTGCCGACCTGGTCTACATGGGGACCCGCTTCCTCGCCACCGAGGAGTCGATGGCCGGCGCGGACTACAAGCGGATGGTGGTCGAGCACGGCGCCGACGACCTCGTCGTGAGCGCGGGGGTCACCGGCGCTCCGGCGTCGTGGCTGCGACCCAGCCTGCAGGCCAACGGGCTCGACCCGGAGAACCTCGTCTTCGACGGCGACCGATCGTACGACACCGGCTCCGACGTCCGCCGATGGAGGGACATCTGGGCCGCGGGCCAGGGGCTGGGCTCGGTCCGTGCCGTCGAGCCGGTCGCCGCCGTCGTCGACACCCTCGTCGAGGAGTACCGCACCGCCCTGCGCCGGGCGTCGGCCCTCCCTCGCTGACGCGCTCCGCCCGACACGGGCGGGGGAGGTGTCGGCCGCGGGCCGCAGCCACGGCATACCGGACGGCCGGGGCGGTCTCCCGGCGCAGCGCCGACAGCTCGGCCGGGAGGGGCAACCCCTCCCGGCCGAGCGTCGGAGCCCCTCAGGGGAGCCGGGGCTCCAGCCAGGAGAGTGCCTCCAACAGCTCGGACTCGGGCGACTGCCCGAGGTCGATCCGAACCCCGACCTCGTCGTCCTCGAGCGGCTCGAGCGTGTCCAGCTGCGACCGGAGCAGGGAGGTCGGCATGAAGTGCTCGCGGGCGTTCATCCGCTCGATGATGGTGGACGGATCGCCGTCGAGGTGGATGAAGACCAGGTCCTCGCCGCCGCCGGTGCGCAGCCGGTCGCGGTAGGCGCGGGTGAGGGCCGAGCACGCCATCACCGTCGAGTGGCCGGAGGCCGCCTCCCGGGCCGTCCAGTCGGCGAGCGCCTCCAGCCACGGCCAGCGGTCATCGTCGGTGAGCGGTATGCCGTTCGACATCTTCTCGACGTTGGCCGCCGGGTGGAAGTCGTCCGCCTCGCAGAACCGGTAGCCGAGCCGTCCGGCCAGGAGGGACGCCAGAACGGTCTTGCCGCAGCCCGAGACGCCCATGACGACGATGTGTGCGGTGCGTGCCGGAGCGGCGTCGGCGGTGGTCACAGCACGAGGCTGAGCACGAGGGCGAAGACGAAGCCGATGCTGCCGAGCAGGGTCTCCATGACGGTCCACGTCTTGAGGGTCGTCTTCTCGTCCATGCCGAGGAACCGGCTGACGAGCCAGAACCCGGAGTCGTTGACATGGGACAGCACCGTGGAGCCACAGGCGATGGCGACGACGATGAGGGCGAGGTCGATCTGGGAGAGGCCCTGGGTGGCCGCCACGGTCGGAGCCATGAGGCCCGCCGTCGTCGTCAGCGCCACCGTCGCCGACCCCTGGGCGACCCGGATGATCGTCGCGATGACGAACGCGGCGACGATGACGGGCAGCCCGGTCGAGGCGAGGGAGTCCGACAGCGCCTGGCCGATCCCGGAGGCGCGCAGCACGCCGCCGAACATGCCGCCGGCACCGGTGATGAGGATGATCGGGGCCACCGGTCCGATGGCGCCGTTGACGATCTGCTCGACGTCGCTCGCGGTGCGCCGTCCCCGGGTGAGGATCATCATGGCGAACAGCGTGGTGATGAGAAGGGCGATGGGGGTCTGCCCGATGAGCACCAGGGCGTGGACGAGCCCGTTGTCCTCGCCGATCGTGCCGTTGTTCACCAGCGTCGTCAGGCCGGTGTTGAGGAAGATGAGGACGAGGGGCAGCAGGAGCACGGACATGACGGTGCCGAAGCCGGGCCGGTCCTCGGGGGTGCTCTCGTCGGTGCCGAGGATCTCCGGGACCGGCAGGACGAACCGCCGGCCGACCCACCGGGAGAAGAGGTAGGAGCCGAGGTACCAGGTCGGGATGGCCAGGACGAGGCCGACGAGGAGCACGAGGCCGAGGTCGGCGCCGAGCAGCTGGCCGGCGGCGACCGGACCCGGGTGCGGCGGGACGAAGGCGTGCATGACGGCGAACGCTCCGGCCGCGGGGAGGGCGTAGAGCAGGACCGAGCCACCCAGCCTGCGGGCGACCGAGAAGATGATCGGCAGCATGACCATCAGCCCTGCGTCGAAGAAGATCGGGAAGCCGAACAGCAGCGAGGCGACGCCGAGCGCAAGGGGCGCCCGGTCCTCGCCGAACTTCGCGATGAGCGTGTCCGCGAGCACCTGGGCGCCGCCGGTCACCTCCAGGAGCCGTCCGATCATGGCTCCGAGGCCGACGAGCAGGGCCACGCTGGCGAGGGTGCCGCCGAAGCCGCCGAGCATCGTGCTGACGATGTCGGTGAGGGGGATGCGGGTGGCGAGGGCGGTGAGCAGGCTGACGAGCACGAGCGACAGGAACGCGTGCAGCTTCAGCCGGATGATGAGGAAGAGGAGCAGGCCCACCGCGGCGGCGGCGATGAGCAACAGGGGGACGGTTCCCAACACGGGGGCGGGCACGTCGGCCTCCTTCGTCGTTGAAGTGGTTGGCGGATGCAGTCTGGCGTAAAAGTACTATCTTTGGGAAGAGGCTAGACTCAAAAAAGGTAGTTTTCGTGACCTTCGGCGATCAGTAGGACCCTCATTGGCGGGTCCTCGTCCGATGTGGACGCCCAGATGGGAGAGTGAGTCCCGTGACGTCGTCTCTGCACAACCGGGTGCTCGAGCGGCTCGGCGCCGAGCTGACGAGCGGGGCGGTCCCGGTCGGCTCGACCTTCTCGACCGAGTCCCTCATGGAGCGCTACGGCGTCTCGCGGACCATCGCCCGCGAGGCGCTCAAGGTGCTCGAGCAGAACGGCATCGTCACCGCGCGCCGGCGCGTCGGCGTCACCGTGAGCCCCGTCGCCGAGTGGGCCGCGCTCAGCCCGCTCGTCGTGCGCTGGTGGCTCGACAGTCCCGAGCGCCCCCGCCAGCTCCGAGAGCTGTCCGAGCTGCGCAGCGGGATCGAGCCGGTCGCGGCCGGCCTCGCCGCGATCCGGGCGACCGATGCCCAGCGCTCGGCCATCAGCGCCGCCGTCGTCGGCATGTCGCTCACCGGCCCCAAGGGCGACCTGGAGACCTACCTCGAGCACGACATGACGTTCCACAGCACGGTCCTCGAGGCGTCCGGCAACGCCGGGCTGGCGTCCTTCGCCCCCCTCGTCGGTGAGGCCCTCTCGGGACGGACCCACCACCGGCTCATGCCCTCGGTTCCCGAGCCGAAGGCGATCCGATGGCACTTCGGCGTGGCCGAGGCGATCGCCCTCGGCGACTCCGCGGAGGCGATGCGGGTCATGCGCAGCATCGTCAGCGAGGCCCTCGACGCGATGGAGCAGGCGATGGGCGGCTTCACCCCCCTGGAGTCCTGAGCCTCTGGGCAGGAAACGTCCAGCCTGGGAGGGGAGAGTCCACCGTGTCGGCCGCGCCCTCGGGCGGATCGAGCGACGAGGAGGACAGCCGTGAGGAGATCGAACCGGGCCCGGCTCGGCGCGGCGGGTGCGACGGCCGCCCTCGCCGCCGTCGCGCTCACCGGGTGCGCCGGATCCCGCTCGATCGTCGGTCCCGCCGACCACTCGTCGACGTCCCCCAGCTCCACGGCGCCCACCTCACCGTCGCCGCCCTCCTCGGCCGGCTCCACTCCCACCGCAACCACGCCGAGTGCCGCCGCGCCGTGCGGGCACCGGGCGCCCGCGGCATACCGGCACGTCGTCTGGGTGTGGATGGAGAACAAGGGTTCGAGCGCCATCATCGGCTCCCAGGAGGCGCCGTTCGAGAACGCGCTCGCCGGCCGCTGCGGTCTCGCCGCGAACTACCACGGTGTCGCCCATCCCTCGCTGCCCAACTACCTTGCGGCGACCGGCGGCTCGACCTTCGGGGTGACCGACGACAGGCCGCCGTCGGCCCACCCCGTCTCCGGAGGCTCGATCTTCGCCCAGACCGCCGCGGCCGGCCTCACCTGGCGCTCGTACGAGGAGTCGATGCCCAGCCCGTGCCTGCTCACCGACTCCGGCCGGTATGCCGTGCGGCACAACCCCGCCTCCTACTACACCTCCCTTCGCGCGGCCTGCCGCACGAACGACGTCGGGATCGATGCGTTGTCCCGGGACATCGCCGGCGGCACGTTGCCCGCCTTCTCCTTCGTCACCCCGAACCTCTGCCACGACACGCACGACTGCTCCGTGGCGACGGGGGACGCGTGGCTGCGGACCTGGCTGACGAGGCTGCTGGACGGCCCGAACTACGCCGCCGGCGACACCGCGGTGGTCCTCACCTGGGACGAGGCCGAGGGCGGCGGCACGACGGTCCCCGCCATCGTCATCGCCCCCTCGGTGGCGCCAGGAACGGTGTCGCACAGCCGGTTCGACCACTACTCACTGCTGCGTACGACCGAGGACCTGCTCGGGTTGCCGACCCTGGGACACTCCGCGAACGCGACCTCCATGGCCTCGGCGTTCAGACTCGGCCCGGGCTCCTAGGAGGCCGACAGCCACCCCAAGGCGATCGCCACGTCGGGCCAGCAGCATCGACGACATGGTGACGCGACAGCGATGCGAGTCGATGACGGTGGCGGACCTGATCCGCTGCCTCGCCGAGAACGAGGACGCCCTGCGTCGAGTGCCCGGTGTGCGGCCGCGGCGAGCGGCCGGACCCGCGTCGGCGGCGGCTCCTGCGCGAGCAGGACGCCATCTGTGCCGGCCTGCGCCGGCGCCGCCGGGAGATGGCGGCGCGGGCCGTGGCCGGCTGACCCGCCGGAGACGGGCAGGCGTCACGCCGCCCCGGCCTGGGCCATCGGGCCGGGAGCGAGGTGACGAGCCAGGACTCGGCCAGGGTGGGCGCGAACCCCGGGTCGCGCAGGGACGGGGCCGTCCGACCCGGGTCCGGGTCCCCCTGGCCGTGCCGTGCCGTCGCCGGTCCCCGGGTCGTCGACGACGCCGGCCGCGAGGCCGAGCGCTCGGCACCGGTCCGCACTGCGGAGCGAGAGGCCCAGCTCGTCCGGGGTGTCCCGGGACAGGTCGGCCCACCGACCGCCGGCGGTCGCCAGGGCGGTGAGGCAGGAGCGACGGGCTGCCTCGACGACACCCCGCTCGCGCGGCGCGGCGTGGGCCTGGGCCGCGCCGAGGAGCCGGAGCCCGGAGAGTCCGCGCACCGACCACCGGGTGGCCTCGGCGACCCGGGCCGTCATCCCCCGTTTCGGGGCGGTCGGGTAGCCGGCCGCCGCGATGTCGAGGGTGATGGCCCAGGGATGGGCGCGGCCGAGGCGGCTCATCGCCTCGGCGCTGAGTGGCTGGGCGCCGGACCACGCCAACGTGTCGTCCCGCGGCGCGATCTCGCCCTCGGTGAGGGGGAGGGGCCATCCGGGGACATAGAGCCGGAACCGCAGCCGCTCCGCCCGGCGGCCGTGGGACCCCGGGTCGGCGGCCCCGGCCGCCAGCGGATGCCGGGGGGCCGCCGGTGCGCTGGGCACGACGACACTCATCGCACCGCCCTCCGCCCGGGCCCGGATCCGCCAGCTGGCGGCCTGCTCCCGCCCGTCGACCAGCCCCCGGGGGACGCGGTCCCAGTCGACGGTGGCTCGGCCGGACAGTGGGGGAGCGTCCGCCGGCCCCGGGAGTGGGTCCGGTGCCATCGTCGAGAGCCACGCCTCCACGGCGGCGACGAGGGCGGCCCCCGACGGCGCCGGCGGCTCGGCGCGCAGGGCGTCGTGCTCGCGCCGCACCGCCTCGAGCGGGAGGTCGGGGTCCCCGCTGCCGAGGATGCCCGCGAACAGCGTCGTGAGGAGGTCGACGACGCGGCCGCGCCAGGGCAGCGCCGGGTCGGCCCGCACGGCCCGCGACAGCCCGAGGGCCCAGTCGACCTCCGCGCGGTCGAGCGCGGCGGCGTCGTCGTCCGGGTCGAGCCAGGACCGGCAGGCGGCGGTGAGGGCCGCCTCCTCGAGCCGGAGCAGACCGGGGTCGAGGGGAAGCGGGCTCGTCCGGCCGAGCCACCGGACGACGGCCAGCCGTTGGAGGTCCCGCAGCGCCTCGTCGGGTGCGGACGGGGACCGCGGCATATTCGCCGGACGGCGCGCGGCGGGCGGCAAGGAGCGTGACGGCCGCCGCGATGTCCGGCCCGTAAAGCCCCGCCATCCCCGGTGCCGCCACGCCGATGTCGGACACGAGGGCGGTCGGCGGGGACTCCGGCCAGGCGGGGTCGACCCACAGGATGGCGCCGGGGATGCCCACGGGCTCGGACCCGGCGCAGGCCGGCGGGTGGAGTCCGACCTGGACCGACCCGGACTCGAGGACGGCGACCGGCAGGGCCAGCCCCTCCCAGCCCGTCGTCACGACGCCACCCCGCTCCGGTCGACGACGCGGCCCAGCTCGACGGCGAGCTCGGGGCCGGTGAGGTAGAGATGGGCTGCTGCGCTGCCCGCCCGGTCGGCGACGACCGCGGCATAGCGCCGCTCCCATCCCGGTGACTGCTCGACCATCCGGCGGACGACGTGGTCCGGCAGGGTCAGCAGCAGGGACCACGTCGCGGCGGCCCGACGGGCGGACGGTGCCTGGGGCAGGGGCGCGCCGGACAGGTGGGCCCACAGGCCGGGCGTCAGTCCCTTGTCGAGGGCCGTCTTGACGATCGCGTCGACGTGGCAGCGGCGGGCCGGGTCGGTGAGCAGCCGCTCGCGTCGCGCCAGCTCCATCCACGCCTTACGGGTCGCGAGGCTCGTCGCCGATCTCGAGGAGGCCGCCCAGCGGGCCGTGCCAGCGCTCGAGGGCGCGCCGATCCGAGCCCCGCCACCAGCGGGCGAAGAGGGCGTCGACCCGGTCCTGGATCGCGGTCCGTGGCCTCGAGCTCGTCGTCGGGAAGGGGGCGGCATTCGTCGTTCCAGTCCACGGGCTGGGCGCCCTCGCCGTACGGCACCGCGTCGAGGTCGGACATGGCCTGGACGATGGCCCGCAGGACGGCGCGGTGCTGCGGGTGGAGCAGGCCGTAGGGCGCGCAGGCCCGCTCCACCGTCCCCCGGACCGGATCCTCCTCGCGGGGGCGGGCGTCGGCCGCGCAGGCATGCCGTCGCGTCCCGGTCGGGCGGGGCCGCGCCCTCCGGTCGTAGGCGAGGACGTAGCGGCGGTAGAGGCTGCGGTCGGCCCCCTGCGTCCAGTCGCTCCGGTCAAGGACGTGTCCGGGTCTCGGGGTCGCGCGGCTGGGGCGCCTCGACGAGCGGGGGTCGCTCGTCGTGGCCGAGATAGAGCCGGCTCGGCGGATGGTGGCGCAGGCTCGCCTCGCCCTGCCGTCGCCACAGGTCGTCGTAGAGGCTCTCGGCCGCGGCGACGAAGGCGACACGGTCCATCCGACCGTCGGGTGCGACGAAGCGGTCGACGAGCCGGGGGAGGAGCGAGTCGATCCGCATCGGCTGTCCCCCACCGGATCGGCGTCCGATGGGTCCGGGTCTGCTCCGAGGGTGGCGACCCGTCGGCGGCGATCCGGGCGGGCGCGCGGTGCGTCTCGGCCAGCATCGTCGCGGCGGCCTCGGACATCTCGCTCTCCGTGACGTCGCGGCCGAGGGCGGCCAGCTCGACCCTGGCTCGCCTCAGCAGCCGGTCGCCGGCGGTCCGGGCCCGGGCCAGGCTCGGCGTCGCGGCGAGCGCGACCCGCCGTGCCGTCTCCACGAGCGGAGCCGCCAGTGGCTCGCTCCCCTTGGGGGCCGGGCCCTCGGCCGGCGGCCAGCCGCGGCGCACGAGCGGCACGCCGACGACCCGGACGAGGTCCGACGGCTGGATGCCGCGGCCGCGTTGCCGTGTGGCCATGCCCGCCTCCAAGCACAGGGTCTCGGCGAGGATCGTCTCGATCGTCGGGCCGCAGTCGGTCATGGCATCACCTCCCACCGGGCCGGGACGGCGTGCGCCGCGTTCGGGTCGTCGCGCCGCTGCTCGTATGGCGAGGTCTGACGGACGCTCCGGGCGGGGCTCGGTCGGCCCAGGTCGGGTGTCCGGGAGTTGTCCACCGTCGGCGGCTGCGGCCGCGTCGTCGTCGCGGACGCGGAGGGGCGCTCGTCGTCGGGACACGAGAGCGGGCGGGAACCCTCGGTCCCCGCCCGCTCTCTCGTGTGTGCCGGTGGGCCGAGCGGGCTCTCCTCAGCCGCTGCCGCCGGCGGGTCCGTCGGGCCGTGTCAGGCGATGGTGCCGTACCACTGCATGCCCGGTCACCTCCTCGGGTCGACCCCCCTTGGTGCTGGGGGACACCCGGGTGACCGATCCCGATCGGCGGTGGACGGGCCTGCGCGGCCGGAGTGGCTCGGACGGGCTCGGAGGAGGGCCGCGGGGCTCGCTTCCGGCCGACATCGCCGCAGGTGAGAGCGAAGTGGACAGAAACCGGTCAGCCTGCGGGTGGATGCTTCAAAAGGCGGTCCGCGGCTCCATAGGTTCACGGCCATGACGGCGGCGATCGTGGGGGGAGATGCGAAGCCTCACCCGACGCTTCGACTTTGGGGGTCGCCCTCTCGCGGCGCCGCCGTCATCGCCGACCCGCCTTCGTCCGTCAGCGGCGACGGGCCGGTGCCGTCCTCGCACCCGGCGCCGTCGGTTGACCTCACAACCCTCGCGGCGCTGGTCTGGCAGGAGTCCGGAGCGCTGCGTCGGGCCGCCCACGGGCGGTCCGGCCGGCGTGCCTGTCCGACCGGGCAGGCCCCCTACGGGCCGGCGACCCGGAGGGTCGGCGCACCTCGCCGTTCTGTGAGCGGGACGGCTGCCTCGACATCGTCCACGAGGTCCTCCTCCGCTCCCGGGAGCTGGTCCGGCGCCATGTCGAGGGCGGCGGGTCCGCGGTGAAGGAGCCGGTTCGATACGCCCATCGGGTCGTCACGACGCAGGTGCGCGAGCAGGAGCGCCGGCTGCGCGTCGCGGCCGGAGGGCCGGCCAAGCCGACCCGGCTCGACGGCATCCCCGGCCGGGTCAACGTCGCGCTGGCCGAGGGCGTCGACGACGTCGAGCGGGCCTGGCGCCTCGCGCTGTTCCGGATGATCCGCGCCTACCCGCACCGGCTCGAGCCGCACGGCGCCGAGTGGCCCCTCGACGGCTGGACGGCCGAGAAGTGCCAGTACGACGGCGTGTTGCGCGACATCGGCTCACCGTCCTCCCGCGCCGAGATCCGCTCGGACATCCGGCAGGTGCTGCGGATCGCCGAGCAGGAAGCGGGCATCGAGTGGGTCAGCTCGACGATCCTCCATCCCCTCCTGCTCGGCGGCTGCCCGTCGCCCGCCGAGCCCGCGACGTCGGCGAGCCTCGTCGAGGATCGTCGCCGTCCTCGACCTCGTGGCCTCCTCCTACGTGCGGCACCGACGGGCGGGGGCCAGCGAGAGCCGCGCGTTCGTCGACGCCTGTCGGGGCATCACGGGCGCCACGCCGCAGCCGCCCAGCCGGGAGACGCTCGACCTCCTCCACGACCGGCTCCGGTAGACCGATGGTCTGGCACTAGGTCGAGGGCCGGATGGGCCGGGGCCGCGCGGTGACGCGGGTGCGGCATACCCGGGTATGCCGCCGAGCCGACTCACGCCGGGTCGAGCCACTCCCAGCGCACGCCGTATCCGCGGCCCTCCTCGAGGCCGGTGAACCGCTCGACGATCGTCTCGGTGACGTCGATGGCGCTCGCCTCCTCGGGGAGGTCGTCGAGGACGGCCGGGAGGAACCCGTCGAGCCGCCAGGCGCGGGCGATGACGGCGGGGTCGCCGACCCGGAGGGTCGCCGTGAACGAGCGGGTCGGGCGCAGCGGCACCATGACGAGGTAGGGGCGGAGGTACTGCCGGCCGGGGATCGTCACCTCGACGGCGTAGTCGTGCGTCTCGCCCGCCTGCAGCTCGCGGTCCAGCTCGACGGTGTAGCGCCACGAGCTCGCCGTGAGCCGCTCGACGCCGGTGAGGGTGCCCCCCGCCGTGATCTCGACCTCGACGTCCTCCTCGTCGGGAACGGTCTGGGGGATGCCGAAGCGCTCGCTGATCCGGCGCTGGCCGTTGCCGATGGCGCAGATCGTCTTGTGCGAGCCGAGCACCGGCCGGGACAGGCGCAGGTCGGCCGTCGCGTCGGCCCGCTCGATGATCCACTCCTCGACCGGTCGGGCGCGCCGGACGAGCACCTCCGCGACGGCGGCGTTGGCGGCGGCGACCCGGCGACGCACGGTGCGCAGGTCGCGGTCGAACTCGGTGGCGAGGATGGCGAGGCGGTCGCCGTGTCGGGCCTCGGGGGTCGAGATGGCCGTCGCGACGAGGAAGGACTTGCGCAGGTCGCTGGACAGGTCCGCGACGATGGGTCGCAGCAGCGCGATGAGCCGGGCGTGGACCTCGTCGTCGTCGTCGCTGGCCCCCAGATGCAGGGCGGCGCGCAGCCGTGGACCGACCCGCCCGGCCAGCCCCGGGGCGCGAACGCCCCGCCCCCGCTGGAGGCTGGCCAGCTCCCGCTTGACCTCCTCCGCCTCACTCACAGGGAGAAGTGTGCCCGACCGGCGGCCCGATCCCGGGCAACGGCGACGGCTGCTTGATCACATATCGGTGCCGTATCGACAAACCGGATATCCCTCGCCGGCATCGGGTGACGCGGCGGAGGGGGCCGCGGGCGAAAACCCGGTGCCCCGGTCCGAGCGGCGCCACTAGCCTGCGACAGCATGGGCGCGCCACCGGCATACGAGCTGCGGTTCCTCACCGACCCCGCGGCGTTCCTCGCGCTGGCCGACGAGTACCTCGCGGCCGACCCCGTCGTCGGCACCATCGTCGCGACGGTGGCCCATCGGGTGATCGAGCAGGGGGAGTCGCCTCGCGCGGTGGGTCCCGGTGAGGGCGCGCCGCCGCACTGGTGGCTCGTCGTCCTCGACGCCGCCGGCCGGGTCGTCGGCACGGGGATGCGCAGCGCCCCGTTCGAGCCGTACCCGCCCTACCTGCTGCCGATGCCGGACGAGGCCGCCCTCGCCCTCGCGCGGGAGCTGCACGCCCGCGGCGAGGACGTCCGGGGCGTCAACGGCGCGCTGCCGGCGACGCGGCTCGTCGCGGACGAGCTGGCCCGGCTCGGTGGCGGGTCGGTCGAGGTGGAGATGCACACGCGGCTCTTCGAGCTCGGTGACCTCCTCGCGCCCGCGCCGGCGCCTGGTCGGCTTCGGCTCGCGACCGAGGACGACCTGCCGCTCGTCACCCGCTGGTGGCGGGCCTTCCACCTCGACGCCGACGCCCAGGCCGGTCGCGAACCGGGGGCGAGCCACCACGAGGCGCCCGCCGACGAGGAGCTCGCCCGTCGCATCCGGTCGGGCGTCGTGTGGCTGTGGGTCGCCCCGTCGGGCGAGCCCGTCCACGTGACCGGTGCGAACCCGCCGGCGCTCGGGGTCGCGCGGGTCGGTCCGGTCTACACCCCGCCGGAGCAGCGGGGACGCGGGTATGCCGCCGCCGCCGTCGCCGAGGTCTCCCGCCTTCTCCGGGACGCCGGGTCGCGGGTCTGCCTGTTCACCGACCAGGCCAACCCCGTCTCGAACCGGCTCTACATGGCGCTGGGCTACCGTCCCGTCGTCGACATGGTCAACCTCGTCCGCCACCCCTGACGCCGACCGCCCGCCCCCGGCCCGCACGAGCCCCCTGCACGCAACCTCTGCTAGCAGAGGTTCGTGCAGAACGGGGGTGTTGCAGCATCCCCGATCTGCAGCAACCTGTCCGTCGGTGAGGATGTCGGGCCCGGGCCGGGCATCCTCACCGGATGCCCGGCCCGGGCGGGGTCGTCGAGGTCGGTGGAGCGCCCCGGTCAGAGCGGGCGCCAGTCGGGGTCGGCGGCGCTCCGGTCGACCCACGACCCACCCCGCATGACGTGCCGGACCCGCAGGTCGCCGTCGAGGGCGACGAGGTCGGCCCGGAAGCCCGGCCGGAGCTGGCCGACCCGGTGCAGGCCGAGCATCGCCGCCGGGGTCATCGTCGCGGCCCGGACGACGTCCGGGAGCGGCAGACCGGCGACGGTGACGGCATACCGCACCGCCGCGGCCATCGTCAGGGTGGAGCCGGCGATGGCGCCGGTCTCGACGAGCCGGGCGACCCCGTTCTCGACGCGTACCTCCATCGGGCCGAGCCGGTAGTCGCCGTCCTCGGAGGCGGCGGCGGCCATCGCGTCGGTGACGAGGAGGACGTGGTGGGGCTTCGTCGTCGCGGCGTGGTGGAGGACGGCCGGGTGGACGTGGACGCCGTCGGCGATGAGCTCGATGTAGGCGTCGGGGTCCTCGAGGAGGGCGATGACCGGCCCGGGTTCCCGGTGGTGGACCGCGCGCATCGCGTTGAAGAGGTGGGTGCCCACCGGGGCCCCCGCCTCGAGAGCCGCCCGGGCCTCGGCATACGTCGCGTCGGTGTGGCCGATGGCGGCGAGCACGCCCGCCTCGGTGAGCCGCCGGACGGCGGTGAGCCCGCTCGGCAGCTCCGGCGCGAGGGTGACCATGCGCACCGTGCCGCGGGCGGCGGCGAGGAGCTGGTCGACGCGGTCGGGGGTCGGATCGGTGAGCAGGTCGACGTCGTGGGCGCCACGGTGCTTCGGGCTGAGCCACGGCCCCTCGAGATGGATGCCGAGGATCGTCCCGTCGTCGGCGAGCCCCGCGAGGACCGACACGATCTCGGTGAGCCGCTCCTGGGTGTCGGTGACGAGGCTGGCCATCATCGACGTCGTCCCGCGAAGGAGATGCGCGTCGACGGTGGTCCGGACGGCCTCGCGGCGTTCCCGTCTGGAAGGACTCGCCGCCGCCGCCGTGGACATGGGCGTCGATGAGGCCCGGCGCGAGGGTGGCCGGACCGAGGTCGACGTCGGGGGTCCGGGGGGGCTCCCCCGGCGCGACCTCGACGATCTGGTCCCCGTGGAGGAGGACCCACCCCGGCGCGAAGACCCGCGCCGGGGTGAGCACCTGTGCTGCGCTGATGAGCATGACGAGATCAGACCGGGTCGTCAGGCGCTCGTGTCGGCTTCGACCATCGACTGCTCGTCCTCGTCCTCCTCGCGGCCCGGTGTCCGCAGGTTCCACTGGGTGATGATCCAGCGGAAGAGGAAGTAGTAGACGACGGCATAGGCGAGGCCGATGACGATGATGAGCGCCGGCTTGGTCGCGATGTTCCAGTTGAGCAGGTAGTCGAACAACCCTGCGGAGAAGCCGAACCCGTCCTTGATCCCCAGACCGTTGACCAGAGCGAGCGAGGTGCCGGTCAGCAGGGCGTGGACGACGTAGAGCGGCCACGCGACGAACATGAACGCGAACTCGAGCGGCTCGGTGACGCCGGTGAGGAAGGAGGTGAGGGCGGCCGAGAGCATGATGCCGCCGACGGCCTTGCGGTGCTTGGGCTTCGCGGTGTGCCAGATGGCGAGGGCGGCCGCGGGCAGGGCGAACATCATGATGGGGAAGAAGCCGGTCATGAAGGCGCCGGCGCTCGGGTCGCCGTGGAGGAAGCGGGCGATGTCGCCGTGGTAGACGGTGCCGTCGGCCGCGGTGTAGTCGCCGAGGATGAACCACGGCGGGCTGTTGAGGATGTGGTGCAGGCCGAGCGGGATGAGCAGCCGGTTGAGCGTTCCGTAGACGAAGCCACCGATGACCGAGTTGTCACCGACCCAGTTGCCGACCGAGGTGAGGCCGGAGTTGAAGGCGGGGTAGACGAGGCTCAGCAGCACCGAGAGGACGATCGCCGCGAGCGAGGTGATGATCGGGACGAAGCGCCGACCACCGAAGAAGGCGAGGTAGGGCGGCAGCTTGATCCGGTGGTACTTCTGCCACAGCCACGCCGCCACGAGGCCCATGACGATGCCACCGAGGACGCCGTAGTTGACGAGCTCCTGGGTGGCGCCCTCGGCCGGCGTGCCGAGGACGGTCGGTGACATCGCGTCGCCGACGCCCTTGAAGACGAGGTATCCGACGACGGCCGCGAGGGCGGTCGAGCCGTCCGCCTTCTTCGCCATGCCGATGGCGATGCCGACGGCGAAGAGGAGAGCGAGGTTGGCGAAGAGGGCGTTGCCGGCGGCGCCGATGATCGGCGCGACCGTCGTCCAGCCCAGGCCGTCCTTGCCGAGCAGGTCGTCCTGACCGAGCCGGAGGAGGATCGCCGCCGCGGGCAGCGAGGCGATGGGCAGCATGAGGCTGCGTCCGAACTTCTGGATGGGCGCGAGGTTGACGTTGAACCGTCGGCCGCCGGTATCGGCGGTGGTGTCGACCGTGCTCACGGGGTGTCTCCTTTGACTTTCTGGCGAGGGTTCGCCGGTGGTATGCCGGCCGGCCGCACAGGGGTGGCGTCCGGTCGACGTTCGGTCAGGGGGTGGGGTCGGTGGGGGGCGCGGGGGCGGCCGGGCCGCCGCTCGCGAGGCTCATGTGCAGCTGGTACCGGTCGCCGCGGTAGCGCGAGACGACGTGCTCGACCGGCCGGTCGCCGGCCCACGAGACGCGGCGGAAGACGAGCAGCGGTGTGCCGACCGGCGCCTCGAGCCGTCTGCCCAGCCCCGGCATCGGCGCACTCGCCCCACAGGGTCTGCTCGGCGCGGTCGATGGCGAGGCCGTAGCGCCGGGCGAAGACCTCGTAGAGGGAGCCGGTGAGGTCCTCGTGGTCGAGATCGGGGAAGGCGTCGGTGGGGTACCAGCCGTTCTCCTCGGCGACCGGCTGGTCGTCGGCGAGCCGCACCCGGTGGACACGCCACGCCGCCCCGCCGGGTCCGAGCCCGAGAGCGTCGGCGACATCGGCCGGCGGCTGGTCCTCCTCGACGGCGAGCAGGCGGGTCGAGGGCACCCGCCCCCGCCGGCGCATGTCCTGGCTGAACGACGCGAGGTGGAGGTTGCTCTCGAGGCGGGGTCGGGCGACGAAGGTGCCCTTGGCCGGCACCCGGTAGAGGAGACCGCTGCTGATGAGGCTCTCGATCGCCTTGCGGACCGTCGCCCGGGACAGGTCGTACGTCGCCATGAGCTCGCGCTCGGACGGGATCGCCGCTCCGGGGCCGAGCTCGGTTGCCGCGAGGTCGGCGAGGAGGTCGCTCAGCTGCGCGTGCTTGGGCCGCGGGCCGTCGACGATCGCCGGCGCCCCGGGGTGGGCGGTGACGGGCTTTCCGGTCATCGGCGGCCTCTCGACGGAGTGACGATTTACTGGTACGGTCTGGTACGTACCAGTTGACTATGGACCCACCGGACGACGTTGTCAAGGCCCACCCGGGCCGCGTCGGCGGGAGGGACGGACCGGGTAGGAGAGCTCATGACGACCCAGATGGCTCGCGAGATCGCGGAGCAGCCCGAGGCGGCGCGGCGGACGCTCGATGCGCTCCTCCCGCTACGGCCCGAGCTGCGACGGCTGGCCGAGGGCCGGCGGCGGGTGCTCTTCGTCGCGCGCGGCTCGAGCGACAACGCCGCGATCTACGGCCGCTACCTCCTCGAGACCCACGCCGGCGTCGAGCGGGGGCCTCGCCTCGCCGTCGGTGGCGACGCACTACCGCACCCGGCTCGACCTGTCGCGACGCGGTGACGGTCTGCGTCTCGCAGAGCGGCTCGACGGCCGAGATCGTCGAGACCGCCGCGTGGGCGCGCGACTGCGGCTCGGCCGTCGTCGGCGTGACGAATGCCGCGGGCTCGCCGCTGGTCGACGCCGCCGACCTTGCGCTCGTCACGGCGGCCGGTCCCGAGCTCGCCGTCCCGGCGACGAAGACGTATCTCACCCAGCTCGTCGCGATGGCCGTCCTCGGCACCGCCCTGGCACCCGACCCCACCGCGCTCGACGCCGAGCTCGCGCGGGTCCCGGACGAGGTGGAGCGGCTCATCGGGGCGGCCGCGGGGGTCGACGACGCGGTAGCCGCCGCTGGCCGCCGGGGAGGACACCGTCGTCTCGGGTCGTGGCCTGCTCATGGGGACGGCTCTGGAGACGGCCCTCAAGCTCGAGGAGACCTGCCTGCAACCGGTCCGCGGCTACTCCTACGCCGACCTGCGGCACGGGCCGATCTCCGTCGTCACGCAGGGCGTCGTCGCGGTCCTCGTCGCCGCACAGGACGGCCCGCTCGTCGCCCCGATGACCGAGCTCGCCGAGGATCTCGCCGCGCGCGGGGCCACCACCGTCGGCATCGGCGGCGACGCGGCATACGCCCGGGCCTGTCACCCACCACGTGCCGGGACCGGACCTCACCGAGGCGGTCGCGCCGGTCGCCGCGATCGTCCCCGCCCAGCTCGTCGTCGAGCGGCTCGCCCGCACGCTCGGGCTCGACCCGGACAACCCGCGCGGGCTGCACAAGGTCACCCAGACCGATCCGGACGCAGAATCGTAGGACCGCACCACGAGCACGACCCGACCGCACGACCCACCACGAAAGGACAGGACATGAGCTCCAAGGCAGAGCAGATCCTCGCCGCCCTCGGCGGCGCCGACAACATCGTCGAGATCGAGCCGTGCATCACCCGGCTGCGCACCGAGGTCGAGGACCCGGGCAAGGTCGACGAGGCCGGCCTCAAGGCCGCCGGGCGCCCACGGCGTCATGGCCTCCGGCAAGGTCGTCCAGGTCGTCGTCGGTCCCGAGGCCGACACCCTGGCCGAGGACATCGAGGACCTGATGTGAGCAGCGCGGTCCTCGCCCCGTGCCCGGGGCGGCTGCGCCCGCTCTCGGCGTGCTCCGACCCGGTCTTCTCCGGTGAGATGGTCGGGCCCGGGGTCCTCATCGAGCCCGACCCCGTCGAGACGACCGTCGTCGCGCCCATCGCCGGGACCGTCGTCAAGGTCCACCCGCATGCCTTCGTCATCGCCTCGGCCGACGGTGTCGGCGTCCTCGTCCACCTCGGCATCAACACCGTCAAGCTCGACGGCCGTGGCTTCACGGTGCTCGCCGAGCAGGGCTCGGCCGTCGCGGCGGGCGACCCGATGGTGCGGTGGAACCCCGCCGACATCACCGACGAGGGGATGACCTCGGAGGTGCCGGTCGTCGTCCTCGACCGTCCGGCCGGGTCGCTCGAGCCTCCGCAGGACGGCGTGAGGGTCGCCGCGGGGGACCCGCTCGTCACCGTCCCCGACTGAGCAGCCGCGAGCCCGGTGTGCCGCACCCGCGGCATACCGGGCTCAGGCCATCAGCTCCTCGCGGACGCAGTGGAGCCGGAGGACCTCCACTCGGCGACGCTGGTCGAGACAGCGGCGCAGGACGGTGCGCAGCGCCTCCTCGTTGAGGCGCCGGTCCTGCAGGCTCAGCTCGAGCAGGGTCGTCCAGCCGAGGGCGACCGCGGTGAGGGCGAGGGTGATCCCCTCGAGCTCGACGACGTCGGAGAGCGGGGCGCGGCCGGCGAGCCGCCCGTTGAGCTTGAGGCGCCCGGCCTGCTCGCCGAGCCACGCGGCCGCGGTCTTCGTCCTCGATACCGGCACCTCGAGGGAGTCCATGACGTCGTCGAGGACCTCGCGGTCCGCGACGAAGGAGGCTGCCACGTCGCTCAGCGATGCCCGCACCTCGGCGCGCGACTGCTCGCGGGCGGAGCGTTGGAGCAGCGAGACGGTGGCAGCGGTCGCCGCGGAGTGGTCCTGCAGGTAGATCGCGAGCCAACCGTCCTCGGTCATCGAACGCCGTCCTTTGGTCCTGTCGAGGTTCGCGAGCATCCATCCTCCTCCCCGGGACCGACCCGTGGGGGCCGATTCGCCGGACTCGCCGTCGCGGCGCCGGTCAGTGGTGTCGGAGGGCGTCGATGAGCTCGGACTTCGACATGGTGGAGCGGCCCTCGACGTCGAGCTCGCGGGCGCGCCCCATGAGGTCCTTCTTCGTCCAGTCCTCGTATGCCGGGGACTCGCCGCCGCGCTCCCCGACCTGGGAGCGGGACCGGTTGGCGGCGGCATTGGCGATGCGGGCCGCCTTCTCCTTGCTGTTGCCCTCCTCCCGGAGGGACTCGTAGAGCTCGTCGTCCTTGACGCTGGGTCCTGGCGCACGCTGTGGCATCGGTGCTCCTCTCGTCGGTCAGACCGGCTGGGGTTCAGGCATGGGGGGCTCTCCGCCGGGGGTCGGGGCGCCCGGGTCCGGCGGCTGGGGCGGGGGAGGCTCGGGGAGCGGGTTCGGGATGGGCTCCGGTCGCGCGGGCGGGAGGTCCGGCCCGGGGGCGGGAGTGGTGTCGGGCCCGGGCTCCGGCGGCAGCGACGAATGAGGCGCTGTTCGCATCATCCCTCCTCGCGGTCGACGCACGCCGAGTGCGTCCTCCTCGGCGCCTATCTGCCCCCTTCCCCGTGGCGACGAGGTCGAAACGGCCGACCGGGTTACGGACCCGAGGAGGGAGGCCCCGGGTGAGTGTGACCTCGACCCATGGGGGTAGTGAGCAGGGCGAGGGTGACACTTCGGACGGAACACCGTGTCGGAGCGGGCTGCGACTCGTCGCGGCACGCCTGATCGTGTCCCGACGGGGCGGCCCTCGGTCAGGCCCTCCCGGTTGAGAAGACAGCCGGGAGGGCCGCCCGCCTGGGAGAGGGCGTGCAGCGCGTCGCCGGAGCGCCAGGCGGGGGGCTCGTCGTCGCCGACCGCGTCGCCGACGGAGGCGCATGGCGGGCTCGGGCCGGGGAACGAGATCCGTGGGCCGCCCCGTCGGTGGCCGACACGATGAGACCTGGAGACGACGATGAACCAGAGCGAACTGGATGTCACGGCCCTCATTGCTGCTCAGCACGGCCGGATCCGTGCCCTGTTCCATACGGCGATGGAGGCGGAGCCGGCGGACCGGACGGCCTCCGTGGACGCCCTGAGACGGTATCTCGCCCTTCATGAGGCCGCCGAGCGGGTGGCCCTGCACGGGGTCAGCCGGTCCCGCGGGCTCTCGAGCGCCGATGAGGCCGCTCGTCGGGTCATCGAGGAGGACGAGATGTCCACCGGCTTCGACCATCTCGCCGGGTTCAGCCCGGACGACCCCTTCTTCGTCCACCAGCTCGGCCTGCTGGAGGAGGCGGTCGGCTTCCACGCGGAGGACGAGGAGAGCAAGGAGCTGCCCGCGTTCCTCGCCACGGCGCCGAGCGGTGACATCGACCGCCTGGCGAGGATGCTCGCCCGGGTCGACACGACGTTCCGTCCCGACGGCCCGGGCGCGGCAGCCGGCTCCACCATGGCCGAGCAGGTCGCCGCGGCCGAGAACCTCCTGCGGGAGGGGTAGCCGGGCGCTCGGCGTCAGGCCGACCGGGGGCCCGCCGCGTCGGCGGGGGGCCGCCGCGGGTCCTCCCGCAGGTCGTCGGTGGCGTGTCCGTCCCAGAGGCCGAGGATGACCCCGAGAGAGCCCGTTCGCGCCCCGTCGACCACCTCGACGGCAACGTCGCGCAGCTTGCGGTTGAGGCGGGATGAGGTCCAGCGGAGGATCTCGAAGGCGGCCTCGGCGTCGACCCGGTAGCGCGTCATGACCACGCCCTTGGCCTGCTCGATCTCGGCGCGGTGCTCGATGACCCCACGCACCGCCGCCTCGACCTCGACCTCGGCGTCGGCCCGACGGGAGTCGGTGACGTCGATGACGAACCCGTCGACCGCCATGACCCGGCCGAGCCGGTCCAGTCTTCCCTCCCCGACGACGAGCGCATGCCGCACCGTCCCGTCCGCGGCGACGAACCGGTGGTAGCTGCTGAACGGCTCACCCCGCTCGAGCGCGGTCTCGTCGATGGCGCTCTCCGGGCCGAGGTCCTCCGGGTGGTAGTGGGCGAGGAGGAGCCCGGTACTGGGTTCGGTCGTCTCCGGGTCGAGGCCGAGGAGGGCATACGTCTCCTCGGACCACGTCCACTGGCGGGTCGGCAGGACGTAGCGGAACCGGCCGACCGGCTCGGAGACGCCGCGTCCGAGCTGGGTGAGCTCGTCGAGGCGGCCCTCATCCGTCACCGATGGGCGACTCTCGCCATGGCCACCTGGGCGGGACGGGCGGTCGCTCGAGCGGCGTCCCGGGACGGCCGGCTCTGCTTCTGCTGGTCGACGTCGGGGAGGGAGAGCGAGACACGGAGCCGGGCGAGCAGCGAGCTGAGCAGGCGCGAGACCTGCATCTGGCTCACACCGAGCTCCTGGCCGATCTCGCTCTGCGTCATCTCCTGGCCGAACCGGAGGTCGACGATCTTGCGGTCCCGCTCGGGCAGCTCCTCGAGGGCGTGGACGAGGGCGTCGTGCTCGACGAGGTCGGTGAACGGGTCGCGGTCGGTCGGGACCTGGGTCGGCGTCCCCTCGGACATCGCGAGGTCGAGCGAGAGGGTGTGGTAGCCCTCGGCGGACTCGCGGGCGGACTCGATGTCCCGCGGCCGGACCGACAGGGCCTCGGCGAGCTCGTCGAGGGTGGCCTCTCGGCCGAGCTCGTGGCGCAGTCGCTCCTCCTCCTGGGAGAGGCGCGAACGCAGCTCCTGGAGTCGGCGGGGCGGGCGGATGGCCCAGCCGCAGTCGCGGAAGTGCCGCTTGATCTCACCGGAGATCGTCGGCACGGCATACCCGGCGAAACTGTGGCCGCGGCCGCTCCGGTAGCCGCGAACCGCCTTGACGAGCGCGAGCCGAGCCACCTGCAGCAGGTCGTCGGTCTCGATGCCGCGCCCGCGGTAGCGGAAGGCCGCGGTGTCCGCGAGGTCGAGCGAAAGCATGACGACCTCGTCGCGGAGCCGGTCCCGACGGCGCGCGTCCGAACAGGTCTCGATCTCCTCGAGCAGCTGCTCGGCCCGGTCATGGTCGGGGGTGATCGGCTGATGCTGATGGACGGTCGGTGCAATTCGGGTGGGAGCCATGACACGTTCCTCTGTCAACGTGGGGGTTGGGCTCTCTGCTGAACCAAGGTATGTCTTACCTCACCACGTTCGGGAGGCCTTCGCAAGGCGCCCGGCGCCGGGCCACACCGACGAGGAGCGGATTCACAGGCCGCTTGCACGGCGCTTCCAGGCTGCTGACCTGGGCAGATGCGGGGCGACCACACGGAGGCCGGGCGCGCCACGTCCCCGTCGAGGATGTGGCGCGCCCGGCCCCGGTTGTGGCGGTATGCCGCTCACCAGTAGTGGGTTCGACCTCCGATCCCGCGGCCCATCGCGCCGAGGATCCACAGGACAACTCCGACGACCGCCAGGATGACGCCGATCGTCGTGAGGATCGAGATCTTCGCGAAGACACCGATGAGAATGAGGATGACGCCGAGGATGATCATGGGTTCCGTCCTTTCGTCGCCAGGGGGTCGGCCCGGCGCTGGGCGCACTCATTCCCCGATACGGCGTGATGAAAACCTTGGCGCGCACCGTCTCTGCCGCATCGTGCTCCGGATCGACCAGAGCTCACCGCACGCGATACGCGTCGGCGCGGTCCTCTCGCAGACGCAGACCGTGGCCCGGAACGTCCGCCAGGGGGACGGAGCCGCCGGCCGCGTCGCCCGTCCCGTCGAGGAGCAGAGCCTCGACCCGGGTGTGGTCGTGGAACCACTCGAGGTGGCGCAGGTTCGGTGTCGCCGCGGCGACGGCGAGGCTCGCCGCGGGAGCGCAGTGCCCCG
This sequence comes from uncultured Actinomycetota bacterium, assembly GCA_963745335.1. Taxonomy (GTDB): domain Bacteria; phylum Actinomycetota; class Actinomycetes; order Actinomycetales; family Dermatophilaceae; genus CAVSJJ01. The sequence continues at coordinate 122,128 of CAVUXP010000003.1, forward strand.
ACACCTGGAGCTGGTGCGCCGCCGCGACGGCCGCGGCGCGCCGCCACTCGGTGATCCCGCCGATCCGCGTCACGTCGAGCTGGAGGCAGTCGACCGCCTCCGCCGCGCAGAGCCGCTGGACGGCCGAGAGGTCCGAGGCGTACTCGCCGGCGGTGACATCGGGGCGCACGGCATCGCGGACCCGACGGAGGCCCGCGAGGTCGTCGGAGCTGACCGGCTCCTCGAGCCACCGGACGTCAAGGTCGGCGACCCGCTCCATGACCCGGATGGCCTGGGCGGCCGTGTAGCCGCCGTTCGCATCGACGAAGAGGTCGACACTGTCACCGATCACGTTGCGGGACAACCGCATTCGCTCGACGTCTCGATCCTCCGCATCGCCGGCCGACTCGCCGATCTTGATCTTCACCTGCGACATGCCCTGCTCGACCCATCCGGAGAGCTGGTCCGCGAGACGGTGCTCGTCGTACGTCGTGAAGCCGCCGCTCCCATAGACCGGCACCGCGTCGCGCACCTGGCCGAGGACCCGGTGGAGCGGGGCGTCGAGCAGCCGCGCATGGAGGTCCCACAGGGCGATGTCGACGGCGGAGATCGCCCGGGCGACCAGGCCCGGGCGTCCGGCGTTGCGCACCGCGTGGGCCATCGCCGCGTAGGCCGCCGCCGGCGCCCTGGCGTCGCCGCCACGGACGACGGGCGCCAGGGTGTCCGCGACGACGGCGGCGCAGGCCGGCGGCGCATACGTGTAGCCCAGGCCCTCGATGCCGCCGGCGCGCGCCTGGACGGCAACGAGGGTGCTCGAGTCCCACTCGAGCGTTCCGTCGCCCTCGGGGCCGGAGGTCGGCACCGTGTAGGCGCGAACCTCCAGGCCCTCGACGACGAGGTCACTGCTCGGACGGTGGCCCGGGGACGCAGCGGGGGTGAGCGTCACCGGGTCAGCCGTTGCGCGAGCCCAGCAGCTCCTGGGCCTTGGTCTTGACGCCCTCCTTGATGATCCCCCAGGCGTCCGCATCGCCCTTGAAGAGCGCCTCCGCCGTGTCCTCCATCTGCTGGAGGCTCGCGTGCGGCGGGATCGGCGGGACGTTCGGGTCGACGTGGACGTCGAGGACGGTGGGTGTCGAGGCCGAGAGGGCCTGGTCCCACGCGTCGGCGAGCTGACCTGGCTCCGTCACCGTCACGGCCTGGAGGCCGATGGAGGACGCGAAGGAGGCATAGGACATGTCGGGGAGGTCCTGGGACTCCAGCAGCTTCGGAGAGCCGCCCATCGCGCGCAGCTCCCAGGTGACCTGGTTGAGGTCATTGTTGTGGAGCACGACGACGACGAGCCGGGGGTCCGTCCACCGTCGCCAGTAGCGCTGGATGGTGAGAAGCTCGGCGAGGCCGTTCATCTGCATGGCGCCGTCGCCCTCGAAGGCGATGACGGGACGGTCCGGATGGGCGAACTTCGCCCCGATGGCGTACGGGACACCGGGACCCATCGTTGCCAGGTTGCCCGACAGCGAACCCCGCATCGTGCCGCGGAAGCGGAGCTGACGGGCATACCAGTTGGCGGAGGAACCGCTGTCGGCGACGACGATCGCATCGTCCGGCATCCGCTCCGAGCCCTCCGCGAACAGGAGCATCGGGTTGATGGGCTCGGCGTCGACGTGGGCCTCGGCGTCCATGACGTTCCACCACTTCTCGACCCCCTCGACGATGCCGTCCTGCCAGGAGCGGTCCTCCTTGCGGGTGAGGTGGGGGATGATCGCGCGCAGCGTCGTCGCGGCGTCGCCGACGAGGTTGACCTCGTAGGGGTAACGCATCCCGATGAACGTCGGGTCGACGTCGATCTGGATCGCTCTCGCCTGGTCGAGCGGCGGCATGAACTGGGTGTAGGGGAAGTTCGAGCCGACCGTGAGCAGGGTGTCGCAGTCGCGCATCATCTCGTAGCTCGGCCGGGTGCCCAGTAGCCCGATGGAGCCGGTGACGAAGGGCAGCTCGTCGCTCAGCACGTCCTTGCCGAGCAGGGCCTTGGCCACGCCGGCACCGAGCAGGTCGGCGACCTCCTCGACCTCCGCTGCGGCGCCGCGGGCGCCCTGCCCGACGAGGATCGCGACCTTCTCGCCGGCGTTGAGGATCTCGGCCGTGCGGCGGACCGCCTCGGCGTCGGGGTCGGTGTTCGGCCACTCGATGCCGGTGCTCGAGGGGACCATCTTGAAGGCGTGGCCGGGCGGGCTGTACTCGAGCTCCTGGACGTCGTTGGGGATGATGACCGCGGTCGGGGCGCGTCGCGCCATGGCCACCCGGATCGCCCGGTCGAGGACGTTCGGCAGCTGCTCGGGAACCGTCACCATGTGGACGTACTCGCTGGCGACGTCCTTGAAGAGGCTGATCAGATCGACCTCCTGCTGGTAGCTCCCGCCCATCGCGCTGCGGTTGGTCTGGCCGACGATGGCGACGACCGGGACATGGTCGAGCTTGGCGTCGTAGAGCCCGTTGAGCAGGTGGATCGCGCCCGGGCCGGAGGTGGCCATGCAGATGCCCGGCCTCCCGCTGAACTTGGCGTACCCGACGGCCTCGAAGGCCGCCATCTCCTCGTGCCGGGCCTGGATGAAGGCGGGGTCGTCGTCGGCGCGGCCGAAGGCGCCGAGGAGCCCGTTGATGCCGTCGCCCGGGTAGGCGAAGACCTTGTCGACGTCCCAGTCGCGCAGGCGTTCGAGGACGTAGTCGGCAACGGTTGCCATGTGAGTCTCCTTCGTTCGATGGCGGGATCGGTCGTGGTGGCCCCGGCGGCTCAGCCGCGAGGCAGCCCCCGGGCCAACAACTGGGCCAGGTGGACGCCGTCGCGGCCCCCACTGTCGAGGTCATGGATCTGAGTGCGGCACGAGAACCCGTCTGCGAGAACGGTCGTGTCGGGGTCGGCGTCGCGGATGGCGGGGAGCATGACCCGCTCGGCGCAGGCCTCGCTCACCTCGCCGTGACCGGCGGTGAAGCCGAAGTTCCCGGCGAGGCCGCAGCATCCGGAGTCGAGGGTGTCGTTGTCGACCCCCGCGGCGCGCAGCAGCTCCTCGTCGGCGTCCCAGCCGAGAACGGCGTGCTGGTGGCAGTGGACCTGGGAGATGGTCTTGGCGTGCCCCGCAGCGGCGAGGTCCGGCGGCTGGTAGCCGTCGGTATGCCGCGTCAGCAGCTCCGCGAAGGTCACCGTGTGGTCGGTGAGCCGCTGGGCGTCGAGGTCGTCGGGCAGGAGCTCGGCGAGGTCGGAGCGGAACACCCCGCCGCAGCTGGGCTCGAGGACGACGACGCGCCCGCCCTGCTGCACATGCGGTGCGAGGGCCCGCACCGTGCGGCCGAGCACCCGCTTCGCCATGTCGAGCTGACCGGTCGACACCCAGGTGAGGCCACAGCACAGCGGCTCGGTCGGCATCGTCACCGACCACCCCGCGTCCTCGAGGACGGCGACGGCGGCCTGCCCGATCTCCGGCGCGAAGGAGTTGGTGAAGGTGTCCGGCCAGAGGAGCACGGTGCCGCGGGAGTCGGCCGGGTCGCCGGGCGACTCCCGGCCGGCCCACCACTGCTGGAGGGTCGGCGAGGCGAACTGCGGGATCGGTCGCTGCTCCAGTCCCGCCGCGCGGGTGGCGAGCCGGGCGAGCGCCGGCCGCGAGGTGAGGGCGTTGACGGCGGGGGCGAGCCGGCTGCGGGTCACCGCCTGGGCGGCCAGGGGCAGCCAGCCGAGGGCGTAGTCCGCGCGGGGGCGGAGCCGGTGCCGGTAGAAGTGATGGAGGAACTCGGCCTTGTACGTGGCCATGTCGACCGAGGCGGGGCAGTCGGCCTTGCAGCCCTTGCACGCGAGGCACAGGTCGAGCGCGTCCCGGACCTCCGTCGAGCGCCACCCATCTCGCAGCGTGCCGTCCTCGTGCCCCTGGAGCATCTCGAAGAGCAGGCGCGCACGCCCGCGGGTCGAGTGCTCCTCCTCGTGGGTGACCTGGAAGGACGGGCACATCACCGCTCCGGTGTCCGTCGTGTGCTGGCGGCACTTGCCGACGCCGACGCAGCGGGTCGCCGCCCGGACGAAGGACCCCTCGTCCTCGGGGTAGGCGAAGGCGAGGTCCTGCGGCGCCCGCGGCGACCACGTGGCGCCGAGCCGCAGGTGCTCGTCGAGCCGGGCGGGGTGGACGACCTTGCCGGGGTTCATCAGGTCCCCGGGGTCGAAGGCCGCCTTGACCCGCTCGAACAGGCGGACGACGTCCTCGCCGAACATCGTCGGCAGCAGCTCGCCGCGCGCCTGGCCGTCACCGTGCTCGCCGGACAGCGAGCCGTCGTAGTCGGCGACGAGCCTAGCGGCCCGCTCCGCGAAGCGCCGGTAGGTCGCGAGCCCCTCTGCCGTCTCGAGGTCGAACGGGATCCGGGTGTGGACGCATCCCTGGCCGAAGTGTCCGTAGAGGCTGGGACCGGTGTCGCTCTCGTAGCCGAACTCGGCATACAGCCGCCGCAGGTCGCGAAGGTAGTCCCCCAGCCGGTCCGGGTGGACCGCCGAGTCCTCCCAGCCGGGCCAGGTGTCCGGCCGGTGCGGGAGATGGGCCGTCGCGCCGAGGCCGGACTCCCGGACGAGCCACAGCTGCTGCTCGAGCCGCGGGTCGTCGAAGAGGACCGTGTCGTCGTCGTCCGTGGACCGGCCGAGATCGTCGAGCAGGGCGCGGGCCCGGGCGTCCGACTCGTCCTTGTCCGCACCGCCGAGCTGGACCATGAGGTAGCCGGTCCCCGAGGGGAAGTGCTCTCGTGCCTTGACGTTCATCGACTTCAGCCGCTCGTCACCGATGAGGAAGTGATCGACACCCTCGAGCTCGGTGGGGTCGTGCCGGAGGACGGCCGGCACGTCGTCCGCGGCCGCAGCGATGTCCGGGTAGCCGAGGACGAGGAGGGTCCGCGCCTGGAGGACCGGGATGAGCCGTAGCTCGGCGTGCAGGACCATGCCGAGCGTCGCCTCGCTGCCGACGAGGAGCTGGCCGATGTCGAACCCCTTCTCCGGCAGCAGGGAGTCGAGGTTGTACCCGGACACCCGCCGGGGGATGTCGGGGAACCGGGACCGGATGAGGTCGCCGTGGTCCTCCCGGATCGCGCGCAGCTCGCGGTAGATCTGCGCCCGGCGGTCGCCGTGCCGCTCGACGGCGACGTAGTCCTCGTCGCTCGTCCTCCCGGCGGTGAACCGGGTGCCGTCGTGGAGGAGGACGTCGAGGGAGACGATGTTGTCGACGACCTTGCCGGTGCGCTGGGCCGTGGCACCGCACGAGTTGTTGCCGATCATCCCGCCGAGGGTGCAGTTCATGTGGGTCGACGGCTCGGGGCCGAAGCGCAGCCCGGTCGGCGCCAGCTGGCGATTGAGGTCGTCGAGGACGATGCCGGGCTCGACGACGCAGGTGCGGGCCTCCTCGTCGACCGAGAGGATGCGGGTGCAGTACTTGCTGAAGTCGATGACGACCGCGGTGTTCGTGCACTGGCCGGCGAGGCTCGTGCCGCCGCCGCGCGAGACGACCGGCAGGCCGAGCTCGCGGCATACGTCCATGGCGGCCACGGCGTCCTCGATGGTGCGGGGCACGACGACGCCGATGGGCACCTGCCGGTAGTTCGAGGCGTCCGTGGAGTATGCCGCGCGGCTGCCGTCGTCGAACCGCACCTCACCCTCGACGCGCTGTCTCAGGCGGGCCTCGGCGTCCCCGGCGGCCGGGTGGCCGGAGGTCGTCGACGCGGTGGAGGGGGGAGGGGTCAGCGTGGTCACGTCACCGTCCTTGTCGGGAAGGGTTGTGCCTGGCTCCTACCCGGGGTGGTCCGCCCCATTCACGCCGCGTCGTCGGGGGGCGGGGTGCGGGGCGTGTCGTCCCGGCGGTCGAGCCACCGCGGCGCGACCAGCCAGAGGAGGACGAAGAACGCGAGGGTCACGACCAGCGTGGCGATCGCCGGCGCCGTGCCCGCGACGAGGTCGACGACGAGGGCCAGCGCGCCGGAGCTGGTCAACGCGAGGGCCACCAGCCCCGCCTTGGCGAAGCGATCCGCGCTGGCGACGAGGAGCTGGCGGCGGCGATGTCGGAAGAGGGTGCGGTGGAAGGCCACCGGTGCGAGGAAGAAGCCGGTCGCGAGCACGCATCCGCACAGGACGAGGAGGTACGTGGTCCGCTGGCCGGTCGTCAGGGACTCGAACCGGCTGGAGAAGGGGACGGTGAGGAGGAACCCGGTGAGGATCTGGACGCCCGTCTGGGTCACCCGGATCTCCTGGAGCAGCTCGTTCCAGTTGCGGCTCAGGGTGTCGGGGGCGAGTGGTCTCTCCTCGCCGGACGCCCCGTCGTCCGCAGCGAGGGGCCGGTCGCGGGCGGCGGCGGACCGGTCGTCGGCGGTCATGGCTCCTCCCGGCAGCAGCATGCGGTGGCCGGGCTCCCGACCACCCTCGCCTCGTACCCGGGTCGGGTCCGGGAATGCGCGGCGGGCCGGTCCCGGGCCTCAGCGCCCGGGACCGGCCCGACGGGAGCGAGGCTCAGCAGCCGGCGGCGAAGGTGGCCGCGGCGGTCGTCGACGAGCGGCCCATCCGGTTCGTCGTCGAGGTCATCACCGACAGCGCCTTGCCGTCGGTCTGCCACCCGGACGGCAGCTCGATCGAGTAGGCGCCGCGGTCGGCGAGCCAGGTCATGACATAGGACAGGTCGCCGACGCCCTCGTTCTTCGCGCCGCCGCTGTAGGCCTGCGTCTGTGCCATGAACGGGTAGCCCTTGGCGATGAAGAACTTGTACATCGCGAGGACGTTGGGGTGGGTCTGGCCCTTGAAGGTCGCCTCCGAGGCGCCGGTGTGGCCGAAGACGGTCGCCCCCGGGTCGGCGTCGTAGGTGGAGGTGACGATGGCCTCCGCCGTCGAGAGGCTGACCCGCGGCTTGACCTCGAGCGGGACGTAGGGGTGGACGAAGAGCACCGTGTGCGTGTGCCTCCACGTCTTCTGCATGAAGGCGATGTCGCCCATGAGCGCGGCACGGCGCTGGGCCTCGGTCGCGCCCGCGGAGATGAGCCGCTGGGCATTGGTGCGCGACGACCCGGGGAGGGTGTCGTTGCCCATCGTCAGCATCGTCTCGGACGAGATCGTGCCGGTCCCGGAGATGTTGACCTCGCGCACGGTGTCGTTGGAGTCGTACCGCGAGGCGAGATAGGACATGAGGGCCTGCCAGCGGGCCTGGTAGTCGGTCCGCCAGAAGCGGCCGATCGTCGTGGCCCTCTTCGCCTGGTGGTCGTAGAAGGGGATGGGCGCCCCGCCGATCTTCTTGACGTAGTCGGGGGCGAACGTGCCGGCGGTGACCCGGAGCCGGACCGTGAGGCCGTTGTCCTTCGCGTAGGCGATCTGCTTGTCGATGACCGACGTGTCGTAGCGGCCCGGGGTGCCGGGCTCGAGCTGGTTCCAGTCGGCCTGGACGACCATCCCGGCGACCTTCGTCGCCATGATCGACTTGCGGCCGGAGATCGCCCCCATGTTGCGGGACTGGTTGCCGAGGGCGAACGGCTTCATGCAGGCGGCGGCCATCTTCGGGCTGGTCCGCGACGGTGACGGCTTGGCGGTCGTCGACGACCGCGGGGTCGAGGTGGTGGCCGGGGTGGGGGTGGTCGTGGGGGTGGACTCCGTCGGCCGCAGGGTCGGCGTCGGGGCGGTGGTGCTGGTTGCAGGGGTGGGTGCGGCGTTGTCCTGACCGGGTTCACACCCGGCGATGGCCAGACTTCCGGCCAGGACCGCGGCGACGACGATGACGCGGGGCATATCGGCTCCTCTTCTGATGCCGAGGGTCAACCGTAACGGAATGGTCACGATCCGTGAAACGCCGTCCGCCACGGCGAACTCCCACTCCGCGTTGTCAGACTTGGTAGATTGTCAACCACACGGGGGATCCACCGGGGGGAGCGGCCGCCATGCACCGGCATACCGACCCGCCCCGACCACAGACCACGGTCCGTCCAACCCCCTCCTAGGACGGTGCCGCGGCCCCTCCGCGGGTGCCGTCGCCTCGGTGGCGGCACCCGCGGATGCGGGTGGCCGGCCGCGGGGTGTCCAGTCCGCAGCGCCGGCGCGCGGTCCGCCGGGGGGCCCGCTAGGTTGCCGCCGGGCGCACCCTCCACCCCCGAAAGGACCGTTCGTGTTCGACACCGTCTTCGGGCTGCCCGTCCACATCCTCGTCATCCATGTGGTCGTGGTGCTCGGACCCCTCACCGCCCTCCTCGCGATCGGGTATGCCGCCCGGCCCGCGTGGCGGCCGGCCCTCGCCTGGTGGCTCGTCGCCGGCGCCGTCCTCACCGGGATCACCGGGATCGTCGCGGGCGCCTCGGGCGAGGACCTCGAGCGACGCGTGCGGGCGCTGCCCGACGTCACCCCCGCGCGGCTCGAGATCGTCCACGACCACGCCGAGGCCGGCGACCTGGCGCGGGTGCTGTGCATCCTCCTCATGCTCCTCGTCCTCGCCGCCGTGTTCGCCCTGCTGCCGCCGTCGGGCGAGCCCCGGGTCGGCGGCCGGGCGGTCGGTCTCGTCACCGCCGTCGCGCTCGTCGTCGTCGGGCTGGGGACGACGGCGTCGGTCACCCTCACCGGGCACTCCGGTGCGAAGGCCGCCTGGGCCGACCAGGTCCAGGGCCCGCTGCCGCCGGAGGGCTCCGGCGGGGGCGAGGGGGACTGAGCCGGCGGGCCGCGGGGACGCCTCGCCGTCATACCGGCATACGAAATAGTCCTTCGCGGCCCGGCCCTCCGGACCCGTCGCGGTCCTATGCTCGGCTCATGATCGAGCAGAAGCGGGTCCTCGCCACCGCCATCCCCGGCCCCCGGTCGGCCGAGCTCGCCGCCCGCAAGGCCGGTGCCGTCTCGGCCGGGGTCAGCACGGCACTCCCCGTCTACGTCGAGGCCGCCGAGGGCGGGATCCTGCGCGACATCGACGGCAACCAGCTCATCGACTTCGGCTCGGGCATCGCCGTGACGAGCGTCGGCAACGGCAACCCGCGGGTCGTCGCCGCCGTCCAGCAGCAGATCGCCGACTTCACCCACACCTGCTTCATGGTCACGCCCTACGAGGAGTACGTCGCCGTCGCCGAGCGGCTCAACGCGCTGACGCCCGGCGACCACGAGAAGCGCTCGGCGCTGTTCAACTCCGGCGCCGAGGCCGTCGAGAACGCCGTCAAGGTCGCCCGGTCGTTCACCGGCCGCAACGCCGTCATCGCGTTCGAGCACGCCTACCACGGCCGGACCAACCTCACGATGGCCCTCACCGCGAAGAACATGCCCTACAAGCACCGGTTCGGCCCGTTCGCCGGCGACATCTACCGCGTGCCGATGGCCTACCCCTACCGCTGGCCGACGGGACCGGAGCACTGCCTCGACGAGGCGTTCGAGGCGTTCACCAGCGCCGTCCACACCCAGGTCGGCGAGGAGAACACCGCCGCGGTGCTCCTCGAGCCGATCCAGGGCGAGGGCGGGTTCATCGTCCCGCCGGACGGGTTCCTCACCCGGGTGGCGGACTGGTGCCGGGAGCACGGCATCCTCTTCATCGCCGACGAGGTCCAGTCCGGCTTCTGTCGTACCGGCGACTGGTTCGCGTGCGACCACGAGGGAGTCGTCCCCGACCTCGTGACGACGGCCAAGGGCATCGCCGGCGGGATGCCGCTCGCGGGCGTGACCGGCCGGGCCGAGATCATGGACGCCATCCACCCCGGGGGCCTCGGCGGCACCTACGGCGGCAACCCCGTCGCCTGCGCGGCGGCGCTCGCGTCGATCGAGACGATGGAGGCCGAGGACCTTCCCGCGCGGGCGCGGGCCATCGAGTCGCTCGTCGTGCCGCGGCTGCGCGCGCTCGCCGACCGGCACGGCGTCATCGGTGACATCCGGGGGCGCGGGGCGATGCTCGCCATCGAGCTCGTCGGGGACCTCGAGGCCAAGACGCCGGACGCCGCGCTCGCCGGGGCCGTCAACCGGGCGTGCCACGCCCGCGGGCTCGTGACGCTCACGTGCGGCAGCTACGGCAACGTCTTCCGCTTCCTCCCGCCGCTGACGATCGGGGACGACCTCCTGACCGAGGGGCTCGACATCCTCGAGGAGGCCTTCTCCGAGGTTCTCGGCTGACGGTGGGACGGCTTCCTTCGGCCTACGACCTCGCCGGTCGGGCCGCCGTCGTCACCGGTGCCGGGTCGCCGACGGGGATCGGGTATGCCGTGGCCCGGCTGCTGGGTGAGCTGGGCGCGTCGGTCCTCCTCGGCTCGACGACGCCGCGCGTCCACGAGCGGGCGAGGGAGCTGCGGGAGGGCGGGGCGCGCGCCGAGGGGCTCGTCGGTGACCTCACCCGCGCCGAGGACGCCGCGGCGCTGGTCGACGCGGCAGTCACGCGGTTCGGGCGGCTCGACATCCTCGTCGCCGCCGCCGGGATGGTGTCGGTGTCGGACCCGGACTACCTCGAGGGCGACCTGGCCGGGACCCCGCCCGAGCGCTGGTCGGCCTCGCTCGCGCGCAACCTCGACACGGCATACCTCGTGAGCCGGGCCGCGCTCCCGCACCTGCGCGCCTCCGGTGCGGGACGGGTCGTGTTCGTCGCGAGCGTGTCCGGGGCGGTGATGGCGATGCGGGGCGAGGTGGCCTACGGAACGGCCAAGGCCGCCCTCGTCGGGCTGGCCCGGTCGTTGGCCGTCGACGAGGCGTCGTACGGGATGACGGTCAACGCGGTCGCGCCGGGGTGGATCGCGACGGGGTCGCAGACGCCGGCCGAGGTGGCGCAGGGGGTGCTCACCCCGGTCGGCCGGTCGGGAACTGCCGACGAGGTCGCGGCGGCCGTCGGCTGGCTCTGCGGACCGGGTGCGGGGTACGTCACCGGCCAGCTCCTCGTCGTCGACGGCGGGAACTCCGTCGCCGAGGAGCGCGCCTGACCCTCCGCCCCCCTTCCGCCCGGGCGCCTTCTCCTGACCCCCCGCACGAACCTCTGCTAGCAGACCTTCGTGCAGAACGGGGGTGCTGCAGCACCCCCATTCGGCAGCAACCTCTGCTAGCAGAGGTTCGTGCACGGGGGGGTGGGGATTGCGGGAGGGACCGGGAAGCCGGACGGTTCCGCGAGCACCCGATGCGGGCGGCGTTCGGTGATCGCGGGAGGGACCGGGAAGCCGGACGGTTCCGCGAGCACCCGATCCATTTCACCGGGCGTTTCGGCGCCCGCCGCGTGTCGGTCACCGGCCGGTGCGGGGTCGGCCCGTACGGTCGGAATGACCGGGCCATGTATGAGATGGCCCGGTCGAACGTCTGCCGGGGCGGCCATCGGGCGGGCCGGACGCATCGAAACGGCCCAGATGCCACCGCGCCCTGCGACACCAGGCCGACAGCACGCCAGCGAGGACGCCACCCGCCGGCGAGCACGGTCAGCGGCCGGTGCGCTCCCGCCAGGCGGCCACCATCTCGTCGAGGGCGTCCGGGCCGACGGTCATCCCCTCGAACGCGGCGAGCGAGCTCATCGGCATGGTCCCGACGACCTTGAGCAGCGCAGGGTCGGCAAGGACGTCATGGGCGCCCTGCGCCACCGCCTCGGCGAGCAGCTCGCGGCCGATCGGGTCGGCCACCCATTCGTGGAGCGTCGACTCGGGGCCGAGCGGCACGAGGAGCGGCGGCGCGTCGACGGTGACGACCTCGACGAGGGGGAGGTCGCGCGAGTGGTGCCCCACCTCGACGGCGAAGTCGCCGGCCTCGACGACCCATCGGTCGAGCAGCTCGGACCAGAACGCGAAGGCCCGCTGGCCGAGGTCGACGCGCACCCGGGCCGACCCGCCCGCGTCGAGCCTCACCTTGGCGAAGCCGCGCAGCTCGCGCACCGGCCGGGTCACCGAGGCCTCGACGTCGCGGACGTACACCTGGACGACCTCGGCGCCGTCGAGCGACCCGGCGTTCGTCACCGTCACCTCGACGGCGGCGGCGAGGTTGCCGTCGGCCACCGACCCGGTCACCTCCACCGACAGGTCGGACAGCTCGAACGAGGTGTAGGACAGGCCGTAGCCGAACGGGTACTCGACCTCGCGGTCGCTCGCATCGAAGCCGCGGTAGCCGACGAACAGCCCCTCCCCGTAGGTGACGACGGACGAGTCGCCGGGGAAGGAGAGGAAGGACGGGGTGTCCTCGAGCCGCAACGGGATCGTCTCCGCGAGACGCCCGGACGGCGACACCGCCCCGGAGACGACGTCGGCGGCAGCCGAGCCGCCCGCCTGGCCGCCGAGCCAGCACTCGAGCACGCCCTTGGCGAGGGCGCGGACCCGGCCGAGCTCGACCGCCGAGCCGTTGACGAGGAGGACGACGACGTTCGGGTTCGCGGCCGCCACGGCCTCGAGGACGGGCAGCTGCGCAGGCGGGAGCCGCAGGTGGCTGCGATCGAACCCCTCGAACTCCTCGGCCGGCCCGAGCCCGAGGACGACGACCGCGACGTCCGCGACCCGCGCCGCCGCGGCCGCCTCCTCTCGGAGGGCCACGGCGTCGGGGCCGTCGATGTCGACCGGCTCCTCGTCGAAGCCGGTCTGGACGACATAGCCCGCGGCATAGGTCACATCCGGGTATGCCGCGGCGAGCCCGTCGAGGATCGAGTCGACCCGGGTGGGGTCGACCTGGGAGCTCCCGGCGCCCTGGAACCGGGGGGTGCGGGCGAGCTCGCCGACGACGGCGACCCGGGTGCCGGGGGCGAGCGGGAGGATCGCGTCGCGGTTCTCGAGGAGGACGACCGACTCCGCGGCGGCCTCGCGGGCGAGCGCGTGGTGGGCGTCGACGTCGAACGCCTCCCCAGGGCCGTCGGCGGCTCCGGTCGAGACCGCCCGGTCGACGAGGCGCAGGACGGCGCGGACCCGCTCGTCGAGGACGGACTCCTCGACCTCTCCGGAGCGGACGGCGTCGGCGACGGCGCCCGGGCTGCGCGGGTTCGGAGGCATCTCGAGGTCGAGGCCGGCCTTGAGGGCGGGGATGCGGTGGTAGACGGCGCCCCAGTCGGAGACGACGAGCCCGTCGAACCCCCACTCCTCGCGCAGCACGCTCGTCAGCAGCCAGGGGTTCTCCGAGGCCGAGAGGCCGTTGACCTTGTTGTAGGAGCACATGACCGTCCACGGGTCGGTGCCGGTGACGATCCGCTCGAACGCCGGGAGGTAGATCTCGCGCAGCACCCGCTCGCTGACCCGGACGTCGACGCGCTGGCGGTCCTCCTCCTGGTTGTTCGCGGCGTAGTGCTTGACGCGAGGTCCCGACCCCGGCGGACTGGATCCCCTCGACGATCGCGGCGCCGAGCTCGCCGGCAAGGTAGGGGTCCTCCGAGACGTACTCGAAGTTGCGTCCGCACAGCGGGCTCCGCTTGATGTTGACGCCGGGGCCGAGCACGACGGAGACCCCCATGGCGCGCGCCTCGTCGCCGATGGCCCGCCCGACCCGCCGCAGCAGGTCGGGGTCCCACGAGGACGCCGTCGCCGACGCGGTGGGGAAGCACGTCGCCGGAAGGCTGCCGCCGAGGCCGACGTGGTCGCCGACCTCGGGCTGGGCGCGCATGCCGTGCGGGCCGTCGGAGACCATGATCGACGGGATGCCGAGCCGGTCGACGCCGACGGTCCACCAGAACGACGAGCCGCTCGTCAGCGCGGCCTTCTCCTCGAGGGTGAGCTCGCCGATGAGCCGGTCGATGTCGAGTGCCATAGGCCATCCTCGTCACCCGGGGCCCGGCGCGTCAGCGCAACAGGTTGCGGCTGATGACGAGCCGCTGGATCTGGTTGGTCCCCTCGAAGATCTGGGTGACCTTCGCCTCGCGGAAGTAGCGCTCGACGGGGTAGTCCTCGACGTAGCCCGCGCCGCCGAGCACCTGGATCGCGTCGGTCGTCACCCGCATCGCCGCGTCGGTCGCGACGAGCTTGGCGACGGCGGCCTCGGTCGAGAACGGGCGGCCGGCGTCCTTGAGCCGGGCGGCGTGGAGGTAGGCCGAGCGCGCCGTCGACGTCGCCGCGTGCATGTCGGCGAGGAGGAAGGCAAGGCCCTGGTTGGCCGCGATGGCCCGGCCGAACGCCTGGCGCTGCGCGGCATACTCGGTCGCCGCGTCGAGGGCGGACTGGGCGAGCCCCGTCGCGGCGGCCGCGATCCCGAGCCGGCCCGCGTCGAGCGCGGACAGGGCGATGGCCATGCCCTGTCCCTCGGCGCCGATCCGGCGCGCGCCGTCGACCGGGACGCCGTCGAAGAGCACCTCACGGACGGTGTCGCAGTGCAGGCCCATCTTCTTCTCGGGGGCGCCGAAGCCGAGACCGCTCGGCGTCGGCCGGGACGACGAAACAGCTGATGCCCCGGCTGCCCTCGGGCGAGGTCCGCGCGAAGGTCGTGTAGTAGTCGGCGTGGCCGGCGTGGCTGATCCACGACTTCGTGCCGGAGATCCGGTATGCCGCCGGCTCGCCCGCCTCGGTGACCGCTCCGTCCGCCTCGGCCCGGGTCGTCATCGCGGCGACGTCGGACCCCGCGGCCGGCTCGGACAGGCAGTAGGCCCCGAGCGTCTCGCCGGAGAGCATCGCCGGGAGCAGCGCCTCCTTCTGCGCCGTCGGTGCCGAAGGTCGTGACGGGGTAGGCCGTGAGGGAGTGGACGGACACCCCGACGGCGACGCTCATCCACGCCGCGGCGATCTCCTCGACGACCTGGAGGTAGACCTCGTAGGGCTGGGCGGCGCCGCCGTACTCCTCGGGGTGCGGGAGCGAGAGGAGCCCGCTGCGCCCGAGCAGCTCGAAGACCTCGCGCGGGAAGTGCTCGCCGTGGGCGGCCTCCCGCTCCGCCTCGTCGACGGCCGGGCGCAGGCTCTTGGCGCAGATGTCACGGGTCAGCTCGAGGAGCTCCTCGGCCTCGTCGGTCGGGAGAAGGCGGGTCACCGGCATACGCCGACTCTAACCGGGGGCGCGCAGAAGGTTGGACGTCCTACTACCGGCCGGCCCGGCCGGGCGTCGGCCATTCCCTGGCCCACCGGGTGGCCGCGGCTCACCTCGAACGGGGCGAGGGGGGTGAGGGGAGGGGGCTGCGGAGGTGGGGCCCGGGGGCGGGTCCGGGGGCGGGTCGAGCGTGGGCCGGACCGGGGTCAGCTCGGGGCGCTTGGGACGCAGCTCGTCGCCGGAGGACTCGCCGCGGATCCGCCGCTGCACCCACGGACCGGCGTGCTCGCGGACCCACTGTCCGTGCTCGCGGAGCTCCTCGCGTCGACCGGCCCGCGGGGCGGCCGGCAGGGGCAGGGCCCATCCGGGATCGGCGTCGGCGGGAAGGTCGTGGCCGAGCGTGGCGAGGGCGGCGAGGGCCAGCCGGCGGTGGGCCTCCGTCGTCGGGTGGATCCGGTCCGGGCCCCACATCCGCCAGTCCCGCAGCCAGTCCGAGCCCCAGAGGTTGAGGACGTGGGCGCCGTGCCGCTGGGCGATGGTGAACACGTTGGCGGCGTGCACGGCGTGCCGGGGGCGCAGGGCCCGGAACAGTCCCGCGTCGCGCGGGTCGGTCGGGGTGGCGAGGAGGACGTCCGCGCCGGTGGCCCGGATCCGGACGACGGCGGCCTCGACCCGGTCGGCGAGCTCGGTGAGGTCGACGCTGGGGCGCATCATGTCGTTGCCCCCGCCGACGAGGGAGACGAGGTCGGGCTCCATCGCGAGGGCCGCGTCGAGCTGCGGGCCGACGATGTCGTCGAGGAGGCGCCCGCGGACGGCGAGGTTGGCGTAGGCGAGGCGCTGGCCGGCCGCCCGGGCCGCGGCGTCGAGGTGGACGGCGAGCCGGTCGGCCCAGCCGACGAAGCCGTCCGGCCGGTCCGGGTCCTCGTCGACGAGCCCCTCGGAGAAGGAGTCGCCGATGGCGACGTACCGCAGCCAGACCCGAGGCGCCCGGCGGGCCCGGGGCTCGCGGCGGCCGTCTCGCGGGCGGCGGCGGTGTCCGGGTCCTCGACGCTCGGGTCGGTCACGGGAGCCTCCAGTCGATCGGTGCGGCGCCCTGCTGCTCCAGGAGGGCGTTGGCCCGGCTGAACGGCCGGGACCCGAAGAAGCCCGAGTGGGCCGAGAGGGGGGACGGATGGGCCGACTCGATCGTCGGTATGCCGCCGAGATGCGGCTTGAGGTTCCTCGCGTCCCGGCCCCACAGGATCGCGACGAGCGGGCCGCCCCGCTCGACGAGGGCGGTGATCGCGCGGGCCGTGACGTGCTCCCACCCCTGGCCGCGGTGCGACGCGGGCCTTCCCGGCCGGACGGTGAGCACCCGGTTGAGGAGGAGGACCCCGCGCTCGGCCCACGGGGTGAGGTCCCCGGTGCTCGGTGGGGGCACGCCGAGGTCGGTCTGGAGCTCGCGGAAGATGTTGACGAGCGACTTGGGGATGGGCCGCACGTCCGGGGCCACCGAGAAGCACAGCCCCACGGCGTGCCCGGGCGTCGGGTACGGGTCCTGGCCGACGACGAGCACCCGCACGTCGTCGAACGGGCGCTCGAAGGCGCGCAGGACGTGCTGGCCCGCCCGGGAGGTAGCCGTGACCGGCGGCGACCTCGCCGCGCAGGAACTCGCCGAGGTCGGCGACGACGTCCCCGACCGGTTCGAGGGCCCGAGCCCACGAGGGGTGGACGAGCTCGGGGAGGGGGCGGGGGGTCACCCGACCAGGGTATTCAGCGGCGCCGGGGCTCCCTGCGCGCGCCCCCGACCTCAGGCGCAGCGGGACGACCGTGCCGTGGGAGAGCGCGAGGACGTCGGTGCCGACGAGCTGGACCGACCCGCGCCGCCACGTCGCTCGCCAGGTGGAGGGCGGCGCCGACCGCGGCGGGGTCCTCGCCGGCACCGGCGCGCGACGAGGACGAGGTCGGCGGAGTCGACGAGCCCGGAGGGCGCCGAGTCGGCGCGGGGGAGGACGTGGAGGGTCGACTGCCAGGCGGCACGGCCGAGGACGGGGGCGGTGGCGGGGACGGGCCCTCGACGATGACGAGGAGGGCGCCGCGGCCGAGGGGGCCGTGGTCGGCGGCCCGGCCGTCGGTGACGACGTGGACGAGCCCCTCCACCCGTGCGGTGCGCGCCATGACGGTCCACGGCGCCGGTCGGTCGGTGACGACCATGACCGGGAGCCCGGCCCGCGCCGCCCGCGCGGCGACCTCCGTGGCGAGCCACCCCTGGCCGACGGCGAGGAGCCGCAGCGGGCGTGGGCCGACGAGGTCGGCGGAGAGCGGCGTGCCGTCCTCGTCGGTGCCGAGGTCGAGGCCGATGCCGATGGGGGGAGCGAGCCGGTCGAGGAGTGGCCGGGTCGACGGGCAGCCGCCCGTCGAGCGGCCGAGGCCGCGCGGGCGTCCCGGGGCGTCGGGGCCACGGTGCCCTGGCCGAGCAGCGAGGTCGCCCGGAGGGCGGCGGCCTGCTCCCCGCGGGCGGCGTCGCAGGACGAGACCGACCCCGGCGGCCTCGCGGCGAAGCGCGTCGGCGGCGTCTCCGGCGCCGCGGACGGTCGCTCTCGGTGGTGCGCACGAGGACCCGGACGAGGGCCGACCCGCGTGCCGGGGGCGAGCTCGGTCGTGACGACCCGCGCCGAGGCCCGGCACCGACCCACAGGGCCTCCGAGGTCACCGCTCGGGCGCCACGCGCTCGCGGCGGCCGTGCGGTGCGTCGCCGCCGGACCGGTCACGTCCGACCACGACTCGACCCAGGTGGCCGCGGCGTCGGCGGGGGCGCCGGCGAGCGCAGGCTCGAGCGTCGACCAGATGGCGGCGGCGGCCGGCTCGGTGTCGAGCGCCTCGGCGCGCGAGGCCGGCGTCGCGGCACGTGGCCTCGATCCCGGAGACGAGCGCGGCGAGGCAGGCCTCGAGCCCGGCGCGGCCGCCGCCTCGCTCCGCGATGGCCGACGCGGGCCGAGAGCGGCCGGATCCGGACGGTGACGTAGACGACCCGATGGGCGACGGACCCGCCCTCCGCGGCCCCCGTGGCGACGGTGTGGACGGTGAGCGCCTCGACGGGTATGCCGCTGCCGGCGGCGCGGTCGTAGAGCGCGGCAAGGGGGAGCCGGGCCGATCCCGTCGGGTGGACGAGGGGCCCGGTCGCGCCGGAGACGGCGATGACCGCGCTCGCGCACCCGGCCCACTCGGCGACGGCGAAGCCGCGGCCGCGGTGGTCGCGGGCGGGCTGGACGCTCAGGCCGGGGAAGACGGCCTGGAGGGGGACGAGCGCGGCGGGCGCCTCGGCCGGGACGCGGCGGCGCCCGACGGTGGCGACCCTGGCCCGGCCGAGGAAGCCGACCCGGCGCAGGACCCGGCCCGCGAGCGAGGAGCCCCCGGTCGGCACGGCCAGGCCGACCCCGACGACCCCGAGGAGGGCGAGGGCGACCCGGGCGGCGAGGGTGGACGCCGCCGGCAGGAGCAGGACGGCGCCGGCGGCGAGCTCGACCCCGACGAGGCTCGTCAGCGGCACACCCCACACGGTCCGCCGGGGGGCGACCCGGCGGACGACGCGGGGCAGCGCGGGCGGTGCGACTGCGGAGGCGGGGTCCGTGGCCGGCTGCGGGGCGGAGGCCGGCCCGCCGGCTGCCGGCCGGCCTCGCGCCGATCTCGCCGCGAGCGCAGGTGCCCGTCGCGATCGGGGTTGACGACCGCCACGGTCCCTCCTGCGGCTCATCCGGGTGTGCTCGGCGCGGACGCGCCGCCGGCTCCAGCGGCCGGCGGGTGGCAGTCTACCGACGCTACCGAACGTCGGCCCGGGCGATGACCGCGCCGTTACGATGGGAGCGACACGAGCAGGGCGGGACCGGACGGGGAACAGTGGCAGCTGAGCGCAGCACGAAGGCGCAGGTCCAGGCCTACCGGTTCGGGGTCCGTCGCGTCGAGCACGCTGTGCAGAGCGGCGTCGCCTTCCGGCGCAGCCTCCACGGTCCTCGGCACGGCCTCTCGATGGTCGTCGGCGTCGTCGTCGCCGGTCTCGTTCTCGCCGGGTTCGCCGTCTACGGGTTCATCAAGCCGGCCCCGTCCATCGGTGACGCCTCCGTCCTCGTCGACACCGACAGTGGCGGGGCGTTCGTCATCCGGGACGGCACGGCATACCCCGCGATGAACCTCGCGTCCGCGATGCTCGCGGCCATGGGCCAGGCAGGGCTCGACCGGGGTCCGACAGATCAACACCTCGACGCTCGCGACCCTCCCCAAGGGCCAGCTCCTCGGCATCCCCGGCGCCCCGAACCAGATCCCGCGGGAGGACGCCCTCGTCGCCGACACGTGGACGGTCTGCGACCTGACGACGACCGACCCGGCCGCCGCGCCGGGCCACGTCTCCGCACCGACGACGACGGTCATCATCGGGCTGTCGCCCGCCGGCGCCGACACGCCGGACTCGCTCGGCATGCTCGTCACCGCCGACCAGCGGTCCTACTACCTCCTGTGGGCCGGCCACCGGGCCAGGGTCGACCCGACCGACCGGGCGATCGCCGTCGGCCTCGGGCTCGACGTCGCCGGGGCCCGCACCGTCAGCCTCGGCCTGCTCAACGCCGTCCCGGAGGCCCCGGCCATCCGCCGCCCGGACATCCCGGGCGCCGGGACGGCGACGAGCGTCGGGGGCCATGCCGCTCGGGTCGGCGACGTCGTCCGGGTCGAGCGCGCCGCGACCGGGACGGGCTACTACGTCGTCCTCCGCGACGGGATCCAGGAGGTCTCCGGGGTGGTCGCCGACATCGTCCGGGCGAGCACGGGACAGAGCCCGGACATCCCGATGATCCCCCCGAGCGACCTCGCGGCCGCCGCCCGCGCCGCCGACCCGTTGCCCGTGGCGGCCTACCCGACGGCGCGGCCGCGGATCGTCGGGCTCGCCGAGGCGCCGGGGCTGTGCCTCGACTGGCGGCTGGAGGGCGGGGACCCGATCCGGACCGTCCGTCCCGTCACCGCGCTGCCGCTGCCGGCGGGCGCGGCGGCGGTCCCCGCGCCACCGAGGGGCGCGGGTGACGCCGCCTCGACGACGGGGGCGGCCGACGCCGTCTACGTCGCGCCCGGCGGCGGCATCGTGCTCGGCCCGTCGGTCGACGGACGGACCGCCAACACCGGCAACCTCTTCCTCGTCACCGACCAGGGCATCAAGTACCCCGTCGTGAGCATGGACGCGCTGCACGGCCCTCGGTCTCGGCGACACCGTCCAGCCCGCGCCGCCCGAGCTCGTCGCGCTGCTGCCCCTCGGACCCACCCTCGACCCCGGTCCGGCCCGGCGCTTCTTCGGGGAGCAGGCGGGGCTGTCCGACGGCGGCGGCTGAGGTGTCCGGGACGGAGCCCGACGCCGTCGCCGAGGCCCTGGCCCGGCTGGACGACGAGGTCGCCGCCGGTGCGGTCGACCTCGTCGAGTACTGGCGCCGTCGCGCCGTCATCGAGGCCGGCGAGGTGGCCGGGACGGGAGTGCCCGGCCCGCCGAGGGTGCGCGCGGAGCCGTCGGGGGAGCACGGGACGCTCCCGTCCGGCTCGTCGGGCCCACCGGTGGGACCCGGGCCCGAGGATGCCGCGACGACGCACTCGATCGGCTCGGCCGAGCTCCTGCCGCCCGGGCCCGCCGCATCCGAGCGCCCGCCGAGCCGGAGGCTCCGGGCGGTCCGGTCGTGACCGGACCGCCGGACGGGCCGACGCCGGCCCTCTCCGCCCAGGGGAGCCCGGCGGGGCACGCGCCGTTCGCGCCGCCGGAGGGAGCGGTCAACATCGACGGGTCGAGGACGCCACCCGACCGCCCCCGCCGCTGGTGGCGCCGGCGACGCTGACGGGAGGGCGCAGGTCAGGACCGACCTAGAGGCCCTCGGGCTCCGGCTCGATGACGGCGGCGTGGCACCCGGCCGCGGTGGACCTGCGAGGGGCGGATCGGCTCGGTCGTCGTCACCCGGTCGGGCAGGACCGAGCGAAGCGAGACGGCCGAGCGCCAGCGGTCCCGCCACCGCTGGTCCGCCGCCACCTGTCCCCGCACCCGGCGCACGAGGGTCCAGGCCTGGACTGCGGCGTCGTCGTCGACGGGGGTGGGCCCGAAGGTGAGCCGGTCGGCGAGGCCGGCGACCTCGGCGACGCTCGGCTGCGCTGCCGCGGCACCCGAGCTCGGGGCGGGTGTGCCGCACGGCGACCGGGACACCGGCGTCGCGCAGCACGTCGACGACCTCGTCCCAGGCGGCGGCGACCCGGTCGGCCGGGCTGCCCCGTCGGGACCGACGCCAGCGCCGGGCCGCCTTGCCGAGGACGAGGACGAGCGTCCAGAGCAGGATGGCGCCGATCGGGACGCCGGCGACCTTGAGGGCGAGGACCGCCCACGGCGGCAGCGTCCAGCCGAGGTTGTCGATGAGGGAGCGGTTGCGCGAGGACGACGTCGTGTCGAGCGCGAAGCCCTCGAGGCTGCTCGGCGGCCGCTGCTCGTTCGGCGGGGGCACGACGGCGGACTCCGCTCGGTTCTCCTCCGTGCGCTGCCGCGGCTGGGGGTGCCTTGTCCCGGTCGGGGATGAACCGGTCCGGGGCGATCGTCCACCACCGGTGCGGACCGACCTGCACCTCGACATACGCCCGCACGTCGATGCCGTGGATCGTCCCACCCTCGTCCGGGACCGCACCGAGGGTGACCCGGGAGGGCAGGCCGAGGTAGTCGGCCGCGAGGGCCAGCGCGGCGGCATACTGCTCGTCGTTGCCGGCGGGCTCGCTGTCGTCGAGGAACTGAGCGAGCCGGCCCAGGCTGTGCCCGGGCACGAAGATCGACTCCGCGGTGCCCTTCGTGCCGCCGTCGGTGTAGGCGCCTTCGGTCCGCAGCCGGTCGGCCACCGCCTTGAGGGCGTCGATGGCGTTGCCACTGCTCCCGGGGGTGCTCGTGACGAACCGTGCGACGACGCTCGTGTAGGCCGTGGGGGCGGTCGGCGGACCGACCGGGCCGGCCGAGTCCGGAGCGTCGTTCTCGGGCAGGACGGCGTCGATCGTGTAGGTGTCGCCGGCCGAGAGGCCGTCGAGGACGAGAGCGGCGTCGGTGACGGGGTTGAAGCGCAGGTCTTCACCGAGGGCCGCGGCGTTGTCACCGGTGAACTGCAGACGCGTGGGCTCGCCGACGGACGGGACCCAGATCCGAAGGTCCGGGTTGTCCGCGTATGCCGCGGAGATGGTGATGGTGCCGCTCACCGACCTGCCCGAGGCGGAGACCGGGATGCGCGAGCCGACCCGGAGGAAGCGGCCCTGCGAGGCGACGACGGTGTCTCCGGGGTCGGCACCGACGCCGGTCGTCTCCGTCGCCCCCGCCTGGCCCGCGGCCCAGACGGTGCCGGCGTACGCGTCGACCGTGGCGAGCCGGCACGAGCGTCCCGTCCGGGAGCCCGGAGGTCTGGACGAGGACCTGGTCGGCGAGGTCGTCCGCCGGGGGGCGGAAGCGCCGGAAGTCGGCGAGGGGGCTCGGCTGGTCGGAGAGGTCGAGCGGGGGGACGACGGTGTCGCGCAGCACGGCGCGGGCCGAGGCCGGCACCGGTCACGGCCGGGGCCACGACGATGCCGACGACGGTGGCGACGGCGAGGAGGACGGCCCCGGTGGCGATCCGCCTGACGCGGCCGCCGCCGGTCGCGACGACGAGCCGCCGGCGCCGCTCGGCGCCCCAGGCGACCCCGAGGACGAGGAAGCCGAGGGCCCGCAGGGTGATGCCGCCGGGCGCCGACAGCCCGAAGACGATCGCGGCGACGAGCGCGAGACCGGGTCCGATGAGTGGCAGGTGGGGGTGCCACCAGCGCCGGGCGAGGAGGAAGCCGACGGCGGCCCCCACGAGGGAGAGGAGGAACGGGATCGCCGTGAGCCGGCCCGTGCTCGAGACGGGCGGGAGCGTGGTGAGGAGCTCCTTCCAGCCGCCGATGAGGACGTCCCACATCTCGGTGAGGCCGGTGACGCCGGGCAGGCCGTTCGCGGAGGTCGTCCGAAGGGCCGCCGGGGGACCGAGGAGGAAGCCGAGGACGACGACGGGGACGGCGAGGGCGACCATGGGCGCCCTCAGCCACTGGATGAGGGCCGCGGCGGCGACCCCGGCCAGCGCCCCGATGAGGGCGGAGACGAGGAACCACGGGCCGTCGAAGGTGCCGACGAGGACGGTCATCGCGACGAGGACGAGGAGGACGACGGCGACGGCGTCGATGACGGCGGCGGCCGTCACCCGGCCGCGGACGCCGTGCTGGCTGGGGCGACGGCGCATCGAGGGCCGGGGCAGCGACCCGCCGAGCGTTCGGAGCGACGGGCTCATGCGAGCCCTCCGACGCCGATGAGCCGGGCGAGGTCGCCGAGCTCACCCATCGACAGCACGGTGAGCCCGTAGGCCGACGCCATCGAGCTGGGGTGGCCCGGGCGGATCCGCAGGGCGAGGACGCGCACCTGGGGCCCGAACTGCGCGGTCGAGCGGCGCAGGTCGGTGAACGGGTTCTCCGAGCCGGTGACGAGCAGGACGATGCTCGTCGCGGGCGCGAGCGTCTCGAGCCGGGCGCTGAGGGCGGGCAGGCCCGTCGAGGAGGGGGTCACCCGGGCGAACCCGTCGAGGGTCCGGGGGATGCCGCTCCGGTCGACGGCGTGGTCGCCGGCGATGACGGTGACGTCCATCTCGTCGCGCAGGGCGCGGACGGCGACCGACGCGGCCGCGACGATGCCGGCCTCGAACGCGTCGTCGTCGACGTAGCTGGCGGCGCGGGCGTCGAAGACGACGCCGACGTGGGAGCGCCGGGTGTCGGTGTAGCTCTTGACGAGGAGCGTCGTCGTGCCGCGGGATGCGCTCGCCTTCGCCGAGGAGCGCCAGTGCACGTGGCGCCGCTCGTCGCCGGGCTGGTAGCCGCGCAGGGTGTGGAAGTCGAGGTCGCTCGCCGACGGGTCGCTCGTCGACCGGCCCTCGAGGTCGCGGACGAGGCCGGCGTCGAGCGAGGGCAGGGGGACGATCTCGGGGTGGACGAACAGCTCGACCGCCTCGGCGCGGCTCACCTCGCGCCGGGCGAGGCCGAACGGGTCGCCCCGGACGGTCGTCACGGGGCCGACGGTGATGACTCCGCGCCGGACGGTGGGGACGTCGAAGAAGGAGCGGTACTGCTCGGCCGGCCGCAGCGGCGGGACGGCGAACGTCGCGACGGTCTCGCCGACCGGCAGCTCGATCGTCGCCGGCCCGGTCGCCCGGCCCCGGTTGACCGCGGTGAGCGTCGCCTGCGACGTGCCACCCGCTCCGACCCGCTGCGGCATGAGCCACACCCGCAGCCGCAGGGTGGTGCCACCGAGGGTGAGCAGGATCGACACGGCGACGAGGATGACGGCCGCGATCGCGGCGATCCGCAGCTCGGCCCAGCCGAGCAGGCTGCCGACGACCCAGAGCACCACTCCGGTCAGCACGAATCCCCAGCCCAGCCTCGTCACGACGGCGAGGTAGGGCCGGAGGGTGGCGATGACCTGCCTCACCCGGCCGCGCCGTTCGGCCCACGACCGGTCGGGACCGGGACGGAGGCGAAGACGTCGTCGATGACCTCGGCGTTCGTCGCCCCGTCGAAGAGGGCGTCGGCGTCGAGGAGGAGCCGGTGCTCCATGACGGGCAGGGCGAGGGCCTTGAGGTCGTCGGGGACGACGTAGTTGCGCCCCTCGGCGGCCGCCCAGGCCTTGGCGACGTGGGTGTAGGCGAGCAGGCCGCGGACGGACATGCCGAGCCGGACGTGACGGTGGTTGCGGGTCGCCTCGGCGACGTCGTGGAGGTAGCCGAGGAGCTCGTCGCTGACGAAGACCCGGCGGGCGATGTCCCGCAGCTGACCGACGACGTCGGTGCTGATGATGGCGCCGACGGTCCGGGCCCGGTCGCGTTCGGCCGTGCCGCCGAGCAGGGCGACGGTCGACGCGGCGTCGGGGTAGCCGATGGCGGTCTTCATGAGGAAGCGGTCGAGCTGGGCCTCCGGCAGCCGGTAGGTCCCGGCCTGCTCGATGGGGTTCTGGGTCGCGACGACCATGAACGGCGTGGGGACCTGGTGGGTGACGCCGTCGACGGTCACCTGCCCCTCCTCCATGACCTCGAGGAGGGCGGACTGGGTCTTCGGCGAGGCGCGGTTGATCTCGTCGGCGAGGACGACGTTGGCGAAGACGGGGCCGGGGTGGAAGTCGAACTGGGACTTCAGCGGGTCGTAGATCGAGACGCCCGTGACGTCGGCGGGCAGGAGGTCGGGGGTGAACTGCACCCGGCTGTGCGAGCCCTGGACGGTGTTGGCGAGGGCCCGGGCGAGGCTCGTCTTCCCGGTGCCGGGGACGTCCTCGAGCAGGAGATGGCCGCCGGAGGCGAGGCAGGTGATGGCGAGGCCGACGACGTGGCGCTTGCCGAGAACCGCCGCGCTCACGTTGTCGACGAGACGCTCGAACGTCTCGGCGAACCAGGCGATCTGGTCGGCCTGGGCCAGGGAGGCCTGGGAAGCGGGTGTGCTCATCGGGAGGGCCTTTCGTCCTCGGTCGGGCGTCCTGCTGGCAGGGGTGGCGCGCCGGGGTGGTGGCGCGGCGTACCCATCATCGCCGGAACGGTCGTCATGGCGCCGTCCAGTTCGTCGAGACCGTCGCATCGACGGTCGTGTTCGTGTCGTCACAGCGAACCGTGTAGCCCGTGCCGGAGACCGCGGTGAACGTAGCCGGTCGGGACGTTGAGGGAGCCGGTGCCGCTCGAGGTCGTCGTGAACCGGAGGTTGCCCCAGACGCTGGTGCCGTCGGAGATCCGGCACAGGACGTCCTTGCTGAAGCCGAAGTTGCTCACGGCGATCGTCACGGCGCCGTCCGAGCAGGCGGCGTCGGTCGTGCACGACACCGAGACGTCCCCGGACCGGGTTCGGGTGAACGCGGTGTCGGTGTTGCTGGTCGGTGCTGTCGCGACGGACGGTCGCGATGACCCGGACGTTCTTGTCGAAGCCGGCCTTGACCTCGAACGCGTCGGAGTACGGGGCCGTGCCCGTCGTGTCGGTCTTCGACAACACGCGTCGTCCCGTCGGCCCACACGTCGACGGTGACCTGCGCCGGGATGCCCCGCGGGTCGACGGAGACGGAGAAGACGGCATACGGGCCCTCGTCGTGCAGGTCCGAGCTCACCTGGATCTGGCCGAGCGGGCCGGTGACGACGTCCGAGGTGACCCGGGCGGTCGAGGAGCCGGTGCTGTTCGTCGCCGTGAGGGTGAAGGTCGGCTGGATGCCGTACTCCGGGACATCGATCCGCGCGGTGAAGTCCTTCGGGTCGGCCGGCGCGTCCCAGCTGCCGCACGTCGCGCCGTCGACGACACAGGTGATCGTCACGCCGGAGTCGTGGGCCGGGGGCGAGGTGAACGCGAGGTCCACCTGCTTGCTGTCACCCGTCGGGGTCGCCGAGACGCCCGTGAACGCGCCCGGGGTTCCGGCGGCGACGATGCTGCTCGCGTCGGAGGCGGGGGAGTCGTAGTACGGGTTCGCGGCGGTGACGGTGTAGAGGTACGTCGTGCCGTCGTTCGTCACGGAGGGGGCGGTGCACACCGTGGCCTGCGTCGGACCGCAGACGAGGACGCCCTGGGCGTTCGGGCCCGTCGATCGGCGAACGGTGTAGGTCGTCGGTCCGGGACCGTTGGGGGACACCGCCGGCCAGTCGACCTCGACGGCCTGCTCCTCGCCGCCGTGGATCTCCGTCGGGGTGAGCTTGGGGGCGTCGGGACGGGCGGGGTGCCCGGCCGACTGACCGGTCGTCGTCGCGCCGGGACCCCAGCCGGCGTCGTTGTAGGCCTTGATGGTGAACGTCGTCTCGGCGAGGTTGTCCAGCCCGGTCGCCGTCGTCGCCGTCCCGGCGACCTCGCGGCTGCCGCCGGGCCACGTGACGAGGTACTTCGTCACGGGCGTGCCGTCGACCGGCGCCGCCGACCAGGCGATGTCGAGCGTGCCGTCGCCGGGGTTGAGCGTGTGCGGGTCGACCGGCTCGCCGGGAACGGCGTTGGGCGTGATCGGCGCGGAGGCGGGGCTCGGCTCGCTGTCGCCGACGCCGTTGTGGGCGACGACGACGAAGGAGTATGCCGTGCCGTTCTCGAGCCCGGTGATCGTGCACGGGGCGGCGGCGCACCGCTGGGTCCCCCCGCTCCACGTCACGTCGTAGTAGTCGATGGGCAGGCCGTTGTTGGCCGGCGTGTCCCAGGTCAGGGTCGCCTGGTGGCTCGCGACGTCGCCGGTGCCGAGTGGGGCGGCCGGGGGCGTCGGGCCGGCCGAGGACCTCGACGGTGAGGTAGCCCGTGGCGAGCCGGTCCTGGCGGGTCGTGTCGGCGACGTCGCTGATCGTGATGCGCCGGACGAGCTGCCCGTGGGCGGCGTCCGCGGGGGTGATGGCGATCGTCGTCGGCCCGACCTTCTCGACGGTCCCGGCAGCGCTCGGGTCGCCGGCGGTGATGGAGACGATCGACAGCTGGGGGTCGCCGAGCTGGGAGCGGATGTAGCCCTGGATGTCCACGGTGCGCGTCGTCCCCGCGTTGACGCCGGCGATGGTGATCGGGGACAGGGTCGGCGGGTTCGCCTCGGACACGAGGATGTGCAGGGTGGCCTTCTCCGCCTCGCTGCCCGGGACGGTGACGTCGAGGTCGGCCCGGGTGCCGGGGACGGCGTTGCCGGACGCGGACACGATGAGCGTGCTCGGCGAGGTGTTGGCGACGGTCAGCCCCTGCTCCTGGTTCGGGAACTGGCCCTTGAACTGGAGGGAGTCGACCTGGCCGGGCTGGGCGGTCCAGACGTGGCAGAGCTCGGGGATGGAGATCGGCCGCGACCTGCCGCCGAGGACCACGGTGAACTCGGCATCGGGGCAGCGCAGCACCGGGGTCTCCGGACCGACCTGGACCGGCACGGTGAGCAGGGCGCGCCGGCCCTCGGGGTCGGTGGCGGACGCGCCGTTCGTCACCTGGAACGAGATGGCCGCCGGCCCGACGTAGTTCCTGACGCCGGTGACCTTGAGCTGGTCGGACCCGACCGCCTCGACGCGCAGCCCGTTGCTCGGGGAGGCGGTCACCTGGTCGTCGGTCGTCAGCATGACGGGCTTGCCGCTCGGGTCGACGACGACGTCCTCGAGGGCGAGCGTCGTGCTCGCGTTCTTGCCCACCCGGATGAGGCTGTTCGCCCTGACCTGGGGGGCCCCGGAGCCGACGCTGGGGACGTAGATCGAGCCGAGCGCGACGCCGCCCTTCGCGTCGGCGATCTCGTAGGCGACGATCTGCGGCGTGTCGCCGACGGGCACGGTGACCCGGCCGCCGTCGATCGTCGCGTCCGGCGTGTTGAAGACCTGGGTGACGGTGAGCGGGGCGTCCCCGCCGTCGGGGTCGCTCGCCGTGGCGAGGACGTCGACGGTGACGGTGTCGGCCCCCGGGGCGGGCTCGGCGACCGGGTTGCGGGCGACGGGCGGGATGTCGACCCCCTCCCGGGTGCGAACGTGGACCGTGGCGGCGGACTCCTCGCCGGAGCTTCCCCTGATCGCATACCGGACCTGGAGCGGCACGACGTCCTGGGGCGCCCGGACGGTGAGGATCGAGGTCTCGGCGTCGACGGACGCCCGGTCGGCGAGGTCGGGGTTGAGCGGGCCGAGCGGCTGGACCGTCACCGAGTCACCGATCGCCTGGATGTCGTTGGCGAGGATGTCCAGGTGGAGGGTCGCCCCCGGAGCGGCGGTGACGTAGTCGTCCACGGCGACCGGCGGCTGGGGCTGCCCGGGAGGCAGGACGGCGATCCGGATCGTGCCGGTCCCGACCTTCCCGTAGCGGTCGCTCACGACGTAGCTGAACTGGTCGGTCTCGGCGCTCGTCGGGTAGGCCTGGTAGGTGATCGACGACAGCGTCGTCTCGAGAACCCGGCCGACGCGCGGGGCGCTGCCGAGGCCGACGAGAGTGACCGAGTCGCCGTCCGGGTCGACCTGGCTCGTCGGGATCTGGATCGTCATCGTGTCGCCCGCGACGACCCGGCCCTCGATCTGGGGCGGGTTGGGGGCGGCGTCCGGCCGTTCTGCCGTCGGGGGCGGCACGACGGTGACGTATGCCGTGCCGGCCGCCCGGTTGCCCTCGGGGTCCTCCGCGACGTAGGTCACCGCCACCGTCATCCGGCGGGTGACGGTCGGCGCCTGGTAGCGCACGACCCGCCCGCTGGCGTACGCGCCGCCGACGTCGGTCGTCGCGCCACTCGGGCCGCGGACCTGCAGCATGCCGGCGTGGGCGGCCCCCTCGACCTGGGTGAGCAGGGTGAGCGGCTCACCGGCCGGGTGGGTGTCGTTGTCGAGGACCGGGATGGCGACGGTGTCGCCGGAGCGGACCGTCGCGTAGTCGTCGGCCGGGTCGGGCGTCCGGTTCTTCGGCGGGGCGAGCTGCTGGACGGCGACCTCGCCGGTCACGACGCCGGTGACGCCGTCCGTGATCGTGTAGGTGACCCGCTGCGGGTTCGGGGCGACCTTGGGCCGGATCGGCTGGATGCGCAGCCAGCGGCCCCGGATGACGGCGACCTCGAGGTCCTGGGCGAGGTCGGTGCCGGCGCTCTGGACGGCGAGCAGCCGGCCGGAGGGGTCGAAGTCGTTGGCGAGGACGTCGACGATCGTCGGGTTCGTGCCGTAGACGACGGCCTGGTCGAGCATCGCCGTCGGCTTGTCGTTGCGCGAGACCTTCTTCGTCACGTCGACGCGGATCGTGCCGCGGGCATAGGGCGCGTCGCCGTAGGACGCGGTGTAGGTGAGCAGGTAGGTCCCGGGTGCCCCGGCCGTGAGGGTCACCTCGCCGGCCTTGCGGTCCGTCGACGTCGTCGTGCCGTCGGGCGCGACGACGTCGCCGGCGAGGGCGAGCCGCGCAGACGGGGTCGTCGGGTCGGTGCCCGGCAGGTCGTTGTCGAGCGGACGGATGACGATGGGGGAGTCGGTCTGACCGCGGGCGACGTCGGGCTCGGTCGTCGCCGGCGTGGTCTGGGACGAGGTCTTCGGCAGGACCTCGACGGCCTGCTTGCCGGTGGTCTCCTCGCGGCCGTCCGACACGACGTACTGGATCGTGCGGGGCCCGCTCGCCTGGGGTGCGATGTACTGGAGGCGGCCGTCGGCCGAGACCGGGACCGTGCGGTTCCCGTCGGTCGCCGAGGCGAGGACGACGGGGTCGCCGTCCGGGTCCCGCCAGTCACCGATGACGGGAATCGAGACTCGCCCCTGATTGGCCACGGTGTGCAGATCGGCCTCGTAGCCCTGCCGCAGCGTCGGCCTGCCGTTCTGGCTCGGCTGTCGGGCGTGGACGATGACGCGGGCGCTGGAGTCGTTGCCCTTCGCGTCGTCGATCGTGTACCCGAAGGCCACGTCGCCGGACCCGCTCGCCATCGTGATCTGGATGCTCTGGCCGTCCGGGGCGATGTCGAGGGACGCCGTCGAGGGCTGCGGGTTCGTCACGCTCCGGATCGACAGGACCGAGCCCGCGGGGTTGGAGTCGTTGTCGAGGACGTGGAGAACCGACGTGCGGCCCGGCCGCGCACCGAGCTCGTCGTCGACCGCGCGTGGCTTGCGCTGGCTGCGGGTCACCGTCTTCGGCTTGTCCGGGTTGGCCGCCTGCTTCGGCTCCGGCGGCGGGGCCACCGAGGCCCAGTCGTCGAGCCGCTGACCCGTGGCGAGGTCCCAGATCGCGCCGCTGTGGCCCTCGTTGAGAACCGCGGACCGGCGGTTGATCCGCAGCTGCGGAGTCTGGAGGTCGATCGGTTCCTGGAGGCTGATCGGCTCCGGCGCCGCGTCCGCGCAGGAGCCGACGACGAGGCCCGGCGTGCCGCCCCACGCGGCATACCGGCAGTCGCCGACCTGGATCGGGGCGGTCGGGGGTCCGCCCGCCCCGGCGAAGAGCCGGGTCACCTCGCCCGTCGTGAGGTCGAGGGAGAGCAGCGAGGTCTGCGTCGCGATGAGCGCCGTGTCGGGGCCGACGGGTCCCGCCTGGAGCACCCCGCCGGAGACGACGGCGGGCAGCTGGGTCTGGGTGCCGTCGGGGAGGACGGCGCTGAGGCCGACCGTGTCGACGACGAGGGGGGCCGAGCCGACGGCCGCGACCTGGACCTTCTGGAAGCCCGCGCCGAGGGAGCGGACGGACCGGGTGAACGTCGCCGTCGAGGGGTTCGGCCGGAGCGTCACGAGCTGTCCGGCGCTGCCGACCGCGAGGACGGTGCCGTCGTCCGTGACGGCGAGACCGTAGCCGTCGGCCGCCGAGACCCCCGAGGTGAGCTCGAGGCTGGCCAGCGGCTTGGCGGCCTCGGCGAGCCCGTCGACGGAGGCCGGCTCGTCGGGCGGCGCCCAGGCGGCGCGCACGCTGCCCGTCTCGGGGTCGAGGACGGCGACCGTGCCCCCACCCACCTCGACGGCGTCGACGGCCGGGACGGTGATGGAGCGGTCCTTGACGAGGGCCCCGGTGCGGACGTCGACCGGGGTGAGTCGGTTGGCCGCCTCGTCCCGGGCCACGACGGTGCCCGCGGACTGGACGACGTCGAGCTGGTGGCTCGACAGGCCGGTGTCGAAGCTGGGGAAGGCGACGTCGAGGGCCGCGGCCGGGGTGCTGAGCCGTCCGTACAGCCCGGTCCGGTTGTTCGTCACCCACACGGCACCGTCGTTGGGCTCGACCCGCTCCGTCGTGTACCCGTCGTCCCGCATCGCCGCATAGGTGAGCGTCCCCGCGACGACGGCGAGGACGGCGCTCCCCGCCACGGCGCGCCGACGGGCACGCACGCGCGCCCGGGTGCGGCCCTCGCCACCATGGGAGAACTGCCGGAACGAGGCCGCGGGGAGTCGGAGAAGAGAGCGCACGTGGGTCACGTGATCCCTCCTCCATGGGTTGCGTCCGCGCGGCTCGGAGAGGCCGCCCGAGTATTGTCCGACACTGCTCGGGAGACTCGCATCCTCCCTTTGGTCACTCCCGTCCCGCTGGCACGGCGCGTCGGGTGGCCGTGAGCGCGGATCGTGCTAAGGCGGCGCGGCGCGGCGCCGGTATGCCGTGACGAGGCTCACTCCCGGCCTGCCGACGGCGGGTCGGTGAGGAAGCACCCTCCGATGACGCCGAGGACCGTGTTGACCCGGGTCCCGAAGGTCACCTCGGCCGCGTACTCGTCGTAGATGGACACGACATGGTTCCCGGGCTCGTCGACGACGGTGACGGTCCGGGTGAACCCGTGGGAGGACGCGATCCGCTCGACCTCGCCGAGCGCCGCGGGCCAGAGGTCGTCGGGGATCGCGCCGGCCGCGTGACCGCTCGTGTAGTTCGCGGACTCGGCATCGGCGACGACGTCGAAGGGCGCCCCGCACCCGGCCCGCCCCTCGCGGCTCGGGGCGTCCTCGCGCCACCGCAGGGACGGGTCGGTCCCGGACAGCGCCGTGCGCATCTCGGACAGCATGCCGAGATAGTCCCGCTCGGCCTGGGCGAAGCTCGGCCGCGCGCGCAGCTGCTCCTCGGGGGTCATGGACGGTCCTCCCTGGGTGGGGGTGCAGGAGACGAGGGCGACGGCGGCGAGACAGCCGGCGACGACGGCGAGGCAGCGGGCGACGACGGCCCGCAGGAGGCCGGCCATCAGAACGGCCACCAGGGCTGGACGACGATGGGGTCGGTCCAGAAGCCGACGTCGTTGCCCTCGATGACGCGCTCCGGGTGCCCGGCGACGATCTCGGCGAGGTTGTACTGACTCGTCGACCCGTCCTCGAGGTACGCGCTGTGGCCGGTGACCCCGGCGAGGACCGTCCCGTCGGGCGCGGTCGACGCACGGGTCTCGAGATGGCGCATCCCGTCCATGCCGCTGGGATCGGCGCCGAACCGGCCGGTCATCCCGATGTCGCCGACGGCGTCCCGGTTCGCCTCGGCGTAGAAGCTCTGCCCCGTCGGGACCTGGAAGTCGGAGATGTCCGACGTCCCGAGGCCGGGGGAGCCGAAGTAGGCCACGTGGTCGACCCCGGTCGGCTCCGTCACGGCATACCCCGTCGTCAGCGAGCCGTAGGAGTGGCCGAGGGCGGTGAGGTCGGGATCGGTGAGCCGGGAGGTGTTGATCCCACGGAGGAACTCGGCGAGGGACCGTCCGCCGTCCCGGGCGGCGCCGGCACCCGCGACGGAGTTGCCGGTGAGGATGGTGTCCCACTGGGGCGCCTGGTAGCCGAGCCAGGTGACCGTCGCGACGCTCCCGGTGTCGCCGCTGAGGACCGAGGACCATCCGGCGCGGGTCGCGAGGTCGGCCATGTCGTTGTCGTAGCCGCCCATGCCCTGGACGGTCGAGGTGAAGCCGGGGGTGAAGACCGCCACGTGGTCGGCGGTCATGACGTCGCCGTTGGCGACGATGGCCTGGGCCCGGTCGTGGGTGAGGTCGAGGCCGAGGAGGTACCGGTCTCCCCGGCCGAGGATCGTGTCGACGGCGTCGAGCGAGGCGAGCTTGTCGCGGGCCTCGCTCAGCTGGAGCGCGATAGAGCGCGTTCTCCGTGCCCCACTGCTCGAGGTAGTCCTGCTGGGCGCGCAGGAGGTCGGCGAGCTCGCCCTCGAGCTCGGTGCGGTATCGGGGAAGGAGGATCCGGTTGGCCGCGTCGCGGGCGTCGAGGTCGATGCCGTCCCGGTTGCCGATCCAGTCCGGGTGCTCGGCGATGACCCGTCGTTGCTCGGAGGGGGACAGCGAGGACCACCATGCCGCGTTCTCGGCGGCCGACCCGGCCCCGTCCGGGGGCGGCAGCAGGCCGAGACCCCCGGCCGCGTCACCGACGGCGGCGGCATCGGCGAGCGAGGTCGCGGCGCCGTCGGTGAGCGCGCCGCTGAGGATCCCGCGCAGGACCGCGACGAGGTCGGCATCGACGTCGGCGGCGCGCCGGACCGCCGCCCCGACGCGGTCGGCGCACTCGTCGACGAGAGCCTGGCGCTCGCGCCGGGCGACCTCTTCGTCGTGCTCGGTGGCGAAGCACATCAGCGGCCATCCCGGGTCGGTCACCGTTCCCGTCGCCGAGATCCGCAGCCCGTATGCCGTGGCGAACGACTCGGCCTCGCGGACCGCCTGCTCGACGCCGAGCACCCCGTCCGAGGCGTCGGCCATCGCCCGATGGGCGGCGGCGACCTGGGCCGTGACGAGCTCCAGGGCGTCGGTGAGGGAGCGGAGGGTGCCTCGCGCCGCCGTGGCGGCGGTGCCCGTCCACGTCCCGGGCGTCCCCATCTCCGCGAGCTCGTCGGCGCACGACACGAGCCCCTGCCGGGTCGTGCGCAGCCCGGACTCCGCCCCGTCGAGCGGCGCCGACCGCCAGAGGCGCACCTGCGCCCAGCCGAGGCTCATCGGGGTCGCTGCGGAGCGGCGAGGAAGGCGTCCCGAGCGGCGCCGTCCGCGGCGGCATATCTCGTCGCGGCGGCATCGAGGTCGGCGGCGTAGCCGCGGGCCCGGGTCGCCCAGCGGGTGCGCTCGGCGTCCCATCGTGCCGCGACCTGGCCGAGAACGGCCGCCGCGGCCGACCCGGGGAGTCCTCCGGACGCGCTGCGGAGCGCCTCGGCGGGGTCGAGGGCGCCCGTCTGGTCGGCGGCGGACCGTGCCGCCTGCGCCGAGGTGCGCAGGTCGCCGATCTCGGCATCGAAGGACACGTTGGCTCGCTTCCGTCGCCTAGGGGGATCCGGGGCCGGGTGGGACGGGACCGGACGGGGGCGGTGGCCAGGGCCTGGGCGCCGCCGGGGGCTGCGGAGCGCGCCGGCGGGCGAGGAGGACGGCCACGAGGACCCCGACGAGGAGGAGGACGAGGACGAGGGCACCGACGAGGACGAGGATCGGCGGTATGCCGCTCGAGGCGACGGTGCCGGTCGACGCACCGACGCCGTCCTCGCCGGTGGTCCCGGTCGTGGCGGTGGCGTCGGGGATCACGATGTCCTGCCAGGGGGCGGGTGCGGGCGCGGCGTGCGCCTCCGGCTCGGGACGTTGGGCGGGGACGCGGGGGTCCCAGACGCCGCGGGAGCCGGTGAAGCAGGACCCGAGCGGGTTGGCGTCGACGGGGGGGACGTCGGCCGAGACGGCGGCCGCCGCGTCGACGACGCCGAAGCCGTAGAGGGGCGACGGCGGCTCGGAGCCGTCGGTCGGGGGGGCGGCCGTCGTGATGATCCGGTTGACGACGTTGGCGGCGTTGAGCTCGGGGTGAGCCGCCCGGACGAGCGCGACGACGCCGGACACGACGGCGGTGCTGATCGAGGTGCCGCACTGCCGGTTGTAGAGGACCCCGTCGGCGCCCCAGACCCTGCGCGGGCCGAAGACGCCGCCGGGACAGTCGCCGGGGCGGCCCGTCGAGGCATCGCCACGGGCGGCGAACGGGGCGGCGACGCCGACGCCACCGAAGTCCCCCGCCGTCGGCTCCTCGTCGGGGAGGAGGAGGAACGCCCCGGCCGCCGACGACCGTGGGTCGATCTCGCGCGAGCGGTCGATGCCCGCAACGGCCAGGACGCCCCAGGCGCCGGCGATGTCGCCGAGGCTCTCGCGGCCGCCGTCGTTGCCGGTGCCCGCGACGACGACGGCGTCGCGGGCCTGCGCGTACGCGATGGCCTTCGGGTCGACGGCACCGACGAGCGAGATGTTGATGACCTCGGCCCCGTGGTCGGCGCAGTAGGCGACGGCGTCGCTGACGGAGGTCCCGCCCGCGGCCGTGTCGATCGACACCGACATGATCGATGCCCCCGGAGCCGCACCGAGCAGCCCTCGGTCCCCCGACTGCCCCGCCCCCGCGATGAATGCCGCCATCGCCGTGCCGTGGCCCTCGAGGTCGACGGTCCGGAGCCCGTCGGCGGCTCCCTGTCCACTGAGGTCGGTGCCGTCGGCGAACGTCGTCCCGCGCAGGTCCGGGAACGTGGCGTCGACGCCGGAGTCGATGAGGCAGACGGACACCCCGGCGCCCGGTGGTCGTTCGCTGCGCCTGGGTCACCCCGAGCGCCGAGAGCCACCACTCGGAGGCCCGGGCCTGCGCCGGGGAGACGGGGGTGGCGGCGGTGGCCGGGGCGGCGGCCGCGCCGAGCGCGAGGCAGGCTCCGAGGAGAGCGGCGCCGCGCCGCGCCCGCCGGGCGATCGGCGGGATCACGGGGCCTGGGCGCCGCGCATGAGGTCGAACGCGGACTCCTCGTCGGTGCGCTGGTAGGCGACGAAGGCGTCGTACATCGACTGCAGGGTGGTCGCGATCTCGGCCTCGAGCACGGTCAACGCCGCGGTGAGCGAGGGGGTGTTGCCGCCGTCGACGGTGAGCCGGGAGCGGGAGGCCCCGACGAGGACGCCCGAGATCGGATGGGACACCGAGGAGGGGTCCATCGCCTGGGCCCGGGCCTCGATGCTCTCGCGGGCCTCGACGACCTGCTGGTAGACGGCGTACAGGTCCCGGTAGCCGTCCCGGTAGACCTGGTCGACGACCGTGAACTCGCTGCCGGCGAGCTGGGCCTCGGTGGCCCGGTCGCGGATCCGCTGGAGGAAGTCGGACAGGTCGCCGACGTCGGGGAAGAGCATCAGAGGTCCTCGCTGTCGATCTCGGGCCGGTCTCCGAGGACGGGCCGGGCCACGGTGCGCCCGTCGCCCCACACCTCGTCGGACTCGACGAGGTAGTCGGGACGCTCGTCGAGCGCGTCGTCCTCGTCGCGGCGTCGGCCCCCGCGCCCCATCGGGCCCCGGGAGGCGGTCCGCCCGGTGGCCGAACGCCCGCCGGCGCCGTCCTCGGCGGACGAGAGTGAACCGGGGCCACGCGAGCCGATGGCCCGGCCGGCCCCGCCGCGGCCGGCGCTCTCCGCGGCGGCGCTGCGGCCCGTCGGGCCCTCCTCGCCGATGACCCCGCGCCGAGGGGCGCCGGTGTCGGCCACGCCGGCCGACCCGTCCCTCCTCGGTCGCCGAGCCGGAGGGGGACCGGCCGACGGTCCGCTCGAGCGGTCCTGCGTCGGACCGGCCCGCGCCGGGACGTGCCGTCCCGGGGCGAGCGGTGATCGAGCCGGGCCGCCCGGCGGTCGCCGAGCCCGGGGTGCCCTCGGTGGCGCCGACCGGCCCCCCGGCCCACGGAGCCGGTGCCCTCGGGCGGTGGTCGGGCCGGTGCCACGGACACCCGACGCGCCGGAGCCGGCCCCGGCACCGGGGACGACCTCGCCGGGTGCGGCGCCGGGAGCCCACCCGCCCGTGACGGTCGTCGGCATGCCCAGCGTCGAGGAGCCGAGGGCGGCGCTCGCGCCGCCGGTGAGGACCGCGCCACCGAGGAGGGCCCCGGGGAGCGCGCTCGCGCCGGCATGTGCGGCGGGCGGGACGGCCGGGCTGCCGGGGGATCCGGCGGTCCCGGGGACGGTGGTCGTCACCGGCGGCGCCGTGGGGGTGCTCTGCGGGACCGTCGGGCCGCCATCCGGCGCGCCGGGCGTCGGGGTGGGCTGGCCGGCCGGCGTGCCACCGGACGGGGTCGAGCCACCCGAGGGAACCGGGGAGGCGCCCGGGGCGGGACTGTCACCGCCGTGGGGTGCCGGTCCCGACGTCGCGCCGGACGGGGGCGCGCCCGTGCTGCCCGAGGACGTCGGGGTGGGGCCGGCCGGCGACCCGGAGGATCGCGGAACGGTGGCGCCACCGGGCAGGGTCGGGGGCGGGGGCGCAGGCACCTCGATCGCGGCGCTCGTGAACGTCGTCCGCAGCGTGTCCGCCGTCTGCAGGCCCTGGGAGTCCATCGCCGAGACCTTGCTGACGAGGGCCTGGCGCTGGCTCTCGGCCTGACGGGCCGCCGCGACGTACTCGGCCGTCGCCGACACCGGGCTGAGCAGTCCCTTGACGAGGTAGTCGACTGACCCGCGGCGGGTCGGTGCGCCGGCATGATCGACACCTCGTAGGTGGACCGGGCCATCGAGTCGGCGAAGGTGCGGACCACGTCGCTCGCCGACGTCGCCTGACTGGCCGTCGTCCCCGCCTTCGCGGCGGTCGTCGTGACGACCTCGTGCGCCGAGGCGGCGCCGGCGCCGGTCCAGCCGGGGGCGAGGGTCGACAGGGCGCTGCGGGCCTGCTGCTCGAACAGGCTCGCGGACTGCTGGCCCTCGTCCAGCAGGTCCGCCATCTGCCAGAGCGGCCAGGCGTTCACGGTCGTGCCGGCGGCCTTGAGCTGCCGGGACGACCACGAGCTGTAGCGACTCATCGCCGGTCCTTCGTGGTCGGGGCGTGCATGGTCTGTGGCCTTCTCATCATCGGGTCGCGGTGGCAGGGCTCGCCGACGACACGGCCGCGACGGCGGCGCTGGTCATGGACGTCCTCGTCGCGGGTTCGTAGACATGGCTGCCGTCGCCGAGGCTCCGCTTGAGGACCGCGCCCGTCGGTCCCTCGTACCAGTCGGAGGACAGCGGCGCCGGGAGTGCCTCGCCGTCCTCGGCGTAGCGCACGGCGCCGATGAGGCCGCCGCCGGTGGTGGCCTCCTGGAGCCGGGCGAGCGTCTGCACGACCTCGGTCGGTATGCCGGCGGCGGCCGCGGCGTTGTGCGCCGCCCGGTCCAGCCCGCGGGCCGACGCGCCGGCGTGGATCGTCTCGAGGGCCCGCTCGGTCAGCCGGATCGGCTCGAGGGCGAACCCGCGCAGCGACGGCATCGCCGCGACGACGGCGCTCGCCAGCTCGGTGGCGCTCGTCCGGACGAGCCGGACCGTGGTCGGGGTGTCGACGACGACGAGCCCGTCCGGGCCGGAGGACAGGCCGACCGCCATGGTCTCGCAGCCGGCGGCGTCGGACCGGACCGCATACACCCCGAGGTCCGGCCCGGAGAGCAGCCGGGCGGCATACCGGAGCAGCTCACGGACGAGCGGCGGCTGGTCGGCGTCCGCGCGCTCGACGGCGTTGGTGATCTCGATGCGCTCCTCGCTGACGGCGAGGAGCTCGTCCCAGTCGAGGTCGACCCGGGCGGCGTAGCCGGAGTTGAGCGGGACGGGAAGGACCAGGCGGGCACGCCGAAGCCACCGACCGAAATCGTCGGTGGCGAGCTCGACCGCACTGGTCGGCGCCATCAGCCCCTCCTCTGGCTACGCGCCCGTGGCGTCAGAAGCGCGCGGCGTTCGACTTCTCCGTCGCCTGGAACTGGCTGTTCGTCTCGGCGAGGGCGCCGCTGATCCGGCCGAGGACCGCGTTGAGGTCCGTCGCCGCGGTGTCCCACTTGGCCTGGAGCGCCTGGTAGTTCGCCGAGGCCTCGCCCTCCCACGTCGCCACGAGGGGCTTGAGGAAGGCCTTGAGGTCCTCGAGCTTGCCGTTCATCGACGAGACCGTCGACGTGAGCTGCTGCTGGGTCGCCGCGAGGCGGGCGAAGTCCGCTCCAACCTGGTCAGTCATGAATCCACTCATCTCTCTTCGTCGTGACGTCGGGGTGACCAGTGGTCACATGTTGAGGCCGGAGCCGGACGACCGGAGCGCGTCGCTCTGCGCGGTGTCCTGCACGGCGTAGGACTTGCCGGACTCCGAGATCTGCTGCGAGATCCCGGCGAGCGCCTCGCGGAGCTTCGCGGCGTCCAGGTCGTACTGGTTCATGAGCTGCTGGAAGGTCGCGGCGGCGGCGCCCCTGAAGTGGGCCGGTGCGGTGGCGACCTCGGCACGCAGCGCGCTGAGGAGCGAGGAGATCTGCGCGGCCACGTCGTCGACGTGGGCGGCGGCAGTCTGCATCTGAGAGGTTTCGGTGACGAACCCAGCCATGTCTCTGCCTTCCCTAGGTTCCGGGTCGAACGATCACGGCCAGGGCAGGCGCCGTGACCGGTGTCTGCTGGGCAACGAGATATCCCCCGGCAGGCCCC
This sequence comes from uncultured Actinomycetota bacterium, assembly GCA_963745335.1. Classification (GTDB taxonomy): domain Bacteria; phylum Actinomycetota; class Actinomycetes; order Actinomycetales; family Dermatophilaceae; genus CAVSJJ01. Next base: position 161,789 of record CAVUXP010000003.1, read on the forward strand.
CTCCGCTGGGGACGCGGCTCAATCTACCGGAATCAACCAGACCCGCCACCGGTCCCGGACCCGTCCAGAACCGAGCCGGCGGAACGGGAATGTCGCGGTCCGACCATCGTCACGGGGAGGAAGACGACCTCGCGCTGCTCGGGATGCCGGAACAGCTGTTCCACCGGCCGACCCGCCCCGCCGATGACGGCAACGTCTCGTGCCCGGCGGGCTCCCTCGTCATGGCAGCGAGCCCGCCAGATAGGACGCCGGGTCGGCGTCGGCAGGAGGAGCGCCGGCCTCGGCGAGCGCGGTCGCGGCCCGACGCCACAGCGCGTCGTCCGGCACCGACCCGGTGGCTGCGGGATCGGTCTCGTCGACGGCGAGGACGACGTCGGCGGACCCGAGGTCGCGGGCGGCCAGGACCCGGAGCCGGGTGCCCGGGAGGAACACGACCGGGTGCTCGGCGGGTCGGACGGCGAGACCGACCGCCGGCCGGCCGGTCCGCGACGCGACCGCGAGGACGCGGTGCGGGCGGTCGGCCCCCGGCGTCCGACCGCCCGCGCGCCCGCCGCGCCCGGGCCGGACGAGGGCGAGAGACGCCTCGGTGGTCGTCAGCAGCATCCCCCGCGTCGTATGGGTCCCGGCGTCGAGGGGGTGGCGCAGCGCCTGGAACACCAGCCCGTCGTATGCCGGCCGCTCGGCGAGCGCGTCCCGCAGCTGCGCGGTCCGGTCGGGGTCGACACCGAGGGCGGCCGCGACCCGGCGGTCGGCCTGGCGGGCCGCCGTCGCCCCGAGATCCTCCGCGGCGGACGCGGCGATCCGCTCCTCCCAGTGGGCCCGCTCGGCCGGGGTCATCGACCCGAGCCACTCCTCGAGCCGGGCGTCGTTGTCCGGCACGACCTCGGCGTGGGGCCAGTCGGCGGCCTTGGCGGGGTTGGCCGGTTCGACCGGGCTCTCCCGGCCCTCGGCGTCGGTCACGGGGCCTCCTCGAGGATGTCCTTGACGTCGTCGCCATGTCGACCCGGTCGAGGACCCGGCAGTTCGTGCCGGGCCCGACGAGCACCTCGGACCCGGTGGCGGACTCGGACGGCTGGGCGAGGTTCCCCTCCGGATGGCCGGCGCGACGGTCGGTCGGTGCCCATCGTGCCAAAGGTCGCGGCCGTGTCGCACGGAACGGGCAGCCTCGGGCCGGGCGGCTCGCCGGCCCCGCGTCAGACGGTCGCGATCTGGACGAGCTGGGCGCCGACCCGGCGGCGGACGAGCATGCCGCGACCCGGCGGGTAGGTCGGCTGCGGACGGGCCGGTCCGAGGAGCGGACCCTCGTCGGAGGCGCCGGTGCCGACGAACCCGGGGGAGCCGAGGTCGCGGACCGACTGGATGACCTGGTCGTAGAGGGCCCGGGAGGCGCCGGCGCTGCGCCGGGCGATGACGAGGTGCAGGCCGATGTCCTTGGCCTGCGGGAGCAGCTCGCGCAGGTGGACGAGGGGGTTGTCGCCGGTCGCGACGAGGTCGTAGTCGTCGACCATGACGAACACCTCCGGCCCGCTCCACCAGCTCCGGGCCCGCAGCTGGTCCGGCGTGATGTCCGGGCCCGGGAGGCGGCTTCGCAGGAGGGGCACGAGGTCGCCGAGGAAGGCGGTGAGCCCGGGCGAGCCCGCGGCATACCCGGCGAGGTACTGCTCGGGCACGAAGCCGAGCATCGTGCGGCGGTAGTCGACGACGAGCAGCCGCGCCTCCTCCGAGGAGTACTGGCGCATGATCCCCGTCGCGAGGACCTTGAGGAACGTCGTCTTGCCCATCTCGCCGTCGGCGAAGTAGAGCAGGTGGGGGTCGGCGTCGAAGTCGAGGTCGACCGGCGCGAGGGCCTCCTCGTCGACGCCGACCGGGACGGCCCGGCTCCCGGTGGGGAGCGGCAGGTCGGCGAGCTCGAGCCGGTCGGGCAGGGTGCGCACCGGCCGGGGCGCCGGGGCCGGTCCAGCCGGCGGCGACGGCCCCGGCGAGCTCGGCGTAGGCCGACGCGACCGTCGAGGGGTCGCTGCTGCCGTCGATGCGGGCCAGGCCGACGAGCAGGTGCCGCTTGCCGGGCGTGAGGCCGCGGCCGGGGGCGCCGGCGGGGACGAGCTGGGCCGCGCGGCGGTCGACCTCGGACTCGAGGGGGTCGCCGAGACGCAGCTCGACGCGGGTGCCGAGGGAGTCCTTGAGGGCCGGGCGCACCTCCTGCCAGCGGGCCGCGCCGATGAGGACGTGGACGCCGTAGGACAGGCCCGCGGGCGGCGAGGGAGGTGACCTTGGCCTCGAGGTCGTCGAACTCCTCGCGGAAGGCGCCCCAGCCGTCGACGACGAGGAAGACGTCCCCGAACGGGTCGGCCGCGGCCGCGGCGTCACCGCGCCGCTGCATCGCGCGGTAGTCGGCCATCGACTCGACGCCGAGCTCGCGGAAGCGCTGCTCGCGTTCGGTGACGACGCCGGAGACCTCGGCGACGAGCCGGCGGAGGTAGTCGCGGTTGGCGCGGGTCGCGACGCCGCCGACGTGCGGCAGGGCCTGGGTCGGGACGAGGGCGCCGCCGCCGAGGTCGGCGACGTAGACCTGGACCTCGCGAGGGGAGTGGGTGAGGGCGAGGCTGCTGACGATCGTCCGGAGGGTGAGGGACTTCCCGCTCTGCGGGCCGCCGACGACGATGCCGTTTCCGGCGGCGCCGGAGAAGTCGAGCAGGAGGGTGTCGCGGCGCTGCTCGTAGGGCAGGTCGACGACGCCGATCGGGACCCGCAGCCGGTGGTCCCAGCCCGGCGGCGACGAGGCCTCGACCGGGGACCTCCTCGAGCGGCGGCAGCAGCCGGTCGAGCGAGGGGGACTCGGCGAGCGGTGGCAGCCACACCTCGTGGGCCGGCGCCCCGTGGCCGTGCAGCCGGGACACGACGAGGTCGAGGAGCGTCGTCTCGTCGCTCCTCGCGGCGGGGGCCGGCGGCCGCCGCCGTCGGTGCGGGGGTCGCCGGCCCGACGAGCTCGGGCTCGAGGTCGACCCGGGAGGAGACGAAGGAGACCGGGCGGCGGTATGCCGTGCGCCCGGCCGGGGCGACCGGCCCGGCCCCGTGGGCGTAGGGCCCCGACACGTAGGCCGCCTTGAACCGGGTCATCGAGGTCGTGTCGACCTTGAGGTAGCCGGAGCCGGGGATCGGCGGGAGCTCGTAGGCGTCGGGGACGCCGAGGACGGTGCGCGACTCGGACGCCGAGAAGGTCTTGAGGCCGATCCGGTAGGACAGGTGGCTGTCGAGCCCGCGCAGCCGGCCCTCCTCGAGGCGCTGCGAGGCGAGGAGCAGATGCATGCCCAGCGAACGGCCGAGGCGGCCGATGGCGACGAAGAGCTCGGCGAAGTCGGGCTTCTGGGCGAGCAGCTCGGAGAACTCGTCGCAGACGACGAAGAGCCAGGGCAGCGGCTCGAGGGGAGCCCCGGCGGCCCGGGCCTTCTCGTAGTCGCGGACGTTGAGGAGGTTGCCGGCGGCCCGCAGCATCTCCTGGCGCCGGTTCATCTCGCCCGACAGCGCGTCGTACATCCGGTCGACCATCGCGAGGTCGTCCTGGAGGTTGGTGATGACGGCGGCGGTCTGGGGGAGGTCCTGCAGCCCGGCGAAGGTCGCGCCGCCCTTGAAGTCGATGAGGACGAGGTTGAGCTGCTCGGGGCTGTGGGTCACGGCGAGGGCGAGCACGAGGGTGCGCAGCAGCTCGGACTTGCCGGAGCCGGTGGCGCCGACGACGAGGCCGTGCGGGCCCATCCCGCCGAGGGCGGACTCCTTGATGTCGAGCTCGACCGCCTCGCCGGTGGGCCCGACGCCGATGGGCACGCGCAGCAGGTCGCGCAGGGTCCGCGGCTTCCACACCAGGTCCGGGTCGAGGTGGGCGATGTCGCCGAGGCCGAGCATGTCGGGCAGCTCGGTCGAGCCGACGAGGCCGTCGTCGTCGCGCCGGGTCTCGGCGAGGCGGTACGGCGCGAGGCGCCGGGCGAGGGCGTCGGCCTCGACGGCACCGATCGCATCGGGGACGCCGATCCAGTCGACGCCGCCCTCCTCGCGGATGCCGAGCCGGCCCTGGCTCGTCACGAGCCGCAGGCCGGTCCGGGCCGCGAGGCCGCCGAGCACCTGCGAGACGTCGACGAGGGTGACGCCGACGAGGCCGGCGCCGACGAGGGGGCCGTCGTCGAAGGTGACCTGGCCGCCGTCGACGACGACGACGATGTGCGGCTGGTCGGTGGCGAGCTCGGCCTTGCGGGAGAAGCGGCCGCGTCCGGACAGCTCGTCGGAGAGCATCTCGTCGACCTCGTCGAGGGTGCCGGCGACCATCCGGACCGGGCCGAGGCTGTCGACGGCGCTCGGGTGGTGGTTGTGCGGGAGCCACTTCAGCCAGTCCCACTCGGCGCGTCCGGCGGAGTCGACGACGGCCGCGACGAGGAGCCCGTCGGGGCCGTGGAACGTCGCGAGCTGGCAGATCGCCGCCCGGACCATGGCGCGGGCGGCCTCCCGGTCGCCGCCGACGTCGATGACGGGGAAGGACGCGAGCTGGATGGCGAGCGGCAGGTCCTCGACGAACGAGTGGGCCTTGACGAGCTGGCTGAGCGCGACGGCGCTGATGGGGTCGATCTCGTTGATGGGCCCCGACTGCGGGAGGGCGCAGCGGGCTCGCGAGCTCCTGGGGGCCGAGGGCGATGCGGACCTCGGTGAAGTCCGCGTCGTGGTGGCGCCGCTCCCACATCCGGCGACCCCCGGCGAGGGCCCACAGCGCCGAGGGGGCGGGGTGGGTGAAGGACAGGGCCCGTCGCTGGGCGCTGCGGACGTCGTCGATGTCGGACCGGAGGCCGTCGAGGTAGGCGAGGTAGTCGTTGCGGTCGGTCGCGAGCTGGGCCTTGTCGGCCCGCCGCCGCGTCCGGAGCCGACCATGCCGACGGTCATCATCAGCATCATCCCGCCCATCATGAGCGAGGCGGGGTTGAGGCCACCGACGACGATGAAGCCGCCGACCATGCCGACCATGGCGACCGGCAGGACGTACGTCATGATGCTCGTCGGCGCCGTCCGGGGCAGCTCCGGCGGGGGCTCGATGACGAACTCGCCCTCGGGCATGACCGGCTGCGCCATGCGTGGCCGGCGCGCGAACGCGCGGGTCGCCATGTGCCCTCCGTCCCGTGGCGGTCTCGTCGGTCGCGTACACGTCGATGCCACCGGAAACGGCGAGCCGGCCCGGTTCGGCCTTCCTATACTAGGGCGCATGCGGAGGGGTGGTCGCTCGTGAGCCAGGTCGACGCCGGGGCCTTCACCCGGGTGCTCGTCGTCGCTCCGCGGACCCGGGTCGACGTCGCCCTGCCGGCCGACGTCCCCCTCGTCGATCTGCTGCCGCTTCTCCTCGAGATGGTGGGCGAGCGCGGGGACGACGGCGGCACGACGCACGACGGCTGGCAGCTCGCCCCCGTCGGCGGCGACCGCCTCGACCCGGCCCGCTCGCTCCGCTCACTCGACGTCCTCGACGGCACGGCGCTCCAGCTCTCGGCGGTCCGCTCGGCCGTGCCCGAACCGGTCTACGACGACGTCGTCGACGCCATCGCCGCCGCCGTGAAGGACCGCACCGACGGGTCCTCGCTCCGCGACCTGGCAGGGGCCCTCGCGGCGGGCGCCGGGCTGCTCGTCGCGGCATACGTCCTCGCCGTCGGCCCCCACGACCTCGGTGCCGCGGCCGTCGCCGGCGCGCGTGGCCGTCGCGGCGCTGGCGACGGCGGGCGGGCTCGCGCGCGGTGGGGCGTCGACGGTGCTCGCGGTGACCGTCGCGGCGTGCGGTGCGCCCGTCGCGTTCGTCGCCGGGCTGCTCGCGGTGCCCGGCGACGGGGGCTTCCCCGGCGCGCTGCTCGGGGGATCCGTCCTCCTCGGGTATGCCGTGCTCGCCCTCGTCCTGCTCGGGACCGGGACCCTCGTGCTGTCGGCCTGGGCGGTCGTGGCCGGGCTTCGTCACCGTGGGCTCGCTCGCCGGTCTGCTGCTCGACGCGTCGGTCTCGCAGGTGGCCGTCGTCGTCTCGGCCTTCGCGCTCGCCGCGATGTCGATGCTGCCGTGGCTCGCGGTGCGCCTCTCCCGCCTCCCGGTCCCCGTCATCCCGACGACCCCGGACGACCTGCGCGACTCGGCCCTCGGCGTCGACTTCGCCGAGGTCAGCCGCCGAGCGGCGGTGGCCTCCGAGTTCCTCGACGGGACCCTCACCGGGTGCGCCGTCGTGGCGGCCTCGGGCGCCGCGCTCGCGATGGCGGACGGCGGCACGTTCGGCGTCCTCTATGCCGCCGTCGCCGTCGCCTCGCTCATGCTGCGGGTCCGCTCCGTTCCCGGGCGGCTGCCCCGGGTCGTCCTGCTCGTCGTCGGCACACTCGCCGCGGCGGTCGGCCTCGGTGCCGCCGTCCGGGTCATGCCCGAGGGCTCCTCGCTCGGCGTCGTCGTCCTGGCCGTGCTCGCTGCGGCCGTCGCGGTCCTCGTCACCGTCATCGCCCCGCGCCGCCGGCTCAGCCCGATGACCGGGCGCAGCATCGACATCGCCGAGAGCGTCCTCCTCGCCGCCGTCCTGCCGCTGGCGGTCGGGGCCGCGGGTCTCTACACCGCCGTCCGCCACTGGTGACGGCTCCCCAGCGCTCCCGGCGCCGCCGGCTCGCGCCGCCGCTCGCAGCCGGGGCGGCGGTCGGCCTCGCCCTCCTCGTCCCGTCGGCCGCGACGCCGGCGGCGGCGGCGCCTCCCCAGCCGGGGCCGTACGAGCAGACGAGCCGGTGCATCTCGGAGTCGACGATCACCCTCGATCCCCTCGAGGAGGCCGTCTCGGCGCCCCAGCGCGCCCTCGGCTACACGTCGCTGTGGCCGCTGTCGCGCGGGGCGGGCGTGACCGTTGCCGTCATCGACACCGGCGTCCGTCCGGGGCCGGCGTTCGGCGACCGGCTCGTCCCCGGCGGCGACCTCATCGACACCGGCGTGGACACGCGGGGGCTGCTCGACTGCGACGGCCACGGCACCCTCGTCGCCGGGCTCATCGCCGGGGCCCCGGACGCCGCCAGCGGGTATGCCGGGGTGGCGCCCGACGCCCGGATCCTCACCATCCGGCAGAACAGCCTCCACTACAGGCTCCGGACCGACGACGCCTCGGCGACCGCCGGCGACGGCACGACCCTCGCCGAGGCCATCGACCTCGCCGTCGACGAGGGGGCCGGCGTCATCAACATCTCCGCGGCCGAGTGCGGCCCCGCCGCGTCGACGAACGACGCCGCCCTCACCGCGGCCGTCGAGCGGGCGGTCCGCGAGGACGTCGTCGTCGTCGTGGCCGCGGGCAACCTCGGCGAGACCCAGGCCTGCTCGACCCAGAACACCCCCGGGCACGCTCTCGGTCACCGGAGCGACCCCGGCCAACATCGACGCCGCGCTCACGGTCGGCTCGGTGACGACCTCCGGCCAGGCCGCCGACTTCTCGCTGGCCGGCCCGTGGGTCGACGTCGCGGCCCCCGGCGACGACATCGTCTCGACGAACCCCCACGAGGGCGGCGCGGGCCAGGTCGACCGGATCGCGACGACGGACGGCATGTCCCCCATCCAGGGCACGAGCTTCTCGGCCGCCTACGTCTCCGGCGTCGTCGCTCTCGTGCGGTCGCGCTTCCCCGACCTGTCCGCCGAGCAGGTCATGCACCGCCTCCGAGCCACCGCCGACCACCCGGCAGGGCCGGGCGAGCGCACCATCGCCGTCGGCTACGGCGTCGTCGACCCCCGGATGGCCCTCACCGCGGTCCTGCCGGAGGAGGAGGGCGCCGCACCCCCGGCGGCGCGGCGTGGGCAGCGAGCTCCCGGCGGGCCGCGGCGGCGACACCCAGGCGACCGCCCGGCGCGTCGCCCTCGTCGGCGCGAGCGGCGTCCTCGCCGCCGTTCTCGCCGTCCTGGCCGCCGTCGCGGTCCGCCGTCGAGGACCGCACCACGCCCCCGACCCGGGTCCTGCGGGCCCCGGCACGGGTGCTCGGGACGGAGACCGGTAGCCCGGACCTTTCGGCGAGCACCGGGTGGTGTCGCGGACGGGTGCTCGCGGAGGAGACCGGCAGGGCGGACGCGGTCGCGAGCACCCCGAGGACGCGGCATACCCTGTCCCGGTGACCCCGCCCGAGCCCCCGCCCGCGCCCCGGTGGCGGACCGTCCTCTTCGACCTCGACGGCACCCTCGCCGACACGATCCCCCTCATCGTCGCGTCCTACCAGCACGCGTTCCGGAAGGTCCTCGGCGTCGAGCCGTCCGAGGAGCGGGCCCGCTCCTGGATCGGCCGACCGCTGCTGCCAGTCCCTTCTCGAGGAGGAGCCCGAGCACGGGGTCGCCCTCGACGAGGCCTACCGCGACTGGAACCTCGCCAACACCGAGCGGCTCATCCAGCGGTATGCCGGCGTGCCCGAGCTCCTCACCCGGCTCCGCGAGGCCGGCATCGAGGCAGGGGTCGTCACGTCCAAGCGCCGCCACAGTGCCCGGCTGGCCACCCACGGCGTCGGCATCGACGGGCTCATCGACGTCATCGCGACGCTCGAGGACACCGAGCGGCACAAGCCCGCGCCCGACCCGCTGCTGCACGGGGCGCGGGTGCTCGGCGTCGACCCGGCCGCCTGCGTCTACGTCGGCGACGCCGTCGTCGACGTCCGGGCGGCCCGGGCGGCCGGAATGGCCGCCGTCGCCGTGACGTGGGGGGCCGGGGTCCGCGGGGAGCTGCTCGCGGCGGGGCCGGACGCCGTCGCCGACACGGTGGCCGAGCTCGAGTCGATCCTCCTCCGGGCCGGCTGACCCGTGCGGCGGATGTGACGATTGTGGCGGATGAGTTGGGTTGGGCGGGCGATGTCCAGTCGACACGCGGCACGGTCCCCGGTCGAATGACAGCCGTGTCATTCGACGGCTACAGTGAGAGTCCGCCTGGGAACACCACACGAGAAGGGTCGAACGTGAGCGCTGCCCGCGATCAGGTCACCACCGTCGCCGCCGAGCTGTCGGAGCGCGACCGCGAGATCATCGCCTTCGAACGGCAGTGGTGGAAGTACGCCGGCGCCAAGGAGCAGGCCATCAAGGAGCTGTTCGACATGAGCGCCACCCGCTACTACCAGGTGCTCAACGGGCTCATCGACTCCCCGGTCGCGCTCGCCCACGACCCGATGCTCATCAAGCGGCTCCGCCGGCTGCGGGCGAGCCGCCAGCGAGCCCGCTCGGCGCGCCGCCTCGGCGTCCAGTCCTAGGAGCCCACCGACCAGGAGCGCCCGTCCGTGAGGGAAGCCGGACGGGCGCTCCTGCACGTCGGGGCCGCCGGTCGGCCGGTTGGGTCGAGGGGCCGCCGCGGGTGTCCCGGCGGGCCGACCACTACTCGGCGGCCTGGTCCGCGTCCGGGTCGGGGAACTCGACCGGCCAGCCCTTCTTCGCCAGGCGCTCGCGCACCCGGCGCACGTCGTTGTCCGACGGTTCTGCGTTCGTGAGGTCGAGGATCGCCTCGGCGATGTCCTCGGGACCCGCCGGGCTGACGTCGGCCTTGCGCAGGGCCTTGGCGACCTTCTTGACCTCACCCTTGGTGAGCCGGCGCTGGAGGAGCGCGAGGAGCGGCTGGTAGTCGTGCTCGGGGACCCCACCGGGGTAGCCCTCCCGCAGCCACGCGATGATCCGGGCCAGGGCGCTGCCCTCGACGACGGGCCCGTCGTCGTCCTCGTCGTCGTCCGCGGGCCGGGAGGCGAGGGGCCAGCCGCCACCGGCGAGCCGGGCGGACACCCGGGCGACGTCCTCGTCGTCCGCGTCCTCGAAGGCCCGGGATGCGATGAGCGCACGGATCTCGGCCTCGGCGACCGGGGTGTCCGCCTCGGCGTGCTCGGCGACGTCGGCCGCGATGGCCGAGACCTCGTCGTCGGTGAGCCGCCGGTGGAGGATGCCGAGGAGCGCGACATAGTCCTGCTGGGGAATGCCGGTGGGGTACCCGGCGCGGAGCCAGGACAGGGCTCGTCGCAGGAACGATGGGTGCTCGGTCATGGGCGCAACGTACCTCAGTGCTTGTCGACGAGCGTCGGGTAGATGTGCTCGAAGCTCAGCTTCATCCCGAAGCCGCTGGCCACGATGAACGTGATGCCGAGCGCGACGCCCGCGAGCACGACGAGCAGGCACAGCGCGGCCAGGGCTCGACCGGCGGGGCTGGGGCTGAGCGGGGCGTCCTCGCCCTCGTCGGAGCCCATCGCGAGGGCGCGCACGCCGAGCGAGAAGACGGCCGGGAGCCCGGCGCCGAGCAGGAGGCTGGCCAGCAGAACCCGCCAGGTGCCCTCGAGGGCGAGCACGACGTCGTTCATGAGTGGTCTCCTGCGTGGATCTGGGCGGATGGCTCGGATGTCTCGGGTGACTCGCCCGGCGGCAGAGGGGGCGGCTTCCCGTCGGCCCACTCGGCAGTGACGTTGCGGTGGTCGACCGGGGTGCGGCGGGAGTGGGCATACATCCAGCCGCCCAGGCCGGCGATGATGACGATGATGACGCCGCGCTCCGAGCGACCCGCCGAGCGACATGCCCGATCGCCCACATGAGTGCCCCGACGAGCCCGGCCATGGGCAAGGTGATGAGCCAGGCGACGACCATGCGCAGCGCCACCCGCCAGCGCACCTCTGCCCCGCGGCGGCCGATGCCGGTCCCGAGGATCGACCCGGTCGCGACATGGGTCGTCGAGAGGGCGAAGCCGAGGTGGCTCGAGGCGAGGATGGTCGATGCGGTCGCCGCATCCGCGGAGAAGCCCTGGGGGGCCTCGACCTCGACGAGGCCCTTGCCGAGGGTGCGAATGATCCGCCAGCCGCCGAGGTAGGTTCCGAGCGCGATCGCCGAGGCACAGGCCACCTTGACCCACAGCGGAACTCCGGTGGTGTCGGTCCAGTGGCCGGCCGCGATGAGGGCGAGGGTGATGACGCCCATCGTCTTCTGGGCGTCGTTCGTGCCGTGGGCGAGGGACACGAGGGAGGCCGAACCGACCTGCCCCCAGCGGAAGCCGCGATCGCGTTGAACGCGGGCCATGGCTCCGGTGATGCGGTAGATGAACCAGGTTCCGATGGCGGACACGATGATCGCGACGAGCGGGGCGGCGACGGCAGGCAGGACGACCTTGCCGATCACCCCGTCGAGCTTCGTGCCGTCCCCGGTCCACTTGACCCCGTCCGCGCCGAGGCCGGCCAGGGTCGCCCCGATGAGCCCGCCGAACAGGGCGTGGGAGGAGCTCGAGGGCAGGCCGAGCAGCCAGGTCAGCAGGTTCCAGATGATCCCGCCGGCGAGGCCGGCGAGGACGATGACGAGCAGGAGCTCGACGCCGCCGTCGACGAGGAGATCGGAGCGGGGTGCGCCGGAGGCGTCCTGGATGTTGATGACGGCGTTGGTCACGGTGAGCGCGACCTCGACGGAGAGGAAGGCGCCGACGAGGTTGAGCACGGCGGAGGGCCCGACGGCGACCTTGGGCCGCAGCGCTCCCGTCGCGATGGACATCGCCATCGCGTTGCCCGTGTCGTGGAAGCCGTTGGTGAAGTCGAACGCCAGGGCCGTCATGACGACCAGGACAAGGATGACGGATGCTGCGGTCACGGGGCCTAGTGTGGCGGGTTCCGGCCGTGGTCACGAATCCGCACCCGGCCGTTCCCGCGTGTTTCCCTGTCGTTCACCTGTCCCGCGCGGGGCCCGGTGGAGGGGCCGCGCGGCGGGCGGCCGGGCCGGCTCGCGGCATACCCCGCCCTGCGTCGTCCGGCGGGGTGCCGGTGGGCCCCGGGGCGTCCGCACCGATCCGTGCCGTTTGCACTCTCCAGGGGAGAGTGCCAATAATGACGCTTAGCACTCTCGGTCCGAGAGTGATAAAAGCTGAGTCAACACCGACCAGTCCGGTGAGGGTGCGGCGAGCACGCATGACATGAGGCGTGCGGACCGGCCCGTCCGTCGCGGGCACCGCCTGGTCGACCACTTCGATTCGCGTGGGAGGAACCACCCGAATGGCCAAGATCATCGCGTTCGATGAGGAGGCTCGTCGCGGCCTCGAGCGGGGCATGAACACCCTCGCCGACGCCGTCAAGGTCACCCTCGGCCCGAAGGGCCGCAACGTCGTCCTCGAGAAGAAGTGGGGCGCCCCGACGATCACGAACGACGGGGTGTCCATCGCCAAGGAGATCGAGCTGGACGACCCCTACGAGAAGATCGGCGCCGAGCTGGTCAAGGAGGTCGCCAAGAAGACCGACGACGTCGCCGGTGACGGCACGACGACGGCCACCGTCCTCGCCCAGGCGCTCGTCCGCGAGGGCCTGCGCAACGTCGCGGCCGGCGCCAACCCGATGGCCCTCAAGCGCGGCATCGAGAAGGCCACCGCGGCCGTCTCCGAGGAGCTGCTCGCCATCGCCAAGGACGTCGAGACCAAGGAGCAGATCGCCTCGACCGCCTCCATCTCGGCGGCCGACGAGGAGATCGGCGCCAAGATCGCCGAGGCGATGGACAAGGTCGGCAAGGAAGGCGTCATCACCGTCGAGGAGAGCAACACCTTCGGTCTCGAGCTCGAGCTGACCGAGGGCATGCGCTTCGACAAGGGCTACATCAGCCACTACTTCGTCACCGACGCGGAGCGCATGGAGGCGGTGCTCGAGGACCCCTACATCCTCATCGCCAACTCCAAGATCTCCGGCATCAAGGACCTGCTGCCGATCCTCGAGAAGGTCATGCAGTCGGGCAAGCCGCTGCTCATCATCTCCGAGGACGTCGAGGGCGAGGCCCTCTCGACGCTCGTCGTCAACAAGATCCGCGGCACGTTCAAGTCCGTCGCCGTCAAGGCTCCGGGCTTCGGTGACCGCCGCAAGGCCATGCTCGGTGACATCGCCATCCTCACCGGTGGCCAGGTCATCTCCGAGGAGGTCGGTCTCAAGCTCGACACCGCCGAGCTCGACCTGCTCGGCAAGGCCCGCAAGGTCGTCGTCACCAAGGACGAGACGACGATCGTCGAGGGCTCGGGCGACAACGACCAGATCGCCGGCCGGGTCAACCAGATCAAGGCGGAGATCGAGAACTCCGACTCCGACTACGACCGCGAGAAGCTCCAGGAGCGCCTCGCCAAGCTCGCCGGCGGCGTCGCCGTCATCAAGGCGGGCGCGGCGACCGAGGTCGAGCTGAAGGAGCGCAAGCACCGCATCGAGGACGCCGTCCGCAACGCCAAGGCGGCCGTCGAGGAGGGGATCGTCGCCGGTGGCGGCGTCGCTCTGCTCCAGGCCGGCAAGGCCGCGTTCGACAAGCTCACCCTCGAGGGTGACGAGGCGACCGGCGCCAACATCGTCCGCGTGGCGATCGAGGCCCCGCTCAAGCAGATCGCCATCAACGCCGGCCTCGAGGGTGGCGTCGTCGCCGAGAAGGTCGCCCACCTCGAGCCCGGGTTCGGCCTCAACGCCGCGACCGGTGAGTATGTCGACCTCATCAAGGCCGGCATCATCGACCCGGCGAAGGTGACCCGCTCGGCTCTCCAGAACGCCGCGTCGATCGCCGCGCTGTTCCTCACGACCGAGGCCGTCATCGCGGACAAGCCCGAGAAGGCCCCGGCCATGCCGGCCGGTGGCGACGAGATGGGTGGCATGGGCTTCTGACCCAGCCTCCCGAGGCACACCGCTGAGTGGGTGCCGGACCGCGACCGTTGCGGCCCGGCACCCACTCGCCGTCTACGGGTATGCCGTCCCCTCAGAGCCAGCCGGCGCGCCGGGCGTGCTCGGCGGCCTCGACCCGGTTGCGGGTGCCCGTCTTGCCGATGGCGGCGGACAGGTAGTTCCGCACCGTCTGCTCGGACAGGTGGAGCGCGTGGGCGATGTCGGCGACCGTGGCGCCGCCCTCGGCGGCCCGCAGCACGTCGGCCTCCCGACCCGTCAGCGGGCTCGCGCCGTCGCTGAGGGCGTCGACGGCGAGGTCCGGGTCGATGACCCGTTCCCCGGCCACGACCCGACGGATCGCCTCGGCGAGGGTCTCGACCGGGCCGTCCTTGACGACGAAGCCACGGACCCCGGCGGCCAGGGCCCGGTGGAGGTACCCCGGTCGGCCGAACGTCGTGACGATGACGACGGCGCACGACGGGAGCTCCCGGTGCAGCCTCTGCGGCGGCGGCCAACCCGTCGATCCCGGGCAGCTCGATGTCGACGAGGGCGACGTCCGCCTCGTGGGTCCGGGCCAGGGCGAGCACCTCGTCGCCCCGGCCGCACTGCCCGACGACCTCGAGGTCGGCCTCCTGGTCGAGCAGGGCGGCGAGCGCCTCGCGCATCATGACCTGGTCCTCCGCGATGACGAGCCGGGTCATGCCGGGTCCTTCGCGGGGATGACGGCCGCGAGGCGGAAGCCGGCCCCGTCGGCGGACACCTCGAGGCGTCCGCCGGCGCGCTGGGCTCGCTCGCGCAGCCCAGCGAGGCCGGAGCCGTCGGACGGGCCGGGGCCGGGGCCGACGCCGTCGTCCTCGATGACGACCCGACTGCCGGTGCCGTCGGTCGACGTCGCGATGACGGCGCGACGGGCCCGGGCGTGCCGGATGACGTTGGTGACCCCCTCGCGGACCACCCAGCCGAGCATCTCGTCCTCCTCGGGGGACAGCTCCCCGTGGCCGGTGCGGACCTCGACATCGATGCCGACCGTGCGCAGGGTCGCGCTCGCCCTGGCCAGCTCGGCGTCGAGGGTGGGGGAGCGATAGCCCTGCACCGCCTGGCGGATCTCGCCGAGCGCCTCTCTGCCGATCCGCTCGATGTCGGCGGAGTGGCCCGCTGCCGCGGCCGGGTCGGTGCTCGCGGCCCGCCGCGCGACCTGGGCCTTGACGACGATGACGGACAGGGTGTGACCGAGCAGGTCGTGCAGGTCGCGGGCGAAGCGGACCCGCTCGTCCGCGACGGCGACCCTGGCCAGCTCCACCCGGGTGGCCTGGAGCTCGCCGATGACCTCCCCGAGCCAGGCGAAGGCGACGGTCAGCAGCCCGGCGAGCAGAGTGGTCAGCCCGACCGTCCACAGGGTGTCGGTCGGGGCGCTGGTCACCGCGCCGAGGGCCACGGCGCCGAGGGCGACGACGAGGACGAGCCACGGCGCCCACCGGACCGATGCCACGCCGCCGACGGCGATGGCGACGAGGGCCGGCATCGCGCCGATGCCGAGGTCGGCCGAGATCCCGCCGACGAGACCCGCCATGGCGACGAGCAGTGCGGCGGCCGCCGGGCCGGGCCAGGCGCGCCCGCGGCGCCGCCGGACCAGGGCCGGCCACATCGTCACCCCGAAGGTCGCCGCGAGGAGGAGCAGCCCGACTCCGCTGAGGGCCGGGTGCTCGGCCCGGCCCAGGCCGGAGACCGACGGTGCGAGCAGCAGTCCGGCCCAGAGGGACAGCCACGCACCGGCGAGCCACCGGGGCCGCGGCGAGGACCACACGGCTGGGGACGGCATACCGGCCATTGTCACCTGTCCACGCGTCGCGGTCATGGTCACCGCCGCCGAGGAAGTCGCGCTGCGAGCACCGGCACGACGCCCACCGCGGTGAGGAGGTGGAGGGCCCCCAGGCCGAGTCCGGCACCGGCGGTCGGGGCCGCCATCGGTCCGACGAGGGACGTGAGGAACACGGCGACTGCGCCGCCGAGGAGGACGAGGCGGGGCCGCCCGGTCCGCCGGGCGACGGCAGCGAGGACGATCGCCCCGAGGGAGGCGACGAGGGCCGCGACCGTCGTGGCCACCAGGCTGACCGACCGGCGGCCGTTACCGGTGTCGACGACGAGCGGGACGCCGCCGACGGGGACGAGGGCCAGCCACCCGAGCACCGGGAGGGTGACGCCGAGGAGGGCGGCAGGAAGGGCGCCGGCGGGGCGTGACCGGCCCTGTTGCTCGGTCGTGGGCGTGGGCGTCGTGGCGGTCATGGGTTCGTCCCTTCGGCTCGTCCCGCCGGGTCATCCGGCGATGGCTGCCACGCTAGGAAGCCGCGCGGTCCGGGCGGCAGGCCCGCGCGTACCCACTCCGTCGGTACATCCGTCCTGGGTGCCGGGCCCGGGTTCGGCACCGCCGCTCTCGGGGTGGCTCAGGGTCGGCTCAGGGGGAAACCCCACAGCGAAGCCGAGGGTGCCCCCACTAGCGTGTCAGCGATGGACCAGCCGGCTCACAGCCGGCGCACAACCAGCCCGAGACGACGGCGTCACCGGGTCGCCGGCTCCGGGCCGGCCGACCTCGGCCCGACCACGCGAACACCACCGCAGGAGAACCCATGACCACCAACGCCACGCTCTCCGAGACGAGCGCGATGCCGGCAGCCACCCCCGCGGCGCGCGTCGACGACGTCTCCAAGGTCTACGGCCGCGGCGAGACCGCCGTCGTCGCCCTCGCCCACGTCAGCCTCGACATCGCCGCCGGGGAGTTCACCGCCATCATGGGCCCGTCCGGCTCGGGCAAGTCGACCCTCATGCACTGCGCCGCCGGCCTCGACGCCGTCACCCGCGGCCGGGTCTTCCTCGGCGAGAAGGAGCTGACGGCGATGGGCGAGAAGGAGCTGACCCGGACCCGCCGCGACCACGTCGGCTTCGTCTTCCAGTCCTTCAACCTCATCCCGACCCTGTCCGCCCAGGAGAACATCCTGCTCCCCCTCGCCATCGCGGGCCGCAAGCCCGACCCGGCCTGGTACGACCAGGTCATCGACACGATCGGCCTGCGCGACCGGCTCGACCACCGGCCGAGCGAGCTGTCCGGCGGTCAGCAGCAGCGGGTGGCCTGCGCCCGCGCGCTCGTCAGCCGGCCCGAGGTGATCTTCGCCGACGAGCCCACCGGCAACCTCGACAGCACGTCCGGGGCCGAGGTCCTCGGCTTCCTCCGCCGCTCGGTCGACGACTTCGGCCAGACGACCGTCATGGTCACCCACGACCCGGGTGCCGCGAGCTGGACCGACCGCGTCGTCTTCCTCGCCGACGGGCAGATCGTCGACGAGCTGCGCTCGCCGAACCGCGACAGCGTGCTCGCGACGATGAAGCGCCTCGACGCGCGCAGTGCGGGGGCCTGACCGATGTTGCGCGCCTCGTGGAAGAGCCTCATGGCTCGCAAGCTCCGGCTGTTCATGAGCGCCTTCGCCGTCATCCTCGGCGTGGCGTTCGTCGCCGGCTCGTTCATCTTCACCGACACCCTCGGTCGCTCGTTCGACTCGATCATGGACGGCTCCGTCGGTGACGTCATCGTCCGGCCGGTCGGGACCGGCGGTGCCGACCAGCAGCAGTCGACCCAGACCGTTCCCGGATCCGTCGTCGCCGACCTCGAGGGGACCCCCGGCGCCGCGCGGGTCGACGGGACCATCGGCCAGTTCGGCACCTTCGTCGTCGACAAGCGCGGCAAGCTCATCGGCGGGATGGGGGCGCCCGGCATCGCCGTCAACCACACCGGCGCACCCGCGGCGCACGGTGTCGAGAGCTCGACGCTCGTCAGTGGCGCCTGGCCGACGAAGGCCGGCGAGGTCGCCCTCGACGTCAACACCGCCGAGAAGGGCGGCTACTTCGTCGGCGACACGGTCACCTTCGTGTCCAGCGGTGCGGAGCCGCGGTTCACCGCCACCCTCGTCGGGACCGCCAGGTTCGGCAGCGGGTCGATGGTCGGAGCCAGCCTCGCCGTCTTCGACACCTCGACGGCGCAGCAGCTGTTCATGAACGGCAAGAACGAGTTCAGCGACATCTGGGTCACCGCCGCCCCCGGGACGACCCAGGCCGAGCTCCGGGACGCCGTCGCGGCGCAGCTCCCCTCCGGCCTCGAGGCCGTGACGGGTGACGCCGCAGCGGAGGAGGGCGCGACGCAGATCCAGCAGGCGCTGACCTACATCAACACCTTCCTGCTCGTCTTCGCCGGCATCGCCCTCGTCGTCGGCGGCTTCCTCATCGTCAACACCTTCTCGATCCTCGTCGCCCAGCGCAGCCGTGAGCTCGCCCTGCTGCGGGCCCTCGGCGCCGACCGGCGCCAGGTCGGCCGCTCGGTCCTCTTCGAGGCGCTCGTCATGGGGCTGGTCGGCTCGGTCGGCGGCCTCGGGGTCGGCCTGCTCCTCGCGATGGGGATCAAGGCCCTCTTCGCCCAGATCGGCCTCGACCTGTCCGGCTCCGGGCTCGTCCTCGCCCCGCGGACCGTCATCGCCTGCTTCGTCGTCGGCATCGTCGTCACCCTCGTCGCGGCATACCTCCCGGCCCGCCGGGCCGGCACGGTGCCCCCGGTCGCCGCGATGCGGGACGACGTCGTCATCGCCGAGGGGTCTCTGCACCGCCGGATCTGGTTCGGCCTCGGGCTCGTCGTCGTCGGGGCGGTCGTCCTCCTCACCGGCCTCTTCGCCGACGTCCCGCACGGCACGTACTGGGTCGGCGGCGGCATCCTCGGCGTCGTTCTCGGGGTCGCCTTCACCTCCCCGCTGCTCGGCCGCCCCGTCGTCGCGATCCTCGGCGCGCTCTTCCGGCGGATGTTCGGCGCGGTCGGCCTCATGGCCGAGCAGAACGCCCAGCGCAACCCTCGCCGGACCGCCGCGACCGCGTCGGCGCTCATGATCGGCGTGACCCTCGTGTCGATGATGACCGTGTTCGGCGCCTCCGCGAAGGCGAGCGTCGACAAGGTCATCGAGCGCGACTTCGCGGCCGACTACGTCGTGTCGAACGCCATCGGGATGCCGTTCTCGGAGAAGGTGACCGACCAGGTCGCCGCCGTCGACGGCGTGGAGACCGTCGCCCGGTTCCGGTTCGGCCAGGTCCAGCTCGACGGTGGCGACGCGTGGGTGTCGGCCGTCGACGTCCCCGCGATGGCCGCGATCAGGCCGCTCGCGATGACCGACGGCTCGTTCACCGACCTGACGGCCGACACCGTCCTGGTCAGCAACAAGCGGGCCGCGAAGGACCACGTCGCCGTCGGCGACCGGATCGCGGTGAGCGCCAACGGGAAGACGACACATCCGACGGTGGCGGGAATCTACGACGCATCACCGATGGTCGGGACCGGCTACCTGTTCTCCCTCGGCGGGTTCGACAGGCTCGGTATGCCGCCGGAGGACAGCTACGCGTACGTCGCCCGGAGCCCCGGCGCGAGTGCTGCGACGGTGACCCGGGCCCTCGACGCCGCCCTCGCCGACCAGCCGCTCGTGACGGTCAAGGACCAGGCGGCGTTCGCCGAGGAGCAGCGGGCACCGATCGACCAGATGCTCTACCTCATCGACGCACTGCTCGGTCTCGCGGTCGTCATCGCCATCCTCGGGATCATCAACACCCTCGCGCTGTCCGTCATCGAGAGGACGAAGGAGATCGGGCTGCTGCGTGCGGTCGGCCTGAGCCGACGCCAGCTGCGGACGATGCTCCGCCTCGAGTCGATCGTCATCGCGGTTCTCGGAGCCGCCCTGGGCGTCGGTCTCGGGCTGGTCTTCGGCATCGCGCTCCAGCGCTCGCTCGCCGACGACGGCATCGACGTCCTCGCCATCCCCGGCGGGCAGCTCGGACTCTTCGTCGCCATCGCCGCCGTGGTCGGCCTCCTCGCCGCCCTCTGGCCGGGCCGTCGGGCCGCCAGGCTCGACATCCTCCGAGCGGTGACGGCGGAGTGAGCGGCCAGCGGCCGCTCATGGTGGGAGCCATGGCAGGGGCATGCTCCGCTCCCATCGCACGCCCCTCGGGGCGGCACCCGGGCGGGCCGGGAACAGGGGCCCGGCCGCCCGGGTGAGCACGCGGTCGGGTGCGAGGCACAGGGGCCCGCACCCGACCGGTCGTGTCCCGGTCCCTCAGCCGAACATCCGCGCCGCCTGGGCTTCGGTCTCGGCGTACTGCGCCCCGGCGGCGCCCGAGCACCTGACCGATCCCGTCGAGGGAGGTGCGGACCTGACGCTGGGTGCCCTGCCATTGGGCGAGCACGCCCTGGAAGCGCGTCGCGGCGGTGCCGGTCCACGCATCCTGGAGAGCGGTGAGCCGGGCCATCATCGCGGCGACCTGGCCGTCGATCTCGCCGGAGATCCGCGCGATGTCGCCCGCGGCGGCCTGGATGCGGTCGGTGTCGACCTGGAACTGCGCGGCCATCGGCCGCCTCCTTCCGGACGGGGCCGCCATCCCCGTGGCGGCCGGTCCGGTCACGGTAGGCGGATCGGCGAGAACGACCGCGGAGTTCTCCACAGGCTCCGATGCCGACCTTCGGGCGGGGAGCCACGGATATCCCCGCGCGGAACCGGCGTCCGCTGGGCGAGGATGGCGACGTGACCGCGACCGTACAGACCAGGGGCCTGGCCGCGGGCTTCGGCGACCGTGAGCTGTTCACCGGCCTGGACCTCGTGCTCGCCCCCGGTGACGTCATCGGCCTCGTCGGCCCGAACGGCGCCGGGAAGTCCACCCTGTTGCGCATCCTCGCCGGCCGCCGGGCGCCGGACGCCGGCGCCGTCCAGGTCAGCCCAGCCCATGCCCACCTCGGCTACCTCGCGCAGGAGGTCGAGCGTCTCCCCGGGGAGACCGTGGCCGCCCACCTCGAGCGGCGTGCCGGCGTCCGGGACGCCGGCGACGCGCTCGACGCCGCTGCCGACGCCCTCGCCGCGGGGGTGCCCGGAGCCGAGGACGACTACTCCCGGGCCCTCGAGGACTGGACGGGGCTGGGCGCGGCCGACTTCGACGCGCGCCGCGGCGTCGTCGTCCGCGACCTCGGCCTCGACGTGGACCTCGACCTGCCGATGACGGCCCTCTCCGGTGGCGAGGCGGCGCGGGTCGGGCTCGCGGCGCTGCTGCTGTCCCGCTACGACGTCTACCTGCTCGACGAGCCGACGAACGACCTCGACGCCGAGGGCCTGTCCCGGCTCGAGGCGTTCGTCCAGGGCTCGGCCGCGCCGGTGGTGGTCGTCAGCCACGACCGGGAGTTCCTCGCCCGGACGGTGACGGCGGTGCTCGAGATCGACCGCAGCCTGCAGCGGGTCCAGCTCTACGGCGGGAGCTACGACGCCTACCTCGAGGAACGCTCGGTGGCCCGCCGACGCGCCCGCGAGGCCTATGAGGACTACGCCGTTCGACGCTCGGCCCTCGAGGCCCGGGCCCGCCGTCAGCGGGCGTGGATGGCCAAGGGGGTCAGGAACGCCCGCCGCAAGGCCACCGACCCGGACAAGTTCGTCAGGGCGTTCCGGGCCGAGACGAGCGAGAACCAGGCCGCCAAGGCGCGCCAGACCGACCGGATGATCGAGCGGCTCGAGGAGGTCGCCGAGCCCCGCAAGGAGTGGAACCTCCAGCTGAGCATCGCCTCGGCGCCGCGCTCGGGCACGGTCGTCAGCGCGGCCCGCGGCGCCGTCGTCCGCCGGGGCGACTTCCGGCTGGGGCCGGTCGACCTCGAGGTCTCCTGGCAGGACCGCGTGGCGATCACCGGGCCCAACGGGTCGGGCAAGACCACCCTGCTCGGGCTGCTGCTGGGTCGCCTCGAGCCGACCGAGGGGACGGTGACGGTGGGGTCGGGCGTGCTCGTCGGGGAGGTCGACCAGGCCCGGCGCGCCTTCGAGGGCGACGCCACGCTCGGCGTCTCGTTCGCCGCCGAGGTGCCGGCCTGGCCGACGGCCGAGGTGCGCACCCTGCTGGCCAAGTTCGGCCTCGGCGCCGACCACGTGGGGCGGCCCGCCGGGTCGCTGTCACCCGGGGAGCGCACCCGGGCGGCGCTCGCCCTCCTCCAGGCCCGAGGCGTCAACCTCCTCGTGCTCGACGAGCCGACCAACCACCTCGACCTGCCGGCCATCGAGCAGCTCGAGCAGGCCATGGACGCCTTCGACGGCACGATCCTTCTCGTCACCCACGACCGCCGGATGCTCGAGACGGTGCGGCTGAGCCGGCGGCTGCACGTCGAGGCCGGCGAGGTCGTCGAGGTGCCCGCGGACTGACCCGCCCCGCGGCCACCACACCGCAGCGGCCACGAACCGCCGCAGGCCGTGCGACGATCCGTGGCCACTCGGCGGGCGGTCAGGCGGCGGCGGGCGGCCCGGCGAGAACGCCCGCCTCGTCGGCCACCCGGTCCTCGGTCGCCGAGGCCTCGTCCGGGCCGGCGCTGCGCCCGGTGGCCCTCGGCATGGCGAGGACGACGAGCGCGCCGAGGGCGACGACGGCGGCACCGACGAGGATGGCCGGACGCAGGCCCGCGGCATATCCGGTCGGGGTCAACGTGCCCCCGGCGGCCTCGAAGACCGCGACGAGGATGGCGACGCCGAGCGCCCCGCCGATCTCGCGGATCGTCGCGTTGACCGAGCTGGCCGTGCCGTGGTCGGCATCCGCGGTGTCGGCGAGGACGGCCGTCGCGGCCGGCGCGAAGGTGAGCCCCATGCCGATGCCGGCGAGCGCCAGGCCGGGCACGAGCGAGGCGTACGTCGTCGCATCGCCGATGAGCAGCCCCTGCCAGGCCAGGCCGGACGCCTGGAGCAGCAGCCCGGCGAGCAGGAGCGGTCGCACCCCGGTCCGCCCCGCGAGCGCCCCGGCGATCGGCGCGACGAGCATCGGTGCCGCGGTCCACGGCAGGGTGCGGATGCCGGCCTCGAGCGGGGTGTAGCCCATGGCGACCTGGAGGTACTGCGCGAGGAGGAACACCCCGCCGAACACGCCGAGCGAGAAGGCGAACGAGGCGAGGTTGGTGACGGCGAAGCTGCGGATCCGGAACAGGCCGAGCGGCACGAGCGGGTGGTCGGTGCGGGCCTCCCGGACGGCGAAGGCGACGAGGAGCAGGAGGCCGACGACGAGCCCACCGAGCACCCGCGCCGAGGTCCAGCCGTCGTCGTTGCCGCGGACGATGGCCCACACGGTGGCGAGGACGCCGATCCCGGCCAGCGCGAGACCCGCGACGTCGAGGGGCTGGGTCCGCCCGGTCGACTCCGGGACGAAGCGGCGAACGAGCGGGACGGCGAGGAGCGCGACGGGGACGTTGATCCAGAAGATCGCCTCCCAGGAGATCCCGTCGACGACGGCACCGCCGATGACGGGCCCGAGTGCGACGCCGAGGCCGGACACCGCGCCCCAGATCCCGATGGCCATCGGTCGGCGGGCCGTCGGGACCGCGGTGGCGAGGAGGGTGAGCGAGAGCGGCAGGATCGCCGCGGCTCCGGCGCCCTGGAGGGCGCGGAACGCGATGAGTGCCCCGGCCGAGGTCGCCATCGCCGACCCGACGGAGGCGAGTCCGAAGAGCGCGATGCCGGCCACGAAGACCCGGCGTCGGCCGATCCGGTCGCCGAGGGTCGCGGCGGCGATCATCAGGGTGGCGAAGGCGAGCGTGTAGGCGTTGACCATCCACTGCAGCTGCTCGAGCGTCGCGGACAGCTCGGTCCGCAGGACCGGCAGCGCCGTCGTCATGACGAGGTTGTCGAGGGTCGCCATGAACATCGGCAGCGAGACGGCGAGGAGGGCGGGCAGCACGCGGCGGCCGGCCGAGGCGGGGCGGCCGACGGGTGTCGGGTCCGCGGTGGGTGGTGCGGTGGTCGTCATGAGGTCTCCCGGACTCAGGTTGTAATCGACTGATAACAACGATGGATCGAGAGTAGGCATCGACTGATAACATGTCAACCGTGATCCCGACCCCACCGCAGAGCACCCGTCGGATGAGTGGCGCCGAGCGCCGCGAGCAGATCCTCGACGCCGCCCGCACCGTCTTCGCCGACCGCGGCTTCGGCGCGACGACCGACGAGGTGGCCCGGGCGGTCGGCGTCTCCCAGCCCTACGTCGTCCGGC
Source organism: uncultured Actinomycetota bacterium (assembly GCA_963745335.1). Lineage (GTDB taxonomy): Bacteria > Actinomycetota > Actinomycetes > Actinomycetales > Dermatophilaceae > CAVSJJ01. The sequence goes on from CAVUXP010000003.1 coordinate 185,471, forward strand.
TCTTCGGCTCCAAGCGCGGCCTCGTCCTCGAGGCCTACCGCGACGCCTCGACGGCGGTGCTGGACGCCTTCGCGGCCGTGCCGCCGGGTCCGCAGGCGGGGCAGCAGATGGGCGATGCCTACGGCCGGTTCCTCGCCGACCGCGACCGGCTCATGCTGCTCATGCACGGCTTCATCGCCGGCGCCGACCCCGAGATCGGGGCGCTGGCGCGGCATACCCTCGGCGAGGTGTACCGGCTCTTCCGGGAGCGGACCGGCGGCTCCGAGGACGACGCCCGCGCCTTCGTCGCCCAGGGCATGCTCCTCAACGTCCTCGTCGCCGTCGACGCGCCGGCTCACCTCGGCGAGGATCCGGGCTTCGACGGGCTCGTCGCGTGCAACAGGGACTGGATCGAGGAGATGCGCGAGGCCTCGTCGGGCTGACCGGGCTCGGGCCGGGGACGCACTCGCCACCGGGTCCTCGACCCGCATCGCACCTAGGATCGAGGCCGTGACCCTCTGGATCGACCCACCTCGGTGGGCCGCGCACGGGCACGTGTGGTCCCACCTCGTCAGCGACGAGAGCCTCGAGGAGCTGCACGCCTTCGCGGCCCGCACCGGCATCCCGGCGCGGGGCTTCGAGGGCGACCACTACGACGTCCCCGAGGTCCGGTATGCCGCCGTCGTCGCGGCCGGGGCCCGGCCCACGGATGCGAAGGACCTCGTGCGACGACTGCGCGCCAGCGGGCTGCGGATGCAGAAGCGCCGTGGCGAGACGGGGATCGCCCGGGTCCGTGGGGTCGCGCTGCCGGGGGGCGGCACCGCCGACGTCGACCTCATCGCCTCGGACCGCCTCGCGCCCGAGGCGCGCGTCTTCGGGTCGATGGTGTTCGTCCACGACGCGCGGGGCGACCTGGCCGTCGTTCACGCCGTGAGCCGTCGCCAGTGGGGTGCGCCCGGCGGGCATCGGGAGGCGGGCGAGTCGGTGTGGGACACCGCCCTGCGCGAGGTGCGCGAGGAGACGGGCCTCGAGCTGGAGGCGGCCCGACTCGCGCCGGTCGGCTACGAGCGCTTCGCGGCCGATCGGGCGACGGCGATGGTGACCGCCGAGCGCGACCTGCTCCAGGCCTTCCGCGCCGACCTCGACGCGATCCGTCCCGCGCTGAGCAGCGAGCTCGACGACACCTCGGAACGGCGGTGGGTCACCCCGGAGGGGTTCGGGGAGCTGTGCGGGAGCGAGTTCTGGTGGCCGCTGGCCGCCCACGTCCTCGGGATCGACGGGGGCGGCCGGCGGCCGGAGCGGGCTACTCCGCCAGGGACGCGCTGAGCGAGATCGGCACGGCCTGGAGCGCCTGGCTCACCGGGCACCCCGTCTTCGCCGCCTCGGCGGCCTCCTGGAACTGCTCGGCGCTCATCCCCGGCACCCGGCCGACCACGGTGATGGCGATCTGGGTGATCCCCGTGCCCGGCACGAAGGTCACCTCGGCGCTCGTGTCGAGGGACTCCGGCGGGGAGCCGGCGCCGGCGAGGCCGTTCGACAGCGCCATCGAGTAGCACGTCGAGTGGGCGGCGGCGATGAGCTCCTCGGGGCTGGTCCGCCCGTTCGGCTCCTCGGCCCGGGAGGGCCACGTCACGGCATACGTGCCGAGTCCGGAGGAGTCGAAGGTGACCTCCCCGGACCCTTCGAAGAGCGACCCCTCCCAATGGGCGCTTGCCTTGCGTGTGGTGGCCACGGGACCTCCTGGTGTCGAGACGGGCTGATAAGGGTTACCTTGCCTGGAACGGGCCGGGTCGGCAATGGGCCTCGGCCGACGGCAGGAACCTCGACGAGAGCGACACGAAGGGATGCGGATGCGGGCGATCCAGTTCACGACCTACGGCGGGCCGGAGGCGGTGCTGCTCGGGGACGCCCCCGCGCCGCATGCCGCCGCCGGCGAGGTCCGCGTCGCGGTGCGGGCCGCCGCCGTCAACCGCTACGACGTCAAGAAGGTCTCCGGCCTGATGTCCGGCGGGGCGCCGCTCACCGAGCCGGCGTCCCTCGGCATCGAGGGGGCGGGCGTCGTGGACGAGGTCGGGGACGGGGTCACCGGGGTGAGCGTCGGGGACGAGGTCTTCGGTCTCGGGTCCGGGACGCAGGCGGCGTATGCCGTCCTGTCCTCCTGGGCGCCGAAGCCGCCCTCCGTCGACTGGGCCCTCGCCGCGGCCGTCGGGGTCGCGGGCGAGACCAGTGAGCGGGCGCTGCGTCTGCTCCGGGTCCGCTCCGGCCAGACCCTCCTCGTCGACGGGGGCTCCGGCGGGGTCGGGACCGTCGCCGTCCAGCTCGCCGTGCATCGCGGGATCCGGGTCGTCGCGTCGGCGAGCGAGGCCAACCACGACTACCTCCGTGGGCTGGGCGCGGTTCCGGTCCGCTACGGCGCGGGCCTGCCCGACCGGGTTCGCGAGGCGGCCGGGGGGCCGGTCGACGCCGTCTTCGACGTCGCCGGGAAGACCCCGGCCGAGGACCTCGTGGCCCTCGTGCCCGAGCCGGCCCTCGTCGTGTCGATCGCCAACTTCGACGCCGTCGGCACCGGCATCCGGGTCACCGGCGGAGGGGCGGACTCGCGGCCCGCGGCGGCGCTCGCGGAGATCTCCGAGCTGCTGGCGCAGGGTGCGCTCACCGTGCCCGTCGAGCAGTCGCCCGTTCGAGCAGGCGGCCGACGCCTATGCCGTCGTCGGCGAGGGCCACGTCCGCGGCAAGCTCGTCCTCGTGCCCTGACGCGCGTGGATCTCACCGTGAGCGGCCGGGTCTTCCAGTGGCGGGGGCCGTCGCCCTACTTCTTCGTCGCCGTGCCCGACGAGGAGTCCGACGTGCTGCGCGAGTGGTCCTTCGTCAGCTACGGCTGGGGGGTCATCCCGGTGACGGCCCGGACCGGCGGCACGACGTGGCGGACGTCGCTGTTCCCCAAGGACGGGCGCTATCTCGTGCCGCTCAAGGACGCCGTCCGCCGCGCCGAGGGCCTCGACGACGGTGACGACCTCACGATCCGGCTCACCGTCACCGAGCCCTGAGCGCGACGTCAGAGCCGGGCCAGCTCGCGGGCGAGGTTGACCCGCGCGGGCGGCTCCCAGTGCTCGCGGGCGTGGTCGGTGAGGTAGATGTGGTCGCGCTCGGCGAAGGGGGTGAGGACCGCCCGCCGCCCCAGGGCGTAGGCCGCGTCCGGCACGTGGTGCGTACTCCTCCCGCACCTGCCGGCAGTACTCGTCGAACCGCCCCGGCTCCTCGGCGAGGATCCACAGGTCGGCGTCGTGGAACGCGGCCCTGACCCCGGTCCGCTCGCCCACGTCGTGAGCCACCGTGTCGTCGATGAGCCGGACCACCGTCCCGACGTCGGCGGAGGCCAGGCCGAGTCCGGAGAGGGCCTCGCGGGCCAGGGCAGCGCTCGCGGCCTCGCCGGAGCCGCCGCCGGGCTCGACGGCATACACGGCGTCGTGGAACCACGCGGCGACCCGGGCCAGCGCCCCCTCGCGCGGTGACACCTCCTCGACGTCCTCGAGCTCCTCGAGGGCACGGAACATCTCCACGAGGTGTGTCGTCGTGTGGTAGCGGCGGTGCGGCTCGTCCCAGCGGCGCATGAGGTCGGCGCCGACCGCGAAGACCCCCTCCGGCGTCGGCGTCGGGGTGCAGCGCCGCGAGGTCGCGTCGCCACCACGTGATGATCGCCGGCATGGCTCGCCATCCTCGCAGACCGGCCAGGGCGGGCCGGTCCGCCCGGGCCGCCTCAGACGGCGGGACGGGCGTGCGGCCCGGCTGCGCTCCAGCGCCGTGGCGTACCCCGTGCCCGCGGCGAGCAGAAGGACGCCGGTGCCGATGAAGGCGACGGCGCGCCATACGCCGCTGAGGGCCGCGAGATCGAAGAGGAACAGCTTGGCGACGCTGACCGCCGCGAGGACGAGGCCGACCCGCAGGGCGAGCCCGGAGTCCTTCGCCCGGGTGAGGCCGTGGGCGAGGAGCCACAGGGCCGCGCCCATCCAGGTGAGCGTGGCGAGGGCGTGGCCGGCGACGAACCCCGCCCGGTCCTCGCCGAGCTGCTGCCCGACGAGCAGGCCGGCCGACACGCTCAGCGTCGCGCTGACGGCGAGCCCCCCGACCCAGAGGACCGGGATGGCCAGTGCGCGTACCTGCTCGGGCAGGCGGCCACCGGCGGCGGCCCAGCCGAGGACGACGAGGAGCAGGGCGAAGACGGCGCTGTCGAGCAACGCTCGCGGCGGCCCCGTCGTGGGTCTGCGAGGCGCGGGGAGGTGATGGCGACGACGTGGGTGAGGTAGACCGTGCCGGCGAGCAGGCCCACGGCGGCGGCAAGTGCGAGACTCAGCCGCGAGCGGGTCGTCCCCGCGACGGCGAGGTAGGCCGTCGCGCTGATGAGGAGCCCCGTTCCCACGTGGTCCTCCGGCGCACCGGACACGACGGCGAGGACGAGGGCGAAGGTGCCGGCCCCGGCGAGCATGCCGCGCAGGTGCACCGGGAGCTCGATGATCCGTCCCCGGCCCGCGAGGATGGACGGGACGAGGTATGCCGCGGCGATGACGAGCAGGCCCACGGTCCGTGGTGCGCGGTCGAGGACACCGACGGCGACGAACGCCGGAAGGGTGGCGAGCCCGGCCAGGACCGTCGAGAGGACGGCGTCACCCGCCGTCGCGGCGTTCTCGCCGCGGTGCCGCGCGGCCGTGCCGACGGCGAGGACCGCGAGCAGCGCCGCGAGGAGGACGTGGACCCGGTGGTCGAGGGAGGCCGGCGCGGATGCCGCGGACCCGATGAGCAGGCCGATCGTGACGGGAAGGGTTCGCGCAGCGTCGAGCACCGGCCACGAGCCGCGCAGCTGGAGCGGCGCGAAGGCGGCGGCGAGGACGAGGAGGAAGGCGGAGACGACCCAGCTGGTCTCGCCGGCGACGACGGGCCCGAGCACGGCCGCGCCGAGGACCGTGACGACGGCGAGGATCTGCGAGGTCCACCGCCAGGCCACGGCGAAGCCGGACCCCGCGACGAGCATGGCCAGGGCGAGCCCGACGAGGGCGGGCACGAAGTCGTAGACCGTCGTCATGGCGACGATGTCGAGATAGGCGGCGGCATGCCCCGTGGCGACGACGACGACCGGTCCGGCCGTCTGTCGTCCCTCTCGGGACTCCCGGGCCCGGACGACGTGGCCGAAGGCGACGAGGGCGACGGCGAGGGCGCCACCGGAGGCGACGCGGGCGACCGGGCCGAACCAGCCGTGCTGGATGGCGAGGGCGAGCAGCATGACGACCCCGGCCAGGGTGACGACGGCGCCGGCGAGGACGAGGGCCTTGATGATCATCCCCTCGCGCTGCCACCAGGGCCGTGGCCGCGGGGGCGGGGTCGGTCGGCAGGCCGGTGGGCGGGGGAACACCGGGCCGGGCGGGAGCGCGGCGGGGGCGGTCGGCGTGGCCGCGGCTCGGCGTGGTGGGTGGGATGGCGACGCCGGGCGCCGGCGCGCCCGGGCTGGCGGGCCACGCTGGCGACCCCGATGAGGCGGCATACCCGCTCGGGACGGTGGGTCGGCTCGCCGCGGCCGGGACGTCCGCCCGGTCGAGCTGGGCGCGGAGCCGGGCCAGCCCATTGCCGACGGTGTACATCCGGTCCATCGCCTCGGCGAACTCGTCCTCGAGGCGGCGCACGTCCTGCAGTGTCGTCATGCCCTCAGGATGGCCCGGTGCCGTCGGTGCCGCCTGAGTCGGCATACTCACCCGCGAGGGGCCGGCGCATCGACGCCGGTCGCGCCGGCGCCCGCAACGGTCGGTCCGTCAGGCGGCGTCCGGCGGCCGACTCTCCTGTCGATGAGATGGACGGCGCCGGACGACGAGGTGGACGTCACCATGGCGACGCCGGGGCTTGGTGGTCGACACCGGGAATCAACCCCTCGTTCGGTCTGCCTTGTGCGCGGTCCCCGAGCAGTTCATCTGGACAGGAGGGGGCCCCCGCGCCCGGAGGTGGTGGGCGCGGGGGCCAGGGCGGAGAACCCGGTCGGAAGGTGTGTGGGGGTCAGTTGGTCGGGCGCGTCGTCAGGTCCGCCTGGACCGTTGTCGTCGAGCCGTTGCGCAGGACGGTGAGCTTGACCGAGTCGCCCACGGCGTGGGCACGGATGAGGCCGATGAGCGAGTCGGCGGACTCGACGTTGTTGCCGTCGACAGCGAGCACGAGGTCGCCGGCCTTGAGTCCCGGACTTCTCCGCCGGGGTGCCGGACATGACCTTCTGGATCTTCGCGCCGGTGACCGTCGCCGACCCGTCCTGCCCAGTCCCACTGGAGAGGGTGACCCCGAGGTAGGGGTGCTCGGCGGAGCCGCTCTTGATGAGCTGCTCGGCGATGATCTTCGCCTCGTTGACGGGGATGGCGAAGCCGATGCCGATGTTGCCGCTCTGGCTCGAGCCGCCCGAGGAGTTGAGCGCGGCGATGGCGGAGTTGATCCCGATGAGCTGGCCGGAGCCGTTGACGAGGGCGCCGCCGCTGTTGCCCGGGTTGATCGCCGCGGAGGTCTGGATGGCGGCCGTGACGACCGGCTCGGAGGTCTGGCCCTGCTGCTGGCCCTGCTGGCCGAACGGGTTGCCGAACGGGTCGACCGGCTGCTGCTGCTCGGCGCTCCGGGTCGTCACCGGTCGGTTGAGGGCGCTGACGATGCCCGTCGTCACGGTGCCGGCGAGGCCGAGCGGGTTGCCGACCGCCATCACGGGGTCACCGACCTTGAGTGACTCGGAGTCGCCGAGGGCGATGGGCGTGAGGTCGGACGGGGCGTTCTTGATCGTCACGACGGCGAGGTCGGTCGAGGGGTCGGTCCCGGCGATCGAGGCGTCATACGTGTGGCCGTCCGAGAGGGTGACGGTGAGCTTCTGGCTGTCGGCGACGACGTGGTTGTTCGTCAACACGTGACCGCTGTCGTCGATGACGACGCCGGAGCCCTGTGCCACACCGGAGGAGAGCTCGTTCGGTGATCGACACGACGCTCGGCGAGACAGCAGCCGCGGTCTCGGTCCAGTTGGGGCTGCTGGGGTTGGCCTGGATGACGGGGGCGGAGTCCGAGCCGCGACCCAGGCTGGTGGAGGATGTCGCAGCGGAGGGGGTCTGCGAGTCCTGCGACACCAGCTGGGTCGCGGCATAGGTGCCACCGCTCGCAAGAGCGGCGGCAAGCACCGCAACGACGGAGAGTTCGCCGACGCGGCGCGCATGGGAGGGGCCGGGCCGCTGCTGCTGGCTCGGCGGTGCCGGCGGCATGGGCGGGCGCCCCGAGCCGGAGGAGTCGAACCACTGCGGGGCGGAGTGCCCGTCGCGCGGCAGCGGCGCCGTGTCCGACTGTCCTTCGCGCGGCGTCGCGGCCGCCTCAGGAGTCGTCCAGGGCGGGGTGTGCTGCGTGTGCGTATCGGTCATCTGCGCTCCTCGTGGGGTCGTTCGTGCCACTGTGTCGGAGCGACGTCAACGACTGCTGGCAGCCGTCTGGGAGTCGGCTGTGCGTCCTGGGACGGCCGACGGTGCCAGTCGGCGCATCGTGCCGTGGGCGGGGATGCGGACGACGAAGGTCGCGCCGCCACCGGCCGTGTCGGCGACACCGACCCGGCCGTGATGGGCGGCGACGATGGCGGCGACGATGGCAAGGCCGAGCCCGTTGCCCCCGCCGCCGCTGCGCCCGCGGGCGGGGTCGGCCCGGAAGAACCGCTCGAAGACCTTCGTCGCCACCTCGGGTGGAATGCCCGGGCCGTGGTCGCGCACCTCGAGGACGGCGTCGTCGCCGTCGCCGCCGACCGCGACCTCGATGGGCGAGCCCTCGGGCGTGTGCCGCACGGCGTTGGCGAGGAGGTTGACGAGGACCTGCCGGAGCTTCGGCTCGGACCCCCAGCCCGGCGTCGGGGCCACGGGTCCGTCGAGGCCGAGGAGCGAGATCCGCCGGTCCGGCACCCGGGCCCGGGCGTCCTGGACCGCGTCCGCGGCCAGGACGGTGAGGTCGACCTCGCCCACCTCCGCCTCGGGTTCCTCACCCAGCCGAGCGAGGGTGAGCAGGTCCTCGACGAGCCCGCTCATCCGCCCGGCCTCCGACTCGATCCGGTCCATCGCGGCGGACATCGACGTCGCGTCGCCGACCGCTCCCTGGCGGTAGAGCTCGGCATACCCGCGAACGGTCGCGAGCGGGGTGCGGAGCTCGTGCGAGGCGTCGGAGACGAACTGGCGCATCCGGTCCTCGGACGCCTCGCGGAGGGCGAACGAGCTCTCGATCTGGGTGAGCATGACGTTGAGCGAGCGGGAGAGCGAGGTGACCTCGTCCTCGGCCTGGCGCATCGGGATCCGTTGCGTGAGGTCGCCGGCGGCGATGGCGGCGGCGGTGTCCTCGATCTTCGACAGGGGTCGGAAGGCGCGCTTGACGGCGAACCAGCCGAGGAGTGCGGAGATGGCGAGGATGGCCGCCCCGAAGAGGCCGGCCGTGATGAGCAGCCGGGTGATCGTCCGGTTGACGCCGCTGAGCGGGACGCCGACGGCGAAGGTCGCGTCGTTGTCCCCGACGACCCCCGCGATGAAGCGCCAGTTCAGCTCGCCGTCGGTCGAGCCGACGGTGAACGGCGTGCCGTCCTGGACGCGGGCGTCGCCGGGGGAGAGGTCGGGGACCTCCGGGGTGTGCTCCTCACCCGCGGGCCGGACGATCGTCGGGGCCGAGCCGTCCGTCGGCTGGAGGACGAACGCATAGCCCAGCGTCGTCGTGGTGCCACTGCGCAGGTCGGACAGCTTCTGCGCCGCGACGGGGCGCGCGACGGCCCGCAGCTCGGTGTCGACGCGGCCGACGAGATCGCGCTGGACGAAGAACGCGGTGCTGAGGCTCGTGATGAGCAGCGAGGTCGTCATGAGGACGATGAGGATGAGGACGAGCCGCACCCGGAGCGGCACCATCTCGAGTCGGCGGACGACGGCAGCGACCGGCCTGCTCGAGGTGACGGACATGGGAGGGGTGGTGGCCGGGCGAGTCAGGTCTGCGGGGGCAGCCGCAGCACGTAGCCCACGCCGCGCTTCGTGTGGATGAGGGGGGTCAGGCCCTCGGTGTCGATCTTGCGGCGGAGGTAGGAGATGTAGGACTCGACGATGCCGGACTCACCCCGGAAGTCGTAGTCCCACACGTGGTCGAGGATCTGAGCCTTGGACAGCACCCGGTTGGGGTTGAGCATGAGGTAGCGCAGCAGCTTGAACTCGGTGGGGCTCGTCTCGATGACCCGACCCGCTCGGCGCACCTCGTGGGAGTCCTCGTCGAGCTCCAGGTCCTCGAAGACGAGGGCGGAGCTCTCGTCCTCCTCTCCGCGGGTGCGGCGCAGGACGGCTCGGATCCGGGCGACGACCTCCTCGAGGCTGAAGGGCTTGGTGACGTAGTCGTCGCCGCCCACCGTGAGGCCCTTGACCTTGTCGTCGAGGGAGTCGCGGGCGGTGACGAAGACGATGGGCACCTGCCGACCGGCGTCACGGAGCTTCCGGGTGACGGTGAAGCCGTCCATGTCCGGGAGCATGACGTCGAGGACGCACAGGTCGGGGTGCTGGCTGTCGGCCACCTTGATGGCCTCGCCGCCGGAGGCGGCAGTGGCCACCTCGAACCCCGCAAAGCGGAGCGAGGTGGCGAGGAGCTCGCGGATGTTGGGCTCGTCCTCGACGACAAGCAGCCGGGCCTCTGGGTCCTTCGTCACGGTCACCTCGCCATCGTCGGGGCGGATCCTGAGCATTCGCTGAGAGAAGGCTGATCTTCCACCCAGGGAGGAGGGGCGCCGCCATCGGGTCCGGTGGGCCGACCATCGTGCGGGGATACCAGATTTACGGGACGGAGGGCTCCATCGCCCGCTCCGGGGTGCTAGCGTGCGAGCGCTGGGGACCGGTCGGGTCCTCGGAGTAGGACCAGTATCGCCTGGGAACGCCCTCGTCGAGACGCCGGATCCGCACCGGAGTTCTCCGGGGGCCGACCCCCGATCCCGGGCGGTACGGCACGGGCCCGGTGGTCGAACCCCTGACGACCGCCGGGCTCCGTGCCGTCCGAGCAGGGCCGAACGGCGCCGCGTCCCGGGCGACGGCTCAGGCCTGGCCGGGAACCTCTGCACTGCCGGAGCCCTTGCACGTCGCCGTCTGGTGCAGGTAGATCCCGACGAGCCTCGTCGATCCGTCCGGGGTGGCGATGTAGCTGACGCTCACCGCCACCGGGCAGCGCAGCGTCGTGAAGGCGGGCGCCTTGCCCGTCGTCGCCTGGTCGATGGCGTTGTAGGTGATCGCCTGGCCGCTCGCGGCGGTCGAGGTCCGGGTGCAGGTGAGGTCGGCCGTGTGCAGCATCCCGTCCGCCGTCGCGACGCTCGTGGGGCCGAGGTCGACGCCCTGGCACGAGTAGGCCACGGACTTGACCGCGGCCGGCGCCGACCACAGGCCCTGGTCGACGAACGGGTCGACCTCGAGATCGCCCCCCGCTCGGTGCGACCCGAGATAGTCGCGGACCGGCTGGAGGGCGGCCGTCGCGGAGGGCGGCTCCGTCGACCACGTGCTCGCGTCGCCGGGCTGGGGTGCCGCAGCCGGGTCGATGAGGTCGAGGCTGCGCAGCTTGAAGTTCCCGGACGGCGTCGCCCGGACGTAGACCCCGATGAAGGTGTTGGCCTGGGCGGTCGAGCCGAACGTCACGACGGCGGCGAACCACGTCGAGCCCCCGTCCGTGCCCGAGCCGAGCAGGCGGACGAGGGTCGTGCGGGGGATCGTGTTGTCGGGGAAGGGGTGCCCGGCCTTCGCCGCGGCCGCCTGTCCCGCCGAGCTCCACACGTCCTCGTCGAGGATGGGGCTGAGGTCGGCCGTGGCCCAGGCCTTGCGGGTCTGCTTCGTGATGGCCACGGCGTTGCGCTGGTCGTAGGAGCGCAGGGCCGCCTGCGCGTCTCCGGGGGAGAGCGGGCCCGAGGGCGCGACACCGGAGTCGCCCGGCGTGGAGGGCGAGGGAGGCGCGTCGCCGGGCGTGCGCCCGGGCTGCGGCACCGCCGGCGCGGCCGTGCTGGGCGAGCTCGAGGTGAACAGCTCGCTGCCCTTCCAGGCGACGACCCCGATGACGGCGGCGAGGGCGAGCAGGTATGCCGTGCCGGCCGCGACGAGGACCGTCACGACCCGTCGCTTGCTCCAGCGCCCGTCGGCGGGGTGGCCGTCCATGTCTGTCTCCTGTCAGCTCTCGCTCAGGTCGTCGGCGTCGATGATCCGGTAGGCGTAGCCCTGCTCCGCGAGGAATCGCTGGCGATGCGCGGCGAACTCGGCGTCGACGGTGTCCCGGGCGACGACAGTGTAGAAGTGGGCCGTCCGGCCGTCCCCCTTGGGTCGCAGCACGCGACCGAGGCGCTGGGCCTCCTCCTGCCGGGAGCCGAAGGTGCCGCTCACCTGGACGGCGACCGACGCCTCGGGCAGGTCGACGGAGAAGTTGGCGACCTTGGACACGACGAGGAGGTCGATCTCGCCGGTGCGGAAGGCCGCGAACAGCCGCTGTCGCTCGGTCACCGTCGTCTCGCCGGTGATGAGGTCGGCGTCGAGCCGGCCGGCGAGCTCGTCGAGCTGGTCGAGGTACTGGCCGATGACGAGGGTGGGCTCCCCGCGGTGGTCCCCGACGATCCGCTCGACGACGGGCAGCTTGGCGTCGGAGCACGAGGCGAGGCGGTAGCGGTCGTCCGGCTCGGCCACGGCATACGCCATCCGCTGCCCGTCGGGGAGGGTGACCCGCACCTCGACACAGTCGGCGGGGGCGATGTAGCCCTGGTTCTCGATGTCCTTCCACGGCGCGTCGAAGCGCTTCGGGCCGATGAGCGAGAAGACGTCGGCCTCGCGGCCGTCCTCGCGGACGAGGGTCGCGGTGAGGCCGAGACGCCGCCGCGCCTGGAGGTCGGCGGTCATCCGGAAGACCGGCGCCGGGAGGAGGTGGACCTCGTCGTAGACGATGAGGCCCCAGTCCCGGGCGTCGAGCAGGTCGAGGTGGGTGTAGGCGCCCTTCCGCTTCGTCGTGAGGACCTGGTAGGTCGCGATCGTGACCGGGCGGACCTCCTTGCGGGCGCCGGAGTACTCGCCGATCTCCTCCTCGGTGAGCGAGGTCCGGCGGAGGAGCTCGTCCTTCCACTGCCGGGCCGCGACGGTGTTCGTCACGAGGATGAGGGTCGTCGACGCCGCGCCGGGCCATCGCCGCCGCACCGACGAGGGTCTTTCCCGCGCCGCAGGGCAGGACGACGACGCCCGAGCCGCCGTGCCAGAAGCCGTCGACGGCCTGGGCCTGGTAGGGCCGCAGCGACCAGTCGGACTCGTCGAGGGCGATGGGGTGCGCCTCGCCGTCGACGTAGCCCGCCTCGTCCTCGGCGGGCCAGCCGACCTTGACGAGCTCCTGCTTGAGGTGGCCTCGCTCGCTCGGGTGGACGAGCACCGTGTCCTCGTCGACGCTGTCGCCGATGAGCGGTCGGATCCGCTTGTGACGCAACACCTCGGTGAGGACTGCGCGGTCCGTCGTCCGCAGGATGAGCCGGCCGTCGCCGTCCTTGGTGAGGGTGAGCCGTCCGTAGCGGCCCATCGTCTCGGCGACGTCGACGAGGAGGGCGTGCGGGACGGCATACCGGCTGTGCCGGATGAGGGCGTCGACCACCTGCTCGGCGTCGTGGCCGGCGGCGCGGGCGTTCCACAGACCGAGCGGCGTCACCCGGTAGGTGTGGATGTGCTCCGGGGCGCGCTCGAGCTCGGCGAACGCCGCGATGTCGCGGCGGGCCTGCTCCGCGCCGGGGTGGTCGACCTCGAGGAGGAGGGTCTTGTCGCTCTGGACGATGAGGGGGCCGTCGGTCACGCGGCTCCTGACTCAGTAGCCGGTGTCGAAGCTCGAGGAGTCGTGTCCGCGCTGCTCGCGACCAGCCGAAGAAGGCGACGACGAGGATGAGCAGACGAGGAGCCGATGCCGTAGGCGATCCAGCCGATCGCGAGCATGTGGCGCGAGGACTCGGGGTCGGTGTTCTGCCTGGACAGGGCGATGCCGCCGAAGACGCGGCGGGGATGGTGAGGACGCCGCAGCAGAACAGGATCGTGATCGCCCGAGACGATGGTCAGCGCCAGCGCCGAGCCGTTGGTCTGGTTCTGGCCGTAGGTGACCGCGCCGGCGGGCGGGTAGCCGTAGCCGGCCGGTGTTCTGCCCGTAGCCGGGGTAGCCGGGATAGCCGCCGGTGGAACCGGCCGTCTGACCGTAGCCCTGCTGGCCGTAGCCGTAGCCGTGCTGACCGTAGGGGAAGGAGCCGGCTCCGGGGGGCGGTGGTGTCTCCGGGTATGCCGCCTGGCTCGGCGGGTACTGCTGCTGGACCTGCTCCTGGGTCGGGTACTGCGGCGGCGGCGCGGGCTGGGCGGGCTCGGCTCGCCCGACGGGCCGGGCTCGGTCCAGCTCGGGGCGGTCGGGTCGCGGTAGGGGTCGTTCTGGCCGCTGGGGCCGTCGGGGGGTGTGCTCATCGCCGGTGGGTTCCTTCCGATCGGGGGACGACGCGTCCCCCGACTCCGCGCCAACCCTAACGTCTGGCCGGGGTCCCGGGTGCCCGGACGGGGTCGTCCGGGGCTGGTCGTGTCAGGATCGTCGGGTGAGCATGTCGAAGCCGCAGGTCGAACCGGACGCGGCGCTGCCCAGCGCCGTGCGGATCTACGAGGTGGGCCCGCGCGACGGGCTGCAGAACGAGTCGGCGGTCGTGCCGGCGGAGGTCAAGGCCGAGTTCGTCCGCCGGCTCGCGGCCGCCGGCCTCTCGACGATCGAGACGACCTCGTTCGTCAACCCCCGATGGGTGCCCCAGCTGGCCGACGCCGCCGACGTGCTCGGCCTCCTCGGGCCCGAGGGCCTCGGCCGGGACCGTCCCGTCCTCGTCCCCAACGAGCGGGGGCTGGACCGGGCGCTCGAGGCGGGGGTCGGCGCCATCGCCATCTTCGGCAGCGCCACCGAGACGTTCGCCGAGAAGAACCTCGGCCGCTCGCTCGAGGAGTCGGTGGCGATGTTCCGTCCCGTCGTCGAGCGGGCCAGGGCGGCCGGCCTGTGGGTCCGGGCCTACGTCTCGATGTGCTTCGGCGACCCCTGGGAGGGCGAGGTGCCGGTCGGTCAGGTCGTCGACGCCGCGCGCCGGCTCATGGACCTCGGCTGCGACGAGCTCTCGCTCGGCGACACCATCGGCGTCGGGACGACCGGACACGTCCACCGGCTCCTCGCATGCACTCGACGCCGCCGGACTGCCACCGCAGCGGATCGGCGTCCACTTCCACGACACGTACGGGCAGGCCCTCGCCAACACCATGGCCGCGCTCCACGACGGGGTGGCGGTCGTCGACGCCTCGGCCGGCGGGCTCGGCGGCTGCCCCTACGCCGAGAGCGCGACGGGCAACCTCGCGACCGAGGATCTCGTCTGGGCGCTCCAGGGCGCCGGGGTCGAGACCGGCGTCGACCTCGCGGCCCTCGTCCGGACCAGCGTGTGGATGGCGTCCCGGCTCGGACGCCCCTCGCCCTCGCGGGTGGTCCAGGCTCTCGGCTGACCGCGTTTCCCGCCCGGTGGGGACCCATCCTGCCGCACCCGGCGCGTCCTCGGAGCCGGCGGCGGCCGCCGTCGCCGAGCGTCGCCGACGGCGGGCGTCACTCCGCGACGACGCCGGTGATGCGGTGGACCGAGAGCACCCGCGAGGTGCCGTCGGCCGTCCCGGTGACCCGGCCGCCGTCGACCCGCTCGGGGTAGAAGAGCATGCGCCGCACCGCGCCGGTGCCGTCGGAGTAGCCGAGCCACGTCGCATGGCCGGCGGCGATGGCCTCGCGGAGGATGGCGACGGACGTCGTCGGGTCGGTGGAGGGGATCGACGGCCCGGGGCGCCCGGCCATCCGCTCGCGCTCCGCCGCCGCGGCGGTCTCACCGGACCGCAGGGCGTGCACGAGGTCGGTGGCGTGGGCGGAGTCGACGGCGTTGACGGTGATGGCGGTCGGTCCCCGGCGGGCGGCGCTGCGCCGCGGCGGCGTGGCGGCAAGGGAGACGACGCCGTTGGGGGCCTCCGCCGCGGGAGCGAACCCCGCGGCGCGCAGCAGGTCCAGGACGGTGTCCGGAGCGACCGGTGAGATGAGGACGGTCGAGGCGATGCGTCGAAGCTGGAGCGGGGCGAGGTCGCGGCTCGCGAGCATCTCCTCGAGCGTCGTCTCGGCATCCGCCCGGACATAGGCCCGAGCGCCGCCGACCCGCACCTGCCCGTGTCGGCGCGCGGCGTCCCGGACGAGGTAGTCCAGCGGCTGGGGCACCGGTGTCGAGCTCGCCTCGGCGAGGGCGGCGAGGACCTGGTCGGCGCTCCATCCGGCGTCGAGGGCCCGCCGCACGCTCGCCTCGCCGAAGCGGTAGACGCTCGCGCCGCCGCGGGACTCGATGTCCGCGACGAGCCTGAGCAGGTCGGCCAGCCCGCCGGTGACGGGACCCGGTGCCACGGCGGTGAGATCGGCCTGGAGAACGATGCGCTCGACCGGCGCCGGCAGGTGCTGCTGCATCGTCTCCGCGAGGCGCTCGCCGGCGTCCTCGCCCCGGGCCTCCAGCAGGACCCGGCCGGCGCTGCCGAGCGCACCGCGACCGGTGATGCCCAGGGCCGCGGCCTCGCCGAGGACGGCGGCGACGAGGTCCTCGGCGTCGCGCGGGAGCCGCCGGGGGCGGCGCCAGGTCAGCGCCTCGAGGACGGCGGCGGGCTCGGCGGCGAGGCCGGCCGGGGCGCCGCGGAGGACGCCGAGCACGTCCCGTCGCAAGGAGACGACGGGGGGCCAGTGTGCCTCCGGCGCGAGGGCGTTGACGGCGCGCCCGTCCGCCTCCCGGCGTCCGACGAGATGCGCCGCCCGGGTGGAGTCACGCCAGCCGGTCGCCAGGTCGGCCCACCGCCGGCCCGCCGGCTCGTCGCGCCACCGGTCGTATGCCGCGGTCGGCGCCCAGACGGGGTCGGCCTCCGCGTCGTCGTCGAGCAGCCCCGCGGCATACGCGACCTCGACGAGGAGGGCGGCGCGCGGCTCGGTGAGGTCGAGGTCCCGGGCGGTGGTCGTGAGGGTCCGGGCGGCGATGCCGCCGCCGCGCAGCACCCGCGGCGGGTCGGCCGACCACGTCGCGAGGAGCTCGTCGATGCCGGCGAGGATCTCGCTCGCCGAGGCGCCGGCCACCCCGTCGACGTCGTCCATGTCCCGCTGGACGCCGTGCGGCTCGGGCGGCGCGAGCCGGGCCTCGCGGGCCACCCGGCCGCCGCGCAGGGCGAGGCCCACCTCTCGGGGCAGGAGGATCTGGTCCGACGGCCGTCGCGATGACGAGGCCCTTCGCGAGCAGCCACCGCGGGCCGTCGTCGATGGCGCCGGACCGTGCGGCGTCGGGCGTGGGCAGCAGCCCGATCGGCGGCCCCCACGCGAGCCGGTCGAGGATGGCGCCCGCCCGCGGCGGCGCCGTCGCAAGGAGCCTGCGCAGCCGCTCCGGTGCCGGCGGCTCCCACCCCTCGATGTCGCCGGCCCCGGGGCCGAGGCCGGCCGGGTGCGGCCCGAGCGCCTCGGCGACGGTGCGGACGACGTGCAGGCCGTCCGGGCCGCGCCAGAGCAGCGCCGCCGCCCAGAGGTCGCCGAGGAGAGCGTCGACGCCGTC
Organism: uncultured Actinomycetota bacterium; assembly: GCA_963745335.1. Lineage (GTDB taxonomy): Bacteria > Actinomycetota > Actinomycetes > Actinomycetales > Dermatophilaceae > CAVSJJ01. The sequence continues at coordinate 202,095 of CAVUXP010000003.1, forward strand.
GAGGTCGTCGACCCCGAGGAGGTCCGCGAGCGCCCCGGCCGTCACGGGGGGAGCGACGACGACGGCCGCGAGCAGGACGTCGAGGTGGCCCCGGTCGAGGGAGTCGATCGCCCGGGCGGTGCTCGCCCGCGTCGTCGCTCGGGCGGCGAGGGAGGTGAGGTCGGCCGGCGCGGGGCGGGCGAGGTCCGGGCGGGCGAGGAGGAGGTCGTGCAGCTCCTCGTCGGTCCGCGCACGCACGTCGTCCGCGAGGGATCGCACGACGGAGGCAGGCTGGTCCGGCACGGGCCAACGCTAGCCCCCCGACATGGCGGCGCTCCGCGGCAGGCGCCGTCGGGCCCGGCCGGCAGGGCCCGCACCGGAGGGCCCGGCACGACGTCCGATGGAGGACGCATGCGCGGCATTCATCCGGGGTAGAGGGGAACAGTCCGTGAGAGTGTCGGCATATCGAGGCCCACGAAGGTCGCGCCGCCGGCGGGCGAGCATCGGTATCAATGAGGTATCGATGCCGTATCGATCTACGCCCGATTCGCCGTCGGAGCCCGCCTGCGACCCGACCAATGCGGGTTCTCGGTATGGTGAAGGGTCCCGTGCAGCCGGGTCTGGCTGTCGCGTCATCGCGGGGAGTTGCCGTTTCCGGTACGCCTGTGTGTCAGTTTTTCGGACCTGTTGGATCCCCTGATCCGTGTGCGGGCGGCACTGCAAACGATCGAAGGGTATTACCCATGCGAAACGGCAGAAAATCGGCAATCGTGGCCGCTATCGGCCTCACGGTGAGCATGACGCTCGCCGCCTGCGGGAGTGATAGTGGCGGCGGGAGCTCGGGGGGAGGAGGTCAGCTCAGCGGCGTCGACATCACGGTCGGTTCCAAGGACTTCACCGAGAACATCCTCCTGGGCAAGATGTTCGCCAAGGCGCTCGAGCACGACGGAGCCAACGTCACCGACCAGACGAACCTCGGCGGCACGTCCGTCAACCGCAAGGCCCTGCTGAGCGGCGACATCGACGTCTACCCCGACTACAACGGCACCGGCTGGACGGTCCACCTCGGACAGCAGGACCCGAGCCAGGACCCCCAGACGCTGTACGACAAGACCGCGAAGATGGACCTCGAGAAGAACGACATCAAGTGGGTCGGTCTCTCCCCGTTCAACGACACCTACGGCTTCGCGGCCAACGGTGACCTCGCCAAGCAGGAGGGCGGGTTCGACTTCCAGTCGATGGCCGACTACCTCAAGGCCCACCAGGACGCGACCCTCTGTCTCGAGACGGAGTTCCCGGACCGTCCGGACGGTCTCATCCTCTTCGAGAAGGCGACGAACTACACGGTTCCCCAGAGCCAGATCAAGATCCTCGACACGGGCCTGATCTACACCGAGACCTCCAAGGGGAGCTGCCAGTTCGGTGAGGTGTTCACGACCGACGGCCGCATCACCGCGCTCAACCTCGACCTCGTCAAGGACCCGGGCGTCATGATCCTCTACAACGTGTCGTTCACGATGCGCAACGAGGTCTACAAGGCGCACTCGCAGGTCTACGACGACCTCGCGAAGAAGATCCTCGACCCGCTCGACAACAAGAAGATGGCCGAGCTCAACGCGAAGGTCGACGTCGACGGCGACTCCGCAGACAAGGTCGCCGAGGACTACCTCAAGGAGATCGGGGTCCTGTGACCTCGGCCTGACGCCTCTCCCGGCACGCACCACAGCGAACGCCCCCGCCGATCACGGCGGGGGCGTTCGTCATGGGCGGGGGCGTTCGTCGTCCCGCCGCTGCCGGGTCACAGGCCGCGGGGGCGGAGGTACCGCTCGGCGACGGCGCCGACCCAGTCGAAGGTGAGGGCGACGATCGCGACGAGGACCGCGCCGACGATGAGGACGGGGTCCTGCTGGAGCTTCAGCCCCGAGTTGATCGTCACGCCGAGGCCGCCACCGCCGATGAGGAAGGCGAGGGTCGCCATGCCGATGTTGAGGATCATCGCGACCCGGACGCCGGCGAGGATGACCGGGACGGCGAGCGGGAGCTCGATCCGGGTCAGCACGCGGAGCCGGGTCATTCCCATGCCGCGGCCGGCCTCGATGACGGCGCGGTCGACGCCGTCGAGCCCCACCATCGTGTTCCGCAGCACCGGCAGGATCGCATAGACGACGAGCGCCCAGATCGCCGTCTTCGCCCCGAGTCCGAACAGGCCGACGAAGAGGATGAGCAGGCCGTATGCCGGCAGCGCCTGTCCCGAGTTGGCCACGGCGACGATGTACGGCCCGACCCGCCGGAAGGCCGGCCGGGTGAGCACGATCCCCAGCGGGATGGCGATCGCCACGACGAACAGCGTCGACCAGAAGGCGATCGTCAGGTGCTGGACCGTCTGGGGCCACAGCTTCGTGCCCCAGGCCAGGGAGGACGCCTGCTGGATGTTGACGGAGGCGTCGAGGCCGAGGCTCTGGTAGTAGAGGTAGAGCACGAAGGCGAGGGCGACGATGCCGAGGGGGGCCAGCCAGAGGCCGAGCGCCAGACGGCGCCAGGTCGCCATGAAGCCGCCCTTGGCTGCCTTGGCGGCGGCCCTGGCCTCGTCGGGGTGGTCGTCGCGGGGCGGCGGAGGTCCTGCGAACGCGGGTGATCTGGTCCGTCATGCGCTCGCCTCGAGGTCCTCGTAGTGCCGGCGCGCCTCGACCTGGGCGCGCCGGATCGCCCGGCGCAGGTGGGTCATCTCCACGACGCCGTCGAGACGACCGTCGTCGTCCACGACGCAGCACATGCCGGCCGAGCTCTGGAGCATCTGCTCGAGGGCCTGGTACAGCGAGTCCTCGTGCTTGAGCAGGACCCGGACCTCGAGTCCCTCGTCGTCGTACGTGCCCGAGGACTCGCGCAGGTGGCTCTCCGTCATCCATCGGCGGGGCTTGCCCTCCTCGTCCATGACGACCAGCCACTCCTGGCTGCTCGCCTCGAGAGCGCTGAGGCCGACCTGCGGGGAGTCGGTGGACTTCATCCGTGGGTGGTTCCCGAACTTGAGGTCCCCGACGTGCTCGAAGTTGAGCCCCTTGATCGTCGACCCGGCGCCGATGAAGTCGTCGACGAACTCGTCGACGGGGAAGGCGAGGATCCGCTCCGGGGTGTCGATCTGCCGGACGACGCTCTGCTCGCCGAGGATGGCGATGCGGTCGCCCATCTTGATGGCCTCGTCGATGTCGTGCGTGACGAAGATGATCGTCTTCTTCAGGCTGTCCTGGAGGCGGAGGAACTCGTTCTGGAGGCGCTCTCGGGTGATCGGGTCGATCGCGCCGAACGGCTCGTCCATCAGCATGATCTCCGGGTCCGCGCCGAGGGCCCGCGCCACCCCGACGCGCTGGGCCTGTCCACCGGAGAGCTCCTTGGGGTAGCGGTCTCGGTACTGCTCCGGGTCGAGCCCGACCATGCTCAGCAGCTCGTCGACGCGGGCGGTGATCTTGCTCTTGTCCCACTTGAGCATCTTGGGGACGGTGGCGATGTTCTGCGCGATCGTCTGATGGGGGAAGAGGCCGATCTGCTGGATCACGTAGCCGATGCGACGCCGCAGGTGGTCGGGATCGACCTTCGTCACGTCCTCGTCGTCGAGGAAGATTCGGCCCGAGGAGGGCTCGATCATCCGGTTGACCAGGCGCAGCGTCGTCGACTTCCCGCAGCCGGACGGACCGACGAGCACGAGGATCTCGCCCTCCTGGACGTCGAGGCTCAGGCTGTCCACGGCGGGGGTCGTCGTTCCGTGGTACGTCTTGCCCACGCCGTCGAGTCGGATCTTCGGTTCAGAACTCATGATGTCCTTCGGTGTTGTCGGCCGGGTCAGATGCGGAGGCCTCGGGGGGTGGTGGCGCGCTGGATGAGCGAGAGGACGATGTCGAGGACGAGGCCGAGCGCGACGGTGAAGATCGTGCCCACCCAGACCGACTCGTAGCTGTTGGGGAGACCGAGCCGGGTCAGGCCGCCCTGGATGAAGCTGCCGAGGCCGCCGCCGCCGACGAGGACCGCGATGGCCGCGATCCCGACGGTGATGAGGGTCGCGATCCGGATGCCGGCCATGATGACCGGCCAGGCGAGGGGAAGCCGCACCCGGATGAGCTGCTGGAAGCCGTTCATCCCCATGCCCTTGGCGGACTCGATGATCGCCGGGCTGACCCCGTCGAGCCCGGTCACGGTGTTGCGCAGGATCGGCAGGATCGAGTAGAGGAACAGGGCGATCATCGCCGGCGTGTTCCCGATCCCGACGAGGGGGATGAAGAGCGCGAAGAGCGCGAGCGAGGGAATGGTCAGGAAGATGCCGGCGATGCTGAGCGAGGCGGCACGCAACGCCGAGTTGCGCTGGACGATCACCCCGAGAACCACCGAGAAGACCGTCGCCAGGACGATGACGATGAGCGTGATCCGCGCGTGCTCCATCGTTGTGCTGAGGATGTCGGAGAAATGGTCCGAGACATAGCTCAGCCAACTTTTCAGTCCGTCCACGACTGCCCTTTCGTGCTCGACTGTGTCCGGCCGAGCCGCCTGTCTGGGCGCAGCCAGGACTCCCCATTATGGCGAATCCGTGTGGAAAGGCGAGGAGGCCCCCACTCCGAGGCGCCGTTCGCGACAGCGTGACGGTTGCCGTTGCGGTCCGGGAAATTCCGTGGGCGAGGGGCTGAATATCGTTGTCGCGCAGGGACGCTCGAGGCTTCTCCGTGACGGCTCGCGGCATACTCCTCGGCCCCTGGAGCGGGCGGCGAAATCCATATGAGTTCGCTGTGAGATCGGCCGAACCCGTGACCCGGGCAGGGGGTGCTGGCGATGATGGCGGCATGACCGATTCCTCGACGCCGCGTCCCGAGGGCGGCTCCGACTCCGGCTCGGAAGCGTCCAGCACCGACGCGGGCGCGACGGCGCCCCAGCCGGCGGTCGGCGCGCCCACCCAACCGATGCCACCGGCCGGGCCGCCGTTCGCACCGCCCCCTCCCGGGGTGGCCGTTCCGACGTATGCCCCGGCGCCGCCGCGGCCCGGGGCCCGGGGGCTGTGGCGGGAGGCCACCTCGACGACCGGCGGTCGCGTCGCCACGATCGTCGCCGCCGTCGTCGTGCGCCCTCGTCGTCATCACCGGCATCGGCCTCGGCGCCGCCGCGATCGGACGGCTCGGAGACGACCGGCGACCCGTCGGTGCCATGGCGGCCGACCGGGGCCGAGGGATGCCGGGCTACGGCGACGGCCGGACCGGGCGCGGCCGGCCCGACGACGGCGCCGCGCCGTTCGGACAGCGCGCTCGTCCCGACGACGGCAACGGGCTCGGGGGCGGGCGCGGTCAGGGCGGGCTGCCGAACGGCCTCGGCCCGATGTCCGGGCTGGGCGGCATCCTCCACGGGGAGTTCGTGACGGGAGCCTCCGGCTCCGCGGCGACGATGCTCTTCCAGGTGGGCGAGGTGACGGCATACACGAAGGGCTCGTCCCTCGCGGTCCGGAGCAGCGACGGCTTCGCGACGACGTACCAGGTCGACGCCGCGAGCCGGCTCGTCGCGAGCTCGGCGACGTCGATCAGCGTCGGCGACACCGTCCGGGTCCTCGCGACGAAGGACGGGCCGACGGTGACGACGGTCCAGGTCGTCTCGACCAGGACCCCGGGCGCCTGAGCGTCAGGGCGCCGTCGACGGACGGCCGGCGCGAGGCGACACCGTTGACCGTGGGCGTGATGAGCCGCTCCACGACCAGGGCCATCGCCGCGACGCCGACGCATCCGATGACGACCATGCCGATGAACGCGGTCGTCCACCCCCGCTCGAGGAGCACCCCGGCGACGACGGGGGCGAGGATGGTCCCACCCTGGAAGGCGCCGGCGTTGACCGCGTTGTAGCGGCCGCGGAGGTGGTCCTCGGCGAGGTCGTTGACGATGGCCGGGATCGACGGCTGCATGAGCGTCTCGCCGAGTGCGAAGAACGCGTGGAAGGCGAGGACCCCGGCGATGGCCGCCACCCCGCCCGGGGCGAGCCCCGTCGATCCGAGGACGAGCCAGGAGAGGATCCACAGGCCGGACATGCCGATGAGGACCCGGGTGCGGCGTCGACCGTCGATGAGCCGGAGGACGAGGAACTGGAACCCCACGATCGTCGCCGTGTTGACGGCGAAGGCGAACCCGACCACCCGCGTCGACACCTCACCGACCTGGCGGGCGAACGCCGGGAACCCGGCCTCCATCTGCCCGTAGCCGACGAAGGTCGTCGTGAAGGTGAGCAGCGTCATCCAGATGACGGCGGGGCGACGGAGGATGGCGAGATAGGACCCGGCGGAGGGGTCGTCGGTGTCCTCGGGCGCCGCGACCCGGCCGTGGACGTGGCGCAGCGGACCGAGCAGCAGCCCGATGGGGATGAGCATGCCCGCTGCGTCGCCGAGGAAGATGAGGGTGAACGAGAAGGGATGGGCGACGTCGACGAAGATCCCGCCGATGATCCCGCCGACCCCGATGCCGAGGTTGACGAGCGCGAAGTTGACCCCGAAGTACTGCTGACGCATCCGGCCCGACACGACCGCCGCGATGAGCGCGTTGAACGCCGGCCACGAGACGCCGAAGTTGATCCCGAGCAGGGCGAACCCGACGGCGAAGGCCGCGGGCGTCGTCGCGAAGGCGAGGACGACGCAGCCGAGCATCTGGACGACGCTCGCGACGAGGAGGACGACCCGGGCACCGAGCCGGTCGGTCATCGACCCGCCCGGCCCGGTCACGAGGATGGCGACGACGGCGATGACCGCCATGAGGGTGCCCGCCTGGCCCAGCGGGATGCCTCGCACCTCGTTGACGTAGATGATGGTGAACGGCAGGGTCAGGCCACGTCCGAGGGTCTGCACCGCCACGGTGGAGAGCAGCCAGCGGCCGGACGTCGGCAGCCGCGACCAGAACTCGCGCAGGCCGACGTGCCCGCTGTCGGAGTGGGTGGTCTGGGACACCGGCTCACCGTCGCACACGGCGCCGACACCGGCGACCGCATTTTCGGGTGCCGATCCCTCGGGCCACGTGCCCCGTCGTGGCGGTGGCCGGCGATGACGGCGATGACGGCGATGACGGCGGGTCGCGAGGGCGGGCGGGCGCGCGGCATACCTGCGTTGCCGTTAGCCTGGTCACCAGCGCCGAGAGGCCGCCGCTGCGTGCACTACCCTGCAGGTCCGCAGACCCCCGAGCGAGAAATGAGGTGGACCGTGCCCACTGGCAAGGTGAAGTTCTACGACGCCGAGAAGGGTTTCGGCTTCGTCTCCGTCGACGACGGTGAGCCCGGGGGAGACGTCTACGTCCCGGCCAGCGCGCTGCCGGAGGGTGTGAGCACGCTCAAAAGCGGGACCCGGATCGAGTTCGGGGTCGTCGAGGGCCGCCGGGGCGCCCAGGCCCTGTCCGTCCGCCTCCTCGAGCCCGCGCCCAGCGTCTCGGCCAACCGCCGCGCCCGGGACCGCAAGCCGACCGAGGAGATGGTCGTCATCGTCGAGGACGTCATCAAGCTGCTCGAGAGCGTCGAGGGGTCGCTGCGTCGCGGCCACTACCCCGACAAGGCGTTCGGGGCGAAGGTCGCCCAGGTCCTCCACGCCGTCGCCGCCGACCTGGAGGTCTGAGGATGGCGACGGTGCGGGCCGACCCGACGCTGCGGGCCGCGACCGACCTCGCCCGCGAGGCGGCCGAGTCGATCGCCGACCGGGGGACCGTCGGCGACCACCTCGGCATGGACATGGTCGAGGAGCGGCTCGGCACGCACTACTTCACCTGTACCTCCCGGGCCTACCCCGGGTGGCGCTGGGCGGTCACCGTTGCCCGGGCCCCTCGCTCGAAGACGGTGACGGTCTGCGAGACCAACCTCGTGCCCGGTGACGGCGCGGCCCTCTCGCCGGAGTGGGTCCCGTATGCCGCCCGCCTCGCCCCCGGTGACCTCCGCCCGGGGGACGTCACCCCGCTCGTCGACGACGACCCGCTCCTCGAGCCCGGGTTCGAGGCGACCGGTGAGGAGGACGTCGACGAGACGGCCCAGTGGGAGCTCGGGCTCGGGCGGCCCCGGGTCCTGTCGGCCGAGGGACGCGACGTCGCGGCCCAGCGGTGGTACGACGGCGACAGCGGCCCGACCACACCCGTCGCCGAACAGGCTCCGGCAGCGTGCTCGACGTGCGGGTACTTCCTCCCCATGGCGGGTGCCCTGCGCGCCGTCTTCGGGGTCTGCGCCAACGCCTGGAGCCCCAGCGACGGTCGGGTTGTCAGCCTCGACCACGGATGCGGCGCCCACTCCGAGGTGGACACCCCGCCGCTCGAGCCGGAGCAGGTGCCCGCGCCGATCCTCGACGACTACGCGCTCGACCCCGTCTGACCGCTCCGCCGTCGGAGCCCCGCCCGGCGTCCCCGGCCCCTGGGGTCGGCTCGGGCCGGCTCGGTCCGCTCAGCCGGCGCCCGCGGCATTCCCGCGCCCGCGGCGCAGGTAGGTGTAGCCGACGAGGCCGAGCAGGATCCCGCTGACGCAGGCCCACGGCCACCAGGACCGGTCGCCCTCGTGGAGCGCCGGCACCGCGACGACGACGACGAGCGCGAGGACCCACAGCGCGAGCCCGGCCTCGACGATCCGGCGCGTCGGCACGGCAATGGGCTCCAGGCGGTCCCGGGCGGGGGTGGGGTCGCTCACGCGGTCACCCTATCGAGCGGGGGGAGGCCGAGGCGTGGACACGAGGGGCGGCGGGGCCCACGCCCGTCGCTAGCCTGTGCCCATGTCAACTGCCACGACATCGTCTGCCCCTGCCACCGGCGGTGCGCTGGACCGCTTCTTCAAGATCTCCGAGCGTGGCTCGACCGTGGGTCGTGAGATCCGCGGTGGCTTCGTCACGTTCTTCACGATGGCCTACATCGTCGTCCTCAACCCCCTCATCCTCGGGTTCGCCAAGGACGGCTCCGGCGCCTTCCTCGGCGGAGGGAACGGCGACGGGTCGAACCTGCCCGCCATCGCCGCGGGGACCGCCCTCGTCGCGGGGATCATGACCATCCTCATGGGCCTCGTCGCGAACTACCCCCTGGCCCTGGCCACCGGCCTCGGCCTCAACGCGTTCGTCGCCTACTCCATCGCGAGCGACATGACGTGGGCCGACGCCATGGGCCTCGTCGTCATCGAGGGTGTCATCATCCTCGTCCTCGTCCTCACCGGGTTCCGGCAGGCCGTCTTCCACGCCGTGCCGGCCCAGCTGAAGATCGCCATCAGCGTCGGCATCGGCCTGTTCATCGCGCTCATCGGCCTCGTCGATGCCGGGTTCGTCCGGCGCATCCCCGACTCCGCCGGGACGACGGTGCCCGTCGAGCTCGGCAACGGCGGCACCCTGTCCGGCTGGCCGACCCTCGTCTTCGCCATCGGCCTCGTCCTCGTCGTCGCCCTCTGGGTCCGCAAGGTCCGCGGGGCGATCCTCATCTCGATCGTCGTGACGACCGTCATCGCCATCATCGTCGAGGCGCTGGCCCACGTCGGGCCGACCGTCGGGGCGGACGGCAGCGTCAACCCCAGCGGATGGAACCTCAACGTCCCGGCGTGGCCGGACACCGTCTTCGGGACGCCGCACTTCGACACCTTCGGCTTCAGTCTGCTCGGGTCGTTCCAGAACATCGGCGTCATCTCGGCGCTGCTGCTCATCTTCACCCTCATGCTCGCCGACTTCTTCGACACGATGGGCACGATGACGGCCATCGGTGCCGAGGCCGGGCTCCTCGACGAGGAGGGCACCCCGCCCAACACCCAGCGCATCCTCGTCGTCGACTCCCTCGCGGCGGCGGCCGGTGGCGCGGCCGGCGTCTCGTCGAACACGTCCTACATCGAGTCGGCCTCCGGCGTCGGCGAGGGCGCCCGGACCGGGCTGGCCAGCATCGTCACCGGCCTGCTGTTCCTCGTCGCGATGGTGTTCGCGCCGCTCGTCCGGATCATCCCCAACGAGGCGGCGGTGCCCGCCCTCGTCCTCGTCGGGTTCCTCATGATGCAGCAGGTCAAGGGCATCGACTGGGACGACCTCGAGATCGCCATCCCGGCCTTCCTCACGATCGTCCTCATGCCGTTCACCTACTCGATCACCGTGGGCATCGGTGCCGGCTTCCTCGCCTACGTCCTCATCAAGGTCGTCCGTGGCAAGGGCGTCCAGATCCATCCGCTCATGTGGGTCGTCGCGCTCCTCTTCGTCGTCTACTTCGCCGTCGACCCGATCAAGGAGCTGCTCGGGGTCGCCTGACCCGGTCGGCCCTGCCGGGTGGGGTGGGACTGCGGGTATCCCGCACTCCCACCCCACCCCGCCAACCCCACCCCGGACCCCCCGCCCCCCCGCCCCCCCGCACGAACCTCTGCTAGCAGACCTTCGTGCAGAACGGGGGTGTTGCAGCACCCCCATCCGGCAGCAACCTCTGCTAGCAGAGGTTCGTGCAGGGGGAGGTGGGTCGGGGATCGGGGGTGGGGCGGAGGGCGGTCGGTGGCGCTGGGAGAGGCGGGGCGCTGGGAGAGGCGGGGCGCTGGGAGAGGCGGGGCGCTGGGAGAGGCGGGGCGCTGGGAGAGGCGGGGCGGCATACGGGGGAGCAGGCGGGAAATCGTTAGCCGAGGCAACGATCTGGTGGAATAGTTAGCCAAGGTAATGAGTTGTCCCTGCGGACATCGACACGAGGAGACCCCTTGGCCCACCCCACCGCCCGCCGGCCACCGCTCGGCACGCTGGCCACGGACCTGCGCCTGGCGTGCATGCGGATCACCCGGCGGATCAAGCTCGAGAGCGCCGACGACATCGCGCCCCACCAGTTCAGCGTCCTCGTCCGGCTCGAGGAACGCACCCGGACCCTCGGCGACCTCGCGGCGACCGAGCGGGTGAGCGCCCCGAGCATGACCAGGACGGTCACCGGCCTTGCCGGACAGAACCTCGTATGCCGCGAGGACGACCCCAGCGACGGTCGGCAGGTGCTCGTCTCCCTGACCGACGAGGGACGCGCGGCGGTCAAGGAGATCCGCCGCCGTCGGGACCACTGGATGGCCGTGCGGATCCGCGACCTCGACGCCGACGAGCTCGACACGCTGCGACGGGCCACGGCGATCCTGGCCCGGGTGGCCGCCGAATGAGCCCGACCTTCACCTCCCTCTCCGTCCGCAACTACCGCGTCTACGCCGCCGGGGGGCTCGTCTCCAACGTCGGCACCTGGATGGGCCGGGTCGCTCAGGACTGGCTCGTCCTCACCGTCCTCACCGCCAACTCGGCTCGCGACCTCGGGTACATCACGGCGCTGCAGTTCCTCCCCTTCCTCCTCCTCGCCCCATGGGCCGGGTCGTTGGCCGACCGGTTCCCCAAGCGGCGCATCCTCCTCGTCACCCAGAGCGTCCTCGCTCTCGACAGCCTGGCCCTCGGCCTGCTCGTCGTGACCGGCGCCGCGCAGCTCTGGCACGTCTACGCCCTCGCGTTCCTCATGGGTGTCGCGACCGCGCTCGACAACCCGGCGCGCCAGGCCTTCGTGTCCGAGATGGTGCCGAAGGACAAGGTCCCCAACGCCGTCGCCCTCAACAGCGCCTCGTTCAACGGTGGCCGCCTCATCGGACCGGGTGTCGCCGGTCTCGTCATCGCCTGGTGGGGGACCGGGCCGGCGCTGCTCCTCAACGCCGCGAGCTTCGTCTTCGTCCTCGGGGCGCTCCTCCTCCTACGTCCGGGAGAGCTGAGGCCCGCCCCGCGGGCCCGAGGCCGCGGCGGGGTGCGGGAGGGCCTGCGGTACGTCAGGGGCCGGAGGGACCTCCAGGTCATCCTCCTGCTCGCGTTCGTCCTCGGGACCTTCGGGATGAACTTCCAGATCACCAACGCCCTCATGGCGACGACCGTGTTCCACAAGGGGCCGGGCGAGTTCGGGCTGCTCGGGTCGATCATGGCCATCGGCTCGCTGTCGGGCGCCCTCCTCGCCGCCCGTCGGCGGGTGCTGCGGCTCCGGCTCCTCTTCACGGCGCTCGCCGGCTTCAGCGTCGCCACCGCTCTCGCGTCCCTGGCCCCGACCTATCCCCTGTTCGCCCTCGCCCTCATCCCCATCGGGCTGAGCGCGCTCACGGCGATGACGACCGCCAACGCGATGCTCCAGACCCGGGTCGACCCCGTCATGCGCGGCCGGGTCATGGCCCTGTATGCCGCGATCTTCATCGGCGGTACGCCGGTCGGCGCCCCGCTCATCGGCTGGGTGGCGCATGTCTGGGGTCCGCGGTGGACGATCGCCGTCGGCACGATCAGCGTCGGGCTCACCCTCGCGGTGGTGTCGTGGTGGCTCGCCCATGAGGACAATGTCCGGGTGAGCCTCACGAGGACCGACCGGTACCGCTGGGCCCTGACCACGCGCCCGGCCCGCGACGACGTCACCGTCCCTGCCCCGGAGGCGGCGCGATGACGCCCCGCTTCCGGCGGTGGATGACCCTCGGCGTCCTCGGGGTCCTCCTGCTCGCCGTGGCCCTCGTCGCGGTCCTGCAGTAGCGCGCCACCCCGGCACGGCGCGGTCCGCGCCGCGCCGGGACCCGCGCGGCGCCGGCTGGGGGTCGTCCGAACGGTCCTCTTGCGCGCAATGTGGCACCTGGGGCGCCCGGGGTCCGGCAGTATCTGCTTACCGTCGCCCGACCGCCGCCCATCGCCTGCCCCAGCGAGAGGTCCCATGTCCCTGCGCACCGCACGCCTCCTCTCGGGCGTGGCCGCCGTTGGCATCGTCGTGTCCGGCGTCGCCCCGGCCCACGCCGCCGACCCGTCCGGCACGGTCACCCTGGCCTCCGGTCCGTCGGCCTACAACCTCGAGTACGCCCCCCTCGTCCACACCGGCCGCGGGACCGTCTTCGAGGCCTCGTCCGGTGCGGCCGTCATGGTCTCGGACGCCGGCTCCCCCTCGACCTTCTCGCTGGCCAGCAGCTATCTCACCTCGGCCTGCGGGGACCTCGTCATCTCGGCCTTCCCGCTCGACAACGAGCCGTTCACCTGGACGGACGTGTCCTCCGGCGCGACCGGGCACGGCCAGGTGGGCAGCGGGCGGTTCCTCCTGGGAGCGACGCCCGACGGCTGGCTCGAGACCCAGGACGCGACGTCCGGGGGAACCGCCGTCACCGAGGTGCACCGTCGCTACACGGGCAGCTCCGGCGACGACCTCATCGCCTCGATCCCCGACCCGACGGACGACACGGCGTCGCCCTTCCTCGGCGCGGACTCCTACACGTGCGACGACAGTGGCTACGCCGTGACGGCCTTCAACGCCTCCGGGTCCTCGGTCGTCGTGGGCAGCTTCAGCGGCGGGTTCTCCCGACTCGTCGACGACGCCGGGACGACCGGCTACATCGACCTGCACCCGGTCGCCATCTCCGGTCAGACGGTCGTCTACGGCCAGGACACCTACGACGACAACCTCTTCCTCCTCAGCGGCAGGACCATCCGGCAGACGGTCGGCGGCGCCGCCACGACCCTCGACTCCTCGGGCATCCTCACGACGGCAGCCATCGGGCCGACGAGCACGGCCTACGCCGTCGCGAGCCTCACGACGGGACAGGTGACGCTGCGCGTCCGCACCGACGCCGGTGCGACCTCGACGCCCACCCAGCCCGCGACGTGGTCGCCGTGGCTGGCCTGGCCGACGACGGGCGGGTTCGGCGTCGCCTCCTACGGCGGCGCGGGTGGCGGCGTGTATGCCGTCGCGGACTCGAGCGTGAGCAGCGCCTGGGTCCCGAGCGGCGGGTCGCTCTCGGCGAGCGCCCTGTCCCTTTCGGCGGGCCGCGCCGTGTGGGCCGACGACCGGCAGACGACCTCGCCGGTCTGGTCCGCTCCCGTCACGGGGACGAGCATCCTCACCGCGGGCCAGGAGACCCGGCTCGGGACCGACGCGCAGACCCTCGGCGGCGACCTCGTGGCCGACGGCCGCCGGGCCGCCTGGGCCGACGTCGACGCCGAGCGGCTCCAGGTGACGGACGGCACGACGGTGACCGGGCTCGCGGCCCGGGGCAGTCCGATCGCGATGTCCGGGCACCGGGTCCTCGACGGTCCCGGCCTGACGACGACCTCCACCCACATCGTCGACCTCGTCTCCGGTCTCACCGTCTCCGGTGGGTCGGCCACCGTCATGTGGGGCAACCGGGCGGCCGGCATCGTCGCGTCGACGGGGGCCATCGCCGTCCTCGACTCCCGCACGGGCGCGACGACGCAGACGGTGACGCCCGCCGCCGCGGGTGTCCCGAGCGGCGGCGAGTTCGACGAGCTCGCCCTCCAGGGCGACCTGCTGGCCTGGACGTGGACGAAGCAGGCGGCGTCGACGACCCACGGCCTCGGCTGGAAGAACCTCCGGACCGGGACGGTCACCCAGGCGACGCTGAGCGACCCGACCTACCCGGTGACCGAGCCCTCGATCTACGGCTCGCTCGTCGCCGCGGAGCGGGTCCTCGCGGTCGAGGTCTTCGATGCCACCTCGGGCGCCGTCATCCGAACCGTCGACGGCGCCGACCACCCGACCCTCGGCGAGGTGGGCCTGGCCTGGGTCGACCACGGCACCCGCGAACCGAAGGTCTCGCCGATGCCGGACCAGCACCTCGTGCCACGCCACGAGGGCAACCCGTTCGCGCCGACGACCTACGCCCAGTCCCTGGGCTCCTGGCACGGCGAGTGGGTCTTCACCGAGCCGCTGACCTCCTGCCAGGTGGCGATCACCACGACCGGGGGCTCGCCCGTCGCGACGCTCCCCTGCACGAGCGGGTATGCCGCGCTCGGCGAGGCCGTCGTGGCGTGGGACGGGAAGGGTCCCGGGGCAGCGCTCGTGCCGGCCGGGACCTACCACTGGACGCTCACCGCCGCAGACGCCGACGGCCCGGCCGTCGATGTCGACGGCCAGTCGACCGACCTCACCGGCACGATCGCCGTCACGGCGGAGCCCCCGGGCTACGTGTCGATGACCCCGGCGCGGATCCTCGACACCCGGTACGGCAACGGCGCCCCGAGGAAGCCGGTTGCCACGGGCGGGACGGTCCAGCTCAAGGTCACCGGCCGCGGCGGGGTGCCGTCCAGCGGTGTCGACGCCGTCGTTCTCAACCTCACTGCCACCGGGGCCCCGGTGGGCGGCTACGTGACGGCATACCCCTCGGGCTCGACCCGGCCGAAGGCCTCCAGCCTCAACTACGCCGCGAGGAACGACGGTCGCCAACCAGGTCATCGCCAAGGTGGGTGCGGACGGCAAGGTGGCCCTCTACGCCAGCAAGTCGGCGAACGTCATCGCCGATGTCGCTGGCTACTACCCGACCGGGGCGGCCTACACGTCGCTGGCGCCGTCCCGGATCCTCGACACCCGGCAGGGCCTCGGCTCCGCTGCCGGCAAGGTCGGGGCCGGCAAGGTCGTGTCGCTCGAGGCCGCCGGCGTGGTCGGCGTGCCCTCCGACGCCGCCGCGGTCGTCCTCAACGTCACCGTGACCCAGCCGTCGTCCGGGGGGCTACCTCACGGTGTATCCGAACGGGGCGCGGCGGCCGACCGCGTCGAACATCAACGTCGCGAAGGGGCAGACGATCGCCGGGCTCGTCATCGCCAAGGTCGGGGCGGACGGCAAGGTCAACCTCTACACGTCGACGACCGCTCACCTCATCGCGGACGTGGTCGGTTGGGCCCCGGCCGGCGGCGACTACCACCCGCTGAACCCGGCTCGGCTCCTCGACACCCGGACCGGCAACGGGGCCGCGAAGGCGAAGGTCACCGGGGGGCGCGCCGTCACACTCAAGGTGACCGGCCGCGGCGGAGTCCCGAGCACCGCGACGGCGGTCATGCTCAACGTCGCGGCGGTCCTACCGGACCGGGGCGGCTACCTCACCGTCTACCCGAAGGGCGCTGCACGGCCGAAGGCATCGAACCTCAACTTCGGCCGGCGCCGGACGATCGCCAACTCGGTCGTCGCCAAGGTCGGCTCCGGTGGCTATGTGACGATCTACACGAGCTCGACGACGAACCTCATCGCCGACGTGAGCGGCTACTGGGGCCCGTGACCCACCCGTCGTCGAGAGAACGCCTCACGGGTTTTCAGCCTTCTGCCTCGCCGCGCGTCTGATCGGGTGTAGGACTGAAGCGGGCGTCCGTCAGGGGTTGACGACGCACCCGGCCGAACGAAGGAGGCACCCTCATGCCCATGGTCCACCGGCGGTTCGCCGCCGCCGCCGCTCTCACCTGCGCCGCTCTCGTGGCATCGGGGGCCGCCGCGCCTGCGGCCGAGCCATCCGCCCCCGCACCTGCCGCGGCCTCGGAAACCGGGGTCGCGAAGACGCCGTAGTGTCCACGGACTACCCGAGGCGAGTCCTCAACACGTGGATCGGGCTCGGCGTCCCGACGACGCATGTCCCTCTCGAGCGCGGCGCCACCGTCGACTTCCAGGTGGCCGGTGAGCAGACGGTTCCCTCCTCGGGCGTCACGGCGGTTCTCGTCAACGTCCGGGCGCTGCGGCCGCGGACCGCCGGCTGGGCCGTCGTCTACCCGACGGGCCAGGGCCGGCCGGCCACGTCGACGGTGACCTTCGCCCGGGGCCGGGAGACCTCGACCGCGACGATCGTGCCGCTCGGTGACGGCGGGAAGCTCTCGCTGTACACGTCGGCGAGCACCGGCTACGTCGTCGAGATCGAGGGCTACTACCTGGGCGACACCGCCTTCACGGCGGTTGTGCCCACCCGAGTGGCGGACACCCGGAACGGAACCGGTGTGCCCATGGGCGCCGTGGCGGCCCACGGGACCCTGTCGGTCCCGATCGCCGGGACGAACGGGGTGCCGGCCGACGCCGAGGCCGTCGTCCTCACCGTCACGACGCCGCGGCCGCACGCGGGCGGGTACCTCACGGCATACCCGACGGGCACGACCCGGCCCAGGACCTCTGCCCTCAACTGGACGCCGGCCAAGACGGTCTCCGGGCTCGTCGTGGCGAAGGTCGGGTCCGGCGGCGCGGTGGACCTCTACGTGTCGTCCGCCACCCACGTCGTCGTCGCCCGCGCCCGCCGAGGTAGGACCCGACGACCGCGGCGCCCAGGTCGTCGAGCTCCGGCGCGACGACCCGGCCCTCGACCCGCTTGGCCATCGAGTCGACGAAGCGGGCGAGGCCCGGGTCCTCGCCGAGCCGGAAGAACGTCGTCTGGGCGCCGAGGCGGCCGGCGTTCTCGAGCTCGCGCACGGCGTACGCGACCGTCAACGGGTGCGGGGGATAGGAGAAGAAGACCTCGCCGTCGGGCTCGAGATGCGACGTCGGCTCGCCGTCGGTCACGACGAGGAGCACCGGCTGGGCGGAGGGGTGGCGCCGGAAGAAGCGGTTGGCCAGGAGCAGGCCGTGGTGGAGGTTGGTCCCCTTGTCCCACATCGCATCGAGCGCCGTCAGCTCCTCGATGTCCATGACCTGGGCGTGCCGGCCGAAGGAGATGAGCTGGAGGTGGTCCCCGCGGAAGCGGCTGCGGACGAGGGTGTGCAGAGCCAGGGCGGTGCGCTTCATCGGCACCCACCGCCCGTCCATCGCCATCGAGAAGGACGTGTCGACGAGGAGGGCGACGGCTGCCTGGGTACGCGCCTCGGTCTCGTGGACCTCGACGTCCCGGACGTCGAGCCGCATCCCGCTGCGCGGGTCACGGCCCTCGCCGATCGTCCGGCGGACGGCATTCGTGATGGTCCGGGTGACGTCCCACGGCTCGGTGTCGCCGAAGGCCCACTCGCGGCTGGCGCCCGAGAGCTCGCCCGCCGCGCCGGCCTGGCGCAGGTCGCGCTGGCCCTGCCGCCCCGACATCCGCTCCGCGACGTCGCGGAGCAGCTCCTTGCCGAGCCGGCGCATCGCCTTGGGCGACAGGCGCAGCTGGCCGTCGGTCCCGCGCCTGAGGTAGCCCGAGTCCCGCAGCGCCCGCTCGAGCTCGGCGAGGGTGCGGGCGTCCACGGCGGCGTCGTCGCCGACCTGGCGCGCCAGGGCGTCGAGGTCGATGTCCTCCATCCGGGCGCCGTTGTAGGACTGGGAGAGCTGCTCGGAGAGGGCGTCGAGCTCGGCGAGGTCCTGCAGGACGCCGGTCCCGTCGCCGAGGCCGAGGCCCTGCTCGCCCTGGAACCGCTCGGACCCGGACCAGTCCTCCCCGGGACGCAGCCCCTGGAGGTTGGCGTCGAGCCGGGCGAGGGACTCCATGAGGGCGGGGGACCCGAAGGCCTGGGCGGACAGTGCCATCAGCTCCTGGCGCTGCTCCTCGGACATCGAGTTGAGCATCCGTTGAGCCGCCGCGGCCCGGGCCGAGAGGGAGTCGATGAGCTCGTCGACGTCCTTCGGTTTCTCCGGGAAGAAGTCGCCGTGCTTGTCCATGAACTCCTGGAAGTCCTCCGGCGTGTCCTCGCCGCTGGCGTGCTTCTCGAGAAGGTCGTTGAGGTCGCCGAGCATCTCGCCGACGGCCGCGCGGTCCTCGTCGGTGGCGCTCTCGAGGGCCTGCTTCATCCCCGCGAACCGCTGGTCGAGCATCTCCCGCCCGAGCAGGTCCTTGATCTCGTCGTATGCCGCGCGCGCGGCCGGGCTGCGCCAGTCGTAGTCGCCCAGCTCGGTGACGGCCTGGGCGGTCGAGGGGGAGAGGTTCTCGAGGCGCATCTCGGAGAAGCGGGCGTCGTCGTCGAGGTCGCGGGCGAGCTGCTTGCGCTCCTCGAGGACGGCCCGGTCGAGCAGCTCGCGGACCTGCTCCATCGTCCCGTCGAGACGGTGCTGCTGGAGGAGCTCGCGCCGCCGGGCCGCGACGCGGGCCGCGAGGTCGTCGAGCCCCGTCTGCGTGCGGCCACCGCGGCGGAGGAACTCCCGCATCGCCCGCTCCGGGCTGTATCCGGCCATGACGTCCTCGCCGATGGCGTCGAGCGCCTCGGCCAGGTCCACCGGTGGCGCGAGCGGGTCGCCACCGGCATACCGGCCGTAGCGGGTGCGGTGCTCGGGGCGGCTCATCCGTAGATCGTCTCCCCGCCCCCGCTCTCCTTGCCGATCTTCTTGGCGAGGAAGAGGCCCTCGAGGGCGAGCTCGATGGCACAGGCGCGCTCGCCGTCGTTGCGGGCGCCGAGCCGGTCGGTCACCTCGTCGTAGAGCTCGGACTCACCGAGGACGGGCAGGCCGAGGAGGACGTCACGGGCGGTGACCCGGTCACCGGTCGTGACGAGGGCGCCGTTCTCGATCGCCTCGACGAGGAGGCGGAAGTCGATGCCGCGGAAGACCTCACGGACCGTCTCGGCGGTTGCGGTCCGGAGCAGGTGGTCGAGGATGGCCCGCTCACGGCCCTCCTCGCCGGTCTCGAACTCGACCTTGCCGCCGAGGACGTCGACCGCGGTCTCGAGGTCGACGACCCGGGCGACGGCCTCGTCCTCGCCCATCGCCGTCGCCCGGTGGAGGGCGGCCGCCGCGATCGTCTCGGCGCCGGCGATGGCGAACCGGGCGCTGACCCCGGAACGCTGGTCGACGGCGTTGGACTCCCGCAGGGCCCGGGTGAACCGGGCGAAGATCTCGATGAGGTGGTCAGGCACCTCGGCGACGAGGTGCGCCTCCTGGCGGATGACCGCGACCTCGTCGGTCAGCTCGACGGGGTAGTGGGTGCGGATCTCGGCACCGAACCGGTCCTTGAGCGGGGTGATGATCCGGCCACGGTTCGTGTAGTCCTCGGGGTTGGCGCTCGCGACGACGAGGACGTCGAGCGGCAGCCGCAGGACGTAGCCGCGGATCTGGATGTCGCGCTCCTCCATGACGTTGAGCATCGCGACCTGGATCCGCTCGGCGAGGTCCGGCAGCTCGTTGATGGCGACGATGCCGCGATGGCTGCGCGGGATGAGGCCGAAGTGGATCGTCTCGAGGTCGCCGAGGCTGCGGCCCTCGGCAACCTTGATCGGGTCGACGTCGCCGATGAGGTCGGCGACGGAGGTGTCGGGCGTGGCGAGCTTCTCGGCATACCGCTCCTCGCGGGGGCGCCAGGCGATCGGGAGGTCGTCGCCGAGCTCGGCGGCCCGGCGCTGCGACTCGACGGTGATCGGCTCGTAGGGGTGCTCGCCGATCTCGCTGCCCGCGATGACCGGCGTCCACTCGTCGAGGAGACCGATGAGGGTGCGCAGCAGCCGGGTCTTGCCCTGTCCCCGCTCGCCGAGCAGGACGATGTCGTGGCCGGCGATGAGGGCCCGCTCGAGCTGGGGGATGACGGTGCCCTCGAAGCCGTGCAGGCCCGGCCAGGGGTCCTCGCCCGCCCGGAGCTTGGCGAGGAGGTTGTCACGGATCTCGGCCCGCAGGTGCTTCTGGACGTGTCCTGCGGCCCGCAGCTCACCGAGGGTGGTGGGGCCCGGTGTGGTCGTCGTCATTGCTTCACGTTACGCGCGGCGACTGGAGTATGCCGCAGCCCCCTGTCTCGGGTCCGGGGCCGCGCCGAGGGAACGGCCCCGGATGCCGGACGGCGGGTGCCGGCGGGGCGTGTCGGGTGACGGGGCGCGGTGGGGCGCCGGCGGGGTCAGAGATGCTCGACGACGTACTCGATGCTCGCGATGAGCCTGCTGACGTCGTCGGGGTCGACGGCGGGGAAGACGGCGACCCGCAGCTGGTTGCGGCCCAGCTTGCGGTAGGGCTCGACGTCGACGATGCCGTTGGCGCGGAGGGTCTTGGCGATCGCCGAGGCGTCGATGTCGTCGCTGAAGTCGATCGTCGTCACGACGCGGCTGCGGTGGGCGGGGTCGGTGACGTACGGCGCGGCATACGTCGTCCGCTCGGCCCAGTCGTAGAGCCGGCCGGAGGAGTCGGCGGTCCGGCCCGTGGACCACGGAAGTCCGCCGTGCTCGTTCAGCCACTCGACCTGGTTGGCCAGCAGGGCGAGGGTCGCGACCGACGGGGTGTTGTACGTCTGGTCCTTGCGGGAGTTGTCGACCGCGGTCGGGAGGCTGAAGAAGTCGGGGACCCACCGGCCGGAGCCGGCGATCTCGTCGACGCGGGCGAGGGCGGCGGGGGAGAAGAGGCCGAGCCAGAGGCCGCCGTCGGAGGCGAAGCACTTCTGCGGGCTGAAGTAGTAGACGTCGGCCTGGGAGACGTCGACCGGCAGACCGCCCGCGCCGGAGGTCGCGTCGACGAGGACGAGCGCGCCGTCGTCGGCGCCCGCGACCCGTTCGACGGGGGCCATCACGCCGGTCGAGGTCTCGTTGTGGGCCCACGCGTAGACGTCGACGCCCGCCTCGGCCTGAGGGTCGGGCCGAGAGCCCGGGTCGCTCCGCAGGACCGTCGACTCGGCGAGGAAGGGCGCCTTCGTCGTGACGGAGGCGAACTTGCTGGAGAACTCACCGAAGGCGAGGTGCTGCGCCTTCTCGCGGACCAGGCCGAAGGCGGCGATGTCCCAGAAGGCCGTCGCGCCGCCGTTGCCGAGGATGACCTCGTAGCCGTCGGGCAGGTCGAAGAGGGCGGCGAGGCCCTCGCGGACCGACTTGACGAGGTTCTTGACCGGGGCCTGGCGGTGCGAGGTGCCGAGGACGGTGCGGCCGATCGAGGAGAGGTAGTCGAGCTGGGCCGGGCGGACCTTCGAGGGCCCGGAGCCGAAGCGGCCGTCGGCGGGAAGGAGGTCGGCGGGAAGAGTGAGGGGTCCGGTGTCGGTCACGGCGTCAGTCTTCCATCGCCCGCCAGGCCGTTCCCGGTGAGGTTCACCACCCGGACGTGGGTCCGCGGGGTTCCGCCCGGCGGCGGCCGCGGCACTCCCTCGGCGGCGGGCGCGGCATTCCCCACGGCGGCCGGCGCGCCCCCGCACGACCTCTCCGCCGCCCCCCGGCACGAACCTCTGCTAGCAGACCTTGCTGCAGAACGGGGGTGCTGCAGCACCCCCGTTCTGCAGCAACCTGTCCGTCGGTGGCTCCGGGGGCCATCGGCCACGGCTCCGGCGGGCATCCGGGGGACGCCGAGGCCCCGAGGACCGGCCCCGGGCCGACGGGCGACGGACGATCGACGCCCGTCAGGCGGGTCGGGCGAGCCGAGCGAGGCCGCGAGCCGTCTCGACCTTGTGCCGGATCGTCTCGAGGGAGTCCAGGTCGGGCCAGAGGATCCGGGCCACCTGGCGGCCGCGGGATCGCAGCTGGTCCTCGCGCCATTTCTCGGCGGCGAGGGCGCGGCGGACCTGCTCGGGAGTGGGGTCGGGACGGCCGCCCGCGTACTTCGCCATCCCGTCGAACTCGATGATGACCGGCTCGTCCTCCAGCTCGGCGTCGACCCGGAAGACCCGGCCGCCGACGGCGTACTCGACCTGCACCCGGAACCGGTAGCCCAGCAGCCGGAGGGCATGCGCCAGCCGGGTCTCCCCGATCGACTCATGACGCCCGTCGGCAAACCGGAGGAGCTCGCGGACCCCCGGTATGCCGGCGTGCCGGGAGTGGGCCACGACCGCCGCGTCGATCTCCTCCCGCGTGGCGAGACCTGCCCGGAGCGCGCCGTCGGCGGCCACGAGGCTCTCGAAGGGAAGGGCGCGCTGCGTCGGCCCCATCGACCGGAGACCGACCTGGACCACCGCGGTCGCCACCTCGACGGTCCCGACGCCACCGGCGAGCGTCGTTCCCGACGCGAGAGGATGGATGACCGCCTGGGGCCGGTGGCGCGTGTGATCGTCGCCGACGCGCGCGAGATGGGCGAGGTCCAGGGGCGAGCGCCACAGCGGGATGCCGTGCAGGACGAGGGCCGACTGGTGGCTCGCCACGGCCCGGCCCTCGAAGGACCGCACGAGGGCGGTGACGAGGAGTCGGTGCCGCGCGATCCGGGTGTCGAAGGCGTCTCGACCCTCCCAGGGCGGCGACGCGTCACGGGGGTGGTGGACGGCATACCAGCCCCGGATGACCCGCCTGAGGGTGCCGGCGCGCACGAGCGCTCGCAGCTCGGAGGGCCCGACGCCGACCGAGCGAGCCTCGGCGGCCGAGACGAGGCCGTGCCGGGCCAGGTGATGCAGCTCCATCCCCTCAGGGTGCCCGTTCAGCGCCGACGCGCGCTCCGGGCCTGTGGACAACTCGACAGTGCGCGGGCCGTGGGTAGACCGACACCCACGTTGCTGCAGAACGGAGGTGTTGCAGCACGCCCGTTCTGCAGCAAGCGTCTGCTAGCAGAGGTTCGTGCTGGGGGAAGTGGAGGAGGAGGGGACGGGAACAGCCGGCGGTGCGGGACCGGGTATGCCGCGGGGTCAGCGGGCGCGGAAGCCGGCGACCTCCTCGATGGGGCGCGGACCGGGCCCGATGTAGCGGGCGCTGGGGCGGATGAGCCGGCCGGTCTTCTTCTGCTCGAGGATGTGGGCCGACCAGCCGGCGGTCCGGGCCGAGACGAACAGCGGCGTCATCATCGAGGCCGGGACCTCGGCGAAGTCGAGGAGCACCGCGGCCCAGAAGTCGACGTTCGTCTCCATCTTGCGGTCCGGGTAGCGCTCGGCCAGCTCGGCGATGGCGGCCTTCTCGACCTCGATGGCGACGTCGTACCGCGGCGCCTTGAGCCGCTCGCACGTGTCGCGGAGGACGGCCGCGCGGGGGTCGTAGGCCCGGTAGACGCGGTGGCCGAAGCCCATGAGCCGCTCCCTGCGGTCCATGACCGCCTTGACGTACTTCCGCGCGTCGCCCATCTTCTCGACGCCCTCGAGCATGTGCTGCGCCCGGGACGGCGCGCCGCCGTGGAGCGGCCCGGAGAGGGCGCCGATCGCGCCCGAGATGCATGCGGCGACGTCGGCGCCGGTCGAGGCGATGACCCGGGCGGTGAAGGTCGAGGCGTTCATGCCGTGCTCGGCGGCGGCGATGAAGTAGGCGTCGATCGCCTCGACGTGACGGGGGTCCGGCTCACCGCGCCACCGGATCATGAACCGCTCGACGATGGTCCGGGCCTCGTCGACCCGCGCCTGCGGCACCATCGGCGTCGACTGTCCGTGCGCCGACTGGGCGATGAACGACAGCGTCATGACGGAGGCGCGGGCCAGCTGCTGGCGGGCCTCGTCGGCGTCGATGTCGAGCAGCGGCTCGAACCCCCACAGCGGCGCGAGCTGCGCCAGGGCCGACTGGGCGTCCACCCGGATGTCGCCGCTGTGCACCGGGAGTGGGAACGGCTCGGCGGGCGGCAGGCCCGGGTCGAACTCGTTGTCGACGAGCAGCCCCCACACCTGGCCGAAGCTCACCCGGCCGACGAGGTCGCGGATGTCGACGCCCCGGTAGCGGAGCGCGCCACCGTCCTTGTCGGGCTCGGCGATCTCCGACTCGAAGGCGACGACGCCCTCCAGACCGGGGTAGAAGGTCGGTGCGGTGGCGGACTGTCCCGGTACGGCGTCGGACATGGGCCGTCCTCTCATCGGTGGTCTCCGGCGGGGTCCCGTCATTGTGCACTGACCCCGCCGCCACGTTCACACCGCGTCTTGTCGTCCGGTCCGTCGCGCGGGTCCGCCGCCGTATGCCGGCCGGCCGCGCGGGGTGGGCCGGCGCCCCGGCCGAGGTGGAATACCGTCCGGCCGGGCGAGGTTCGGATCTGGTGGTCGCGCGGGACCGCGGCCGTGACTGTCAGTGCGACACAGGAGGATCGGCGGCATGGCACCTTCGAGCGACGGCGCCGCCGAGCACGTCTACACGACCGGCGGCAAGAAGCCGTGGCCGGCCCTGTGGGCGCTCGTCCTCGGCTTCTTCATGATCCTCGTCGACGCCAACATCGTGCAGGTCGCCGTGCCGGCGGTCATCCGCGGGCTCGGCACCGACGTCAACGGCGCGGTGTGGGTGACCAGCGCCTACCTCCTCGCGTATGCCGTGCCCCTCCTCATCACCGGCCGGCTCGGCGACCGGATCGGTCCGAAGCGGGTCTACCTCGCCGGGCTCGTCCTGTTCACCGTCGCGTCGGCGCTCTGCGGCCTGGCCGGCTCGATCGGCGTCCTCATCGCGGCCCGGGTCCTCCAGGGACTCGGCGCGGCCCTGCTCACGCCCCAGACGATGGCCGTCATCACCCGGATGTTCCCGCCGGAGAAGCGCGGCGCCGCCCTCGGGCTGTGGGGGTCGGTCGCCGGGGCGGCGATCCTCGTCGGCCCGATCCTCGGCGGCGTCCTCGTCGACCGCCTCGGGTGGGAGTGGATCTTCTTCATCAACGTGCCGGTCGGCGTCGTCGGCGCGGTCCTGGCCTGGCGGCTCGTCCCGGACCTCGAGACCCATGACCACGCCTTCGACTGGCTCGGGAGTCGCCCTCAGCGCGATCGGGATGTTCCTCGTCGTCTTCGGTCTCCAGGAGGGCCAGGGCCACGACTGGGGTCCGATCCTCGGCGCGGTCACCGTGTGGGAGCTCATCGCCGTCGGCGTCCTCGTCCTGCTCGTCTTCCTCTGGTGGCAGTCGCGCAACACCCGGGAGCCGCTGCTGCCGCTCGTGCTGTTCCGTGACCGCAACTTCGCCCTCGCCAACATCGCGATCACCGCGGTCGGCTTCACCGTGACGGCCATGGGCTTCCCGCTCATCCTCTTCGCACAGGTGGCCCGGGGGCTCACCCCGACCCAGTCCGCCCTCCTGCTCACCCCGCTCGCCGTGCTCTCGGCGGCCCTCGCGCCGTTCGCCGGGCGAGCCATCCAGTCGCGCGACCCGCGGGCGATGGCCGTCGGAGGGTTGGCCCTGTTCGTCCTCGGCCTGTGGTGGTACTCGCGGCTGCTCACCGCCGACACCCCCATCCTCTGGCTGCTGGGCCCGGCCGCCGTGCTCGGGGTGGCCAACGCCGGCGTGTGGGGCCCGCTGTCCATCACCGCCACCCGCAACCTCGCCCCGCGGATGGCCGGTGCCGGCGCCGGCGTCTACAACACGACCCGCCAGGTCGGCGCGGTGGTCGGCTCCGCCGCGATCGCCACGGTCCTCGAGAACCGGCTCGCGGCCCATCTGCCGGGTGTCGCCGCGGGCCTCGACGCGTCCGCCGCCGGGAGTGGCTCGCTTCCGGCGGCCGTCGTCACCCCGTTCTCGATGGCCATGAGCGAGTCCATCCTCGTGCCCGCCGCCGTCCTCGTCGTCGCGGTGGTGGCGGCGTTGTTCTTCGCCCCGCCGGGCGCGCACCAGCTGGGCAGCCGGGCCGGCGGGCGCCGGGTGCCCGCGGAGGTGACCGGTGCCGACGAGGGGGTCGCCCACGCCGGATAATCCTCGGGTGCCCCGCCTGCTCCCCGACCTCACGCCACTGCGGGAGAGCACCGACTACCGGCGGCTGTATGCCGGGTTCACCCTGTCCAACGTCGGCTCGCAGATGGCGGTCGTCGCGATCGGCCTCCAGGTGTACGACGAGACCGGGTCGACCGGCGCCGTCGGCCTCGTCGGGCTGGCCGCGCTCGTGCCCCTCGTCGTCATGGGCCTCTACGGCGGGTCGCTGTCCGACCACCACGACCGGAGGCTCGTCGGCCTCGTCGCCAACGCCGTGTCGTGGGTGACGAGCGTCGCGGCGGCCATCCAGGCGTGGCTGGGCAACACCCACGTCTGGGTCCTCTTCGCCATCGTCGCGGTCTGGAGCGGCGCCTCCGGCGTCTCCGGACCCGCCCGGTCGAGCATCTACCCGCGGATCCTGCCGCCCGAGCAGCTGCCGGCCGCCAACGCCCTCGGCGTCGTCGCGATGAACACCTCGCTCACGGCGGGACCGCTCCTCGCGGGTGTCCTCATCGGCTGGCACGGCTTCACCGCGGCATACGTCACCGACGCCGTCATCACGACCGCGGCGCTCTACGGCCTCCTCCGACTGCCCCCGGTGCCGCCCGAGCCCGGGGAGCACGACGGCGCGAGCCGGGCCGGGGTCCGGTCCGTCCTCGACGGGTTCCGCTTCCTCGGGACGGCGCCGAACGTCCGGATGACCTTCGTCGCCGACATCGCCGCGATGGTCCTCGCCCAGCCGCGGGTCCTCTTCCCCGCAGCCGGAGCGGTCATCCTCGGCGGCGGTGCGTCGACGGTGGGCCTGCTCTATGCCGCGGCCGCCATCGGCGGGATCCTCGCCATGGGGGCGTCGGGGGCGCTCGGGCGGGTCCGACGCCAGGGGCTGGCCATCCTCGTCAGCGTCGCCGGGTGGGGGATCGGGATCGTCGGCCTCGGGTTCGCCCTGCTCGCGGCGGGGGGAGTGCTGACCCGCCAACACGCCCTCTGGGCCGCCCTCGGCGCGATGGCGTTCGCCGGCGCGGCCGACTCGGTGTCGGCGGTCTTCCGCACGACGATCCTCCAGTCCGCGACGCCGGACCGGATGCGGGGGCGGCTGCAGGGGGTCTTCGTCGTCGTCGTCGCGGGCGGTCCCCGGCTCGGCGAGCTGGCCGGGGGCGGGGTGGCCGAGCACCTCGGTGAGGGCCGGATGGCCATCCTCGGCGGGATCGCCTGCATCGCCGCGATGGGGGTCTTCGCGGTCTGGCAGCGCGGGTTCGTCCGCTACGACGCCCGCTACCCGACCCCCTGACGGGCGACCCGGCCCGGGCGGCGAAGGGACGCGGCATACGATCGCCGGATGGCGGACGAGCGCACCGAGTACACCGGCGAGGGGCTGGCCGAGGGCGAGCTGGCCGCCGCGCCACTGGACCAGGTCACGGCCTGGGTCGAGGCCGCGGTTGCGGCGGCCCGGACCGGCGGGCCGGTCGCGGAGCCGCATGCGATGTCGGTCGCGACGGTGGACGCCGCAGGGCCGACCCAACGTGCGCACCGTGCTCATGCGGTTCCTCGACGGCCGCGGGCCGGGCTTCGTCTCGTCGTCGGACTCGACCAAGGGGGTCGAGCTCGCGGCCAACCCCGTGCTCGCCACGTCGCTGACCTGGCCGGGGCTCTACCGGGCCATCCGGTTCCGGGGCTCGGCCGAGCGCATCGCCGCCGACGAGGTCGGGGCCTACTGGGCGACCCGGCCGTGGGGGTCGCGGATCTCGGCGTGGGCCTCGAAGCAGAGCGCCCCGGTCGCCTCGCGGGCCGAGCTCGAGGCGGCCTCCGACCGGTATGCCGCCCGCTGGCCCGACCGGGGCCGGCCGGACGACGTGCCCGTACCCGAGGACTGGGCGGGCTGGCGGGTCGTCCCGGACGAGGTCGAGTTCTGGGCAGGCCGGCGGGACCGACTGCACGACCGGCTCGTCTTCGTCCGGACCGGGCCGGGCGGCCTCGACGACCCGGCCGCGTGGCGGGTCGTCCGCCGCCAGCCGTAGGCGCGGCGCCCGCACCGATCGGGTCGGCTAGGAGGTGCGCTGCACCTTGTGTGGGGCGGCCTGGGCCCGCGGCTTGATGACGAGCAGGTCGACGTTGACGTGGGCCGGCCGCGTCGCCATCCACGCGATCGCGTCGGCGACGTCCTCGGCGACGAGCGGACCCGGCACGCCCTCGTACACGCGGTCGGCCCGCTCCTGGTCCCCGCCGAACCGGGTGAGCGAGAACTCCTCGGTGTGGACCATCCCCGGGGCGATCTCGGTGACCCGGACCGGCTCGTCGACGAGCTCGAGGCGGAGGGTCTCCGTCACGACGGTCGTCCCGTGCTTGGCGACGGTGTATCCCCCGCCCCCCTCGTAGGCGAGGTGGCCGGCGATGGAGGAGACGTTGACGATGATGCCGTCGCCGGCGGCACGCAGCGCCGGCAGGAGCGCCTTCGTCACGGCGACGGTCCCGATGACGTTCGTCTCGTACATCGTCCGCCACTTGTCGAGGTCGGCCTCGGCGACCGGCTCCAGGCCGAGGGCGCCCCCCGCGTTGTTGACGAGGACGGCCACCGGGGACCCGGCCGCCTCGGCCAGGGCGGCCACGTCGGCCGCGGAGGTGACGTCGCACCGCAGCGCGACGCCGTCGATCTCGGCGGCCAGATCGCGGACCCGCTCCTCGCGTCGGGCAGCGCAGAGGACGCGGTACCCCTGGGCGGCCAGGGCCCGCGCGGTCGCGGCCCCGATCCCACTGCTCGCGCCCGTGACGACGGCGGTGGGCCGCGGGGAGCCGGGACCGGAACCGGCGCGGCGGCGCGGACGGCGCGGACGGGTCGGTCATGAGGCACTCCTCGGTCGGACGGCACGGGGGTCGACGGCGATCCACGTCGCCTCGGCCCGGGCGAGCAGCTCTCCCCGCTCGGTGAACAGCGCGCTGGCCGAGAGGAACTTGCGGCCCTCCCCGCCCCGGGGCCACGCGAGGACGACGTGCGGCTCGCCGACCCGCGGCAGGGCACGGACCCGTGCGGTCATCGTCCCGAGGACCATCGGGCGTCCGGCGATCCCCGCCGACCAGCCACCGGGGCAGTCCAGGGCCGCCCACACGATCGGCACGGTCACCTCGCGGGGGACCCAGCTCGCGGCATACCGCCCGGAGCCGTCGCCGACCGGGCCCGGCCGCAGACAGAGCGCGTCCCCGGGGTCCCGCCCGGTGCCGCACGCGAAGCAGGTCGGGAACGGATGGTCGCTGAGCCCCTCGTAGGCCGTCTCGGCGGCCCGGGCGACGGCGAGGGGCACCGGCTGGGGGAGGGGGGCGGTGAGGTCCGGCGCCGGTGTGGCGCTCGCGACGAGCTGGTCCCCGTCGAGCAGCCGAACGCCGCCACCGCCGTCGTCCTCGACCGTCAGCGGCCGGTCGAGCGGCGGGGGCGAGGCGAGGCGGACCGTGACGGCGCCCCCGACCGGGGCGGCGGCATGCTCGGCGAGCGCGCCGCTGACCCACCCGCCATTGCCGGACTCGGGCGGTCCCTGAAAGCGACGCTCCACCGTGAGGCTCATCCCGCCAACCTACCCAGCCGGGCGCCGGGCGTCCTCCGGCGGTGACACGATGGGCGGCGATGACCACGACACCCGGCGCCGGACCGGACGGCGGCGCCGACTTCTCGCTGCGCCGCATCGCCCTTCCCGCGTTCGGCCCCTCCGCGCTCGCGTCGGTCGGCACGGGGGCCGTCATGCCGGTCATCGCCCTGTCCGCCCGCGGCCTCGGGGCCACCGTCTCGCTCGCCGCCCTCGTCGTCGCCGTCTCCTCGGTCGCCGAGCTCGTCGTCGCCCTGCCGGCCGGCTCGCTCGTCGCCCGGATCGGCGAGCGGCGGGCCCTCGTCCTCGCCGCCTCCGTCGACGCCGCGGCCTCGCTCGTGGCGATGGCCGCGCCCGGGCTTGCCGTCTTCGTCGCCGCCCTCGCCGTCCTCGGGGCGACGCAGGCCGTCTTCCTCCTCGCCCGGCAGGCCTACCTCACCGACGCGGCGCCGCCGCACCTGCGCGCCCGGGCGATGTCGACGCTCGGCGGCGTGCACCGGGTCGGGCTCTTCCTCGGGCCGTTCGTCGGTGCCCCCGTCATCGCCGTCTGGGGCCCGCGCGCCGCGTATGCCGTGTCCGCCGCCGCCGGGCTGCTCACCGTCCTCCTCGTGCGGGCCACGTTCGATGTGACGGCCGGGCACGAGGCGGCGACCCGGGGGGAGCGCCCGGTTCGGGTCCTCGACGTGGTCCGAGACCAGCGGCGGGTCCTCCTGACGATCGGGGTCGGCGTCCTCGTCATCGGCATCGCCCGGGCCACCCGGGTCGCCGTCGTCCCGCTGTGGGCGGAGTCGGTCGGGCTCTCGGCGGCGCAGACCTCCCTCGTCTTCGGGGTCGCCGGGGGGATCGAGATGCTCCTGTTCTATCCCGCCGGGTCGGTCATGGACCGGTTCGGGCGGGTCTGGGTGGCCGTGCCCACCGTCGTCGTGCTCGGCCTCGGCACGATGATCCTGCCGCTCACCTCGGGACTGCTCGGCGTCGGCGCGGTCGCGGTCGCCATGGGGATCGGCAACGGTCTCGGGTCCGGGCTCGTCATGACCCTCGGCGCCGACGTCGCGCCCGACACCGGGACGGGCCCAGTTCCTCGGCGCGTGGCGGCTCGTCTCGCTCGTCGGGGTCAACGGCGGGCCCCTGCTCGTGAGCCTCATCGCGACCGTGTCGGGGCTTGCCGTCGCCTGCGTCGGGGTCGGCGGGCTCATCGTCGTGGGCGGGCTGTGGCTGGCCCGGTGGGTCCCGGCATACGACCCGCGGCGGCTCGCGCAACGCGACCCGAGCACGTCCTGACCCGAACGTCGTGCCCGATCCCGCCAGGTAATGAGAGGCTTACCTCGTGAGCGACCTCATCGACACCACGGAGATGTACCTCCGCACCATCTACGAGCTCGAGGAGGAGGGCATCGTCCCCCTCCGCGCCCGGATCGCCGAGCGGCTCGGCCACTCCGGCCCGACCGTCTCCCAGACGGTGGCGCGGATGGAGCGCGACGGGCTGCTGACCGTCCAGGGCGACCGGCACATCGAGCTGTCCGACGACGGCCGGCAGGTGGCGACCCGGGTCATGCGCAAGCACCGGCTGGCCGAGCGCCTCCTCGTCGACGTCATCGGCCTGGAGTGGGAGTTCGTCCACGACGAGGCGTGCCGGTGGGAGCACGTCATGTCCGACCGCGTCGAGCGCAAGATCCTCGCCCTCCTGGGGGACCGTCGGGAGTCGCCCTACGGCAACCCCATCCCCGGCCTCGACGAGCTCGGCGACGCCGCGGACGCCATCGAGTTCCGCTCCGGGCTGACCACGCTCGCCGCGGTCGCCGACACCGAGCCCGTCACCGTCCAGGTCCGCCGGATCGGCGAGCCGGTCCAGGTCGACCACGACGCGCTGACGCTGCTCACCGCTGCGGGCCTCCTGCCCGGCCAGCCGGCGCAGGTCCGGCGCGAGGGCAGCCGGGTCATCGCGACCCGGGACGGTGCCGATGAGGCGACCGGGGTCTCCCTGCCCGACGACATCGCGATCCACGTCTTCGTCTCCGTCGAGTAGCCCCACCGCGTCCCCTCCGTCCCGGGAGGCCGGGGGCCCCCAGGCGTGCCGGTCCCGGGACGATCGGCGTTCCCGGCGCGCCGTCCGACATGTGACAGCGGGGCGGTCGGCTGGATACCGTGGGCCACTCTGACCGACCCCGAAAGGCATTCCCTGGTGCCCCCAGCCCTCGTCAGAGCCGGCCGTCCCCCTGCCCGCGGTCGGCATGCCGCCCGCCACGGCGCCGGCGTCCGCCGCGGACCGCTGTGGTCGGTTCTCGCGACGGCCCACGCCGTCAAGGGCGGAGCCGGCGTCGGTCTCACCGCAGGGGTCGCCGCGATCCTCCTCGTCCCCGGGCCGAGCGTGGCCCAGACCCGTCCGGGTACGCCGGACGAGGCCGCCGCGTTCGTCGACCCCGCGCTCGCCCGGGAGGCGCCCGGACGCGCGGCGCGCAGCGCGGTCCGGACGAGCCGGACCGGCCCCGTCGCCATCAGCGCCCCGCCCGCCGTGGCGGCCATCCCGCCCGACCGGGTCGGCGTGTCCGGCCTGCGGGCCGTTCCCCGGGCGACCGCGTCGAGCTCCCCGTCCGCGGCGACGTTCTCCTCCGGTGCGTATGCCGCCCAGGCCGCCGGGCTCGGGCTCGGGCCGAACGCGGCCCGGGTCTACTCGGCGGTGCGCTCCGCATTCGGGATCACGACCATCGGCGGCTACCGGCCCGGAGACAGCGGCGACCACGGCGCCGGCCGGGCGGTCGACATCATGATCTCCGGCCAGGGCCAGGGCGACGCCGTCGCGGCCTTCGTCCAGGCCCATGCGGCCGAGTTCCACGTGACGTATGTCATCTGGCGGCAGCGGATCTGGTACCCCGGTTCCGCGGCCTGGCAGCCGATGGCCGACCGCGGCTCCGTCACGGCGAACCACTACGACCACGTCCACGTCTCGGTCAGCTGAGGCCCGCCGGGCATCGGCCGGACGGGCCACCGCGGGACCGGGCCGTCCGGCGCCCGAGCGGTCGGCTCCTCGGGCCGGATCGGCCGACCGTCTCGCGCGGCCGAGCGGCGTGGCGGATGTGACGGATGAGGCGGGCGAGCACGTGTTCGCGCGGGTGAGGCACGCGGGGCGCCGCGACGCATCGGTGCCGCCCCCAAGCCGGTGTCGGGGAACGGATTCCACCGCGCCGTGACCCAAATGTGACATCGCCCCGGGGGTTGTGTACCGTGGTCGAGGTTCGTTCTCCCCTGGGACGAGCTCACGGAGCCGGATCGCCGAATCCTGCCACCGGACCCGTGGACACGACGTATGCCGCTGGCAGGAGCGGGGGACCCACTTCTGGGGCCGTCTCCATGAGGCTCCTTGGGGTGAAGTCCGACCGGATGCCCCAATCCGGGCGGACCGGGCAGAACCTCAGCCCGAACCCGACAGCTCACTTCGTAGGCGACGAGAGGTTCACCGTGGCTGACTCCCCCCTGTCCGGCCGTCACCGTTCGCCGGGTCGCTACAACCCCCTGTCCGAGGTCGCCGTCATCGTCTCCCGCGCCGGGGAGTCGAGCGTCAAGGCCTCCGCCGTCCTCGCCGCCTCCGGTGGGCTCGTGGCCACCTTCGCGCTGCCGGCCCACGCGGCCGACGCTGCGAGCGCGGCTCCCGTGGCCAAGACGACGACCCAGGCCGTCAACGACGCGCCCGCGCTCATCGCCCCGGCGGCGGCCGCTCCGGTCAAGGCCGAGCGGGTCGGGGTGACCGGCCTCAAGGCGGTCGCCAAGCCGAAGCCGAAGCCGAAGCCGGTCGTCGCCCGGGTCGCCACGGCCAGCGTCGCCCGCTCCGCGTACCGCGCCCCGATCCACAACATCCCGCAGTCCTCGAGCCAGATCGTCAACATCGCTCGCGGCCTCCTCGGGATCCCCTACGTCTACGGCGGCGAGTCGCTCTCCGGCTTCGACTGCTCCGGCTTCACCCAGTACGTCTACGCCAGGGCCGGCATCTCGATCCCGCGCACCGCCTCGGCCCAGCAGGCCGCCGCGGCCCGGGTCTCGAACCCGCAGCCGGGCGACCTCGTCTTCTTCGGCTCCCCGGCCTGGCACGTCGGCATCTACGTCGGCAACGGCATGATGATCGATGCCGCACACACGGGCACCGTGACCGACGTGCGGGCCATCTACTCGGGCGTCAGCGGCTACGGCCGGTTCTGATCCCCTGCCAGCGGCGCCCCGCGCGCCTCGACGACGCCCCCGGCCTCCGCGGCCGGGGGCGTCGTCGCGTCGGGACCTCCTCGAGCCGCCCGCGGCCGAGCGTGCTTTGATGGAACGCATGGCCTCCATCGAGCTCGACGTCTGGATCGACCTGATCTCGCCGACGTGCTACGTCGCGAAGCGCCGCCTCGAGGCCGCGGTCGCGGCGAGTCCCCACCCCGCGGAGGTGAGCGTCACCTATCGCTCCCTCGAGCTGGACCCCGACGTGCCGCGTGGCGGCGACGGCACGGCCTTCACCCAGCAGGCCCGGCTGCACGGGGTGAGCGAGGAGGAGGTCCGCGCCACCCTCGAGTGGGTGGCCATCGACGCCCGCCCCGACGGGATCGTCATCGACCTCGACGCTCTCCTCCCGGCCAACACCCTCGATGCCCATCGGCTGCTCGCCGCCGCCCTCGACCTCGGCGGGCCGGCGCTGCAGTCGGCGGCCCTCGAGCGGCTCTACGCCGCCTACTTCGCCGAGGGCAGGGCGATCGACGACCCGGCGGTCCTGCTCCGGCTCGGAGCCGAGGCCGGGGTCGACGAGCGGCGGCTCGGGGCCACCCTCGCGACCGACGACTACCTCGAGGCGGTCCGCGCCGACGAGGCCGCCGCCGCCGAGGCCGGCGTCACCTCGGTGCCGTTCGTCTTGGCTGCAGGTCAGCCCGCATCCGCGGGTCCGCAGACCGTCGAGGGATTTTCCCGCGTCCTGGGCCTTGCGTCTGGGCAGATGTAGGCTAGCCTTACCTACAGTTCAGCGGGCTACGAGCCTCATACCAGACGCCGAAAGGCCGACGGTCTACCGCTGGGCGACCGAGCCGGGAGGTCGTCCGACGGTAGGGGGGAGGGCCGATGCACCAGGGGTGGGATCGGGAGCATCGGCCCGAGGCTCGGGCCCGCTGACTGTTGTCCGGAACCCGGATGCCGCGGCGAGCTCCCTTCTCCCGCACGCGGCCCTGGGCGCCTCACTCCTCGCGCAACGCCGCCTCGAAGGCCGCGAGCAGCGCGTCGCTGAAGAGGACGAACCGGACGAGGTCGAGACCCTCGGCGGCCGCGACGTCCTCGCGCACCGCCGTCGTCGCGATCCGGGCGACGTCGCCGGGGTCCCAGCCGTAGATGCCGGCGCTGACGGCGGGGACGGCGACCGAGCGGGCGCCGATCTCGCGCGCGACGGCGAGCGAGCGGGTGAAGCACGAGCGCAGCAGCGCCGGGTCGGTCTCGCCCGCGTGTCGGTTCGGGCCGACGGTGTGGATGACCCAGGTCGCGGCGAGGTCGCCCCCCGGCGTGGCGACCGCCTGACCGACCGGGAGCCCGTCGGGGTATCGGGTCGCCCGCAGCCGACGACACTCCTCGAGAAGTCGCGGACCCGCCGCCGCGTGGATCGCACCGTCGACGCCGCCACCCCCGAGGAGGCTGGAGTTGGCCGCGTTGACGATCGCGTCGACGCGTTGGGTCGTGATGTCGCCGCGGATGCACTCGATGCGGGTTGCCATCGCGCCGCCCTCGGGGATCAGGCGGCCGGGACGGTGAAGGGAGCGCCGGTCATCCGCTCGCAGGCCGCCCACAGCGCCGCGGCGGTCTCCCGGTCGTGGGACGCCGCACTCGAGCCGACCGGTCGCGGGTAGCCCCGCTGCTCGCCGAAGCCGTCCGGCCCGACGAAGGTGCCACCGGGCAGGTCGGGCACGGTGGCGGCATACAGCTGCGGCAGTGCTCCCATCTCGGCGCTCTGCGCCACGACCCGGTTCATCCACTCCATCGCCGTCGCCTGCCAGCCGCCGGAGTGGGACTGGAGGTTCGTCGCGGCATACCCCGGATGGGCGGCCATCGAGCGGACGAGCGAGCCGGCCGCGGTCAGCCGCCGCTGCAGCTCGTAGGCGAACATGAGGTCGCCGAGCTTGGACTGGGCGTAGGCGAGCCAGCCGTTGTAGCGGCGTCGCTCCCAGTCGAGGTCGTCGAGCGTGATCGCCCCGATCCGGTGGACGCCGGAGGACAGCGTGACGACCCGGTCGGTGATCCGGGGCAGGAGGAGCCCGGTGAGCAGGAAGGGGCCGAGCAGGTTCGTCGCCAGCTGGCTCTCGTGACCCTCGGCGGTGCGGGCGAGCGGGACGTTCATGATCCCGGCGTTGTTGACGAGGACGTCGACCGGACCGTCGAGGCCCGCGGCGAACTCGCGGACCGAGCCGAGGTCGGCGAGGTCGAGGCGGCGCACCTCGGTCGCTCCGGCCATCGTTGCTCGCGCCTGCTCGCCGCTCTCCACGTTGCGGCACGCGAGGACGACGCGGGCACCGTGCGCCGCGAGCTCCCGGGCGGTGACGAGGCCGAGGCCGGAGTTCGCGCCGGTGACGACGACCGTGCGGCCGCTCTGGTCGGGCATGCTGTCGGGGGTCCATGGGCGTCATGCCCCCAGTGTGCGGCGCCCGGCCCGGTCCAGCGACCATCC
Organism: uncultured Actinomycetota bacterium; assembly: GCA_963745335.1. Classification (GTDB taxonomy): domain Bacteria; phylum Actinomycetota; class Actinomycetes; order Actinomycetales; family Dermatophilaceae; genus CAVSJJ01. Next base: position 238,401 of record CAVUXP010000003.1, read on the forward strand.
GGGTTCTCCCGACCCGCCCCCGGGCCCCTAGGCTGCGGGGCATGAGCGATGTCGCCTATGACCTCAAGGACCAGCTGCGCACCGTCGAGGAGGGGCTGCTGGACGGGGAGAGCCTGTATGCCGTCTACGACGGCAAGGGTGCGGGGACCGGCTTCATCGGGCTGACCGACCTGCGGGTCATCCTCCAGGACGAGTCCTACGTCGGTGGCAACATCGCCCTGACGTCACTGCCCTACAGCCGGATCTTCTCGGTCTCGCTGGTGTCGAACAAGTCGATGTTCGGCCGCTGGGTCGAGGCCTCGACGCTCGCGGTGGCGCGCCGGGGACGTGACCTACGAGATCGAGATGCGCGGCCACGACAAGGCGCGGCACGCCCACGACCTCATCCTGCATTTCATCACCCGCGGCTGACCGGGGCGGGGCGGCTCAGCGGCCGGCTCGGAGCTTCTCGACGGCGCCCGCGACGCGGCGGCGCCGGGTCTCCGGCTTCTTCGCCGCGAGGATGGCCTCGGCGTGCTGGCGCTGGTGGCTGAAGGACAGCGCGTCCCAGGCCGCCCGGGCCCCGGGGTCCGCGGCGAGCGCGGCGGCAAGGTCCTCCGGCACCGCCACGGTGCGCGGTGCCGTGTCGAGCTCGATGTCGACGTCGTGGACCTCCCCGGCGGTCAGGCCGGCGGCCTCGCGGTTGGCCGCGCTCACCCCCAGCATGAACCGACCGCCCATCGACGCGATCGACGTGCGCCAGGTGTGGCCCCGGACGGTCGCCGTGACCTTCGGTCGCCGTCCGCCCCCCAGGGCGGCGACGACGTCATCGGGGACGACGTAGCCGGTCGTGTTCCTGCCCGTGCTCTGCAGCTCGGTCGTGATGCGCATGGCTCATCGTGCCAGAGCGGCGCGTCGTGGCGAGCAGGGCCGAGAGACGGAGAAGGCCGGTCGGACCAGGGTCCGGACCGGCCTCGTTGCCGTCGGGCTGAGAGCCTCAGGAGGCCATCCGGCCGCGGTGGTACGCCATGAGGTTGTCGTTGAGGATGGAGCGCATCGGGGCGACGTCCTCATCCGCGTAGCGGTCGAAGGTCGCGAGGAGGTCCTCGATCTGCGACGGGGTCGTGTAGGTGGCGAGGTCCCGCTCGAGCCGCGGGTGGCCGCGCGCAGCGGCGCGACGCTCCCGGAGCTCGTCCTTGACCGCCTCGACGAGCCGGTGGACCGAGGGGACCGCGGTGGCGAACGGTGTGGCGTCGTGGTTGTCATGACTCCAGTGTGGTCACTCTCAACTGATGCGTCCAATATCTAGGTCTCATGTGATTCATGCGCTAGCGTCATGAATATGGAGACCGATGTGCTCCGCTGGTTCCAGCAGGTCGCCGACGGCGTGACGGTGACCGAGGTGAGCGAGGTCTACGGGGTGAGCCAGCCCGCCGTCTCGCGAGCGCTCACCCGGCTCGAGCGGGAGGTCGGGGCGCCGCTGCTGCGCCGCTCGGGGCGAGTTCTCCGGCTCACCCACGCCGGAGCGGCCTTCAAGCGGCACGTCGACGCGCTCGTCGTCGACCTCGACGACGGCCTCGCCGCCGTCACCGAGCTCGTCGACCCCGAGCGGGGCCTGGTCAGCGTCGCCTTCCAGCTCTCGCTCGGCACCTGGCTCGTCCCCGCCGTCATCGCCGGATTCCGGCGCGACCATCCCGGTGTGCAGTTCGTCCTTCACCACGCCGAGGACATCGGCGACCGCGTCCGTCTCCTTGTCGTCGGGCGAGGTCGACGTCGAGATCACCGCGCGCCGGGTCCGCCGGCCGGACGTGCGCTGGCGGCGGCTCTTCACCGAGCCTCTCTACCTCGCCGTCGCGCCGGGGCACCCGTTGGCCGGACGGGAGTCGGTCCGGCTCGGGGAGGCCGCGGGGGAGGGCTTCGTCCTCCTCCGCCGGGGCTGGCCGCTGCGCGAGCAGGTCGAGCAGCTCTGCGAGGCCGCCGGCTTCGAGGTCGAGCCGGCCTTCGAGGTCGACGACCTGCCGACCGTGCGAGGCCTCGTCGCCGCCGGCCTCGGGGTCGCGGTCACCCCCGCCCTCGGTGACGATGCCGCTGGCGGGGCGCGGGTCGGGGTGCGCCTCGTGCCCCTCGACGACGACGGCGCGACCCGCGAGGTGGGCGTCGCCTGGTCCGCCGAGCGGCGACTGCTGCCGTCGGCCGAGCTGTTCCGGCGCTACCTCCTCCGCGAGGCGACCCGGTCGGCTCGCAGCTCGGCCCGCTTCCACAGCGGGACATAGGTTCCGTCCAGCCGTCGTGCAGCGCTGGCCCGGCACGCTTCGTCCCCATGGACCGGCAGGAGATCGTCGCGCGCGCCGAGGCGCTGGAGCGGTGGGAGGTCGGCGAGACCGTCGCCGAGGCACTGGGCACCGCCAACCGTCCCGACCCCGTCCTCCCCCGGGGCGGTGGGCCGGCCGGCAACGCCCGCCTCACCGCCTGGGTCGGGGTCGTCCTCTTCGTCCTCCTCGCCGTCGAGGGCATCACCCTCATCGACATCCACGGCCTCATCTCGTGGCACATCGTCGTCGGCGTGCTCCTCATCGGGCCGGTGCTGCTCAAGATGGCGAGCACGGGATGGCGGATGGTCCGCTACTACGCCGGCAACAGCGCCTACCGCGCGGCCGGCGCGCCGCCCATGCCGCTGCGCCTCCTCGGGCCACTCGTCATCCTCTCCACCGTCGCCCTGCTCGCCACCGGGGTGACCATCGCGCTCATCGGGCCGGAGACGGCACGTGGCGGCCTCGCCGGGACCCCGATCAGCCCGCTGTTCCTCCACCAGGCATCCTTCGCCGGGTGGATCGTCGTGACGAGTCTCCACGTCCTCGGCCGGCTCGCCCCGGCCGTGCGCATCCTCACCGGTCGGGCCGTCGGAGCCGTGGCCGTGTCCGGGGGGCTCGTCCGGGGCACGCTCATCGCCGTCGCCGGTGCGGCCGCCGTGTGGCTCGCCGTCGTCATCCTCGGCGACTCATCGGCCTGGCAGCACGACATCTTCTTCGGCCACTGAGCCGGCGTGGGCCGTGGGCCGTGGGCCGCGGGGCTCTCAGGCCGCGCGGCTGCGGCGCAGGGCCCGCCACAGCCACGTCGTCGGCACCTGGCGGCCGGTGGCGACGTACTCCACGGCGGAGTCGTAGTACAGGGTCGCCCTCATGCAGTCGTGGGCCGCCTCGCGGCCCGCGATGAGCACGACGTCGCCGACCCGGAGCGGCTCCTCGAGATCGGGGAGGTAGGTCGTCTCCTCGCCGCGGATGAGGACGAGGGGGATGGCGGCCAGCATCCGGTCCCGGTCGTCGGGGTCACGCAGCACGTCGCCGAGGGTGAACTCGTGGCGGGCGAGCCACCGGACGAGCGCCGGGGCCTCGGCCGGAGTGACGATGAGCCGCAGTGGGTGGGGGGTGCGGTCGCCGACGCCGGTCGATGATGCGCGGTGAGGGTGGCGGCCGCCCACGAGTCGGGTTGCTGGAGGACGTGGTCGATGAACGACCACGAGATCGGGGTGATGACCCGGGCGAGCGTCTCCCGGGCCACGAGCTCGGTCGGGATGAAGACGGAGTCGAGGTCGAGCGCCTCGATGAGCGGGGCGCTCGACGGTGCCTTCTGCCGGGCCACGAGGTAGATCGTCGGGTCGCTGAGCCGGGCGTGGGCCGCGAGCGAGAGGTTCGTCGTGTCGAGCTCGGTGCCGGCGACGAACCCCACGATGCCGGTGACGTCGGGGTCGCCGTCGGCCGGATCGGCGGTGGTCACGTCGAGCCCCGCCCGGCGCAGGTCGGCGGTCACCTCCTCGCCGAAGTGGCCGTCGGCGCAGACGATCCACCGTCCGTCGGCGAGGCCCTCGCGGCGCTCGGGCAGCGGCGAGCCGCCCGGGCTCATGAGCCACGTCGCGAGCTGGTAGGCCGTCGGCCGCTGGAGGGCGAGGACGAGGTACCCGCCGAACCGGTCGTAGGGGTTGATGACCGCCTGTGGTGCGAAGTCGTGCATGTGCTCCTCGACCGCGCGGTCCGCGCAGCGGGCGATGACCGGCAGGTTGGGCCGGATGAGGCTCGTCGCCATGACGATGGCGAGGTTGGCGTCGTCGTCGTCGGTGAGGGCGAGGACACCCTCGCAGCGCGGGTGGCCCAGCCCGGCGACCCCGAGCATCGCCGGGTTGTGGACATCGGCGGTCAGCCCCGGAACGTCGATGGAGAGCTGGTCCGCGGCGAGCGCCTCGATCCGCTCACGAGTGTCGTCGACGACGACGGCCCGGCGACCGAGCCCGTCCAGGCCGTGGCAGACGAGCCGTCCGGCGTGGCCGTAGCCGGCGACGAGGAGGAAGGGCTCGTCGATCCGCCGAACCTTGCGGCGGAACTGCTGGAGGGCGAGGGCGTCGCGGAAGCCCTGGTCCTGGAGGAGCGAGAAGAGGGTGCCGATGGCGTAGGCCCAGCCGATGACCGAGCCGTAGATGGACCCGGTGACCCACATCCGCTGTCCGGTCGTGAACGTGTGCGGCAGCTCGCCGAACCCGATCGTCGTCGCCGTGTAGCTGATGAAGTAGAACGCGTCGAAGACGGTCATCCGCACCGGGTTCCCCTGGGCGTCCTGCCCGGGGATCATCGCGAGCCCGGCGACGGACACGGCGAAGATGACGACGAGGACGATGAGCGGGATGCGCATCCGGCGCAGGACGAGGAAGACCGCATCGACGGCGGGGACCTCGGTCGGCACCTCCACCTCGGCCCGCCGCACACTGCCCCGGGGCCGGCGCGACCAGGGGCGGGCGCTGAAGAGGAGGAGGGGGTTCACCACGGCGGTCAGCGGCGCCGGAAGGACACCGTCTCGATGACGAGCAGGACGACGGAGACGATGTTGGCGAAGAGCGCGCCGCCGGAGAGCGAGACGACGCTCGAGATCGTCTCGGTCGTCGGGTTGTCGGCGATCTGCGTGCCGTAGACCCACATCCCTGCCGCGGCGATGAGCTGGATGTCGGCGACAAGACTCGTCGCGAGATGGACGGCGCCGATCTGGGTTCGGTCACCGAACTTCAGCAACGTCGCGATGATGTTGACGACGACGGCGAGATAGAGCTCGTTGATGTTGTGGACGGCGGGGTCGGCGATGTCGCCGATGAAGAAGCCGAAGTTCAACGTGGCCGCGAGCAGGACGAAGAACCCGAAGACCACCTTCTCGAGGTTCACGGACCGAGGATATCGGCGCCGGGGCGTCAGGGCCCGATCTCGCGGGATGCCGTGTGTCGGTGCGACGCGACGAGGAGGGCCGCGCGGGCCGCGGCATACCGGCTCGGGCCGGTCAGGGAGCGGGCGGCTCCTCCCCGGTGCTCGCGATGTCCTCGGCGATGTCGCGCAGCCGCCGATTCTGATGCTGGGAGAAGGCGCGCAACCGGTCGAAGGCCTCGTCCGGACCGAGCTTGTGGCGCTCCATGAGGATGCCCTTCGCCTGGCCGATGACGTCGCGGGAGTCCATGGCCTCGGCGAAGGAGGCGCCGATCCCGATCCGGGCGATGACGAGCCCCGCGACGGCGGCGAGCGGCGCACCGATCCGCTCCGCCCGCTCGGTCAGCGACCCGGCCGAGCGGGCGAGGACGGTGATCGTCCCCGTGCTGTTGTCGTCGACGATGACGGGGAACGCGATGGCGTTGAGGACCCCGAGACCGACGCAGGCCGGGGCGAGAATCGGGTAGCGCGGGTCGGTGGCGAGGTCGTCGGAGCGGACGACGGCGAGCTCGGTGAGCGCGTCGAGGGTCGGCCCCTGCGCGGCGGTCACCTGGGCGGCATAGAGCGCGGTCGCCAGATCGTCGCTGGAGATCACCGTGGTCTCCTCCCGCGGCGGCTCGAGGGTGGCGAGCGCGGCGTCCGCCCCCGGCACGACCTCGAGAACGCGGTCGACCACCTGTCGCAGCGCCTCCCTCGGGTCCGAGAGTGCCGTCATCGACCGTACGAGCGCGCGGGGGCTCACGAGCTGCCTGCCTTCTGTTGTCCGGGCGGCTCGCATGCCAGGGGGAGCCGGGTCCGCCAGGAGAGAACGGACCTCAGCGAGCCTAGGTAGGGCGATCGGCGCGCGCCTCACCCCTACGGGTGGAGTCTCGTGAGCGTCCGGGGAACGGTCAAGTCCATGTCGACCCCGCTCAGGTCCCCTGCGTCGGGTGCGCTCCAGTCCATCGGCCCCTTCCCGGGAGACGCCGGTACGGACACACTGGTCCGATGGCGGACCGGCCGTCGGCGCCTGGCGCGGGCGGTGGGTTCTCGATCCGAGGAGGATCCATGGCACTCGTCGTCGAGGGAACCGTGGCCGCGATGGCGCCCGGCGCCGAGGACGTCGCCGCCCCGGGCCGGGTGTGGCTCGACGACGACGGGACCGTCGCCGCCGTCACGGCCCCGGCGGACGCCGGGCCGGCCGGCTTCCCCGACGACGCACCGGTCGTCTCGGTCGGGGACTCGGCGGTCATCTACCCCGGGCTCGTCGACCTGCACAGCCACCTCGGCTACAACACGCTGCCGCTGTGGACCGATCCCGGTCAGTCGGTCCCCTACCTCCACCACGACAGCTGGCCGGGCGAGCCGTCGTACCGGCCGGACGTCTCATGGCCGGCCTGGACCCTCGCCGCCGGTGCGCCGGAGTCGTTGCTCGCGTACGTCCAGGTGCGGGCCCTCGCGGGCGGGACCACGTCGATCCAGGGCTGGCCGTCGATGAGCAGGTCGCCGTCGAACCGGCTCGTCCGGTGCGTCGACGACGACCGGGTCGGGCCGCTGTCCGACCCGGTCCGCGTCTCGGCCCTCACCCTCGAGGCCGCCGATCTGCGCTCGCGCCGCGAGTCGATGGATGCGGGCTCGATCTTCATCTACCACTGCTCCGAGGGCCAGGTGGACTCGATCGTCGTCCGCGAGTTCGCCGACCTCGACGCCGAGACATGCCTGCGCCCCTCGATGGTCTGCATCCACACCAACGCCCTCGAGGCGAGCGACTACCGACGGTGGCGCACGGCCGCCCGCGCGCACAGCAGCCGTGGACCGTACGGCTACGTCGTGTGGTCGCCGTTCTCCAACCTGTGGCTCTACGGCTCGACGACCGACGTGCCCGCCGCTCGGGACGCCGGGCTCGAGATCTGCCTCGGCACGGACTGGGGTCCCTCCGGCACCCACAACCTGCTCGGGGAGGCCAAGGTCGCCCGGTTGTGGTCGGACGCCCGAGGGTGGGGTCTCAGCGACGCCGACATCGTCGCGATGATGACGTCCGCGCCCGGGGACGCCCTCGCTCGCTCCTGGCAGACCCCGGTCGGCCGGCTCGTGCCGGGCGGCCTCGGCGACCTCGTCGTCGTCGCCCAGCGCCGCGACGACCCCTGGAGCAGCCTCGTCGCGGCCCGGGAGCGCGACGTCGAGCTCGTCGTCGTCGGCGGTCGGCCGAGGTGGGGGACGACCCCGCTGATGCGCGCGGCCGGCGCCGGCGACGCCGTCTCGGTGCGCATCGGGCGAGCCTTCCGCAGGGTCGCCCTCGTCCGGCCGGACGACCCCACGATCCCGTGGCCCTGGACGGACGTCCTCGACCGGCTCGACACGGTCCGCGAGGCCGCGCGGACCACCCCGCCGACCGGACCCACCGGGGGCCGGCGCCGACGGCCCACCGAGCAGCCTTCCGCGGACCCCGAGGGCACGCCGCCGATCACGGTCAACCTCGATATGCCGGGTGGGCTGGGAACCCGGGCCGGTCCGCCCCCCAAGGGCCAGACCGTGGACATCCCGCGCATCGAGCGCGTCTACCACGACACGACCTGGCTGCGGTCGGTCGCCAAGGGTGGCTTCCACGACCACGCCCTCGACGGGCTCGCCGCTGCATTCCGCTGACCGGCCGGGTCGGCCACCGACCCGGCCCGAGGAGAAGGAGATGGGCCGATGTCGCTTCCGGTGTCGAGCATCCGGCGTCGCCAGCACGGGGTCGGTCTCGACCGGTTCCTCGCCGGGAACCGGGGAGAACGAGCCGAGCTCGAGGCGGCGCTCGGTCGGACGGAGCAGGAGCAGGTCGTCGAGGCGTTCATCCGCCTCCTCGACGGCCTCTACGCCCACCTGCCGCTCAAGCGGTCGATGTACGGCCTCGACCCCATCCAGCGGCTCCGCCTGCTCCAGCAGCAGCTCGACGCGAGCTGGCTGGACGCCGACCTCACCGCGGTCGAGTTCCACAGCCGGCTCGCCGCCATCATCACCGGGCTGCGTGATGCCCACACCCGCTATGTGGGACCGTCCTTCCTCGAGGGCCGGATCGCGATGCTGCCCTTCCTCGTCGAGGCGTACGGCCCGTGGAGCGCGCCGCGCTACATCGTCTCGAAGATGCTCCAGGACCCCGGGTCGGCGTCGTCCGAGCCCGGGCCGTTCCGCGAGGGCGTCGAGATCGCGACCTGGAACGCCGTGCCGATGGACCGCGCCGTCAACCGGCACGCCGACGAGGAGACCGGTGGCCGACCCGACAGCCGGCGGGTCCGGGCCCTGGAGTCGATGACGCTGCGGGCGCTGCAGTTCGGGCCGGCACCGGACGAGCTGTGGGTCGACATCGGCTACCTCGACCTCGACGGGCGACGGCAGACCGAACGGGTCACCTGGCGGGTCGTCGAGCCGGGCTCCGCGTCGACCACCGGCCGCGGGGCGGGCGGGGAGGCCGGGCACCGCTTCGCGATCGACCCGGTCAGCGAGGTCCATCGGCACGCGAAGAAGCTCCTCTTCAAGCCGGATGTCTGGTACGCGGACGCGACCCAGACCGTCCCGTCGCCCGACGGGGCCGCGGACGTCGCCGACGGCGAGTGGATCCCGACGCCGATGCGCGACGTCCTCGCCGCCAAGGTCGTCCCGTCGCGCGGCCGACGGCTCGGCTACCTGCGGTTGTGGAGCTTCGACGTCGCCGACGACGACGCCTACCTCGCCGAGGTCGTCCGGATCCTCGGCCTGCTCCCCGACCGGGGGCTCATCATCGACCTGCGCGCCAACCCGGGTGGCCTCATCTGGGCGGCCGAGCGGATGCTCCAGCTGTTCACCCCGCACCCCGTCGCGCCGAACGGCTTCTCGCTGCTCTCCTCGGCGCTCACCCGCGAGCTGGCCAACGCGGGGCAGAACCGACCGGACTTCGACCCGTGGACGACGAGCCTGCGCGACGCCGTGTCGACGGGAGAGCTCTACTCCGCCGCCGTACCGATCACCCCGCCCGAGCGATGCAACGACATCGGCCAGGTCTACGGGGGCCCCGTCGTCGCCATCGCCGACCCGAACACCTACAGCGCCGGCGATCTCTTCGCGGCCGGCTTCGTCGACAACGGCATCGGCCGACTCGTCTGCGTCGGCGCCGCGACGGGGGGCGGCGGGGCGAACGTGTGGACCGCCCGTGACGTCTCCCGGGCGCTGCTCGGCACGCCCCACGAGATCGGGGAGCTGCCGGCGGGGATCGACTACACGATGTCGGTCCGCCGGGCCACCCGCTCCGGGCCGGCGGTCGGCACGTCGATCGAGGACGTCGGCGTCCACGGAACCGAGACGTCGTACGCCATGACCCACCGGGACCTCACCGACTCCAACGGCGACCTCATCTCGCACGCCGCGAAGGTCCTCCTGGCCCTGCCGTGGACGTCGATGACGGCGACCCCGCCGTCGGCCGAGGGCGAGCCGCTGACCGTCCGGACCCGCGGCGTCGAGATGCTCGACCTCCTCGTCGACGGTGCCTTCCGGCCGTCCCGCGAGGTCACCGGCCGGACGACGCGGTTCGAGCTCGACGGCGGATGGTCGACGGTCGAGGTCCACGGGCGCGCGAACGGTCGCCTCGTGCAGCGCCGGGTTCTCCGGGCGGGGGGCTGACCGGGAGGTATGCCGCGGGCCCGGCGCTCGCGGCATACCTCCGTGTCCTACAGGGAGTCGACCACCCCCGCCTCCGCGGCGGACAGCGGCGGTGGCGCGAGCTCGTTGGCCCAGCCCGGCAGATAGACCTTGAGGTAGTCCGGTGACGGTGTGCCGGCCGTGCGATCCGTCGGCCGGCTCGCCCGGTCACCGGACGTGCCGACCCACAGCGGGGTGCCGAAGGGGAGGTCCGCCGGCGGGACGCGGCCCCGGCCGGCCGGCATCGTGAAGGTGGGCGACGGGATGTCCGTCCGGTAGCCCAGCCCGGCGAGGTCGTCGAGGACGGACTGCCACTGGCTGCGGGCCGAGGTGGACCACGTCCGCAGGCCGAGGACCGGGAGCCCGGCCGGTGCGACGTGGCCGGCGAGCCGCTCGGCGCCCGCGCCCAGGGTGACGAGCGCGGCGAGCCCGCTGTTGCCGGCGGCGACCCTCCGCAGCAGCTCGGTGTGGATTGCTCGGACCGCAGGATCGTCCACGAGGGCCCTGCGCCTGGCGGCGCTGAGGTCGGTGACGTCGACCGGGACGGTGCGGAGGATGAGGTACCGGCGGGTGAGGCCCGCCGCGGTGAGCCACGCCTGGAGCCGCTGGCCCGTCTCGCCGCACATCGCCCGGCCGGCGAAGAGGTCGTCGGGGGAGTCGGGGTCGGCGAGGACGACGACGCTGACCGACGTGAAACGGCCCCGATAGGTCGCGCCGATCCCGAACGAGGGCGAGGACGTGACGCCGAGTGCGGTGAAGTCCGGCCAGGGCAGTCCACTCTGGCCACCCATGAGCAGCCGTGCATAGGTGGATGACGGGCCCTTGTCGTAGTCGTGGGATGAGTGGCGCGGCGGCTCGACCGGGATGTCCCCGGCCTCGTCCACGTATCCGTCGGTGCTGCCGATCCCGGTGTAGGAGTACGAGAGCGAGGCGCCGGAACCGTTGTACTTGCCGTGGGCCGAGAAGAGCTGGATGCTGCGCTGTCCGTCGCCGCGGTTCGACGAGGTCGCCCCCCGGCCGAGGCGTGGGCACGTGCCGAAGGGGAAGTCGGCATACGGGATGGGGTCGCTTCCGTAGACGAAGGGCGACCCGAGGTCGCGGTGGGCACCGCTGTCGGCCGGCAGCCAGCCGGCGTCGGCGTCGACCCAGTCGCGGATCCGTCCGACCGCCCGGACGAAGTCGGCCTTGATCGCCGCGCCGCCGCCACCGGTGATGCCGCCCGGGTGGAGGACGCCGATGAACCGGATGCCGCTGAGCGGCCCGCCGCACGTGGCGAGATGGAGCCGTGCCGGGTCGGCCGTGCCGCCGTGCGAGCCGATCCACGTCGCGACGGACTCCTTGGCCGCCTCGCCGACGGCGACGACGAGGCGCAGGTCGCCCTCGGCGACCTTGTCGAAGAGGGCGTGCCGATGCGTGACGATCGGCGAGATCGGGTTCTGCGCCAGGCCCCTCAGCGAGGACGTGTACTGCCCGAAGATCGGGTAGACGAACGTGTTCATGAACAGGTACGACCGCGTGACACCGAGGTGGTTCAGCAGGTGCTGCATCCGGGCGCCCGTGCCGCCGGTGAACGAGCGGTGCGACAGGGACTCGTCCTGGGCCCCCTCCTGGCCGATGACGAGGACCCGCGCCGAGCCGTCGAGCCGGCCGCGGTAGAACATCGGGCCGAAGTGCCAGCGGAACGCCTCACGGCCCGTCACCGCCCTGCCGAGGCCACGGTAGTTGGGGGTCGCCGCGAACAGCTCCGGCCACCCACTCGTCTTGTTCGGCCCGCGGTCGAAGTCCCAGGGGTTCCCACGTGGGTCTGCCATGCCACTCGCCAGCCTTCACGCTCAGGTACCGGCGAACGGCGGGAGGCGCGCCCACCGCGTCCACCCGGCCCGCGGGCCCGACGGGAATGGCGATCTCGGTCGAGGTCGTCGTCTGGTCAGGGTATCCGGGCCGCGAGGTCGATGGCGGCTTGTGGAGGCCGCGGAGTTGCCACCCCCAGACCTGTCGGGCCTGCCGCTGCCGCGACTAGCCTGTGGCGCATGGCGGATGACTTCGAGACGGCCGTGGCGACGGTGCCGACCCTGACGAAGGACCCCGGGCCCAAGGTCAAGCTGACCCTCTACGCCCTCTACAAGCAGGCGACCATCGGCGACGTGTCGGGCAAGCGGCCCGGCTTCACCGACATGGTGGGGCGGGCGAAGTACGACGCCTGGGCCGAGCTCGCCGGCACGTCCGCCGAGGATGCCAAGGCGCGGTATCGTCGCGACGGTGGCCGAGCTGAGGGCGGCCGAGTAGGGCTCGGACGCGGCATCGGGGTGCTGGCACCACCTCGACGCGGGCACCGGCGCCCCTGACGTGGCCCGCCGTCTCCACGAGGATGCGACGAGACGGAGGGAGTGTCCGAGTGCGTGCACGCACGAACGTCGCCTCATCGATGGTGCTGGCGCCCTATCGTCGGTCCATGGACGTCGGTGAGGCCGCGACGCGTGCGGCCCGCAACAGCGTCCGGGTCTTCATCGTCCTGGACCGCCGATCGGTGCTCGTCGCCATCGCGGCCGTCGTCGCGATCCAGGTGGTCGTCATCCACGACTCGGCCGTCTATCGCATCTACCCCTTCCTCGTCGTCCACGCCCTCCTGCTCACCCTGGCCGCCCGGATGCTCGACCGGGGCTCGCTCTCCGTCGCCCTCGCGCTCGTCGCCGTGTCGAACTGGGCGGTGGCGGTCGCCGTGGTCTGGATGATGCCCTGGATGCTCGGCGTCATGGTGCTGACCGTCGTCATGCCGCTCGTCCTCGCGACCCCCTACGTCCGCGACCGCGAGCTCGGGGCCTTCCTCGGGCTCGGCTCGCTGGTCCTCGCCGCCATCGGCGCGATCGGCGTCGCGCACGCAGGTCGGGGCATCTTCACGGGCATCGACAGCGGCGTGAAGCTGGCCGTCGTCGTCGCCGGGCTCGTCGGCCACAGCATCCCGCTCGGCCTCCTCGTGCGGCAGTCCAACCAGTCCTTCCGGCGGGCCGCCGAGGACGCGGTCCGGCTCCAGCGCCAGATCGAGGAGTCTCGGCGCCGCATCGTCGGGGCCGCCGACGCCGAGCGGGGCCGGATCGAGCGGGACCTGCACGACGGCGCCCAGCAGCACCTCGTCGCCGTGGGTCTGACCCTGCGCCGGCTGGCGACCCATCGCCGCAAGGGGGCTCGGATCGACGCGGGAGACCTCGACGCCGTCGTCGGCGAGGTCGACGCCGCGATGACCGAGCTACGCGACCTGGCCCACGGGCTCTACCCACCGCTCCTCGAGATGCGCGGCCTTCCGGCCGCGGTCTCTGCCGTCGCGCGGCGGCATACCGGAGAGGTGCGCGTCGACGTCGAGACGACGGCGCGCTACGACCGACAGGTCGAGTCGGCGGTCTACTTCTGCTGCACCGAGTCGTTGCAGAACATCACCAAGCACGCACCCGACGCGACCGCCCACGTCGTCATCCGTCACGAGCCGCGCATCGGCCTCGTCCTGACCGTGGCCGACGACGGGCCCGGCTTCGCACCGGAGAAGGCCGCGGACGGGCGAGGTCTGGTCAACATGGCGGACCGGGTCGGCAGCGTCGGCGGGACCCTGGAGGTCGCCTCGGCCGACGGGGTGGGCACGACGGTCCGGGCCGTCTTCCCGGCGGCCGCCCCCCGTGAGCGCACCGTGGAGGTGGCGTCGTGACCCGGGTCGTCCTGGCCGACGACAGCCTCCTCATCCGGCAGGGGGTCCGCGCGCTGCTGGAGGACATCCCCGACGTCGAGGTCGTCGCCGAGTGCAACGACGCGGACGAGCTGCTGGCCGCCGTCGCGGAGCACCGCCCCGATGTCGTCGTCACCGACATCCGCATGCCCCCCGGACACAGCGACGAGGGGATCCGCGCGGCATTGCAGATCCGGCGGGAGGCCCCCCGGACCGGGGTCGTCGTCCTCAGCCAGTACTCCGAGCCGGAGTACGTCCTCATGCTCTTCGAGAACGGCTCGGACGGCCTCGCGTACCTGCTCAAGGAGCGGATCGGCGACGTCGACCAGCTCGACCGTGCCGTCCGGGCGGTCGCGAGCGGCGGGTCCTCGGTCGACCCCGAGATCATCGACGTCCTCGTCACCGGGCGGGCCGCGGCGAGCGGGCCGCTCAGCCGGCTCACGCCGCGGGAGACCGAGGTGCTCGCCTCGATCGCCGAGGGCCTCAACAACACGGCCATCGCCGAGCGGCTCGTCCTCAGCGAGAAGGCCGTCGCGAAGCACATCAACAGCATCTTCGCCAAGCTCGACCTCGGCGCCTCCGACGACGTGCACCGCCGGGTCAAGGCGGTCCTGCTCTGGCTGTCGGGCTAGTGCGGGCCGGGCGGTCGCCGTTCGTGCCGACGGACGCCGTCCGCTGCCGGGATCGGCGCCGAGCGCTGAGCCACGGTTGTGCCAGGGTCGAGTCAGGACACGGTCCCGCTGAGGAGGGTGATCTTCCCGCCGGTGTCGAGCCGCCAGGCCGAGGTGGAGTCGCAGACCCAGGCTCCCGCGTTGCCGGCCGCCCGCCACTGTCGGGTCGCGGCGCCGTCGACGAGGAAGGTGACGGCCATCGACCCGGCGATGCAGGTCGGCGGGCGGTACCAGAGCTCGATCCGGTTGTCGGTGTCCTGGCGGATCCACCGGGTCATGTCGACCCGCTGAGAGGTCTCGATGCCCTTGACCGCCCGGCCGTTGACGTAGAGGCTCGCGATCGCGCCGCCACCGAGGTCGACCTGGAGCTCCACCTGTGCGCGGCGCGGTCGAGTGACTGCAGACCATGTCGGTCACCTTGGCGACGTCGGTGATCTGGAGCTTGGTGCCGTCGAGGGTGCGCAGCACCATCGTCAGCGGCTTCGCGGTGCTCGTGTCGACGGACTCGAGGAACTCGGCGATCCGGCCGGACGTCAGCGCGGCCTTGCCCGCCGCGAGCGCCTTGGCGTCGTTGCCGCCGATGACGTCGATCTGGATCTCGGACTCCTCGAGGATCTTCTTGTGCTTCGCGGCGACCTTCGCGTCACCGGAGAAGCCGCCGTAGGAGCCGGAGATCGCCGCCTTGAGCGCCGTCGAGTCGACGCCCGACGTGCTCGTCACGGTCAGGTAGACGACGCGCCCGTAGGTGACCGAGTCGACGAGGACGGGCGGGTTGCCCTCGCCGACGCGACCCTGGGAGGCGAGGGCGTCGAGGTCGGCGGTCGTCACCGACCCGGCGAGGTAGCTGCCGGCATCGCGGATGCCGGAGCGGTCGACGCTGATGGTGAACATCGGCTGCATGAGCCGGGCGACGACGGTATGCCGCTCCTGCCTGCTCTTCTGCTCGAACGAGGAGCCGAAGCGGGCTCGCAATCCCGGGGAGTCGTAGCGCAGGGATACCCCCATGTCGAGGACGGCCTCCTCGTAGGAGCTCGCCGTGGACTGGCTGAGCCGGACGTCGGCCGGCACGACGGGCAGGCCCGTGAGCCGGGCGTCGGCGGCGCGAGCGAGCTCGCCGACGGCCTGCTGCAGCGTCGACGGGGTGGGGTTCTGCACGGTGATGGTCGGTGCGTCCGAGGCGAGATCGACCCGCAGGGGGAGCGGGGCTCGGTCGAGCGGGAGGACCTGGAGGTCGGCCTGCTCGACGCGGTCCCCCTGGACGATGAGGCCCGGCAGGACGTCGCCGGAGAAGGGGAAGGTCGGGAACGTGTCGAAGGTGCCCGGACGGACGAGCCGCTGCTCCGGAGACGGCGCGCAGCTGACCTCCTGGCGGTTCGCGTCGACCCAGGTCTCGGGCTTGAGCGTGCGGGTGTCCTCGAACGGCGGCCGGTCGCTGGCCGTCCAGGCGCCATAGCCATCGAGCGCCCGGACGACGGCGGCGTCGACGGGCGTGGGGGCCGGGCCGGTGGCGTCGGTGCCGGTGCCGCCCGACGCGCCGGCGCCCGTGCACCCGGCGACGAGGAGGGCGCTCGCGGCCAGGACGGCGAGCGATGGCAGGGCTCGGGACCTCATCGTGGACTCCTGGGGGTCGACATCGTTCGAACCACCCTGTCCCGCGGGTCGCCGCCGAGACATGGCGCCACCATGTCTCTCGCCCCTGTGCCACGACCCCGCCTCGAGGGGGTGTCAGCACCACCACCGACCCGCCCGAGGCGCCCCGAAACCCGGTTGTGGGGCGCCGGTGCCGGGGCGACGATGACCGGCATGAGTCTGCGTGTGCAGTGCATCAACATCGACGCCGGTGACCCTGCGGCGCTGGCGTCCTTCTGGGAGCGGGTTCTCGGGTGGCGCCGGACCTACGAGACCGACGACGAGGTCGTCCTCGAGCCACCGGTCGGCAGCCCGGAGGACGGCATCGCTCCGGACCTGCTGTTCGCCCGGGTCCCGGAGGTCAAGGGCGTCAAGAACCGCCTCCACATCGACCTGCGCCCGTCGGACCAGGACGCCGAGCTGGAGCGCCTCCTCGGGCTCGGCGCGGTCCGGACCGACGTCGGCCAGTCGGGCGAGGAGTCCTGGGTGGTGCTGAGCGATCCGGAGGGCAACGAGTTCTGCCTGTTGCGGGCCCTCACCGAGGAGGAGCTGGCGCGCCCGTGACGAGCTCGTGGACGAAGCCGAGCTTGCCGACGACGACGGGGCTGAGGACGAACGGGTAGACGTCGTTCGCGCCGAGGCTGCGCGACAGGGCGTTGAGCGCGGTCGACAGCGGCAGCCACCGGTCGACGAGCTCCCGCCCGGAGCCGACCTGTCCCGGCGAGTCGACCGGCCCGGGGCCGGGAACGGTCAGGTCGTAGGCGACCGCGGTCTGCAGCGTGTCGCCGATGTGGAGGTAGTGGGCGAAGGTCTCGGCCCAGTCCTCCCACGGATGGGCCGTGGCGTACTCGCTGACGTGGGTGTCGTTCCAGCCCGGGGCCGGCTCCCCGGCATAGTGGCGGTCGAGGGCGGCCGTGTAGTCCTCGCGCTCGTCGCCGAAGAGGTCGCGGAAGCGGTCCAGCGCGTCGGCGCCCCGCTCCCACGCGCGAGCCGACGTGGGGTCGGCGATCCAGCCCGCCGTCGGTGTCCGGCCCTCGACGAGGACCTGCCAGTAGTAGTGGCCGACCTCGTGCCGGAGGTGACCGAGGAGGGTGCGGTAGGCCTCGCCCATCTGCAGTCGCATCGCCTCGCGTCGGGCGTCGTCCCCCTCGGCGAGGTCGATCGTCACGACTCCGTCGGCGTGCCCGGTGACGACGGGCACCTCGGCGGACGACAGCAGGTCGAAGGCGAGCCCGTTCGGGTCGTCGGTGAGCGCGACGACGGGCAGGCGCAGGTCGAGCAGCTGGTAGACGAGTCGACGCTTGGCCGCCTCTGTCGTGGCGAACGCCGCCATGCCTGCCGCGTCGCCGTCGCTCGGCCGGGTGCGGGTCAGCCGACATGCGAGGCACAGCATTCCGTGCGCCGGCACGAGCCACTGGCACCCAGCGATGCCGAGGTTGGCGCACACGGCGACGGAGCCGTCGCGGGGCACCGGAAGGAGGGCCATGTCGAGCATGGAGAA
This sequence comes from uncultured Actinomycetota bacterium, assembly GCA_963745335.1. GTDB lineage: Bacteria > Actinomycetota > Actinomycetes > Actinomycetales > Dermatophilaceae > CAVSJJ01. The sequence continues at coordinate 255,762 of CAVUXP010000003.1, forward strand.
GCCCTGGTCGGTGCCGCAGGTGATGCACACCGAGTTCTCGAAGAACAGCCGGCTCCCGCAGACCCGGCAGGAGAAGGCACGCAACCTCAGCCCCTCCCGTCCACCGGCTGGGTGCCGCTCCGGGTCACGTCCACGGCCATCGTGCTGCCCGTGCTCTCGATGAGGATCACGCCCTTCGCCGGTGGGATGCAGGTGTCGCGGCCGATGACCGGGACGACGGAGGCGGCGTCGGCAGGCTGGCCGTTCGTGGGGTCGACATCCACCCATTCTCCGTCAGGCGCGAGAGGGGCGACCCAGGCGTGCCAGGCGTTCCCGCCCTGGAGCTTCGGACGCCCGGGGGACGGCGAGGTCTCGAGGTGGCCGCCCACCTGCCTCGCCGGCAGGCCGACCGAGCGGAGCGCCTCGACGGCGAGGTGTCGGCCCCTGACCTCGGCGGGCTCATGCCCCGTCGTGACCCGCGGGGGTCTCCCGGCCGGGGGAGGACAGGTCGCGCTCGTAGGCCAGCATGAGGGGCCCTCCCTCGCCCTCGGTCCTGCGGAACCCGGCGGCCGCGTAGAGGGCCTGGGCGCGCTCGTCCTCCTCCGACGTCACCACGAGGGCGTAGTCGGCGCCACTCTCGCGCGCGATGCGGATCGCCTCGGTGACCAGCTCCCGTCCGTACCCGCGGCCCCGGCGGTCCGGCACGACGTAGAGCTCCGCGAGGTAGGCCTCCGGAGCCCGGCTCCACACCGACGGGTACAGCCGCATGACGGCGACGCCGACGGCTGCGCCGGAGGGCTCCTCGCGGGCGAGGAGGACGACGACGTGGTCGCCCGCGACGAGGTCCACCAGCCGGGGTGCGAGCTCCTCGGGCGGGGGCGCCGGCTCGCCGTACTCCGTGTTGAAGTCGTGCAGCAGCCGGGCCGCGTCCGAGAACCCGAGGGCCCCGAGCGCTCCGGTACTCGTCTCGATCATCCCGGCATTCTGACGCGTGGGCCGGTGCGGCGGGCGGTCGAGTCGGTTCGGGGTTCCTCGTCGGTGCCCCCGGCAGGATTCGAACCTGCGACACCCGCTTTAGGAGAGCGGTGCTCTTCCCCTGAGCTACGAGGGCGGGAAGACCGGACCGGGCGACGCGGGCGCCGTCGGCCGGCGACCAGCCTACGGGACCGGCGGCCCCCGCCGGGGGGACCGGCGGCGGGACCCGGGCCGCCACCGCGCGCCGGGATCGGGCGACCGGATGCCGGCCCGTCTCGGCTGGTGGGAACCCCCGCCCCGCCCCTCCCGTCCGCACCAGAATTCACTCCCGTATCGCGATACGGACTAGTCAGGGGCGAGTAAAGAAATAGTCAAGACGAACCCATGACAGAGTAAAAGACACCCGCTATTGTCGAGACATGAGGCGCCGCCTCGTGGGCTGGAGGAGCCGAGGGGCCCCCTAGCCGAGGGACACGGGGCGGCGCCTCACACCAGGGTGGCGCCACCAGCGCTTTCGCCGCCGAACCAGCATCGGCGCAGGCACTGCCAACCGTCGTCGGATCCCTCGGGGTGGGGGGATCCGGCGACGGACACCCGCCCAGGCGGTCAGCCTGGACACCGACCCCGTGGGCCGGGCGTACCCGAAGCGCCCGGCCCACGGCATACTCTCCCGGTGACCGTCACGAGCACTCGCAGCGCTGGGCAACGCCGCGTTCTCGGCACGCTGGTCGGCTCGCAGGTCCTCGGCGGCGTCGGGCTCTCCGCGGGGATCGCGGTCGGCGCTCTCCTCGCCGCGGACGTCTCCGGGTCGACGACGTACGCCGGCCTCGGCGGCACGTTCCAGGTCCTCGGCGCCGCACTCATCGCCGTCCCCATGGTCCGGATCATGGCCGCGCGGGGGCGCCGCCCGGGTCTCGTCTTCGGCTACCTCCTCGCCCTCGCCGGCGCGCTCGGCCTCATCGCCGCCGGCGTCGTCCGCTCCTTCCCGCTGCTGCTCGTCGCCAGCGTCCTCTTCGGCGGCGCGACGGCGTCGAACAGCCAGGCCCGGTATGCCGCGGCCGATCTCGCGCTCCCCGCCCACCGCGGGCGCGACCTGTCGATCGTCGTCTGGTCGACGACGATCGGCAGCGTCCTCGGGCCGAACCTCATCGGGCCGAGCGCACCGGTCGCGGCGGCTCTCGGGCTGCCCCGGCTGACCGGGCCGTTCGTGTTCTCCCTCATCGGCTTCGTCCTCGGCATCGTCGTCATCCTCGTCCGGCTCCGCCCCGACCCGCTGATCGAGGCCCGACGACTCGCGGCGCTCGACGTCATCGAGGGGGACGCGGCCGACCCCGCGACGGCTCCGCACGGCTCCGTCATCCGCGGCTTGCGGGTCGTCCTCACCCGGCCGGTGGCCGCCCTCGGGCTGCTGGCGCTCGCGCTCGGCCACGGCGTCATGGTGAGCGTCATGGTGATGACCCCGTTGCACATGCGGGCGGGCCACGCCGAGCTGACCGTCATCGGGTTCGTCATCAGCATCCACATCCTCGGCATGTACGCCCTCTCGCCGCTGACCGGGATGGCGGTCGACCGGTTCGGCGGCCGGGCCGTCGCCGTCGCCGGGTCGCTCATCCTCTCGACGGCGACGCTCCTCGCGTCCGCCTCGCCGGAGGGCAGCTCGGGCCGACTGCTCCTCGGCCTCTTCCTCCTCGGCGTCGGGTGGTCCTGCACCCTCGTGTCCGGGTCGACGATGCTCACCTCCGCCGTCCCCGCCCCGGAGCGGCCGGGCGCCCAGGGCGCGTCCGACCTCGTCATGGGCCTGGCCGCCGGCCTCGGGGGAGCGGTGGCCGGCGTCATCGTCGACCGGGGCAGCTTCCATGTGCTCTCGCTCGTCGCGCTCGGCTTCGCCGTCGTCATCGGGGTCGCCGCCGGGCTCACCCCGATGGGCTCCGGCCCCGGGTCCGGCGGGGACCCGGGGCCGGACGGCGGCCGGGGGCCGCGTCCGCAGCGCTCCGCGCCGGTCGCCGAGGTCGACCCCGCCTGAGCGGCATACCCGTTGGGCCGGGTGACCCCACCCGCGCCGCCGGGTTCGACGGCATTCGGGGACCCACGGGCGGCGCCCGGTCACCTCGAATGCCGCAGCGACCGGCCAGTCTCACCGGCCGAGGGGCTGCCCGTTGTTAGCCTGCTGAGGTGAGCACGGCCGGCCCCGACCCGAGCCGGGACACCAGCCTGAGCGCCGGTCCCGGCGTGCCTGGCGACGCCGAGGGGCCGGTGGACGACGGCGCGACCGAGGCGCCCGACGCCCCGGAACGGGCGGACGTCGCGGATGTCGCGGAGGACTCGGCCGCCGACGCCGACCCGCGCGCCGACCGGATCGCCGCCGCCGTGTCCGCCTGGACCCGACACCTCGTCGACCTCGGTGGCCGCAACACCCTCCTCTGGTACCGCGACCTGCCCACCGGCACCCTCGACCTCACGACGGCCCACCCGGCCGGACTCGCCCGGTTCATGGCCGGCCGCGAGACGACGCTGTCCACGCTCGTCCGCGAGCCCGGCGCCCACGACGAGGCCCTCCGTCGCGCTCGCGCCATCGCCGCCAAGAGCCGCGAGCTGAAGGAGGAGCGCGGCATCGCCACGGGCTTCCTCGCCCTCGGCATGGCGACGTGGAGCCTCGGGCCCACGGTGTCCCGCGAGCCCGCCGCCCCCATCCTCCTGCGCCCGATCACGTTGCGCCCCACCGGCGCTGCCGAGCACGACTACGTCCTCGACCTCGGCGACGAGGTCGAGCTCAACCCCGTCCTCGTCCACTACCTGTCGACGGAGCAGGGCATCGACCTCGATGCCGACGCCCTCGAAGAGCTCGCGATGGCCGCCGACGCCTTCGACCCCTTCCCCGTGTATGACGCGGTGAGCACCGCATGCGCGGACGTCCCCGATTTCTCCATCGCGCCCCGGATCGTCATCGGGACCTTCTCCTACGCCAAGCTGCCGATGGTCGCCGACCTCACGACGCAGGGTGTCGACCTCGCCGACCACGACGTCGTCGCCGCCCTGGCCGGCGATCCCACCGCGATGCGGTCGGTGCGCTCCGAGCTGCCCGACACGGGCGCGCCACTCGACCGCGACCCCGAGCGCGACCGCACCGTCCTCGACGCCGACTCCTCCCAGCAGGAGGCGATCGACGTCGTCCGGGAGGGCAGCCACCTCGTCATCCACGGGCCGCCCGGTACCGGCAAGTCCCAGACGATCGCCAACCTCGTCGCCGGCCTCGCGGCGGACGGCAAGCGGGTCCTCTTCGTCGCGGAGAAGCGCGCGGCCATCGACGCCGTCGTCGGCCGGCTCGAGCGGGTCGGTCTCGGCGGGCTCGTCCTCGACCTCCACGACGGGGCCCGGTCCCGGCGCCGCATCGCCGAGCAGCTCGTCGCCGGGCTCGACGCCGCCGCGGTCCCGGCGGCACCGGCCCCCGACCGGCCACCACCCGGAGAGACGGTCGCGGCGGTCCGGACGACGCGGGCCGCCCTCGTCGACCACGTCGAGGCGATGCACGAGATCCGGATGCCCTGGGGCGTCTCGGCCTACCAGGCCCAGGAGGCCATCAGCGCCCTTGCCGCGCGGCCCCATCCGCCGCGCTGTCGGGTCCGGCTGCGCGGCGACGCGCTGTCCCGGCTCTCCCGCGGCGAGGTGGCCGAGCTGGGCTCGCGGCTGGCGGCCGCGGCGTCCCTCGGTGCGTGGGCCGGGGACGACATCGCCGATCCCTCGGGCGCCGTGCCGGGCACCGCCGCCGACCCGTGGTTCGGCGCTCGGATCCGCTCGCCCGAGGAGGCGATGGCCGCCCGCGAGGTGACGGCCCGGCTCGCCGGGGGCGGCATGGACGCCCTCGCCCGGACCGTCGACGACGTCTTCACCGGGGTCGACCTGCCGCGGGGGACGGCGCTGCGCGACTGGGCCCGGACCCTCTCCACCGTGGCGAAGGTCCGCGACACCCTCGAGGTCTTCCGCCCCGAGGTGTTCGACGTCCCCCTCGACGACCTCGTCGCCGCGACGGGCGACCGGGCCTACCGCAAGGCGAACGGCATCGAGTTCGGCTGGTTCGAACGTCGCGGGCTCGTCCGGCAGGCCCGGCGACTGCTGCGTCCCGGCCCACCCCCGGAGGACCTGCACGCGGCGCTCATCGAGGCGAGCGCCCAGCGGAGCACGTGGCGCGAGATGGCCGGCGCCGGTGGCCGTCCCGAGCTGCCCGTCGACCTCGACCTCGCCCAGGCGGCATACGACGACGTCATCACGGACCTGCGCTGGCTCGACGAGCGGCTCGCCGCCCGCCCGGACCGTGAGCGGCTCCTCGACGTCGACCTCGACACGCTGCGCACGCGGCTCGCCGAGCTCGACGCCCGGCCCGACCGGCTCGCCGTCGTCCCCACCGTCATCGGCACGCTCGACGACCTGGAGGCCGCCGGCTTCGGGGCCGTCGTCGCCGATCTCGCCGGCCGGGGCGTCGACGCTGACGACGTGGCCGGCGAGCTCGACTTCGTCTGGTGGACCTCGATCTCGGAGGACCTCATGATCCGCGACCCGCGGATCGCCGGTCATCACGGCGACCGACTGCGTCGCATCGCCGCAGACTTCGCCGTCGCGGACGCGAACCTCGTGCGCGACAACGCCGCCCGGGTCCGCGAGGCCGCGGCGGACCACGTCCGTCGCGTGATCGAGGACGACCCCGCGCAGGAGAGCCTCATCCGCACCGAGGCGGCGAAGTCCCGGCGCCACAAGAGCCTGCGCGACCTGCTTCCCGCGGCCGGCCGCCTCGCGACGACGGCGCGCCCCTGCTGGGTGATGAGCCCGCTCGTCGTCGCATCCGTCCTGCCGCCGGGGGTGTGGTTCGACGTCGTCGTCTTCGACGAGGCATCACAGATCCCGCCGGCCGAGGCCGTGTCGGCGATCTCGCGGGCGCACCAGGTCGTCGTCGCCGGCGATGCCCACCAGCTGCCGCCGACGACGTTCTTCACGACGGTGACCGACGGGGGCGAGGAGACCGACGACCTCCCGACCGAGGGCGTGGAGTCGGTCCTCGACGTCCTCGCGGCCCTGCTGCCCAGCCGCCGGCTGTCGTGGCACTACCGGTCGCTCGACGAGCGGCTCATCGGGTTCGCCAACACCCACATCTACGACGGGTCCCTCGTCACGTTCCCCGGGATCGACGCCGGTCCGGTCCTCGCCCACGAGCTCGTCGAGGGCACCGGGGTCCTCCACGACGGCACCGGTGCGGTCGAGTCGACCGGTGCCGAGGTCGAGCGGGTCGTCCACCTCGTCCTCGACCATGCCCGGTCCCGGCCGGAGGAGTCCCTCGGCGTCATCGCCCTCGGGATCCAGCACGCCTCCCGCGTCGAGGACGCGCTGCGGGACGCCCTCTCGGACGAGCCGGACGAGGTCCAGGCCTTCTTCACCGACCGCGGCGAGGAGCCGTTCTTCGTCAAGAACCTCGAGCGGGTCCAGGGCGACGAGCGCGATGCCGTCATCCTCACCATCGGCTACGGCAAGACCCCGCACGGGCGGGTCCTGCACCGGTTCGGCCCGCTCAACGTCGAGGGCGGTGAGCGCCGGCTCAACGTCGCCGTCACCCGCGCCCGGCGCCGGATGACCGTCGTGTCCTCCCTCGTCGCCGACGATCTCGACCCCGCGAAGCTCAAGGCGCGCGGGGCCCGGCTGCTGCGGGAGTTCCTCCGGTATGCCGCCGAGGGGGGCGCAGTGCGCGCCCCGTCACCCGAGGGCGACGGGCCGGTGCCCGGGCACCACTCGATCGTCATGGCCGAGCTCGCCCGCGGCCTGCGCAGCCACGGCCTCGTCGTCCACGAGGACCACGGCTCGTCCGCCGACCCCATCGACCTCGCCGTCGAGCACCGCTACGAGCCCGGCCGGCTCCTGCTGGCCGTCGAGTCCGACGGCCCGGGGTATGCCGCGCAGCGCAGCGCCCGGGACCGCGACCGGCTCCGCGTCGAGCAGCTGACCCGGCTCGGCTGGCGGCACCTGCGGGTCTGGAGCAGCGACGTCTTCCGCGACCCTGCTCCGGACATCGCCCGGATCGTCGCGGCATCCGAGGGCCGCGACCTCGACGACGAGGAGGCCAGGGTGCCCGAGCAGGACGAGACGGCGCAGGACGGCTCCGACGTCGAGCGCAGCGAGGGGCCGCCGCGCTCGGACGGTGCGGGCGCCACCGAGGGCGACGGGAGCACGCCGGGCGGAGCCGACGCGGCCGCGGACGCGCCCGCTCCAGACGCACCGACCCCGCCTGCGCCCTCGGAGACGCCGGCAGCGCGTCCCGGGAAGGGCCGGCGGCTCCTGCGTCGCCGCTCCTCCGGGCCGGAGCAGACCCGGGACGACACCGACGCCGGGTGGGGTGAGCGCGAGGACCAGGACGCCCACGACCGCTGGCTCCAGGAGCAGCGGCCGCCGCACTGGGAGTGAGTCGGGCGCCCGGGTGGCGTCGTATCTCGGTGGTGCGGTATGCGGTCGACCGTCGCCCGTCAGCCCCCCTGAGACAACCCCTGCGTCCGCGTGTCTGGTCGCCATGGCGACCAGACACGCGGACGTAACGGGGGAGGGCGGGTGGTGGTGCGGTCAGACGCCGCGCGCCCGGATGGCGTCGCGGATCTCCTTGAGCAGCTCGAGACTCTCGTCGACCGCCTCCTCGACCTCGACCGGCTTGTCGAACCGGGCCTTGGCCGCCTCGTACGGCATGACGACGAAGAAGTAGACGACGGCCGCGAGGATGACGAAGGAGATGAGGGCGGTGATGAAGACGCCGACCGAGACGCCCCCCGGATGCCACGACGAGAAGTTCGGCTGGCCGCCGACCTTGCCGATGATGTCCATGAGCATCTTGGTGAAGCTCTCGATCGACCGTGCCGAACGCGGCGGCGATGACGAACGCCACGGCGAGCTCGACGAGGTTGCCGCGCATGACGAAGTCCTTGAAGCCCTTCATGAACCCTCCTTGATCCGGGACGGACGGGTCCAAGGTACCGGGCCGCCGAGGCGGCCGGCGGACGGCGGCGGTCCCCGTGCCGACGGGTGACGACGACGGGGGTGAGCACAGGGGTCGAGGGCCGACGACGCCAGGTGACTAGGGAGAGGGGACGATCGATACGACGGGGGGACCCTCCACGGGGCGCTGGCCGGCGAAGACGCGGTCGACGACCCCGGGAGCCAGGGCGACGACGAGCCCCCGCGAGGCGGGCGAGCCGGGATCGCCCCACGGGCCGGCGTCGATCGGCCGCCCCGCGCCCGGCGGGTCGTCGACGGCGACGACGACCCCCTCGCGGGTGAGGGCCGCGCCCCCGCCGGCGGGGTAGACGGTCACGACCGACCCGGCCCCGAGTCGGTCGAGGGAGGCGGGGTCCTCGGCGAGGAGGTGGACCTCGACCCGGCCGTCGGCACGCGCGCCGTCGCGTCGCAGCCGGGTCGCCGTGACCACCTCGCCGGCCGCGATCGGCCCCACGAGGCGGCGCCCGGTCGCGTCCGCGGCGCGGACCGCGCCGGGTGGAGCCGCCGACGCCGGGATCCTGGCGGTCTCGATGTCGCCGGGCGCGAGTGCGCGACCTCCGGGAAGGTCTGCCGTCGCGACGACGACGCTCGTCGTCGGTGGGGGAGCGGTGCGGCGCTCGGCCGCGAGCACGGTGAGGACGACGGCGACCGAGGCGAGGATGGCGGAGACGCCCCGGCGCACGACCGTGCGCCGCCAGCGGGCTCGGCGACTCGGCCCGAGCAGGTCGAGACCGGGCCGGCTCGACGGGGCCGACGCGGCGGAGGGGCCCCGGGAGGAGGTGCGGAGGGAGAGGCTCACCCCGCCGACGCTAGGGCGATGGGCGGGGCAGCGGCAGTGCTCAGCTCGCGGCTGTGGACGACGTTCCCGCGCCGGCCAGGGCTGTGGACGACCCCGACCCCGACGAGCCGGACCCGGAGCCCGAGGACGTCGAGGACGACCCCGACGAGGCGGAGTCGGACCCGCCCGCCGGCACGGACGCGCCGCTCGACCCGCGCGAGTCCGTGCGGTAGAAGCCGCCACCCTTGAAGACGACGCCGACGGCGTTGAACACCTTGCGGAGCCGCCCCTCGCACTCGGGGCAGACGGTCAGCGAGTCGTCGGTGAAGGACTGGACGGCCTCGAAACGGTGGTCGCACTCGGTACACGCATACGCGTATGTCGGCACGGCGGTCTCCTCTGGTCCGGACGGTCGAGGGAAAAGGATACGGGATGGTCCGCGGCATACCCGCACCCGTATCGAGAACGCACCCGCCGGCCCCCGTATGCCCGAAGGTATGCCGCAGGTCAAGGAACGGGTGCAGCCGGCAACCGTCGCGGCCGGGCGGCAGGCCCGCCGTGGCGCGCCAGGGGGCCGCTGACCTGCGCAGACGGTCCTCCGCACGGTGGGGGAGGGACGGGCGATCGACCCTGGCGGGGGTCGTCCGTTCGGCCAGCGCGCCCTCACCCCAAGGGGTCGTCCTGTCCGGGCCCGGAGGCCCCTCGACGGACGGCCGTGGGCGGGTGCAGGACGGGTGCAGGGCGAGTGCAGAAGAGGAGCAGAACCGTTGTGGCACAACCTCTTTGGTGAGGGTGCCATCCATCGAGAGGGGGCCCGTTCCTCGCCCCGACGGCCCTCCGCGAGCCGCATCGAGGGCCGCCACGCGGGCGCCGAACCCGTAACGCCGTACGCCGCTCGCCATTACCTTCGTTCTCAGAAAGTAAAGAGCAAGTAAATCTCCACCAACTGATCGCAAAGTCGGGCCCCGCCCCAGACCCGGGCCCCCTCGACATCCGAAGAGCACCCGCCCCTCACATCCAGGAGATCCACCTCATGTCCGACACCCGCTCCGCCCGCGCCGAGAACCGCAAGTCCCGCCGCAACGCCCTGCTCAGCCTCCTCCTCGTCGTCGTCTCGCTCGTCGGCCTCACCGCCGTCACGACCGGCGCCCTCTTCACCGACCAGGCGACCGTCTCCGGCGCCTCCTTCGTCACCGGCACGGTCGACATCAACGCCAGCGCGACCTCGGTGCCCTTCACCATGTCGAACATGGCCCCCGGCGACACGCTCACCGCCGGCATCACCGTGCAGAACGCCGGCACCCTTGCCGAGCGCTACGCGATGTCGATCAAGACCGACGACGCCGCGAGCGACACCCTCGCCGGCCAGCTCCTCTACACGGTCAAGACCGGCGTCACGACCTGCACGACCGCCGGCTTCGGCTCGAGCGGCACCCAGGTCTACAGCGGCCCGCTGGGCAGCTCGGCCGGGACCAAGGTCATCGGTGACAACGCCGTCGGCGCCCAGTCCGGCGACCGCACCCTTGCCGCCGGCGCGAGCGAGAGCCTGTGCATGCAGGTCTCCCTCCCGCTCGCGACGGGCAACGCGTTCCAGGGCAAGACCGCGAACGTGACGATGACCTTCGACTCCGAGCAGACCGCCAACAACCCGTGATCCACCGCCGCCCGGGCGCCGCCAGCACGGCGCCCGGGCGGCAACCCACCCCGTCCCCCCTCGACGGGGCCCGAGCAGGACCCCCCGCTCACCCTCCCCTCCCGAAGGACCTCCCATGGCATCCCCTCGCCTCGGCCGGCAGCACTGGCTCTCGCGGCTCGCCCGCGGCCTCGTGACCGCCCTCCTTGTCGTCGCGACGGTGAGCGCGCTCCTCGCCGTCGGTGGCGCCGCCGCCCTGCGGCTGACCGGTCGCCAGGTCGCCGTCGTCCTCTCGGGCTCGATGACCCCCCAGTTCGTCGCCGGTGACGTCGTCATCGTCCGCCCGGCCCCGAAGCCCGAGGACCTCCGCGTCGGGGAGATCGTCACCTTCCACGCCCCCGGCGAGGAGCAGCTCACCACCCACCGGATCCACGCGATCATCGACCGCCCCGAGGGCCGGTTCATCCAGACCAAGGGCGACGCGAACGACGTTCCCGACGCCAACTACACGCCCGCGGCCAACGTCGTCGGCATCGCCGGCACCGTCATCCCCGGCGCGGGTCGGTGGGTCCTCCTCTACACGGACGTCTACTGGCGCCTGCTCACCCTCGGCCTGCCGCTCCTTCTCGTCATCGGCTACCACGCCTCCGTCGCCATCCGGGTCCTCCTCCGCGGCCGGACCGGTGCCAGCGCCGAGGCCGGCGAGACGACCGAGACGACCGAGACGATCGCCATCGCCGTCCCCGACCTTGCCGAGCTCGAGGAGCTCCTCGAGCTCGAGCCGGCCGTCGTCACCGCGAGCGACGCTCCGGCCGACGCCGAGGACCATGACGACCACGACGACCAGGACGACGACGACCACGACGACGACGTCGACGGGGGCACGCCCGAGGTCGTCCCGGCCCGGCCGTCGGCCGACCGGCCGCCCCGCTCGCTCCGTCCGGCCCGTCCGCACCCCGCCGGCCACCCGGTGCGCCGCCCCGTCCGCCACAACCCCGGCCACCCGGACGGCCAGCACCTGGCCCGGCACGCGGCACCCCGTCCGGTACGCGAGCCCCGGCCGCGGGCCCGCCTCTCGACGATCGCCGTCTCCGCCGCCGCCGTCCTCGGCCTCTCGGTCGGGTTGACCGGCGCGCTGTTCACCTCCTCGACGGCGACGGCGGCGTCGTTCTCGACGGCGAAGAAGATGTGCGGGACGACGGACTACGTCGCGGCGGTCCTCGCGGACAACCCGACGATCCGGTGGCCGCACGGCAGCACCACCGCCGACTCCTCCGGCTCCTACTCGGGCTCGGTGACGATGCCGCTCGGCGGCGCGATGACGTGCTCCGACGCCACTCGCTTCAACGCCACGGGCGCGCTGACCCAGAAGTCGCGGACCACCGAGGACAGCACCTTCACCATCGAGACGTGGTTCCGCTCCTCGAGCACGGCCCCGGCCCAGATCGTCGGCTTCGGCGAGAGGCCGGCGAGCCAGAACAGCACGAACCGCGACCGCGTCCTCTACGTCGACTCCACCGGCCACGCGGCGTTCCCCTACTTCTTCGGCTGGGCCAGCCTCACCTCCTCGACGAACATCGTCGACGGCGCGTGGCACTACGTCGCCGTCACCTACGACGGGGGTAACGACCTCTCGATCTACGTCGACGGCCGTCGCGAGGCGTCGACGATCTGGGCCTTCGGTCTCGGCACGCTGAGGGGCTACTGGCGGGCCGGCACCGACGACGTCTCCGGCCTCAGCGGCGGCGGCACCGGCGGGCTCACCGCCGACCTCAGCGAGACGGCGATCTACCCGACGGCCCTGTCCGCAGCGCGGATCTCGGCCCACTACACGGCGGCGCGCTGAGGGGCGCGTCGACGCGGACGGCGCTGAGGGGCCCGTCCACCGCCCGGCGGGCGGGCGGCATATCCGAGGGGGTATGCCGCCCGCTCAGCCCTGGGGGGACCAGCGGGCCAGCCGTCCACCGCGGCTGACGTCGTAGAGGCGTCGCTCGGCCGCGGCCCGCGCGGCCGAGGTCGTCACGACGAGGAGCCGGTCGCCGTGCCGGAGCACGGTCGTGTCCTTGGGGACGAAGCCGTCGCCGTCGCGGACGACGAGGGTGACCTGCGCTCCCGCCGGCAGGCGCAGCTCGAAGACCTGGACGCCGCCGATGAGCGACGCCGGGCCGACGTCGACCTCGAGGATCTCTGCCCCGAGCTCCTCGACCGGCGTCACCTCGACGGCGAGGTCGACCGAGTGGTGCGACTCGTCCAGCCCGAGCCGTCGGGCCACCCACGGCAGGGTCGGTGCCTGGATGGCGGTGAAGACGACGACGAGGTCGAAGACGAGGTCGAGCAGCCAGTCGACGCCCGGCATCCCCGCCGTGATGGGGATCGTCGCGAGCACGACCGGGACCGCTCCGCGCAGCCCGGCCCACGACAGGAAGGCCTGGGTGCGCCAGGGCATCCGGAACGGGGTGCAGGCGACGGCGACGGACAGCGGCCGGGCGACGAAGAGGAGGACGAGCCCGACGACGAGGGCGGCGCCGAGCTGGCCCGGGAAGCCGCTGGGCGAGGCGATCAGCCCGAGGAGGACGAACAGCCCGATCTGGGCGAGCCAGCCGAGGGCGGCGGCGAAGCCGAGGACGGCCGGCCGGTGGGGCAGCCCGAGGTTGCCGAGGAGGAGGGCGGCCAGGTAGGTCGCGATGAAGCCGGAGGTGTGCGCGAGGTCGGCCGCGGCATACGCGAGGATCGCGACGGACACGACCCCGATGGCGAACAGCGTGGAGGAGCCGCTCGCGACCCGCCGCATGAGCCAGCCACCGGCGTAGCCGACGGCGAGCCCGATGGCGACGCCGCCGACGAGCTCGCCGACCGCCATGAGCCCGAGCAGCCACCACGGTTCCGCCTCGCCGCCGGCCACGGCCTGCTCGGAGAGGGCGACGACGAGCAGCACGACCGGGGCGTCGTTGAACCCCGACTCCGCCTCGAGCATGCCCGTCACCGAGCGGGGGAGCGGCACCCGGCGCAGGACGGAGAACACGGCGGCGGCGTCGGTGGAGGCGAGGACGCCGCCGACGAGCACGGCGACCGACCAGGGCAGGTCGAGCACGTAGCGGGCGACGAGCGCGACGACCCCGACCGACACGCCGACCCCGACCGTCGCGAGGAGGGCCGCCGGGGCGACCGAGCGACGGATGCCCTCCCAGCGGGTCGTGATGCCGCCCTCGATGAGGATGACGACGAGGGCGGCGTAGCCGAGGACCCGGGTCAGGTTCGTCGAGTCGAACTGGATGCCGAGGCCGCCCTCGCCGAGGGCGAGGCCGATGCCGAGGTAGATGAGCAGCGACGGCAGGCCGGAGCGGGCCGAGACCCGCACCGCGGCCACGGACACGACGAGGACCGCGGCCGCGATGAGGAGGACGACGGCGAGGTCGTCGACCGTGAAGGCATCGGCAGCCGAGTCGGCGAGGCGCCAACCCGAGGTCATCTCTCCGGCCCGTCCCCTCCGTGTCTCGGCGAATCGTGTCCTAGTCTCGCAGGGTGACCCGCGCGAAGCTCATCCGTCGAACCGGTGTGGGCGTGCTCGCCCTGGTTGTCGTCCTCGGCCTCGTCGTCGTGGTCGGCCTGTCCATCTACATCCGCAAGTCCTTCCCCACGACGAGTGGCGAGGTCACCGTGCCCGGCCTGGCCGGACGGGTCACCGTCATCCGGGACGACCGCGGGGTCCCGCAGATCTACGGCGACTCGGTCTCCGACATCGCCAAGGCCGAGGGCTACGTCCACGCCCAGGACCGCTTCTTCGAGATGGACCTGCGCCGGCACATCACCTCCGGCCGGCTCGCCGAGCTCGTCGGCGAGCCCGGCGTCGACACCGACAAGGTGATCCGGTCGATGGGCTGGCGGCAGATCGCCGAGGCCGAGCTGCCGACCCTCAAGCCCGAGACCCGCCAGTACCTCCAGGCCTACGCCGACGGGGTCAACGCCTACCTCGACGGCCGCTCCCCGTCCGACGTCTCCCTCGAGTACACCGCCCTCGGCGTGAGCCTCCCCGAGTACGCCATCGAGGACTGGACGCCGGTGGACTCCCTCGGCTGGCTCATCGCCATGGCGTGGGACCTCAAGGGCGACTACGCCGACGAGCTGGCCCGCGCCCGGCTCGCCGGCCGGATGTCGGTCGCCCAGATCAACCAGATCTACCCGCCCTACCCCTACGACGAGCACCCGCCGATCCTCTCGAGGCAGGACTGGACCCCCGGGGCGACCCCGCCGACCGGCTCCGCAGCATCGCTGCCGGCGTCCCTGCGCTCCGCCGGGGCCGAGCGCGCGTATGCCGCGGTCTCCGCGGCCGTGGAGCAGATCCCCTCGCTCGTCGGGCGCGGCGACGGCATCGGGTCCAACTCGTGGGTCGTCGCCGGTTCGAAGACGACGACCGGCAAGCCGCTGCTCGCCAACGACCCGCACCTCGGCGTCGGGATCCCCGGGATCTGGTACCAGGTCGGCCTGCACTGCACGACGGTCTCCTCGTCCTGCCCGCTCGACGTGGCCGGCTTCTCCTTCAGCGGGGTGCCCGGCGTCATCATCGGGCACAACCAGTCGATCGCCTGGGGCTTCACCAACCTCGGCCCCGACGTCACCGACCTCTACCTCGAGAAGGTCGTCGGCGACACCTACCAGCGCGACGGCCAGTGGCTGCCGCTGCAGACGCGGCAGGAGACGATCAACGTCCGGGGCGGTGAGAGCCAGACCATCACCGTCCGCAGCACCGTGCACGGGCCGCTGCTCTCCGACGTCATCAACCCCTTCGCGGAGGCCGGGACGAGCCCACCCGTGGCGGACAAGGAGGAGCAGGGGACGGCATACGCCGTGTCCCTCGCCTGGACGGGCCTGAAGCCGACGTCGACGGCCGACGCCATCTTCGCCCTCAACACGGCGCAGGACTTCCAGCAGTTCCGGGCGGCGGCGCGCCTGTTCGCCGTGCCCGCGCAGAACCTCGTCTACGCCGACGTCGCCGGGCACATCGGCTACCAGGCACCGGGCGAGGTGCCGATCCGCAAGCCCGGCATCCCCGACACCCCGCCCGGCTACTGGCCGGCGCCGGGCTGGGACTCGAGCTATGACTGGCGCGGGTTCGTGCCGTTCGACCGGATGCCGTGGACCTACGACCCGCCCGAGGGCTTCATCGTCACGGCGAACCAGGCCGTCACCGACACCCGCTCGCCGTTCCTCACCTCCGAGTGGGACTACGGCTTCCGGTCCGCCCGGATCCGCCAACGGCTCGAGGCGCTCGACAAGGTCAGCCCCGCCGACATGGCGTCGATCCAGATGGACACGCGCAACCTCGCGGCGGAGCCGCTCGTCAAGGCCTTCCTCTCGGTGAAGATCACGAACGACGACACCGGCGGCGACGCGGAGTTCACCCGTGAGGCCCAGGACCTCCTCCGGGGCTGGAACTTCGCCAACCCCGCCGGCGACAACCGCAACTCCGCCTCGGCCGCCTACTACAACGCCGTGTGGTCCAACCTGCTCCGGCTCCTCTTCGACGACGAGCTGCCCGCCGACCTCCAGGCCGACGGGGGCGATCGGTGGATGCAGGCCGTCATCACCCTCCTCGACACCCCGAAGAGCCCGTGGTGGGACAACAAGCAGACGGCCGACGTCACCGAGGGCAAGGACGAGATCATCCGGCAGGCGCTCGTCGCGGCCCGGCTCGAGCTGACGAAGGAGCTGGGGAAGGACCCGAACGACTGGCAGTGGGGCAAGCTGCACCAGCTGACCCTCCGGCACCAGGTCCTCGGCGGCGAGGACCTCTCCGGGGTGTCCGGCACCCTCCTGCGGTGGATCTTCAACAAGGGCGGCTACGAGATGCCCGGCGGCTCCTCGATCGTCGACGCCAACGGGTGGAACGCGAGCGTGGACTACTCCGTCGACTGGGCGCCGTCGATGCGGATGGTCGTCGACCTGTCCGACCTCGACGCCTCGACGTGGGTCAACCAGACGGGAGCGAGCGGTCACCCGATGAGCGCGCACTACGGCGACCAGATCGACGCGTGGGTCAAGGGCGAGCAGTACCCGTGGCCCTTCACCCGGTCCGCCGTCGACGAGGCCGCCACGGACACCCTCACCCTCGTCCCCTCCTCCTCCGGCTAGCCCCACCCCGTCGCCCCCTCCCGTCAGCCCGACCACCCGCGCCCGACCACCTCCGCACGCACGCCCCGGCACGAACCTCTGCTAGCAGAGGTTCGTGCCGACTGGGCATGCTGCAACACCCCCGTTCTGCAGCAACCTGTCCGCAGCCGCCTCGCGCCCGAGGTTCTGCGAGG
Source organism: uncultured Actinomycetota bacterium (assembly GCA_963745335.1). Classification (GTDB taxonomy): domain Bacteria; phylum Actinomycetota; class Actinomycetes; order Actinomycetales; family Dermatophilaceae; genus CAVSJJ01. The sequence continues at coordinate 272,449 of CAVUXP010000003.1, forward strand.
GCGGGGGACCGGTGCGCCGCCGGCGGGCGGTCAGGCGGACGGTCAGGCGGTCAGGCGGTCAGGCGGCCGGCGGGCGGTCAGGCGGGCGGTGGGGCGGTCGGGCGGTCGGGCGATCAGGCCGGCCGGCGAGGGCCCAGCCAGGTGCGGCCCTCCGCAGTGAGGACCCCGTCGACGGGCTGGTCGTGCTCGTCGCGGGGGAGCGGCGGGTCGGCCGGACCGCCGGCCTCCCCGGGGTGGAGGAGGACGAGGACCGGTATGCCGGCACGCCGCCGGGGAAGGGCCCGGTCGTAGCAGCCACCTCCCTGGCCGAGCCGGGTGCCCTGGGCGTCGACGGCGAGGCCGGGTGCGAGGACGAGCGCGGCCTCGGCAATGGCCTCGACCCCGAGCGGCGTGCGGTCCGGATCCTCGACGTCGCACCAGTCGAGGTCGAGGTCGGGCAGGGTGATCGGGACGAGGACGCGCAGCTCGCGGGCGAGGAGCGCGGCGACGAGTGCGCCCGTCGGCGGCTCGCCCGCCCACGACTCGTAGAGGGTCACGGTGTCGCCCTCGTCGAGACCGAGCTCGAGCGCGAGATCGACCCCGGCCTCGGCGATCAGCGCCGCGTCGGTCGCCGTGTCACGGCCGCCGGCGATGGCCCGGCGCCGCTGTCGCAGGGCCGCGCGAACCTGTCGCTTGGTGGGGGCCTCCACCCCTGCATCGTAGGGTTTGGGGCATGAGCGCCGAAGGGTTGAACGACGCCGTCTCGAGGATGCGCGACCGGGGGGTGGACCGGCGGGCCATCGCCGTCTTCGCCGACTACTACCGCCAGCTCGAGTCGAACGCGACGGGGCATCTGCCGGAGGACACGATCGACCCCCTCCGGCGGGTCCCGCGGCTGGAGGACCTGGGAACGAACGAGGAGGCCCGGCACGAGGCCCTCGCCCGAACCGTCGTCCTCAAGCTCAACGGCGGCCTCGGGACGAGCATGGGCATCGAGGGGCCCAAGTCGGCGTTGTCGGTCCGGGAGGGGCTGACCTTCCTCGACATCATCGCCCGGCAGGTCCTCGCCCTGCGCGCCCGCTACGGCGTCGACCTGCCGCTGCTCCTCATGAACTCGTTCCGGACCCGGGAGGAGTCGCTGCGCATCCTGGCGCGCCATCCCGGGATCGAGGTGGACGGCATACCCCTGGACTTCCTCCAGAACGCCGAGCCGAAGCTGCGCGGCCGACGACCTCGCGCCGGTCGACCACCCGGCCGACCCGTCGCTCGAGTGGTGCCCGCCCGGTCACGGTGACGTCTACGTGTCGCTGCTCGCGACGGGGCTGCTCGACACGTTGCGCGAGAAGGGGATGCGCTACGCCTTCCTCTCCAACGCCGACAACCTCGGCGCGACGTGCGACCCGGCCGTGCCGGCGTGGATGGCGGAGAACGACGTGCCCTACGTCGCCGAGGTCTGCGTCCGCACCCTCAACGACCGCAAGGGAGGACACCTCGCGGTCCGCAAGGCCGACGGCCGGCTCGTCCTGCGCGACAACGCCATGGTCGTCCCGGGGGAGGAGCGCTTCTTCCAGGACACCGAGCGGCACTCCGTCTTCCACGCCAACAACATCTGGGTCGACCTCGACGTCCTCGCTGACCGGCTCGCCGAGCGGGACGGCGTGCTCGGCCTGCCGATCATCGTCAACCGCAAGACCGTCGACCCGTCCGACGCCTCCTCGACGCCGGTCATCCAGGTCGAGTCCGCGATGGGGGCCGCGATCGAGGTGTTCGAGGGCTCCCAGGCCGTCCTCGTGCCGCGGACGAGGTTCCGGCCGGTCAAGACGACCAACGAGCTGCTCCTGCTGCGCTCCGACCTCTATCGCCTCGACGACGAGGCCCATGTCGTCTCGACGATCGACCGCCACGAACCGTTCGTCGACCTGTCCGGTGCCTACAAGCTCGTCGCCGACTTCGAGCGACGCTTCCCGGCCGGTGCGCCGTCGCTGCGGGAGTGCACCTCGCTGCGGGTCGAGGGCGACGTGACGTTCGGCGCCGACGTCCGCTGCGTCGGCGATGTCGTCCTCGAGGCCGACGAGCCGACCACGGTCCCGGACGGGGCCGTCCTCACCGGGAAGGATCCCGATGCCTGACCTGCTGCCCGTCGAGGACCACCTCGCGAGCATCCTCGCCGCCCTCGCCCCGCTGCCGGCCGAGCGGGTCGGCGTCGGCTCCGCCCTGGGCCGGGTCCTCGCGGGCGACGTCGTCTCGCGGACGGACCTGCCGGGCTTCACCAACTCCGCGATGGATGGGTATGCCGTGCGCTCGGCCGACGTCGCGGCCGCCGGACCCGACTCCCCGGTCCACCTGCCGGTCGACGGCGACATCGCCGCCGGTGACACCCGCCGCCACGTCCTCGAGCCCGGCCGAACGATGCGGATCATGACCGGCGCGCCCCTGCCGGAGGGGGCCGATGCCGTCGTCCCCGTCGAGGACAGCGACGGGGGCACCGAGTCCGTGGCCCTCCGGCTGGGCGCCGCCGAGGGCCGGCACGTCCGTCACCGTGGGGAGGACGTCCACTCGGGCGACCTCGTGCTGCGGGCCGGGACGGTCCTCGGGCCGGGCCACCTCTCACTCGTCGCCTCCGCCAACGTCGCCGAGCTCGACGTCGTCCGGCGGCCGCGGGTCGCCGTCGTCTCGACCGGCGACGAGCTCGGTGCCTCCCGGCAGCGAGCTCGGACACGGTCAGATCGTCAACTCCAACGGCGTCATGCTCGCCGCGCTCGTCGAGGCCGCCGGGGCCGACCTCGCCACGGTCGCCCACCTGCGCGACGAGGCCGACGAGATGCGCGCCTTCCTTCTCGACCCGCCCGGGGAGCCGGACCTCATCCTCACCTCCGGCGGGGTGTCGATGGGTGCCTACGACACGGTCAAGGAGGTCCTCAGCGCCGATGGAGGCGTGGGCTTCGTCAAGGTCGCCATGCGTCCCGGGATGCCGCAGGGCTTCGGGCTCGTCGGCCCGCGGCATACGCCGATCATCACCCTGCCCGGCAACCCGCTCTCCTCGCTCGTGTCCTTCCACGTCTTCGTCCTCCCCGCGCTGCGGCTGCTTGCCGGGGCCGACCCGGGCGCCGTGCCGCGCTTCTCGGCCGTCGCCGCGACCGACTGGCGGTCGGTTCCCGTCAAGGCGGAGTTCAGTCGCGTCGTCGTCGAGCCCGGCGTGGACGGCGGCGCGGTGCGCGTGCGGCCCTTCGGCGGGCAGGCGTCGCATGCGGTCGGCGCCCTCGCGCAGGCCACCGCTCTCGCGATCGTTCCGCCGGAGGTGACCGAGGTCCGCCAGGGAATGCCCCTTACCTGCATCCCGTTGCTGGGGCAGGATCGTGCCCATGGCTGCTGACGGCGGGGCCGGTCGGCTCACCCACGTGCGCGCCGACGGGTCGGCGCACATGGTCGACGTCTCGGCCAAGGACGTCACGGCCCGGGTGGCCCGGGCCGCGGGACGGGTGCTCCTGTCGGCGGAGGCCGTCGCCGCACTCCGCGACGGAACGGTGCCGAAGGGTGACGCGCTCGCCGTGGCCCGCATCGCCGGCATCCAGGCGGTCAAGCGCACGCCGGAGCTCATCCCGCTCGCCCACCCCATCGCCGTCCACGGGGTCGAGGTCGAGCTCGCCGTCGCCGACGACGGTGTCGACATCGGTGCCGCGGTGCGCACGGCGGACCGGACCGGCATCGAGATGGAGGCGCTCACGGCGGTGAGCGTCGCCGCGCTGGCCCTCATCGACATGGTCAAGGCGGTCGACAAGCACGCGCGGATCACCGACGTCCGGGTGACGGCGAAGTCGGGCGGTCGATCGGGCGACTGGAGCGAGGCGTGACGTCGCCGGCCGACGGCGGCTGCGCTCGCCGGGCGGACGGCGGTCGTCGTCACCTGCTCGACCCGGGCGTCCCAGGGCGTCTACCCCGACCGGGGCGGCGCGCTGATCGCCGACACCCTGCGCGGCTGGGGCTGTGAGGTCCTCGGACCGACCGCGGTCCCCGACGGTCCGGAGGTCGCGGCAGCACTCGAGGCGGCGCTCGACCGGCGGCCCGACCTCGTCCTCACGACCGGCGGCACCGGCATCTCGCCGACCGACCGCACCCCGGAGGCCACCGCACCGCTGCTCGACCTCGAGCTGCCCGGCGTCGCCGATGCGATCCGGGCGGCGGGCGCCGCCAAGGGCGTCGCGACCGCGGCGCTGTCCCGGGGCCTCGCCGGCGTGGCCGGTCGGACCCTCGTCGTCAACCTGCCCGGCTCGAGCGGCGGGGTCCGTGACGCGCTCGAGGTCCTGGCGCCGCTGCTGCCCCACGCGCTGAGCCAGCTCGCCGGGGGCGACCACTGATGTTCCGGCGGCGCTCCGCCCCGGCCGTCGGCTGGCCGGTCCGGCTCGTCGGGGTCGCCCCGCTCGGCGACCCCGTGGTCCTGCGCCCGATGGCCGTCTCCGACGCCCGGGAGTACCAGGGGGTCCGGCGGCACAACGCCGCGTGGCTCGAGCCGTGGGACGCGACGTCGCCGATCGACGAGGGCGGGGCGCGGACGTTCGACGAGCTCGTCCGCCATTACGACACCGAGGCTGCGGCCGGTCGGATGCTGCCCCTCGTCATCGAGGTCGACGGCAGGCTCGTCGGTCAGATCAGCCTCAGCAACATCGTGCTCGGCTCGTTCCGCTCCTGCACCGCGGGCTACTGGGTCAGCCGGGCCATCGCGGGGCGCGGGGTCGCCCCGATGGCCCTGGCCATGAGCGGGGACCACGTCTTCGACGTCCTCGGTCTGCACCGGCTCGAGGTCAACATCCGTCCGGAGAACACGGCGTCACTCGCCGTCGTCCGCAAGCTCGGCTTCCGCTCGGAGGGGACCCGGCTGAGGATGCTGCACATCGACGGGGACTGGCGTGACCACCTCTCCTTCGCCCTGACGGCGGAGGACCTCGGCGGCCGCTCGCTCGTCGATCGCCTCAGGAATTCACAACCGTCACTTTGGCGACACACCGGTGCGGATCCGCAGTAAGACCCTCGCGCCGCCCTAACGTCAGCACCGTGCAGCCGAGCAGCGTGATCTTTCTCGTCCTTCTCGGGGTGTGGGCTGCCTACTTCGTTCTGTACTGGGTGCGCCGTCGGGACCACCTGGTCACCGCCCGCACGGCCGACCAGCTCTCCGACTCGATGCGCGTCCTCGAGCGGCGCTCGCCCGTCGCCACCGCCGACCTCACCCCTCGCTCGTATGCCGCGAGCCCGACCCGGGCCGTGCCCGGCGGCACGCGCTCGGCCCTCGACGACGACTCCGACGAGCGGGCCGCCGCCGTGGGGTCGATGCGTCCCGGTCGACGCGTTCGCGGCCTGACCCTGCTCGTCGGTCTCGTCGCCACCCTCGCGTCGATTCCCAGCCGCGGCCTTCGGCATCCTGCCGTGGCTCGGCGTCCTCGCGCCGCTCGCGCTCCTCGTGGTCGGCTTCGTCTGGCTGCGCGCCGGCGTGCAGGGTGAGATCCGCGCGCGTCGGCTCGCCGCGCAGGCTCGGCGCATCGTCCGCGAGCCGAGCGCCTCGAGCGGCTCCGCGTCGTGGACCGAGGCACGCATCGAGGACCCCGCCACCGGCGGGGAGTCCCGCGCCGAGGGGAGCCGTCGCCGAGACCGGGACCGAGGGCGCCGACCGGACCGACGTGGCCGCCGCCGAGCACGCCGAGCCGGCCGACGACGTCGTGGCCCCGACCGAACAGGGCGAGCCGGTGTTCGTCGAGCTCGAGCCCGCTGCGCCGCTCGTCGACGAGGACGACATCCCGCTGACCTGGGACCCGGTCCCCGTGCCACGACCGACCTACGCGATGAAGGCCAAGGCGGAGCGACCCGCCCCCCAGCCCGCCGAGACGACGCCGACCCCCGATCCGGTCGACCTCGACGACGCGGCGTACGCCGAGCCCGAGCGCCGGGTCGCCGGCGCCTGACCCGCGTCCGGGCCGCCGCGCGCCGGCCCAGTGCGGTGCGGCTGCACCGACCCGGCGGGGTACGGCCGGTCCGGCGAATCGCTCACCCCCGCAGCAACCTCTGCTAGCAGAGGTTGCTGCCGAACGGGGGTGGTACACCATGCCCGTTCTGCAGCAACCTGTCCGTCGAGACCGGTCGGTCCGGCCTGAGCCGGTCCGACGTGGGCCGGTCTGCCGCCGGGCGAGCCGATGCGAGCCGGTCGCGCCACGCGGGCCGGTCCGCCGCCACGGGAGACGGTGAGCCGGTCGAGCCGGTCCCCGGCCGGGCGAGCCGGCCCTCTCCTCAGGCGTCGCCGGGTATGCCGTCCCTCGGGCTGGCCGGTCCGCGAGCCCCGCCGCCCATGGCCGCAGCGGACGCGGCGCCCTCCTCGGCGTCGGGCACCACGTCCTCGGCATCGTCCGGTGGCGGGTCGGCATCGAGCAGGTGGTGGCCGACGGCGTTGAGCACGGCGACGGTCGGCACGGCGATGAGCGCGCCGACGATCCCCGCGATGATGATGCCGGCGGCGATCGCGAGGATGACCGACAGCGGGTGCACCCGCACCGCCCGGCCGAGGAGGAAGGGCTGGAGGACGTGGCTCTCCAGCTGCATCGTGCCGACGATGATCGCGAGCATGATGGCGGCCTTGATCGGCCCGAACGCGACGAGGGCGAGCAGGACGGCGACCGAGCCCGAGACGAACGCCCCGATGATCGGCACGAACGCGCCGAAGAAGATGAGCACCGCGATACCGGAGGCGAACGGCACGTGGAGGATCGCCGCACCGACGCCGATGACGATCGCGTCGACGGCGGCCACGAGCACCGTGGCGCGGGTGAACGCCGAGAGCTGTCCCCAGGCGATGAGCCCCGAGGAGTGGACCTTGCCGCGGGCGGCACGCGGGAACAGCCGGACGACCCAGGCCCAGAGCCGGTCGCCCTCGTAGAGGAAGAAGAAGAGGGTGAACAGCGCGATGGCCATCCCGGTGACCGCATGGGTGGCCGTCACGCCGGCCTGAGCGGCGGTCTGGCCGATGTTGGTGTTGTTCGACGTGACCTGGTTGCGGATGTCGTCGACCCATTGACCGAGCTGGGTGTCGGTGACGTGGAAGGTCGCCCGGATCCACGAGCGGATCTCGTCGATGCCCTCCGTCGTCTTGTCGACGATGTCGCCGAGCTGCGCGGAGAACTGGTTGCCGATGAAGGAGAGGATGCCGGCGATGAGGCCGAGGGTGCCGAGGACGGTGACGCCGGCGGCCAGCCCGTCCGGCATGTACCGGCCGAGCCATCGCGAGACGGGCCGGAGCAGCGCCGCGAGGAGGACCGCGATGACGACGGGCACGACGACCTCGGAGAGGTAGGCGAGAAGCCAGAGCACGGCATACAGGGCGACGCCGATGACGATGACGCGCCAGGACCACTCGCTCGCCGTCCGGACCCCGCGCGGGACGGACCAGGCGTCCGGGCGATGGTCGTCGGGCTCCCACGCCGGCGGCTCCGCGGGGACGGAGGCCGCGGCGGGCGCCCCCGTCGAGGGGCGCGGCGCGGCGGTCAGCTTGGGCAGGCGCATGGCCGACAGCGTATGCCGTGACCCCCCGATCCGACCCGGCTCGCCGAAGCCTCGGAAGGGCCGTTCTCCCGTTTAGGGGCGGTGGTCGCGGCGGTGTTATCGTGTCTCCCGCACTTCTGGGGCTGTGGCGCAGTTGGTAGCGCGCCTCGTTCGCAACGAGGAGGCCACGGGTTCGAATCCCGTCAGCTCCACCATGACGGTGTCCCAGGACGCCGGAAACCCCCGAACCGGTGAGTTCGGGGGTTTCGTCATGTGCCGGGGTCCTCGTCGGGCCGTCGGTGTTGCCGGGGCACACACCGGGGCCCCGGTCGGACGGCGAACCGTCGACCGGGGCCCCAGCGCCCCTGCGGTGCCGCGAGGATGACCCGGGGGGTGGCGTTCCTCGAGCGGCTGCCTTCGTGAGGGTCCGTGCCGACAACGTGGGAGCGCCGGCACGGCCCTGGTCCCTCAGAAGGCTGACGCGGGCCGGTGGTCGGTGCTGGGGGGCCCGTCCCTGCCAGCACCGATGGGCAGCCGTGAGGAGCCGGTGCCCGTCACATCGGACCACACGTCGGGGGTCGCACCGGCTGGGCAGCCCACCACGCGGGCCGAGGAGGGCCCGGCGGTGGTTGGTGCGGCCGTCATGTGATTCCTGTTCATCCTGGGAAATCTGGGGCAGGTGAGATCGCCCTCTTCGAGGGTAGGTCCGGCTTGTTATGGACGGGTGCTGCGCGCGGTCAGACCTTGGCATGGGTTCGGCAAAGAGATCCCCAAGGGGGCGCGGTAGGTTCCCCCCATGGAGCAGCGCAACGGGTCCGGGGTCGTCAGCGTCGTCGGACGGTGGGACTTCCACGTCACCGATCTGCCCGCCGTCCTCGAGGCGGGCCGGTCGGCCTACAAGCTGAACCACCCGGAGCACGCCGACCGGGCCGAGGGAGAGGTGTCCGACGCCGAGGAGGCGGTCGAGCAGCTCCTCGAGGCCTTCGGGATGGACTCGGTCTACGACACCGACGGGCTCGAGCCGGTGCGGGTGTTCACCGTCGCGCTCGCCCATGACGAGGATGACGACGACAGCTTCGCGGAGGACCCGTTCGCCATCGCGTACGAGGAGGAGGACGAGACCTGATCGGCGAGCCCGAGGAACGCGCCGAGGGCGATGAGCTCGGCGGGCGAGCGAGGGGCGACGTCGGTGAGCGCCGCGGACCGGACGAGGTAGGCCGCCCACTGGCCTCGGGAGATCGCGACGTTGAGCCGGTGTCGGTCGAGGAGGAACCCGATCCCGCGGGAGACGTCGGCGTGCGCCGAGGCCGCCATCGAGACGAGGACGACGACCGCCTGGCGTCCCTGGAACCTGTCGACGGTCCCGATCGGCACGTCGGTCAGCCCGGCCTCGTCGAAGACGGCCCGGAGCAGGGCGACCTGCGCGTTGTAGGGCGTGATGACGCACAGATCCGCCTGCTCGAGGGCGCGGCCCCGCGCGGCCGTCGGCTCGTCGGGCGCGGTCCAGGTGCGCCCCAGGAGGTCGCGGGCCAGAGCCAGGACGACGTCGGCCTCCTCGGGGGAGTGGGTCGCGTTGTCGTGATGCTCGACCTCGCGGATGTGCAGCCCCGGCGGTATGCCGTCGAGCGCGCGAGCCGCGGTGACCTCCTCCTCGGAGCGGAGCCGGCCGGCATACGCGAGGCGGGACACCGGCGCGGTGAGCTCGGGGTGCATCCGCCACGTCGTCTCGAGGAAGTACCCGTGCGTGGGCGGGAGGACCGCCGCATCGCCGATGAGCCAGCCGAGGGCCGAGGCGTCGACGGGGTCCGGGTGTGAGCCCTGGGAGACCTGGGGCAGCTGCTGGGGGTCACCCAGGAGGAGCATCCGCTCGGCGGCGACCGAGGCGGCGAGGGTCTTGGCGAGGCTGAACTGACCCGCCTCGTCGATGACGAGGAGGTCCAGCGAGCCGCGGCCGACCCGACCCTCGTGGCAGAGGTCCCAGGCGGTGCCACCGACGACGTAGCCCGCGTCGTGCCCGGAGACGAACTCGTCGAGTCCGTCGGCGGACCCGACGTCGGTCCACGTCGGGTCCTCGGTGTCGACGGCCCTCTTGCCGACGAGCTCGCTCGGCACGCCCGCGGCGACGATCGCGGTGAGGAGGTTCTCGACCGCGGCGTGCGACTGGGCGCTCACCCCGACCCGCCAGCCGTGCTCGCGGACGAGGGTCGCGACGACCCGGGCGCCGACGTGGGTCTTGCCGGTGCCCGGGGGGCCCTGGACGGCGAGCGAGGAGGCGTCGAGGTCGAGGACGGCCGACGTGATCGCGTCGACGAAGCGGTCCGGCCCCGCGCCCACCGGCGGCAGCGAGCCCCCGCTGCGCAGCCGGGGCGGGCGCCGGAGCAGCAGGTCGATCCCGGCCCGCCGGGGCAGCTCGGGATACCCGGCGAGCACGTCCTCGGCGATCTCGGCGAGGGCGTCGTCGATCTTCGTCGTCGCGATGACCCCCGACGGGACGAGAGCGACCGGCTCGTGGGCGTGGTCGTCGCCGTCCTTGGGCTGGAGCTCCTCGAGGGTGAGCACCTGGTGGGTGCGGCCGTTGGGGGCGAGCGACTCTGTGGCGTCGAGGATCCGGATCGTCGCCGAGGACCGGGCGTGGAGATGGCCCGGTTGGGTCGGCACCCCGGCCGGGGGCGGATCACGGTAGACGGCGGAGACGGTGACGCCCGGCCCGAGGAGGACGCCACCCATCGGCTCCCCGGAGAGGCGCACGATGCGCCGCGGCCGCTGTCGGGCGCTCGCCCGGTGCCAGCCCTCGACGACCTCGCACCCGTCGACGACGAAGACGCCGGGCTCGGACACCCAGTCGCCGACCGGAGTCCGGAGCCGGTCGAAGTGGCGCCACCAGAAGGGCTTGTCCTCGCGGGCGTGGAAGAGCAGCGAGGCCGCGACGAGCGCGACGGCCTGCTGCTCGGCGGTGCGCTCGTGCGGCTTGACGTCGGCGATGAGGGCGCGCAGCCGGGCCTCGAGGCCGATGAGCCGCTGTCGGTGCTCCGACACCGCGAGGGGCAGCGGCTCCGGCGGCCGCCCGGGCTCGGCCGCCGGCTCGTCGCCGGACACCCGGGCCCGCAGCCAGTCCCGCAGCCGGAGGGTCGAGACGCAGTCGTCCTCGTTGTATGCCGCGATGTCGGCGAGCAGCCGGTCGGCCTCACGCACCCGGCCGGCGATCCGGGCGTCGATGAACTCGTGGTAGACGACGATCGACTCGTCGGCCCTGGTCACCTCCCCGGACCGGTCGGCCATGTAGAGGGGCTCGAGCTTCTTGATGCTGTAGGAGCGCTGCGAGACGAGAACGCTCGCCCGCACGACGGCATACAGGTCGACGAAGACGCCGTCGCGCAGGAGCTGGTCGATCTCGTCCTCGCAGACGCCGTGCCGGGCGGCGAGGCGGAGCAGGGCGCTCGGCTCGTACGGCGCGTAGTGGTAGACGTGCAGGTCCGGCCATCGCCGACGGCGGGCGGCGAGGTAGGCGACGAAGTCGACGAGTGCCCGCTTCTCCTCCGCCCGGTCGTGGGCCCAGAAGGTCCGGAAGCGGGGCGGCTCCCCGCCGGCGACGTCGACGCCGTCGACCTCGACGAGGCCGAAGAGGTACTCCAGACCCCAGACCCCCGAGCCGGGCTCGCTCCACAGCGGGTCGCCCTCGAAGTCGAAGAAGATGTCGCCCTGGCTCGGCGCCGGCATCCGGTGCAGGACCGCGGGGTCGGTCACCTCGTAGGCCACGGCCCCGGTCGGGTCGGCCTCGGCGGCGAGCTGGAGCCGGGCCTGGGCCCGCAGCCGGGCGAGCGTCGAGTCCCGGACGTCGGCGACCGGTCCCTGCGAGGCCGCGAGCTCGTCGATCGTCGTGATGCCCGCCTCGACGAGCCGTCGCCGGGTGGGCAGTCGCACGCCGGCGACGAGGAGGACGTCACGCACCCGCTCGGCCTCGGCGGCGCAGACGTCGCATCGTCCGCAGGCGAGCCATCGCGGGTCGCCCCACGCGGCGGCGGCGTCGTCGGCCCGGTGCTCGGCGAGGACGGCGTCGAGGCGGGACCGTCGGGCCCGGTAGGCCGGGACGATGTCGGCGAGGGGATGCTCCGACACGGCGCCGGACCCGAGGACGAGGCGGGCCGTCGGGGCGGCGGGGACGTCGGCCTCGGCGAGGGCGGCGGCATACGCGGCGATCTGGAGCAGGGCCGGCACCGAGTCGCTGCGGGCGAGCTTGGTGTCGGTGACGAGCCAGCCCTCGCAGGTGCGCTCGAGGAAGTCCGCGTGGCCGACGAAGCCGCCGTCGAAGAAGGTCGCCTGGTAGACCACCTCGGCGTCGGAGCGGAGGGTGTCGAGGGTCGTGGCCGCAGCGTCGGTCAGGCCGGCGAGGGTGTACTCGGGGCGGGGGAGCTGGACCACCCGGCCCGGATGCTCCTGGGCGAGGAGGCGCAGCTCGCGTTGCTCGTGCGCGTTGCCGAGCTCGATGACCCGTCTGGCCATCCGGTCGTCCTCCACGGCCACCCGCTCGGCGCGGCCGAGGGCGACGTCGAGCTCGCGGACGAGCTGGAACTCGCACGCCGACGCGAGCCGCAGGTCGCTCGGGCTGATGACGAGCGGCGCGGGTCCGGTGGCATCGCCGCGCCCATCGAGGAGGAACACGCCGTCCAACCTAGCCACCGTGTCGGACAGCGCGGGCGGCGAACGTGAGCCCCGACACCCGGGCCGAGGATCGTCCCGCCCCGTCGATACAGTTCATCCGTCAACTACCGACGGCGTGGGTGCCGGCGGCACCGATCGGAGGCACGATGACGCTGGCGGGGCTCCTGGTCCGCGCCGAGCCCGTCCTCCGGCGGGTCGACCGGGTCGCCGGAGGACGAGCCGCCTCCCTCCGCATCCCCGAGGAGTCCCGGACGGCACCGGCCACCCGGCGGGCACTGCTCCTCGTCGCCTGGGGCCTCACCGCCGAGCTCGTCATCGCGGCGGCCGCCGTGGGGTTCGCCGTCGCCATCGCCGACACGGGCGAGTCGGTCCCCGGGATCGTCTGGTACCGGCTGGTCGTCATCCTCGCCATCACGGCGACGCTGTTCTACTTCCTCTGGCGGGCCGGCCTGGGCTGGGTGTGGGCCTTCTCCCGGTTGCGGTTGTTCAGCATCGTCTTCCCCGTCGTCGCCATCGGCACCTGTCTCGTCCCCGGGCTCTACCCGCCGTGGATGATCGCCGAGCAGATCCTCTTCAGCGCCGTCCTCGTCGCCGTCTCCCTCGTCCTGCACCGTCCCGCGGTCCGCGTCGCGTATGCCGCCTCGGCCGCGGCCCCCACCGCCACCGCTCGGACCCCGTTCCCGCGCCCGCCGACGGGGCCGCCGACTAGGTCACAGTCGGCGCTCGGCCCCCGCGCACGGCGCTAGCGTTCAGACGTGAAGCGAGGGGCACTGCAGCGTGCTGCGACGGGCCTCGTGGCGCTCGCCACGGCTCTCGTCCTGGGGGGATGCTCGGGCGGGTCCTCCGATGCCCCGCCGTCCGCTGCGAGGACCGGCTCCGGCGCCGTGATCGTCCGGTCGGCCGATCACGGGTCCGCCGGGGTCTCCTGGGACGGGGGCGGCGTCGCGTTCACCCTTCCCGCCGGCTGGGGCGTCTTCGACGGGGCCCGGCTCGCCGGCGACCCGGTCGCGATGTCCGCCGTGGGAGCGGTCGGCACCCGGGTCGGCCTCGACGCCGACGCGCTCGCGACGACCCTCGCCGGCTACGACGAGGTCGCCTTCGGACCCGATGACAGCATGCTCATCGTCACCGCGGTGCCGCAGGCCGACCTCGACGAGACGACCGAGGAGTCCGTCGGGCACTACCTCAGGACCGTCTGCACGCGGCAGCCGACGATGTGCGAGACCCTCATCGAGTTCACGACGCGGCCGACGCCCGCCGGCGACGCCGTCGTCTACATCACGTCGAACGCCACCGGGTACCTCTCGGCGAGCGTCCTGCTGCCCTACGTGCCCCGGGCCGGCGCCGACGCGGCGACCCGGCAGGGACGCCGGGTCAGCATCGAGTCCTCCACCGACGCGGCGCTGCGTGCCTGTCTCGAGTCGGTGCTCGGCTCGCTCCGGCAGGCGTGAGGCGTCACCAGCGTCACACGTTCTCGGGTCTCCGGACGGCCGGCCTGCGACTACGATCTGGTTGACGTTTCCACATCCCGTGGGGCGGTGGACCGAGGAGGGTCCCATCAGCACGACGAGCACCGGTGGACCGCGGTCCACCGCCACCTCGGCGCGACCGGCGACCGGACCGCTCCGGCGCGCCGGTGCCTACGGCTGGTTCGGGAACCACCTCACCCTCGTCGCCATCCTCCTGCCGGTCGTCTTCGTCGTCGGGCTCGAGGCGATCCGGTACGCCGTCGTCGGACCGGTCGCCGACACGACCCCCCCGTGGCAGGGCTACCACCTGCTCATCCTCATCGTCATGATCGGCGGGATCGTCTCCTTCTCGCTCGCGATGTTCCACGTCATCGACCGGGCTCAGGCGGCCCTGCTCTGGCAGAACCGCGAGCTCGCCGCGACGAACGCCGTCTCCCGCGCGATCCAGGGCGAGGTCGGGGTCGACCGGATCGTCGACGCGGCGCTCGCGATCGTCCTCGACGCCACGGATGCGGCCTACGCGTCGGTCGCCGTCTACGGTCCGGCCGGGGAGGGCAGTGACCGGGTCGTCAGCCACACCCGCTTCTCCGCCCACCAGCCCCCGGTCGAGGACGCGGACGTCGACGACGAGCCCACCGTCGAGGTCCCGCTCACGACCGGCCAGCACACGGTCGGGCGGCTGAGCCTCTGGCTCGTCCGAGGACACGACCGAGCCGCTCGGGGTGGCCACCGAGACGCTCCGCACGATCGGCAGCCAGCTGGCCAGCGCCATCCAGCTCGCCCTCGCCGTCGACGACCTGCACCGCCGCAAGAACGAGGGCCACGCCTTCTACGACATCCTCCTGCGGATCTCCCACCACGCGCCGCCGGTCGAGATCCTCGACGCCGTCGTCCGTCACGCCCGCGACCGGCTCTCCTGCGATGCCGTCGTCCTCACCCTCACCGAGGAGGCCGCCCGGGCGGTCCAGTTCGCGGGTGGTCCCGGTGACGAGGTCGTGTCGCTCTCCGCGGTCACCCGCTTCGCGTCCGGGGACGAGGTCGCCGACCCGGCCTCCGGCCGCGGCCCCGGCGAGGGCTGGCACAGCGAGGCGATGGCGACGGTCACCGGACCGATGGCTCCGCTCGGCGAGCTGTGGATCGGCCGTCTGGACGGCGACGAGCTGACCGACCGTGACCGGGGCTTCCTCACGACCCTGTCCGGCTTCGCCGCGATCGCCATCACGAGCGCCCAGCTGCGCGAGAACGGTCGGCAGCACGCGGTCCTCGCCGAGCGAGAGCGGATCGCCCGGGAGATGCACGACAGCCTCGCCCAGGTCCTCGGCTCGACCCACCTGCGGCTGCGCTCCCTCGAGCTCGCGCCGGCCGTCGAGGCCGACCCGCTCCTCACGGGCGAGGTCGCGGACCTCGCGGAGACCTGCCATGAGGCCTACCTCGACGTGCGTGAGGCGATCCTCGGCCTGCGCGACTCGAGCAAGACCGAGCGGGGCCTCGAGACGCACCCTCGCGACCTACCTCGAGAAGTACGCCCGGCAGAGCGGCGTCGCCTGCCGTCTGGACAACCGGCTCGACCGCGGCCTGGCCCTCTCCCCGCGCTGCGAGGTCCACATCATCCGGGTCATCCAGGAGGCCCTGACGAACGTCCGCAAGCACGCGGGCGCCTCCGAGGTCGTCGTGACGATCGACGAGGAGGGGTCGCTGACGAGGTTCGTCGTCGAGGACGACGGTGCGGGCTTCGACATGCGGTCCCAGGAGGGCGACGGCTTCGGTCTCTACACGATGCGCGACCGGATGACGCTTCTGCACGGTAGCCTCACCGTCGACTCGGTCCCCGGCCGCGGGACGCGGGTCATCGCGAGCGTCCCCGAGCGCTCGGTCCCCCGCCCCGCAACGACCAGGTGAGCCGTATGCCGTCCGAGCCCGAGCCGCTGCGCGTCCTCCTCGTGGACGACCAGCCCCTCTTCCGGGGCGCCATCGCCGCCCTCATCGAGCGGCAGGACGGCATGGTCGTCGTCGGCGAGGCCGAGAACGGCCTCGAGGGAGTCGAGAAGGCCCTCGCGCTGCGCCCCGACCTCGTCGTCCTGGACGTCGAGATGCCGGTGATGAACGGCGTCGAGGCGGTCCGGCTCATCCGCGAGCAGCTCCTCGACACGAAGGTCATCATGCTCACCGTGTCCGAGGACGACGACCACGTCTTCGACGCGGTCCGGTTCGGTGCGCACGGGTATCTCCTCAAGGACATGCGTCCGGACGCGTTCTACGACATGATCCGCGCGGTCACTCGGGGCGAGACGCCGATCGCCCCGGCCGTGGCCGGGCGGCTCCTCGCCGAGATCCAGAACGGCGCCGTGACCCGCGACAGCTCGACCTCGGCCCCCGACGGGCCCCCGGTGACCCGCCGGGAGCTCGAGATCCTCCGCCTCGTCGCCGAGGGGCTGAGCAACCGCGAGATCGGCCGCAAGCTGTCGATCACCGAGGGCACGGTGAAGAACCACATCCACAACGCCCTCGAGAAGCTGCACATGGAGAACCGGATCCAGGCCGCGGCATACATCGTCCGGCACGGCCTCGGGCGGCCGTCCGACGGCGACTGACCGATCCGCTCAGCCGGGCGGGGGAGTACCCGCCGATAGAGGGGCGGCCCCGCGAGGTTGTGCCGACCCGGGGATGGTTGACGGGCCGGTCCGGTCGCTAGCGTCGACGGTGACGGCCCCCCAGCGGGCCGTCACCGCCAGCCATCGAGCAGAAGGACCCCCGTGGTTCGGTCCAGCGCCCACCGCCAGGTCGTGATCGTCTACGAGCACGACCTCCTCGGCGAGGGCCTGGCCCAGTACTTCCGCACGCGTCGGCGGCATCCGGTCCCGGATCGCCCGGGCGCTCGACGGCGCCGCCGTGCGTCGCGCCCTGGCCGACTGCCCCGAGGTCGTCGTCGTCGAGTCCAGCGCCGTCGACCCCGCCGACGTCGCGGCGCTGTGTCCCAGCGCCGTCCTCATCGACATCAGCGGGGTGTTCACCGCCGAGATCGCGCCCCGGCCGGCCGTCCTCCTCGAGCGCATCGTCGCCGTCCTCGGCCAGACCCCCCAGCTCGCCTGACGACGAGCCGGCACCCCGGCGGCCGGACGCCCCGCCTGGACGGTCTGTATCTCATCTCTACCCAGCGGCGGATGGTCTGTGCCCACCGCTCTCGGAAGGATCGAGCGCGAGGGAAACCACCTCGAAACGGAACACGCGCTCGTTCCGGTGCATCGGGCGGCGCGGAAGGACGAGCGACATGAGCAAGACCCGAGGCACGGCGTCGATGTCGGACCGCACCCTGAACCGGCTGCTACGGATCTCCGTTGCCGCCCTCGTTCTCGCGATCACCGGGTTCGGCGTCTTCTACTACCTCGACCAGCACGTCTCCGCGCCGCCCTCCCTCGTCGACCAGCAGGTCGCGGCCGCCGAGCAGGCGGTCCGCAAGGCGCCGTCCGACCTCGACGCCCGGCTCCAGCTGGCCGCCGTCTACCAGGCCGACCACCGGCTCGACGACGCCCTGGCCCAGTACAAGGAGATCCTCAAGGCGGACGACGGCAACCGGCTCGCCCTCATCGGCCGCGGCTACGTCCTCATCCAGCAGGGCGACCTCGACGCGGCCAAGGCGGACTACACCGTCATCACCAGGGCTTCCCGCAAGGGCGAGTTCGCCGGCGCAGACCCGCAGCTGCAGGAGGCGTACTACTACCTCGGGGTCATCGCCAACATGCAGAACCGGCCCCAGCAGGCGATCACCAACCTCGAGGCGGCGCTGAAGATCGAGGCGACCGACTCCGACGCCCTCTACCAGGAGGGCCTGGCCCGGATGCAGCTCGGCGACGCCAAGACGGCGGTCCTCGCGTTCCAGCGCGCCCTCCAGTTCGTCCCGACGGGCTGGTGCGAGCCCTGGGCCGCCACGGCGAAGGCGTACGAGGCGATGGGCAGCGCCGACGAGGTCGCCTATGCCAAAGCGATGGGCGCCTGGTGCAAGAGCCAGCCCGCCGAGGCCAAGAAGCAGCTGCAGGCGCTGACCAGCGGCTCCGCCGGAGTCGACGCCATGCTCGGCCTCGCGCTCATCGCCCAGACGGACGGCGACGAGAAGGGCGCCGTCGGCTGGTACGAGAAGGTCCTCACGGTGGACCGCACGAACGTCAGCGCGATGTCGGCGCTCGCCCAGCTCGGGGTGGGCCCGTCCGGCAGCGCCTCCTCATCGACGCAAGGACACAAGTGAGATGAGCATCTTCGACACGATCTCCACCGAGACCGAGGCCCCCGAGACCGTCGCCGACTCCGGCGAGGGTGCCGGGGGCGGCGCCGCTCCCACCGGCCAGGACGAGAAGAGGCGCCGCCGCAGGATCATCGCGTTCGTCGTCGTTCTCGCCCTCATCGCGCTCGTCGGCGCGGTCGCGGGCTGGTACCTCCAGAACCGCAAGCCGCTCAGCCAGCTGCCGGGTCTGGAGGTCGCGACCCTGCCGCACTACGAGCGCAGCCTCTACGGCGCGGACGAGCCGCTCGGCGTCGCCGTCTCCCCGACCGGCGACCGCGTCTACGTCACGGCGAGCGGCATCGGCGCCACGACCCACATCTACGACGGCGACGGCAAGGAGATCGGGGCCTTCGAGACCGTTCCCGGGGCGAAGGACGCCACGTCGGACACGATGCACCAGGCCGTCTACCTCGCCGTCGACCCCGTGTCCTCCGAGGTCTACGTCACCGACCGGCTCGCCCGCGCGATCTACGTCTACCAGGCCGACGGCACCTACGACCGGACCTTCGCCAAGCCGAAGGAGGTCGGGGCGTGGTCCCCGCTCGCCATCGGCTTCGCACCCGACGGAACCCTCTACGTCACCGACGTCCGCGGCAAGGACGCGAGCAAGCACCGCGTCCTCGTCTTCGGCACCGACGGCTCGCTGCTGCGCGAGATCGGCAAGCCCGGTGACCTCAACTACCCCAATGGCGTCTGGGCCGACAACGCGGGCACCGTCCGCGTGAGCGACAGCAACAACGGCCGCCTCGTCACCTACGACCCGAAGGGCGAGATCGTCAACCAGATCTCCCGGGGCATGGGCGACGGCGACCTCGGTATGCCGCGTGGTGTCGGGGTCGACGACTCCGGCCGGCTCTTCGTCGTCGACACGACGGACCACATGGTCCGCGTGTACACGCTCGGCGCCACCGCGTCGGACGTGCCCGCGTACGTGGGCTCGTTCGGAGGGGAAGGGCGGCTCGACGGGACCTTCGAGTACCCGAACGGGCTTGCCCTCGACACACGTGCCCACATCTACGTCACGGACCGGCTCAACAACCGGGTCCAGGTCTGGGGCTACTGAGATGGGTGCGAGGAGGGTGACGGGCGGTCTCGGGACGGGCTTTCGAACCGGACTTCGCGCGCACCGGAACACACAAATCAATATCGGAAGCAGTAAGGAGGTAAAGGCAGTGAAGCGAATCCTCCTCCTGGTCGCGGCGAGCGCTCTTGCGTTCTTCATGGGCTCTGGCCCGGCACAGGCGGATAACGGACCACACGTCAGCCTCGCGGTGAACTCACCGACGGCCGGCGTGGTCATCGCTCAGGCAGGAGCCGGCAAGTGCGCGGGGTGTCACCGCGCGCACACCGCTCAGGCGAGCTACTTGCTCGTCGAGGAACAGCCGGCTCTGTGCTACACCTGCCACGATGGAACGGCCGCGTCTACGGATGTCCGGTTCGGCATCGACGAATCGTCCGGTGGCGCGCTCCGAGGTGGCGGTTTCGACACCGCCATGATCGGCTCGCACACCGCGACGAAGGATGTTCTCACCCAGAGCAGTCACGGGTGGAGCTCGTCGAACCAGACGATCCCGGTGATCGCGGCCGAGGCCACGACGTCGAAGCACAGCATCGGCGTCGCGTCCACCATGTGGGGCAACGGAGCCATCAACTCCGGTGCCGGCACCGCGGTGACGCTCGAGTGCGGTTCGTGCCACGACCCGCACGGCAACGGCAACTACCGCATCCTGCGGCCCGTCCCGAACGACTCGGGCGCGGCCACCGGCGTCACCATTCCCGACGCCACCACCAAGGTCTACTCCACGACCAACTACTGGCTGTCCGGCGACTCCAACGTCCCGGTCGACCTCGTCAACGGCACCCCCTTCACCGGGACCCAGGGCGCCGACGCCGACGGGTACATCCAGAACGTTGCCGCGTGGTGCACGACCTGTCACACCCGGTACATGGCGGGCCACGGCTCGTACAGCACCGCCTCTGGCGATGACACCTTCATGTACCAGCACCGTTCGGACGCGAACTACAAGGCCGGTGCGGCGAACTGCATCACCTGCCACGTGGCTCACGGCTCGAACGCCATCGATGACCGGGAGCGCGGCGAAGGTCGCCTTCCCGGGCAGCACCACCCCGTCGAACGACAGCCGCCTGCTGCGCGTCGACAACCGTGGCACATGCCTCATGTGCCACAACGTGTGACGCCGAGCGTCATGCAGGTGTCGGACTTCGGGTGGCCCGGTGCCCCCGCGCCACCCGAAGTCCCTCGCCAGCACGTCGACGAACTGACCGGACCAGACCGCCCCGACCGACCCGAGGACGACCCCGTGAAGCCCACGCGCCGCAGCCCCGCCCCCCGCGGGCGCCTGCGCGCGTCGGACTCCGCGCGCGCCGCCGTCCTCGCCCTGCCGCTCGCCGTCGCCCTCGTGGGGATCGGACAGACGCAGGCCCTCGCGACCGGGCCCGCACCGGTCGCGACGGCCTCACCCAGCCCGACGGCCACGTCGAGCGCCGGCGCCGCGAGCACCGCCCCTGCCACCCCCGGCGGCTCGGCGACGGCGGACCCGACGTCGTCGGCCACGGCCGACGCCACCCCGAGCGACACGCCGTCCCCGACGAGCACGGCCGACCCGACCCCCACGGCCACGACGTCCGGCGACACCCCGTCGCCGACGTCGACGAGCGACCCCTCGCCGACGCCGAGCGACACCGGTGCGCCGCTGCCGAGCCCGGAGCCGATCCCCGCGCCGATGCAGCCGTCGCCGACGTCCACGACGCCGAGCGAGGCGGCCGGCGGCCCGTCGGTGATCGCCACGCTCGACGGCCGGCCCTCGACGGCGACCTATCTCGCGCCCGGTGCGCCGGCCGACGGCGCGGCGCCGTTCGACACCCTCCGGGTCCGCTTCACCGTGGTCAACCCCGGCGACACGGACCTGACCCTCACCCCGCTTCTCGAGTACCGGCAGGCGGGCGACACGGCCTGGTTGCCGGTGCCGGACAAGGCCACGGTGGGCGAGCCGATCCACCTCGACCCCGAGTGGCGTGCCGAGCGGGCAGGGCACGACCGCAGGCGCCGGACGCCGAGGACATCGCGACGTCCGACCTGCGACTGTGCACGCCCGACGACGGCGCGCCGGCCACGGGTCACCTCTCCCGGTCGGCGAACCCCGACGTCGCCCTGACCGTCCCCGCCGCCTCCTGCACCGAGGAGGAGTTCACGGTCGGGCTCTCGATCGACGCGGCATACGGCACGGGCTACGAGCTGCGTCTCACCGACGCCGGCTCGGCCATCACCGCCGGCGACCTCGCCCAGGTCGTCCTCGGCACCGACCCGGGGACGCGGCTGAGCCCCGGCCAGCGACAGGGCGCCGCGGTGAGCGACCGGACGAGCGCCCCGCACGGTCCGGCTCGCCTACCCGCTCGGCGACGGCACCGGCAGCGCCCTCGGCGCGGACACCACTCTCACCGTGCCGGTCGCCCGCCCCCTCATGGCCGCCGCCTCCGTCGACGTCGGTGCGACCGACATCCACGGGCCGTATGCCGCGGCGGCCGACCAGTGCGCGTCGTGCCACAGCGGCCACTCGGCGAGCGGGGCCAACCTCCTCGTGACGAGTGGCCCGACCGCCACCCTGTGCCTCACCTGTCACGACGGTCTCGGTGCGACGACCAACATCACGGCGCACTACGCCCTCACCCGGCCGGCCAACGACGACGCCACGCGGTCCTACTACTCCCACGACGCCCTGGCGACGAGCACCCACACCCTCGCCGACGCCGACGAGATGGCCGGCACCCTCAACCGGCACAGCGACTGTGCCGACTGCCACAACGCCCACCAGGCGCAGAGCGGGCCGGACAGCACCCAGCTGAGCGACCCGGGCGACCCCGCCATCGCGACCGGCTGGAGCGCCTCGGGCCGGCTGACCGGCGTGACGGGCGTGGCCGTGACGAACGGGCCGGCGGGCACGGCGCCGACCTACACCTTCCTCAACGGCACGACGAGCCCCGTCACCCACGAGTACCAGCTGTGCTTCACGTGCCACTCCGGCTACACCCAGCTCCCGGCCGACATCCCCGGGAAGCCGTCGACGGACCAGATCGACAAGGCCGTCGAGCTCAACCCCGACAACCCGTCGTTCCACCCGGTCGAGGCGGCGGGGACGAACAAGACCGCCGCCATGCAGGCCAGCCTCGACGGCACCTCGCCCTACAAGCTGTGGAACTTCAGCGTCGACGGCACCGTCCGCTGCCTCAACTGCCACGCGAGTAGCGACACCCCCGACGGGACGAGCGCCGACGCGTCCCTCGAGCCGCACACCTCGGCCAACCGCGGCATCCTCCTGCGGCCCTACGAGGACCGGGTCCTCGCCCAGACGAGCGCGCTCTACAACAGCGGGGACTTCGCCCTGTGCTACGTCTGCCACGCCGAGGCGCCCTTCGCCAACGCGACCGGCACGGCGAGCACCGAGGCGACGAACTTCGAGCTCCACGGCCTGCACCTGACCCAGCTCGCCGGGATCGGCAGCGGCGGCACCGACATCGACATCCCCGGCGCGGGCCAGGGCAACGCCCTGTGCGCCGAGTGCCACTTCCGGATCCACGGCACGACCGACGCCGTCGGCGGCCAGCAGGTCGACGGCAGCCGGCTCGTGAGCTTCGCGCCCGACGTCCAGCCGCTCGTGCCCGGTGGCACGGTCACCTGGACCCCGAACGGCGCCGGCGGCACCTGCTCGCTCACCTGCCACGGCTACACCCACGACGCCCTCGGCTACGCCGGCTGAGGTGCCCAGAGCGGTCGGACCCCGCGGCACGCGCTGGCGCCCGGCGTCGGTGGGCCAGGGACGCGGCATACCCCGTCGTATGCCGCGTCGGACGCAGGTCATGGACCGGACTGGACCCCATCTCTATCCGATATGTGCCTGTCGGCGGATGGTGCGTCAAATCGCTCAAATCGACACTAGATGCAGTGGCCGCGGACCCCTGCGGAGCGGCCGACCGGCCCGAGTAAGGAGTGGACGAAGCGATGAGCCAGCGAGGATCCGGAGGCGGTCGCGGCCGCGACGGTCGACCTGCGCACCGAGCTGCTGGGACGCCTCGGGCTCGAGCGCGAGGCAGACGACCAGGACATCGAGGGCGCCTACCGCGACGTCGTCGACTTCCTCGACACCGCACCCGCCGACCTGGCCACCTGGGCCGGCCTGCAGCGCGGCGAGGCCGAGCGCGCGTTCGCCCTGCTCGCCGGCTCGGAAGAGGACCTGGCCGCCGAGGCCGCGGCCACGACCGTCGCCGCGCCCGCCAGCGCGCCGGCCAAGGCCCGCCCGGCCCGGCCCGCCCCCGTCGCCGACGAGCCCGCTCGGGGCCGCCGCACGCAGGGACCGCTCGTGTGGGTCCTCGGCGCCCTCGTCGTCGCCGGCATCGTCTTCGGCGTCTACTGGATGGGCAAGGACCCCGCGGTCCCCGGCATCAGCGGCACGCCGACCTCGACCGCCACCTCCCAGGGCGATCGACCAGGCCCAGGTCGCGGCGCTCATGCAGAAGATCAGCGCGAACCCCAAGGACGTCGCCTCGCTCCAGGGACTCGGCGACCAGTACTACCAGGCCGGCGACTACAAGACCGCCGCCGACTGGGAGAACAAGGTCCTCGCCATCGAGCCGAAGAACCAGACCGCGCTGCTCGCCCTCGGCGCCACCCAGTTCAACCTCGGGAACGCCGGCGAGGCCGAGAAGGTCTGGCTCAAGGCCGCCAAGCTCTACCCGGACAACGCCGAGGTGCACTACGACCTCGGGTTCCTCTACATGAGCAAGAGCCCCTCGGACACGGCGAAGATGCGCGCCGAGTGGCAGAAGGTCATCGACATCGACCCGAACAGCGACCTCGCCAAGACGGTCTCGACCCACCTCAACCAGTCGACCCCCTCACCCTCGGCGACCAACTGAGCCACCGGCCATGACCACCAACATCAGCCTCCTCGTCGCGTTCGCCGCGGGCATCGTCTCGTTCGCGTCGCCGTGCTGCCTGCCGCTCGTCCCGGCCTACATGACCTACATGGTCGGGACGACCCCGGCGGGGGCCCGGTCGGCACGCCGGGTCGCGCTCGCGCAGGCGCTGGCCTTCGTCCTCGGGTTCACGATCGTGTTCGTGGTCCTCTGGGCGTCGGTGGGGCTGGTGGGCTACCTGCTGCGCGACTACGTCGGCGTCCTGCGCCAGGTCGGCGGGGCGATGCTCATCGTCATGGGCCTGCACGTCGCGGGGCTGATCAACATCCCGGCGCTGCTGCGCCAGGCGACCGTCCCGGCCGACAAGGTGCTGCGCACCCGCCGGGCCGGCGACGGGACCGTCCTCCTCGAGAGCCCGAAGCTGGTCCGCTCCGCCCTCTTCGGCGTCGTCTTCGCCGCCGGGTGGACCCCGTGCGTGGGCCCCATCCTCGGCGGGATCATCGGCCTCGCCTCCCTGCGCGACAGCGTCGGACAGGGCGCGGTCCTCCTCGTCGTCTACGCCCTCGGAATGGGGGTGCCGTTCGTCCTCGTGGCCGTCGGCGCCACCGCGGTGAGCCGTCGCCTCGAGTGGTTCCGACGCCACGAGAGCGCCGTCTCGCTCGTCAGCGGAGCGATGCTCGTCGCGGTCGGCTTCCTCATGATCACCAACCTCCTCGTCAAGCTCCCCGCCCTCCTGCCGAGCATCGGCATCTGAAGAGAGAACCGCCATGAGCCAAGATCTGCGCACCCGCCCCGCCGACGAGGCGGACGTCGCCCACGAGGCGCTCGACGCCCTCGACGTCGGCGGCGGCTACTCCGGCGGAGCCGGCTTCGGCCTCGGCGACGTCGTCGACCGGATCTGGCGCTTCTTCATCTCGATGAAGACCGGCCTCTGGCTCATCCTCGTCCTCGGCCTGCTCACCCTCGCGGGGACGCTGCTCGAGCAGGCGCCCGAGGGCGTCCGTGCCGACCCCGCGGCATACGCGCAGTGGGTCGACGGCGTCAGCGGCAAGTACGGCGGCTGGTCCAAGGTCATCGAGTTCTTCGGTCTGTATGCCGTCTTCTCGTCGTGGTGGTTCAAGGGCCTCGTCGTCCTGCTCGTCACGAGCATCCTCGCCTGCTCGGTCAACCGGGCGCCGAAGCTGTGGCGGGTCGCGACCCACCCGCGGCCGAGCATGGGTGACACCTTCTTCGAGCACGCCCCGCTCCACGCCGACGTCGTCGTCCCCGAGGACGCCGAGGCCGCGCTCGCCGACGTGACGACGGTCCTGCACCGGCACCGGTTCCGGGTCATCCACCAGCCGGAGGACGCCGGACAGAACCTCTACGCCGACCGCTACCGCTGGGGCCCGTTCGGCACCGTCATCGCCCACGTCAGCTTCGTCGTCATCCTCCTCGGCTTCTTCCTCAGCGCGACGACGGGCTTCAAGGACCAGAGCGTCGTCGCGCCGGTCGGCCAGGCGATCGAGCTCGGGCACGAGACCGGCCTCACCCTCGAAGCGAAGTCCTTCGAGGCGACGGAGTACCCGAACGGGATGCCGAAGGACTACGCGGCCGACATCGTCCTGTCGAAGGGCGGCACGCAGATCCAGCGGCAGACGATCCGGGTCAACCACCCGATGAAGCAGGACGGGGTCTGGATCTACCAGTCGTCCTACGGCATCGCCGCCTCGATGGTCGTCACCGATGCCGACGGCAGCGAGCTCGTCAACACCTCGCCGGCGCTGTTCGAGTCTCCCGACAACGTGCACATCTTCGGATCCTTCGCCATTCCCTCGAAGCAGCTGACCGTGTTCGTCGTCGAGCCGGCCTCCGGGCAGGTCGACCCGAACATCAAGGCCGGCCAGGTCCAGCTCGAGATCCACAAGGCGGGCACCGAGACGCCGATCGCCGTCCAGGTCATCTCCCAGGGGAAGGCCGAGACGATCGACGGGCTCACCTACACGTTCGAGCGCAACCGCCAGTTCACCGGGCTCATCGTCGCGCACGACCCCGGCGTGCCGTTCGTCTGGGTCGGGTCGGCGCTGTTCATCCTCGGCCTCGTCCTCGTCTTCTTCTTCCCGCACCGCCGCATCTGGGTGCGGGCCACCGAGACCACCGGCGGCACCGAGATCCGGTGCGCCTCCACCATCAAGCGCGACCCCGCGTTCGAGCCGCAGTTCCACCAGATGATCACCGAGATCCAGCGCGCCGGCGACAGCACGGGCGCCACCTCCGAAGGAGCAGAGAACGATGCTTGAGTTCTCGCAGTACAGCCTCATCGCGGGCCTGGCGTTCGTCGCCCTCGCCCTCGGCGCCTACATCCTCGCCTTCGCCAACGGGCGGGCTCGGGTCGCGTCCACGACCGCCCGGGTTCCCGTGGCCGTCGGGGCTGCCGGGTCCGACGCGACGGCCTCGGTCGAGCCGGCCGCCCCCCAGGCTGCCGCGGCCCGCGGGATGGCCAACTGGGGGACGATGTTCGTCCGCCTCGGCCTCGTCTTCGTCACCGCCTGCCTCGTGCTGCGTGGCTTCGCGGTCCACCACGGCCCGTTCTCGAACCAGTACGAGTTCGCCGTGTCCTTCGGTTGGGGCACGCTCGCGGCATACGTCTTCTTCGAGTACCGCTACCGGGTCCGCACCATCGCGCTGCTCGTCCTGCCCATCGCCGCGGCGATGCTGCTCTACGCGCTGACCGAGGACTCCACGGCGAACCCGCTCGTCCCGGCACTGCAGAACAGCCTCCTGCTCACCGTCCACGTCGTCGTCGCGATCTTCGCCTACGGCGCCTTCGCCGTGTCGTTCGCCGCCGCCGTCATGTACCTGTACCAGGACTACAAGGGCGTCGGCGCGGTGCGCGGCCTCCCCAAGCCGGAGGTCCTCGACCGACTCGGCTACAAGGCCGTCATCATCGGGTTCCCCCTGCTGACGATGGTCGTCGTCCTCGGCGCCGTGTGGGCCCAGATCGCCTGGGGCTCGTACTGGAGCTGGGACCCGAAGGAGACGGCCTCGCTGCTCACCTGGCTGCTCTACGGCGGCTACCTCCACGCCCGCGTCGCCCGCGGGTGGGTCGGCCGGCGCGCCGCCTGGCTCCTCGTCCTCGGCTTCGCGTCGGTGCTGCTCAC
Organism: uncultured Actinomycetota bacterium; assembly: GCA_963745335.1. Lineage (GTDB taxonomy): Bacteria > Actinomycetota > Actinomycetes > Actinomycetales > Dermatophilaceae > CAVSJJ01. Next base: position 299,421 of record CAVUXP010000003.1, read on the forward strand.
CTTCTTCGGCAACCTCTTCTTCGGGGGCCTGCACAGCTACGGCCGCATGTGACCCCCTGACCACGCGGCCCCACCCCCGCCGCAACCTCACCTCACGAAGGGACCGGAACCGAGATGACCGAGCCAGCCACCATCAGCGCAGACCCCGGCGCACCCCCTCGGTGGCAGGACCGACTCCGTGACAGCCGCCTGGGCACGCTCCTCGTTCTCGCGGTGACGGCAGTTCTCGTCATGGCGGGCGTCTATCTCGTCAACCGGCCCGACGCGACGACGGCGGGAACGACCGCCGTCGCGGTGCAGGCCGCCGACACCGCCGCCCCACGCGTCGGCTCGCCGGCTCAGGACTTCACCGCGACGACGGTCGACGGGGAGAAGGTCTCCCTGTCGGACTACCAGGGCAAGCCGGTCTGGCTCACCTTCGGTGCCAGCTGGTGCACCGCCTGCCAGGCCGAGGCGCCCGACATCGAGGCGGCATACCAGCAGTTCCAGGACAAGGGCGTCGTCGTCCTCCAGGTCAACATCTCCGAGGACTCCGGGGCGGCGAAGGACTACGCGTCACGGATCGGGATGACCTACCCCGTCATCGCCGACCCGGACTCCGTCATCGCGGGCGAGTACCACGTCTCCGCGATCCCCGCCCACTTCTTCATCGGGCCGGACGGGACGCTCGCGGCGATGAAGGCCGGCGGCCTGTCACCGGACGCCATGACCGCGGCGCTGGACGGAATCACCCGATGAGCGAACCGCACGACCCCGTCGCCGGCGCCGAGGGCACCCCGGCCGACGACGGCATACCGCCAGGCCCGGACGACGCGCATTCCCGAGCCGGGGGAGCCGCCCGAGGTCGTCGCCGACGCGCCCACCGAGGGGGCCGCCGGGCCGGAAGATGCAGACACCGGTCCGGCGGTGCCGCGCGTTCTGCGTCCGCTCGTGCCGGTGGTCCGCTTCATCGACCGGATGCCGCACCCGCCGTGGAACTCGTGGCGCGGGATGCTCCTCCTCGTCGTCCTCATCGGTGGCTTCGCGTCCATCGCGACGATGGCCGGGGCCAAGACGATCGGGTACTCCGAGAGCGCGTCCTTCTGCACGACGTGCCACACGATGGAGCCGCAGCAGAAGGCGTATGCCGTCTCGCCGCACCGCGACGTCGCGTGCGGTGAGTGCCACGTCGCCCCGGGCGCCGTGGGGTTCGTCAAGGCCAAGCTGGCCGGGACGCGCGAGCTCTATGCGCTGGTGACGAACACCTACCCGACGCCGATCCCGCCCATCGAGCACGACAAGATGCCCCCGGTCGAGCAGACCTGCCTCGAGTGCCATTCCATCGACGAGCTGACGAAGAACGGCGGACCCACCGAGCTCGTCGTCCGGCCGATGTACGCCAGCGACGAGAAGAACACCCGCCAGACGATCTCGGTGCTCCTCCGCCCGGTCGACCTCGGCCAGACCGCCGGCCAGCGCGGCGTCCACTGGCACGTCGAGCAGGGGCTCACCTACACCGCCGAGGACGAGCACGACCAGACGATCGACCTCGTCGAGACGACCGGCACCGACGGCACTCCGGAGCAGTACATCGCCTCGGCCCAGGTCCGGGTGTCGACCGACGCGGCCGCCGACGTGCGGCGGCTCAAGGCGACCGAGTACAACCGCACCCTCGACTGCATCGGCTGCCACAACCGGGTCGGGCACGAGGTGCCGAGCGCCGACAAGGCGGTCGACGAGGCGATGGCCGCGGGGAAGATCAACGCGACGCTGCCCTACATCAAGCGCGACGCCGTGGCCGCGATCAAGGGCGACTACCCGACCGACGCGGCGGCCGACACGGCGATCGAGGCCATCGGCACGGCATACCAGACGTCCTACCCCCTCGTTGCGCAGAAGCAGGCGAGCGACATCGCGGCCGCCGTCAGCGAGATCAAGTCGATCTACCACCTTGTCGCGACCCCGCAGATGGGCACGCTGGCGACGACGTACGCGGACAACCTCGGCCACCAGACCTCGCCCGGCTGCTTCCGTTGCCACGACGGCGCGCACTACCTCGTCAAGGACGGGCAGGTGACGAACACGACGATCCCGTCGACATGCGACACGTGCCATACGTTTCCCCAGACGGGAGTGAGCCCCTCCAACATCCCGATCGGGATCAAGCCGGCCGACCACGAGGCCTCGCTGTGGACGTTCAGCCACGCGAGCGCGACGGACAACGTTCTCCCGGACTCCGGCTCGTGCGGTGCCTGCCATGCGCCGAGCTACTGCCAGAACTGCCATGAGAGCGGCGCCATCAAGGTCGACCACGACACGATGCTCTACAACCACGTCGAGTCGATCTCCCTGGCGGGCGGGACGAACGCGTGTGCCTACTGTCACCAGGAGGCCTACTGCGACCAGTGCCACAAGGACCCCGTGCTCGGCTCGAGCAAGGCGGCCCTCGGCGAGCAGGCGGGGAGTGGATGATGACGATCCAGCGGACGCAGCACCCGATCGAGGCGGAGGAGTGGCTCACCGTCCAGGACGCCTGCGCCCTCCTCGGCGTCTCACCGGCGACCCTCCGGCGGTGGAGTGCCGCCGGCGACGTCCCCGCGTTCACGACGCCGGGCGGTCATCGGCGCTATGCGCGCTCGACGATCCTCAGCCTCCTGCCCGACTCCGGTTCGGGTCGCCCCTCGCTGACCGAGCTCGGCCTGACGCCCGACCGGATGGTGCGTGCCTTCCGGCGCTCGATGGTGCAGGCGACCCGGGGGCTCGGCTGGCTGCCGCGGGCGAGCGAGGAGGAGCTCGCCACGGTGCGGGGTCTCGGTCGGACGATCTGTTCCCGGCTGCTCATCGCCCTCGACGCCCGGACCGTCGCCGAGCGGGACCGGGCCGTGGACGAGGCCCGGGCCGCCGCCGCTCGCTACGGCCAGCTGGCCGCGCGGGCCGGCGGGCGGATCGGTGACACGGCGGAGGCCTTCGTCCGCTTCCGCACCCTCTTCGTCGACGAGCTGGTCCAGGTCGCGAGGCGCCAGGGACTCGACGCCGTCGAGGCCACCCGGCTCGTCACGGATGCCGTCGGCCTGTCCGACCGGCTCCTGCCCGCGCTGCTGTCCGGCGCGCCGGCCGCCCGGGCCGCGCGATGAGTCCCGCCCGGCGCTGAGCGCGGGCACACCCACACCGGCAGGGCGGCGCGGTGGCGCGGCGGCATGGGCGGCGGGGCGGCGGGGCGGCGGCATACCTGACGGCTGGGCGGCGGCTGGGCGGCGGCCTGCCTGCCTGCTCCGCGTCGACGGACAGGTTGCTGCAGAACGGCCATGCTGCAACACCCCCGTTCTGCAGCAGCCTCTGCTAGCAGAGGTTCGTGCAGGGCGGGGGCGGTTCGGCGCGGCGGGATGCATGCCCGCTCTGCGTCGACGGACAGGTTGCTGCAGAACGGCCATGCTGCAACACCCCCGTTCTGCAGCAGCCTCTGCTAGCAGAGGTTCGTGCAGGCAGCAGCCTCTGCTAGCAGAGGTTCGTGCAGGGGGGTGGGGGCTGGCGGGTGGGGGGTCAGACCCAGCTGGGGAACCACATCCGCAGGTGCCACTGCTGGTAGGGGATGACCTCGGCGGTGTAGATCGGGTAGAAGAAGGCGAACATCGCGAGGGTGAGCATGAGGTATGCCGCGACGACGAGGAGCCCGCGTCGGCGCCGGGCCGGTGAGGCGTCCCGGCCACCGATGACCATCCCGAGGACGAAGACCACCGCGAGGATGAGCCACGGCTCGAAGGCGATCGTGTAGAACTCGAAGATCGTCCGGTTCTGGTAGAGGAACCACGGCAGGTAGCCGCCGATCATCCCGGCCGCGATCGCCCCGGCCCGCCAGTCGCGCCGGACGAGCCAGGCCCACAGGACGACGGCGAGGGCGAAGACCCCGAGCCACCACACCGAGATCGTCCCGACCGAGTGGATCGCCTTCGAGCACTGGTCGACGGTGCACCCGTCCTGACCGCGCTTGGGCCCCTCGTAGAAGAAGGACGTCGGCCGGGCCTGGACGAGCCACCCCCACGGGTTGGACTGGTAGGGGTGCGGCGTCGACAGCGTCGTGTTGAAGTGCCACATCTCCTGGTGGTACTTCGCGAGCGAGCGCAGGGCGGGCGGCAGCCAGGTGACCCCCTGGCCGGGGTGGTCGGCGGCCCAGGTGCGGTCGTAGCCGTGGGCGGACAGGAACCAGCCGGTCCACGACACGAGATACACCGCCGCCGCGGTGAGGACCGTCGAGACGAACGCGAGCGGGCCGTCGACCGCGAGGGAGGCGACGCCCCAGCGCCGGACGCCGGCGGCGCGGCGGGCGCCCATGTCCCACCACACCGACATGAGCCCGAACGCCGCGACGAAGAAGAGTCCCGACCACTTCGTCCCGGTCGTGAGGCCGAGGCTCACCCCGGCGACCCAGCGCCAGGGGCGCCAGCCGAGCCAGGGGCCGACCGTCGGCCACGTCCCTCGTGGCATCGCGCCGACCTTGCGGGCGAGGATCTCGCGGCTGCGGTCGCGGTCGATGAGGAGCGCGGCGAACGACGTCAGCGCGAAGAACATGACGATGCTGTCGAGGATCCCCGTCCGCTGGAGGACGAGCGCATGGCCCTCGACGGCGAGGAGCAGCGCCGCGATGCACCCGAGGAGCGTCGAGCCGAACATCCGCCGGGCCACTCGGCCGAGGACGAGGATGGAGACGGTCCCGAGCAGGGCGACGGAGAAGCGCCACCCCACGGAGGAGTCGACGCCGAACAGCCACTCGCCGACGGCGATGACCCACTTGCCGACGGGCGGGTGGACGACCATGTCGCCGTCGGTCGTGTTGAAGATGTTCGTCGTGCCGGCGGTGAAGAGCTTGTCCGGCTCCTTGAGGGTGCCCTGCACCCGCATCTCGACGCCGTAGCGGAGCATCGAGACGCCCTGCTTGACGTAGTACGTCTCGTCGAAGACGAGCTGGTGGGGGTCGCCGAGCCGCCAGAAACGGAGGAACCCCCCGACGAGGGCGATGAGACCCGGCCCCAGCCACCCCCAGAGCCGGTCGGTCGGCCGGAACCCGAGCAGCCGGTCGCGCAGCTCCTCGGTCCGGTCCACGCGCACATCGTAGGGAACCGTCCGGGGGAGCCGGGCCGCCGGGCCCGTGACAGGATCGGCGCATGAGCGACGGAGTCCTCGTCCTCGCGGCGACCCCGATCGGGGACGTCCGCGACGCCTCGCCGCGGCTCGCCGACGAGATCGCCGGCGCCGACGTCGTGGCCGCCGAGGACACCCGCCGACTCACCCGGCTGTGCCGGGAGCTCGGCGTCCGGCCCGAGGGCCGGGTGCTCAGCTACCACGAACACAACGAGGCCACGCGGACCGGCGAGCTCGTCGAGCGGCTCCTCGCCGGCGATCGGGTCCTCGTCGTCACCGACGCCGGGATGCCGTCGGTCTCCGACCCCGGGTTCCGGCTCGTCTGCCGCCGCGGCCGAGGCCGGGGTGCGGGTGACCGCCGTCCCGGGGCCGAGCGCCGTCCTCATGGCGCTCGCGGTGTCGGGCCTGGCCGTCGACCGCTTCTGCTTCGAGGGCTTCCTGCCCCGGAAGGCGGGGGAGCGCTCGAGGACCCTGCGCGGTCTCGCGGCCGAGCGGCGCACGATGGTCTTCTTCGAGTCCCCGCACCGGGTCGCCGAGACGCTGGTGGCGATGGCCGAGTCCTTCGGCGCCGACCGGCGGGCCGCCGTGTGCCGCGAGCTGACGAAGACCTACGAGGAGGTCGTCCGCGGCCCCCTCTCCGCCCTCGTCGACTGGGCCGGTGGGGAGGTCCGGGGCGAGATCACCCTCGTCGTCGGCGGGGCGCCGGCGGACACCGGCACCGACCTCGACGCGGCGCTCCCGGCGGTCCTGGCCCGGGTCGCTTCGGGGGAGCGGCTCAAGGACGCGTGCGGCGCGGTGGCCGCCGCGACGGGGCTGTCGAAGAGGGTGCTCTACGACGCGGCGCTCGCCGCGCGCTGACCCGGGCGGCCGGCATACCCGGTGGGGTTTCCCGCTCCGTGGCGAGGGCTCCCCACGGCGGCGAGGCATTTCTCACACCCCCGCTCGAATGCCGCCGCGAGCAGGCAGTTGTTAGGTTCACCTCACTGGGCATCGAGCTGCTCCCTGAGAGGTAGGTTCAGACGGTGGCCACAACGACTCTTCCCTCGCGTCCGATGACGTCGCGCAGGACGACGGTCTTCCTCAAGTTCCTCATGGCGTCGACCGGGCTGCTCTTCGGGCTGTTCGTCCTCGCGCACATGTACGGCAACCTCAAGCTCCTCGCCGGGGAGGAGTCCTACAACACCTACGCCGAGCACCTGCGGACCTTCGGCGAGCCGATCCTGCCGTACGCCGGGTTCCTGTGGATCATGCGGATCGTCCTCATCGTGGCCCTGGTCGTCCACGTCTATGCCGCGCTGACGCTGTGGGCCCGCTCGGGCAACGCCCGCCGCAGCCGCTACGCCGCGGGCAAGGCCGCGCTGAAGTCGACCTGGATGCGCTGGGGCGGCGTCGCGTTGTTCCTCTTCATCGTGTGGCACCTCATCGAGTTCACGCATCTCGAAGATCAGCGTCAACCCCGACAAGACCGGCGTCGCCATCACCGAGAACCCCTTCCAGCTCGTCGTCGCGAGCTTCCAGGTGTGGTGGTTGACCCTCATCTACGTGCTGGCGATGCTGGCGCTCGCCCTGCACCTCGAGCACGGCCTGTTCAGCGCGATGCAGACGCTGGGGTGGACCAACAGCCCGCGGACCTACGGCTACGCCAAGATCCTCGGGTATGCCGGTGCGGCGCTCATCGTGGCGGGGTTCCTCATCCCGCCACTGGCGATCCAGTTCGGCCTGGTGAAGTGAGGAAGCAAGAGATGACGACGACCACCCCCAGCTCCGAGTCCGGCGCGCTCATCCACGGGATGTACCGCGAGGGCGAGCCGATCGCCGACACGAAGGCGCCCGGCGGCCCGATCGACAAGAAGTGGACGACCCGCCAGTTCGAGGCCGCCCTCGTCAACCCCGCCAACCGGCGCAAGCTGAGCGTCATCATCGTCGGCACCGGCCTCGCCGGTGGCGCGGCGGCGGCCACCCTCGGCGAGGCCGGCTACAACGTCAAGTCCTTCTGCTACCAGGACAGCCCCCGCCGGGCCCACTCGATCGCCGCCCAGGGCGGGATCAACGCCGCGAAGAACTACAAGGAGGACGGCGACTCCGTCTACCGCCTCTTCTACGACACGGTGAAGGGCGGCGACTACCGCGCCCGCGAGACGAACGTCTACCGCCTCGCCGAGGTCAGCGCGAACATCATCGACCAGTGCGTCGCGCAGGGCGTGCCCTTCGCGCGGGAGTACGGCGGCCTCCTCGACAACCGCTCCTTCGGGGGCGTCCAGGTGTCCCGCACCTTCTACGCCCGCGGTCAGACCGGCCAGCAGCTGCTCATCGGCGCCTACCAGGCGATGGAGCGCCAGGTCGCGGCCGGGACCGTCGAGCAGTTCACCCGGCACGAGATGCTCGAGCTCATCGTCGTCGACGGCCGGGCCCGCGGCATCGTCGCCCGCGACCTCGTCACCGGCGAGATCGAGACCCACCTCGCGGACGCCGTCGTCCTCGCCTCCGGCGGCTACGGCAACGTCTTCTTCCTCTCGACGAACGCGATGGGCTCCAACGTCACGGCGACGTGGCGGGCGCACCGCAAGGGCGCCTACTTCGGCAACCCCTGCTACACGCAGATCCACCCGACGTGCATCCCCGTGTCCGGCGACCACCAGTCGAAGCTGACCCTCATGTCGGAGTCGCTGCGCAACGACGGCCGGATCTGGGTCCCGAAGAACCGCGAGGACTGCGACAAGGACCCGCGGCAGATCCCCGAGGAGGAGCGCGACTACTACCTCGAGCGCATCTACCCCAGCTTCGGCAACCTCGTGCCGCGCGACATCGCCTCCCGCCAGGCGAAGAACGTCTGCGACGAGGGCCGGGGCGTCGGGCCGATGGTCGGCGACTTCCGCCGCGGGGTCTACCTCGACTTCGCCGACGCGATCGGCCGGCTCGGCAAGGCCGCCGTCGCCGAGCGCTACGGCAACCTCTTCGACATGTACGAGCGGATCACCGGGGAGAACCCCTACGAGGTCCCGATGCGGATCTACCCCGCCGTGCACTACACGATGGGCGGCCTCTGGGTCGACTACGACCTCCAGTCGAGCATCCCCGGCCTGTTCGTGACCGGGGAGGCCAACTTCTCCGACCACGGGGCCAACCGGCTCGGCGCGAGCGCCCTCATGCAGGGACTCGCCGACGGCTACTTCGTCCTCCCCAACACGATCCGCGACTATCTCGCCAAGGGCCCGTTCGAGGCGCTCGACGAGAGCAACCCCGACGTCGCGGCGGCCCGCCAGGCCGTGGCCGAGCGCACCGAGCGGCTCCTCGGCGTGAACGGCGAGCGCAGCGTCGACTCCTTCCACAAGGAGCTCGGCCACATCATGTGGGAGTACGTCGGGATGGAGCGGTCCGAGGAGGGCCTGCTCAAGGCCATCGACCTCATCCGCGGCCTGCGCGAGGAGTTCTGGCGCAACGTCCGGGTCCTCGGCGCCGCCGACACCCTCAACCAGAGCCTCGAGAAGGCCGGCCGGGTGGCCGACTTCCTCGAGCTCGGCGAGCTCATGGCGATCGACGCCCTCCACCGGCGCGAGTCGTGCGGCGGCCACTTCCGGGCCGAGTCGCAGACCGAGGACGGCGAGGCGATGCGCCACGACGACGAGTACGCCTACGTCGCGGCGTGGGAGTTCACCGGCGGTGACGAGATGGGCCCGCCGGTGCTCCACAAGGAAGACCTGGTCTACGAGTTCATCGAGCTGAAGCAGCGGAGCTACAAGTGAAACTGACCCTCAAGATCTGGCGTCAGGCCGGACCCGCCGACAAGGGTGGCCTCGTCGACTACGTCGTCGACGACATCAGCCCGGACATGTCGTTCCTCGAGATGCTCGACGTCCTCAACGAGCGGCTCAACGCCCAGGGCGAGGAGCCGGTCGCGTTCGACAGCGACTGCCGCGAGGGCATCTGCGGCATGTGCGGCCTGATGATCTCCGGGGACGCCCACGGCCCCGAGAAGACGACGACGTGCCAGCTGCACATGCGCAGCTTCTCCGACGGCGAGACCGTGACGATCGAGCCGTGGCGCGCCGACGCCTTCCCCGTCGTCCGCGACCTCGTCGTCGACCGGGGCGCCTTCGACCGGATCATCCAGGCCGGTGGCTTCATCTCGGTCAACACCGGTGCCGCCCCCGAGGCGCACGCCGTGCCGGTGCCCAAGCCGCACGCGGACCGCGCCTTCGAGGCCGCCGAGTGCATCGGCTGCGGCGCGTGCGTCGCGGCCTGCCCCAACGCGAGCGCGATGCTCTTCATGGGCGCCAAGGTCACCCACCTCGGCGAGCTGCCGCAGGGCCAGCCCGAGCGGGACGCCCGCGTCGTCAAGATGGTGAGCCAGCACGACGCCGAGGGCTTCGGCGGCTGCACCAACATCGGCGAGTGCACGAAGGCCTGCCCGAAGGACATCCCCCAGGACGTCATCTCGACGCTCAACAGGGACCTGCGCAAGGCGATGGTCCGCGGCCTCTAGCCCGCTCCGGCATTCGAGGTGCTCGCCGGCCCCGAGGGGGCGTCCGGATCACCTCGGCTGCCGCCTGCCGCCGGCGGGTCAGAGCCAGCCGACGTGGGAGTGCAGCAGCGAGTAGCCGACGAAGGCGACGATGTCGAGCAGGGTGTGGGCGACGACGAGCGGCCCGACCCGTCTCGTCCTCGTGTAGACCCAGCCGAACAGGGCGCCCATGATCGCGTTCCCGACGAAGCCACCGAAGCCCTGGTACAGGTGGTAGGACCCGCGGACGAGGGCGCTGACCCCGATCGCGGTCCACATGCCCCAGCCGGCCTGCCGCCACCGGGTGAGGAGGTAGCCGATCATGACGACCTCCTCGAGCACGGCGTTCTCGGCCGCCGCGAGGACGAGGACCGGGATCGTCCACCAGTTGCTCGTGAGGTTGGCGGCGGCGACCGTCGTGTTGACGCCGAGGGCGCGGGCCGCGGCATACAGGGCGAGGCCCGGGATGCCGACGACGGCGGCGAGCAACGCCCCCCGGCCGAGGTCGGACCATGGGCGACGCAGGTCGAAGCCGATCCGGTGCCTCGCCCCCGGTGCGTCGCGCCCGAGCAGGTGGATCGCGAGGACGACGGGGACGAGCGCGAGGACGATGCCGACCAGCTTGTAGGTGAGGTCGAGCCACGGGCGGTCGGGGACGACGGAGTTGTTCATCGTCGTCGTCTGCTGCGACAGGGCGACGTTGCGGGTCAGCTTGTCGACGATGCTGAGGATCGACCAGATCGCGGAGGCGCCGAGCGACAGGCCGAGGACGATGACCGTCTCGGTGACCAGGCTGCGACGGGGGAGGGTGGTCGCCGGCACGGCGGCGCCGGTGGTGGTCGCCGCCGGACTGGGCGGACCGACCGGGGTGTTCATGCGGGCCAGCGTAGGTGCAGTGGGCTGGGTGTCCACTGGGCGGGGCCCGGACGTCGGCTGGACGTCCGGGCCCCCTGGGCCCCGGGGGTCGGTCAGTGGGCGAGCGCGAGGTGCCCGTAGTAGGTGCGGACCGACTCGTGCCGGCGGACGCGGGCGGCGCGGTGCTCGCGGAAGAACGAGGTGAGGCCGACGCTCGCGAGGAGGACGACGGCCGCGCCGGCGCCGGCGACGACGACGGAGAGCCAGGTGGCGACGAAGGCCGCGGCGGTGAGAGTACCCATGACGTGTCCTTTCTACATCTGTAGTGATCCTACCCCAGACAACTACAGATGTAGAAGATCCATTCCCCTCTCCCGGTGCCTCCCCGCCCGCCGCGCCCTGCTCCGTCGCGCGGCGTCCACCGCGCACGACCCGCGCGACGGCCCGTGGAGCGGCACAATGGGCGCCGATGCCCCCCGACCCGCTCCTGTCCGGTCGCCGGCTCGCCCTCGTCGAGGCCGCCGTCGCCGTCGTGGCCGAGTCCGGGCTGCGCGGCCTCACGCACCGGGCCGTCGACGCGGCGGCGGGGCTGCCCGAGGGGACGTGCTCGGGATACCTGCGCACCCGGCTCGCGCTCCTCACCGCACTCATGCAGCACGTCGGGTCGACCCTGGCCGCCGACGTGGACGCGCTCTCGGCCGACCTCGCCGCCCGTCCCGGCGACGAGGCGTATGCCGCCGAGCGGACCGTCGAGCTGTTCGTCAGGTGGCTCGACGAGCCGGACCTCATCGTCGTCCGGAGCGAGCTGACCCTCGAGGCGATGCGGCGGACCGAGCTCCTCGCGGCCCTCCAGCCGTGGCGGGACACCCTGCTCGGCATCGTCGAGGGCATCGTCCGGCCCTACGGCCACCCCGACCCGCGCGCCCGGGCGGAGGCGGTGCTCGCCTCGCTGGAGGGGACGCTCACCCTCGCCCTGCTCCGCCCGGTGGCGGCCCGGCGCGCCTACGTCGAGAACACGGTGCGGATCATCGTCGCGGCCCTCTCGGAGTACCACTCGCCCGGCGAGACGTAGCCCGCCCGCCCAGCCAGCCCCCCGGCCGGTCCCGCCACCGCCCCACCGACCCCGACTTTCCCGCCCGATGGTGGACACGCCGACCGAGCAAGAGTTCTTTTCCCTTGCGCGGTGGGTGTTTCTCTTGCCAGGCCCGCGGGCGTATGCCGCGCCCCGGCGGCCGCCTGGTCGACGCGTCCCGGCCCTCAGGCGTATGCCGCGCCCCCGCGGTCGCGCCGTCGGCGCCGCACCCGCAGGACGAGCCAGACGAACAGCCAGGCGAGCAGGGCGAGCGCGAGGATGACGAGCAGCGGGATGAACAGGGCGATGAGGCTCAGCCCGACCGAGACCCCGTCCTCGGCCGTCGAGACGATCGGAGCGCCGACGCCCACCGTCGAGACGTTGATGACGGGCCGGGCCGCCATCTTCCCCGAGTGGACGAGCCCGGAGACGACGATCCCGAGGACGACGCCGACCCAGGGGTGCTCGGTCATCCACGTCGAGCCGTCGAGCTCGCTGGCCGCCGACGTCGCGGCGAAGATGAGCCCACCCATGCCCGGGCGGATGACGGTCTGGATCGTGTCGTTGACGGTGTCGACCGCGGGGATCTTGTCGAGGACGACCTCGGCGAGGAGCAGGACGATGCCGGCCGTGATCGCCCAGCCGCTCTCGAGCCACTCCCACCCCGCGGGGAGCGTGAGGTAGTCGGTGTACCGGGCGACGATCGCGACGATGAGGAACGGGATGTAGGCGTTGAGCCCCGCCGCGGCGGACAGGCCCATCCCGGTGAGGGCGGCGATCACGGCATACCTACCTCGGGTCCTGGCCACCCCCGGTCGGGTGGCGCCTGCGCCGATGACAACATCGCGCGCTGTCGAGCGTAGTCCCGCGCCGGCCCGGCCCCGCGGCGTCGACACCCGGTGGTGACCCGGCACCCGCGTGCGAGCGGCCGCCCTGCGTAGCCTCGGAGTCGCCACCGCCACGAGGAGCCGCCCCATGACCCACATCTGGAACGACCCCGCGGAGTTCACCGCCGATGCCGTCGCCGGGTTCGCCCGCCTGTATGCCGGTCACGTCCGTCCCGTCCCGGGCGGGGTCGTCCGCCGGCGCCGGTCACCGGAGCCGAAGGTCGCCGTCGTCGTCGGAGGCGGGTCGGGCCACTACCCGGCGTTCATGGGGGTCGTCGGACCGGGCCTCGCGGACGGGGCCGTCGTCGGGAACGTCTTCACCTCGCCCTCGACCGCGCAGGCCTACTCGGTGGCGCGGGCCGCGCAGAGCGGGCGTGGGGTCGTCATCGCCTACGGCAACTACGCCGGCGACGTCCTCAACTTCGGTCTCGCCGGAGAGCGGCTCCGCGCCGAGGGGATCGACACGCGCGCAGGTCGTCGTCACCGACGACGTCGCCAGCGCTCCGGTCGCCGAGCGCGCGTCGCGTCGGGGGATCGCCGGGGACGTCGTCGTCTTCAAGGTGCTCTCGGCGGCTGCCGAACAGGGCCTCGACCTCGACGAGGTCGAGCGGCTGGGCCGGCTCGCCAACGACCGGACGGTCACCCTCGGTGTCGCCTACTCCGGCTGCACGTTCCCCGGGGCCGACGCGCCGCTCTTCACCGTCCCGGAGGGGCAGATGGGGCTCGGGCTCGGGCATCCACGGCGAGCCCGGCCTCGAGGACGTCCCCTCCCTCACCTCGGCCGAGCTGGCGCCGCACCCTCGTGGGCCGCCTGCTGGAGGAGCGGCCCGCCGGCGCGGGCGACCGGGTGGCGGTCATCGTCAACGGTCTCGGCGCGACGAAGTACGAGGAGCTGTTCGTCCTCTGGAACGACATCGCCACGGAGCTCGACTCCGCCGGCCTCGACCGTCGTCGCGCCTGAGGTGGGAGAGCTCGTGACGAGCCTCGACATGGGCGGTGTCTCGCTCACCCTCTGTTGGCTCGACGACGAGCTCGAGCCTCTGTGGCTCGCGCCCGCCGACAGCCCGGCCTTCCGGCGCGGGTCGTTCGCCCACCTCGATGCCGGCGCCGAGGCCGAGGACGCCGCCGACCTCGGGCCCGTCGTCCCCGACCTCGCCCCGGAGGGCGACGACGAGTCACGCCGGACGGCCGAGGTCATCGTCGATGCGCTGCGCTCGGTCACCAGCGCCATGCGCGACGCCGAACGGCTCCTCGGCGATCTCGACGCCGTCGCCGGCGACGGGGACCACGGACGGGGGATGGTCCGTGGCGCCGAGCATGCGTTCGCCGCCGCAGCGGGAGCGGCCGCCCGTGGCTGGGGCGCTGCAGGGGTCCTCGTCGCGGCCGGCGACGCCTGGGGCGAGCACGCCGGTGGCACGTCCGGTGTGCTGTGGGGCGCAGGGCTGCGGGCCATGGGCGGCGCCGTCGGCAACCACGGCTCGGCCCGGCCCGGCGGGCGTCCGGGCCGCCGTCGACGCCTTCCTCGCCGCCGTGACGGACCTCGGGCAAGGCCGAGGCCGGGGACAAGACGCTCGTCGATGCCCTGCTGCCGTTCCGAGACCGGCTGGCCGACGCCCTCGACGCGGGCGAGCCGGTCGCCGCCGCCTGGAGCGCGGCCGCCGACGCGGCCACCGCGGCGGCGCAGGCCACGGCCGACCTGTCGCCGCGCACGGGGCGCGCCCGGCCGCTGGCCCACCGCTCGGTCGGCAGCCCGGACCCGGGCGCCGTCTCCTTCGCGAGGTGCGTCGCGGCGGTGGGCGAGGTTCTGGTCAGCGGCCGGACGGGCTGACCAGGCGGGGCCGCTCCGCGGCCCGGCGCCGCGGCATACCGACCCCGGCCGTGGCCCGCCATCACCGCCGGTCGAGAACCCCGTGGGCCCGCCCCCTAGGATCGCCAGGTGACCAAAGTCCTGTCTGCCGTTGCCTGGCCCTACGCGAACGGGCCGCGCCACATCGGCCACGTGGCCGGGTTCGGCGTGCCCTCCGACGTGTTCAGCCGCTACATGCGGATGGCCGGGCACGACGTGCTCATGGTGAGCGGGACGGACGAGCACGGGACGCCGATCCTCGTCCAGTCCGAGAAGGAGGGGGTCGGCCCCCGGGAGATCGCCGACCGGTTCAACCGGATCATCGCCGAGGACCTCACCGGGCTCGGGCTCGCCTACGACCTCTTCACCCGCACGACGACGCCGAACCACTACGCCGTGGCCCAGGAGCTGTTCACCGGGGACTGGCGCAACGGCTACATGATCGAGCAGACGACCCGCGGCGCCATCAGCCCGTCGACCGGGCGCACCCTGCCCGACCGCTACATCGAGGGCACCTGTCCCATCTGCGGCTACACCGAGGCGCGCGGCGACCAGTGCGACAACTGCGGCAACCAGCTCGACGCGACCGAGCTCATCGACCCGCGGAGCAAGGTCAACGGCGAGGTGCCGGAGTTCGTCGAGACCCAGCACTTCTTCCTCGACCTGCCCGCGCTCGCCGACGCGATCGGGGAGTGGCTCGACGGGCGCGAGGCGTCCGGCACCTGGCGGCCGAACGTCATCAAGTTCAGCCGCAACCTCCTCGACGACGTCCGCCCGCGCGCGATGACCCGCGACCTCGACTGGGGCATCCCGGTGCCGATCGAGGGCTGGCGCGACCAGCCGACGAAGCGGTTCTACGTGTGGTTCGACGCCGTCATCGGCTACCTCTCGGCGTCGATCGAGTGGGCCCGCCGGATCGGCGACCCCGAGCGGTGGCGGGAGTGGTGGAACGACCCCGAGGCGCGCTCGTACTACTTCCAGGGCAAGGACAACATCACCTTCCACGCCCAGATCTGGCCCGCCGAGCTCCTCGCGTATGCCGGTCGCGGCGCCCGCGGCGGTGAGCCGGGCCCCTACGGCGTGCTCAACCTGCCCACCGAGGTCGTCGCGAGCGAGTTCATGACGATGGAGGGCAAGCAGCTCTCGACGTCGCGCGGCCACGTCATCTACGTCCGCGACGTCCTCGAGCGCTACGGTCCGGACGCCCTGCGCTACTTCATCTGCGCCGCCGGGCCGGAGAACCAGGACGCGAACTTCACCTGGGCCGAGTTCGTCCAGCGCAACAACTCCGAGCTCGTCGCCGGCTGGGGCAACCTCGTCAACCGGACGGCCTCGATGATCCACAAGAGCTTCGGTGAGATCCCGCCCGCCGGGCCCCTCGAGGAGGTCGACACCACGCTTCTCGACACCGTCCGCGGGGCGTTCGCCACCGTCGGCGGCCACATCGAGCGTCAGCGGTTCAAGGCCGGGATCGGCGAGGCGATGCGGGTCGTCGGCGAGGCCAACGCCTACGTCTCGCGGACCGAGCCGTTCAAGCTCAAGGGCGAGGACCAGCGCGAGCGGCTCGGGACGGTCCTGCACGTCCTCGCCCAGGCGGTGTCGGACATCAACACCCTCATGGCCCCGTTCCTCCCGCACGGGTCGAACCGCGTCCACGCCGTCCTCGGCGGCGAGGGCGAGCTCGTCCCGATGCCCGAGCTGCGCGAGGTCGAGGACCTCGACGGCGGGCCGGGCTACCCCGTCATCACCGGCGAGTACTCCACGACCCCGTCCTGGGAGAGCCGGCCGGTGCGGGTCGGGACGCCGATCGCCAAGCCCACGCCCGGTCTTCACGAAGTTCGACGACGCGGTCGTCGAGGCCGAGCTCGAGCGGCTCCGCTCCTCGTGAGCTCGCACCGCCGACCCGAGCCGCCCGACCCGCTGCCGATCGCGGTCGCGGACAACCACACCCACCTCGACACGGCGTGGGACGGGCGAGGAGGCGGCGGACGTCGGGGAGGCGCTGGCGGCGGCGGCTGCCGTCGGGGTCGACCGCGTCGTCCAGATCGGGTGCGAGCTCGCCTCGGCCCGCCGGACCGTCGAGCTCGTCGACCGGTATGCCGCGGTGCTCGGCGGGGTGGCCCTCCATCCCAACGAGGCGCCCCGGCTCGCCGCGCGACGGTGCCCTCGAGGCGGCATACGGGGAGATCGAGACCCTCGCCGCGCACCCGAGGGTCCGGGTCGTCGGCGAGACCGGGCTCGACTACTACCGAACGGGCGAGGAGGGGCGGCCGGTGCAGGAGGCGTCCTTCCGGTGGCACATCGACCTCGCCAAGCGGCTCGGCAAGGTGCTGCAGATCCACGACCGCGACGCCCACGACGACGTGCTGCGCGTCCTCGACGACGAGGGAGCCCCCGACCGGGTCGTCATGCACTGCTTCTCCGGGGACACCTCGTTCGCCCGGGCCTGCGTCGAGCGGGGGTACCACCTCTCCTTCGCCGGCAACGTCACCTTCAAGAACGCCCATGGCCTGCGCGACGCCCTGGCGGTGACGCCGCTGGACCGGGTGCTCGTCGAGACCGACGCCCCCTACCTGACGCCGCACCCGTGGCGGGGCGCCCCGAACTCGCCGATGCTCGTGCCGCTCACCGTGCGGGCCATGGCGGGCGTGCTCGGGGTGGCCGTGCCGGTCCTGTGCGAGGCGGTCAACGCGACGACCGAGCGGCTCTACGGCTCCTGGTCCTGATCGTCGCGACCCGGGCCCCGCGCATCCCAGCCCTTACCTTGTGTCCGCGTTTGTGGTCGCCATGGCGACCACAAACGCGGACACTGCGGGAAAGGGGGTAGGCCGGCGGAGGCGGCGGCCGAACGTGACAGTCGTTACCGAAATTTGACCTTCGGGCCGCGGCTCAGTCACGCTGGTGGGGTTGGCCGGGGCCAGTCGCCCCGGACGGCCCGGGTCCGCACGGGGCGGCCGCCAGCGTCGACAGCCGCCCTGGGCCCGTGTGCGGAGCCACCACCCCTGGGTGGCTCCCGCGCCACACCCCTGTCGGCGCGCGTCCGGACCTGGTGCCCGGAGAGCACGAACAACGGAGCACTGTGAGCTTTCTGCCCCTGCGTCGCGTCGCCCAAGGCGCGGCCCTCCTGACCATCGTCGCCGGCTCGGTCGGCGCCGCCGCCTGGAACAAGTCGGTCGACGTCTCCGTCGACGGCCAGGTCTCCTCGGTCCGGGTCTTCGGCTCGACCGTCGGCGACGTCCTGGCCGCGGAGGACATCCACCTCGGCGCCCACGACGTCGTCCTGCCCTCGGAGGACAGCCAGGTCCACGACGGCGACACCGTCACGGTGCGGCACGCCCGCCTCCTGACGCTCACCGTCGACGGCTCGACCGCGAAGTACTGGACGACCGCCACGTCGGTCGGCCAGGCGCTCGACCGGCTCGGCTTACGCCAACCCCGACGCGACCCTGTCCGCCTCGCGCAGCGTCCACCTCGGCCGCAACGGCCTCTCCCTCGTCATGACGACCCCCAAGCGGGTGACCGTCGTCGCCGACGGGAAGCGGAAGACCGTCGTCTCGAGCCAGCCGGACGTCGCCGGTCTCCTCCACGAGGCCGGCTACCGGCTCGGCCCCTCGACCGGGTCCGCCCCGCACTGCCGACGGCCCTCGACGGCCGGCTCGACGATCGTCATCAACCGGGTCTCCGAGAAGACGGTGACGAGCAAGGTCGCCATCCACTACCGGACGGTGAAGAAGACCGACTCCTCGATGTACACCGACCAGTCGCGGACCGAGAAGGCCGGCCGTGACGGGGTCAAGCGCGTCACGACCAAGCGCCTCGTCATCGACGGCAAGGTCCGCAAGTCCACCGTCCTGACGAGCACCGTCCTGCGCAAGCCGGTCACCCGCGTCCTCGTCGTCGGCACGAAGAAGCGGCCGGCCCCGAGCGCGGGCAACGTCTCCGGCGCGGGCATCAACCTCGCCAACGCCGCCATGTGGGACCGGATCGCCCAGTGCGAGTCCGGCGGGAACTGGCACATCAACACCGGCAACGGCTACTACGGCGGCCTCCAGTTCGCCCAGGGCACCTGGCTGAGCAACGGCGGCGCCGACTTCGCCGCGCGGGCGGACCTCGCCTCGCGCGCGCAGCAGATCACCGTCGCCAACCGGCTCTACGCGAAGGCGGGTCTCTCCCCGTGGGGCTGCGCCGGCGCGGCCTGACGCCGACCGAGCAGGACCCCGAGACCCCCGGCCGCTCGCGGCCGGGGGTCTCTCGTCGTCCCTGCGGCCCGCCTCCCCATGGCCGGTCCCCCGCGCGGCATACCGGCCCCGGGACGACCCGTAGGGTGAGCCACATGTCCGAGGCGGGGAAGGAGCCGGGCCGCGCGGCGGAGGGCGCGGCGGGGGAGCGGCCCGAGGGCCGCTCGGCGCTCCTCGGCGCCGCCGGGGTCCGCGAGCTGGCGACGCGGCTCGGCATCCGGCCGACGAAGCAGTGGGGCCAGAACTTCGTCGTCGACGCCAACACCGTGCGACGGATCGTCCGGCTCGCCGGGGTCGGGCCGACGGACAGCGTCATCGAGGTCGGCCCCGGCCTCGGCTCGCTCACCCTCGCCCTGCTTCCCGAGGTCGCCCACGTCACCGCCGTCGAGGTCGACCCGACCCTCGCCGCGGCGCTGCCCGACACCGTGGTCACCCTCGCTCCGGACCTCGCCGACCGGCTCGCCGTCGTCCACGCCGACGCCCTCGATGTCGTCGACCTGCCGGGGCCGGCCCCGACCGCCCTCGTCGCCAACCTGCCCTACAACATCTCCGTGCCCGTCGTCCTGCGGCTGCTCGAACGCTTCCCGACGCTGGAGCGGGTGCTCGTCATGGTCCAGCTCGAGGTCGCCGAGCGGCTCTCGGCCCCTCCGGGCTCCCGGGTCTACGGCGTCCCGAGCGTCAAGGCGGCGTGGTATGCCGACGTCCGGCTCGCCGGCCACGTGTCGCGGTCGGTCTTCTGGCCGGTCCCCAACGTCGACTCCGGCCTCGTCGCGATGGAACGCCGCGACCCGCCGGCGACCGGCGCCACGCGGGAGGAGGTCTTCGCCTGCGTCGACGCGGCATTCGCCCAGCGCCGCAAGACCCTCCGCGCGGCGCTCGCCGGGTGGGCCGGGTCCGCGCTCCGCCGCCGAGGAGTGCCTCGTCGCCGCCGGCATCGACCCACGCACCCGCGGGGAGCAGCTCGATGTCGCCGCCTTCGCCGCCCTCGCCGACGCGCGCCGCACGCTCGGGCGTCGCGCGCCCGCGTCGTGACTAGGGTGTCGCGCATGACGTCGGCCCACAGCGACCCGCCGCCGGTGACGGTGCGCGTGCCGGGCAAGCTCAACCTCGAGCTGCTCGTCGGTCCGCGACGCCCCGACGGCTACCACGCGCTCTCCACCGTCTACCAGGCGGTCAGCCTCTTCGACGACGTCACCGTCGCCGCCGCCGACGAGTGGGGGGTGAGCGTCACCGGAGACCTCGCCCACGGGGTCCCCGCCGACGACGACAACCTCGCGATGCGGGCGGCCCGGCTGCTGTCGGCCCGGGCCGGGGACGCCGGCCCGGTCCACGTGACCGTCCGCAAGGGCATCCCCGTCGCGGGTGGGATGGCGGGCGGGTCCGCCGACGCCGCCGCGGCCCTCGTCGCCTGTGACCATCTCTGGAACCTCGGCCTCAGCCGTGAGGAGCTCGAGCTCGCCGCCGCGGAGCTCGGCAGCGACGTCCCCTTCCTCGTCGCCGGGGGCACGGCGATGGGCAGCGGCCGGGGGGAGCTGCTCGCCCCGGTGCTTGCCCGCGGGACCTACCACTGGGTCTTCGCCCTCGGCCCCGAGGGGCTGTCCACCCCGTCCGTGTATGCCGAGTGCGACCGGCTCCGCGGTTCGACGCCGGTCCCGGACCCCATCCCCAACGCCGAGCTGATGTCGGCGCTGCGCAGCGGCGACCCGCACATCCTCGCTCCCCACCTCGTCAACGACCTCCAGGAGGCGGCGGTCTCGCTCCTGCCGCGACTGGGCGACGTCCTCGACGCCGGCATGGAGTACGGCGCGCTCGCCGGCCTCGTCTCCGGCTCCGGACCGACCGTCGCCTTCCTCGTCGAGGACGCCGAGGCCGGCATCGACCTCGCCGTCTCCCTCACCGCGAGCGGCGTCGTCGCCGACATCCGCCGGGCGACCGGCCCGGTCCACGGCGCCCACCTCATCCCCGCCCCCGTGGACTGACCCGGGCCGTGCCGAACCTCATCTCGGTCGAGCGGGCGTCCCTCGCGCTCGGCACCACCCAGGTCCTCGACGCCGTCTCGCTCGGCGTGGGCGGCGGGGACCGGATCGGGGTCGTCGGCCGCAACGGCGGCGGCAAGACGACCCTGCTGCGCGTGCTGGCCGGCCTCGGCCGCCTCGACGACGGCCGGGTCGCCCGGGCCGGCGGCTCGACGGTCGGGATGCTCGGTCAGCACGACACCCTCGACCCGGATGCGACCGTCCACCAGGTCGTCCTCGGTGACCTCGCGGAGCACGAGTGGGCCGGGGACGCGCGGGTCCGCGACGTCCTCGCCGGGCTCCTCGGCGGGCTCGACGCCCCGGCCGTCGGCGGTCTCACGGCGACGATCGGCCCGCTGTCCGGCGGCGAGCGTCGCCGGGTCTCCCTCGCCGCGCTCCTCGTCGCCGACCCCGACGTCCTCCTCCTCGACGAGCCGACGAACCACCTCGACGTCGAGGGGGTCGCCTGGCTGGCCGAGCACCTCCTCGTGCGACGCTCCGACCCCGAGCGGGCCCTCGTCGTCGTCACGCACGACCGGTGGTTCCTCGACGCCGTCGCCACCATGACGTGGGAGGTCGTCGACGGGTCGGTCGCGGCCTACGAGGGCGGCTACGCGGCATACGTCCTCGCCAAGGCCGAGCGGGAGCGGATGGCGCGGGTGAGCGCGGAGAAGCGCAACAACCTGCTCCGCAAGGAGCTCGCCTGGCTGCGTCGCGGCCCGCCGGCCCGCACGTCCAAGCCGCGCTTCCGGATCGACGCGGCGACGGCGCTCATCGAGGACGAGCCGCCGCCGCGCGACGACGTCGAGCTCGTCCGGTTCGCGACGACCCGGCTCGGCAAGGACGTCATCGACCTCCACGACGTCTCGGTGGAGCTCGGCGACCGGACGATCCTCGACCGGGTCACCTGGCGGCTCGCCCCGGGCCAGCGCACCGGCATCGTCGGCGTCAACGGCGCCGGCAAGTCGACGCTGCTCGAGGTGCTCGCGGGCGAGCGACGGCCGGGCGCGGGGCGGCGCAAGGCCGGGGTCACCGTCCGGATCGGGCACCTCACCCAGGAGGTGCGCGAGCTGGAGCCGCTGCGCGACCTGCGGGTCATCGAGGCGATCGAGCGGGTCCGGGCCGTGACGACCCTCGGCGGCAAGGAGGTGTCCGCGTCGAGCCTGGCGACGCGGCTCGGGTTCGCCGGGCCGCGCCAGCAGACCCGGGTCGGCGACCTGTCCGGTGGCGAGCGGCGCCGGCTCCAGCTCCTCCGGCTCCTCATGGACGAGCCCAACGTCCTCCTCCTCGACGAGCCGACGAACGACCTCGACATCGAGACGCTCACCTCGCTGGAGGACGTCCTCGACGGCTGGGCGGGCACCCTCCTCGTCGTCTCCCACGACCGCTACCTCCTCGAGAGGGTCTGCGACACCCAGGTCGCGCTCCTCGGCGACGGGCGGGTGCGCGAGCTGCCCGGTGGGGTCGAGGAGTACCTCACCCTTCGCGCGGCCTCGCCCGCGCCGTATGCCGCCCGCCGGGCCGGCGCCGGACGGGTCGCCGTCCCGGGGGGCCGGGCGAGGCGAGGGGGCCGTCTCGGCCGGGGCGGCCGGCTCCGGCGGGCCGTCCGCGGCCGGTCGGGCGAGCGCGACGCCGACGGGCGCGAGCGCCGCCGAGCAGCGGGAGGCGCGCAAGGCGATGGCCCGGGTCGAGCGGCAGCTCTCCCGGCTCGCCGAGCGCGAGGAGCGTCTGCACGCGGCGATGGCCGAGTCCGCGAGCGACCACGCTCGGGTGCTCGCCCTCAACACCGAGCTGCGCGAGATCGTCGACGAGCGGGACGCCCTCGAGGTCGAGTGGCTCGAGGCCTCCGAGCTCGTCGAGGAGTAGCCCCCCGGTTCCCCCCTGCCCGTTCCCCCTGCTCCCGTCACCCCTGCCCCGTCAACAACTGCACAATTGGGGAGTTGTTGACCCCGGGGTGGGCGGGTGTGGCGGCGGCATACCGGCGGTTTCTCACCCAATAGGGGAGTTGTTGACCCGGGGTGGGTGGGTGCGGCGGCGGCATACCGGCGGTTTCTCACCCAATTGGGGAGTTGTTGACCCCGGGCGAGAGGGTGTGGCGGCGGCATACCGGCGGTTTCTCACCCAATAGGGGAGTTGTTGACCCGGGGTGGGTGGGTGCGGCGGCGGCATACCGGCGGTTTCTCACCCAATAGGGGAGTTGTCGACCCCGGGTGAGCGGGTGCGGCCCGGGGGCTCAGCTCTCGAAGGGGGCGAGGAGCCGGCGCAGCTGGGCGGCAAGGGCGGTCCGCTGGGAGGCGGGCAGCTCGGCGAGGAGCCGGCGCTCGTGCTCGAGGAGGTCCTCGAGGGCGGCGTCGACGGTCCGCATCCCCGTGGGGGTGAGCCGGACGATGACGCCGCGCCGGTCGTTCGGGGCCGGGTGGCGCTCGACGAAGCCGCGGGCGGCGAGGCGGTCGACCCGGTTGGTCATCGTGCCGCTCGTCACGAGGGTCTCCGCGACGAGCTGGCCGGGGGACAGCTCATACGGCTCGCCGGCCCGGCGCAGCGCCGACAGGACGTCGAACTCCCAGCCGTCGAGGCCATGGACGGTGAAGGCCTCGCCGCGGGCGAGATCGAGACGCCGGGCGAGCCGGGAGACGCGCGAGAGCACCTCGAGCGGGGAGACGTCGAGGTCGGGGCGTTCCCGGCGCCAGGCCGAGACGATACGGTCGACGTCATCGACGGGCATGCGCCGACTCTACTCCCCATCAAGTATCTTGATGTCGAGATAAGCACGACCGTCCCGAAACCGTCTGGAGGAGCGATGAGGACGCACACGAGCTGGGACCCGCAGCGCTACGCGCAGTTCGGCGAGCACCGCGGCCGCCCCCTCGCCGACCTGCTCGCCCAGGTCCATGCGAGCAACCCGTCGCTCGTCGTCGACCTCGGCTGTGGCAACGGTCCGGCGACGCTCGCCATCGCGGCCCTCTGGCCGCAGGCGCGGGTCGTCGGCGTCGACGACTCCGAGGAGATGCTCGACGCCGCGCGGGCCCTCGACGGGTCCGACCGGGTCGAGTGGGTCCAAGGTGACCTGCGCGACTGGGACCCCGCGTCGCTCGGCGCGCCGGTGGACGTCATCATCACGAACTCGACCCTCCAATGGGTTCCCGGCCACCTCGACCTCATCCCGACCTGGGTCGGCGCCCTCGCCGACGACGGCTGGTTCGCCCTCCAGGTGCCGGGGAACTTCGACGCCCCGAGCCACGCGCTGATGCGCGAGACGGCCGAGTGGCACGACCGGTCGGCCGAGCTGATGGCCGCGCTCGGGATGCCCAGCGTCGGTGAGCCGTCCACCTACCTGCGACTGCTGGCCCGGCTCGGCTGCACGGTCGACGCCTGGGAGACGACCTACACCCACGTCCTCGACCCCGAGGGGACGATGGACAACCCGGTCCTGGAGTGGGTGAGCGGAACGGGGCTCCGGCCGGTCCTCGACCTCCTCACCGAGGAGGCGGAGCGGGCGGCCTTCCTCGACCCGTATGCCGCGGCCCTCCTCCAGGCCTACCCGCGCACCTCGGTGGGGGTCATCTTCCCGTTCCGCAGGGTGTTCGCCGCGGCCCACCGCTCGAGGGCGGTCGACGCGACGGCGGGCGGCGAGGGCTGAGGTGGGCGTCGTCGGGCTGCACCACGTCCAGATCGCCTGTCCGGCAGGGGCGGAGGAGCGGTTGCGGGCCTTCTACGGCGGGGTCGCCGGGATGGCCGAGATCCCCAAGCCGCCGGCCCTCGCGGTCCGTGGTGGCGTGTGGTTCGCCGCCGGCCACCGCGAGCTGCACTGCGGGGTCGAGGAGGGTTTCAGCCCGGCCAGGAAGGCCCACCCGTGCTTCGTCGTCGACGACATCGACGCGCTTGCCGAGCGGGTCGCGGCGGCCGGGGGAGAGGTCCGGTGGAGCGCGGAGATCCCCGGCGTGCGCCGGTTCCACACCGACGACCCGGTCGGCAACCGGGTCGAGTTCCAGCAGGCGTGACCCCCGCCCCTGGCAGAGGGGTCACGGCCTGGGCGTGCCGGCGTGGGTGACGGTCGGGGCGCGGTCGGGTGCCCGGTCAGTCGCGCTCGGCGAGAGTGGGCTTGGCCTCGAGGTTCGTCAGGCCGTTCCACGCGAGGTTGACGAGGTGGGCGGCGACGTCGGCCTTCTTGAACTTGCGCGAGTCCAGCCACCACTGGCCGGTCAGGGCGACCATCCCGACGAGCATCTGCGCGTACATCGGCGCGGCCTTGGCGTCGAGCTTCCGCGCCTTGAACTGGGCCTCGAGGATGTACTCGACCTGGCTCGCCACGTCGGACATGAGGCTCGCGAAGGTCCCGGTCTGCTGCCCGGGCGGGCTGTCCCGGACGAGGATCCGGAACCCGTCGGTCGAGGTCTCGATGTACTCGAGCAGCGCGAGGGCGGCCCGCTCGATGAGCTGGCGGCTCGTCCCGGCGGAGGTCAGCGCCCCGGTGATCGCGTTGAGGAGGGCCTGGATCTCGCGGTCGACGACGACGGCATACAGCCCCTCCTTGCCCCCGAAGTGCTCGTAGACGACCGGCTTGGACACGCCCGCCTGGGACGCGATCTCCTCGACGGTCGTCGCCTCGAAGCCCTTCTCGGCGAAGAGGCCCCGACCGATCCCGATGAGCTGCTCACGCCGCTCCCGGCCGGTCATCCGCGAGCGGGACTTCGGCTTCTTCGGGACGGGCGGGGGAGCGGTCGGCAGGTCGGTCACGCCAGCCATTGTGCCGTCCGGGGCGGACGTGCCCCGCACGGTATGCCGTCCGGCCCGTCGCGTGGCCGGCCTCGGCGCCTGCTCGGCGGGCGCCTGCTCGGCGGGCGCCTGCCGGCCGGGGACGCGGCCTCGTGGTCACCCGCCTCGCGCAGAGTCAGGACGCGACCCGTCGCGAGTCGAGCCGCTTCGGGGTCGGCCAGCGCACGTCGCTCGCCCAACCCAGCTTCTCGAAGGCCCAGATGGTCCGCGCCGAGATGTCGACCTGACCCTTCTCGACGCCATGGCGCGCGCACGTCGGGTCGGCGTGGTGGAGGTTGTGCCACGACTCCCCGAAGGACAGCACGGCGAGCCACCAGACGTTGCCGGACCGGTCGCGGGACCGGAACGGGCGCTCACCGAGGGTGTGGCAGATCGAGTTGATCGACCACGTCACGTGGTGGAGCAGGCCGACCCGGAGGATCGAGGCCCAGAAGAACGCGGTGAGCGCGCCCTGCCAGCTCCACGACCACAGCCCGCCGACGAGGGCGGGGAGGAGGAGGGAGGTGGCGACGAGCGGGACGAACATCCGGTCGACGGTCCTGATGCCCTTGTCGGCGATGAGGTCGGGGGCGTACTTGCTCCGCGGCGTCTGCTCGACGTCGAACATCCAGCCCATGTGTGCCCACCACAGGCCCTTCATGAGGGCCGGGACGGTCTCGCCGTAGCGCCACGGCGAGTGCGGGTCGCCCTGCCGGTCGCTGAAGGCGTGGTGGCGCCGGTGGTCGGCGACCCAGCGGACGACGGGGCCCTCGATGGCGATGGAGCCCATGACGGCGAGCGCGATCGTGAGTGGCCGGTTGGCCTTGAACGAGCCGTGGGTGAAGAAGCGGTGGAAGCCGACCGTGATCCCGAGGCCGGAGACGACGTAGAAGACGAGGGCGATGACGACGTCGCGCCAGCTCAGCCCCCATCCCCAGGCGACGGGCACGGCGAAGAGCAGGGCGATGAACGGCACGGCGATGAACAGCGTCAGGGCGATCTGCTCACCGCGTCCCTGGCGCTCCTGCGGCGGCGCAGAGGCGGAGGTGGGCGCGAGAGTGGTCACGAGCGTGTTCCCTTCGTCGACATAACTTACGACACCGTAACCTACGCGAGCGTAGCCAGTAAAGCCGCGGAGTCCCCGGCGGACGGCGGGACGGCGGCCACGACGGTGACGCGGCGGTGGAGCCGGCCCGGCGCTCGTCCACTAGCCTGCTGGGCGTATGCCGTCCCCCGGCGGAGCGCTCCGAGCTCGCCGCCCGGGTCGGGGCCGCCGGTCCGCCGGCGGCCCCGACGGCATACGCCATCCCCGGTTGGTCTGCTGGCAGGGCCCGCCTGACTTTGAATCAGGATTTAGCGACGTAGGTTCGATTCCTACCCGGGGAGCCCCGTCGCCGACCTCCCCGGACCGCCCCGACGCCCCCGCCCGTCCGGCTCGCCGACGGACGTGGGGCGCGACCTGCGTGGGCCCCGGCGCCCCCACCGACTCGGTCCCCGGCGACCGGCCCGCGCCGCCGAATCTGGACCGATCCTGCCCGCTTTCTGCCGCGTCGTCGGCCGAGGTCAGCCCACTTTCCGGTCTCAAGTGGAGAGAAAACCACAAAAACGGGCGCCCGAATCTGTTGACATGGGGCTGGTCATCGCGCCACCATGGAGGAACGCGACCGGGTGACGGAGCCGGGTCAACGGGGACGAGGGAGTCCGATGTACGCCCCAGAGCGGCAGCAGCGGATCATGGACGAGGCACGACGCGCCGGTCGCGTCGAGGTCGGCGTCCTGGCCGAGCTGCTGGGCGTCGCCGCCGAGACCGTCCGGCGCGACCTCACCGCCCTCGAGCGGCGCGGCACCCTGCGCCGGGTCCACGGCGGCGCCATCCCCGTCGAGCGACTCGAGCTCGAGCCCACGCTCGCGACCCGCACGACCCGGCTCACCTCCCAGAAGCGCGCCATCGCCGCGCGAGCCCTCCAGGAGCTGCCCCGGGAGGGCACGGTCCTGCTCGACTCGGGCTCGACGACCCAGGCCATCGCCGAGCTCCTCCCGCCGGACGTCGACCTCACCGTCGTGACGAACTCCTTCACCATCGCGACCGTCCTCGTCGACCGCCCCGGCATCCGGCTCTACCTCGTCGGTGGCCGGGTGCGCGGGCGCACCGGCGCCGCCGTCGGCGACTGGGCGACCTCGGCCCTCGCCGGCGTCTTCGTCGACGTCGCCTTCATCGGGACGAACGGCCTCTCCCTCGAGCGCGGCCTGACGACCCCCGACCAGGCCGAGGCCATGGTCAAGCACGCGATGGTCGCCTCCGCCCGGCGCCCCATCGTCGTCACCGACTCGACGAAGGTCGGCGCCGCGCACCTGCACCGCTTCGCGGGGCTCGACGACGTCGACCTCGTCATCACCGACACCGGCCTCGACGACGAGACCGCCCACGAGATCGAACAGGCCGGACCGGAGGTGTTCCGCGCATGATCGTCACCCTCACCCCCAACCCCAGCGTCGACCGGACCATCGCGATCGACGAGCTGTCCCGCGGCGAGGTCCACCGGGCCACCTCGAGCCGGATCGACCCGGGCGGCAAGGGCATCAACGTCGCCCGCGCCCTCACGGCCCAGCACGCCGAGAGCATCGCCGTCCTGCCCGTCGGCGGTCCCGAGGGGCACCTCATGGAGGAGCTCCTCGACGCCGCCGGCGTCGCTCGCCGCAGCGTCCCCGTCGCGGGCACCCTTCGGATGAACGTCACCGTCGTCGAGCCCGACGGAACGACGACGAAGCTCAACGAGCCCGGCCCCACGCTCGACGACGCCGAGGTCGCGGCGCTGCTGTCCGCCACCGCGGACGCCGCTCGCGGCGCCGACTGGGTCGTCGGCTGCGGCAGCCTGCCCCCCGGCGCGCCGACCGACCTGTATGCCGTCCTCGTCGCCCGGGCCCGGGAGCTCGGCGTCCGGGTCGCCATCGACAGCTCCGGTGCCCCGATGGTCGCCGCGGTCGCCGCCCGGCCCAGCCTCATCAAGCCCAACCACGAGGAGCTCGCCGAGCTCGTCGCCTCGCCCCTGCCAACCCTCGGTGCCGTCCGCGACGCGGCCCGCGAGCTCGTCGCGGACGGCATCGAGACGGTGGCGGTCAGCCTCGGCGCCGACGGCTCCATCCTCGTCACCGACGGTCTCGTCGTCCACGTCCGCACGACGATCACGAAGCGCCTGTCGACGGTCGGCGCCGGCGACTGCATGCTCGCCGGGCTCCTCGCCGCCCTCGCGTCCGGCGCGGCGCCGCAGGACGCGCTCGTCGCCGG
This sequence comes from uncultured Actinomycetota bacterium, assembly GCA_963745335.1. GTDB lineage: Bacteria > Actinomycetota > Actinomycetes > Actinomycetales > Dermatophilaceae > CAVSJJ01. Next base: position 327,991 of record CAVUXP010000003.1, read on the forward strand.
CTCGCTCTGGGGATCGGCGGCGGTCACCCTCCCGGGCAGCCGCGTTCCCTCGCCGGCCGACCTCGACGGCATACCCGTCGAGCTCACGGTCGAGCCCGACCTCTCCCTCGTCCTCGCCGACTGATCACGGTCACCCCACCGAAAGGAACCCGCATGTCCCTCATCACCGAGTCACAGGTCGTCCTCGACCTCGCGGCGCCGGACCGGCACGTGGCCACCCGCACCCTCGCGGAGACCCTCGTCGACAGCGGTCGGTGCACCGACCTCGACACCTTCCTCGCCGACGTGCGGGCCCGGGAGGAGCAGATGGCGACCGGCCTGCCCGGTGGCATCGGCATCCCGCACGCCCGCAGCGGCGCCATCACCGAGCCCTCGCTCGTCTTCGGACGCTCCGGCGACGGCATCGACTGGGGGGCCGAGGACGGCCCCGCCACCCTCATCTTCCTCATCGCCGCTCCCGACGGCGGCGGAGAGGAGCACTTGAAGATCCTGGCCGCACTGGCCCGCAAGCTCATGCGGTCCGAATTCCGAGCCTCCCTCATGGAGGCCCCGGATGCCGCCGCGGTGGTCGACATCGTCGAGAAAGAGGTGGTCAACTCATGAAGTTCGTCGGAGTCACGTCCTGCCCGACAGGAATCGCACACACGTACATGGCGGCCGAGTCGCTCGAGCAGGCGGCGAAGGCTGCCGGGCACGAGATGGTCGTCGAGACCCAGGGATCGGCCGGGTCCAACCCGATCGACCCGCAGGTCATCGCCGACGCCGACGGCGTCGTCTTCGCCCATGACCTGCCGGTCGTCAACGCCGGCCGGTTCGCGGGCAAGCCGACGATCGACGTCGGGGTCAAGAAGGCCATCTCGGACGGCCCCGGCCTGATCGAGCAGGCCGTCGCCGCGGTCGAGGAGTGGAAGGCCAACCCGAATGCCGCCGCAGCGGCAGGGCCGGCCGCAGCGGCCGGCGGCGGGCTGACGAGCAAGGTCACCGAGGGCGTCGGCACCGGCACGAAGATCCGCCAGTGGCTGATGACCGGCGTGTCCTACATGATCCCGTTCGTCGCGGCCGGCGGCATCCTCATCGCCATCGGCTTCATGCTGTCGAACATCGCGATCGGCCGGAACGGGCCGATCGAGATCGTCAAGTACAACCTCACGTCCGCCGACCAGTACAACATCGCCCAGCACTTCAACCCCGTGAGCATGACCTCCTGGGCGGCGCTGGCGTTCGTCATGGGCGGGGCAGCGTTCGGCTTCCTCGTCCCCATCCTGTCCGGCTTCATCGCCTTCGCGATCGCCGACCGGCCCGGCCTCGTGCCCGGCATCGTCGGTGGTTCCATCGCGGCGACGATGGGCGCCGGCTACCTGGGCGGCCTCGCGACCGGCTTCATCGGCGGCTTCGCGGCGCTGTGGGTCAGCAAGTGGAAGGTCCACAAGTACGTCCGCGGCGTCATGCCCGTCGTCGTCATCCCGCTGGTGTCAGCTCGATCATCACGCTGGGGCTGTTCATCGTCGTCCTCGGCCGCCCGATCAAGTGGCTGAGCGACGAGCTGACCAAGGGCCTGAACAACATGTCCGGCGCGAGCGTCGCGATCCTCGGCCTCGTCCTCGGCGCGATGATGGGCTTCGACCTCGGTGGCCCGGTCAACAAGGTGGCCTACTTCTTCGGCACGGCCGGACTGGCCACGGCCGGAACGGCAGCGGACTCCACGCCGCTGAAGATCATGGCCGCGGTCATGGCCGCCGGCATGGTCGCTCCGCTGGCGATGGCACTCGCCACGACGCTCCGCCCGCACCTGTTCACCGAGCCGGAGCGGGAGAACGGCAAGGCGGCCTGGCTGCTCGGCTTCTCCTTCATCTCCGAGGGCGCCATCCCGTTCGCGGCGGCCGACCCCGTCCGCATCATCACGGCCTCGACGATCGGCTCCGCCGTGACCGGCTCGCTCGCCATGGTGTTCGGCACGACCTCACGCGCCCCTCACGGCGGCATCTGGGTCCTGCCCCTCATCGGCAGCTGGTGGTGGTGGATCCTCTCGGTCCTCATCGGCATGGTCGTCATGGCGGCCATCGTCATCCCGCTCAAGCAGCGCGACCACTCACGTGCCGCTCTGGAGGATGTTCCCGATAGCGTGGCCGTCTGAGGACGTCCTCACCGCCATGGCGCGTCGATGACGCGCCGGACCTAGGAGACACACATGGCTAGCCGAACCGTCACGATCGCCTCCTCCGTGGGGCTGCACGCCCGCCCGGCTGCACTGTTCGTCCAGGCCGCCACGGCCACCGGTCTCGACATCGAGATCGGTCGGCCGGGCGGGGACGACGCGGTCGACGCGACGAGCATCCTCGGCGTCATGGCCCTCGGGGCCAAGCACGGCGAGGAGGTCGAGCTCACCGCGGACGGCGAGGGCGCCGACGAGGCGCTCGACTCCCTCGTGGAGCTGCTGTCCCAGGACCTCGACGCGTCCTGACGGGAGTGAGTGCGATGGCCGAGACGGAGACCCGGCACGGCATCGGCGTCAGCCCTGGTGCGGCGTTCGGACCGGTGGTGCAGGTGCGGCCACCGGTCCGGCCGCCGGCCGACGAGCCGGCGCCGGCTGACCCCGGCGTGGCCCTCGAGGAGGTCAAGGCGGCATTCGACGCCGTCGCGACCGACCTCGAGGCCCGCGCCGCGGCCGCCGACGACACGGCCCAGCAGATCCTCACGGCAACGGCCCTCATCGCCCGCGACAAGGGCCTGGCCAAGGCCGCGGGCAAGCTCCTCGCCTCCGGGACCGGCCCCACCCACGCGGTCGACGGCGCGGTCGAGGAGTATGCCGCGCAGTTCACCGCCCTCGGCGGCTACTTCGCCGAGCGGGTCACCGACCTGCGCGACGTCGGGAACCGGACCATCGCCCACCTCCTCGGGGTGCCGCCGCCCGGCATCCCGGCCTTCTCCGAGCCGAGCGTCGTCGTCGCCGAGGACCTCGCACCGGCCGAGACGGCAACCCTCGACCGCTCCCTCGTCGTCGGCATCGTCACCGCCGCCGGCGGCCGGACGAGCCACACGGCGATCCTCGCCGCCCAGATGGGCATCCCCGCGGTCGTCCAGCTCCACGGAGCGACCGAGATCCCGGTCGGGACACCGGTCGCCGTCGACGGCGACGCCGGGTCGGTGACGATCGAGCCGAGCGAGGCGTTCGTCGCCGATCTCGCCACCCGCCGCAAGCGTCGGGAGAAGGCCCTCGCGGCCACGTCCGGCCCCGGCCGGACCAAGGACGGCCACGCCGTCGCCCTCCTCGCGAACATCGGTGGCGTCGAGGACGCCGTCGCCGCCGGGCCCCAGGACGTCGAGGGCGTCGGGCTGTTCCGGACCGAGTTCGTCTTCCTCTCCTCCGGGACCGCACCGACGGTGGCCGAGCAGACCGAGATCTACCGCCAGGTCTTCGAGCCGTTCGCGGGACGTCGGGTGGTCGTCCGGACGCTCGACGCCGGCGCCGACAAGCCGCTGGCCTTCGCCGACCTCGGACCCGAGGAGAACCCCGCTCTCGGCCGCCGCGGGCTGCGGCTGTCCGCCGAGCGGCCCGACCTCCTCGACGCCCAGCTCGAGGCCCTGGCGGCCGCCGCCAAGGCGACCGGAGCCGACGCCCGCGTCATGGCGCCGATGGTCGCGACGGCGGAGGAGGCGGCCTGGTTCGCCCGCCGGGTCCGCGAGAACGGCCTGGCCAAGGCGGGCGTGATGATCGAGGTCCCCGGAGCCGCCCTGCGCTCGGAGCACGTCCTCGCCGAGGTCGACTTCGGCAGCCTCGGCACCAACGACCTCGCCCAGTACACGATGGCCGCCGACCGGCTCCAGGGCGAGCTGTCCGACCTGCTCGACCCCTGGCAGCCGGCCGTTCTCGACGTCATCGCGGCCGCCTGCGCGGGTGCGTCGGCCACCGGGAAGCCGATGGGGGTCTGCGGCGAGTCCGCCGGCGACCCGCTGCTCGCCCTCGTCCTCACCGGGCTCGGCGTCAGCAGCCTGTCGATGGCGCCGAGCAAGGTCGGGATGGTCCGCTACGCCCTGTCGCTGCACACCTTCGCGGAGTGCCAGCGGCTGGCCGGGATCGCCCGGTCGGCCCGGACGGCGGCCGACGCCCTGGCGGCCGTCCACGAGGCGGCCAGCCCCGAGCTGTCCTCCCTCGTCTGACCGGCCACCTCGCGGCCGACCCCGCCTGCCCTGCCCTGACCTGCCAGAAACTCACCCAATAGTGCAGATGTTGACCGTCAACAACTGCACTATTGGGTGAGTTGCCGGCGGGCACGGGGTCGCAACCGGTCCGTGCGCCGCCCGGACGGGGGCCGGAGGCCACCGGCGGGCTGAGTACCATGGCGACGTTCGCCCGCACGGTTCTCGACCCCCTGGAGCAGCCCGCGTGACCACTCACCCGGCCGCCGTCATCATCCTCGCCGCGGGCGAGGGGACGCGGATGAAGTCCGCGACGCCGAAGGTCCTCCACCGCATCGGCGGGCGACCGCTCCTCGGCCACGCCATCCGGGCCGGGCGGCACACCGGCGCCGAGCACGTCGCCGTCGTCGTCCGGCACGGGCGCGACGAGGTCGTCGCCTTCTGCGAGGCCTTCGACGACCGGGTCGTCATCGCCGACCAGGACGAGATCAAGGGCACCGGCCGGGCCGCCGAGTGTGGCCTCGACGCCCTGCCCGCGGACCTCGCCGGGACCGTCCTCGTCACCTACGGCGACGTCCCGCTGCTGAGCGGCGAGACGCTCGTCGCGCTGACCGAGGCCCACGAGTCCAGCGGGTCGGCCGTCACCGTCATCACCGCGAGCCTGGGGGACCCGACCGGCTACGGCCGGGTCGTCCGCGACGAGCACGGCGGGGTCGTCGGCATCGTCGAGCAGAAGGACGCGACCGAGCAGCAGCGCGCCATCACCGAGATCAACTCCGGCATCTACGCCTTCGACGTCGCCGTCCTGCGCGAGTCGCTCGGGCAGATCGGGGCCGACAACGCCCAGGGCGAGCGCTACCTCACCGACGTCGTCTCCATCGCCCACGCCGCCGGTCGCCGGGTCAGCGCCCACCTGCTCACCGACCTGTGGCAGACCGAGGGCGTCAACGACCGGGTCCAGCTCGCCCGGCTCGGCGCCGAGCTCAACCGGCGGATCTGCGAGGGGTGGATGCGTGACGGCGTGACGATCGTCGACCCGGCCACGACCTGGGTCGACGCGGACGTGACGATCGGCCGCGACACGACCGTCCTCCCGGGCAGCCAGCTCCTCGGCGCGACGAGCATCGGCGAGGGCGCCGTCATCGGCCCCGAGGTCACCCTCACCGACTGCGAGGTGGGGGACCGGGCCGAGATCCGCCGGGCCGAGGCCCACCTCGCCGTCGTCGGGCCCGACGCCACCGTCGGCCCCTACTCCTACCTGCGGCCCGGGACGACGCTCGGCGCGGGGGGGAAGATCGGCGGTTTCGTCGAGACGAAGAACGCGACGGTCGGCGACGGCGCGAAGGTCCCGCACCTCACGTATGCCGGTGACGTCACCATCGGCGAGGGGGCCAACATCGGGGCCGGGACGATCTTCGCCAACTACGACGGGGTCGCGAAGCACCACACGAGCATCGGCCGGCACAGCTTCATCGGCTCCAACAGCGTCATCGTCGCGCCGGTCGACGTCGCCGACGGCGCCTACGTCGCGGCGGGCACCGCGCTGACCGACGACGTCGGGCCGGGGCAGATGGCGGTCGCCCGCGGCCGGCAGCGCAACGTCGACGGCTGGGTGGCCCGGGCCCGGCCCGGGACGGCGACCGCGGAGGCGGCGGAGGCGGCAGCGGCGCAGCGGCCGCAGCGGACGCCGAGCCGGATCCGGCGGGGGACGCACGGGAGACGAGCGAGACCGGCGGACAGGAGCAGCCCTCATGACGGCGACCGAGAGCACTCACCACACGGCGATCACGAGCTCGCCGAAGAAGGAGCTCATGGTCTTCTCGGGGCGGGCCAACCCCGGGCTGGCCCAGGAGGTTGCGGCGCAGCTCGGCACCGACCTGGTCCCCACGAGCGCCTACGACTTCGCCAACGGCGAGATCTACGTCCGCTACGAGGAGTCGGTCCGCGGCTGCGACGCCTTCGTCATCCAGAGCCATGCCCGCCCCATCAACGAGGCGATCATGGAGCAGCTCATCATGATCGACGCGCTCAAGCGCGCGTCCGCCAAGCGGATCACCGTCGTCCTGCCCTTCTACGGCTACGCCCGCCAGGACAAGAAGCACCGTGGCCGCGAGCCGATCTCGGCCCGGCTCATCGCCGACATGTTCAAGACGGCCGGCGCCAACCGGCTCATGGCGGTCGACCTGCACACCGCTCAGATCCAGGGCTTCTTCGACGGCCCGGTCGACCACCTCATGGCGCTGCCCATCCTCTCCGACCATGTCGACATGAAGTACGGCCACGAGCCGCTCGCCGTCGTCTCCCCGGACGCGGGACGGATCAAGGTCGCCGAGCAGTGGGCGTCCCGGCTCGGCGGCGTGCCTCTGGCCTTCATCCACAAGACGCGCGACATCCACCGGCCGAACGAGATGGTCGCGAACCGGGTGGTGGGCGAGGTCGCCGGCCGGGTCTGCGTCCTCGTCGACGACATGATCGACACCGGTGGCACGATCACCAAGGCCGCCGACGCGCTCATGGCCGACGGCGCCAAGGACGTCATCATCGCCGCGACGCACGCCATCCTCTCCGGGCCGGCCGTCGAGCGGCTCACCGCCTGCGCCGCGCGCGAGGTCATCGTCACGAACACCCTGCCCATCGCGCCGGCCGACGAGTTCGACGGGCTGACCGTCCTGTCCATCGCCCCGCTCATCAGCGCCGCGGTCAAGGAGGTCTTCGAGGACGGCTCGGTGACCAGCCTGTTCGGGGGACGCGCCTGAGCCGGCGCGAGCAGCTCGGCCTGCTCGCGGCGCTCGCCTCGGCCGCCGCCTTCGCCACCTCGGGACCGTTCGCCAAGAGCCTCCTGGCCGTCGGCTGGACACCCGGGCTCCTCGTCCTCATCCGGGTCGGCGGCGCCGCGGTGCTCGTCCTGCCGTTCACGCTGCGCACGCTCGCAGGGCGATGGCGGGCCGTCCGCGCCGACCTGCCGGCCGTCGGCGTCTACGGCGCGCTCGCCGTCGCCGGGGCCCAGCTGTGCTACTTCCAGGCCATCGAGCGGCTCACCGTCGGTGTCGCGCTCCTCCTCGAGTACCTCGGCATCGTCCTCGTCGTCCTCGTCGTGTGGGCGCGGACCCGCCGCCCCCCGGGCCGGGTCACCCTGGCCGGGATCGCCGCGGCCGCGGTCGGGCTCGTCCTCGTTCTCGACGTCGTCGGGGCCGGGGGCCTGGACCCCGTCGGCGTGCTGTGGGGGCTCGGCGCCGCCGTGGGGCTGGCGACGTACTACGTCCTCGCCGCGCAGGAGTCGACGCTGCCGCCGGTCGCCCTCGCCGGGCTCGGCCTCGCCGTCGGTGCCGTCATCCTCGGCGTCCTCGGCCTCGTCGGGATCCTGCCGATGGCGTATGCCGCGGGCCCCGCGACGCTCGCGGGCGTCGCCCTGCCGGGGTGGGTGGCCCTCGCCGAGCTGGCCCTCGTCGCCGCCGCCACGGCCTACCTGCTCGGGATCGTCGCGGCCCGGGCGCTCGGCTCGACCGTCGCCTCGTTCGTCGGCCTCACGGAGGTCCTCTTCGCCATCCTCTTCGCCTGGGTGCTCCTCGGCGAGCTCCCCGGTCTGCCCCAGCTCGTCGGCGGAGTCCTCATCGTCGCGGGCGTCGTCGCCGTCCGCAGCGACGAGGCCCGCCGGCACCGGCTCGGCCACGTCGTCGAGGTCGAGCCCCTGCCGGGCCCGGATTTCCCAGGTCAGCCCCCGATCGCCTAGGATCACCTGGTTGCCTCGGCGAGGGACGCCGCACCGGCCAGGGATGTCCGGTTCGCGGCCCGTCCGTGATCGACGCGGTGGTCGCCGTGAGGCCCCCAGGGGGCCCTCGCGGGACCGGTGCCCGGTCACCGGTGAGTCCATCTCCCGTCCGTGCCGCGTCCCGCGTCGAGGCCCACCGCTCCCCGGCACACCCGCCGCGCGGGGCGTCCGCCGACTCGACCCAGGAGCACCGACGTGTCCGTCACCACGCTTGTCGCCGAGCGCCGCACCCAGTTCGGCAAGGGTGCCGCCCGCAAGATCCGCCGCGCCGACCTCATCCCCGCCGTCATGTACGGCCACGGCTCGGACCCCATCCACATCACCCTCCCGGGCCACGACGCCATGCTGGCCCTGAAGAACCCCAACGCCCTCCTGACGATCGTCCTCGAGGGGACGGAGCAGCTCGCGCTCGCCAAGGACGTCCAGCGCGACCCGATCAAGCCGTTCATCGAGCACATCGACCTCGTCATCGTCCGCCGCGGCGAGAAGGTCCGCGTCGAGGTCGCCGTCCACGTCGAGGGCCAGGCCGGTCCCGAGACGGTCGTCAGCCTCGACCACACGACCATCCTCGTCGAGGCCGAGGCGACGAACATCCCCGACTACCTGACCGTGTCCGTCGAGGGCCTCACTGCCGGCACCCAGATCCACGCCGGCGACCTGACGATGCCCGAGGGCTCCGTCCTCGTCACCGACGCCGATGCGCTCGTCGTCAACGTCTCGCAGCAGATGTCCGAGGAGGCCCTCGAGGCCGACCTCGCCGAGGGCGAGGAGGGCGTCGAGGCTCCCGAGGGCGCCGAGGCCGCTGCCGAGGGTGCGGAGGGCGCCGAGTCGGAGGCCCCCGCCGACGACGCCTGAGAGCCGACTCGCTCGTCCGGTGCGTGGCCCGGCCCCAGTGATGGGGTCGGGCCACACCCGTCTGCGGGGGCGGCATACTGGTTCCCCGTGAGCGAGGACGGGACGTGGCTGGTCGTGGGTCTGGGCAACCCCGGACCGCGGTATGCCGGCAACCGGCACAACGTCGGGGCGATGGTCCTCGACGAGCTCGCCGCCCGCACCGGCAGCACCCTGCGTTCGCACAAGGCGCGGGCCGTCGTCGCGCAGACCCGCATCGGGCCGCCCGGCCCGAGCAGCCGATCGGTCGTCCTCGCCGTCCCGAACTCCTACATGAACGAGTCCGGCGGGCCGGTGTCGGCACTCATGCGCTTCTTCTCCGTGCCGGCCGAGCGCCTCGTCGTCATCCACGACGAGCTCGACATCGACGCGGGGGAGGTGCGGCTCAAGCGGGGCGGCGGGGAGGGCGGCCACAACGGCCTCCGGTCGGTCAGCAGCGCCATCGGCACCCGTGACTACCACCGGGTCCGGGTCGGCATCGGGCGTCCGCCCGGCCGGATGGACCCGGCGGACTACGTGCTGAGGGACTTCTCGCCGACCGAGCGAAAAGACCTGCCGCTCACCGTGTCCGACGCCGCCGACGCGGTCGAGCTGCTCGTCGCCGAGGGTCTGCTCGCGGCCCAGCAGCAGATCCACGCGCCGCGCTGACGCGACCGCACGGTTTCCGGCGTCCGGCGGGCCGAATCTCGCCGACCCCTGTACGCGCCCCCCGGCATCCGGGTATACAGTGAGGCGCGTCGCGGGGGATGAGAAGCGACACATCGAGGGCGTCGGGTCGGGTCCGATGTCCTGTCACTCCCCCACGGCTGGGGCACGCGGGGGGAATGTGAGGTTCCTCCCGTTTAGGGGAGGAGTGCCATGAGCATTGCAAGCAGCACCAGGCTGCTGGCGGGAACACGCCGGCGACCGGCGCCGAGGGTCGACCTCGTGGAGGCGGGGCACGCGCGCGTGGCCCACGGCCTCGCCGCGTGGCAGCGGTCCTACCGGCGACACGCGTTCTTCACCGATCTCGCGTTGGCGACCTGCGTCTCGCTCGTCGCGGCCGTCCTTCGCGCCGTCACCGTCGGCCAGGGTGTCGGCCTCCTGGGCGACGAAGGCATGAGGTGGGCGGCCGTGTTGCTGCCCCTGGCCTGGGTTGCCTGCCTGGCCTGGTCGCGGGCCTACGCGCCCCGCTACCTCGGCGCCGGGCCCGAGGAGTACCGCGCGATCACCCGCGCCATCGTCGCGCTGCTCGCCGGCTCGGCGGTCCTGTCCTACGCCTTCATGCTGGAGGTCTCGCGGGGCTTCGTCGCCTTCGCGCTGCCGCTGCTGCTCGTGGGGACGGCCCTCGGCCGCTACAGCCTGCGGACCCGCCTGCACCGCCGGCGGGCGGCCGGCGAGATGCTGCAGAGCACCATCGTCGTGGGGCGCGCCGATGCCGTCGCCGACATGATCCGGCAGATCCGCCAGCACCCCGAGGTCAACGGCCTCAACGTCGTCGGCGCCTGCGTCAACGGGATGGACTCCTCGTGGGTCTCCCTCGGGACGATCGAGGACGTGCCGATCCTCGGCGCGCCCGAGGACGCCATCCTCGCGGTCGACCAGGTCCAGGCCGACGTCGTCGCCGTCGCCAGCAGCCCGGACTTCTCCGGCCAGCCACTGCGGCGGTTCGGGTGGCAGCTCGAGCAGCGCGACGTCGACCTCCTCGTCTCGCCGGGGATCATCGAGGTCGCCGGTCCGCGGCTGGCCCTGCGCCCGGCGCAGGGGCTGTCGATGCTCCACGTCGAGCGGCCGTTGACGCAGGGGCTCGTCTATCGGAGCAAGGCCGCCCTCGACCGGGTCGTCGGCGCCGTCCTCCTCCTCCTCGCCTCGCCGGTCCTGCTGACGATCGCGGCGCTCATCCGGCTCGAGAGCCGGGGACCGGCGCTGTTCAAGCAGGTCCGGATCGGCAACGAGGGCCAACCGTTCACGATGTTCAAGTTCCGGTCGATGGTCCAGGACGCCGAGGCGCTCCTGCCGGACCTCACCGAGGACCACGACGGCAACGCGATCCTGTTCAAGATGCGCGAGGACCCCCGGGTGACCCGGGTGGGCCGGTTCATCCGGAAGTTCTCGCTCGACGAGCTGCCCCAGCTGCTCAACGTCATCCGAGGCGACATGTCCCTCGTCGGTCCCCGGCCGCCGCTCGGCTCCGAGGTCGACAACTACGAGTTCGACGCCCTCCGGCGACTCCGGGTCCGTCCCGGAATGACCGGCCTGTGGCAGGTCTCCGGCCGATCCGACCTATCCTGGGAGGACTCGCTGCGGCTTGACCTGTGGTACGTCGACAACTGGTCGTGGGCGCTCGACGGGCAGATCCTCGTCCGGACGGCGCGCGCGGTCCTCAAAGGACGAGGGGCTTATTGATGGAGCTGGACCTGGAGGCCACCGGAGATCATTCGGTGGCCCGCCTCTTGGCGGTCCGCGCCGGCGACCTGCTCGTGGAGCTGCGCGCCGGATGGGACGGTGAGGCGAGCGACCTCAAGAATGCCGGTGACGCCCGGTCGCACGAGTTCCTCATGGGGCAGTTGCGCCGGGCCCGTCCGGGCGACGCGATCCTCTCGGAGGAGGGCAAGGACGACCTCGTCCGGCTCGAGGCCGACCGGGTGTGGATCGTCGACCCCCTCGACGGCACCCGGGAGTTCGGGGAGCGCCCCCGCGACGACTGGGCGGTCCACGTCGCCCTGTGGGAGCGGGGCTCCCTCGTCGCCGGGGCGGTGGCCCGTCCGGCCCGAGGCGACGTCCTCTCGACGGAGGACCCGCCGGCGCGGCCCAGCGGCATACCGGAGACGATCCGGCTCGCCGTGAGCCGCACCCGACCCCCGGCCTTCGTCACCGCCCTCGCCGAGCGGATCGGCGGCGAGCTCGTGCCCATGGGGTCGGCCGGGATTAAGGCCACGGCGGTCCTGGACGATACGGTCGACGCATACGTCCACGCGGGTGGACAGTACGAATGGGACTCCGCCGCCCCCGTCGCGGTGGCAGTGGCATCCGGACTGCACGCCAGCCGCATCGACGGTTCGCCGTTGGAGTACAACCGAAGGGACCCCTTGTTGCCGGACCTGCTGATCTGCCGACCGGAGATCGCCGATCGGCTGCTCGCCGAGATCGCCGACCTGCTCGCCGAGGGGGCCGACGCGTGAGCCCTTCCGAGAACCGCTACCAGCTGAGCCAGCTCGACACGCTCGAGTCCGAGGCGATCTACATCTTCCGCGAGGTCGTCGCGGAGTTCGAGAAGCCCGTGCTCCTGTTCTCGGGGGGCAAGGACTCGATCGTCATGCTGCGGCTCGCCGAGAAGGCATTCCACCCCGCCCGCATCCCGTTCCCCGTCATGCACATCGACACGGGCCAGAACTTCCCCGAGGTCCTCGACTTCCGGGACCGCCGGGTCGGCGAGCTCGGGGTCCAACTCGTCGTCGCCAGCGTCCAGGAGGCGATCGACCGGGGCATGGTCACCGAACCCCCGGACGGCACCCGCAACCGGATCCAGACGCCGGTCCTCCTCGACGCGCTCGAGCAGGGCGGCTACCAGGCCATCTTCGGCGGGGCCCGGCGCGACGAGGACAAGGCGCGGGCCAAGGAGCGGATCTACTCCTTCCGCGACGAGTTCGGCCAGTGGGACCCCAAGAACCAGCGTCCCGAGCTCTGGAACGTCTACAACGCGCGGATCCACCCGGGCGAGAGCATCCGGGTCTTCCCGCTCTCGAACTGGACCGAGCTCGACATCTGGCACTACATCGAGCGCGAAGGCATCGAGATCCCGTCGATCTACTACGCGCACGAACGCGAGGTCGTCGACCGGGGCGGCATGCTGTATGCCGTCAACGAGTTCATCGTGCCGCGCGACGGCGAGGAGGTGTCGGTCCGCACGGTCCGCTACCGCACCGTCGGTGACGCGACGCTCACCGCGGCCGTCGACTCCGACGCCGACACCATCCAGAAGGTCATCGACGAGGTCGCCATCACGCGGCTGACCGAGCGCGGCGCCACCCGTGGCGACGACAAGTTCAGCGAGGCCGCCATGGAGGACCGCAAGCGAGAGGGCTACTTCTGATGGACATTCTCCGGTTCGCCACCGCCGGATCGGTCGACGACGGCAAGAGCACGCTCATCGGGCGGCTGCTCTACGACACCAAGACCGTCTTCGAGGACCAGCTCGACGCCGTCGAGCGGGTCAGCCGGGACCGCGGCGAGGAGTACACCAACCTCGCGCTGCTCACCGACGGCCTGCGCGCCGAGCGTGAGCAGGGCATCACCATCGACGTCGCCTACCGCTACTTCGCGACGCCGCGGCGCAAGTTCATCATCGCCGACACGCCGGGACACATCCAGTACACCCGCAACATGGTGACCGGCGCCTCGACGGCCGACCTGGCCCTCGTCCTCGTCGACGCCCGCAAGGGCCTCGTCGAGCAGAGCCGGCGGCACGCGTTCCTCGCGACCCTGCTCCAGGTGCCCCACATCGTCCTCGTCGTCAACAAGATGGACCTCGTCGACTACAGCCAGGAGGTCTACGAGCGGATCCACCAGGAGTTCGTCGGCTTCGCGACGAAGCTCCAGGTGCCCGACCTCGAGGTCATCCCCGTGTCGGCGCTCAGGGGCGACAACGTCGTGACCCGCTCCGACAAGATGCCCTGGTACGACGGCGCGAGCCTGCTGCACTACCTCGAGAACATCCACGTCGCGAGCGACCGCAACCTCATCGACACCCGCTTCCCGGTCCAGTACGTCATCCGCCCGATGTCCGACGCCTACCACGACTACCGCGGCTACGCCGGTCAGGTCGTCGGAGGCGTCCTCAAGAAGGGCGACGACGTCATGGTCCTGCCCTCGGGCTTCTCGTCCCGCATCGCCTCCGTCGAGACGGCGGACGGCGAGGTCGACGAGGCGTTCCCGCCCATGTCCGTCACCGTGCGGCTCGAGGACGAGATCGACATCTCCCGCGGAGACATGATCTGTCGGCCGCACAACATGCCGACGGTCTCCCAGGACATCGACGCGATGCTGTGCTGGATGGACGAGTCGGCCACCCTCCAGATCGGGCGCAAGTACTCGATCAAGCACACGACGCGGACCGCCCGGACGATCGTCAAGGACCTCCAGTACCGCCTCGACGTCAACACGCTCCACCGCGACGAGACGGCCACCGAGCTGACGCTCAACGAGATCGGCCGGGTCCGGCTCCGCACGACCGTCCCGCTGCTTCACGACGAGTACAGCCGCAACCGGACCACCGGTGGGTTCGTCCTCGTCGACGAGGGCACAAATCGCACAGTGGCTGCGGGAATGATCGCCGATCGGCAATAATGGACGCCACCGGATCGTCTCGCTGGGGAGCGAGGCATCCGGGGCGTCGGGGGACACCGCAGGGGAGTGACGAGCGGGTCGCTGTGAGGAGCGACTCGGATCGGGGGGAGAACGATGATCGGTCTGACACGGACCACGCCGCGACGGGAGCGGGCGCTGCCCGTTCCCGCGCGCTGGTCGCGGGAGCGGCGCCGAACCCGGCCGGTGCGGGTCGCCATGATCGGCCAGAAGGGGCTGCCGGCGACGTTCGGCGGCGTGGAGCACCACGTCGAGGAGCTGGGCTCCCGGCTCGTCGACGAGGGCATCGAGGTGACCGTCTACTGCCGGTCCTCGTATGCCGCGGACGGCGGGACGCCGGTCCCCGAGTACTACAAGGGCATGCACCTCGTCACGACGCCGACGGTGCCGAGCAAGCATCTCGACGCCATCGTCCACAGCCTCACGTCGACGGTCCATGCGATCCGCACCGGCCACGACGTCATCCACTTCCACGCCCTCGGGCCGGGACTCGTCGCCCCCGTCGCCCGGTTCGCCTCACGCGCCAAGGTCGTCCTCACGGTGCACGGCCTCGACCACGAGCGGGCGAAGTGGGGCGGTCCGGCCCAGACGATCCTCGCCGTGGCCCACTGGATGAGCGGGCATGTCCCGGACGCCGTCGTCACCGTCAGCCGGAGCCTCGCGGAGCACTACTCGTCGCACTTCGGGGTCGAGGCGGCATACATCCCGAACGGCGTCGGTGAACCGCGACCCGGCCCGCTGCCGGAGCGGTTCACCCGCGAGTTCGGTCTCGAACCGGGTGGCTACGTCCTCTTCGTCGGGCGGATCGTCCCGGAGAAGCGGCCGGACCTGCTCGTCGAGGCGATGGCGCAGGTGCCGGACGACATCCCCGTGGCGATCGTCGGCGACTCCTCGTTCAGCGACGAGTACGTCGACCGGCTCCGGGAGATGGGGCTGGGCGACCGACGCGTCGTCTTCCCGGGCTATGTCTACGGCGACGATCTCGGCGCCCTCTACAGCAACGCGGCGGTGTTCGTGCAGCCCTCCGACCTCGAGGGGCTGCCGCTCACCCTGCTGGAGGCCGTGTCCTACGGCCTGCCCATCGTCGCGAGCGACATCGCACCTCACCACGAGGTGCTCGATGCGTGCGACTGCGGCGCCCACCGGATGTTCCGGGCGGGCGACGCCTCTGACCTGGCCCGCGCGCTGCGCGGTGTCCTGGAGGATCTCGAGCTGAGCCGTCGCGCGGCCCGGCTCGAGGTCGACACACTGCTCCGCCCGTACCGGTGGCAGGTCGCTGCCGCCGAGCTGGCTGAGCTCTATCGCAAGGTGACCGGGCGCGAGTAGTCTGCTCGGGAGGGTTCAAGCGCCCGTGGGGGGAGCTTGATGGTGATCGCAGGGCTGAGGAGTGCTGCGGCATAGGGGAAAGGCATCATCCGTGGGTTCCATCGGAGTGCGTGGGGGTCGGTCTCACCCACTTGAAGAAGGCTCGTTCGGTCGGCGTCGCGGCCGCCGCGACATCATTGGCGGTCGCCGTCGCCGGGGTCGCCCCGGCCCAGGCGGCCGATCTCACCCCGCCGGCGCTGTCCCTCACCGCCGACAACAGCGTGTGGGGCACCAACGGCCGGGTCATGGAGATCGAGACCTACGGCAGCAGGGCGCTGCTCGGCGGCGGCTTCGACTACGTCGGACCGACCGTCGGCCACTCGGCCCTCGTCGATGCGAGCACCGGCGCGCTCGCCGAGTCGCCGAAGATGACGATCGACAACGTCAACGCCGTCATCTCCGACGGCGCCGGGGGCTACTACCTCGGCGGCGAGTTCACCCTCGTCGACGGGGCCCCCAAGAGGCGGGTCGCCCACATCGGCGCCGACGGCAAGGTCGACCGCGGCTTCAAGGCCCAGACGAACGGCAAGGTGTACGCCCTCGCGTTGAGCCCCACCGGCGTCCTCTACATCGGCGGCAAGATCACCAAGGTCAGCGGCGCCGCCGCGACGAACCTCGCCGCCGTCGACGCCACGACCGGCGACCCGGTGCCCGGCTGGAGCGCCTCGCCGAACTCCACCGTCTACGCACTCGCCGCGACGGCGACGTCGGTCTACGTCGGTGGCGCGTTCAGCACCGTCGGCGTCTCGCACCGCGGGATCGCGCGTCTCAACGCCTCCAACGGCTCGCTCGACACGTCGTTCACGTCGACGACCGGCTCGACCGTGCGGGCCCTCGCCCTGTCGGCCGACGGCTCGACCGTGTATGCCGGTGGCGACTTCACGTCGGCCTACTCGAGCCCGACGGGGACCCAGTCGCGCAGCCGGCTCGCGGCCTTCGCCACGAGCAACGGCGCCGTCACCGGCTGGAACCCCGGTGCGGACGCCGTGGTCTCGGCCCTCGTGACGGACGGCGCGACCGGCACCGTCTACGCCGGTGGACAGTTCACGACGCTCGGCGGCGTCGCCCGCACCTCGCTCGGCGGGGTCACGGCGGCCGGCGCGACGTCGGGCTGGAACCCGGCGATCACCGGCTGCCACGAACCGCACCTGAAGAAGGCCGTCGGTGGCCTCGCCCCGTGCGTCCCGTGGACGACCGCGCTGGCCATCGCCGACGGCGTCCTCTACGCGGGCGGCAACTTCAAGGACGCGAACGGCGTCTCCCGCCACCATGCCGCCTCCTGGCAGACCGCCACCGGTGACCTCACCGCGTGGAACCCCGTCGTCGGCAACAAGGTGCTGGGCATCGCCTCGACGCCGTCCGGCATCGTCCTCGGTGGCGAGTTCACCAGCGTCGGCGGCCTGCTCCGCGACGGTCTCGCGGTCATCGACCTCACGACCGGCCAGGCCGACCCCGGCTTCCGGTCCGACGTCGACGGCATGGTCCTCGACATCACCAAGACGGCGGACGGCACCGGCGCATACGTCGCCGGCGACTTCATCAACGTCAACGGTCAGGACCACCGCAACATCGTCAAGATCAGCGCGGCGACGGGCGCGGTCGACAGCCGCCTTCACGGCCAAGCCGAACCGCGACGTCTGGCAGATGTCGCTCGTCGGCAACTCCCTCTACATCGGCGGGAAGTTCAAGCGGGTGGGCACGACCAAGCGGGCCCACGCCGCCAAGCTCGACGCGACGACCGGCGCGGTCGACCCGGCCTGGGTGGCCGACACCGTCGGACCGACCGGCAAGCTCCGGGCGGGCGGCATGGTCATGGGGATCCAGGCGACCCCGGACGACTCCAAGGTGTTCATCGCCGGCCCGTTCACCACGGTCAACGGCGTCGATGTCACCGGCGGGATCGTCGTCGTCGACGGGACCACCGGAGCGTTCACGGCCAACCAGATCGGTGGTGTCCAGGGCTGTAGCAGCGTCGGACCGTGGATCAACCGGCTCTACCTCAGCGACGACGGGCAGCGCCTCTACGGTGGCGACGTCTGCCCCGACTACATCTACCAGTGGAACACGACGACGCTCGGTACGCCCTCGAACCCGACGGGTCTGAACTGGCGGACGAAGTGCAACGGGGGCATGCAGGGTCGCCTGGAGGTCAACGGCCACTTCTACTACGGCACCCACGGCGGCGACAGGGGCCGCGGCGGGGCCTGCTCGGCCTACCCGGGCGGGCCGGACGTGACGTCCCAGCAGCGCTTCTGGGTCTTCAACTCCAGCGACGCCTACCTGCTGCCGTACGCACCGGAGTTCGACACGCCGATGGGTGTCTGGTCCTACGCGGCCAGCCCCGAGGGGCTGCTCGTCGGCGGCGACTTCACCTTCGCCGGCTCGCGCGAGGTCGTCCAGCAGGGCTTCGCCTTGTTCCGCGGCACCCCCTGACGGACGCCGGGCCGACCCGGGTCGGCCCGGCTCCCCGAGCAGCCTCGGCGCCCTCGGCGCCGGGGCTGCTCCGCGTCCGCGCGCAGATGACGACATGATGACGAGTGCTGGCGCGTTGGGACCCCCCATGAGTACGCTTCGCCCACGCGCCGTGGTGGGCACGGACGCTGGGGGACGGCGTGGGGGCCGTTCGGGGGGAAAGGAACCCTGATGCTCGCTCGACCCACCCTGCGTGGACGTGCTTCGCCGGGCACTGATGGCCTGCCTCGTCGCCGCGCTTGCGGTCCCGCTCGGCTCGGCCGGGCCAGCCGCCGGCGCCCCCGGCACCGGCGCCTCGCCCACGATGGCCCGCACGTGGGGCGTCAGCGGGCGGGTCCTCGCCCTGGCGCCGACCGGGCACGTCGCCGTCGTCGGTGGGTCCTTCGACCGGCTGCTCGGTCCGGGCGGCGACGAGCGAGTCGTCGGCAACGTCGCGCTGTTCCGGCCCGCCACCGGCACCTTCGACGCCTGGCCGGTCACCGTCGACGGACCGGTCCAGGCCGTCGCCATCGACGGCGACACCGTCTATCCTGGGCGGAGACTTCCGGCACGTCAACGGCGCTCTCCGCGTCTCGCTCGCGGCGGTCTCGCTGTCCGACGGCTCGCTGCTTCCCTGGGCCCCCCAGGCCAACGTCGCCGTCGGCGCCCTGGCCGTCGACGGGGGAGAGGTCTATCTCGGGGGCACCTTCACGACCGTCACCGACGCCGCCGGTGCGGTGTCGGCCCCGTACCTCGCCCGGGTGTCGGCGGCCGACGGAACCGTGGACCGCGCCTGGAGCACCGTCCTCGGCCTCGACGCCCAGGTCCGGTCGCTCCTGCCCACGGCGGACGGCTCGGGGATCTACGTCGGCGGCGACTTCGGTCCCGATCGGCGGGGCCGGGTATGCCGCCGCACCTCACCCTCGTGTCGACCGGCGCCACGCCGGACCTCGACCCGGTGTTCCGCTCCGCCGCGACGAACGGCAGCAACCGGGCGCCCGCGTTCGCCCTCGCCCTCGACGGCGATGCCCTGCTCATCGGTGCCGGCGGGTCCGGTGGTGGCTGCACGCTCCAGGACGCCGTGACGGGCGCCAACCGGTGGAGCTACCACACGACCGGCAACGTCGTCGCTGCGGCGTTCCTCGGGCCGAGGGCGTACTGCGCCGGACACTTCAACGGGTCCGCCTCCTTCGCCAGCTTCAGCCGCAAGAAGATCGCCGAGGTGACGACGTCGACCGGCGCCGTGACCTCCTTCGCCCCGTCGGTCAACAGTGCCCTCGGCATCTTCGCCCTCGCGGCGACCCCGACCGCGCTCCTGGCCGGTGGGGACTTCACCAAGGTGGGGTCGACGAGCCAGCCGTACATGGGGATGTTCGTCGACAAGGCGGCGCTCACCCCGCCGGCGGGCGTCGAGAACCTCCTGGCCCGGCCGGGCGACCACCAGGTCGCCCTCCGCTGGGACCCGCCGGGCACCGACGGCGGCACGAAGATCACGAACTACAAGATCTTCCGGGCCAAGGGTTCGGCCAAGGCGGCACTGCTGGCCAAGACGAAGAACCTCAGCTACGTCGACACCACCGCGGTCAACGGCACGGCGGGTGACCCGGCCTCGACCTACAGCTACTCGTGCAGCCGCTCAACAAGGCGGGGTCCGGCCCGAAGTCCCCGATCGTGCAGGCGGTGCCGGAGGCCGGCCTGGTCATCGTGCCGTCCGCACCCCAGGACTTCGTCGCCCAGGGCATCCTCGGGGCCGCGTCGCTCAGCTGGGCGCCGCCGCTGACCGAGGGCGGCAGCCCGGTCACGGCATACGTCATCTCACGCGGTACCGAGACCGGCGTGCTGGCGCCGCTGACGACCGTCCCGGCGTCCTCGCGCTCCTACGTCGACAGCGACGTCGTCGTCGGCACGCGGTACTACTACACGGTCGCGGCGGTCAACGCCGCCGGCGACGGGGATCGCGTCCAAGGAGGCGTCGGGCACGCCCAACACCGGCGTCCCGGGCGCCCCGAGCCTGACCGCGACGCCGGGGCCGGCCAGCGTGCTGCTCGAGTGGGTCCCGTCGCCGATCGTCGGGGCCTCCCCGGTGACGAAGTACATCCTCGTCCGCGACGGGGTCCGGGTCGCCTCCGCCAGCGCGACGACCGTCGAGTACACCGACTCCGCGGTCGTCCCGGGACGCAGCTACGAGTACCAGATCAAGGCACTCAACTCCTACGGCTCGTCGAAGTGGTCCGACACCGTGGTCGCCACCGTCGGCTGAGCATCGTCGGTCCCGGACCGCGGGTGCCGAGTGGCGGATTTCCGTCAGGTCGGCCCGGCCGTCGGCCGCCCAGGGAGGGCTATTCTCTTCTCAGCCACAGGGGGGCTCGGGGCTGCGGAGGTCCCGCATCAGGGGAAGGACATGGGGATGTCCACTGTGCAGTCAGTCATGCGTCGTCTTGCGGGCGGTGTCGTCGGGGCGGTCGTCATCGCCGGCGCGGGAGCGACGGCGGCCCACGCGGTCGACCCGGTCGGGGCGTCCTCGACGATGGCCCGGACCTGGGGCGTCGACGGCCACGTGGCGGCGATCGCCCTCGCCGGCGACGTCGCCGTCGTCGTGGGCGACTTCGACAAGACGCTCGGCCCGTCGGGCGATGAGCATGTCGTGTCCTCCGTCGCCCTCTTCCGGCCCGCCACCGGCACGTTCGAGGACTGGCCCGTCGAGGTCGACGGCCCCGTCTTCGCGGTGGCGGTCGACGGCGACACGGTGTACCTCGCCGGCGACTTCCGGCACGTGGGCGGTGCACTGCGCGTCTCGTTGGCGGCGGTGTCGCTCTCGTCCGGCGCCGTCCTGCCGTGGGACCCGCAGGCCAACGTCTCCGTCGAGGCGCTCGCCGTCGCCGGCGGGAACGTCTACATCGGCGGCGCCTTCACGGCCGTCAGCGACGACATCGGGAGCGTCAACGCCGAGCATCTCGCCCGCATCTCGACGGGGGGCGTCGTCGACCGGTCCTGGAGCACGGCGCTGAGCCTCGAACGACCGGGTCCGCACCATCGTGCCGACCGCCGACGGGTCGGGCGTCTACGTCGGCGGTGACTTCGGGGCCATCGGCTCGGCCGGGTACGCCTCGCGGCTCACCCTGCTGTCGACCGGTGCCGTCCCGACGATCGACCCGACCTTCCGCTCCGGACCGAACAACCAGGGCAACCGCGCGCCCGTGTTCTCGCTGGCGCTCCAGGGCAACGACCTGCTCGTCGCGGCCGGCGGCTCCGGCGGTGGCTGTGCCCTCCAGAACGCGACGACGGGTGCCACCCAGTGGGCCTACCACACCACCGGCAACGTGGCGGCCGTGGCGTTCCTCGGCCCGATGTCCTACTGCGGCGGGCACTTCAGCGGGTCGGGTTCCTTCGAGACCCTCAGCCGGTACAAGATCGCCGAGATGGTGACGTCCACCGGCCGGATCACGTCGTGGGCGCCGAAGGTCAACAGCGCGCTGGGCGTCTGGGCCCTCGCGAGCACCGGCACGGCGCTGCTGACCGGCGGCGACTTCACGAAGGTCGGCACCGTCCCGCAGCCGCACCTGGGCATGTTCGTCGACCAGGCCTTCGTCGGGGTGCCGCTCGCTCCGGGGAACCTCGCCGCGCGGGCCGGCGACGGAGAGGTCGTGCTGTCCTGGGACGCCCCGGACTCCGACGGTGGCGCGAAGATCCGCAAGTATGCCGTCTACCGCGCCCTCGGGGGCGGGTCCGCCAGCCTGCTCGCCAAGACGACGACCCTCAGCTACCTCGACACGACCGTCGTCAACGGCGTCCCGGGCGACCCGGCGACGGCATACACCTACACCGTCCTGGCGATCAACAGCGCCGGCAAGGGTCCGGCCTCCGCGCCGGCCACCGCGCTGCCGCTCGCCGGCCAGCTCACGACGCCGTCGGCGCCACAGGCCTTCACGGCGGTGGGCGAGCTCGGCCACGCCAGCCTGTCCTGGGACCCTCCGCTCAGTGACGGCGGCAGCGGCGTCACCGGCTACACGATCTACCGGGGGCTGACCTCCGGTGGGCTCGCGCCGTACCAGGTCGTCGGCGCCGGCACCCATGCCTACCTCGACACGGCGGTGGCGGTCGGGACCCGGTACTACTACGCGGTGGCGGCGACGAAACGCGGTGGGCGTCGGGGTGCTGAGCAAGGAGGCCTCGGCCACGCCGAACACCGGCGTTCCCTTCGCCCCGGTGCTCAGCGGAGTGGTGGCCGGCGGTGACGCGATCCTGTCCTGGACGGCTCCGAACGACGGCGGCGCGCCGATCACGAAGTACGTCCTCATCCGGGACGGCGTGCGGGTCTACGTCGGTGACGGCTCGACGCTCAGCTACGTCGACCACTCGGTGAATCCCGGCAACACCTACGCCTACAAGGTCAAGGCCGTGAACTCCTACGGGTCCTCGCCCTGGTCGAACGTCGTCACGGTCACCACCTAGAGCCGGGGTTGGCCGCGGTCCCCCTCCCGCGGCCAATCCCTATCTCGTCGTGTCTGTTGCCCGCCGCGCGGGTCGGGTTACCCTGTCCGACCGTGGGACCCTGCGCCGGGGGGCGGGGCGGGGCCACGACGAAGGGGGAGACCGATGGCCTGGGCCACACGCACAGCCACACCCACGGCCGGACCGATCCGGCGGCGGTGGCGGGGTGCCGCCGCGCTCGCCGCGGCGGCCGTCGTCGTCGGTGGCCTGACGGTCGCGGCGCCCGCCGCCGCGGCCACCGGCACCGGCGCTTCGAGCACGATGGCGCGGACGTGGGGGGTCAACGGTCACGTCGAGGCGATCGCGCCGGCCGGCGATGTCGTCGTCGTCGGGGGGTCCTTCGACACCGCACTGAGCCCGTCCGGCGACACGCTGGCGGTCGACAACGTCGCGCTCTTCCGTGAGGCCACCGGTGTCGTCGAGGCGTGGCCGGTCAGCACGGACGGGCCCGTCCAGGCCGTGGCCGTCGACGGCGACACGGTCTATCTCGGCGGCGACTTCCGACACGTCAACGGCGAGCTGCGGATCTCGCTCGCTGCCGTCTCCCTCTCCACGGGTGCGCTGCTGCCGTGGTCCCCCGAGGCCAACGTCTGGGTCAACGCCCTCGCCGTGTCCGGCGGGTGGGTGTATCTCGGTGGGGCCTTCGACACGGTGACCGACGCCGGCGGCGACGTCACCGCGCCCTACCTCGCCCGGGTCTCGGCGAGCGACGGGACCGTCGACCGGACCTGGTCGACGGCCGTCCTCGACGCCGCGGTGCGCTCGCTCCTCGTCGACGCCGCCGGGACGGGGATCTATGTCGGTGGCGACTTCAGCGCCGTCGACGGTCAGGCCTTCGCCTCGCGGCTCACCCTGCTCTCGACGGGGACGACACCCGACATCGACCCGGTCTTCCGGTCCGGCCTCAACAACCAGGACCACCGCGCCCCGGTCCTCGACCTCGCGCTCGACGGCGACGCGCTCCTCATGGGCTCCGGCGGCTCCGGGGGCGGGTGCACCGTCCAGGATGCCGCGACGGGGACGACCCGGTGGAGCCACCACGCGACCGGCAACGTCGCGGCCGTCGCCTTCCTCGGCTCGATGTCTTACTGCGGAGGCCACTTCAGCGGGTCCGCATCCTTCGAGGACCTCACCCGATACAAGCTCGCCGAGATGGTGACCGCCACGGGCGAGATCACCGACTCCCGGCCGCGGGTCAACAGCGCCCTCGGGGTGTGGGCCCTCGCGAGCACCGGGACGGCGCTGATGACCGGTGGGGACTTCACCAAGGTCGGTGGCACCCTCCAGCCGCACCTCGGGATGTTCGTCGACACCTCTGCGCTGCAGCCGCCCGCGTCGCCGAAGAACGTCGAGGCACGCGCCGGCGACGGCCAGGTCGTCGTCATCTGGGACACCCCGGATACCGACGGTGGCGCGAAGATCCGCAAGTACAAGGTCTACCGCGGCCTCGGCTCCGGCCGGCTCAAGCTGCTCACGAAGACCAAGGGTCTGAGCCTCGTCGACGACAGTGTCGTCAACGGCTCCCCGGGTGACCCCGCGTCGACGTACCGGTATGCCGTCCGCGCCGTCACCTCCGTCGGCGTCAGCGAGCTGTCGACCGTCGTCGAGGCCGTGCCGCAGGCCGGGCTCGTCATCACGCCGTCCGCGCCGCACGACCTCGTCGCGACGGGCTCGCTCGGGGCCGCGGACCTGACGTGGTCGCCGCCGGTGACCGACGGGGGCAGCCCGGTCACGGCATACGTCGTGCTCCGCGGGACGACCTCGGGGGTCCTCTCGCCGTTGACGACCCTTGCGGGTGACGCGACGAGCTACACCGACGCCGACGTCTCGGTCGGCGTGCGGTACTACTACGCGGTCGCGGCCGTCAACGTCATCGGGCAGGGGACCGCGTCGAAGCAGGCGACGGCCAGCCCGAACACCGGCGTCCCCGGCCCGCCGCGGCTCACCGCCGCGCCGTCCGACCTCGGCCCGGGGATGCTGCTGGAGTGGGAGCCGTCGGCCATCACGGGCGCGGCGCCGGTCAAGGCCTATGTCCTCACCCGCGACGGCGTGCGGATCTACCGCGGCAACGGCTCGGTGCTCGAGTACACCGACGCGAGCGCCGCCAGCGGCGTGACCTACCGCTACCGGGTGCGGGCGGTGAACGACTACGGCTCCTCGCCGTGGTCCGACGCCGTCATCGTCACGGTTCCGTAGGAGCGGGGCGCGCCGGAGGTCAGGTATCGACGCGCGCGCGGCCAGGTGTCGACGCGTGGGCGGCCAGGTGTCGGCGCGTGGGCGGTGACGTCCAGCGGCCTCGACGGGCAGGTTGCTGCAGGACGGGTAGGTTGCAGCACCCCCGTTCTGCAGCAACCTCTGCTAGCAGAGGTTCGTGCCGGGGGGCCTCGGTGCCGGGGGGGCGGGGCCGGGGGCCCTGGGGTCCGCGTCAGAGGGCGTAGCCCCAGCGGGCGAGGGGCTCGGCGAGGACCCGCTCGATGTCGCCGACCTGGGCCGGCGTCAGCTCCTCGACCCACGGGGTGCGCCGGTGCTGCTCGATCGTGTGCCGGGAGAAGCCCTCCTCGAACTCCGGAGTCCAGTCCAGGCCGGCGAAGTCGAGGACCCGGCCGACGGTGCCGCGCGGGTCCGCGAGGACGTCCTCGTGGCGGATGTCGAGCCAGCGGTCGTCCGGGGTGAGCGCCCGGGCCGCCTCGTAGGCGTCGACGAGCATCCGCCAGCCGAGGGCGGCGAGGACGGCGAAGGAGCGCCCGGACTCCTCCCACATCGCCCGGAGGTCCTCGGGCAGCGGCCCGTAGATCCACTTGTCCGGGCCCAGCCAGCCGTCCCACCAGCCCATCTGCAGCCAGGAGTTCGCGACGGCGCGGCCGTCCCGGACGACGTGGACGACCTTGAGGTCGGGGTAGGCCGCCCGGAGGAAGCCCACCCGGGGCCAGCCGGTGAGGTGCTGGACGAGCATCGTGCAGTCCTGGGCCTCGATCCGCTGCCGGAAGAACTCCTCGACCCGCCGGGCGAGGTAGGGGGTGAGGTCCTCGGCGAGCAGGTCCCGGCACGGCGTCGAGAAGCCCGACATGACATGCCGGTCGAAGAGGCCGTAGCCCTCGGAGGGCGCGACCCGCACCCGCCCCTTCTCGATGAGGGTCCTCGCCTCCGAGAGCGCGCGCATCGACGAGGGCCGCTGCGCCGTGCGCCGGTAGAGCCGACCGTTGTGCCGGCCGAGGAGGTTGAGCCGGGACAGCTTGTCGTCGACCCCGGAGATGAAGCCGGTCTCGGGGTGGCGCGCGACCGTCTCCGAGACGAGGGTCGTCCCGCTCCTGCCGGTGCCGACGACGAGGAGGAGGCTGGTCATGATGCTCCTTGTGAGGGGACGGTCTCGGTGGGGGCCGACCGGCTCCGGACGGCCCACGGGTAGCGGAAGCGGAGGATGCCGGGCGCGGTCAGCGCCGTGACGACGAGCCGGTCGCGGCGCGGCATCGCCGTCCGCCACTCCATGTCGCCGCGGATCCGGACCGTCCCGGTCGTATGCCGGTTCGGGTTGCCGGCGACGCTGTGGGTCGGCGCCAGGGTGACCTCGTCGTCGGTGACGAAGGGCAGGGCCTCGGGGGGCAGCCCGACGAGCTCGGCGACCGCCGTCATGTGGCGTCGCGGGTCGGCGACGAAGTCCTCGTAGCGGAACCGGACGACGTCCTCGCGCCGGCTCGGCCACAGCCGGTCGGTGAGCAGGTTCCACAGCAGCCACAGCAGCGAGGACTTCCACACCTCCATCCGCGGCATCGTGCTGCCCGACGCCGTGTCCTGGGTGGCCTTGCTCCGGCGCCAGGAGAACGCGGTGGCGCGCGGGTCGCGGACGACGTGGAGGACACGGACGTCGAGCTCCGGCCGGCCCTGGAGGAGCAGGCCGTAGGGCGGGAGCTTCGAGGAGTCGACGAGGACCGCGGCGCCGGTGTGCTCGGCCACCGCCCGGTAGAGGGCGGCGATCCGCTCGTCGTCCGCGTGCGGCGGCACCGCCGGTCGGCCGGTGAGCCGGCGGGCCAGCATGCCCGGGACCCGCAGGACGCGCAGCCGCCCGAGGAGCCGCGCGGCGATCCCGGCGGCCTCGTCCGCGTCGACCGGTCCGACGGCCGCCATGACGGCACCCCAGACCGGGCAGGTCGCGAACGGCTCACCGCACCCGCAGCGGTGGTCCTCGACGACCCCGCGCTGCCAGAGGTAGCGCAGCTCACCGGCGGCGAAGGCGCCCGGCAGCTGGCCGAGGATCGTGTTGATGACCGTCGTGCCGCTCCGCCCGCTGCCGGCGACGTAGAGGACGGTGACCCGCTCGGAGCTCATGCCACGCCCCCGACGGCGACGCCGGCGATCTCGGCATAGACGGCGTCGAGGGCCGCGAGATGCCGGTGGGGGTCGTGCCGCTCGAGCAGGCGGGCCTGCCCGGAGCGGCCCATCGCCCACGCGGCCTCCGGGTCGCCGGCCAGCCGGGTCATCGCCCCGGCGAGCGCCGGGGGGTCGTTGGGCGGCACGACGAGCCCGTCGACCCCGTCGACGACGAGCTCCGGGCTGCCGCCGAGGGAGGTGACGATGGCCGGGACGGCCGCGGCATACGACTCGAGGATCGTCATCGGCTGGTTCTCGTACCACCGGGAGGGGACGACGGTCGCGACGGACGTGGCGACGATCGCCTCGAGGTCGGGCTTGGCGAGCCGGCCGTGGAAGGTGACGTTGGCGGCGCCGCGGTCCCGGGCGAGCCGTTCGAGCGCCGCGCGCTCCGGCCCGTCGCCGGCGATGTGGACGGGGACGTCGGGGGCGAGGGCGGCGGCCTCGACGAGGGTGTCGACGCCCTTCTCGGGCGACAGGCGACCCGCGAAGACGACGCCGGGCCGGTCCACCGGGTCGACGCTCCCGGCCTGGAGGGTGCCACCGGCGGAGACGAAGTGCGGCACCACCCGGAGCCGGTCGGGGGCGACCCCGGCCCGGGCCATCACCCCGGCGAGGAACTCGCTCGGGCTGACGAACATCGCGACGGAGTCCCAGGCGCCGGTCACCCGGTGCAGGCCCGACTCGAGCGCGAGCAGCCCGCTGCCGGCGAGAGAGCCGCCCTTGCAGCGGCGGCGCAGCGCCGGAAGCGTGGAGTGCCCGACACACGCGTCGCAGGGTGTCCCGTGGTCGAGCATCTGGTAGCTCGGGCAGGCGAGCTTGTAGTCGTGGAGGGTCATGACGACCGGGATCCCCGCCGACCGGGCCGCGGCGAGGATCGACGGCGAGAGCTGGTGGTAGACGTTGTGGCAGTGGATGACGTCCGGCGCGAACCGGGCGATGGCCCGGGACATCCCCCGGCGGCTCTCGCGCGACCAGATCATCCGGGCGCCCGCGCCGACGGCGGCGAGCCCACCGGGCGGCGGCTCCAGCTCGACGTAGGACGGGAAGGTGTCGACGAGGGGGAGCGGGCGGATGTTGTCGGGGTGCTCCATGCCCCAGTACTCGACGATGTGGCCGCCACCGCGCTGGAGCGCGGCCACGTCGAGCATGTATCCCTCGGCGCCACCGCGTCGGTAGAGGAACTTGTTGACGTGGAGAATGCGCACGGACTCCCTGACCCCCTCGACGGCTCGACCGCCCCCGGACGAGCATCCGGGCCCCGGCGACCCGTCCTCACGATTCCGTCATCATGTCACGGGCCGCTCACCCCGCGCTGCGGAACGCTCCCGATCGTCGGCTCGTCCGTGGTTGACTGACACCGTCCCCGGCATCGCGCGGCCGGATCGGTGACCCGAGGGGGAGACGTGAAGCGTTCGATGTCGGCGACCGCGCGGCGGACCGTCCGCCGGGCGGTGACCTGGCGCCCGAAGCAGCGGGGCACCGAGCCGATCGACATCGCCGCGCTCATCAGCCCGCTGCGCTACGACGTGCGGGTCCGGGCCGACCTGTTCCGGATGCTCGGCGAGCGGGAGCGGGAGGAGCCGCTGGAGGCGCTCATGCCGCTCGTGCGCTCCAGCGCGTATGCCGTCTGGTTCGCCCGGGTGGCCATGGCCCGGTTCCGGCCGTGGGTGCTCGAGGACGAGGCGCTCCACGACGAGCAGCTGACCGAGCGGGTCCGCACCGCGCGGGCCCTCTACTGGTCCTTCCGCGACCGCGGCTTCGACCCGCGCTACCCCGTCGTCCTCCGGAGCACGAGCAGGCCCATGGAGTCCGACACCGGTGCGCTCATCCGGCCTCGGATCCACGTCGGGGACGGCGGACACCGGCTGGCGCTCCTCCTGGCCTCCGACGGCGTGGCCGCGCCGGGGACCTACCTCGTCGACCCCCGGCCGATGCCGATCTTCGACAACACGGCCCGGCTCTTCGGGCCGGAGGACGCCGAGGGGGCCCGCTACCTCGGCTTCATCGCCCGCGGCTACCTGCCCGCGCAGGCGCCGGTCCCGGCGTCGGCCGAGGACCTCGTCGCCGCCGTCACCGACGTCGGTGGCGCCGAGGCGGGCGCCGAGGT
The DNA here is from genome assembly GCA_963745335.1 of uncultured Actinomycetota bacterium. GTDB lineage: Bacteria > Actinomycetota > Actinomycetes > Actinomycetales > Dermatophilaceae > CAVSJJ01. Next base: position 356,913 of record CAVUXP010000003.1, read on the forward strand.
CCGGGGCGTCCTCGACGCCCATCGCCGCGCCTGGGCGAGCGGAACGACCGCCCCCGAGCCCGGCTGAGGCGCGGCCGAGGGCCGGTGGACCGGTCCTCGGGAGGTCCCGCGGCGGCATACGGGCTCCTAGGAACCGTCTGGCAATTGGCTGAGTGGGCCGTACCAACCGGGTTCGTTGTCTACACTCTCACCAGGGCGGATCCGGTCGGGCCGGGTCCGAAGCAGGGAGTGCGGGCGTCGGGTCGCCCGCACCCGAGGAACCGAGGTGGGGGTCATGGGGGCCATGCAGGGTGCGCGTCGTGCGCTCTCGTCGCTGCGCCCCCTGGTCCGACGTGGGGGCATGGAGCCCGGCTTCCTCGTCATCGGCACGAAGCGGGGCGGCTCGACGTCCGCCTACGACTGGATCGCCCGGCACCCGCAGGTCGCGCCGTGCCTCACCGGCAAGGGCACCCACTACTTCGACGTCAACCACTCCCGGGGCGAGGCGTGGTTCCGCTCCGGCTTCCCGGCCCAGCAGGGGGAGTGGCGCATCACCGGCGAGGGCAGCCCCTACTACATGTTCCACCCGCTCGCGCCGGAGCGGATCGCCCGCACCCTGCCCGAGGTGCGGCTCATCGCGGTCCTGCGCGACCCCGTCGAGCGGGCCTGGTCGCATCACAAGTACGAGGCGGCCCGCGGCAAGGAGACCCTCGGCTTCGCCGACGCGCTCGCGGCCGAGCCGGAGCGCCTTGCGGGCGAGGAGGAGCGGATGGCCGCCGACCCCTCCTACGACAGCTTCGAGTTCCGCTACCACGCCTACCTCCGCCGCGGCCACTACGCCGAGCAGCTCGAGCGGGTCTTCGCCCACGTCGACCGGGAGCGCGTCCTCGTCCTGCGCTCGGAGGAGCTCTTCGCCGACCCGCACGGCCAGCTCGCGCGGGTGTGGGACTTCCTCGGTCTGGACCGCGTCGACCTCGACGGGCTGACCGCCCAGAAGGTCGGCGTCACGGCCTCGGCCGTGCCGGAGGAGCAGCGCCGCTTCCTCCAGGACTACTACGCGCCCCACAACGCCCGCCTCCTCGACCTCACCGGGGTCGACGTGGCGCGGAGCGTGGAGCCCTCCCCATGACGGCGGGCACGACAACCCCCTCGACGACGCGCGAGCAGCTGGTCTCCCATCCGGTCCTGCTCAAGGGCCTCACCGTCCTCACGGTCCTCATCACCGCCTCGGCCGCGGCCTACAGCGGGATGAACCACACCGACCGGACGAAGATGGTCCTGCCGATCATCGCCGTCGTCGCCATCGTCCTCGGGCTGCTCGCCGCCACCCGGTTCGGCGCCTTCGTCCTGCTCCTGCTCGGCGCGCGGGCCTCGATCGACATCTTCAAGCTGAGCGGGTCCTCGGCCGGCAACACGTCCACGAACACCGCCGCCGCGCGAGGGCTGGACCCGTCGAGCATCCTCGCGGTGCTGTTCCTCCTCGCCGCGATGGTGTGGCTCGCCGCCCGGCTGCTCGAGCGCGGCGAGCTGCGCCTGTCCTGGCTCAGCGTGACGATGGTGACCTTCGGGACCGCCGGCTTCATCTCGGCCCTGTCGTCGGCCCGGCCGCTGCCGACGTCCCTCGAGGGGCTGCGCATCTCGGCGGTCGTCATGATGTACCTCGTCCTCGAGCAGCTCATCGAGGACGACCGGTGGCTCAAACGGGTGCTCATCGCCGCGTTCGCCTCGCTCGCCTTCCCCCTCCTCTACACCCTCTTCGGGTTCGTGATGGGTGGCCCGGCGTCGGAGGTCAAGGGGAGCTTCACCCGGATCACCGGGCCGTTCAGCCAGTCGACGACCTTCGGGCGCTACCTCGACTTCATGATCATCATGGGCGTCGCGATCATCCCGTTCCTACCGCGGGCCTGGAAGTGGGTCCTCGGCATCATGATGACCCTCTCGGGCGTCTTCCTCGCCCTCACGCTGACCCGGGGCGCCCTCCTCGGCGCGCTCGTCGGGCTCGTCGTCGTCATGATCGTCCTGCGGAGCAAGTGGATGGCCGTCGGGTTCCTCGCGATGGGGTTCGCCAGCCTCGCCTTCGTGCCGGGCCTGGCCGCCCGGATGATGGAGCTGACGGCCGGGGCGACCACCTCGACCGGGGCGCCGTCCGGCAACACCCTGCTGTGGAGGCTGCGCTACTGGGCCGACGTCCTGCCCCTGTGGTGGCACAGCCCGGTGACGGGGATCGGGCTCAACATGACGCAGTACAACCTCGAGGCAGCCAAGCAGCCGCACAACGACTTCATCCGGGCGATCGTCGAGACCGGCGCCGTCGGGTTCGCGGCATACCTCGGCTGGATCACCGCGCTCCTGCGCCAGGGGTGGCTCGCCATCAAGGCGACGCCTCGCGACACCCTGGAGGGCGGGGTCGCCGCCGGGTTCCTCGGCTGCGCCGTTGCTTTCGTCGGAGAGAGTCTCGGTGCGAACATCATGTCCAACGTCGTGTCGGTGTGGTATCTCGTGGCCTTCGCGGCGGCCGCGGGCTATGTCACCCGGACCGGCCGGCTGAGCGGGTCGCCCGCACCGGCCGGCGTGACCGCTCGAGAAGGAGAAGGCTGATGGAGATCGCGGACTACTTCAGGGCCGCGCGTCGCTCGCTGTGGATCATCATCGTGATCCCGCTCGTCGCCGTGGGCATCACCTCGGCCATCGTGCTGACGCAGCCCTCGACCTACACCGCGACCGCCCGGGTCACCGCCCCGGCGCTCGTCGGCGGCGCCTTCGGCAACACCTTCTCGGGTTCCCAGGCCGTCGGGTCCTACGTGTCGACCTTCCAGGCGGTCGCGACGAGCCCCGGCGTCGTCCAGCCGGTCGCCGAGAAGGTGGGCCGGAGCTTCTCGCAGATCACCGGCAACCTCGACATCTCGCAGGTCGGGTCCAGCCCCGTCATGACGCTCACCTACTCGGACACCTCCACCGACAACGTGACGACGGTGCTGCCAGGACGTCATCGAGACGACCCTGACCCAGATGTTCAGCGACCAGGTCGTCATCGCCAACGCCCAGGTCGACCAGGCGCAGGCGGGCGTCGAGGCCGCGACGACGGCCCTGAAGGACTGGGAGGCGAAGAACAAGACGACGGACCCGCGCGAGGTCATGATGTCCGTCCTCCAGCAGATCAACCAGCTGCAGCAGCAGGAGCTGAGCCTGCAGGCCCAGGGGAACTACGTCGGCGCCCAGTCCGTCGCGAAGGTCCGGGCGCAGCGACAGAACGACGTCACCCGGCTCGGTCCGCTCGTCGACGACTACGACGCGCTGGCCGCGGCCCGTGACGCGGCCGTCGCCGTGCTCAGCGATGCCAAGCGCACCCTCGCGGTCGTCAAGGCCCAGCAGGCCGCGGCGGACCCGACGAAGGTCATCGGCATCGGCTCGATCACCTCGCCGAGCAAGGCCTCGATCCTCGTCGGCCTCGGGGTCCCCGTGGCCGTCGCCGGCGGTCTTCGTCGCCGTCCTGCTCGTCCTCGCCCGCGAGTTCATCCGGCAGGGGCGTCGGCAGCGCGTCGAGGAGGGTGAGGTGGCGGTGGCCGGTGCTGGCCGGCGCCGCCGGTCCGGCCCCCGACCCGAGTGACCGGCCGGAGCCGGCCACGCCGACCGCAGCCGACGCCGAGGAGTCCGGCGACGAGGGCGGCCCCGGCGAGGCCGACGACGGTGGCGATGACGGCGACGGTGGCGGCGACGACGGCAACGACGGCGGCGGCGACGAAGCCGCCCGCGCCCACCGCCGAGGCGGAGGAGATGGCGCCCGTCGACGCCGAGGACGCCGACGACGTCGAGCCGCCCCACGTCCAGGACGAGCTCCTGCGGGCCTGGGACGACGCGGCCGAGGGCGTCGGGCGCCCCGAGACCGCCGCGGAGCACGACGGCGGCGAGGCCGGCGACCTCGACGAGCCCGACGACCTCGGGTCGGCGGACGACGACGAGTCGGCCGCGGAGTCGGGCCGGCTCGGCACCTGGGCCCGCAAGAAGAAGGGCCGTCACAAGGCCTCGATCCGCTCGTGACCCCGTCCGGGCCGGAGCGTCCCGCCGGATCGGACGCCGCGCCGCAGGGAGAATCCCCTCCGGCCGGCCGTCGGGGCGAGGACGGTGGCCAGCTCTCCGGCATGGCCCGCGGCGGGGGGCTCAACCTCGTCGGCGCGCTCTTCAACCAGTCGGCGCTGTTCGCCATCACGGCGCTGCTCGCCATCCCGCTGGGCAAGACCGACGTCGGCCGCTATGCGACGTCCTACGCCCTCCTGTCGATCCTCGGTCTGCTCTCGCTCGTCGGCTTCCGGGCCGCGATGACCCGCTTCGTCGCCGTCCACCTCGCCGACGAGGACTGGGCCCGGGTCCGGGGGACGATCCGGCTCGGTCTGCTGATGAGCCTCGGGTCCTCGCTCGTCCTCGGTGCCGTCGTCGTCGCCGCCTCCGGCTGGATCGCCGGGGTCTACGACGATCCGGCGCTGCGGGTCCCGCTCATCCTCACCGGCTGCACGCTGCCCGCGGCCACCCTCGCCGACGCCGCCCTCGCGGCGACCCAGGGCTGGCGCACGCAGCGCCCCTTCACCTACATCGGACGGATCCTCGACCCGGGGCTCCGGCTCGTCCTGACCGGTGGTCTGCTCCTCGCCGGCGCCGGCCTCGTCGGAGCCATGGTCGCGCTCCTCGTCGCCTCGTGGGTCGCCGCCGCTGGCCGCGATGTGGGCGCTGTGGCGGCTCGTGCGCCGGGTGCCCGACGCGCGGCCGGTCTACGCCGTCCGGGACATCTTCTCGTTCTCGATGGTGAGCTGGGTCTCCGCGCTCGCCTCGACCGGGCTCATCTGGGCCGACACGCTCATCCTCGGCTACTTCCGCAGCGCAGGCGAGGTGGGCATCTACAACGTCTCGACGCGGATCGTCACCCTCGCCGTCTTCGTCATGGCCCCGATCAACGCCGCCTTCGCGCCGGTGTTCGCCCACGCCTACCACGTCGGTGACCACGACGAGATGTCCCGCACCTACTCGCGCCGCGACCGGCTGGATCGTCCGGCTGGCCATGCCGGCGTTCGTCGTCCTCGTCGTCTTCCCCCGCGACATCCTCCGGATCTTCGGCGAGGAGTTCGTCGTCGGGGCGATCGCGACGGTCATCCTCGCCGTCGGACAGCTCGTCAACGCCTCGACCGGGCCGGTCGGGTCCGTGCTCAACATGTCCCGGCACGTCCGCCTCAACATGGCCGACAACATCGCCGCGCTCGCCCTCAACCTCGTCCTCAACGTCGTCCTCGTGCCGCGCTACGGGTTCGTCGGCTCGGCCGTCGCGTGGAGCGTCTCCCTCGCCGGCGTCAACATCGCCAGAGTGCTCCAGGCCCGTCACTACCTCGGGATCCGCCCCTTCGGCCGCTCGACGCTCAAGAGCCTCCTCGCGGGTCTCGGTGCCGGGCTCGTCGCCCTCGGCGTCCGCTACGTCGTGGACGGCTGGCTCGCCGAGCTCGTCGTCGGGGCCGCGCTGGGCGCGGTCGCCTTCCTCGGCGCCGTTCTCGCCCTCGGCCTGTCCGCCGACGACCGGACGGTGCTCGCGGCCGTCACCCGGCGGCGCGGAGCCCGCCCCGCCTGACGGAGGTATGCCGCGACCGCGGCATACCCCTCGCGGGCCGGTCCCGTCAGCCGAGCCCGCTGAGGACGTCCTCCGCCCTCCGGGTCGACTCGACGACGACGGCGTCCGTCCCGATCGACGCCGAGTCGGCGGCAGCGGGGGTGTCCTCGCCGAGCGCCGCGACGGTGTCGCCGGACTGGAGCGGAAGGTCGACCTGGCCGCGGTCGGACCACAGCACGGAGGTGGAGCCCCCGCCGGTCGTGGGGGTGAACAGGGCCCCGCTCACCCGGGAGGAGGGGGGTGGCTCGATCGTCGCGTCCCGCGAGGCGTCGACCATGAGCCGCACCGTGGCCGCCGCCGGCCGCTCCGTGCCGTCGGGCTCGAGGACACCGGCGCGAACCTCGGAGCCCGCCTTGTTGTTCGGGTTGGTCGCGAGGGGCAGCCAGATGGCTCGCTTGACGCCGCCCGCGAGGAGCAGCGCCATCGACTGGACGATGATGTTGGTCGTCGCGTCGGAGGACGCCGCGTCCGCGCCGGTCTTGTCGAAGATGCCGACCTCCCAGGCCTCGATGGGAACGCTCGGGTCCGTCGTGGCCGTGAGGTACGTCAGCAGCTCGGGGATCGCCGACGGCAGCTCGTAGAAGTGGATCTGGCGCACGTCGAAGACCCGCTCCCGGCTCAGCCGGGAGATGAGGTCGAGATAGGCGAGGTTGCGCCGGCCCTGGTCCATCCCGAGCATGTCGCGCAGCTGTCCGACGGAGGTCGCCTTCTCGAGCTTCTGGCCCCTGGTGCCGAAACGCTGGGCGTAGTAGGTGTTCCACGCCGCCATGGCCCCGGCTGCCGTCACCCGAGGACAGCAGCCGGTCGGCGATGCCGTAGCCGTAGGTCGTGCTCGACAGGCCACAGTCGACGACCCGGGCGGTGTCGCTCGCCGCATGGATCGCCGTGGCCGCCGTGCGCAGGAGGTTCTCGTAGTCGGCGACCGACCCCGCCCAGTAGCTCTGGGAGTTGACCTCGTTCTCGATGGCGTAGTCATGGACACCGAGGGGGCTGTAGCGCTTGACGACCTTGCGGACGAAGTCGGCATACAGGCCCATGTCCTTCGGCATGAAGGACTCGGCCTTCGACCCGCGGCCTCGCAGGAACTTGGCGTCGGTCGAGGACAGCCAGCACGAGCCGACCCGGATCTTGAGGGTGAGGATGATGCCGAGCGACTGGGCATAGCCGACGGCACGGTCGACCTGGCCCCACCGCCGCGCCCCCGGCTTGGGCTCGATCGAGCACCACTGGAACTCGAAGTACGTCGAGGTCCCCGGCACGGTCTCGAGGAAGGGCCGCCACGTCTCGCCCTTGGACATGTCCCAGTGGAAGCCGATGGGCGAGGGGTCCGTCGATGCCGGCGTCGTCGGCGAGGTCGGGCTCTGGCCCGTGCTCGACGTGCTCGAGGTGCTCGACGAGGGCATGGGTGGGTCGATCCGCTCGCCCGTGCAGGCGGAGAGGGCCACCCCGACGGCCAGCGCCGACGCCAGCGCGGCGCTCACCCGGCGGGCGGCGCGGGGGCGCGGTCGGGGCCTCATGTGGGGTAGCCGAGACGCTTGAGCGTGCGGCGGGCGAAGACGAAGAACGCGACGCGGGTGATCGGGTCCGCCTGCTTGCGGAACGACCCGACCGAGTTGCGGTAGAAGGCGGCCTCGGTCCGACCCGACTCACGCCGCCGCTTGGTCTCGTCGGAGTACTTCGACGGGACGTCGTGCTCGTGCTGCTCGTAGTCGAGGACGGCGGGCTCCCACTCCTCGCCGAGCCAGGCGAACAGCTTGCGCAGGGTCGGCTCGGCATCGCCGACGACGTCCTCGTAGCGCAGGTCGTAGAACTGCTCCGGAGGGAGCATCGCCCTGGCGGCGTCGCCGGCCTCGATGTACTTCGGCCACTTGACGGTCGACTTGACCGAGGACCAGTAGCCGAACCGCTTGCGGTGCGACACGACGACGTCGCGGCCGTCCCTCGTCATGTTGATGATCTGGCAGTCGGGGAACATCTTGACGAGCAGGTCGATGTTGAGGGCGTAGAGGGGCGTCTTGTCGGCCCAGCGCCGCTTGCCGCGCCGCTCGGCGTAGTCGCTCTGGATGCCGCCGAAGAACTCGGCCATCCGCTCCAGCCACTCCTCCTGGGTGAAGCCGTAGCGGGACAGGCGCTGCCAGTCCGTGCCGACGATCCGCTCCATGTCGGCGAGGAAGCGGGTCTCGGGGCCGCAGGAGATGGCCGAGTGGGAGTCGAGGACGAGCCGGAGCATCGTCGTCCCGGACCGCTGGCAGCCGACGACGAAGATGGGCCGGGGCAGCCGGTTCCTCCGCTCGGCGGGCGTCGTGGGGCCGGTCATCTCACTCATGGTGGCCTCCGGTCGGGGCGGCTGCGAGTCGGGCGTGCTGGTCGGCGCGGGCGCGCTCCAGCTCGGCGCCGAGATCGTCGCACAGGGCGCGCACCGGCGCGGCGATGTCGAGTGGAGCACTGCCGTGGGTGCTCCGCCGCTCGATGTGCGCGACGAGCTCGGGGCGGTAGGGGAAGCCGATGTGCGTGCACAGGTCGCGCATCGTCGCCTCGGGGTCGCTCACGAGGGCCTCGTAGGACGAGAGGATGACGTCCTCGCGCCGGTCGAGGCCGAGGTCGAAGTAGAGCCGGTTGCGGGCCCACCAGAACAGGGCGGCCCCGTCGTAGGGCGACAGCTGGTGGGGGTCGAGCTCACGGATCGTCGCGACGGTCGTCTCGGGCAGCCGCTCGCCCTGCCACATCTCACCGGCCCGGCCGTCGGCGATGGCCCGCAGCGCCGCGAGGTTGGACTCGCCGAACTTCGACACCTCCGAGCGCGCCCGCCCGTCGACGTCGCGGTAGGCCCAGACGGCGCGACCGGGCGCCATGCCCCGCAGGTCGAGCAGGGCGTCGACGCGCTGGGAGTCGCACAGCGGCTTGATGACGACATGGGTATGCCGGCTGGCGAGGACGGTGCCACGGAGCCGCTCGACCGGGCGGAGCCGGAACCGGTCGAAGAGGGTGCGGTCGTTCTCGCCGCGGACCTCGACCTCCGGCGCCTGCTCGAGCCCGCGCAGGAGCATGTTCGTGCCGGACCGCTGCAGCCCGACGACGTAGACGGGCACGGCCAGGCCCCGTTCGACGCCGTGTCGGCGCCGCCAGGCGGCCTTCTCCCAGGCGGTGCGCACCCGCTCGCGCGGGTCCAGCTGGTCCTCCTCGACGAGACGCCCGACCCCCTCGGTGCGCGCCCAGTGGACATGCCGCTGGACACGGCGCAGCTGGTAGCGCCATGCCGGTTCACGCTGTGCGTCCATGGAAACCGAGCCCCCCTCGGCGACGGATGTGCCTCTGACCCCTGCTGCGGGGGACCCGTACCCGTTCGGACCCCGCCTGCTCTGGACAGCATACGGTCCGTTCCCGGGAGCCGAGAACCGAACGGGGGACCTCGCGGCTTCTAGCGTTGGGTGGCCGGCGTCCGGCTCGCGAGAGCGGGGAAGCCATGGTGGCGGCGGACGAGCATCCAGACGAACGGGGCGACGATGAGGGCGACGAGAAGGATGACCCCCGTCGTGGGCGTCGGGACGCCGAGCAGCTTGAGGGCCGAGGCGAGCAGGACGAAGGCGAGGGCGCGGCGGACGAGGCCGCCGGGGGCCTTGGCCGACAGGTGGGCCCCGAGATAGACACCCGGGATGCTGCCGATGAGGAGCGACGCGGTGACCGCCATCTCGAAGTCGCCGAAGAGGATGTGCGCGAGGGCCGCCGACGCGACGAGCGGCACGGCCTGGACGAGGTCCGTCCCGACGAGGTTGCTGGCCCGCAGCATCGGATAGAGCGTCATGAGCGTGATGATGATGAGCGAGCCGGACCCGACGGAGGTCATGCCGACGACGAGGCCGCCGACGATGCCGACGATGAGCGTGGGGACCTTGCGGACGACGACGTCCGGGCGGTCCTTGGACTCCGGCGGCATCCGGCCGTCACGCACCCGGGCCCGCTGGACGAGGCGGATGTAGGCCCGGGCGATGAGGCCGAAGCTCGCGATGAGGAGGGCGACGCCGAGGGCCGTCTGGGTGACCGAGCTGACCTGCTCGGTGTTGCCGAGGTGCTTGAGGACGAAGACGCCGGAGAACGCCGCGGGCACCGACCCGATGACGAGCCACTTGACGAGCTCGAGGTTGACGGTGCCCTGGCGGAGGTGGACGAACGAGCCGACGGGCTTCATGACGGCCGAGGCGACGAGGTCGCTCGAGACCGCCGTGAGCGGGGGGATGTTGAAGAAGAGGACGAGGACGGGCGTCATGAGGGCCCCGCCGCCCATCCCGGTGAGGCCGACGACGATGCCGATCGCGAAGGACGCGACGGTGAGCCACGGGTCAATCGACATCGTCGACCTCCGTGAGCCAGCCGCCGTCGACGAGGAACCGGATGACTCGCTCGGTGCCCTCCTCGATCGTCGTCGTCGAGGTGTCGATGTCGAGATCGGCGTCCTCGGGAACGTCGTAGGGGTCGGAGATGCCGGTGAACTCGGGGATCCGGCCCGCCCGGGCCGCGGCATACAGGCCCTTGAGGTCCCGGCGCTCGCACTCCTCGAGCGGCGTGCTCACATAGACGAGGACGAAGTCTCCCACCTGCGTCACCATCCTGCGGACGTCGGCACGCACCGAGGCGTACGGCGCGATGGGAGCGCACAGGGCCATGCCGCCGTGCCGGGCCACCTCGGCGGCGACGTAGCCGATCCGCCGGACGTTCATGATCCGCGACGCCCGGTCGAAGCCGAGGCCGGCCGACAGCAGATGCCGGACGACGTCACCGTCGAGGAGGCTCACCGTGCGGGTCGTGCCGCGCCGTGACCCGGTCCCGGACGGCCCGCGCGAGCGTCGACTTGCCCGACCCGGACAGGCCGCTGAACATCACCGCGACGCCCCGCTCGGGACGCGGAGGGCGCCACCGGCGCAGGAGGGCCTCGTCACCGGCGACGAGGCCGTCGACGGGCGTGCGGTCCACCGCCTCCTCGAGCCGTCGCCGCGCCGCGTGCCAGGCGTCGGCGCCGGGCCCGGACCCGGCGCGGAGGAACGGCCGGGGCGTCGCAGCCCACGACGGCGGCGACCCGCTCGACGAGGGCCTCGTCGCTCGTGGCGTCCCGCCACCGCAGGGGCGCCGTGCGGACCTCGGCCGTGCCGTGCCGACGCGCCGCCGCCTCGGCGAGGGCGACCATCGTCGCGGTCGGGATCCCGTCCGTGGCCGACGGGTCGTCCGGGACGAGGACGAGCAGGGCGCCGTCCGTGGTGACCGGCAGGGAGTCGGCCGTCGTCGTGGGGCGGGCGAGGACGGCGACGGCGGACCACGAGCGGGCGAGGTCGGCGTCGCCGAGGCGGTGGGCGCGTCCCGTGCCGCTCTCGCGATGCCGCTCCCGGTGCAGCGTCCCGGCGAGGACGGGCCCGCCGGTGTCGGGACCGCCGGCGTCGACGAGGTCGGTGAGGGTGGCGAGCGGGGTCTGCTCCTCGTCGACGAGGAGCAGCCGACCCGACGCGTGGGCCGCGGACGCGGTGTCGGCATCGACGGCGAGCGCGGCGCGGGCGGCCTCGCCCTCGGCCGGGCGGCGCGGATCGGCGTGTCCGGGCTCCCCGGCAGGCACCGGCCCACCGAGCAGATGGCCGTCCGGCAGCGCCCCGAGGAGGACCAGCTCGACGTCGCCGAGGACCCGTTCGGTCAGGACGACGACCGGTGTTCCCTGTGCGCGCGACATACGCCCCCTCGGTCGACCCGACGCGGGTGGTCGCGCGGGTAGGATCCTCGCCTATCGGTGATCGTGCTGGCCCCGATCCTACAAAGGACGTCGGGATGCCGGCCGCGGTCCGCACGAACGGGGTGGGTGCCATGCGGTGGTGGGGTCGGGGAACGGTCGTCCTGGCGGGTGCCGCCGCGCTCTCGCTCGTCGGCGCGTCGGCGGCCGATGCCGCCACGACGGCGACGTGGGGCTTCGCCGAGGTCCCCCCGGGCTCAACGGGTGCCCGGCGGCACGGCATTCGGGACGGTCCCGGTCCATGCGTCCTCGCGGACGACGCTGCGGACCGTCGGCGCGAGGTGCCGACAGCGCCCTCGACGTCGCCGCCTGGCGGGGCATCGCCCCGGGCGTCAAGGTCGACCGGCTGGGCCACGGCCCTCAGCAGCGACCCCGGCTTCGAGTCCAGCCCGGTCTTCGGCTCCGACGGGGGCGCGTCGACGTTCGACATGGGCGCCGGGGACTTCTCCGTCTCCGTGTGGCTGCGGCCCACCCCGGCGCCGCGGTTCCCACGTGGCTCGCTGCGGCCGGAGAAGGTCAGCCCCAACGTCGTCCAGAAGGGCCGAGCGAACGCCGCCGGCGGCTTCTGGAAGGTCTACCTCCAGATGGTCCGCTCCGGCGGCGTCGAGTACTGGGCCCCGGCCTGCGTCATCAAGGGCGGCGACGGCCGGGCGGCCAAGCTCGGCACCGGGTCCGAACGCGATCCCCCTCGCGAACGGTGCCGGCGTGACCGTCACGTGCTCACGGACCGCCGGGGTCCTGCGGCTCGCCGTCACCCCGGACGGCGGGGCGACCCGGACGATCGGCCGCAACGCCTCGACGATCGACGTCTCCAACGCCGAGGCCCTCAGCGTCGCCCACAAGCCCGGGACGCGGAACGCCGCCGACGTCTACGACGGGCTGCTCGACGACCTCGCCGTCTCGATGGGCTGACCGCTCGGCAAGACGCCGCGCGCCGAGGCGGTTCCTCCTCGGAGAACGCGGGTAAGGTGCAACGCGCGAGATTCGGCCGGGTGGGTCCCGCCCCCAAGGGGACCACCGGCACTTCGGGGTGACAGGAGAACAACGATGCTGACGTGGGCGAAGCGTGCGACGACAGGTGCGGCCGCCGGGGCGGTCGCGGTGGTCGTGACCGCGACCGGAGCGAGTGCGGCAACGGACACGTGGTCCTTCTCGGAGGTTCCGGCCGGCCAGGCCGTCCCGGCGGGCCAGTCCTTCGGGTCGGTCCCGTTGTATGCCGCGAGCAACACGACGCTGCGCGCCGTCTCGCACGCCGGAGGGACGGCACTCGACTACGACGCCTGGCGTGACCTCTCCGCGGGCCAGAAGGTCGATCCGACCGCCACGATGCTCAGCACCGACCCCAACTGGGAGAGCGACCGCAAGGGCGGCTCGGACAACGGCTCGAACGAGTTCGACCCGGGCAGCGGGTCGCTCGCCGTCTCGGTGTGGATCAAGCCGACCCCGGCCTCCCAGTTCCCCCGCGGCGGGCTCGCCCCGTCGAAGATCAGCCCGAACCTCGTCCAGAAGGGCAAGGCCAACGCCGCCGGCGGCTACTGGAAGATGTACCTCAAGATGGCCAAGCGCTCGGGCGCGTACGTCTGGACCCCCGCCTGCGTCATCAAGGGCGGCAACGGCGTGCTGGCCCGGGTCAACAACGGGCGCCACGCCGTCGCGCTCGACCCGAGTCTCGGCTACACCATCAGCTGCTCGCGGATCGCCGGGATCATGTCGATGACGATCACCCCCGACGGCGGGACGCCGCTCACCGTTCGCGGTGACACCGGCGCGACGATGAGCGTCTCGAACGACTTCCCCGTCTCGGTCGGCCACAAGCCGAGGACGACCGACCCGACGGACGTCTACGACGGTCTGCTCGACTCGCTGTCCATCTCCGCCGGCTGACCTCCCGCGCCCCAGGGCCGCCCCGGTCGACGGGGCGGCCGGGCGGCGGGCGATGTCACGCCCGGCACGTAGGCTGGACGGGCACCCCCGGTCCTCCACTCGGCCGGGGCCGTTCGCCTGCCCCGAGGAGATCTCCGCCCATGCCCGCCGCCCCGCTCGTCGACCGCCTCGTCGCGTCTGCCACGCTGGCGGGGGTGCTCGAGCCCGCCCGGCGCGGGGTCGGCCGGGTCGACGTGACGGTCGCCCCGGCGGCGCGGGCCGGCGTCATCGCCGCCCTGGCCGCGGGCGCCGGGAGGCCGCTGCTCGCCGTCACCTCGACCGCCCGGGAGGCCGAGGATCTCACCGACGCCCTGCGCTGCCTGCTCGGCCCGGCCACCGTCGCGGAGTTCCCCGCCTGGGAGACCCTTCCCCACGAGCGCCTCTCCCCGCGCAGCGACACCGTCGGCCGTCGGCTCGCCGTCCTGCGCCGCCTCGCGCACCCCGACCCCGAGGACGCGGCATACGGTCCGCTCGACGTCGTCGTCGCCCCGGTCCGGGCGGTCCTGCAGCCCATCGCCACGGGGCTCGGCGAGCTCGCGCCCGTCGCGCTCCGGGTCGGCGACGAGCGGCCCCTCGAGCGAGGTCGTCGAGGCGCTCGCGGGGGCGGCCTACACCCGCACCGACCTCGTCGAGCGGCGCGGCGAGTTCGCGGTCCGCGGCGGCATCCTCGACGTCTTCCCGCCGACCGCCGAGCACCCGGTGCGCGTCGAGTACTGGGGCGACACCGTCGAGGAGATCCGCTGGTTCAAGGTCGCCGACCAGCGCAGCCTCGAGGTCGCCGAGCACGGCCTGTGGGCCCCGCCGTGCCGCGAGGTCCTCCTCACCGCCGCAGGTCCGGGAGCGGGCCGCGGCCCTCGCCGAGGCGCTCCCCGGTGTCGCCGAGATGCTCCACAAGCTCGCGGCGGGTATCGCGGTCGAGGGGATGGAGTCGCTCGCGCCCGCCCTCGTCGACGGCATGGAGAGCCTTCTCGATGTCCTGCGGCCCGAGTCGGCCGTCGTCGTCTGCGACCCCGAGCGGGTGCGTGGCCGAGCCCACGACCTCGTCGCCACGAGCCAGGAGTTCCGGGAGGCGGCCTGGCTCAACGCGGCCGCGGGCAACGCCGTGCCCATCGACCTCGACGCGGTGCTCGGGTCGGCCTCGTTCTGGTCCATCGCCGACCTGCGCGACCACGCGGCCGAGATCGACCGGCCATGGTGGGACCTCACCCCGTTCGCGGCCGATGCGGAGCTCGACGCGGAGACCGACGCCGAGGTCCACGCCTCGGGGACCGAGGACGCCCCCGCCTACCGCGGGCGACCTCGAGGCGGTGGCCGAGGACCTGCGTGGCTGGCTTCGCGACGGATGGCGGGTGCTCGTCACGTGCGACGGCCCGGGCTCGGCCAAGCGGATCGGTGAGTTGCTCGCCGAGGCCGAGGTCCCCGTCCGCGTCGGCGGCTCCCTCGCCGAGGCGGACCCGGAGCCGGGGGTCGCCCTCGTCGCCACGGCCTCGCTCGGCCACGGGTTCGTCATGCGACCGGAGCGACTCGCGCTGCTCACCGAGGCCGATCTCACCGGGACGAGCAGCGCCGGCTCGTCGACCCGCGAGATGGGCCGGATGCCGTCGCGTCGCCGGAACCAGGTCGACCCGCTCGCCCTGCGGCCGGGTGACCACGTCGTCCACGAGCAGCACGGCGTGGGCCGATTCGTCGAGATGATGCAGCGAACCGTCGGGGGGGCGACCCGCGAGTACCTCGTCATCGAGTACGCGCCGAGCAAGCGAGGGCAACCGGGCGACCGGCTCTACGTCCCCACCGACCAGCTCGACCAGGTCACCCGCTACGTCGGCGGCGAGGCGCCCACGCTCAACAAGCTCGGCGGCTCGGACTGGCAGCAGACCAAGAGCCGGGCCCGTCGGCACGTGAAGAAGATCGCGGCGGAGCTCATCCAGCTCTACAGCGCGCGGATGGCGACGACCGGGCATGCCTTCGGCCCGGACACCCCGTGGCAGCGCGAGCTCGAGGACGCCTTCGCCTACGTCGAGACCCCGGACCAGCTGAGCAGCATCGACGAGGTCAAGGCGGACATGCAGCGGCCGATCCCGATGGACCGGCTCATCTGCGGCGACGTCGGCTACGGCAAGACCGAGATCGCCGTGCGCGCCGCCTTCAAGGCGATCCAGGACGGCAAGCAGGTCGCCGTCCTCGTCCCCACGACGCTCCTCGTCCAGCAGCACGCCCAGACCTTCGCCGAGCGCTACGCGCCGTTCCCCGTCACGGTCAAGGCATTCTCGCGGTTCCAGAGCGACTCCGAGGCCAAGGCGGTCCTCGCCGGGCTCGCGGACGGCGCCGTCGACCTCGTCATCGGCACCCACCGCCTCCTCGGCGGCGACGTCCGCTTCAAGGACCTCGGCCTCGTCGTCGTCGACGAGGAGCAGCGCTTCGGCGTCGAGCACAAGGAGCAGCTGAAGACGCTGCGGACGGCCGTCGACGTCCTGTCGATGTCGGCCACCCCCATCCCGCGCACCCTCGAGATGGCCGTCACCGGCATCCGCGAGATGTCGACCCTCGCGACCCCGCCCGAGGAGCGGCACCCGGTGCTCACCTACGTCGGTGCTCACGACGAGAAGCAGATCGCGGCGGCGATCCGACGCGAGCTGCTCCGGGAGGGCCAGGTCTTCTTCGTCCACAACAAGGTCAGCTCGATCGAGAAGGCCGCCTCCCGGCTGCGCGAGCTCGTCCCCGAGGCGAGGATCGCGACGGCCCACGGGAAGATGGGTGAGCATCGCCTCGAGCAGGTCGTCGTCGACTTCTGGGAGAAGCGTTTCGACGTCCTCGTCTGCACGACGATCATCGAGACCGGCCTCGACATCTCCAACGCCAACACCCTCGTCGTCGAGCGGGCGGACCGGCTCGGCCTCTCCCAGCTGCACCAGCTGCGGGGGAGGGTCGGCCGGGGCCGGGAGCGGGCCTACGCCTACTTCCTCTACCCGCCCGAGAACCCGCTCACCGAGACGGCGACCGACCGGCTCCAGACCATCGCGAGCAACACCGACCTCGGGTCCGGGATGCAGGTCGCGATGAAGGATCTCGAGATCCGCGGTGCCGGCAACCTCCTCGGTGGGGAGCAGTCGGGCCACATCGCCGGGGTCGGCTTCGACCTCTACGTGCGCCTCGTCGGCGAGGCGGTCGCGTCCTTCAAGGGCGAGGGCGAGGAGACCGGCCCGGTCGAGGTGAAGATCGAGCTGCCCGTCGACGCGCATCTGCCACACACCTACGTGCCGGGGCAGGGCTACCCCAAGGAGGTCGGCGAGCGCCTCCGGCTCGAGGCCTACCGCAAGCTCGCGGCCGTCGCCGACGAGACGGCCCTCGCCGACATCGAGGCCGAGCTGCAGGACCGCTATGGCGAGCCGCCCGCAGCGGTGCGCAACCTCGTCGAGGTGGCCCGGCTGCGGACCGTGGCCCGGGCCGCCGGTGTGGCGGACATCAGCGTCCAGGGGCAGTTCGTCCGGTTCGGGCCGGTGGAGCTGCGCGAGAGCCAGGAGCTGCGGCTGCAGCGCCTCTACCCCCGCTCGGTCGTCAAGCAGGCCCTCGGGACGATCCTCGTCCCGATGCCGAAGACGGCACCGGTCGGCGGGCGCCCCCTGCGTGACCTCGAGATCCTCCAGTGGGCCGCCGATGTCATCCGGGTCCGTCCTCATGGACAATGTCGGTGAGGCGGCACGGGTCGCGACGACGCAACGACCGACCGCATGAGCACGCGAGACGCAGACGAGGACACGTGAGCAGGATGAAGGGACGGCCGGTGAAGGCACGGTTTCGGCTGGGGATGGTGGCGCTGATCGGTGCCGGGGCGCTCGCCCTGTCGGGGTGCGGGAGCCGCGGACACCGCGGCCGTCGTCGACGGCCAGGTCATCAGCGAGCAGGCGGTCCACACGGCGACGATGCAGTACAACGAGCAGGTCGCCGCGCAGACCAAGCGTGACGTCGCCGCGAACAAGCAGCCGACCCTCCAGCCACTGACGACCGATGCCGTCGTCAACTGGTTCGTCTGGGCGCCGACCCTCCTCGACGAGGCCGCCGCCTTCGGCCAGCCGCAGAGCGAGTCCGTGGCCCGGGCCGCGCTGACCGACGTCCAGGACCCCGCGCCGTCGACGATCGAGCTCGTCCGCGCGCAGAACGCCCTCCAGGCGATCCGGGGCGACGTGGGGGCCTCGCAGAAGGTCCTCGACCGGATCCACCGGCTCGACGTCACGGTCAACCCGCGCTACGGCACGTTCGACCCCCAGACCGGCCTGCTGGGCGTCTCGACGCCGAACTGGCTGCCGACACCCACGCCGACCCCGTCGAACGGGTGAGCGGCCTCGGCGCACCCGAGCCGGACCCCGCGGCGGCACCGCCGCCCGAGCCGGACCTCGTCCTTCTCGTGGCGAGCCCGCGGGTGGCCCCGGGCCTGCTGTCCCGCGCGGCGTGGGCCACGCTCGAGGCGATCCCGGTCCGGCTGACCCGGAACCCGCGCGACCCCCTCGCCGTGGCCGTCGGAGACGCAGGGCTCGGGGTCACCGTCGTCGAGACCGAGGGGCCGGCCGAGCTGGCCCGGATCCTCCTCGACCGGGCGGCGCGGGAGCGGGTGGTCTGGCTCGGCTCCGCCGACGGCGACCCCGGGCTCACCGACGCGCTCACCGCCGAGATCGGCCGGCGTCCCGGTCCCGAGGGCGACGAGTTCGCCGCAGGGATCGAGGTCCTCGTCGGCTCGTGGGACGTGCCGGGCGCCCGGCTCCTCGACGCCGTCGCCGTCATGGACCGACTGCGCTCCCCGGGCGGGTGCCCGTGGGACGCCGAGCAGACGCACGACTCCCTGGCGCCCTACCTCATCGAGGAGGCGCACGAGGTGCTCGAGGCCGTCCAGCACGGCGACCGCAACCACCTCGCCGAGGAGCTCGGCGACGTCCTCCTCCAGGTCCTCTTCCACTCCCGGGTCGCCGAGGAGAGCCCCGAGGCGCCGTTCGACATCGACGACGTCGCCGGCGGCCTCGTCGCCAAGCTCGTCCGGCGTCACCCGCACGTCTTCGGTGACGTGGACGCGGCGACCCCGGAGGAGGTCGAGGAGAACTGGGAGCGGATCAAGGCCGACGAGCGCGCCGCCGGGAGCGCCGACGGCGTCGACGGCGGGTATGCCGCGGTCGGCCTCCTCCACGGCATACCGGCCTCCCTGCCCGCCCTCCTCGCCGCGGACAAGGTCCTCGCCCGGCTCGCCCGGGCCGGTGCGGAGCCTGGACGCCGACGGCGCCGAGGGGATCGGGGCCGAGCTGCTCGGCCTCGTGGCGCGGGCCCGGTCCGAGGGGATCTCGGCCGAGACGGCACTCCGGGCGACCCTCGCCGAGCTGCGCCTGCCCGCCGACGAATAGGCTGCTCGCCGTGCAGCAGACCACGCCGGGGCACCGGGACATCGCCCGCCCGGTCGTCGTCGTCGGCGGGGCCAACATGGACCTCAAGAGCCGGACCGGCGCAGCCCCGATCCTCGGGACGAGCAATCCCGGGCACCAGTCGTGGAGCCCGGGTGGGGTCGGCCGCAACATCGCCGAGAACCTCGCCCGGCTCGGTGACCCGGTCGAGCTCGTCGCCGCGGTCGGCGACGACCCCGTCGGGCGCGACCTGCTCGCCCGGACCGCGGCCGCGGGCGTCGGGATCGGCCACGTCGTCACGAGCCGGAGGCCGACGGGGGTCTACGCGGCGGTGCTCGACGACGTGGGCGAGCTCGTCATCGCCGTCTCCGACATGGCGGCCACCGACGAGCTGACCGTCGCCGACCTCGCGCCGGCCCGCGACCTCGTCCGCCGCGCCCGGCTCGTCGTCGTCGACGGCAACCTCTCCGAGGGTCTCGTCGGGTGGCTCCTCGACGTCGCGGCCGCCGCTGCCGTCCCGGTCGTCCTCGACCCGGTGAGCGTGCCCAAGGCCCTCCACCTCCGCACGACCCTGTCCATCGAGCGCCCCTCCCTCGCGATCACTCCCAACCTCGACGAGCTCGGCGCCGTCGCCGGCGTCGCGCCCCCGACGGACGAGGCCGGGATCATGGCCGCCGCCGCGGTGCTCCACGACCGGGGCGTGCGGCACGTGTGGGTGCGCCGGGGAGGCGCCGGGAGCCTGCTCAGCGAGCGACTCGGCACCGGGGCGGAGCCGGTCCTGGTCCGGCTCGCCGCGCCCGAGGTCGAGGTCGAGGACGTCACGGGCGGCGGCGACGCCATGACGGCCGGCTTCATCCACCACTACCTCGAGCACGGGGTGGGGGCCGACGCGGCCCGCTTCGGCCAGATGGCCGCCGCCCTCACCGTCGAGGTGTCCGAGACCGTCCGCTCCGACCTCACGAGCGAGCTCGTCCACGCCCGGATGGATGCCGCTCCCGACCAGACCACGGCGGTGCCCACGTCATGACCCCCAGCCGACCTCACCCGATGCTCACCGTCGCGCCGGAGGTCCGCGAGGCCCTCGCCTCCGGCGCGCCCGTCGTCGCCCTCGAGTCGACGATCATCAGCCACGGGATGCCCTACCCGCGCAACGTCGAGATGGCCCGCGAGGTCGAAGGCCTCGTCCGCGCGGGTGGCGCCGTGCCGGCGACGATCGCCGTCCTCGACGGCATACCGACCGTCGGGCTGTCGGAGGAACGGCTGGAGCTGCTCGGCTCGGACCCGCACGTGGCGAAGGTGAGCATCCGCGACCTCCCCTACGTCGTCGCGACCCACGGGCACGGCGCGACGACCGTCGCCAGCACGATGCGGATCGCGGCGCTCGCCGGCATCGCCGTATTCGTCACCGGTGGCCTCGGTGGCGTCCACCGGGGGGCGGAGCGGACGATGGACGTCTCGGCGGACCTCGTCGAGCTCGGCCGGAGCGACGTCGCGGTCGTCTCCGCGGGCGTGAAGTCCATCCTCGACATCGGGCTCACCCTCGAGGTGCTCGAGACCCAGGGCGTGCCCGTCGTCGGCTTCGGGACCGATGAGTTCCCGTCCTTCTACTCCCGCACGAGCGGGTATGCCGTGCCGATGCGGGTCGACGCGGTCGAGGACCTCGCGGCGATGATGGCGGCGAAGTGGGGGCTCGGCCTTGCCGGCGGCATCTCCGTCGCCAACCCGGTCCCGGCCGAGAGCGAGATCCCCGCGGACGAGATCGGTCGACTCATCGACATCGCCCTCGAGGACTGTGACGAACGCGGCATCCGGGGCAAGGACATCACCCCGTTCCTCCTCGGTCGCATCGTCGAGCTGTCCGGCGGGGCCAGCCTCGAGACGAACATCGCCTTGGTACGCAACAACGCTCGGCTCGGTGCGGCGCTCGCCGGTGCCTACGCCGCCGGGCCGGGGCCGGGGTCCCGGACCGTCTCGGGCTGACCGGGGACCGAGACGGGAGGGCTCGCCCCGTGGGTCGCTGGCCGACCCGGCCGCCGGCACGGACTACGCTCGATGCCAGGACCGGCGCGGGTCGCGCCGACCAGGCGCGCCGCCGGCCGGTTGTCAGTCACCCACACCCGAGACGGACCCACCAGGAGGTCACTGTGGCCAGCATCGAGGCCGTAGGCGCACGCGAGATCCTCGACTCCCGAGGCAACCCCACCGTCGAGGTCGAGGTTCTTCTCGACGACGGCACGGTGGCCCGGGCCGCCGTGCCGAGCGGAGCGTCGACCGGCGCGTTCGAGGCCGTCGAGCGCCGCGACGGCGACAAGAGCCGCTACGGCGGCAAGGGCGTCGAGAAGGCCGTCGACGCCGTCATCGACGAACTCGGGCCCAAGCTGCTCGGCTTCGACGCCGACGAGCAGCGACTCGTCGACGCCGAGATGCTCGCCATCGACGGGACCTCCAACAAGGAGAAGCTCGGCGCCAACGCGATCCTCGGCATCTCGCTCGCCGTCGCCAAGGCCGCGGCGGACTCCGCGGACCTGCCGCTCTTCCGCTACGTCGGCGGCCCCAACGCGCACGTCCTGCCGGTGCCGATGATGAACATCCTCAACGGCGGCTCGCACGCCGACTCCAACGTCGACATCCAGGAGTTCATGATCGCCCCGATCGGGGCGAGCTCCTTCCGCGAGGCCCTGCGCTGGGGCGCCGAGGTCTACCACGCCCTCAAGGGCGTCCTCAAGGAGAAGGGCCTGGCGACCGGCCTCGGCGACGAGGGCGGCTTCGCGCCCAACCTCGAGAGCAACCGGGCCGCGCTCGACCTCATCATCGAGGCCATCGAGGACGGCCGGCTACACGCCCGGGGAGCAGGTCGCTCTCGCCCTCGACGTCGCCGCGTCGGAGTTCTACGAGGACGGTGGCTACACCTTCGAGGGCGGCACGAAGACCGCCGCCGAGATGGTCGACTACTACGCCGACCTCGTCGCCGCCTACCCGCTCGTGTCCCTCGAGGACCCGCTCAACGAGGACGACTGGGACGGGTGGAAGACCCTCACCGACCGGCTCGGCGACGCGATCCAGATCGTCGGCGACGACCTCTTCGTCACCAACCCCGAGCGGCTCCAGCGGGGCATCGACGACGGCACGGCCAACGCCCTGCTCGTCAAGGTCAACCAGATCGGCTCGCTGACCGAGACCCTCGACGCGGTCGACCTGGCCCACCGCAACGGCTACCGCTGCATGATGTCGCACCGCTCCGGCGAGACCGAGGACGTGACGATCGCCGACCTCGCCGTCGCGACGAACTGCGGCCAGATCAAGACCGGCGCCCCCGCTCGGAGCGAGCGCGTCGCGAAGTACAACCAGCTGCTGCGGATCGAGGAGGAGCTCGACGACGCGGCGGTCTACGCCGGGGCCGCCGCCTTCCCGCGGTTCTCCGCCAAGGCCTGAGCATGGTCGACCGGGGCACGGGACGAGGTCCGGCCGGGCGCGACGCGCGTCGGCCGGGCCGGTCCCGTGCCACCGGACGTCCGACCCGGCCGGCTCGCCCGCCGCAGCCCGCGCGGGGTGCCGCCTCGCGTCCCTCCGTCAGCCGCCCCGCCACGGCCCGTTCGACCCCGGCCCGCGAGGCCCGCGACTCCGGCACGCGAGCGGCCCACCCCGCTGTGGCGTGGGCTGCTGCCCGACGCCGCGGGAAACCGCCGGATCTTCCGGGTCGTCGTGCTCGTCAGCATCGTCGGCTTCCTCGCGGTCCTCCTCGTGCCGACGGCCCGCGCCTACCTCGGGCAGCGCCAGCAGATCTCCTCGCTGCGCCAGCAGGTCGCCGCCCAGGAGAGATCGGTCGCTGCCCTCCACGCGGAGAAGGAGCGTTGGCAGGACCCCGCCTACATCGAGCAGCAGGCGCGACAGCGGCTGAAGTTCGTCAAGGTCGGCGAGACGTCCTACACCGTCATCGACGCCGAGCCGAAGCAGCCGGACGTCCCCGTCCTCGAGGCCGCGAGCGGGGTGCCCGACAACCTGCCCTGGTACGACGCGGTGTGGACCTCGGTCCGGGCCGCCGACGTCCCCAGCGCCTCCGCCCCGTGACCGAGACCCCGACCGTCGCCGACCTCGCCGCCGTCTCCCGCCAGCTCGGGCGTGAGGCCCGGGGCGTCGTGGAGGTGGCCCACCGCTGTGCCTGCGGGCTCCCCGACGTCGTGCGGACCCTCCCGCGGCTGCCCGACGGGACGCCCTTCCCCACGTCCTTCTATGCCACCTGCCCCCGACTGACCGGCGCGGTCAGCACGCTCGAGAGCTCGGGCGTCATGACCCGGATGAGTGAGCGGCTGGCCGAGGACGCCGACCTCGCGGCCCGGTATGCCGCCGCGCACGAGGACTACCTCGCCCGCCGGTCCGAGCTCGGAGACGTCCCCGAGATCGCCGACGTGTCGGCCGGGGGAATGCCGACCCGGGTCAAGTGCCTCCACGCACTCGTCGCCCACACCCTGGCGGCCGGGCCGGGGGCCAACCCGATCGGCGACGAGGCCCTTGCCCTCCTGCCCCGCTGGGGCGAGGGCGGCCCCTGCCTCGCCGAGGACCCGGAGGGCGCTCGATGACCCGGGTGGGCGCCGTCGACTGCGGCACCAACTCGATCCGCCTCCTCGTCGCCGACGTCGGGGACGACGGACGGCTCACCGATGTCGTCCGGCGGATGGAGGTCGTCCGGCTCGGCCTCGGCGTCGACCGCACCGGCGTCATCGACCCCACGGCCATGGAGCGAACCCTCGCGATGTCCCGCGAGTATGCCGCCGCCTGCCGCGACCACGGCGCCGAGCGGGTCCGGTTCGTCGCCACCTCCGCCTCGCGGGACGCCCGCAACGCCGCGGAGTTCGTCGCCGGGGTCCGCGAGGCCTTCGGCGACTACGACGTCAGCCCCGAGGTCGTCTCGGGGGACGAGGAGGCCGCCCTGTCGTTCTCCGGCGCCACCGGTGACCTTCCCGCTGCCGGCCTCGACGGCCCGTACCTCGTCGTCGACCTCGGGGGTGGGTCGACCGAGGTCGTCCGCGGCACCGACCACGTCCTCGCAGCGCGCTCGGTCGACGTCGGTAGCGTCCGGATGACCGAGCGTCACCTGCGCAGCGACCCGCCCACCCACGCCGAGATCGCCGCCGCGAGCGCCGAGATCGACGAGGCCGTCGCCGGGGTGCGTGAGGCGGTGGGCTTCTCGGGCGTCGGGACGGTCGTCGGTCTCGCCGGCAGCATCACGACGGTGACGGCGCACGCCCTCGGGCTCGCGGCATACGACTCACGCCGCATCCATCTCGCGACCCTTCCCGCGCAGCGGCACGAGGACGCGTCGACGCGGCTGCTGCTCATGTCCCGCGCCGAGCGGGCCGCCCTGCCGTTCATGCACCCGGGCCGGGTCGACGTCATCGGCGCCGGTGCCCTCGTGTGGCGTCAGCTGCTCGGCGCGGTGCTCGGCGACTCGCCGGAGGCCGTCGTCGTGACCTCGGAGCACGACATCCTCGACGGCATCGCGCTGGGCATCGGCTGAGCGGGGCTCAGGTCCCCGCCGGCGGGGCGGCGAGGGAGCCGAAGCCGCGCCAGATGACGGTCATGACGAGCTCGACCGCCTCGTCGAGGGTGACGTCGGGGTGGCGGAGCCACCACGCGGTGACCCGCTCGTTCGTCGCGATGACGATCTCCGACAGCCCCATCCGCTGCTCCTCGGGGAGGTCGGCGATGCCGGGGAGGAAGGCGAGCCGCTCGGCGATGTCGCTCGCCTGGGCCTGGCGCAGCTCCTCGATGTCGCCCCCCGCCGTCGCGAGGACCGCAGCCTGCTGCTGGTAGGTCCGGAAGCTCTCGCGCCGCTCCTGGAAGAACTCGAGGAAGGCCCGCACCCCGGCCCGGAAGTAGTCGACCGGCTCGGCATGGGCACCGAGCGCGGCGAGGGCGGAGCGGGTCGCGGCGAGCAGGTCCTCTCGGTTGCGGTTGACGACGGCCGCGAGCAGCCGCTCCTTGGAGCCGAAGTGGTCGTAGATGACCGGCTTGGTGATGCCGGCCCGGGCGGCGATCTGCTCCATCGTCGTCTCGGAGTAGCCCTGCTCGGCGAACGTCTCCTCCGCGACCTCGAGCAACTGGCGCTCGCGCTCGGCCCGGGTCATCCGCGGAGCTCGGGGGGTGCCCGGTCGGGGCCCTCGTCGCCGGGCCGGCATCTGCTCGCCCTGCCGCGCCATGGCGGCTCTCCTTCCTCAGCGACCGCTCCCTCCTGTTTACCAGCGTAAACCCTGGGTGACCTGCACTAACACCGCCGACGGGACGAGGCGCAGCCGCGCATGGGACGGTGGGCCATGACCTGGCGACCACGACGCACCGTCCACCCGCCCGTCTCCCTCGTCACCGGCGCGGCCTCGGGGATCGGGCTCGCCCTGGCAAGCGCCCTCCACGCCCGTGGCGGCATCGTCGTCCTCGCGGATCTCGATGAGACCGCCGCCCGAGCGGCCGCCGACCGGCTGGGGGAGCGGGCCGTGCCGCTCGGGCTCGACGTGAGGGACCGGGCCGCCGTGGCGAGGCAGTCGGGGGCGTGGCCGACGACTTCGGCTCGATCGACCTGCTTGCCAACAACGCCGGGATCGGGCTCGGCGGCCGGGTCGAGGAGCTGACCGACCGGCACTGGGAGGCCGCACTGACGGTCAACCTCGGCGGCGTCGTCAACGGGGTCCGCGCGGCATACCCCCTCATGGCGGAGGAGGGGCGGGGCATCATCCTCAACACGGCGTCGCTCGCCGGGCTCATGCCGGTCCCGGGAATGCTGCCCTATACGACGACGAAGTGGGGGGTCGTCGGTCTCTCGCTCGGGCTGCGCGCGGAGGCCGCCGCCGTCGGAGTCCAGGTCAACGTGCTCTGCCCGTCCTTCGTCGACACCCCGCTCCTCACCCACCTGCTCGACCCGCCTCCCTCGCTCGGGGCCGATCCGGTTGCCCGGATGCGCCGGGTCCAGCGGCGCTTCCTCACCGCCGAGGAGACCGCCACCGCGGCGCTGCGCGGGATCGACGCCGATACGGCCGTCATCGCCGTCGGCCGGGTCGCGCAGCTGGGCTGGCGGGCGACCCGGCTGTCACCGCAGCTCATGGCCCGGCTCGCGGGCCTCGGTGCGCGGGTCGAGGCGGGCCGCTCCGCCCGCTGAGGTCCAGGGGATCCGCACCACGCGGCGCCGTCGACGCCGGCGACACGCGGGCCAGTGGTGTCGATTGCGCAGTAATGCGTAATGCGTAGTAGTGTGCGGTCCGTACCACAGGCGAGACGAAGGGAGTAGCGGGCCGATGGATGCGACCCAGCTCGTCAAGGGGGTCCTCGACCTCGCGGTCCTCGCGGTCGTCGCGACCGAGGACGGGTACGGCTACGACGTCGTCCGGCGACTGCGGTCCGCCGGTCTCGAGGAGGTCGGGGACGCCTCGGTCTACGGCACGCTGCGCCGGCTCTACGGCGCCGGGGCCCTCACCTCCTACGTCGTCCCGTCGGACGAGGGACCGCACCGGAAGTACTACGGGATCAACGACCAGGGCCGCCACCTGCTCCAGACGCAGGGCAAGACATGGGCGTCCTTCGCGCAGACGATGAGCGGTCTGCTGGACCAGGCGGGAGTGCAGTCATGAGCGACACGATGTCCACGACCGGAGCCGGCCCGGTGTCGGTCCACGCCTACGTCGAGCAGGTCCGAGCGGCGCTGGCCGACCTGCCCCCGGAGGAGGTCGAGGACCTGACGATCGGCCTCGAGGCCGACCTCACCGAGCGGCTCGCCGAGCCCGGCGCCGGGCTCGGCCCCCACCTCCCGGACGCCGGAGCGTATGCCGCGGAGCTGCGCGCGGCCGCCGGCCTGCCGGCGCGGGTTCTCGCCGCCGCGCCTCGGCCCTCGCTGCTCGAGCAGGCGAACGCGACGTGGCGTCGCACCGCCGAGCGCCACCCGTGGCTCGCCGACGTCCGGCCGATCTGGTGGGTCGCCCGGGCCGTCACGGCGGCCTGGCTCGTGACGGCGGTCGTCGGCGGGCGGTCGGTCCTCTGGCTGCTCGTCGCGGTCTTCGCCGTCGGCTCGTTCGTCATCGGCCGAGTGAGCGACCGCCTGCCGGTCGGCCCGAGGGGGCTCGTCCTCGCCGGCAACCTGCTCGCCGCCGTCCTTCTCGTCCCGGCGGCCGCCTCGCTGCTCTCACCCGCCGTCGTCTACGCCGACGCCACCTACGGCCCCGACCCGACCCAGGGCCTGTCGATGAACGGCGAGCCGGTGACGAACCTCTACGCCTTCGACGCCGGCGGCAACCGACTCGACCGGGTCCGGCTGTTCAACCAGTACGGCCAGGCGGTCGTCATCGACGGCTTCACCCTCGATGACTGGAACGCGCAGCACCCCGAGGCGCAGATCCCGGTCGACCCGACGACCGGCGAGCTCGACGCGAACCGGGCGGTCTTCCCGGTCCGCTGGGGCACCCGGACCGGCTGGGAGACCTCGACCGGGATGTGGGCGCCGCCGGTCCAGATCACCGCGCTCGACCCGGTGGACGGCGGTGCGGGCGACGGCTCGCCCGCGGCCGCGACCGACGGCCCGAGCGCCACCCCCACCACGTCGCCGAGCACAGGGGCACCGGCGACGACCCCACCCCCGCCGAGCCGGCGGTGAGGTGGGGCGGGGGCGTGCCGGCGCGGCATACGCTGGGCACGCCCCCGTGGCCCAACTGGCAGAGGCAGGCGACTTAAAATCGCCACCGGTGCGGGTTCGACTCCCGTCGGGGGTGCCACCGCCTCGATGGGGAGACTGATCGCGCCCGGCTCGGGAACCCTGGACCGGTCTCGTCCGTCGAGATAATGACGGCGCGGTGACCCCACCGCGCCGCCAGCCGACAACGGAGGACCGATGGCCAGCAACCCGGCGTTCAACCGCCTCGAGAAGGACGCCCGCTCCGGCTACGCCGGATTCACGACGCCCGGACGGCAGGCGGGCCCCCAGCCGGTCCCCGGCGGGACGCTCGACCCCCAGCAGCTCCAGCAGATGTACGACCAGCCCTCGGCCGGGGCGGTGCAGACCGGCCGGGTGACGATGGACGACGTCATCATGAAGACCCTCGGGCTCTTCGCGATCGTCCTCGTCGTCGGGGCCGTCGGGTGGACCGTCGCGGCCACCGACCAGGCCCTCGGCATGGGGCTGTGGATCGTCGGCATGGTCGCCACCCTCGTCCTCGGCCTCGTCATCGCGTTCCGCAAGACGCTCAGCGTGCCGCTCATCGTCACGTATGCCGTCTTCGAGGGACTGTTCGTCGGCGCGGTGAGCGCCTTCTTCAACGAGCTGTACCCCGGCATCGTCGGCCAGGCGGTCCTCGCGACGCTCGCAACCTTCGCCGGGATGTTCCTCGCCTACCGCAGCGGCCTCATCAAGGTCACCGCGAAGTTCCGCCGGATCGTGACGATGATGATCTTCGGCTACGCCATCTTCGCCATCGTCAACGTCCTCTACGCCGTCATCGGCAACAACGCCTGGGGCTTCGGCGGCTCCGGCGGTGTGGGCATCGCCATCTCGCTCTTCGCGGTCGGGCTCGCCTCGGTCACCCTCGCCCTCGACTTCGACAGCATCGACTACGCGATCCGGACCGGCGCGCCGCAGCGCTACAGCTGGCTGCTCGCCCACGGGCTCATCGTCACCCTCGTGTGGCTCTACATCGAGTTCCTCCGGCTGCTCGGCCGGATGCGCGACTGAGCGTGGCCTCCTCGGGGTTCCCCGCCGCCGGTGCCCCGGTGGGCGGGGACGTCCCGGTTCCCGAGGAGGCCCGGCTCGAGCTGGACCGGCTCGGTCGGCGATGGCGGGAGCTGCCGCTCCCGGCGGCCGAGGCCGGGATGCCGCCCCTCCGGGCCGCGCTCGACGACCTCGCCGCCCGGGTCGGGCCGCAGCCGGTCCCGGACCTCGGGCCCGGCGTGGTCATCGACCAGCTCGTCGTTCTCGTCTGGGATGCCTACGCGGCGGGGCGGGGCGACGGCATACCGGACCTGCTGGCCGGGCTGCGACGCGGCCTGCCCTAGGCCTTCGAGCGGTCAGGCCCGGTAGCCCGCCATGACCGTCTGGAGCCGGTCGGACGTGCCGGACAGGTCGTTCGCCTCGGCGAGGATCGTCTCGAGCTCCTGGGCGGTCTGCTTCGACGCCTGACCGACCTCGTCGAGGTCGGCGACCATCGTGCTGCTCGCCCCGGCGACCGTCGCGGCGCTGTGTGCCATCGCCGCGGTCGTCGCGGTCTGCTCCTCGACCGCCCCGGCGATCGTCGCCTGGTAGTCGTTGATCTGGCCGATGATCGAGGCGATGTGGGCGATCTCGTCGGCCGCCTTCGTCACGGCCGCCTGGATGCCGTCGACGCGCTCGGAGATGCCGCCGGTCGCCCGCGCCGTCTCCTGGGCCAGGTCCTTGACCTCACCGGCGACGACGGCGAAGCCCTTGCCCGCCTCGCCCGCCCGGGCCGCCTCGATCGTCGCGTTGAGCGCGAGGAGGTTGGTCTGCTCGGCGATCGTCGTGATGAGGCTGACGACGTGGCCGATCTCGCGGGAGGACTCGCCGAGGTCGACGACCGTCTGGTTCGTCAGCTCGGCGGCCGCGACGGCCTCGGAGACGATCCGGGCCACGGTCGAGGCGTTCTGCGAGATCTCGCTGATGGAGGCTCCCATCTCCTCGGCGCCGGCGGCGACCATCTCGATGCCGCTGCTCACCTCGTGGGCCGCCTCGGTGACCCGGGTGGTCATCTCCTGGGCGTTGCTCGCCGTGCGGGTGATCCCGTCGCTCGTCCCGACGAGCTGGGCGACGGTCGAGTCGAGCTGGCCGACGGCGGTCGTCACCTCCGCCACGACACCGGCCGACCGGTCGAGGGTGTCGTTGAGGGCGACGGTGAGCTTCTCGAGCTCGGTCCGTCCGCGCCCGGGGTCGAGCCGGGTCCGGATGTCGCCGCTCTCGAGGACCTCGGTCGCCTCATGGATCGGTCGGACGATGCTGCGCCAGATGAGGACGGACAGGCCGGTGACGAGCGCGAGGATCCCGAGGGCGCTGAGGCCGAGGCCGAGCGTGTCGGACAGGGCGACCTGGTTGACGTCGTCGACGTAGATGCCGGACCCGACGACCCAGCCCCACGGCTCGTAGCCCGCGACGTAGGACACCTTCGGCTGGGGGTCCTGGACGCCCGGCTTGGGCCACTGGTACTCGACGAACCCGGCACCGTGGGCCTTGACGACATCGACCATCTCGACGAACAGCGCCTTGCCGTCGGGGTCCGTGGTCCCGGACAGGTCCGTGCCGTCGAGGTCGGGGTTGACCGGGTGCATGACCATCGTCGGCGTGAGGTCGTTGATCCAGAAGTAGCCCCCGCCACCGTCGTAGCGGAGGGCCTTGACCTCGGCCTTGGCCGCCGCCTGTGCGGCGGCCGTCGTCATCCGGCCGGTCTCGGCCTCGCCGCCGTAGTACTCGACGATCCCGAGCGCGGTCTCGACGACCTCCTGGGTCGCCTCCTTGCGCTCGGTCATGATGCGGGACGCGTCCTTGGCGGCCGCGATGGCGGCGACGGCACCGAGTCCGATCGCCGTGCTGACGACGATGGCCATCATCCGGGTGGAGATCGAGAACGACGAGAGACTGCGCATGGCCGGTCCTTCGGGTGAGCCGGATGGCCGGGCTCTCGGCCACCGGTCCCATCGACCGTCGAACGCCAGATATGAGAATTCGGCGGCACCGTCCCGAACGGCGGTCGCTCGGGACGGAGGTCAGCCGAGCCGTTCGACGATGATGGCCATGCCCTGGCCGCCGCCGACGCACATCGTCTCGAGGCCGAGCGTGCCGTCCTTCTCGCGGAGGCCGTTGAGCAGCGTCGTCATGATCCGGGTGCCGGTCGAGCCGAACGGGTGGCCGAGGGCGATCGCGCCGCCATGGACGTTGAGCTTCTCGAGGTCCATGCCGAGGTCGTCGGCGCTCGGCAGGACCTGGGCCGCGAAGGCCTCGTTGATCTCGTAGAGATCGAGGTCCTCGATCGTCATTCCGGCGCGGGCGAGGGCCTGACGGGAGGCCTCGACGGGCCCCATCCCCATGATCTCCGGGGAGAGGGCGGTGACGCCGGTGGAGACGATCCGGGCCAGCGGGGTGATGCCGAGCTCCGCGGCCTTCGTGTCGCTCATGATGACGACGCCGGAGGCGCCGTCGTTGAGCGGGCAGCAGTTGCCGGCGGTGACCGTGCCGTCCTCGCGGAAGACCGGCTTGAGCGACCGGACCGCCTCGAGGGTCACGCCGGGGCGCGGTCCGTCGTCGGTGGCGAGGACGCTGCCGTCGCCGAGGGTGACCGGGAGGATCTCCCGCTCGTAGAAGCCGTTGGCGATGGCCTTCTCTGCCCGGTTCTGGCTCGTGACGCCCCACTCGTCCTGGCGGGCGCGGGAGATGCCGCGGGCGGTGGCGACGTTCTCGGCCGTCTGCCCCATGGCGAGGTAGACGTCGGGGAGGAGACCATGCTCGCGCGGGTCGCTCCATGTCGCGTTGGTCCGGGCCGTCTCGACGCTGCGGGCCATCGCGTCGGCGAAGAGCGGGTTGAGGGCATCGGGGTCGGACTCGCCCGCGCCGCGGAACGCGGGGTTCTGCGAGACCGACTCGACGCCGCCGGAGATGAAGATCTCGCCCTCGCCGGCCTTGATGGCGTGGAAGGCCATCCGCATCGTCTGGGTCGAGCTGGCGCAGAACCGGTTGACCGTCGCGCCGGGGAGCCCGTCCAGCCCCGCGAGGACGGCGATGACCCGGGCCATGTTGTTGCCGGCCTTGCCGCTGGGATCGGCGCAGCCCCAGTAGAGGTCCTCGACGTCGGTGGGGTCGAGCTGGGGGAGGGAGTCGAGCAGGCCGCGGACCACCTGGACCGACAGGTCGTCCGGCCGCATGTCGACGAGCGATCCCTTGAAGGCCCGGCCGATCGGGGTGCGGGCGGTGGCGACGATGACGGCTTCGGGCACGGGGTCCTCCTCGACGGGTAAGCAAGCGCTCAGTTCCCATGATGGTATGTCGGACGCCTCCCGCGCGACCCCCATGTGGGGATGGTCTCGTGGTGCGGCCCCGACGGGCCGTCCGTTTCCCTGGCCCCGCCGGGGGAGGTGGGCCAGGATGGGCCCCATGAAAACCACGCGAAGCCGCGCATCGTCAGGGTCCCCCTACGAGGGCACCGTCGGGTTCAGCCGGGCCGTCCGGATGGGGCAGCACATCGCCGTCTCCGGCACCGCGCCGATCTGGCCCGGCGACCGGGTCGACCCCGACCCCCTGGCGCAGACGCGGCGATGCTGGGAGATCGCCCTCGCCGCCCTCGAGGAGCTCGGCGGCGCCAAGGAGGACGTGATCCGGACCCGCCACTTCGTCACCGACCCCGACTCGGTGCCGACCGTCGCGCAGGTGCACGGCGAGGTCTTCGGCGACATCCGTCCCGCGAGCACGATCGTCGTCGTCGCCCGCCTCGTCGACGAGCGGTGGCTCGTCGAGGTCGAGCTCGACGCCCTCGTTCCCAAGGCCTGAGCACTCGCGGCACGCCGGCGGGCGGCGCGAGCCGCCGCCGGCCGAGGCGGGGTGGTCGCGGGCGGCTACCCGAGGCCGCGCGTCCCGACCCGCGCGACCGCCGGGAGCAGCTCGCCGACGGCCGCCCACCGCTGCGCGATGACCTCGCGCAGCCACCCGATGCCCGCCGCCACGGCCTCCTCCGACAGCCCGCGGACCGCCTCGACGTAGGCCGTCCCGGCGTCGGCGGCGGCGACCGTCGCCTCGGTCAGCACCGCCGGCGCCGCCGGCGTCGGGCCTCCGAAGAGGTCCGGCCAGCTCGTCCGCCCGCTCGGCGAAGGCCGCCTGGGCCGGCTGGGCGTGGTCCATCCGCCCGGCGAGGGTGAGCAGCCGGGACCGGCGCTCGCGCCGACCGGACTCCACCGCCTCGACGGCCCCCTCCCCGACGAGGACGCCGTGGGGTCCCTGGGCGGCGAAGAAGGGGGCGCGGACCGCGGCATACCAGGCCTGGAGGGCATCGAGGGAGGCGAGATACGCGACGTTGCGGGCGAGGAGCCGGTTGATGCCGCGGTACTCGCGGCCGGTGTAGCCGTCCTGCCTCAGCGCCGGCGCCGGACCGACGACGGTGAGCGAGTCCTCGGCGAGGACGTCCGAGCGCAGCAGCGACCCTGCCCCGACCGTCGCGCCGAAGGCGACCTGCACCGGCCCGACCGCGCCGCCCTGGCCGCCGAGGAAGATCGGTCGCTCGCGAAGCATGACGCCGCGCGGCACGTCGCCGAAGATGCTCGGCGTCGTCTTGTCGCCTCCCGGCGTGAAGTTGAAGTGGATGTAGGAGGACCCGACCTCGCTGTGGTCCCTCCGGCTCGTGCCGCCCGCCATGAGGCAGTCGCAGAAGTTGACGAGGGAGCCGAGGGTGACGAAGGGCATGAGGATCGTCTGCTTGAGCCCGACGCAGTGGGCGCCACCGGCCGCCTCCTCGAGCAGGCTGCCCTCGCGGACGTGGTGGCCGAGACCGAGGTTGGCGCCGTCGAGGAAGGTGGCGCGGGAGGCATATCCGCCCTTGAGCGCGACATCCCGGCCGAGCCGGCAGTCCTCCACGGTGACCGGTCCCTCGCGGCCGAGCTCGCAGCCGGCGGAGACGACCGTGCTGGCCCCGCGGAGGCGGGTGCCGGGATGGAGGACGACCCGGTCGCCGCTGATCCGGTCCAGGTCGACCTCGGGTCCGATCTCGACGGTGAGGGGGTTGGCCATGACGACGCCCTTGTCGAGCAGGGCGTGCAGGGCAGGGGTGCCGCGGGGCAGGAGTCGCTCGTCCACGACCGTCATCCTCCCGCGAGAACGGCGGCGAGACGCGGCAGGTCGGCCAGTCCACGGAGCAGGTCGTTGAGATGGGTGCACGTGCTCGGGCCGAAGAAGTCGAGCGAGACCGACTCGCGCAGCCCCTCGACGGGGCGGCCCACCGCCGTCCGCGCCGAGGCCGCTGCGAGCGGGCACTCGCGATGGGGCAGGACGCGGGGAACGGGGTCGCAGCGGGCGAGGACGCCCGCACCGTCGACGCCGACCTCGGCGGTGTACTCGTGCAGGACCCGTTCCAGACCGTCCCCGTCGACGAAGGTGTCCCGGAAGCCGACGTCCGCGGCGAGACCCTCGGCCTCCCGGCGGACGTCGATCCGTCGGGCGCGGCGCATGCCCCATCGCGGGAGGGGAGCCAGGGTGTGCCCGCCCATCGGGTCCTGCGCAGACGGGTCCGCGGCCGGCGGGCACCAGTCGGGCGGGGGTGGGACGCCGTCGCGCCGGAGACGCTCGACGGCGTCGGACCCGCTCGCCCAGCCGACGCAGACGTCGATCCGCCGGCGGGCCGGGGGGAGAGCGTCGTCGGAGCCGGAGGGGTGGACGCGCCGGGCGGTGAACCCGCCGATGACCATCCCGCCGGGCACGTCGTCCAGGAGCTGGTGCAGGGGCGACCCGGCGTCGTAGTCGGCGCGCAGGCCGCGCCACACCGCCGTGCGGAACCCGGCGAGGGCCGGCCGGCCGACGAGGACCGAGACGTCGCTCGGGTGGGCCGTGGCAGCGGTGACGCGCAGGTCGGGGCCGACGGTGAGGCGCACCAGCGCCGTCGCGACGACGGTCGGGGCCCCGCCGTCCGCGGGCGTGAGCAGGTCGCGGGCCCGACCGTGCAGCGCGATCGTGCCATCCGGCGCCGGTCGCAGGTCCAGACTCGTCGTGCGCCGCACCGACCCGGGACGACGGGGCGGATGGCCCGGCGCCGGCCCGGCCAGCTCGGTAGCCTCCCCCCGCGCGCCCATGGGTCAGGACGGCGGCGTCGCGTCGACCCCGCGGGCCGCGGTGGTCCCGCGCGGCGTCGCCCCGCCGCGCGGGTCGGTGACCGGGTCGGGCGCGGGGTCGCTCGCCTCGGCCGCGGGGACCGCGTCGTGGCGCCGGCGCAGGAGGACGGCCCACCGGCCGCGCGGCCCGCGGGCCTCGCCGCCGACCTCGGTCGGGCTGACCTCGGTGCCGGGGTCCTTGACGGCCTGGCCGGCGGCGACCGCCACCGGACCGATGGCCTCGCCACGCAGCCGCTCCGGCGCCCGGGCGCCGGTGTCGGCGCCCCAGACGCCGAGGGCCGAGCAGACGCTCGGCAGCAGTGCCGCCGCCGCCCGGGCGTAGCCGGCGGCCGAGGGATGGAACCGGTCCCGGCTGAACATCTCGGCGGGGAAGGTCGCGAACTCCGGGCCGAGCAGGTCCCCGAGCGAGACGGTCCGGCCCCCGGCTTCGACGACGGCGACGGTCTGGGCGGCCGCGAGGTCGCGGCTCCATCGCTGGATGAGCAGCCGCAGCGGCTGGGGCACCGGCTCGATCGTCCCGAGGTCGGGGCACGTGCCCACGACGACCTCGCTGCCGAGGGCCCGGGCGCGTCGGACGGTCTGCTCCAGATGGCGCACCGCGGTGGACCGCTCGATCCGG
The DNA here is from genome assembly GCA_963745335.1 of uncultured Actinomycetota bacterium. Taxonomy (GTDB): domain Bacteria; phylum Actinomycetota; class Actinomycetes; order Actinomycetales; family Dermatophilaceae; genus CAVSJJ01. Next base: position 392,066 of record CAVUXP010000003.1, read on the forward strand.
TGGGTGACGTCGTTGGCGCCGATCATGATGACGACGACGTCAGGACGCATGACCTCCTCGAGGGCCGTCGCGAGCTGGCGCTCGAGGTCGCCGGACTCCGCGCCGACGACGGCGGCGTTGGTCACTCGGACGGGCCGCCCGGTCAGCGCCGCGACGCCGTTGGCGATGATCGCCCCGACGGTCTCGTGGCGGCTGTCGGCGCCGAGGCCCGCCGCGGACGAGTCACCGAGGATGACGAGGTGGTAGGGCTCGCCCAGCCCGGCGCCGTAGAGGCCGGCGTCCTCGGGAGCCTCGTCGAGGGGGTTGCCGACGACCCGCCGGGCGATGGCCGCCTCGACCTTGATGACGGCATACCCGATCGCGCCGATGGCGGCGCCCGCGGCCGCCATGCCGCCGCCACCGTATGCCGCCGTCGCCGCGATCTTGCGTGCCCGTCGTGCGCGTCCCACGGTCCCCCTTCGGTTCTGCTGGGCCGAGGCCAGGGCCCCGGGGCCGGCCGGATGCCGGCGCGGGAGCCGGGGCGCCGACCGGAGGCGCGCCCGGGTGCCAGTCCACGGTAACTCGCCGTCCCCGTGGTCGGCTCCAGGGGAGGCCGGTCGGCCGAGCGCCGGCCGGCCGGCGGCGGACCGCCCGGACCCGGCCGGGCCGCGGCATACCCTGGCCGCATGATGACGCCGGGAGCCTCCGCCGACCTCACCCATACCGTCAGCGCCGCCGACACCGCACTCGCCGTCGGCTCGGGCGACCTGCCCGTCCTGGCCACCCCCCGGCTCCTCGCCTGGGCCGAGGGGGCGACGTGCGCCGCCGTCGCCGGCCTGGTGGGCGAGGGTCAGAGCACGGTCGGAGTGCGGGTCGAGCTGCAGCACCTGGTCGCGAGCGCCGTGGGCCGGGTCGTCCGGGTCGAGGCGAGGCTGGCCGAGGTCGACGGGCGGCGGCTCCGCTTCGAGGTCACCGCCACCCACGCCGGGGCGCCGGCCGACGGCGGTGAGATCGTCGGCCGGGGGATCGTCGAGCGGGTGCTCGTCGACGCCGACCGCTTCCTCTCCCGACTCGCCTGACCCGCCCGCCGCACGAGCGGACGGCTAGATGCCGAGGGTGGAGCGGGGATAGGCCGCCGCGACGTCGGTGACGACGTTGACGAGATAGGGCACGCCGGCGGCGAAGGCCCGGTCGAGGGCCGGGCCGATCTGCGCCGGGTCGGTCACCATCTCGCCCGCCCCGCCGAGCGCGCGGACGACCGCGTCGTAGGGCGTCGAGGGGGTGAGGTCGGCGATGACGTCGTAGCCGTAGAGCATGTTCATCGGCCCCTTCTCCAGGCCCCAGGCCCCGTTGTTGCCCATGACCATGACGACGGGCAGCCCGTGCCGGACGAGGGTGTCGACGTCCATGAGCGACATCCCGGCCGCCCCGTCGCCGAGGAGGAGGACGACCTGCGCGGACGGCCGGGCCAGGCGGGCGCCGATGGCCGCGCCGAGCCCGGCGCCGAGGCAGCCGTAGGGCCCGGGGTCGAGCCAGTTGCCCGGCCGGGACGGCTCGACGAACTTGCCTGCGAAGGAGACGAAGTCGCCGCCGTCGCCGATGACGACGGCGTCCTCGGCGAGCCGGGGGAGCAGCTCGCCGTAGATCCGTGCCGGGTGGATCGGGTCGGCGTCGGCCCGGAGCAGCTCGGCGTCCTTCGCCGCGGCGGCCGTGGCCTTCTCGCGCAGCCCGTCCGCCCACTCGGCGTAGTCGGGCCGGGACGGCAGCCGGTCGAACGACTCGAGGATCCCGTCGAGGACGGCGGTGAGGTCGCCGGCGGCCGAACCCGCGAGCCGGGCGTGGGTCGCGAGCTGGCCGGGGTCGTCGGCGAGGTGGACGACCCGAGCCGGATCCGCGCCGTCCTTGCCGCCGAAGACGCCGTAGCCGAGCCGGAAGTCGAGCGGGGTGCCGACCACGATGACGAGGTCCGCCCCGCCGAACGCCGCGCCGCGCGCCTTCGTGGCGAGGAGGGGGTGACCGGCAGGCAGCAGACCGCGGCCCATGCCGTTCGTGATCGTCGGTATGCCGGTCTCCTCCGCGAAGCGCAGGGCTGCCGCCTCGGCGTGGTCGGCCCAGACGTCGCTGCCGAGGACGAGCACGGGATGGCGGGCCTCGCCGAGCAGGGCCGCGATCGCGGCCAGCGCGTCACCGTCGGGCGCGGCCCGCTCGGGAGTCGCCACGGGCGGGTGCTCGACCGTCGACGGGGTGAAGAGGTGGTCCATCGGGACGTCGACGAACGCCGGGCCGCGGTGGGCCGAGCCGGCCGCGACGAACGCCTCGTGGGTGCGGGCGGCGACCTGGTCCGGGGCCGTGGCGGTCGCGGCATACCGGGTGATCGGCGCGACGAGCGGGACGTGGTCGATCTCCTGGAGGCTCCCCGAGCCCCAGCGCCACGCCGGGGCGCGGCCGCCGAAGACGACGAGCGGGGCACCCGAGAAGTGGGCCTGGGCGATGGCCGAGACGCCGTTCGTCACGCCCGGGCCCGCGGTGAGGACCGCGAGGCCGGGCCGGCGGGTCAGCTTGCCGGTGGCCTCGGCCGCGAAGGTCGCCGTCTGCTCGTGCCGGACGTCGAGCAGACGCATCGGCGGCTCGGCCTTGACGGCCGCGTCGTAGAGCGGGAAGACGTGGGCGCCGGACAGGGTGAACATCGTCTCGACCCCGTGGGCCCGGGCGACGGAGACGGCGTGGACGCCGCCGTGCCCCTCGACGGGGGCCCCGCTCCCTCCGCCACCTCCCCCGGGGCTCGACGCGGGCGGGGGCGCTGTCGTGGCGTCGTCGCTCATCTGACGGAGGGTACCCCCGGGGCGCGGACACCCGGGACGAAGGATGCGAAGATGGCCGAATGCCATATGCCGAGCACGTCGTCGACCTCGTGGGCAACACCCCGCTGGTCCGGCTCTCCTCCGTCGCCACCGGGATCAGGGCCACCGTCCTGGCCAAGGTGGAGTACCTCAACCCGGGCGGGTCCGTGAAGGACCGGATCGCCCTGACGATGATCGACGCCGCCGAGGAGGCCGGGCTGCTCCGGCCCGGCGGGACGATCGTCGAGCCGACCTCCGGCAACACCGGCGTCGGGCTGGCCATCGTCGCCCAGCGCCGCGGCTACCACTGCGTCTTCGTCTGCCCCGACAAGGTCTCCGAGGACAAGCGCAACGTCCTGCGCGCCTACGGCGCCGAGGTCGTCGTCTGCCCGACCGCCGTGCCTCCGGAGCACCCCGACTCCTACTACTCCGTGTCGGACCGGCTCGTCGCGGAGATCGACGGGGCCTGGAAGCCGGACCAGTACTCCAACCCCGGCGGCCCGGCGTCGCACTACGCGACCACCGGTCCCGAGGTGTGGCGGGACACCGACGGAGCGGATCACCCACTTCGTCGCCGGCGTCGGCACCGGTGGCACGATCACCGGCGCCGGCCGCTACCTGCGCGAGGTGAGCGCCGAGCGCCCGTCGGGCCGGGTGCGCATCGTCGGCGCCGACCCCGAGGGGTCGGTCTACTCCGGCGGCACCGGCCGGCCCTACCTCGTCGAGGGCGTCGGCGAGGACTTCTGGCCGAGCGCCTACGACCCCAGCGTCGTCGACGACGTCGTCGCCGTCACCGATGCCGAGTCCTTCGACATGACCCGCCGCCTCGCCCGCGAGGAGGGGCTGCTCGTCGGTGGCTCGAGCGGCATGGCGGTCGTCGCGGCGCTCAAGGTCGCCGAGGACCTGCCCGAGGACGCCGTCGTCGTCGTCCTCCTCCCGGACGGGGGCCGCGGCTACCTCTCCAAGATCTTCAACGACGAGTGGATGGCGTCCTACGGCTTCGTCCGCCACAACGGTGACCGCACCGTCGGCGACATCCTCCACGCCAAGGGCGGCGACCTGCCCGCGCTCGTCCACACCCATCCGACCGAGACCGTCCGCGACGCCGTCGACATCCTCCGCGAGTACGCCGTCTCGCAGATGCCGGTCGTCAAGGCCGAGCCACCCGTCGTCCTCGGCGAGGTCGCCGGGTCGGTCGGGGAGCGACACCTCCTCGACCTCCTCTTCACCGGGCGCGCCAAGCTCGCCGACCCCGTCGAGAAGCACATGGCCCCGGGCCTGCCCCTCGTCGGGGCGGGCGAGCCCGTGTCGTCGGCCCGCAAGGCGCTCGTCGACTCCGACGCGATCCTCGTCGTCGAGGACGGCAAGCCCGCCGGGGTGCTGACCCGGGCGGACCTGCTCGGGTTCCTCGCCGACTGAGCGGACCCGCAGGGCGAGGCGACGATGGCGCAGCGGTGGGAGTCGCCGGTCGAGCGGGCCATCCGCGAGGCCCAGGAGCGCGGCGAGTTCGACGACCTCCCGGGCGCCGGGAAGCCACTCGGCGACCTCGGGAGCCCGGACGACGCCCTGTGGTGGGTCCGGCGCTACGCCGAGCGGGAGCGGCTCGACCTCAGCGCGGCGCTCCCGCCGGCCATCGCCCTGCGCAAGGAGGCGGCGGCCTTCCCCGAGTCGCTCGTCGGCATCCGGGACGAGGCGGCGGTCCGCGAGCTGCTCGAGGACTTCAACCGGCGGGTGCGCCGGGACCGGCTCCGGCCGGCGTCCGGGCCGATGCCGCCGATCCTCGCCCCGACCGTCGACGTCGAGGACCTCGTGGCCCGCTGGCGCGAGCTGCGGCGCGCGGCCGAGGAGCGCCGCCCGGCCCGGGCCCATCCCGCCCTCGAGCAGCCGCCCGCGCGAGGGCGGCGCTGGTGGTGGCCGCGCCGCCGGCGGCGCTCGACCCCGGGTCCGCAAAGCCCCAGGTGAACCACTGTGTAACCGGTTGTGCACGACATCACGCTCCCGGTCGCTTGTCCGGGCGGCTCGCAGGGGCCAGGGTTGGTCCTGTGAGGCGCGGCCCCGGGGCAGCGGGGGTCGCCATCCGGGCGTCATCCGACGAGGTCGAGCTCTCCACGAGGCCGCCGGGGCTGCCCGGCCGCCCCGGCATGTGAGGAGCCGACATGGCCCTGTCCGAGCGGGAGCTGCGCGAACTCAGCGCGGACTCCGTCGTCGATGCCCGGGGGATCTCCTGTCCCGGGCCCTTCGTCGCCGCCAAGAAGATCCTCGGCTCGGTGCCGAGCGGTGGCGTCATGGAGATCCAGTCCTCCGACCCCGGCACCATCGCGGACCTGCCCGAGTGGCTGGCCACCGTCGGCCACACCTACCTCGGTCACCTCGACGAGCCGGGCTACTTCCGGATCTTCCTCCGCAAGGCGAGCTGAGCCCCGTCCCGCGGGGCGCGGCATACTCGCTCGGTATGCCGCGCGCCGAGGTCCACGTCGACGCCGCCCTCGTGCGCGGCCTCCTCGCGGCGTCCGCCCCGCACCTCGCCGACCGGCCGCTCGTCGAGGTGGCCCGGGGATGGGACAACGCGATCTACCGGCTCGGTGACGACCTCGCGGTCCGCGTGCCGCTGCGGGCCGTCGCGGCCCCGCTCATCGACCACGAGGCCCGGTGGCTGCCCGTCCTCGCCCCCCTCCTGCCGGTGCCCACCCCCGCCCCGGTCCTCGTCGGCGAGCCGCACGGCGGCTACCCGTGGCGGTGGACCGTCGTGCCGTGGCTTCCCGGTTCCGTCCTCGCCCGGGTGCCGGTGGCGCAGCGGAGCGGGTATGCCGCCGCCGTCGCCGACGTCCTCATCGCCCTCCACCGTCCCGCGCCGTCCGACGCGCCGGCCAACCCGTTCCGGGGGGTCCCGCTCGCGGACCGGGCCGCCACCGTCGCTCACGACTGGGCGGCGCTCGCCGCGCGCGCACGGCGACGACGTCGTCGGGCCGCTCGTCGGGGCCTGGCGGCGGGGCGTGGCCGCGGACCCGTGGCCGGGCCGCCCGCTCTGGCTCCACGGCGACCCGCACCCGCTCAACCTCCTCGCCGACCAGGGCCGGCTGTCCGGGCTCCTCGACTTCGGGGACGTCACGGCGGGCGACCCGGCGAGCGATCTCGCGACGGCCTGGCTGACCTTCGACGCGGCGGGTCGGGCCACGCTCGTCGAGCGGGTCGTGGCGACCGGAGCGGTCGACCCCGCGGTCTGGGACCGTGCGGCGGCCTGGGCCGCCGCCATCGCCGGGTCCCTGCTGCGCCACCATGTCGCGGGCGAGGCGCTGCACGGCGTCGCGGTCCACACGGCGGCCCAGCTCGCCGGCCGCTGAGCGGTTCCCGGGCCCCGGACGGTGGCATGATCACCGGATGGGCTCGGCAGCGGAGGAGCTCGACCGGGGCCGCGCCGCGCTGGCGGCCGGTGCAGGGCTCGGCGACATCGAGGCGCCCCTCGTCTGCCACCTCCTGCGCGGTCGACCCCGGTCCGGGTAGGCCCGCCCCGGGCGGGCCGATCCCGGCTCGTGGGCGCCGGTGGAGCCGGGGCCCCGCGCGGCATACCGTCTCGCCATGGCCAGCTACACCCACGGGCATCCGCCGAGCGTCGTCCACGCCCACGCGGTGCGGACGGCCGCGACGTCGTGTGGCTACCTCCTGCCCCACCTGTCGCCGGGGATGAGCCTGCTCGACGTCGGCTGCGGGCCCGGCTCGGTGACCCTCGACCTCGCGGCGGCGCTCGGCCCGGAGGGGCGGGTCGTCGGCGTCGACGCGGCGGCCGTTGTCATCGAGACGGCTCGCGAGGCGGCCCGAGAGCGCGGGGACGAGAGGACCCGGTTCGAGACGGCGGATCTGTTCGACCTGCCGTTCGCCGACGACGCCTTCGACGTCGTCCACGCCCACCAGGTCCTCCAGCACGTCGAGCGGCCGGTTGCGGCGCTGCGCGAGATGGCACGGGTATGCCGCCCCGGCGGCCTGGTCGCCGCGCGGGACGTCGACTTCGGCGCGACGACCTGGTGGCCCGAGACGCCGGCGATCGGCCGGTGGCTCGACCTCTACACGACGCTGGCCCGCGCGAACGGTGGCGAGCCGAACGCCGGCCGCCGCCTCGTCGGCTGGGCCCGGGAGGCCGGGCTCGTCGACATCGAGGACAGCGCCTCGGCCTGGACCTACGCCACCGACGAGGAGCGCGGCTGGCTCGCCCGGTCCTGGGCCGACCGGCTCCGCGAGTCGCTGCGGCCGAAGGCCCTCGCACTGGGGTGGTCGGCCGCCGACGTCGACGAGATCGCCTCCGGCTGGATCGACTGGGCGAGTGAGCCCGGCGGCTGGTTCGGCTACCTCCACGCGGAGATCCTCGCCCGCACCCCGGGTCCCTGACCCCGGCCCGCTGACCCCGGGCCCTGCCCGACGCCTCCTCCGGCGGACGAAGGGGCGGGCGGGTCAGATCGCCCGGGCGACGCCGAGCGGGGCGTAGGCGTGGTCGGGGAAGACGGTCGACAGCGAGCCGAGGCCGAGTCGCCTCACGAGCAGCTCGCCGACGACGTCGCGGTAGTCGCTCGTCCCGGCGAGCGAGTTGTTCGTCGTCCGGTCCTCCGGGGCGAGGCCCGGCCAGGTTCCGAAGATCCGACCCCCGTTGACGCCCCCGCCGAGGACGAGCATCGTCTGGCCGTGCCCGTGGTCCAGTCCCATCGTCCCGTTCTCCGGGATGGCCCGGCCGAACTCGGAGACGAAGACGACGGTCACGTCGTCGAGCCGCGGGCCGAGGTCGTCGACGAAGGCGCCGATCGTCGCGTCGAGGTCGATGAGGTGGGCGCGCATGTCGCCCCAGTCGAGGGTCCCGAGGCCGGTGTGCATGTCCCAGCCGCCGACGTCGATCGTCGCCATCGTCAGGCCGACGTCGGCCTTGATGACCCGGGCGAGGTCGGCCATCCCCTCGCCGAAGGCGCCCGTGGGGTACCCGGTGCCGACCGGCTGGCTCGCGCTGATCCCTGCGGCGACGTCGATCGAGTCCAGCGTGCGTCGGGCCTGGGTCGCGATCTCGTCGCTCTGCGCGGCATACAGCCCGCGCAGTGCCGCCATCGCCGGGCCCTGGACGTCGTCGAAGCCGTCGAGGCCGTAGCCGTCGAGCCCGTCGACGGCGAGGGCCGGCGCGGGGCCGGTGAGCGACAGCGACACCTGCGAGCCCACCTGGACCGCCGAGAAGAGGGCGCTGGCCCCGGTGGCCTCGAGGGCGCGGTTCATCCAGCCCGAGTCGTTGCGCCCGGTGGCGCTGCCCCGCTCGACGGTGTCCATCGCCTCGAAGTGGGACAGGGTGCGGTCCGGGGTGCCGCAGGCGAGGACGGGGGCGAACGTGCCGGCGGCATAGAGGCCGTGCAGCCGGGTCAGCTGCGGGTGGAGGCCGAAGATGCCGTCGAGGGGGAGGGCGGATCCGGCCGGCACCGCGATCCGGGGACGGAGGGTCGCATAGAGCGGGTCTCCCACGGGTGCGACGATGCTGAGGGTGTCCCAGCCGCCGCGCAGCTGGACGACGACGAGGACCCCGCCGGTCGCCCCGGCCGCCCGCGCGAAGGAGTAGCGGGAGGTGACGGTCTGCAGGCCGAGGGCGGCGACGAGGGCCGCGCTGCCCTGGAGCATCCGGCGTCGGGTGAAGCCACCACGCCACATGTCGGGCGGGGGCCCGCTCGTGAACGACGGTGCGGGGGAGCAGGTCTCACACGTCGTGGTCGTCTCGTCGGTCATCAGCGCACCTGCAGGTGAGGGCCGGCGAGGATGAGGGCCGGCACGCGGACGCGAAGGTTGTAGTCCCAGGAGCGGGCGTTGCCGAGCGCCGTGCTCGCCTGCTTGCCGAGGAAGTCGAGCAGGGCGGTGCGCATGTCCGCCGTCGGGCTCTGCTGGAGCAGCGCCGTGACGAGGGCGTCGACGGCCTCGCCGTAGGTCGTCGGCGCGGCCAGCCACGTGTCGACCGGCGGGGGACCGAAGCCCGCGGGCCAGCCGCCGGCGAGGTACATCGCGAGGTTCCACCGGCCGAGCGTCCCGACCGTCGAGAGCCAGGGCCCGGCGACGTCGGGGTGGCCGTCGGGACTGTTGTGGTTGAGCGGCGTCTGGCCGAGGTTGTACAGCTCCCACCTCATCCAGTTCAGCCCGTCGACGGTCTCGGCGACCGTCCCGTCGGGCGTCGTCCCGAGGGCGCGGGACATCGCGGCATAGCTCTCGAGGGGGCGGCGGTACTTCGCGCCGACCGAGGCCGCGAACTCGCTCGAGCCGAACAGCGCCCGGACCATCGGCGCGATGGCGGTCCCGTTGCGCTGGTACACGTCGGCCAGCCGCGTGACGAGGCCGACCGACGGGGCGTCGCTGACGAAGCGGCGGGCGAGGTCGGCGGCGAGGTACATCGCGCAGGCCCGGCTGTGGGTGAGCGTGTCGATGAGGGAGCGCAGGGTCGTCAGCCCCGCGTCCGCCGAGGAGTTGGCGTAGCGGACGCCCATGACCGTGACGGCCCCCGTCGCGTGGTCGGCGGGGGTGTAGCGCATCGTCAGGGTGTCGCTGTCGACGCCGACGCCGGTGAGGAGGACGGCCGCCGCCTCGACATCGGCCTGGGTGTAGCCGGCGTGGACCCCGACGGTATGCAGCTCGAGGAGCTCGCGGCCGAGGTTCTGGTTGCCGCCCCCGCGCTGGGTGTTCCTCGTGTTGTCGAGGTACGCCAGCATCGCCGGGTGGGTCACGCTCGCCCACACCATGTCGGAGAAGCGGCCGAGGGTGTGCTTGCGGATGACCGACGCGTCGTAGTGGGTCAGCGTGAAGCGGGACTTGTCCGAGTAGCTCGGCACGTGGAGCCGGCTGTGGAAGAAGTCGACGAGGACCTCGAAGAGCTGTCGCTCGCTCCACATCGCCCGGGCGATCGCGGCGAGCTCGAGCTGGCTGTGGGCCATGAAGTAGTCCTCGCCCGCCCGCGGCTCGGTGAGCGAGCGGACGGTCGCCGAGCTCTTCCCCAGGGTCGGGAACGCCGCGAGGATCGGCCCGAGCACCGGCTCGGGCGGCGCCGTCGTCGAGAGCTGGCGGGTGAGCCAGCCGTTGCGTCCGAGCCGGCGGACACTCGTGACGTCGGCCGGCCTGGCGCCCCAGGTCGTCCGGCGGGCGAGATGGGCGGCCTGGTCGAGGGAGAGGACGGTGGCCGGCTGGGTCGGCCGCTGCCGGGACAGCGGCGGCGGGGACGGGCTGGCGGCTCCCTGTCCGGTCGGCGGGTATGCCGCGTTCGGCGCCGAGACCGCTGCCGGCGGGCCGGGCGCGGCCGGGATCCTCGCCGGCCGAGTGCGCTCCGGCCGGGTCGCGGTCGGGCTCGGGTCGCCCGGGCCGGCCGGGTCGGCCGTCGGGTCGTCGCCGGACCAGCACCCTCCGGGGCCCTGGTCGGGACGGTCCCCGTGGTCCGTGCCGGCGGCGCAGGTGCGGCGGCGTCGACCCGGCCGGCGGGTCGCGGCATACCGGATCGGGGCACGGCGTCGGACCGCAGGGTGGCGCCGCCGGCGACGGCGAGCACGCCGCCGGTGAGCAGGCCGGCGACGGCTCGGCGGGGGGCGGCGCCGTCGGCCTGCAGCCGGGCCATCCGGGTGGGCGGTGCGGCCGGCGCCGGGGTGGGCTCGGCGGGGTGCGGTGCCGGTGTGTCCGTCATGGGGGCGGAACTCCTGGGGCAGGGGACCCGACCCGGCGGGCGGGGTGGGCGACGGGGGCGGGGCGCGCGCGGACCGGGCGCTGCGCAGCACCAGTGTGCCGACCCGGTGGCCGCGGCGCCCGCCGAACGGGCCGTCCCGGAGGCATCCCGGCCGAACGGACGAGGGGGCGGGCGAGCAGATGTGGGACGCGGCATACCCTCGCCGGGGCCGTGGGGGAGGACGGCACCCCGCGATGTGGGTTACGCTGGCGTAGGTTACTTTTCGGTACGCCAAGGGAGGCGCCGTGGCCACCGACCGCACCCGCACGGTGACGCTGCACGGGCATGCCTACGCCTTCATCGATGCCGGCACCGGACCCGCGGTGCTCTTCATCCACGGGCTGGCCAGCTCGAGCCGGAGCTGGGGGCGACTCGTCGACACCCTCGCGGACGAGTACCGGATCATCGCTCCGGACCTGCACGGGCACGGCGAGTCGGCCAAGCCGATGGGGGACTACTCCCTCGGCGCCCACGCCGCCACCCTGCGCGACCTCCTCGACCGGCTCGAGATCGACACCGTCACCCTCGTCGGCCACTCGCTCGGCGGCGGCATCGCGATGGAGTTCTGCTATCTCTTCCCGGAGCGGGTCTCGGGGCTCGTCCTCGTCGCGAGCGGCGGCCTGGGCCGGGCGGTCAGCCCGCTCCTGCGCGCCGCCACGCTGCCCGGTGCCGAATGGGTCCTGCCGGTCATCGCCTCCGGGTGGGTCCGCACGCGGGCCGAGGCGGTGGGCCGTTCGCTGACCCGGACCGGCTGGCGGCCGGGCCGGGACATCACCGAGGCGTGGCGCTCCTTCGCCTCGCTCGCCGACGGCGAGAGCCGCCGGGCCTTCCTCGCGACGACCCGATCCGTCATCGACCCCGGCGGGCAGACCGTCAGCGCCCACACCCACCTGCCGGCGAGCATCGACATCCCCACCCTCGTCGTGTGGGGCACCCAGGACCGGATGATCCCCACCTGGCACGCGACGACCGCCCACGAGGCCTTCCCGGGATGCCGCATCGAGCTGTTCGAGGGCGCCGGGCACTTCCCCCACCTCGACGAGCCCGAGCGGTTCGCCGAGGTGCTTCGGGACTTCCTCGGCAGTGGGGCCCACCGGACCGAGGGGCGCGACAGCGCCACCGGCTGACGCGGCCCCCGGCGCGTCACCGTTCTCTGGGAGGCTGGTCGGATGACTTCACCTCAGCGTGACCGGGACAGCGAGGGGCGGGCTCGGCAGGCCCGGCCCCGCGACGCATTGGGCAGGCCGCTGCCCTATGGCGCCGAGGGCGTCGATCCGGTCTCGGAGGAGCCCCTGCCGCCGGAGGAGGCGCTCAGGGCGGCGCGGGAGCTGGTCGACGTCGGCCGCCCCTTCGCGGCCCACGAGGTCCTCGAGGCGCGGTGGAAGGCCGGTCCCGACGACGAGCGAGACCTGTGGCAGGGACTGGCCCAGGTCTGCGTCGCGGTCACCCACGCCGCCCGCGGGAACCGGCTCGGCGCGGATCGGCTCTTCGACCGGGCCGCGGACCGGCTGGCCGCCTTCGCCGCCACGGGACGGCCGGCATACGGGGTTGACGTCGCCGACGTCGTCGAGCAGGCCAGGCACCGCCGCGGCCGGTTCTGACGGCGTCACCGCCTGGATGCTGTCCGTGCCGGACGCCGGCACGGGCGGCGGATCTCACGGAGGAGGCGGGTCAGGGGGTGACCACGACCTTGCCCCGGGTGCGTCCGGCGCCGACGAGGGCCAGCGCCTCGGGGACCCCGTCGAGGCCGAAGGTCTGCTCCACATGGATGGTGACGTCGCCGGCGAGACACCGATCCACCATCGGGGTGAAGTGCTCCGGGCCCTCGCGGACGACCAGCATCCCGATGGAGCGACCGGACGCGGCGCCGAGCAGGCTTCCGGCCGTGAGGACGCGCAGCATGGCCCGGGCCGTGCCACCGACGCACCGGTAACGCCCACCCGGCGCGAGGGCCCGTCGGTACGCCCAGACCGATCGCCGAGCGACGAGGTCGAGGACGAGGTCGAAGGGGCCACGACGGGTCCAGTCCTCGACCTGGTAGTCGATGACCTCGTCGGCGCCCAGCTCGCGCATCCACGCCTGCTTGCCGGCGTTGTCCACCCCGGTGACCTGAGCGCCGGCGGCCTTCGCGAGCTGGACGACGAACGCGCCGGTGCCGCCGCCCGCGCCGTTGACGCACATCCGGGTTCCCTCCGTCGCCCACCGGGTGCCCTGGAGGGCGATCGCCGAGGACTGCGGGAGCGCGGACGCCTCGACGAAGGTCAGGCCCGCCGGCTTCGGCACCAGGGCGTCGACCGGGACCACGCAGAACTCGGCGAAGCCACCCTTGAGCCGGAGGTTGTCGCCGAACACCTCGTCACCGGGGGCGAAGGCCGACACCCCGGGTCCGAGTGACTCCACGACCCCCGCGACATCGGAGCCGAGCACCGGGTGGGCCGGCCGCCGCGGGCCCTCGAGGCGCGAGTAGGCCGGCCGGCCGGTCAACGTCTCCCAGTCGGACAGGTTCACCGAGGTGGCTCGGACCCGGATGAGGACCTGGCCCGGCCCCGGTTCGGGCACCGGGAGCTCGGCGACTCTCAGTACCTCAGGCGGGCCGTAACGGTCGTACTGCACGGCCCGCATGGACCGGCCGGTGGTCATCGCGCCAGCCTACGCAGTGGTCCGCCCACCGGGGGGACGAACCGTCACCTGCGGACGTGTCGCCGGGGCGACCGGACGTGGCATCGTGACACCTCGACCGATCCTTCTGCCGAGACGTGGGGGCCCGATGAGCATCGCGTTCTTGCTGACCGCTGTGGTCGTGGTCGCGACCCCCGGCACGGGCGCGGTCTACTCCATCGCGGCCGGTCTGTCCCGCGGCGCCCGGGCGGGGTTGATCGCCGCCCTCGGGTGCACGCTGGGCATCGTGCCGCACCTGGTCGCCGCCATCGCCGGCCTGGCGGCCATCCTCAATGCCTCGGCCGTGGCGTTCCAGTCCCTCAAGTGGCTCGGTGTGGCCTACCTGCTCTACCTGGCGTGGCAGGCGCTCCGGGAGACCTCGCCGATCGAGGTCGAGGCCTCGACCGCTCCGCTGCCGTGGTGGCGGGTCGTTCGCACGGCGGTCCTCATCAACCTGCTCAACCCGAAGCTCACGATCTTCTTCTACGCCTTCCTGCCGCAGTTCGTCCCCGGGACCGAGCCACACCCGACGCGCCAGATGGTCGGCCTGAGCCTGGTGTTCATGGCGCTCACCCTCGCCGTCTTCGGCCTGTATGCCGTGTTCGCAGCCACGATGCGTACCACGGTGCTCGCTCGCCCTCGGGTGATGACCTGGCTCCGGCGCACCTTCGCCGGGACGTATGTGCTCCTCGCCGGCAAGCTGGCTCTCCAGTCTCGATAGTGAGGCGGCGCAGGTATGCCGCGGGCTCGACGACGGCCGCGTCTCCATCGCTCAGCGCGTGTCGGCGAGGGCCTCGATCCGGTCCAGGATCAGGTCGAGGCCGAAGTCGAACTCGGCCCGGAAGTCATAACCCGGCTGCAGGACATGGGCGACGGTGAACGCGTGGAGGTCGGGGAAGTGCTGGGGGAACTGGTCGTCCATCATGCCCTCGACGACCTCGGTCATGTCGTGACCCGAGGTGGGGATCGACGACTCCTGGATGACGAATCCGTAGATGAAGGCGTCGAGCATCGCGTAGGCGTGGGCGGTCATCGTCAATGACAAACTGCCGCGGAGGCACCTGATGACGGCGTTGCTGTGTCGCAGCGTCGCCTGGCCGGGGGAGCGTCGCGAGTCGATCAGCTGAACCGCCCAGGGATGGCGCGCGAGCACCTGGCGGGCGGACACGCATCGTGCCCGCATGGCGGGCTTCCAGTCGAGTTCGGCGTTCGGCAGCTCGATCTCGCCGAGGACCAGGTCGACGATGCCGTCGAGGATCTCCTCCTTGCTCGACACGTAGTGGTAGATGGTCATCGGCCTGCTGTCGAGGGCCTCGGCGAGCCGCCGGATCGTCAGGTCGGCGACGCCGACCTCGTCCGCGAGGTCGAGCGCTCCCGCGAGCACGCGCTCCCTCGTCATCCGCTGTCGCTTCGAGCCGGGTGCCGCCATGTCGTTGCCCTTCGTCGCCTGGAGTTGACATCGTACAAAGTACGAGTAGGGTGTGTCGAACTGGATCGTACAATGTACGAAAGCGAAGGAGCCCCATGATGACCACATCGAGCGACGCCACCACCACCGTTGGCCCGGTCGCCGCCGCCGAGGTGAGCGCGCCATCCGGGGCGACACCGATGACCGGTGCGAGGGTGCTCGACCGTGCGCGCTGGGAGGGGCGAACCTTCGGCGGGCTCGTCCTGGCCGCCTTCGCGCTGTACGGCATCGGAAGCGCAACCGCGGACCAGCCGGTCGGCCTCGGTCTCGTGCTCGCCAACTCGATCGGGGTCGCCGTCGTCGGGGTGCTCGGCTACCGCCTGGTGCGATCTGCGGACCACAGGGTGGGCCTTGGGTACCTGGCGGCACGAGTCGCGGAGGCGATCCTCCTCGCCGGTGGGATCCTGCTCGCCGAGCTCGGCGATGTCGGCGACGCCGACCAGGCGGGCTACCTGCTCGGCATGCTCGCCCTGTCGCTCGGGAGCATCCCCTTCTTCGCGACGCTTCGCCGCCGACGGTTGACTCCGCGGTCGCTCGCGACGTGGGGTGTCTGCGGATATGCGGCGCTGGCTGCCGGCGTCACCGCCGAGCTGGCCACCGGGCGACCGCTGGCCCTGATGTTCGCCGTGCCTGGCGGGCTCTTCGAGCTGGCCCTCGGCTGCTACCTCCTCTGCGTCGGATTCCGCCGACCGGTGACGCACGATCGAGGGTGACGGGCCGATACCTGAAGAGGCGCTCGGGCCGGCGTCGTCCGCGAGTGCGTGATGCGCTCGTCGCAGCGGGCCAGAACCCGGCGTGGGCGAAGCCCCCGTCGGCGGAACGCCATCCGGCCCTGCCGCCATCTCAGCCGTAGCCCATCGGCGTGCCACGCTCGCGGCATCCACGATCGGGTCGTCCGGTCCGGCTCGACCCGGGCATGGTCACGACGCGAGGTGGATGCCGTGTGCGAGGGCCAGGACGGACGCGGCAACCTCGTCCGGCCGGTCGAAGGGCAGGCCGTGGCCGGCCCCGGCGATGTGCCGCACCTGGAGATGCGGCGTGCCGTCCTGCAGCTCCGCCGCCACCGCGGGGGTGACCACGGTCCTGTCGCCGATCACGAGCATCGTCGGCACCTCGATCGCGGCGACCAGGTCACGGTAGGGCGGGTTGGGTGGCCGCAGGATGTCGATGGCGGCCGGGCTGGTGTCCATCCGCGCCTGGACCTGCAGCTCCACCAGCTCTGCGGAGCGTCGCGGGTGCCGGGACAGAGCCTCCTCGAGGAGGGTGGCGCGCCCGCGGCTCAGGGCGTCCGTGTGGTGGGCCGCGACATCGCTCTCGTAGACCTCGTGTTGCCGCTCGGGGCTGAGGAAGGTGGGGTCGACGAGCACCAGGCCACCCAGCAGGTGTCCGGCTCGGGCGGCGACCAGCGCGGCGGTCATCCCGCCCATCGAGTGCCCGACGAGCAGCGGAGCGGTCACGGGCAGGTCCTCGATCAGGCCGATCACGTCGTCGGCCAGGTCCGAGTAGCGGTAGCCGGCGCTCGGGGCACTGGACCGACCGTGGCCGCGTGCGTCCGGCATGATGACGTCGAGCTCGGCCTCCAGCAGACGCGCCACGGGCGTCCACGTGGCACCGGCACCCAGCAAGCCGTGGAGCAGCAGGGCCGGGGGCCTGCCCCGGCCGGTACGCACGTAGCCGATCGTCACGTCGTTCACATCCGCGGAGAAGCTCGGCCAGGAGGACATGGCGCCAACGTAGTGGTGGCCCGGCTCACCTCGCCCTTGCCGGGTGGGGGACGCGAGCCGGTCGGCCACGCGCCCGCACAGCCAGCCAGTCGCGTCGGACGAGCGTTTCGCGGCTGGTGGAACAGGTCTCGGCCGCCGGGATGAGCGAGGTGCCGGCCAACTCCCAGGTCTGAACGGGGTCGGGCACAGGCGTCGCTTGTCGAGTCCGGGGGCGTGTCGGTGCCGCGGCCTACCGTGGTTGCGCGGCCACGCGGGCCGGCTCACACGAGCGAAGGAGTGGATCATGGCGCACGGAGACATCACCCACATCGAGATCCCGGTGAGCGATGACGCTCGCGCTATCGCCTTCTACGGCGCGGTCTTCGGCTGGGACATCAAGGAGGCGCCCGGCTTCGAGGGCTACCCCATGTGGCAGGCGCCGAACAAGATCAGCGGCGGTGGCCTGGTGCCCCGCTCCGAGCCGTCGCAGAGCCCGGTCAGCTTCGTCGAGGTGGACTCGATCGACGACGCGGTGGCCAAGGTGGTCGAGCTCGGCGGCACCGTCCTCAAGCCCAAGCAGCCGATCAGCGAGACGAGCTGGTGGGCGAGCGTGCTCGACCTGGACGGCAACCAGATCGGTCTCTACGAGGGCAGCACCGAGACGCCCTGATCGGGGCCCGGCGCGAGGGTTCGACGCTGGGGCAGAGCCGACGGACCACCCCGACGCCGACCTCGCGGCGGATCCGATAGACGTGACTGAACCATCCGCGGCTGGGTGGGCGCGTCACACCACCGGGCTCACGGCAGGCTGGGCTCGCGATGGTCGCAGGTGGACCGTTGGACGGTGGACTCATCGCTCAGCCTCTCGTCCGCCAGCCACTCGACTGCACGGGCTCGTGCTCTCGCGTCGCGTCGGGCCTGCCACGCGGAGATCAGCTCGTGGCCGGGCTTCTGGCCGAGGGCCAGGCCCGCTTGGCACACGTCGGGTGTCGGTCGCGGTGGGCGGGCTCAGCCCGTGCCCGCGTGCGGGCCGGTCCTCGTGGCCCAGGTCGTCACCGTCGGTGCCACGGACCCCGACAGCCACGATGGGGTCGCGCCAGCCCAGCAACACATCAGCAGTGCAGGGTCCCTGGTGGGGGACATTCCGGTGAACCGCGAGTGCTCGCGGGTCCACCCGGTGAGGCCCTCGCCCGGTACACCTCGGACCACGAGATGGATGTCGTCCTGGTGGGACGCCGGTGCCGCGGTATGTCCGAGCGTCTGCCGGGCAGCATCTCTTCACACCTGGTGAGGCACGGCGAGGTTCCGGTCATGGTCGTAGAACCCCGCACCTCGGCTGGCCCGGCCGGGCCGTAGCTGCCGGGGCCAGCGCGGGACCGGCGCTGCGAGGCGTTGGCCACATCGCGCTGCCGGGGCGGCCGGGGGAGGGCAGCATGAGCGGTACCCCGGACGGAGGACCGGCATGCTGACGGCCACGGCATACCTGACCGTCGTCTTCTCCTGTGCCTTCCTCGCGGTGCTCGGGCGCCTGCCTCCCCTCGTGGGATTCATCGCTGCCGGCTTCGTTCTGAGCGCGCTCGATGTGGCCGAGGTGCCCATGCTGCAGACCATGGCCGAGCTCGGGGTCACCTTGCTGCTCTTCGGGATCGGGCTCAAGCTCGACGTGCGTGCCCTGCTGCGGCGCGAGACGTGGGGTACGGCCTTTGGACACTCCCTGCTCACCATCCCCATCGCGATCGGCGTCCTCGAAGGGCTCGGTCTGCTCGGGATCGCCATGCTGCACCACGAGCCCTGGCAGACCTTCGTCCTGATCGGCTTCGCTCTGTCGTTCTCCAGCACGGTCGTCGTCGTCAAGTCACTCGAGGACCGCAGCGAGGACCGTTCGCTGCACGGCCGCCTGGCCATCGGCGTGCTCATCGTCCAGGACCTCATGGCAGTCGCCTTCCTGGCCCTGACCGCACCGTCACCTCCGCACCTGTGGGCGCTGGCGCTCGTCGGCCTCCTCCCCGCCGCACGCGTGCTGCGGTGGGTGTGGGACCGGATCGGACACGGGGAGATGCAGCTCCTGTACGGCCTGGTGGTCGCCGTCGTTCCGGGGTACCTCCTGTTCGAGGCCGCCGGCCTCAAGGGGCATCTCGGGGCACTCGTCATGGGAATCCTGCTCGCGAGTCACCCTCGCAGCACGGAACTCTCGCGCTCCCTGCTCTCGCTGAAGGACCTCTTGCTCGTGGCGTTCTTCGTGGGCATCGGGTACTCCGGCGTCCTGACCCCGACCGCCGTCGGACTCGGCCTGGCACTCCTCGTGCTCGTCCCGGTGCAGGCCGTTCTCTACGTCGGTCTGCTCCGCGCCTTCTCGCTGCGCCCCCGCACCGCGGTGCTCACGGGGCTGGCGCTGGCGAACCACTCCGAGTTCGGGCTCATCGTCGCAGCCATCGGCGCGCAGGCCGGCTGGGTCAGCGGTGACTGGGTCGTGGTCATCTCGATCGCCGTCGCGGCCAGCTTCGTGCTCTTCAGCATCGTCGACCGCTACCGGTACCGGATCGTCCGCGCGGTGGCGCCGCGCATCCCGGCGCCGGATCCGCGCCGCGTTCCCCCCGACGACCGCCCCGTGGACCTCGCCGGGATCCAGGTGGTCGTGCTCGGGATGGGTCGCATCGGCCGGGGCGCCTACCACCGGCTCCACGACCACCACTCCCTGCGCGTGCGTGGCATCGAGAGCGACTCGAACCGGGTGCGTGCGCTGCGCGCCGATGGCATCGACGTCGTCGAGGCGGACGCGGCCGACCGGGAGTTCTGGCAACGCGTCGCCGGGATGGAGGCCATCCGCCACGCGGTGCTCGCGATGCCCTTCCACGGCTCGAACCGCGTCGCCCTCTCCCGGCTGCGCGAGGCCGGCTTCAGCGGCAGCGTCGGCGCCATCGCCCAGTTCGACGACCAGGTGGCCGAGCTGCGCGCCCACGGCGTCGCGGCGGTACAGCATCTCTATGAGGGAGCCGGCAGCGTGCTGGCCGACTCCACGATCGAGAGCACGCCGAGTTCCGAGGCATGACAAGCCGCACGTCCGCGAACCGACAGTTCCTGGTGCTCGCCCCCACGACCACGTACACCGCGATGCGACCCTCTGCGGACGTTGGACCGCACCAACTACCTGGTGGTCCGACTGCACGAGGAGTATCCGAGATCGAACCGACGCCACCGCGACAGGAGTCAGCCAGCCTGGCGAGCCCGCGGCCGCCGGCTCGGATCTGGGCGGCATTCGCAGTCTCGGGCCGCTTCGGGACCAGGTACCGGTCGAGCCGGTCGGTGGCCAGTCGGTAGCGTCCGTCCCGGTGGTGCGCGGCCGCGACGAACAGCAGCGCCGGGTCGAGGGCGGCGAGACTGGCGTCGCCCACCTCGCTCCCGGCACCCGAGCGCGTGCGCCGGGCCAGTTCGGAGGCAACCAGCTCCCGGACGGCGAAGAACCGCTGGGCGCGACGGTCGGAGTCGACGTTCACCACCGACCGGAAGGCGGTCGACGGCGAGAGATCGACGCAACTGCCGGGGTATAACGTCCGGGTGATCGGCCATGCGTCGGCGATCGCCCAGAACAGACCGAAGCGGTCCGGTGATCCGACCGTCCGTGGTAGTCCTCTGAACGAGGGCGGGTCAGCCCCACGGTGCGGGAAGGCCGTCCGGGTCGCGCCGGGTGTCGTGTTCAGTCGAGCTGGGGACCGCCTCGCTGTTGCCATGGCCAGTGTCCGTGGAGTTCGACCATCAGCGACCAGGCGAGGAAGGTCCGCACGATGACAAGCAGGCCCAGGGCGGCCACGTTCTCGAGGGTCGGTTCGAGTGTGACGGTGCGGATGACGTCGGCGGCGATGAGCAGGTCGAGTCCGAGGAGCAGCCCGCGGCCGACGATCTGTTTGGTCTGCTCGACCGCCTCGCGGACGCCGAGGGGTCGGACGGCTCGGGCCCCGGCCGCGAACGCGGCCACCACCGCGATGGTGATGACGGTGATGGCGATGATCTCGATCCACCTGGAGATGTCCTCGGCGATCTGCCAGTCTCCGATCGTGAGCGACTGCCCATCAGGGTCCATCGCTCAACGTCCCGGCGTCGAGGTGGATGTTCTCGGGTGTGGACGGGTTTCCACGGTGCCTACTGTTGCGTCATCAGGCGGGTGATCTCGGCGTCGGGGTCCTGGATCAGCTGCCCGGACACGTCGATGGTGACCCGTTCGATGGTGCCGGTGAAGGGGAACGGTGCGGCGTAGAGATCGGGGTCGACGGAGTCGAACGCGGCGTAGCCACAGCTGAGCCCGAGCACGCCGAACATGTCGGGGTGGTGTACGGGAGGTCGGTGACGGCGACGAGGGTCTGTCGACGTAGAGCTGGCTGCGCCCGGGAGAGCCGCGCCCGACGGGTGAACTCGGGAGCGCCGCTGGGTTCGAACTCGTAGCGGATGCTGTGCCGACCTGCGGGAACGGGGTCGGGCGAGGAGATCGTGAAGCGGTCGAGGCCGACGTAGTTGTGGACGTGGTGGAGGTCGCCCGTCGACCAGGACGAGGGCGTAGCCGGCGTGGCGGCTGCCCATGCGTGACCAGCACGCCCTCGGCACGGTCGTCACCGATCACGACATCGGCGGTGATGCTGTACGGCCGGTTGTACAGCCTGGGGGCGGCGGCGAACGCGACCGGTGCGCTGCCCGGCAGGTACACGTAGCGGTCGCGGGGTCGGCGACACGGTCGGGCGCTTGGCCTTCATCCGGTCCAGGTCGGCGCTGAGGATGGGCAACACGCCGTACGCGCCGGCCTCGGCGTACCAGCGTCGGACCATCTCTCGGAGCCGTTCGGGGTGCTCGGCAGCGAGATTCGTGGTCTCGGCGGGGTCGTCGACGACGTCGTACAGCTCCCAGCCGTCGGCGTCGAGCGTCGTCGAGGAGCTCCTCGGTCAGCGGCATGCCGAAGTACCGGCCGTGCTCGGCGGCCTCGGCGAAGCTCGGGCCGGGGAACGGGCAGGTGGCCTTCCAGCCGTCGTGGTAGAGCGACCGATGGCCGAACATCTCGAAGTACTGGGTCTCTCGAGGTGCCGGCGCGTCGGGGTCATCGAAGCTCGCCGCGAACGAGCGGCCCTGGATCGGTGACTGGCTGACGCCCCGGATGGCCGCGGGGGCCTCGATGCCCAGGGCGTCGAGGACGGTGGGCACGATGTCGATCGCGTGGGGGTACTGGGCGCGCACCTCGCCGCTGGCGGCGATGCTGGCGGGCCAGGACACGATGCACGGGTCGGTGACCCCGCCCCGGTAGGTCTCGCGCTTCCACCGCCGGAACGGGGTGTCGCCCGCCCACGTCCAGCCCCACGAGTAGTGCGGGAACGTGTCGACGCCGCCCCACTCGTCGATAGTGACCGAGGTTGTCCTCGAGGGTCTCGGCGACGTAGTTGAAGAACAGCGCCTCGTTGAAGGTGCCGTGCACCCCGCCCTCGGCGCTGGCGCCGTTGTCGGAGATGGCGATCACCAGGGTGTTGTCGAGCTCGCCGATGCTGTCGATGAAGTCGATGACCCGGCCGAAGTGGTGGTCGGTCTGCTCGATGAACCCGGCGTAGGTCTCCATCTGGCGCGCGTACATCCGGCGCTCGTCGGCCGTGAGCGACTCCCAGGCCGGGACGTCGGGGTCACGGACCGACAGCTCGGCGCCGGCCGGCAGCAGGCCCGAGGTCCTTCTGGCGCTCGAACACCACGCGGCGGTAGTCGTCCCAGCCCGCCGTCGAAGCCGCCCCGGTACCTCTCGATCCACTCCGGCTCGACGTGGTGGGGGGCATGGCCGGCGCCGGGGGCGTAGTACAGGAAGAACGGCTTGTCGGGGGCGTCGACGTGGGCGTCCTGGATGAACCCGATCGCGTGGTCGGCCAGGTCGGCGTTGAGGTGGTAGCCCTCCTCGGGCGTGGCCGGGGCGGGCACCGGGTGGTTGTCGTGCACGAGGTCGGGGAACCACTGGTCGGTGTCGCCGCCCAGGAAGCCGTAGTAGCGCTCGAACCCCCGGCCCAGCGGCCACCGGTTGAACGGGCCGGCGGTGGTGGTCTCCTCCGGCGGGGTGAGGTGCCACTTGCCGACGGCGAAGGTGTTGTAGCCGCGCTCGACCAGCATCTCGGACAGGAAGCCGTGCTCGAAGCCCATGATGCCGTTGTGGGCTGGGTAGCCCATCGACAGCTCGGTGATCGCCGACAGGCCGAGCGTGTGGTGGTTGCGGCCGGTGAGCACGCAGCCCCGGGTGGGGGAGCAGAGCGCCGTGGTGTGGAAGTTGGCGTAGCGCAGACCCTGATCGGCGAGACGGTCGAGCTTGGGCGTCTCGCACAGGCCACCGAACGCCGACAGCTGGCCGTAGCCCACGTCGTCGAGGACGAAGATCACGACGTTGGGCGCACCCGCCGCGCGCCCGCGCCTGGCACGGGCCACGCCGGCGAGGACTCTCGAGCGTGCGACCGATCACGCCGGGGAACGGCGAACCCTGCTCGTACTCCACCAGCTCCGACATGACGGTCCTCCCATCACCGACGAACGCTCCGCTCGACCTTCACACCGCGACGCGACCGCGAAACAGCCTTGTCCCCGAGATGCCCGTCACATCTCGAGTCGACGCACGGAATACCTGGACCGCCCTCGCCGGCGACAGCCCCCGTGCGGCCAGAGACGAGGTCACTGGTTCGCAGGGCGGTAGCCTTAACGTGGCCGCGGAATCGATGGATGCAGCCGGGCGCTTCGTCGTGGCCCCGATTCGAGCGCCATGCGGCGGGGGGCACCCTTCACGGGTGCGATAGCGGGCGCTTGTGGCACCCGGCGAACGCAAGCTTCGCCGCCGCAGGGGCAGGGTGCGTCGTCGCCGCGCTGGGCGTCCGCGGCGGTGACCTGGGCCATGATCTCGTCGGCGTAGCGCCCCTGCCGGACCAGCCGGGCCATGGCCGTCATGGTGGGCCGGGTGTGGGTGTAGAAGCGGTACAGCCCGTCGCAGAGGTGGTTGTGCCCGGGCTCGCCGTCGCGGAGGCGACGAACCGGTCCTTGGGGTAGCCTCCGTCGCAGAGCGCGAGCACGTCGCAGGAGCGGCACTGCGCGGTCAGGGTGTCCCGCTTGGCCCGCCCGAACGCTTGCTGCCGAGGGGACGTGACGAGGTCGAGCAGGTGCGTCTCGTGGATGTTGCCGAGCAGATGGTCCGGTTCGACGTAGTGGTCGCAGGAGTAGAGGTCGCCGTTGTGCTCCAGGGCGAGGGCGGTGCCGCAGGTCGGGGCGTGGACGCACAGCGAGTACTGCCCGAAGTAGCCCTCCAGGGTCACGTCGAACAGCTGGACGAACACCGTGCCGACGTCCCCACGCAGCCACTCCTCGTAGACGTCGACGAGGAACTGCCCGGTAAGCCTCCGCGCCGACCGAGCGTTCGGTGACCAGCGACCCGGACTGGGTGTAGAGCAGCCGCTGCCCGGCCAGGTCTCGCGCTCCATCCCCGGTTCGCCACCGGCAGCGTGTCCGGGCGTGGCCCGTTCCACGATCGGGATGAACTGCATCCACGACACCTCGAGCTCGTCGCGGAAGTACCGGTAGACGGCCGCGCCGTGGTCCTCGTTGGCCGCGTTGACGGTGCACAGGATGTTGACGTCGACGTCGTGGCGGCGCAGCGCAGCCAGGCCCTTCATCACCTGGTGGTGGGTGCCGTTCCCGCCCCGGTTCACCCGGTAGGTGTCATGCATCGATGCCGGGCCGTCCACGCTGAGCCCGACGAGGAACTGTGCTCCTTGAGGAACGCGCACCACGCGTCATCGAGCAGCACCCCGTTGGTCTGCATCGTGTACTCGACCCGCTGGCCGGGACGCGTCGGTGCTGCTGCACCAGCTCCACCGACCGGGCGAAGAAGTCCAGTCCCATCAGGGTCGGCTCCCCGCCCTGCCAGGCGACCGTGACCTCCGGCCGTGCGGTGCGACTGCAGCAGCTGGGCGATGTAGGCCTCCAGCGTGGCCTCCGACATCCGCGAGGCGCCGTTGGGGTACAGCGCCTCCTTCGACAGGAAGAAGCAGTACGTGCAGTCCAGGTTGCACGTCGACCCCGATGGCTTCGCCAGCAGATGGAACCGCGACAGCGCTGCTCGGCGTCCGCCGCCCCGGTGACGGGTGAGGGCACCGCGGGCGTCATGACGACCACACTCCCAGTCGACGCCACCGAGGGGAAGTGCAGCACCGTGCCGGCGCGGCTCGTCTGGGCGCTTCGGCGGATCTCATGTCGCGGCGGGCTGGACCTCGCGTCGCGCCCGTGCCCTGCCCCGGGGGCAGCCGAGAGCCGCTGTGCCGCAACGGTGCTGGTCAGAGCGGTGTCGGTGGTGGCGTCTAGGTTGTGGTGATGGAGGAGATCGGGGGGCCGGGGCCCGCGGCGGGTGGTGAGCCGGGGGTGCCGCGGGTGCTGGCGTTGTTGCGGGCGGCGGTGGCCGAGGTCGACAAGGCCGGGCTGGAGCCGGCGTGGATGCTCGGTGATGCCGGCCTCGGGGAGGCGCTGACGCTGGTGGGCCGGTTGCGGGCGTCGAGCGAGCGGTTGGAGGTCGCGACGGTCGCCGAGGCGATCACCCGGGGCGTGCCGACCCAGGACGGGTGGGGCGCGCACGACTGGGTGAGCCGGGTGGAGAGTGCGGAGGCGCCGCCGCCGTCGGCGGCGCATGTCGCGGCGGTATGCCGCCTCGCGGCCGCGTCGGTGCGGGCCCGGCCGGGCTCGGCGCCGGACGCGGAGCCGGATGCGGTGGCTGCGGCATACGCGAGCGGGTCGCTGTCGCTGGCCAAGGCCGACCAGCTGGCCCGGTTCACGGTGGACCTGGCACGGGTGGCCGACCCGGTCCAGCTGGAGGCCGACCTGGCCGTGCTGATCGCCTCGGCGCAGGACGCTCCCGGTCGGCCGGGGTTGACCGAGCGGCAGCTGTCGGTCGCGATCGGGTACGCCGGGCGGCTGCTGCGCCCGGCCCGGGAGCTGCAGGCCGAGGAGGACGCGGCGCGGCGGGGCCGGTCGCTGACCAAGCGGCGCGGCCCGGCCGGGATGGCCGAGTACCTGCTGCGGCTGGACCCCGAGGGTGCCGCCAGCATCGACGCCGCGGTCGCCGCGTTGTCGGCGCCGGTGCCCGGGCCGGACGGCGAGCCGGACCAGCGCTGCGCCGCCCACCGCCGCGCGGACGCGCTGCTGGCCATCGTGGCCCGTGGGGTGGCGTCGCCGGAGGGGGTGACGACGAGCGAGCGGGCCCAGGTCATGGTCACCGTCCCGCTGGACACCCTCCGTGACGGGATCCGCGGCGGGGGCGTGAGCGAGTCCGGGCAGGTCCTCTCACCCGGGACGCTGCGGCGGATGGCGTGCGACGCGAGCATCATCCCGGCCGTGCTCGGCTCAGCCAGCGAGGTCCTCGACCTCGGCCGGGCGGTGCGGCTGTTCACCCCCGGCCAACGCCGGCTGTTGTGGCGCCGCGACGGCGGCTGCACCTTCCCCGGCTGCACGGTCCCCGCGACCTGGACCGAGGCGCATCACGTCACGCACTGGGTCGACGGCGGAGCCACCGACCTCGCGAACGCGGCGCTGCTGTGCCAGCGGCACCACACCGAGGTCCACTCCCGTGACCTGACCGCCACCGTCACCGATCACGGCGTGACCTGGCACCTCGACGGCATCACCTGGCACCGGTAGCGACCCCGCCCCACACCCCGCCCACCCCGGCGGGGCCGCAGGCACGCCCAGGAACTGGGGCGCATCGGCGGCAGGACCGCGGAGGGCGCGGGCGGCAGGTCCCACCGCGATCCCGGGGGCCCGCCGAACCGGCTCAGCCCTGCGGCGGAGCGATGTCCGTCTGCGCGGGCAGGTTCGCCACGCCGACCGGGCAGGTCAGGCCGTTCGGGCCGTGGTTGCAGTAGCCGTTGGGGTTCTTGTGGAGGTACTGCTGGTGGTAGTCCTCGGCGTACCAGAACGGGCCCACGGCGTCCGCCGCCGCCAGCTCGGTCGTGATCGTCCCCCGGCCGGCCCGCGTCAGCTCCGTCTGGAACGCCGCGAACGTCGCCCGGGCCGCCTGCTCCTGCTCCGGTGTCGTCCAGTAGATCGCCGAGCGGTATGCCGTGCCGATGTCGTTGCCCTGCCGGTTGCCCTGGGTGGGGTCGTGGTTCTCCCAGAAGGCCTTGAGCAGCAGCTCCGGCGAGGTTCGGGCCGGGTCATAGGCGACGAGGACGGTCTCGGCGTGCCCGGTCAGTCCCGTCGTCGACTCCTCGTAGGTCGGGTTCGGCGTGTAGCCGCCCATGTATCCGACGGCCGTCGTCACGACGCCGGGCAGCCGCCAGAAGATCCGCTCCGACCCCCAGAAGCACCCCATCGCGACGTAGAGCACCTCGGTCCCCTCGGGCCACGGCCCCTCGAGCGGGGTCCCGAGCACCTCGTGCGTCTCCGGGACCCTGAAGATGCGATGGTCCCGGCCCGCGAGCGCCTGATCGGCGGTGGGCATGGTCGTCTTGGCGCGCGATCCGAACAGCATGTCGGGATCAACTCCCCGGGCGGGGCGGGTGTTCCGCGCGTCATCGACCGGTAAGGACCGCGCGACGGCACGACGAGCCACCACTCGGGCCTCCGGCGTCCCCGGCCCGGCGCACGCGGCATACCGGCTCGCGCGGGACGCGGCATACCGGCTTGCGCGGGCGACCGGCCCAGGAGTTGGCTGGCCCGGTGCTCGACATCGTGCCGGTGACCGGCGAGAACCCCGACGGCGCGGCCCTGTTCGCCGCCTGGAACGACGTCTTCACGGCGGCCGACCGGGAGCGGTTCGGCCCGCAGGAGCGGGGCTGGACCCTCGACGAGCTGCGCGGGCGGGCCGCGTCGCCCTACTCCGAGATGGTGTGGCTGGCGGCCCTCGACCCGCACGGAGCCGTCCTCGGCGGGGATCGCCGTCGAGCAACCGACCTCCGACAACACCCACCTGGCCCACGGCCGGATCGCCGTCCGCCCGGGCGAGGAGGTGGCGGCCGTGGCCGACCCCCTCCTCGATGCCGTCGTGGAGCGGCTCCGCGACAGCGGGCGGCGCTCGCTGCTCCTGGAGACCGAGTGGGCGGTCGACCGGTCCGACACCCTGGGTGAGGGCTACCTCGGCGCCCGGGGGTTCACCCCGGCCCAGACGGTCCTGCGCAGCGAGCTGCCGCTGCCCGCCGACGAGGCGCGGTTGGCGGCCCTCGCCGAGGGCGACGCGGCATACGTCCTCGAGACGAGCCTGGACGGTATGCCGGACGGCTGGCTCACCGACCGTGCCCGCCTCCAGGGACGGATGAGCACCGACACC
The DNA here is from genome assembly GCA_963745335.1 of uncultured Actinomycetota bacterium. Lineage (GTDB taxonomy): Bacteria > Actinomycetota > Actinomycetes > Actinomycetales > Dermatophilaceae > CAVSJJ01. The sequence continues at coordinate 419,724 of CAVUXP010000003.1, forward strand.
CCGCTGGGGGACGTGCCGCTGGAGCCGGAGGAGTGGTCCGAGCAGCGGATGCGCGACTGGGTGACGGCCACCGTGGAGTCGGGGCGGCGCTGGGTCGAGACCGTCGCCCGCCACGTCGCGTCGGGACGACTCGTCGGCTTCACGACGGTCACCGTCTCCGACGGCGACCTCACTCTCGCCTACCAGTGGGACACCCTCGTCCTGCGCGAGCACCGGGGCCACCGGCTCGGGCTGCGGCTCAAGGCCGCCAACGCCCTCGCCCTGCAGCGTGCCGTCCCCACCGCCACCCGGGTCCGGACGTGGAACGCCGACGACAACGCGCACATGCTCGCCGTCAACACGACCCTCGGCTACCGGCTGACGGGCTACCAGCGGGAGTGGCAGAAGCCGCTCACCGCATAGCCCCCGCGGCCTCCGGGTAGGTGTCCGTTCGGGCCATTTGCGCCGAGAGCCCGAACCCGCCGCCCCCGACGCCCAGGCCCTCCCAGCGACGCGGGCGATGGAGCCTGCGCCCGTGAGCCGAAGGGAGTGCGTGGTGAGCGAGATCGCTGCTCGACCAGGTGATGAAGGCGCGGTGAGGAGTCTGGTGCCGCTGCGGATGGACCGACTGCCGTGGGCGAAGTTCCACTGGATGGTCGTCGTCGGTCTCGGGGTGTCGTGGATCCTCGACGGTCTGGAGATCCAGCTCGTCTCCGCCGCGGGGTACAAGGAGACCCTCGGGATGACGAGCGGCCAGGTGGGGCTGACCGCCACCGTCTACCTCATCGGTGAGGTCGTCGGGGCGCTCACCTTCGGCCGGATGACCGACCGGATCGGCCGGCGCAAGCTGTTCGTGCTCACCCTTGCCATCTACCTCGTCGGTTCCGGCGTCGCGGGTCTCGCCTTCTCGGTGTGGTTCCTCTGGGTCTTCCGGTTCGTCGCCGGGATGGGGATCGGCGGTGAGTACACGGCGATCAACTCGGCGATCGACGAGCTCATCCCGTCGCACTACCGAGGACGGGTCGACATCGCCATCAACGGCACGTACTGGGGCGGCGCGATGATCGGTGCGGTCGCGAGCTACGTCCTGCTCAACCACAGCATCTTCCCGGCCAACATCGGGTGGCGGATCGCGTTCTTCGTCGGACCCGTCCTCGGACTCGTCATCATCTTCATCCGGCGGCACATCCCGGAGAGCCCGCGGTGGATGGTCACCCATGGCCACGGCGACGAGGCCAACCGGATCGTCGACGAGATCGAGGAGCGGGTCCGCGAGGACGGCTACGAGCTGAAGCCCGTCGACGAGAGCAAGGCGATGTGGATCAAGGCCCAGGAGCGGCTGCCGCTGTCGACGCTCCTCGAGGTCTTCTTCAAGAAGTACCCACGGCGCACGTTCCTCGGCGCGACGATGATGATCACGCAGAGCTTCCTCTACAACGCGATCTTCTTCACCAGCGCCCTTGTCCTGCAGAACTTCTACGGGTTGTCCGAGTCGAACGCCGCCCTCTACTTCTTCCCGTTCGCGCTCGGCAACCTGCTGGGGCCGCTGACGATCGGGCACCTGTTCGACACGATCGGGCGCCGGAAGATGATCTTCTCGACGTACGTGTTCTCCGGCTCGGTGCTCCTGCTGTCGGCGTTCCTCTTCCGGGCCGGCGTCCTCAACGCGGCGACCCACACCATCCTGTGGTGCGTCTCGTTCTTCTTCGCCTCGGCGGGGGCATCCTCGGCCTACCTCACGGTGAGCGAGATCTTCCCGCTCGAGGTGCGCGGGCAGGCGATCTCGTACTTCTTCGCCCTCGCCCAGGTCTTCGGCGCGATGGGCCCGGCGATCTTCGGTGCGCTCGTCGGCAACGGCACCGACCGGGTCCCGCTGTTCTGGGGCTACGTCCTCGGGTCGGGGATCATGATCTTCGGCGGCGTCGTCGCGTGGTTCTTCGGGGTCAACGCCGAGCGGCAGTCGCTCGAGGATGTCGCCGACCCGCTCTCGAAGGTCGACGACGGACCCCAGGAGGTGGCGGCATGAGCGGGCCGACGCCGATCCCGCACCCCTACACGATCGTCGTCGGCGTGAGCGCGACGTCCCGCTCGCCGGCCGCCCTCCAGTGGGCCGTCGACCTCGCCGCCCTGCGGGGTGGCCGGGTCTTCGCCGTCCGGGCCTGGCGGCCCACCCCGCCGCAGTCGAGCAGCCACGGGCTGCCGGCGGCGGTGTCGGAGCGACCGGCAGAGGCAGAGGCCGCGGCGGCCGAGCGCCTGGCCGCGGACGTCACCGAGGTGCTGGGCGCGGGGCACGACGTCGAATGCCGTCTCGTCCGCGGGGGGCGTCGCAAGGCACTCCTCGCCGCGGCCTCGACCGCCGACCTGCTCGTCATCGACGCGCCGCGCCGGACCGACCTGTCGAGCTCGCCGGTCTTCGCCCAACGCCTCGTCGGCGACGCGGCCTGTCCGGTGCTCGTCATGCCACCGACCGGACCGGGTGCCGCGCACCGCCTGCTCGGCCGGGCGACCGAGGAGCTCGTCCGGGCCGCCGGCCAGGCCGGGCGGCCCGGCATACGCCCACCGTCGGTGGAGGGGCACGACACGTCAGCGCAGTGAGGTGCGCCTAGTCTGGCCGGATGACGTCTCGCGATCTCGGCTTCTCCTCCCGCGCGATCCACGCCGGCCAGGAGCCCGACCCGACAACCGGCGCCGTCGTGCCCGCCCATCTACCAGGTGTCGACGTACAAGCAGGACGGCATCGGCGGCCTCCGCGGCGGCTACGAGTACAGCCGCTCGGCCAACCCGACCCGGACCGCCCTCGAGGAGTGTTTCGCCTCCCTCGAGGGTGGGGCCCGAGGGTTCGCCTTCGCCTCCGGGCTCGCCGGGCAGGACACGGTGCTGCGGGCGCTGCTGCGGCCGGGCGACCACGTCGTCATCCCCTCGGACGCCTACGGCGGCACCTACCGGCTCTTCGCGAAGGTCGCCCGTCCGTGGGGCCTCGAGCACTCCGTCGCCCGGGTCGCCGACGTCGACTCCGTCCGTGCCGCGATCCGCCCCGGCGAGACCCGGATGGTGTGGCTCGAGACGCCGACGAACCCGCTCCTCGGCATCGCCGACGTCGAGGCCATCGCCGCCGTCGCGCACGAGGCGGGCGCGCTCCTCGTCGTCGACAACACCTTCGCCTCGCCCTACCTCCAGCAGCCGCTGTCCCTCGGCGCCGATGTCGTGACGCACAGCGCGACGAAGTATGCCGGTGGCCACAGCGACGTCGTCGGCGGCGCCGTCGTCGTCGGGACCGGCGTCGCGGTGCCGTGGCTCGACGGCGCGGAGGCTGCCGAGCGGGTCGCCTTCCACCAGAACTCGATGGGCGCCGTCGCGGGCCCCTTCGACGCGTGGCTCGTCCTGCGCGGGCTGAAGACCCTGGCCGTGCGCATGGAGCGGCACTGCGACAACGCCGAGCGGGTCGTCGACTTCCTCGAGGGACACCCCGGGGTGACGTCGGTCCTCTACCCCGGGCTCGCCGGCCACGAGGGTCACGACGTCGCGGCGCGCCAGATGCGCCGGTTCGGCGGCATGGTGTCCTTCCGGGTCCGCGGCGGCGAGGACGTCGCGACGAAGGTGTGCGCCGAGACCGAGCTGTGGACGCTGGGGGAGAGCCTCGGCGGAGTCGAGTCCCTCATCGAGCACCCCGGCCGGATGACCCACGCGTCGGTCGCCGGCACCGAGCTGGAGGTCCCCGGCGACCTCATCCGCCTCTCCGTGGGGATCGAGGACGCCGACGACCTCGTCGAGGACCTGCGCCAGGCCCTCGACCGGCTGACCTAGTCGAAGACGCGCAGCGTGAGGGCGTGCCACGTCCCGGAGCCGACGATGCCGTCGACCGGCGGCGCGAACATCCCCTGGAACTCGCGCACCGCGGCGTCGGTCAGTGGTCCGAACGCGCCGTCGACGGTGAGCCCGCCAGGGAGCAGCGTCTGGACCGCGCGGACGGCATCCCCGTGGTCGCCGAGCCGGACCGTGACGACGAGGTGCGGCCAGTCCAGCTGGCCGAGCGTCGTGCCGATCTGGGACGGGCGCAAGGTGTGCTGGAACGTCTCGACGGCGGCGCCGCTGGCCGGCCCGAAGATCCCGTCGGCGGCGATCGACGCGCCGTGGGCCCGCAGGAGGTACTGCGCCGCGAGCACCCGCCAGTTGGTGTCCTGGGTCGCCCCCTGCTTGACGAGCGGCCACGTGTCGGTCCCCGGCAGCTGAGCGGCGAGGAAGGACCACGTCTCCGGCCCGGCGGCGCCGTCCTGGGTCAGCCCCCACGACTCCTGGAAGAACGTCACGTGCTCGGCCGTCGCCGGGCCGTAGGCGCCGTCGACGACGAGCGCGTCGTCGCCGGGCCACCGGAGCAGGCCGAACTGCTGGACCGCCCGCACCGCGTCGCCCGAGGACCCGCTGTGGGTCGTGACGACGAGGTGGGGCCAGGTCTGCGGCCCGACGATGCCGTCGGCGGCCAGCCCCTCGGTCGCCTGGAAGGCGCCGACCGCCGTCGCCGTCGCCGGGCCGAAGATGCCGTCGGCGACGACGGCGTGGCCCTGGGCTCGCAGAAGGTACTGGATGCCGGCGACGACCGGCGAGGTGGTCCCACTGCCGACGGTGCTCCACGGCTCGACGTTCATGACGGCTCCCTCGTCCCGGGGCGCGGCGGGTCCGCGCACGGTCTCACGTGGAGGAAGCGGAACGGGGCGTCGGTGATACACCCGAGGATACGTGCGACGCTGTGCGCGTGACCGCCTTCCTCTGCGCCGACGTCGGCTCGACGTTCACCAAGGGCGTCCTCGTCGACGTCGACGACGGCGCGGTCCTCGCCACCGCCGCCCACCCGACGACCGTCGACACCGACGTCCTCGACGGCCTCGACGCCGTCGCGGCAGACCTCGCCGAGGCGGCCGGGCTCGTGGGCGGGACGCAGGTCCCCGCGGAGCGGACCCTCGTCTGCTCCAGCGCGGGCGGCGGGCTCCGGCTCGCCGTCGTCGGCTACGAGCGCGAGGTGACCGCCGAGGCGGGACGCCGGGTCGGGCTCTCGGCGGGGGCGAAGATCGTCCACGTGGCTCACGGGCCGCTCGGGGGGCCCGAGGTCGCCGCCCTGCGCTCGGCGCGCCCCGACATCGTCCTCCTCGTCGGCGGCACCGACGGGGGCAACGCGGACGTCCTCCTCCACAATGCGACGCGGCTCGCCCGGACCCGGATCGGCGTCCCCGTCGTCGCGGCGGGCAACGCCGAGGCAGCGTCGCAGGTGCGAGCCGTCCTCGCCTCGACGGGGCGCGCGGTCACGCTCACCCCCAACGTCGTGCCGCGGATCGGGGTCATCGCCCCCGATGCGGCTCGGGCAGCGATCCGGGCGGCCTTCCTCACCCACGTCATCGGCGGCAAGGGCCTCTCGCGCGGCCCCCGGTTCGCCGACCTCGTCCGGGCGCCGACGCCGGACGCCGTCCTCAGCGGGGTCGAGGTGCTGGCGGACGCCGCCGGCGAGGACGTGCTCGTCGTCGACGTCGGCGGGGCGACGACGGACGTCTACTCCGTCCTCACGCCGCACGGTGAGGAGGCGACGATCCACCGGGACGTCGTCGCGCCGCTGTGGCACGCGCGGACCGTCGAGGGCGACCTCGGGATGCGGTGGAGCGCGCTCGGCGTCATCGACGCGGCCGAGCGCGAGGGCCTGACGCTGTCCGCGTCGACCATCGCGTATGCCGCGGCCGTCGCCGCCGAGCCCGCCCACCTCGCGTCGTCGCCGGGGGAGTGGGACGCCGAGCGGGAGCTCGCGACGACCGCGGCGCTCGTCGCCGTCCGCCGCCACGCTCGCCCGGCGATGCCGTCCGAGCGGCCCCGTCCGCTCGGCGACGTCCGGCTCGTCCTCGGCTCGGGCGGCGTGCTGCGTCACGCGCCCTCGGGGGTCGCCGACGCGGTCCTCACGGCTCTGACGAGCGACCACGCGGGCGGGTGGAAGGTCCCGAGGCAGGCGGGGACCGGCGTCGACACGGCATACCTGCTCTTCGCCGTCGGGCTCCTCGCCGACGCACACCCGGTCGCCTCCCGCGCGCTCGCGGCCCGCGTGGCCGGGGCCGCGACCGCCGACCTGGTCTGACGACAAATCGGTCGAGCCTGTCGGGGCCCGCATCTAAGGTCGTCCTATGTCCACCCCAGCGATCGAGGCGGTCGACCTCGTCAAGCGGTTCGGCGACTTCACGGCCGTCGACCACGTGAGCTTCACGGTGCCCGAGGGCACCGTCTTCGGTCTGCTCGGCCCGAACGGCGCGGGCAAGACCACGACGGTCCGGATGATGACGACCCTGACGACCCCGACGAGCGGCACCGCACGGGTGGCCGGCCACGACGTCGAGCGTGAGCCCGACGCCGTCCGGGCCGCGATGGGCCTCACCGCCCAGTCGGCCACGGTCGACGAGCTGCTCACCGGCCGGGAGAACCTCCGGCTCATCGGCGACCTCTACGGCCTGCCCCGGGCCCGGGTGCGCACGATGACCGAGGACCTCCTCGAGCGGTTCGACCTCGCGGACGCCGCCACGCGGGTCGTCAAGGACTACTCCGGCGGGATGCGGCGACGGCTCGACCTCGCCGCCAGCCTCATCGCCGCGCCGCCGGTCCTCTTCCTCGACGAGCCGACGACCGGGCTGGACCCGCGCAGCCGGGTCGACCTGTGGGGCGTCCTGCGCGGGCTCGTCCGCGAGGGCACGACGCTGCTCCTCACGACCCAGTACCTCGACGAGGCCGACCAGCTGGCCGACCGGATCGCCGTCGTCGACCACGGGCAGATCATCGCCGAGGGCACGCCGCTGCAGCTGAAGGACCAGTCCGGCGCCGCCAGCCTCGTCGTCACCGTCTCGCGGGCCGACCGGTTCGCCGAGGCCGAGGAGATCGTCCGGGCCGAGGTGGGCGAGGTGCACGCCGACCGCGACGCCCGCCATCTCAGCGCCCCCGCCGAGGGGGCGGGTCGCTCATGCGGATCGCGGGCCGGCTCGAGGCCGCCGGGATCGAGCTCGACGACATCGGCCTGCAGCGGCCGAGCCTCGACGACGTCTTCCTCCACCTCACCGGGCACCGGGCGGAGGACCAGGACGGGTCGGCCGAGGCCGCCGACGCCGAGCGTGAGAAGGAGACGATCGCATGACCGCCGACGCCGCCCCGATCAGCCTCGCCCCGGCGACCCGACCGACCGTCCGCGGCGCGGGGCGGGTCCGCCAGATCCTCTCGCTCGTGCGCCGCAACCTCACCCACATCAAGCGGATGCCCGAGATGCTCACCGACGTGACGATCCAGCCGGTGATGTTCGTCCTCCTCTTCGCGTACGTCTTCGGCGGCTCGATCCAGATCCCGGGGGTCAACTACAAGGAGTGGCTCCTGCCGGGGATCATGGCGCAGACGATGGCGTTCAGCTCCTTCGTCGTCGCCATCGGCCTCAACTCCGACATCGGCAAGGGCATCGTCGACCGGCTGCGGTCGCTCCCGATCCACAAGTCCTCGATCCTCGTGGCCCGCAGCGTGTCGAGCCTCATCCACTCGATGATCGGCGTCGTCGTCATGTCGCTGACCGGCCTCGTCATCGGGTGGCGGATCCACGAGGGCGTCCTCCAGGGGCTGCTCGGGTTCGCCCTGCTGCTCCTCTTCGGCTTCTCGATGATCTGGGTCGGGATCCTCATCGGCTCCCGGCTGCGTTCGGTCGAGGCGGTCCAGGGGGTCATGTTCGTGACGATCTTCCCCATCACCTTCCTCGCCAACACCTTCGCCCGGCCGGAGGGCATGCCGACGTGGCTGCGGGTCATCGCCGAGTGGAACCCGATCAGCGCGCTCGTCCAGGCGATGCGCGAGCTGTGGGGCAACGAGGGCTTCCCGCTCCCCGCGGACGCGCAGCTCCCGCTCCAGCACCCGGTCCTCACGACCGTCCTGTGGTCGGTGGGTCTCTCCGTCGTCCTCGCGCCGCTCGCGCTGCGCGCGTTCATCAAGCGCACCTCCTCCTGAGGTCGGGGCGGGTCTCCCCGGGTGGGGGCGCTAGCCTCGCGGGGTGACCTCCTCACCAGCGCCGGTGACCCTGGCCGACGTGCTCGCCGCCCAGGAGGTGCTCGCCCGGGTCATCCGGCCGACGCCCGCTGAAGTACAACCGCAGCCTGTCCGAGCGGGTCGGCACCGAGGTCTACCTCAAGTGCGAGAACCTCCAGCGGGCCGGGTCGTTCAAGATCCGCGGCGCCTACACCCGGATGTCGCGGCTCAGTGACGACGAGAAGGCCCGCGGGGTCGTCGCCGCGAGCGCCGGCAACCACGCCCAGGGAGTGGCCCTCGCGGCCCAGATGCTCGGCATCGCGGCCAAGGTCTACATGCCGGTGCGGGCGCCGATGCCGAAGCTGGCGGCGACGACCGCCTACGGCGCGACGATCGAGCAGGTCGGCGAGACCCTCGACGAGAGCCTCGTCCACGCCCGGGCCTGGGCGGAGGAGACCGGGGCCGTCCTCATCCACCCCTACGACCACCACGACATCGTCGCCGGGCAGGGAACGTGCGGCCTCGAGATCCTCGACCAGTGCCCGGGCGTGCGCACCGTCGTCGTCGGCCTCGGTGGGGGAGGGCTCCTCTCCGGGATCGCCACCGTCATGCACGAACGCCGTCCCGACGTCCGGGTCATCGGCGTCCAGGCCGAGCAGGCCGCGGCATACCCGCCCTCGCTCGCCGCCGGACACCCGGTGGCGGCGCAACGGATGTCGACGATGGCCGACGGGATCGCCGTCGGCATGCCGGGCGACGTCACCTTCCCCATCGTCCGAGACCTCGTGGAGCGGGTCGACACCGTCTCCGAGGCGGCCCTGTCGCGGGCGCTGCTCTTCCTCCTCGAGCGGGCGAAGATGGTCGTCGAGCCCGCCGGGGCCGCGGCCGTGGCCCGGGTGCTCGAGGGGGCGGACGAGCCGTGGGACGGGCCCGTCGTCGCCGTCCTCTCCGGCGGCAACATCGACCCGCTGCTCCTCCTGCGGATCATCCGGCACGGCATGGCGGCCGCGGGGCGCTATCTGTCCTTCTCGGTCCGGGTCCCCGACAGCCCGGGGAGCCTGGCCCGGCTCCTCGCCGACTGTGCGCGGGCCGACGCGAACGTCCTCGACGTCGAGCACATCCGGACCGGGTCGACCATCCGGGTCGACGAGGTGGAGATCGGGGTGCGGCTCGAAACGCGGGGGCCGGAGCACTGTGACCGGGTGCTCGCGGCGCTCCAGGCGGACGGCTACGAGATCATCCGGAGCTGATTTCGCCGGGGCGGCGGTCACCGTGTAGTCTCTCCGACGCACTCACGGCGGTCGACGCCGCCGCGAGACGGCCGCCCCAGTAGCTCAGTCGGCAGAGCGTTTCCATGGTAAGGAAAAGGTCTAGGGTTCGATTCCCTACTGGGGCTCTGGTCCGGTCGTCGTGCCTCGGCGCGGCGGCGTGACCACGAGGCGGGGTAGCTCAGCTGGTTAGAGCGCACGACTCATAATCGTGAGGTCGCGGGATCGAGTCCCGCCCCCGCTACTGCCGCGATTTCGGGGAACACCCGAACCCGCGTACGCTGTTGTGTCGGTGTCGCGCGCCTGCGCGCGCTGACCCGCAGCACACCACCCGTAGTTTCGTTCGAGAGCAGGTTGCCCCGTGGCCACGAAGAGCGCCGACGTCCGCCCCAAGATCACCTTGGCGTGCACCGAGTGCAAGGAGCGCAACTACATCACCAAGAAGAACCGGCGCAACGACCCGGACCGTCTCGAGCTGATGAAGTTCTGCCCGCGCTGCAAGAAGCACACGACGCACCGCGAGACCCGCTGACCCCGCGGCGGCCGGCCGACGGCCGCGACCGCCCCGCCTACCGACACCGCCCGCGCCACCTCGGCGCCGGGCGGTTCGTCGTCTCCGGGGCACGCGCCTAGAGTGACGTCATGCCCGTGAACACCGACTTCCAGGGGCGGAGCTACCCGCCGAACGGCCCGTATGCCGTCGATGCCGTGACGATCGCGGCCTTCGCCGAGGCCGTGGGGGCGAGCGACCCGGTCCACACCGACCCCGACGCGGCCCGCGCGGCCGGGTATCCCAACGTCATCGCCCCGCCGACCCTCGCCGTGCGGTACGCCCAGCAGTGCGACGCCCAGTTCATCGGCGACCCGGAGGCCGGGATCGACTTCTCCCGCGTCGTCCACGGCGAGCAGAGCTTCGTCCATCACCGGCCCATCACGGCCGGTGACGAGCTCATCGGGACTCTCCACGTCGACACGATCCGGATGGCCGGCGGCCACGCGATGGTGACGACCCGAACCGAGCTGACCGACCTGCAGGGCGAGGCCGTGTGCACGTCGGTGTCGACGATCGTCGTCCGAGGAGGGGAGTGACCATGGCCGCAGGTCAGGTCCGCAGGGCCGCCGACGTCTCGGTCGGTGACGCGGTCGGCCCGGTGACGGTGCCGGTCACCCGCGAGACGCTCGTGCGCTACGCCGAGGCATCCCTGGACGGCAACCCGATCCACCAGGACGAGGGCTTCGCCAAGAGTGTCGGGCTGCCCGACGTCATCGCCCACGGCATGTGGACGATGGGCGCGACGGGCACGGTCCTCGCCGACTGGGCCGGCGAGCCCGGACGGGTCGTCGAGTTCGGCACCCGCTTCACCAAGCCCGTCGTCGTTCCGATCGACGGCAACGAGATCGTCGTCGAGGGGTCCGTCAGGTCCGTCGACGCGGAGACCGGGCGGGTCGGCCTCGACGTGACGGTGACGAGCGGGGGCGAGAAGGTCCTCGGCCGGTGCACCGCCGTCGTCCGGCTCGACTGATGCGCGAGAGCGCCGACGCCCCCCTGGCGGGGCTGACGACGATGCGCGTCGGCGGCCCGGCCCGTCGGCTCGTCGAGGCGGAGACGATCGACGACATCGTCGATGCCGTGCGCGAGGTGGACGACGCCGACGAGCCGTTGCTCGTCGTCGGGGGCGGGTCCAACCTCGTCCTGCCCGACGAGGGGTTCGCCGGGACGGCAGTGCACATCGCCACCCGGGGGGTCGCCGTCGAGTCGGTCGACTACTGCGGCGGCGCGCTCGTCCGGGTCGCCGCCGGCGAGGTGTGGGACGACCTCGTCCTGCGGGCGGTCACGGAGGGATGGACCGGCATCGAGGCACTCTCCGGGATCCCCGGGTCGGTCGGCGCGACGCCGGTGCAGAACGTCGGCGCCTACGGCCAGGAGATCTCCTCGACGCTTGCCTCCGTGCGGGTGTGGGACCGGTGGGAGCAGCGGGTCCGCACCGTCGCCAACGCCGACTGCGGCTTCGGCTACCGCACCTCCCTGTTCAAGACCTCGCCGCTCGGTGTCTCGGGGCGTTTCGTCGTCCTCGAGGCGACCTTCCAGTTCGTCGTCGGGGACCTGTCCGCACCGATCGCGTACGCCGACCTCGCCCGCCAGCTGGACGTGTCCCTCGGCGCCCGGGTCCCGCTCGCGGAGGCCCGCGAGGCCGTCCTCGCCCAGCGCCGGATGCGCGGGATGGTCCTCGACCCGAGCCGACCACGACACGTGGAGCTGCGGCTCGTTCTTCACCAACCCGATCCTGTCGGCCGACGACCTCGAGGCCCTCCGCGCTCGGGTCCGCGCCGTGGTCGGCGCCGAGGAGGCGGAGCGCCTCCCCGCCTTCCCCGAGCCCGACGGTCGGGTGAAGACGAGCGCCGCCTGGCTCATCGAGCGTGCCGGCTTCGGCAAGGGCCACGGGATGCCGGGCCCCGCCGCCGTCTCGACGAAGCACTCCCTTGCGCTGACCAACCGCGGCACCGCCGGCGCGTCCGACATCCTCCGGCTCGCTCGCACGGTGCGCGACGGCGTGGCCGATCGCTTCGGGGTCACCCTCGTCAACGAGCCGATCCTCGTCGGCCAGCAGCTCTGACCCGGGTCAGCCCGCGGTCGTCCATTCCGGCGCGACGGCGTCGGCCCGGGTGCTCTCGGCGTAGTACCACCACGTCGGTGAGACGCTCGTCCTCCGCGCCAGCAGGTGCGCTGGGAAGCGTCGCCACCCACCCCGCACCCGCGCCACGAGCTCCGCGGCGTCCCAGTCCGCCAGGGTCGCACGGGGCGCAGCGGCCGGGCCGCTCCGGAGTCTGGGTCGTCGAGCCAGATCGCCGTCCCGGCCGCGGTCTCTGCAGAGCAGCTGACGGCGGCGGCCCCTGGGTGCGTCGGCGTCGGTGGGTCGTCGACGACCTCGCGCGCCAGCACCAGGGTGAAACCGGTGGGCGCGAGGGCGGCGAGCACGTCGTCGAGCCGCACGCTGCCGGCGCGTGCCTCCAGTCGTGCCACTCGAGCGGGCGACCAGCCACGTGAGGCGGCATAGGCGCGCTGGCTGAGGCCGACCACGCGCCGGTGGGCCCGCAGGGCGAGCCCGACCGCGTCGCCGAGGGTGAGGGCGGCCCGCGCCTCCAGGAGCTCGCGGGAGAACGTGGGGCGGGTGTACGGCGTCGGCGGCATCCCGCCACCATCGTCCGGCGGCGTCCCGGCGGACAGGTCTCCTCCGAACCCTGTGGATGGTGTGCGGCGCCTGGGCGGCCTGTGGATGGCCGCCGCTCGTGGCCCTCGGTCGCCCACCGGTGGTCATCCTCCGCGCCCCGGACGGGCGATCGCTGACCCTCGTCCGCCGCACTGTTGGATGCGTCACGAACCGGCGGGTTGTCCTTCCCGCCGTCGCCGCACCGGTGGGGATCCCCGCCCGACGGGCGACCGCTCACCCTCGTCCGCCGCACTATTGGATGCGTCACGAACTGGCGGGTTGTCCTTCTCGCCATCGTCCACCGCCTCGGTCGCCCGCCACCGGTCACCTGCTACCGGTCGCTCGCTAACCGGCGTCGCTACCGGTCGCCCGCTATCGGTCGCCCGCTAACCGGTCGCCTGCTACCGGTCGCCCGCTAATCGTCGCCCACCGGCCGGTCGCCCGCCACCGGTCGCCCGCCACCGGTCGCCTGCTACCGGTCGCCTGCTACCGGTCGCCCGCCGTAGGCCGCCCGGAGGGCCGGCGGTGATCCGGATGTCGCCATGGGTGACGCATCCAATAGTCCGCAGGAGGGGTATGCCGGCCGGCTCCAGCACCGCGTCGGCGGCGCAGGCCGGGGTCGGTAGCAGGGGCCGGTAGCGGGGCCGGGGTCGGCACGCAGGGGGCCGGGGTCGGCAGCGACGACTGAGACGACCGTGGTCCTAGCCGAGCCAGGCATCGATGTCGGCAAGCGCGGCGGCTCGCAGCGGCTCAGGTGCCCGGCTCGCCTCGAGGGAGGAGCGGGCCAGCGCGGCCAGCGCGGCGTCGTCGAGGCCATGGACGGTGCGAGCCGCCTCGTACTGGTCGACGAGGCGGCTGCCGAAGATGAGCGGGTCGTCGGCGCCGAGGGCGACGACGGCGCCGGCATCGAGCAGCGAACGGAGCGGCACCTCGCGCGCCCGCTCGTAGACACCGAGGGCGACGTTGCTCCCCGGGCACACCTCGAGCGCGACGCGGTCCTCGACGACCCGCGCGAGGACTCGCGGGTCCTCTGCCGAGCGGACGCCGTGACCGAGCCGGTGAGGCCGCAGCCACTGGAGTGTCGCGTCGACGGCGGCCGGTCCGAGCAGCTCTCCGGCGTGGGGCACGAGGGCGAGCCCGGCCCGGCGGGCGATGTCGAAGGCCCGCCCGAACTCCTCGGTCGCGCCGCGACGTTCGTCGTTGCTGAGGCCGAAGCCGACGACCTCGCCCGCGCCGTCACCGGCATACCGGGCAGCGAGCCGCGCGAGGGTGCGGGCCTCGAGCGGATGCCGCAGCCGGCTGGCCGCGACGATGACGGCGACCGCCGCCGCGCCCGGCTCGCGCGACACCGACCGCGCCTCGTCGAGGACGATCTCGAGGGCCGGGGTGATCCCACCGACGAAGGGCGCGTAGGACGTCGGGTCGACCTGGATCTCCAGCCAGCGCGAGCCCTCGGCCCCGTCGGCGTGCGCGGCCTCCCGGACGATACGGCGCATGTCGGCCTCGCCGCGGACGCAGGCTCGCGCCGCGTCGTACAGCCGCTGGAACCGGAACCAGCCCCGTTCGTCGCCGGTGTCGAACGTCGGTGGCCGGTCCTCGAGGAGCGGGGCGGGCAGCCGAAGGCCGTGCCCGAGCGCGAGGTCGCGGACCGTCTCGATCCGCATCGAGCCGGTGAAGTGGAGGTGGAGGTGCGCCTTGGGGAGGGAGACGAGCGACCGACGCGGTTCGCTCACTCCTCGTCGCGCTCGTCCTCGTCGGGGACGACGTGGACGGCCGCCTCCTCGGCGGAGGCGGCGGCGCCGTCGATGCCGACGTCGCGCGCCCACAGCTCGCCCTCCTCGTCCTCGTGCGATCCCTCGTCGTCGGCGACGAGCCGACCGGCGCGCTCATCGCCCACCTCGGGGTCGCCGAGCCAGTCGTCCTCGGCCTCGATGGCGTCGGGGTCGTCGCCGCCGACCCGCTCCTCGTCGAGCCCGCTCTCGTTGTCGGGAGCGCCGTAGGCGGAGTCGGGGTCCGGGACCTCCTGGCGGATCCGCTCCTCCAGCGGCTCCTCGCGCGACTGCTCCTCGGCCGTCGTGCCGAACGCACGGGTGCCGCGCTCCCGCTCGGGCGGGGAGTAGCCCCGGTCGAGCGGGTCGGCCACTCCGCTGTCGTCGAGGGTGTCGGCCTCGGTCAGCTGCTCGAGCTGCTCGTCCTCGGTCGAGCTCGTGTCCTCGAAGATCGGGTTGTCGTCGGTCGGGTCGCCGGTGTCGGACATGTCGGACATGTCCTCACTCTACGGAAGCGTCGCGCGGGTGTCCCGGCGCGTCAGGCGTCGGTGCTCAGCTTCTCGGCCGCCGCGAGGAGCACGCAGGTCGCGACCCCCGCCATCGCCGTCCGGACCTCGTCGAGGGCGGGGAACGTGGGGGCGAGCCGGATGTTGCGGTCGCGCGGGTCGTGCCCGTGCGGGAAGGACGCGCCCGCCGGGGTGAGGGCGATCCCGGCGGCCTTGGCCAGCTCGACGACCCGGCTCGCGGTCCCGTCGAGGACGTCGAGGTTGACGAAGTAGCCCCCGGTGGGCCGGGTCCACGTCGCGACGCCCCGCCCGGCCAGCGCCGCGTGCAGCGCCTCCTCGACGGCCTCGAACTTGGGCGCGATGATCGCCGCGTGCCGACGCATGTGCTCGCGCACCCCGTCGGCCGAGCCGAAGAACTGGGCGTGCCGCAGCTGGTTGACCTTGTCCGGCCCGATCGAGGCCATGGCGAGGTGCCGGAGGTACCACGCGACGTTCTCGCTCGACGCGGCGAGGAAGGCGACCCCGGCACCGGCATACGTGATCTTCGACGTCGACGCGAACATGACCGGGCGGTTCGGGTGCCCGGCCGCCGCGGCGAGGGTGAGGATGTCGGCGCTCTTGGCCTCGTCCTCGGTGAGGTGGTGGAAGGCGTAGGCGTTGTCCCAGAAGATCCGGAAGTCCGGGGCGGCCGTCTCCATCGAGGCCAGCCGGGCGGCCACCTCCTGGGAGCACACGGCGCCGGTCGGGTTGGCGTAGGTCGGCACGACCCACATGCCCTTGACGCTCGGGTCGCTCGCCGCGATCCGGGCGGCGGCCTCGGCGTCCGGGCCGTCGGCGTTCATCGGGACCGTCACCATCTCGATGCCGTGCTCGGCGAGCATCGACCAGTGCCGGTCGTAGCCCGGGACGGGGCAGATGAAGGTGACCTTCTCCTCCTGGGCCCAGGGGCGCGGGGACCCGGGCCCGCCATGGAGGAGGAGGTCGACGAGGACGTCGTGCATGAGCGTCAGGCTCGCGTTCCCTGCG
Organism: uncultured Actinomycetota bacterium; assembly: GCA_963745335.1. Classification (GTDB taxonomy): domain Bacteria; phylum Actinomycetota; class Actinomycetes; order Actinomycetales; family Dermatophilaceae; genus CAVSJJ01. The sequence goes on from CAVUXP010000003.1 coordinate 435,497, forward strand.
GCGACGACCTGGTCCGCCTCGACCCACAGCAGCTCGGCGAAGATCTGCCGGAGCTCGGCGATGCCCTGGAGGTTGCCGTAGTTGCGGACGTCCGCTCCGGAGGCGTCCCGGTGTCCCTCCGGGAGGGTCATCAGGCGGTCGGAGAGGTCGAGCTGCTCCGTCGAGGGCTTGCCCCGGGTGAGGTCGAGCGAGAGCCCGCGGGCCTGGAGTGCGGCATACGCCTCCCGCTGCTCGGCGAGGACGGAGGCCAGCTCCGGGGCGGAGAGGCCGGCGAGGGGCGGGTGGCTGGTCGGTGTGGTCTCGCTCACGTGGTCCATCGTGGCAGAGAGCCGGTATGCCGTCCCCCCGCGTCCGGGTCCCGGTCCGGCGCCGGTTCGCGCCGGTGGGGGAGGGTCACGTATGCTTGCCCGTCGGGTGGTTGACGACAACCATGCTGTTCCATGCCCTGCGGCGGCCGCGACGCGACCGGGGCGGGTGCGGACGGTTGGAGCCTCGTCGGCCGCCTCCGGAACCACCGTTCCCAGCCGGTGCGTTCCGTAGGGCAGTGGCTCAATTGGTAGAGCACCGGTCTCCAAAACCGGCGGTTGGGGGTTCGAGTCCCTCCTGCCCTGCGTTCAGCAGGTCTGCAGCAACGACGGAAGAGGCATCGTGACCGAAGTGTCCCGCGGGTCGCGCCAGAGCGGCACCAAGGGCGGCGCCGAGGGCGGCAACGTCCTCACGCGCTTCGTCCGGTCCATCGCGCTGTTCATCAGCCAGATCCTCGACGAGCTGCGGAAGGTGGTCCGGCCGACCCGGTCCGAGCTGTGGAACTACGTGCTCGTCGTCATCGTGTTCGTCTCGGTGATGATGGCCATCACCGCGGGCGTGGACTACGGGTTCACCCGGCTCGTCGGCCTCGTCTTCGGGGCCTGACCGCCTGCCGCAGCCGACCCCACCTGACCCGGAAGCAAGGAAGTAGGTTCTCAAGTGCCCGACCAGTGGAGCACCGACGCCACCGAGGAGGAGACCTCGGTGCCGGAGGTCCTCGACCCCGCCGCCCCGGCGACCGACGCCGAGGAGGCCTCGGCGTCCGCGCAGGAGCCGGAGGCCGAGGTCGCGGAGGACCCGGTGGACGAGGTCGCGGAGGACCCGGTGAGCGAGGTCGCGGAGGAGCCGGAGGCCGAGGAGGCGAGTCCCGCCGTCGAGGCCGCGGACGAGCACCGCGGACGAGACCGCTGAGGTGCCCGTCACCGAGGAGCCCGCCGACCTCGCGGCCGAGACCGTCACCGAGGAGCCCGCCGAGGCCGGTGCCGAGGACGAGGCCGGTGCCCCCGAGGACGAGGCCGACCCGATCGCCGCGTTCAAGGAGGAGCTGGCGAGCAAGTTCGGCGACTGGTACGTCGTGCACTCCTACGCGGGCTACGAGAACCGCGTCAAGGCCAACCTCGAGACCCGGATCCAGTCCCTCAACATGGAGGACTACATCTTCGAGATCGAGGTCCCGATGGAGGAGGTCACCGAGATCAAGGGTGGCCAGCGCAAGCTCGTCCGCCGGGTCCGGATGCCCGGGTACGTCCTCGTCCGGATGGACCTCACCGACGAGTCGTGGGGCGCGGTGCGGCACACCCCGGGCGTCACCGGCTTCGTCGGCAACGCCCACCAGCCGGTGCCGCTCACCCTCGACGAGGTCTTCACCATGCTCAAGCCGGCCGACCTCGCGATCGCCGCGGCGGCGGCGAGCGGTGGGGCTGCCGCAGGCGGGGCGCGCCCGAAGGAGGCCGCCGTCGTCGACTTCGAGGTGGGCGAGTCCGTCACCGTCATGGACGGTCCGTTCGAGACCCTCCCCGCGACGATCTCCGAGATCAACGTCGAGTCCCAGAAGCTCAAGGTGCTCGTCTCCATCTTCGGCCGGGAGACCCCGGTCGAGCTGTCCTTCAGCCAGGTCGCCAAGATCTGACCGACGGACGGCGCCGCGCCCACCGGGTCCTCCGGGGTGCGCGGATCCTGCAACCGGGTCATCGCCCAGCGGCGTGGGCCCACGACACACGAGAAGGAAGCGCATGCCTCCCAAGAAGAAGGTCTCGGGGTACATCAACCTCCAGATCCAGGCCGGTGCGGCCACCCCGGCGCCCCCCGTGGGCCCGGCGCTCGGTCAGCACGGCGTCAACATCATGGAGTTCGTCAAGGCGTACAACGCGGCGACCGAGCACCAGCGGGGCAACATCATCCCCGTCGTCATCACGGTCTACGAAGACCGCTCGTTCACCTTCATCACCAAGACCCCACCGGCCTCGGAGCTCATCAAGAAGGCCGCCGGCGTCCCGAAGGGCTCGGGCGAGCCGCACAAGACCAAGGTCGCCAAGCTGACCCGCGACCAGGTCAAGGAGATCGCCGAGACGAAGATGCCGGACCTCAACGCCAACGACATCGAGGCCGCGATGAAGATCATCGCCGGCACCGCTCGTCAGATGGGCATCGAGACCGACCTCTGAGCACCCGCATCACCCGCTCTGACGTCAGAGCACCCCGGTATGCCGCGCCCGCGGCATACCGGCCGTGGCAGGGCCGGCGCTGGCCCGCGGACCACACCTCCACCGAAGGAACACCAGGAGAGAACATGAAGCGCAGCAAGGCCTACCGCTCGGCCGCCGAGAAGATCGACACCGCCACGGTGTACCCCCCGCTCGAGGCGGTGCGGATCGCCAAGTCGACGGCGAAGGCGAAGTACGACGAGACGGTCGAGGTCGCGATGCGGCTCGGCGTCGACCCCCGGAAGGCGGACCAGATGGTCCGGGGCACCGTCAACCTGCCGCACGGCACCGGCAAGACCGCCCGCGTCCTCGTCTTCGCCAACGGCGACAAGGCCGACGCCGCCACGGCCGCCGGCGCCGACTTCGTCGGCTCCGACGACATGATCGAGAAGGTCTCCGGCGGCTGGCTCGACTTCGACGCCGTCGTCGCGACGCCGGACATGATGGGTAAGGTCGGCCGGCTCGGCAAGGTCCTCGGCCCGCGCGGCCTCATGCCGAACCCGAAGACCGGGACGGTCACGATGGACACGGCGAAGGCCGTCTCCGACATCAAGGGCGGGAAGATCGAGTTCCGCGTCGACAAGCACGCGAACCTCCACTTCATCATCGGCAAGGTCTCCTTCGACGAGAAGGCCCTCGTCGAGAACTACGCCGCCGCCCTCGACGAGATCCTCCGGCTCAAGCCCGCCGCCTCCAAGGGCCGCTACATCACGAAGGCCACGCTGGCCACGACGATGGGCCCGGGCATCCCGCTCGACTTCAACCGGACGCGCAACCTCCTCGCCGAGGACGACGCGCAGGCCTGACGTGCGGGACACGACGCGCAGGACGATCGCCGCGGCCGGCTTGCTGGCCGCGGCGATCGTCATGGGCGGCTGCAGTGTGAGCTTCGACGGGGCGGCGGCGACGCCGACGGTCACGGCGACCCCGACGGTGACCGTGACCACCGGGCAGACCCTGCCGGGCTCCGACCTCGCCCGGCGGATCGGGGAGGCGATGCGCTCCGCGGGGACCGGCCGCGCGACGATCACGGCGTCCGGCTCCTCGAGCGACGTCGTCATGCGCTACAGCGGCGACAGCGTCGAACAGCATCTGACGATGCCGGTCGAGTCCAGCGAGATGGACCTCCTCCTCGTCGGCGGGACCCTCTACGTCTCCGGGATGCCGGACCAGGCGACGCACTGGATCAGGCTCGACCCGACGAGCACCGACAGCATGAGCCGCTTCTTCACGACGGCGTTGCGCACGGGCTTCACCGACCCCGACACCCTGGCCAAGGCCCTCAAGGGCACGACGGCGACGGTCGTCGACGCGACGGCGGAGCGGACCAGCTACACCGTCGCGGTCGATCCGCGCTCCCTCATCGACGGGGCGGCCTTCGGCGTCGACGTCACCGACACCCCCTGCGTCGCGACGTTCGTCCTCGACGAGCAGGATCGGCCGATCACCGTGTCGATGACCGTCGCCCGCCAGGACGTCGCCGTCACGTACACCGACTGGGGCGGCCAGGTCGACATCGAGGCGCCGCCCGCGTCCGAGGTCGGCACCTTCGAGAGCCCGAAGGTCGAGTGAGCGTCGCGACCCGCCGAGCCGGACGGCTCGCGGCCCTCGCCCTCGCCGGAGCTTCTCGGTGCGGGAGCGGCCGGCTGCGGCTCCTCCCCGTCGCCGGCCTCCGCCCCGGCGAGTGCATGCCTCCGTCGCGCTCTCCGACCTCGCCGCGCGCGAGCTGACGGCGATGACCGCGTCCGGCAGCGCCCATGTCCGGTCCTCGTCGCCGACGAGCGACCTCAGCGGCGACATCGTCTACGCCGCCGACGGCCAGTCGCTCGCGCTCACCGGCACCAGCCTCGGCGCCCCGGTGGACGTCGTCTTCGCCGGCGGCATCCTCTACCTCGGCGGGATGGAGGACTCGACCGTCGGCGGCAAGCACTGGATCAAGATCGACCCGCAGGGCCACCGACGCGCTGAGCCGGTCGCTCGCGCCGCTGCTCACGACGTTCGACCAGCTCCAGAACCCGGTCTCGGTCTACGCGAAGATCCCCGGGCTCCGGGCCACCGTCACCTCGACCGACAGCGGCGGGCACGGCCTACGTGACGGACGTGACCGCGGAGCAGCTCGCCGCGATGTCCGGCCGGACCGCGACCACGCGACCCGAGCGCGGAAGCCCGGCGGTGCCGGTGGGGTGACCCTCCGCCAGACGGTCGACGTCGAAGGACCGGCTCGTCCACGTCGAGGTCCTCATCGGCGACTCGACGCTGACCTACGACTACAGCGACTGGGGCACGCCCGTGACGATCACCGTCCCCGGACCGCGCGAGATCGGCGTCGCCCGGGACTGAGACGACGAGCGGCGTCGGGCCGTCGAGACCGATTTGGCGCGGGAGTGGCGCCAGCCCGTATCCTTCTCGGTGACCCAAGACCGCCGGTCGTCGCGTGTGCATGCACGTGACCGAAGGTCCCGCTCGAGGCGGGCGACCAGCGCAGGCCACGATGTGCCCGGCATACTCCGGTATGCCGCCGCCAGCCCCGTGCCCTGCGCCGGGGCTTTTCTCGTGCGGGTCCCTCGCCGTCGGTCGACCCGACGGAAGGAGGCCACATGTCACGAGCTGACAAGGCCGCGGCCATCGCCGACCTGACCGAGAAGTTCCGGTCCTCCGGTGCGGCCGTGCTCACGGAGTACCGCGGGCTCACGGTGAGCCAGATCACCGAGCTGCGCGGCGCCCTTCGTGGCAACGCGACCTACGCCGTGGTCAAGAACACGCTGACCGAGCTCGCCGCGAAGGAGGCCGGTGTCACGGCCTTCGACGGGCAGCTGGTCGGCCCGTCCGCCATCGCCTTCGTCGAGGGCGACGCGGTCGAGGCGGCCAAGGGCCTGCGTGACTTCGCCAAGGCGCACCCCGCCCTCGTGATCAAGGCCGGCGTGCTCGACGGCAAGCCGCTCACCGCGGCCGAGATCACCAAGCTCGCGGACCTCGAGTCCCGCGAGGTGCTTCTGGCCAAGCTGGCCGGCGCGATGAACGCGTCGCTCAGCAAGGCCGTCTACCTCTTCGCCGCACCGCTGTCGCAGACCGCCCGGGTCGTCGACGCGCTGCGTGCGCAGAAGGCCGCCGACAACGTCGCCGACGTGGCGACGGCGGAGGCCTGAGCCCACCCGGGCCCACGGCCGACCACCACTCGCCACCCACGGCACCCAGCAACAGGAAGGACCGCCATCATGGCCAAGCTCAGCACCGACGAGCTCCTCGACGCCTTCAAGGAGATGACCCTCATCGAGCTCTCCGAGTTCGTGTCCCAGTTCGAGGAGACCTTCGGCGTCACCGCCGCCGCCCCCGTCGCCGTCGCCGCTCCCGGCGCCGCCGCCGCCGGTGGTGCCGGTGAGGCCGCCGCGGCCGAGGAGCAGGACGAGTTCGACGTCGTCCTCGTCGCCGCCGGCGAGAAGAAGATCGCCGTCATCAAGGAGGTCCGTGGCCTGACCTCGCTCGGCCTCAAGGAGGCCAAGGACCTCGTCGACGGCGCCCCCAAGGCCGTCCTCGAGAAGGTCGACAAGGCTGCGGCGGAGAAGGCCAAGGAGGCCCTCGAGGGCGCCGGCGCCACCGTCGAGCTCAAGTGAGGCCCTGACCCCAGGGCCGAGCGGGACACCTCGCTCACCACGACGGGGGCGGGACGACCACGGTCGTCCCGCCCCCGTCGCGTCCGCCGGCGTCAGGTGGGGTCGACGATGAAGGCCATCTGCTGGCCGGCGACCCGGGTGAGGATGACCGTCGCCTGCTCGCCGTCGCCGGCCTTGCGCCCGACCTTCAGCTCGCGGCGCAGGGCGTCCTCGTCGAGCCGGACGCCGCGCTTCTTGATCGTCAGGCCGGTGACGTTGCGCTGCCGGAGCCAGCCGCGCAGCGCCTTGGGGGTGAACGGCATCGCCTCGCGGACGGCATACCGGCGGGCGAAGGGGACCGTCGTGTCCTCGGTGCCGAGCACGTAGCCGAGGCCGGCGTCGACCTCGCGGCCGCCCGTCGCGGCGGTGAGGGCCCCGAGCAGGCCGGCCCGCGTCACCGCCCGGTCGGGCTCGAACAGCCAGTGCCCGATGTCCCTCGTGCTGCGGGCGACCGGGGGGTCCGGCTCGCACATCGTCTGGTCGACCTCGATCGGGTGCCGGCCCTCGCCGAGGATCCGCGCGGTGCGGCCGACCCGGCGGGCGAGCGGGCCCCACCAGACGGCGCACTCGAGGACGGTGCCGCCCCACGAGGTCCACTGGGCCTCGGTGCCGAGCGGGATGACGTCGTGGGGGAGCGAGGGCGAGAGCTTCGCCCCCGTCGCGGGGATGGCCGTCGCGACCTCGATGACGAAGTCCCAGCTCGGCGAGATCTCGTCGAGCCGGAAGACCCGGCGGGTGCGCCCGTTGACGTCGGCGACGCCCGGGGTGCGGCGCGCCGGGTCGATCCACGCGCCGACCCGCGCGTGGATCGGGTCGGTCGGCGGCCGGAAGTCCTCGGCGCGTCCGACCCGGGCACGCGAGTCGGGCCACGGCCGGAGGTTGACGTCGGCGATGGCCGCCGTGACCGGGTCGGCGTCGATGCCCTGGACGGTGACGCCGAGCGCCGACATCGCCACGGCGTCCGAGCCGATGCCGCAGCCGAGGTCGTGGACCGTCGCGAGGCTCGCGGCGTAGAAGCGGCCCGCGTGGGTCGCCGCGACCTCGAGCCGGCTCGCCTGCTCGAGGCCGTCGGCGGTGAAGAGCATGTCCGGGGCGAACTCGCCGAACTTGGCCCGGGCCCGGGTCCGCAGTCGCTGCTGGGTGAGCGCGGCGGCGACGAGGTCGGGGGAGTGGCCCTCGGCCCGGAGGCGCTTCTGGAGGGCGAACACGGCCGACTCGTCGTAGTCGGGCAGGCTGCGCAGGAGGGCCCGACCATCCGGCGATGCCAGCTCGCGCACGGTCCGGACATCCACGGCGGACAGCCTCTCACCCGGGGGCGTCATCGGCTCGCCCAGGGCCCCGCCCGGGCCCGGTGTGTCGGGTCGACGGGGTGCCTCGCCCGCAGGCTGGCACTCGAGTTGACCGAGTGCTAACCGCCGACTTAGATTGCTCCTATTGGCACTCGTCCATGGCGAGTGCCAGCCCACCGGTACGACCTCGACCCCCGCGACGGCGAGGGCGCCCCGGAGGCACCCACGCACCTGTCCACTTCGACACCCCAAAGGGGAGGTCACCATCGTGTCGGTTTCCATCAAGCCGCTCGAAGACCGGATCGTCATCAAGTCGCTCGAGGCCGAGCAGACCACCGCTTCCGGTCTCGTCATCCCGGACACCGCGAAGGAGAAGCCCCAGGAGGGCGAGGTCCTCGCGGTCGGTCCGGGCCGGATCGACGACCACGGCAACCGCGTCCCGCTCGACGTCCAGGTCGGCGACCGCGTCATCTACAGCAAGTACGGCGGCACCGAGATCAAGCACGGCGGCGAGGAGTACCTCATCCTCTCGGCGCGCGATGTCCTCGCCGTCGTCGGCTGAGCCGTCGCAGACCGCGCGCTCGCGCATCTGAACCACGTCGTATGCCGTGGGCTCGCCCCACCGGCGGCCCACGGCATACGTCATCCCGCACTGACCAGGTAAGGACAACATGGCCAAGGAACTGGAGTTCAACGACTCCGCCCGCAAGAGCCTCGAGCGCGGCGTCGACGCGCTCGCCAACGCCGTCAAGGTGACCCTCGGCCCCAAGGGCCGCAACGTCGTCATCGACAAGAAGTGGGGCGCCCCGACGATCACGAACGACGGCGTGACGATCGCCCGTGAGGTCGAGCTCGACGACCCGTACGAGAACCTCGGCGCGCAGCTCGCCAAGGAGGTCGCGACCAAGACGAACGACATCGCCGGAGACGGGACGACGACCGCGACGGTCCTCGCCCAGGCGATGGTCCACGAGGGCCTGCGCAACGTCGCGGCCGGTGCGGCCCCGTCGGGCCTCAAGCGCGGCATGGACGCGGCGGTCAACGCCGTCTCCGACCGGCTGCTCGAGACCGCCCGGGACGTCGAGGGCAAGGACGAGATCGCGTCCGTCGCGTCGCTCTCGGCCCAGGACCCGCAGATCGGCTCGATCATCGCCGAGGCGTTCGACAAGGTCGGCAAGGACGGCGTCATCACCGTCGAGGAGTCCTCGACCGCGTCCACCGAGCTCGAGTTCACCGAGGGCATGCAGTTCGACAAGGGCTACATCAGCCCCTACTTCGTCTCCGACCCCGAGCGGATGGAGGCGGTCATCGAGGACGCCTACGTCCTCATCAACCAGGGCAAGATCTCGGCCATCGCGGACATCCTCCCGATCCTCGAGAAGGTCATCCAGGCCGGCAAGCCGCTGCTCATCATCGCCGAGGACATCGACGGTGAGGCGCTCAGCACGCTCGTCGTCAACAAGATGCGCGGCACGTTCAACGTCGTCGCCGTCAAGGCGCCCGGCTTCGGCGACCGCCGCAAGGCGATGCTCCAGGACATGGCCATCCTCACCGGCGGCCAGGTCATCGCCGAGGAGGTCGGTCTCAAGCTCGACCAGGCCGGTCTCGACACCCTCGGCCAGGCCCGGCGCATCGTCGTGACGAAGGACAGCACGACGATCATCGACGGCAACGGCGACGCCGCCGAGGTCGACGCCCGCGTCGGCCAGATCAAGTCCGAGATCGAGCGCACCGACTCCGACTGGGACCGCGAGAAGCTCCAGGAGCGCCTCGCCAAGCTCGCCGGTGGCGTCTGCGTCATCAAGGTCGGCGCCTACACCGAGGTGGAGCTGAAGGAGAAGAAGCACCGCATCGAGGACGCGATCTCCGCGACCCGCGCGGCCATCGAGGAGGGCATCGTCGCCGGTGGCGGCTCGGCCCTCATCCAGGCCGTCAAGGTCATCGACACCCTCGATCTCGAGGGTGACGCCCTCGTCGGCGCCCGGATCGTCCAGAAGGCCGCGGCCGAGCCGCTGCGCTGGATCGCCGACAACGCCGGCATCCAGGGCTACGTCGCCGTCGCCAAGGTGAGCGAGATGGAGCCGGGCATGGGCCTCAACGCCGCGACCGGCGTCTACGAGGACCTCGTCAAGTCCGGCGTCATCGACCCGGTCAAGGTGACCCGCAGCGCCTTGCGCAACGCCGCGTCGATCGCGTCGATGGTCCTCACGACCGACACGCTCGTCGTCGAGAAGAAGGAAGAGGAGGACGACGCGCCCGCCGGTGGCCACGGCCACGGGCACGGGCACTGACCTCCCGCCCCACCTCGTATGCCGCGGCACCCACCCGGGTGCCGCGGCATACGGCTGTCCGGGGCAGCCGGCGAAGGGTCGGCGGCACGCCCGGCCCCGCCCCCGCGAAGGGTGGCGATCCGCCCGGCCCCACCCCCGCGAAGGGTGGCGATCCGCCCCATCGGCGGCCCTGATGGGGCACATCGCCACCTCTCGGCGGAGCCCGAGGGGGCACATCGCCACCCCTCGGCGGAGCCCGATGACGGCGGCTGCTTGACACATACTATTCACATAGTGAATAGTACTGGTCGTGTCGACCGGTCACATCGTGCTCGGGCTGCTGAGCAGGGGTCAGCGGCACGGCTACGACCTGAAGCGAGCCCATGACGAGACGTTTCCCACGGCCCGTCCGCTCGCGTTCGGGCAGGTCTACGCCGCCCTCGACCGGCTCCACCGCAAGGGCCTCGTCCGGCCCGTCGCGGTGGAGCGGTCGGAGGGTCCGGACCGCACCGTCTACGAGCTGACCGACGCCGGTCGAGCGGAGCTGGAGGACTGGATGGGCGCCACCGAGGACCCCGGCGGTCACGTAGCCAACCCCATCGCGACGAAGACGACGATCGCCCTCATCGCGTCCGGCACCGAGGCGGCGGCGGCCGTGCTCGACGAGCAGCGCAGTCGTCCACCTGCGCCGGATGCGCCATCACACCCGGGTCAAGACCGACGCCGCAGCGAGCGTCTCCGACGTGCTCGCCGCCGACTACGCGCTGGCCCACCTCGACGCCGACATCCGCTGGATGGAGGCGGCCCGAACCCGGATCGCCGACCTCGCCACGGAGGCCACGCCATGAGCCCCACCCGACTGCGCACCGACGCCGCCGCCCCGCTCGCCCGAGACGGCGGGCCCCTCCTTCGCGCCCGGGGCGTGGTGGTCGACTACGGACCCACCCGGGCCCTGCACGGAGTCGACCTCGACATCGCCGCCGGGGAGCTCCTCGCCATCACCGGGGCGTCCGGGTCCGGCAAGTCATCCCTCCTCCTGGCCCTCGGCGGGGTGCTCCTCCCGAGCGCCGGCTCGGTGGAGCTGGATGCGGTGCCGCTCGGTGGGCTGACCGACGCGGAGCGGTCCCGGCTGCGCCGGACCCGGGTCGGGATGCTCTTCCAGTTCGGTCAGCTCGTCTCCGAGCTTCCGGCGGTCGAGAACGTCGCCCTGCCCCTCCTCCTCGGCGGACTCCGCCGAGCCGAGGCCCTCGAACGAGCGGGGGCGTGGCTCGACCGGCTCGGCGTCGCCGACGTCGCCGAGGTCGTGCCGCCGCAGATGTCCGGCGGCCAGGCACAGCGCGTCGCGCTGGCCCGGGCCATGGTCACCGGTCCGGAGCTGCTCCTCGCCGACGAGCCCACCGGCGCCCTCGACTCGGTCGCCGGGGACCGGGTGATGGCGGAGATCGTCCGGTCCGCCCACGACGAGGGGACGACCGTCGTCCTCGTCACCCACGACGCCCGCGTCGCCGCGTTCGGTGACCGAGAGGTCCACCTGCGCGACGGCCGCATCATCGGCGACACCGCCGGTGTCGACCCGGTGCCGACCCCGGAGTCCCGCGATGACTGACCGTGTTCGGGCCGCCGAGCTCCTCCGCCTCGCGTTGCGTGGCGGCAGGACCGACCGGTTGCGGATCGGGCTCACGGCGTTCGCCGCCGCGCTCGTGACCGTCTTCGGCCTCGCCGCGTGCGTCGTCGCCTCGATGCCCGGTCCGTGGTTCTCCGACGGATACCGAGAGCGCTACCGGCTGCTCGTCGTCAACGACCCCAACCTGCGAGCCGGCGTCGTCTTCGCCCTCATCCTGATGACCCTCCCGCCGTTGGCCCTGGCGGCCCAGGCGGCCCGGATCGGTGCACCGGCCCGGGAGCGACGGCTCGCGGCATACCGGCTCGCCGGCGCGTCCGCGCGGCAGGTGCGCTGGGTCGCGGCGCTCGAGGCGGGCGTGGCCGCGGTGCTCGGTGTCGTCGTCGGGGTCCTCGGGTATGCCGTCCTCGCCGCCGTGCTCAACAGCGTCACCCCGCCCGCGCAGGGCTGGGTCGCCTACGGACCCGTGGCCGACGCGGCGGCATACCCCGGCCAGCGGTACCTGCCGACCGACGTCGTGCCGCACTGGTGGCTCGTCGTTCCGGCGCTGCTCCTCGTCCCCGTCGTCGTCGTCCTCCTCGCTCGTCGTGGCCTCCGGCGCGCCGACCCGATCGGGGGCCGGGCAACGGGGCCCGTGGGCGTGTCGTCCGCCGCCGGGACCGCGGCGATCGCCGCTGCGCTCGTCGTCATCGGGCTCGGCTTCTCCGCGGCGGTGCGTTGGGTGAACGGGGTGTTCGTCGAGGGGCCGGGTACGGTCGTGCCCGTCATCGTGCTCGGCCCGTTCGCCCTCCTCGAGGCGGTCCTCGCCGCCCTGCTCCTCGTCCGGCTGGGCCGGGCGACGGCCCTGGCCGCCGGTCGGGTGCTCACCGGGCGGGCGACGGGCGCGGCCGCCCTCATCGCCGGGCGGCGGCTGCGCGCGGACCCGGGCCGCGCGGCCGGCCGGTCCGCGACCCTCATCCTCGCGACCGTCGTGGCCGGTGTCGCGCTCGCCCTGCGGGGTGACCTCAGGCCAGGGCAGTCCTACGCCATGCCTCCCGAGTTCTACCTCCAGGCGTTCGACGCCGTGCTCGCTCTCCTCGTCCTCGCGGTCGCCGTGGCCGCCCTCGGCATCCTCGTCACCGCGGCCGAGGCAGTCGTCGGGCGACGCCGCGAGCTGGCGACGCTCGTCGCCGCGGGTGTCCCTCGGCGGACGCTCGCGGCGTCCCTCGCCGTCGAGGACCTGGCACCGGTGCTGCCGGCGCTCGTGGTGGCGATGGTCCTGGGCCTGGTCGTGCCGCGCGCCGTTCTGCCCGGGCTGGGGGGCGGGCCGATCCTGTGGGGCTGGGCCGCGGCATTCGTCGCGGTGGCGGCCGCCGCGGGGGCGGTGGGGACCGCGCTGTCCCTCCTCTTCCTCCCTGCGAGCACGGACATCGCCGAGGCTCGCGCCACCTGAGCCCTTGTCCCGCGGGGTTGTCGCTTCGCCCGCCCGGCCCCGCGAAGGGTGGCGATCCGCCCGGCCCCGCCCCCGCGAAGGGTGGCGATCCGCCCCATCGGCGGCCCTGATGGGGCACATCGCCACCCCTCGCGGGACCGGCCAGTGCCGGCGGGCCGGGGCTGGAGAGCCGGATGCCGCGGGCCCGGGGCGGGCACGCGGCATACGTGGAGGGTGCGGCGGGTCCGGGGCGACGACGCTGGCGCCCCGGCCGCTGGTCTAGTGGGCGGTGACCACCTAGGCGATCCGGGACTTGCCGGTGTAGAAGGCCTCGCGCTCGTCCTCGGTCATCCCGCCCCAGACGCCGTAGGGCTCGCGGACGGCGAGGGCGTGGTCCCGGCACTGGGCGAGGACCGGGCAGCCGAGGCAGATGCGCTTGGCCTGGGAGTCCCGGGTGCGGCGCTTGGAGCCGCGCTCGCCCTCGGGGTGGAAGAACACCTCGGGGCTGGCGGAGCGGCAGGACCCCGCAAATTGCCAGTCCCACAGGTCGGCACGCGGTCCCGGAAGTCTCGTGATCTCGGCCATCAGCACCCCTCCACGGTCAAACTGCCCCAAACGTCATGCGCTCGATGTACGCGTTGACGCTATGCCGCGAGCGGTTGGGATTGGGCAAGCCCCGGGTAAGGAAAAGGTCAAGGAAATGGGCCTCGACCCGACCACCTAGACTGAGGCAATGAGTCTTGGTGTCGATGCGTCCACACCCCACCGTCCCGCCGGCACCGACGCCGCTGACCTGCCCGAACGCGACGAGGGCACCGTCACGGCCGAGGCGGCGGCCCCCGCGCCCGAGGGCCCCTTCGCCGAGCTCGGGCTGACCTACGACGACGTCCTCCTCCAGCCCGGCGAGACCGACGTCATCCCCAGCGAGGTCGAGACGACGGCCCGGCTCACCCGCGGCATCTCGCTGCGGATCCCGCTCGTCTCCGCGGCGATGGACACCGTGACCGAGGCGCGGATGGCGATCGCGCTGGCCCGGCACGGCGGGATCGGCATCCTCCACCGCAACCTCTCCATCGAGGACCAGGCCTACCAGGTCGACCTCGTCAAGCGGACCCAGACCGGGATGATCTCCAACCCGGTGACGATCGGGCCGGACGCCACCCTCGAGGAGCTCGACGACCTCGCCGGGCGCTACCGGATCTCCGGCTTCCCCGTCGTCGACGCCGGTGACCATCTCATCGGCATCGTCACCAACCGTGACCTCCGCTTCACGCCCGTCGCGACGTGGGGGAGCACCCGGGTCCGCGACGTCATGACCCCGATGCCGCTCATCACCGGGCGGGTCGGCATCACGAACGCCGAGGCGACGATGCTGCTGCGCCAGCACAAGCGGGAGCGGCTGCCGATCGTCGACGAGGAGGGCCGGCTGCGCGGGCTCATCACCGTCAAGGACTTCGTCAAGTCCGAGCAGTTCCCCAACGCGAGCAAGGACCCCGACGGTCGGCTCATGGTCGGTGCGGCCGTCGGCTACTTCGGCGAGGCCTGGCAGCGCGCGGCGACCCTCGTCGAGGCGGGGGTCGACGTCCTCGTCGTCGACACCGCGCACGGGCACGCGACCGCCCTGCTCGACATGGTCCGCCGGATCAAGCGCGACCCGGCGACGATGCACGTCCAGGTCATCGGCGGCAACGTCGCGACCCGCGCGGGGGCCCAGGCGCTCATCGACGCGGGCGTCGACGCGGTCAAGGTCGGCGTCGGACCCGGGTCGATCTGCACGACCCGGATCGTCGCCGGGGTCGGCGTCCCCCAGGTCACGGCCATCCACAACGCGTCGCTGGCCTGCCGTCCGGCCGGCATCCCGCTCATCGGCGACGGTGGCCTGCAGTACTCCGGTGACATCGCCAAGGCACTCGTCGCCGGGGCCGACACCGTCATGGTCGGCTCGCTCCTCGCCGGCTGCGAGGAGAGCCCCGGCGACCTCGTCCTCGTCAACGGCAAGCAGTACAAGTCCTACCGGGGGATGGGCAGCCTCGGCGCGATGAGCTCGCGCGGCAAGAAGTCCTACTCCAAGGACCGCTACTTCCAGGCCGACGTCGTCAGCGACGACCAGATCGTCCCCGAGGGGATCGAGGGCCAGGTCGCCTACCGCGGTCCGGTCGGCACCGTCGTCCACCAGCTCGTCGGCGGCCTGCACCAGTCGATGTTCTACGTCGGCGCCCGGACCATCCCCGAGCTGAAGGCCAAGGGCCGGTTCATCCGGATCACGACGGCCGGGCTGCGCGAGAGCCACCCGCACGACGTGTCCGGCATCGTCGAGGCCCCGAACTACTCGACCAAGGGCTGAGCCGGACCGTTCCTCCGGTATGCCGCGGCCGCGGCATACCGTGGTCGGTCAGCGGGCGAGGTCGGTCGCGGGACAGGTGTAGATGCGGGTCGTCGACGTGACGCCCGCATAGGCGTAGGGCACGCTCTCGCCGGTCGGGGCGAAGCCGAGGGACTCCCAGAACGGGGTCGACTCGCGCGCCACGTCGATGACCCCGAGCCGCCAGGTCCGCATCTCCGGCCAGTCGTCCGCGTATGCCGCGAGCCGGCGCATCGTCTCGCGGCCCCAGCCCTGCCGCTGCCGGTTCTCCCGCACGAGGAGCAGCCCCACCGTCGCGGTGTCGGGCGAGGGGTGGCGTCGGATGACGTCGACGATGCTGGTGAGCTCGTCGCCGATCCAGCCGCCGAGGACGACCTTGTCCTCCGGATGCGACCCCTCGGGGCGGCCGATGAGCGTCGACAGCGCGTCCGACGGGCCGGGCGGCAGGCCGGTGACCCGGACGGCGTACCCGCTCGTGCTGTCGAGCAGGTCCTCCACCGCGGCCTCGTCTCCCGGCCGGAAGGGGCGCACGGTGAGGGTCGGCTCGACGGGCGCGTCGATGTCCTGCGACGGGTGGGGTCCGGGGTCCGCGGGGGCGTGGGTCGTGTCGGTGCTCACCCAGGGCTCATACCCAACGCGTCGCCCCAGGAACGCAGCGTCACCCCACCGTCGCCGCTCCGGTCGACGCTGCGGGCGGCGAGCACGCCGTGGACGATGGCCCGGCTGACGCAGTCGGCGGCGGCCGCCTGGATGAGGAGGAGGTCGAGCTCGGCGGGTCCGGGCCGGTCGCCCGTGGCGAGGGCGAAGACGGTGTCGCCGTCGAAGGCCGTGTGGACCGGCGAGATCGCTCGGGCGAGGCCGTCGTGGGCGACCCCGGCGAGCTTGGCGCACTGCGCCTTGGTCAGGGTGACGTCGGTCGCGACGACGCCGATCGTCGTCGCCATCCCGGCCCGCAGGGCCTCCTGCTCCGCGGCGACGGTGGCCCAGTAGGACGCGGCGGCCTCGGGCGGCGGCGAGGGGACGCCGGCGAACTCGTCGGCGAGCCCGAGCCGCAGGCCGAGGGGGACCCCGGCCGGGTCGACCACGGAGCCCGCGGCGTTGACGACGACGAGCGCGCCCACCGTCGCTCCCGACGCAAGGACGGCGCTCGCGGTGCCGACCCCGCCGCGCAGCCCGCCGGCCTTGGCGCCGGTGCCGGCGCCGACGCTGCCCTGGGCGGGCGGCCCGTCCCCACCGTCGCCGGCCGCGGCCCGGTAGGCCGCGGCACCGTCCGCGGCGACCGGGTGGTGACCGAAGGTCCCACCCCGGCCGAGGTCGAAGAGGATCGCGGCCGGGACGATGGGGACGACCTGCCCGGGGCCGCCGACCGGCCAGCCGCGCCCCGCGGCATACAGCTCGGCCATCACCCCGTCGGCGGCGGCCAGCCCGAACGCGCTCCCCCCGGCGAGGACGACGGCGTCCACGGCGGTGACGAGGGTGCGCGGGTCGAGGGCGTCGGTCTCCCGGGTGCCGGGACCGCCGCCGCGCACGTCGACCCCGCCGACGGTGCCCGGGGGCGGGAGGACGACGGTGACCCCGGTCAGCCAGCCGGGCTCGTCCCGGGTCGCGTGACCGACGCGGACGCCCCCGACGTCGGTGATCGAGTTCGTCGGGCCGAGGCGCACCGGATCCATCCCCCCACCCTGCCTCATGAACCCGCGGCTGGGGTGGCCGGTCCTAGTGGAGGACGACCGGGGCGACCTCGGGCTCGCCCGTGCCGTCGCCCTCCTCGTCGAGCAGGTGCGACTCCTCGTGCTTGCGGGGGAGGAAGGACGCGGGGATGAGGGTGAGCAGGACGAGGAAGGCCGCGACCCAGTAGGTGTGCGCGAACGCGGCCGCCATCGCCTCGCGGACGGCCTCCTCGAAGCCCGAGCCGTACTGCTGGAGCAGCGCGGCGATGCCGGGGTCGCTCGCGGCCTGGGGGTCGGCCTGGAGGGCCTGGCCGGCCTGGATGACATCGGAGCTCTTGAACCCGTTGGTGAGGATGACCGACATCGTCGCGACGCCGATCGAGCTGGCGATCTGTTGGGTGATGTTGAGCAGGGTCGACCCTCGAGCCACCTGATGATGGGTCAGCGTCTTGAGCGCCGAGGTCATGATCGGCATCATCGTCGCGCCCATCCCGAGGCCCATGACGAACAGGACCGGGATGAGGAAGCCCCAGTAGGACGACGTGGCCGAGATCTGGGTCAGCGCGAACATCCCACCGATGATGAGGACGAGGCCGAACGGCACGATCCGGCCGACCGGGTATCGGTCGACGAGCGCTCCGGCGATCGGCATCGTCAGCATGGCGCCGAAGCCCTGGGGAGCCACGAGCCAGCCGGCGTCGACGGGCAGCTCACCCCGGACGACCTGGTAGTAGGTCGGGATGAGGAGCAGGCCGCCGAAGAACGCCCCGGCGAAGATGAACATCGTCGAGACCGCCGCCGTGAGGTTGCGGTTCTTGAACAGCCGCAGGTCGAGCAGCGGGTGCGCCGGCCGGAAGCTGTGGAAGACGAACGCGATGATCATGATCACGCCGATCGTGCCGAACAGCTCGGTCTTCCAGTTGAGGAACGAGCCCTCGCCCGGGATCGACGAGACGCCGTAGAGGAAGAAGGCGAGGCCGGGGGACATGAGCGCCATGCCGAGCCAGTCGAAGGTCTCCGACGGCTCCGGCCGGTCACCGCTGAGGGCCCACGCGGCATACCCGAGAGCGAGGGCACCGATCGGGACGTTGATGAGGAAGATCCAGTGCCACGAGGCGGTGTCGATGAGCCAGCCGCCGAGGATCGGGCCGAAGATCGGGCCGAGGAGCATGGGGACGCCGAGGATCGCCATGAGCCGGCCCATCCGGGCCGGCCCGGCGGCCCGCGTCATGATCGTCATGCCGAGCGGCATGAGCATGCCGCCGCCGAGGCCCTGGAGGGTGCGGAAGCCGATGAGCATCCCGATCGACGTGGCCGTCGCGCACAGCGCGGACCCGGCGGTGAAGAGGAAGAGCGCGATGAGATAGAGCCGCTTCGGCCCGAACCGGTCGGCCGCCCACCCGGTGAGCGGGATGACGGTGGCGAGGGCGAGGGTGTAGGCGGTCACCGTCCAGGCGACCGTCGAGTAGGCGATGGGCTCCGGTCCGGTCGCGAGCTGGGTCTGGAACGTCGGCAGGGCGACGTTGACGACGGTGATGTCGAGGATGGACATGATCGCCCCGAGGACGACGACACCGGCGACCTTGAGGACGGCCGCGTCGATCTTCTCGGGATAGTCGATCTGTGCAGGTGCGGTAGACACGGGGGCGCTCCCAGCGATGGTGAGAGGAGAACGGGATGGAGATGGAGGTATGCCGCGACGGCGGGCGTCATTGCCGAGGAGTAAGTCTGCCCTAAGCCTCTGACAGCGAGGTACCGCATTTCAGGAACGCCGGGATGGATAGGCTCAGGGACCGTGAACGAGATCGAGATCGGCCGAGGCAAGCGGGGGCGCCGGGCGTACTCCTTCGACGACATCGCGATCGTGCCCTCGCGGCGCACCCGCGACCCGAAGGACGTGTCCGTCGAGTGGCAGATCGACGCCTACCACTTCGACATCCCCGTCATCGCCGCGCCGATGGACTCGGTGATGTCGCCCGAGTCGGCCATCGCGTTCGGGCGGCTCGGCGGCCTGCCGGTGCTCGACCTCGAGGGGCTGTGGACCCGCTACGAGGACCCCCGGCCGCTGCTCGCCGAGATCGCCGACCTCGTCCCGTCCGAGGCCACCGCGCGGATGCAGGAGATCTACCGCGAGGAGATCCAGCCCGAGCTCATCGTCGAGCGGCTGCGTCAGATCCGCGACGCGGGCGTCACCGTCGCCGGCGCGCTCACCCCGCAGCGGACCCAGCAGTTCTGGAAGGCCGTCGTCGACGCGGGCGTCGACCTCTTCGTCATCCGAGGCACGACGGTGTCCGCCGAGCACGTCTCGAGCCAGGCCGAGCCGCTCAACCTCAAGCGGTTCATCTACGAGCTCGACGTGCCGGTCATCGTCGGCGGTGCCGCGAGCTACTCCGCCGCCCTGCACCTCATGCGGACCGGGGCGGCCGGGGTCCTCGTCGGCTTCGGCGGCGGCGCGGCCCACACGACCCGGAACACCCTCGGCATCCACGCCCCGATGGCCACCGCCATCGCCGACGTCGCGGCCGCCCGGCGTGACTACCTCGACGAGTCCGGCGGCCGCTACGTCCACGTCATCGCCGACGGCGGGGTCGGCACGAGCGGCGACATCGTCAAGGCCGTCGCGTGCGGCGCCGACGCCGTCATGCTCGGCGCGGCGCTCGCCCGGGCCACCGACTCCCCGGGCCAGGGCTACCACTGGGGCTCGGAGGCCCACCACGCGTCGCTGCCTCGCGGCGAGCGGGTCCAGCTCGAGGGGGTCGCGCCGCTCGAGCAGCTCCTCTTCGGCCCGTCCCGCTCGGCCGACGGCCGCACGAACATCGTCGGCGCCCTGCGGCGGGCCATGGCCACGACCGGCTACGTCGAGCTCAAGGAGTTCCAGCGGGTCGAGGTCGTCGTCGCCCCCTACCAGGCGAGCTGAGCGGCGGCGACGTTCCACCGAACCCTTCTCACGCGGCATACCCGTCGATAGCCTTCGAGGATGGCCGACGTCATCGCTGACCCCGAGACCGATCCCAGAGCGACGTATGCCGCGGACCCCGCCCGGGTGCGCCGGCTCGTCCGGCGGGTGGCGGCGGGCCCGTCGGCGGAGCACCACCTCAGCCGGACGCCGATGACCGACGCGCCCCTCGCGACGCTGCCGATCTCGTCGCCGGACGACGTCGCCGTCGCGGTCGAGACGGCCCGGTCGGCCCAGCGGTCCTGGGCGGCCACCCCGCCCCAGCGCCGCGCCGCGATCCTCCTGCGCTTCCACGACCTCGTCCTCGAGCGGCAGGTCGAGCTGCTCGACATCGTCCAGCTCGAGTCGGGCAAGGCCCGCCGGCACGCCTTCGAGGAGGTGGCGGACTGCGCGATCGTCGCGCGGCACTATGCCCGCAGCGGCCCGGGCTACCTGCGCGACGTCCACCACCTCGGGGCGTTCCCCGTCCTCTCCCAGGCGGTCGAGAGCCGCCGGCCGAAGGGCGTCGTCGGCATCGTCAGCCCGTGGAACTACCCGCTCAGCCTCTCGATCACCGACGCCCTGCCGGCCCTCATGGCCGGCAACGCCGTCGTCCTGCGTCCCGACCTGCAGTCCTCGCTCTCGGCGTTGCTCGGCGTCGAGCTGCTCGGCGAGGCGGGCCTGCCCGAGGGGGTCTTCCAGGTCGTGCTCGGCCCCGGGGCGACGACGGGCCAGGCGGTCGTCGACCTCGCCGACTACGTGTGCTTCACCGGCTCGACGCCGACCGGGCGGCGGGTGGCCGAGTCGGCGGCCCGCCGGCTCGTCGGCTTCAGCCTCGAGCTCGGCGGCAAGAACAGCCTCTACGTCGCCGACGACGCGTCGATCGACAAGGCGGTCGAGGGTGCCGTGCGGGCCTGCTTCTCCTCGGCCGGGCAGCTGTGCATCAGCGCCGAGCGGGTCCTCGTCCACGACAGCGTCTACGACCGGTTCGTCCCCCGCTTCGTCGAGGCCGTCGCGGCGATGAAGATCGGGACGGCGCTGGAGTACGGCTACGACATGGGCAGCCTCGTCTCCGCGCAGCAGCTCGAGACGGTGACCCGGCACGTCGAGGACGCCCGGCGGCACGGCGCCCGGGTCCTCGCCGGCGGCCGGGCCCGACCGGACCTCGGGCCCTTCGTCTACGAGCCGACCGTCCTCGAGGGCGTCACCGACGCGATGGTCTGCCGGGACGAGGAGACCTTCGGCCCGGTCGTCTCGCTCTACCGGGTCGGCTCGGACGACGAGGCGGTCGAGCTCGCCAACGACACGGCATACGGGCTCAACGCCTCGGTGTGGACCCGCGACGTCGCGCGCGGCCGGGCCATCGCCGCGCGGATCCGGACCGGGACCGTCAACATCAACGAGGGGTATGCCGCGGCCTGGGGCAGCGTCGGCGCCCCGATGGGCGGGATGAAGGACTCCGGCGTCGGCCGACGGCACGGGGCCGAGGGGATCCTCAAGTACACCGAGGCCCAGAACGTCACCGCCCAGCACCTGCTGGGGTTCGGCGGCGTGCCGGGGCTGTCGGACGAGGCCTTCGCCCGGATGCTCACCCTGTCTCTCAAGGCGATGAAGGCGCTGGGGCTTCGGTGAGCACGCCCGAGCCGGACGTCGACGTCGTCGTCATCGGGACCGGCTTCGGGGGCTCGGTCGCGGCGCTGCGGCTGGCCGAGAAGGGGTACCGCGTCCACATGCTCGAGGCGGGACGCCGCTTCGCGGACGAGGACTTCGCCCGGACGTCGTGGGACGTGCGCAACTACCTGTGGGCGCCGCGGCTGAAGTGCTTCGGGGTGCAGCGGATCCACAAGCTGCCCGACGTCATGATCCTCGCCGGGGCGGGGGTCGGCGGCGGGTCGCTCAACTACGCCAACACCCTCTACGTCCCGCCGGAGCCGTTCTTCCGCGACCGGCAGTGGGGCCACATCACCGACTGGGAGGAGGAGCTGCGGCCTCACTACGCCGTGGCCTCGACCATGCTCGGCGTCGTGACGAACCCCTGCGACGGGCCCGTCGAACGGCTGATGGAGAAGGCCGCCGCCGACCTCGGGGTGCCCGAGACCTTCCGGCGGACGCCGGTCGGGGTCTTCTTCGGCAGGCCCGACGAGACGGTGCCGGACCCGTACTTCGGCGGTGTCGGACCGGAGCGGGCCGGGTGCACGGAGTGCGGCAACTGCATGGTCGGCTGTCGGGTCGGCGCGAAGAACACCCTCGTCAAGAACTACCTCGCGCTCGCCGAGTCACTCGGCGTGACGATCGAGCCACTGCGGACCGTCACTCGGCTCGGCGTCGTCCCCGGCACCGAGGCGCGCGGACGGGGCGCGGGCGGGAGACGGAGCGGCGGCCCCGATCCACCGGGTGCTCCACGAGCGGACCGGCGCCTGGGTGCGCAAGGACCCCCGGGTCATCACGGCCCGGCACGTCGTCGTCGCCGCCGGTGCCTGGGGGACCCAGAAGCTGCTCCATGCGATGAAGGACCTCGGCGAGCTGCCGCGGCTGTCCGAGCGGCTCGGCGAGCTGACCCGGACCAACTCCGAGGCGCTTCTCGGGGCGCTGACCGAGGAGGTTCCCGACGGCGTCGACCTCACCCGCGGGGTGGCCATCACGACCTCCTTCCACCCCGACGAGGACACCCATGTCGAGAACGTCCGTTACGGGCGCGGGTCGAACGCGATGGGCCTGCTGTCGACGCTGCTCGTTCCGGGCGACACCGGGCGGCCCCGGTTCGTCGAGCTGCTCCGCCAGCTCTACCGCGACCCGGAGCCGCTGGTCCGGCTCATGCCGACCGCGCGCCGATGGAGCGAGCGGATCGTCATCGGCCTCGTCATGCAGACGCGGGACAACTCGCTCCGGGTCTCCGGGCGGCGGGGTCGCCTGGGTGGGCGCACGCTCACCTCGGCACAGGGGCACGGTGAGCCCAACCCGACCTACATCCCGGCCGGCCATGCGGCGATCCGCGCGGTCGCCGGCCGGCTCGCCGAGGCGACCGGCCAGTACACGGTCGCCGGCGGCTCGTGGGTCGAGGCCGTCGACGTGCCGCTCACCGCGCACTTCCTCGGGGGAGCGCCGATCTCGGACCGTCCGGAGCTCGGGGTGCGTCGACCCCTATCTGCGGCTGTGGGGTTACCCCGGGATCTCCGTCGTCGACGGCGCCGCGGTGTCGGCCAACCTCGGCGTCAACCCGGCGCTCACCATCACGGCTCAGGCGGAGCGGGCGATGTCGCTGTGGCCCAACGCCGATGAGCCCGACCCGCGACCCGCCCAGGGCTCGGCCTACCGGCGGGTCGAGGCCGTCCCGTCGACGCGTCCCGCCGTCGAGCGGTTCACCCACGAGAGCGCACTCGTGGGACGGACGAGCGGCACGGCGTAGCGGACCGACCCACCCGTCCTGGGTGAGGTCGGGGGTGGCGCCGGCGCCGTGGCCGTGATGGGCTGATCGGATGAGCGACCAGACACCCGCCCTGCCCGTCCTCGCCCGCGGTCTCGACCAGCTCGGTGAGCTGCTCGGGATGGTCCGTCCCGACGATGCCCGCTCGGCCACCCCGTGCGAGGAGTGGACGGTCACCGAGCTCGTCGACCACATCGTCGCCGGACCGGCCGCCTTCGCCGCGATGGTCCGCGGTGAGCAGGTCGACTGGAGCGCACCGACCACCCACCACGACGACCCGGTCGCGGCCTTCCGGGACGCCTCCCGCGAGCTGCTCGATGCCTGGGCGAGCCACCCCGAGGCCCAGCCGGGGGCGGACTGGCAGTGTGCCGAGGTCGCCGTCCACACGTGGGACCTCTCGACGGCGCTCGGCAGGGCCACCCGCGAGCTCGACGCGGAGGTGGCCGAGATCGGGGCTCGCCTTCATGCGGGCGTCGACTGTCGGACGAGCGGCGGGGCAGTGCCTTCGGGCCCGAGCGGCCCGCCCCTGCCGGTGCGGACGCCTACGAGCGGATCGCCGCGTTCGCCGGCCGCGAGGTGTGAGGGGCGCCGTCGGATGCCTCGCGACCTCGTCCCGCGGTCGATGGGCCCTGCTCAGGCCTCGGGACGGCCGGCATCAGCGGGCTTCGTGGCGAGGTAGCGGTGCACGCTGCCCCGGCCGCCGATCTCGACGTCCTCGACGGCCAGACCGGCGGCGGACAGCAGGGCGGGGACGTCCCGGATGAGATCGCCGAAGGGCTTCCAGAACCGGTCGACGAGCGCCGTCCCGACCCGGTTGCCGTCGCGGGGGTAGGCGATGTCGATGAGGACGAGGCGGCCTCCGGGGACGATCACGCGGGCGAGCTCGGCGGCGGCGCGGGCGCCGTCGGGGTACCCCGAGAACGCCATCGTGGTGACGACGGTGTCGAACGTGGCGTCGGGATAGGGCAGCGCCTCGACGGACCCGAGCCGCAGGTCGGCCGTCACCCCGGCGCGGGCGAGGTTACGCCGGGCCACGTCGAGCATCCGCGGGTTGAGGTCGATCCCGTCGGTGCGGTGGTCGGCGGCATACTGCGTGAGCAGCCAGCCGGTCCCGAAGGAGACCTCGAGGACCCGCGGGCCGCGGATCTCGGGGAGGGCGTGTCCGAGCCACCGACGCCAGAGCGGGAGCGCCTTGACGACGATGTCGTAGATGCGGGCGAACCGGGTGTAGAGCCGGTCGTTCGCCGCGGTGTAGGCGCGAGCGTCGGCGGGCTCGGGGGAGTACCGGGGGGAGCCACTCATCTCTCGGTCCTCTCGCGCTCCGGGAGCGCGGGTGCTGGGTCAGGAGGGGACGGGCGGACGACGGTTCGAGAGGTGCTCCCCAAGCTCGTCGTCGCGTCGTGGAGCCGTCGCCACGCCGCCGGCAGGTGCGGACGAGGTGGCGGGGTCATCGAGGCATCGCCGTCACGGTACGCCTGGGCTGTGCGGGCCGCGCCATCCCGCGGATCCGTCGCCATGGCGCAGGATCGCCGTCCTCCCCGTGCTGTGGCGACCTCGTCGGCGAGCGTGTCCTCCTCCGACACCTTCCGGGCCGCGGGGATGTCGCTTGCCGACACCGCCGCCGGCGAGGACGATCGGGACCATGATGCGGTTCGGGAAGGCGCTCGTCGGTCTGCCGAGAAGGGCGGTTCGCAGGTTCGCCGACTGGGTCGACGGGGAGCACCCGACGAACCGGCGCCCGAACGGAGCGAACTACATCCCGAACAGCAACGGCGAGGGTGGCACGGTGATCTCCAGCGGTCACCCCGGCGGCGGAGGCGGCTGACCGGCGCTCCGGCCGGCGTCGTGGCCCCGGTCGGCGGGGAAGTGGAGGCGGGCGGGACCGTGGGCAGACGGCAGCAGGAGCGGCTCCGGACGATGTATGCCGGCGGGCGGGCGAACCCCGCCGCCATGGCCTACGTCCGCGCCTACAACCGGCTCGTCCCGCTCGGGCTCACCCCCCGGCGCTGGGTCATCCTCGAGGTGCCGGGGCGCCGCAGTGGCAGGCCGATCCGGCTCCCGCTCGGCCTCGCCGACGTCGGCGGGTCCTGGTACGCCGTGTCGATGCTCGGCGAGTGCAACTGGACGAGGAATCTCCGGGCCGCCGGCGGCCGCGCGGCGATCCTGCGGCGCGGCCGGCATCCCGTCGAGGCGAGCCGAGGTCCCGGTGCAGGACCGGGCGCCCGTCATCCAGCGATACCTGCGGAAGGTCCCCGGCGGGCGGCCGCACATCCCGGTCGACCCGCGCGCCCCGGTGAGTGCGTTCGACGCGGTGGCCGAGACGACCCCCGTCTTCCGGCTCGACGGCTACCCCTGAGGCGCCGACGCGCCAGCGCGCCGAGGCGCCGGCCCGCCGATGGCCGACCGCCGAGCGCCGGCCCGGTCCGCGGCCGCTCCGTCGCGGGGTGGCGATGTCCGCGCTGGCCGGGATACTTCCGTCATGGCGTACGACGAGGACCTCGCCTGGCGGATCCGCGAGGCGCTCGCCGTCCTGCTGCCCGAGGGCCAGCGGCCGAGCGAGCGGGCGATGTTCGGCGGGCGGGCATTCATGGTGGGGGGCCACATGGCCGTCGCGGCGAGCGGGGGCGGCGGGATGCTCACCCGGATCGACCCCGCCGACGCCGAGGAGCTGCTCGATCCGCCGCGGGTCGAGCGGATGGTCATGCGCGGCCGCGAGATGGACGGCTGGCTCCGGGTCCGCGACGAGGCGGTCGCCGACGACGCCGGGGTGCGCTACTGGGTCCAGATCGCCCTCGACCACACTCCGCCACCTCCCCCCGCGGTAGCCGGCGCCCGGACCCGGCGCCCGTCCTCCGCGCGCCTCACCGGAGCCGAGACGCGCGTCACCTACTGTGACTGCTGAGCCCATCGAGGCGCGAGTGCAGCGAGGTGACTCCCATGGCGACCCGCCTGACCGTCAAGCGTGATCCCGTGTTCGTCCGCCGCCGCCGGGTGGCCCTCGTCGGCCTGCTCTCCCTCGTCGGGGTGACCGGCTTCGGGGCCAGCCACCTCTTCGGCGGCGAGCCGGCGCAGGCGAGCGCCGCGGCCGCCTCGGCCCGGACGCCGTCGCCGACGGCGAAGCCGCTCAAGCCGGCCCCCACGCCGAGTCCCGACGTCGAGCAGGGCGCCCTCGCCCCCTCGGGCCGGTCCGACCTCGTGCGGATCGAGCGGCTCACCGGTCAGCTCACCCCGAAGTCCGTCGTCGCCTCCGGGACCGGCCAGGTCTTCGCCCAGAACATGATGTACACCCACACCGTCTCGGCCTTCGGCGCCGACGGCGCGCTGCTCGCGACGATCAAGGACGGGGTCGACCTCGCGGCATACGGGGTCAAGGGTCACCCGGGCACGTCGCAGGGGGCGCCGGTCGAGGCGGCGTTCAGCCCCAACGGCAAGATCGCCTGGGTGTCGAACTACGCGATGTACGGCACCGGCTTCAGTCCCGAGGGCAAGGACGCCTGCACGAGCGCGAAGGGCATCTCGCCGAGCTACGTCTACCGGATCAACGTGGCGACCCACGACGGTGACGGCCGTCGTCAGGGCCGGCGCCGTGCCGAAGTTCGTCGCCGTGACGCCGGACGGCAAGAAGGTCCTCGTCACGAACTGGTGCTCGATGGACCTCACCGTCATCGACGCCAAGAAGGCCGCCGTCACCTCGACGGTCAAGCTCCCGGGCGCCCACCCGCGGGGGATCGCCGTCAGCAAGGACAGCAAGACCGCCTATGTCGCCATCATGGGCTCGGACCGGGTCGTCTCGGTCGATCTCAAGACCGGCAAGGTCGGTGCCTTCGCCAAGACCGGTGCCGGCCCGCGCCACCTCGTGATGTCCAAGGACGGGCGCACCCTCTACGTGACGAACAACGCCGCCGGCACGGTCACCGCCGTCGACATCGCCACCCGCAAGGTCACCGGCACGCTCCACGTCGGGCACGAGCCCCGGTCGATGGCGATCAGCTCCGACGGGGGAGCCCTCTACGTCGTCGCCTACGACGACAGCAAGCTCATCAAGATCCGGACCTCCGACTTCACCGTCGTCCAGAGCGTCGCGACCGACGGCTACCCGGTCGGGGTGACCTACGAGCCGACGATGAAGCGGGTGTGGGTCGCCTGCTACGGCGGGTCGATCCTCGTCTTCGACGACTCCCGCACCGCCGCCTGACCGCCGGCGACGCCTGCCGGCGCGCTCGCCGCCCGGCGTCGGGTGAGATGGTGGGGCGGGTCGTCGGCGCCGTCGGTGCTCGCGGATCCGCCCGGCTTTGCGGTCGTCCGCGCGAGCATCCGCCGGTGTTCGTCGGATCGTCCGGGTATGCCGCCCCGGTGTCCCGTGGTCGGCGTCCCGCGGCACGTGGCCCGGGGCCGGGGGCCCGGCCCGGCCTCAGCCCTCGTCGCGCCAGGAGCGCCACAGCGCGGCATACGGGCCGTCGGCCTCGAGGAGCTCCTCGTGCGAGCCGAGCTCGCTGATCCGGCCGGACTCGACGACGGCCACGCGGTCGGCGTCGTGCGCGGTGTGCAGCCGGTGGGCGATGGCGACGACGGTGCGGCCCTCGACGACGGCGGCCAGCGAGCGCTCGAGATGGCGCGCGGCGCGCGGGTCGAGCAGCGAGGTCGCCTCGTCGAGGACGAGGGTGTGCGGGTCGGCGAGGACGAGGCGGGCGAGGGCGAGCTGCTGGGCCTGGCCCTCGGTGAGCCGGTGGCCGCCGCTGCCGACGAGCGTGTCGAGCCCCGAGGGCAGGGCGCCCGCCCACTCGGCCGCATCGACCGCCTCGAGCGCGGCGAGCAGGGCGGAGTCCGGGGCGCCGGGCCGGGCGAGGAGCAGGTTGTCCCGCAGGCTGCCGACGAAGACATGGTGCTCCTGGGTGACGAGGGCGACCTCGCCCCGCAGGACCGGGAGCTCGAGGTCGACGAGCGACACCCCGCCGACGGTGATCCGGCCCGCGCGGGGGCCGTCGATGCCGGCCATGAGCCGGCCGAGGGTCGACTTGCCGGCCCCGGACGGGCCGACGATGGCGAGACGCTCGCCGGGGCGCAGGTCGAGGCTCACCCCGTGCAGGACGTCGCGGCCCTCGCGGTAGGCGTAGGTCACCGCGTCGGCGGCGAGGTCGTCGCCGTCCGGGACGGCGCCGGTCGCGGTCCGGTCCGGCGGGACCTCGCCGACCCCGAGGATCCGGGACAGCGAGGTCGCGGCGAACTGGATCTCGTCGAGCCACGAGATGAGCTCGCCGAGCGGGTCGAGCATCTGTTGGATGTAGAGGGTCACGGCGGTCGCCGCGCCGACCGAGACGAGGTCCTGGGAGGCGAGCCAGCCTCCCCAGAGGACGGCGCCGGCGACGGGCAGGAAGAAGCCGACCTCCAACCACGGGAACCACCGCAGCCGCAGCCGCAGGGTGTAGCGCTCCGCGGTCCAGCACTCCGCGAGCGCCTCGTCGAACCGGCGGCCGCGCACCGCCGCCAGGCCCAGGGCGTCCATCGTCCGGGCGCCCTCGACGGTCTCGGCGGCGACGGCGTTGAGCCGGGCGTACGACGCGTGCTCCCAGAGGTAGCCGTCACCGGCCCGGCGCAGGTAGCGCCGGGTCGTCGGCAGCTGGACGAGGGGGGCGAGGAGGAGGGCCAGCGCGGCGAGCGGGGACGTGGCCACCGCGGCGACGACCGTCGCGACGACCGTCATGACCGACACGACGATCGCCGGGATCCCGAACCGGATGACCCGCGACAGGGCGTCGATGTCGTTCGTCGTCCGGGCGACGAGGTCGCCGGTCCCGGCCCGTTCGACCACCGACAGCGGAAGTCGGACGGCCGAGGTGATGAAGTCCTCGCGCAGCCGGGCGAAGACCTGCTCGGCGAGGACGAACGAGGCCCGGCGGGCGACCCAGGTCAGGGCCGTCTGGCCGACGATCGCGGCGACGAGCACCGCGATGAGGGTGTCGATCCGGTTCGTCCCCGCCGAGCGGGTCGTGACGACCTCGACGATCCGGCCGACGACCCAGGGCCCGACGAGGCCGACGAGCGCGGCGATGCCGTGCCAGACCAGGACCCAGGCGAAGGCGCGCCGGTGCTCCCGGGCGAGGGTGCGAGCATGCGCGAGGACGACCGACCGCGGCGCGATCGGGAGGCTGCGGGCGGTGTGGTCGGTGTGCCCGAGGAGCGGTGACATCAGTCCTCCCCTCCGCGCAGCACGACGTCCCGGTATGCCGCGGACGCCCGCAGCAGGTCGTGGTGCCGGCCGCTCGCGACGACCCGGCCGTCCACGACGAGGTGGACGACGTCGGCCCGGTCGAGGACGAGGGGGCTCGCCGTGACGACGACCGTGGTCCGGCCGCTGCGGTATGCCGCGAGCCGCTCGGCGATCCGCGCCTCGGTGTGGGCGTCGACGGCGCTCGTCGGCTCGACGAGGACGAGGGTCTCGGGGTCGCGGAGCAGCGCCCGGGCGAGCGACACCCGCTGGCGCTGACCGCCGGAGAGGGTGCGGCCCCGCTCCTCGAGCTCGCCGTCGAGACCGCCCTCCAGCGCGTCGAGGACGTCGGCGGCGTCCGCGACGGTGAGCACCTCGCGCAGGCGGGCCTCGTCGGCGGGGGAGGGCGCGGCATACCCGTTCTCGTCGGCCCGGGCGAGCAGCTCGCGACGCAGCGGGCCGCTGAACAGGTGCGGCTCGGACTCCGACACGACGATCCGGCGGCGGACCTCGCCGATGGGCAGGGCGTCGAGGTCGGCCGACCCGAGGGTCACGCCGTGGCGGCCCGGGACGACCCGGCCGAGGCGGGCGGCGATGAGTGCGGTGTCCTCCGGGCGGGCGGAGACGAGGGCCGTGAGCCGGCCCGGGTCGGCGGTGACACCGGACTCCGGGTCCCACAGCACCCCGTCGGGCGCCGAGCCGGGTCGAATACTCCCCAATTGGGTGGGTTCCTGACGGGTCGGGGGAGTCGGGGTCGGGTCGAATACTCCCCAATTGGGTGGGTTTCTGACGGGTCGGGGAGTCGGGGTCGGGTCGAATACTCCCCAATTGGGTGGGTTCCTGACGGGTGGGGGAGTCGGGGCCGGGTCGAATACTCCCCAATTGGGTGGGTTCCTGACGGGTCGGGGCGCCGGGGTCGGGTCGAGACTCCCCAATTGGGTGAATTTCTGACGGGTCGCGGAGGTCGGGTGCCGGGGAGGTCGGGGTGGTCGGGGGTCGTCGCGAGGAGACGGACGACGCGCCGGGCGGCGACCCGGGTGTTGATGAGCTTGTCGACGAACTCGGTCGCCGTCCGCAGCGGCATCGTGAGGAACGCCGTGTAGCCGTAGAACGCGACGAGCTGGCCCGCGGTGATCCGGCCGTCGACGGCCAGGTGCGCCCCGACCCCGGTGACGATGACGACGAAGATCCCGGGCAGCAGCACCTGCGCCGCATCGAGGGTGGCCTGGACCCCGGCCAGCCGGTTTCCCGCGGCACGCACCCGCTGGGACTGCGCGGCATACCGGCCGAGGAAGGTGTCCTCGCCGCCGATCCCGCGCAGGACGCGCAGGCCGGCGACGGTGTCGGCCCCGAGCGCGGTGAGCCGGCCCGTCTCGGATCGCTGGGCGTTCTGCCGGCGCTGGAGCGGCCGGATGACGAGGCTGAGCGAGGCGAGCA
Source organism: uncultured Actinomycetota bacterium (assembly GCA_963745335.1). Taxonomy (GTDB): domain Bacteria; phylum Actinomycetota; class Actinomycetes; order Actinomycetales; family Dermatophilaceae; genus CAVSJJ01. The sequence goes on from CAVUXP010000003.1 coordinate 466,281, forward strand.
GGACCGGGCCGCCGACGAGCATGATGAGGCCGAGCAGCATCGACCCGCGCAGCAGGATGACGGCGACGACGACGAAGCTGACGACGGCCCCGGCGAACCTGGCGAAGACGTCGAAGACGGCGCCCATCCGCCCGAAGTCGGCGGCGAAGACGGTGATGACCTCACCGGCCGGGATCTCCCGGGTCACGGCCGGACCGGACCGGCGAACCGCGCGGTCGGCGACGAGGCCGGAGCGGTACGACGCCGCGAGCCAGTTGCGCACCGCGAAGTAGTGCCGCAGGTCGGTCGTCACCGCGCTCGAGAGGCCGAGCCCGAGGATGACTCCGGCCCACAGCAGCAGCGCCCGGCCGTCCTTGGCGACGATCCCGTCGTCGACGGCCCGGCCGATGGCGGCCGGAGTGAGGGCGATCGTCAGCATCCACGGGATGCCGAAGGCGACCCCGCCGAGGAGTGTGCGCCATTGCCGACGGGCGAGCCAGAGGATGAGCCGGTCGGGATGGGCGGGGGGAGCGTCCTCCGGGTCGACGGAGAACCACGATTCGTCGGTGGACATCGACCCACCACGGTAGGCCGCGGGCGGGGCGCGGGCCACCGAGTTTCGACGCGTAGCCTGGCACCGTGCTGAGGACCGCGCTCAAGCCCCGCTGGCTGGGGCTGCTCGTCGTCGTGCTCCTCGTCATCGTCGCCTTCGTCCAGCTCGGCCGCTGGCAGCTCGGGGTCGCCCGCGACAAGGCCGCCGTCGAGCAGATGAAGCAGGCCCTCGACCGGCCGGAGGCCGACCTGACGACGGTCCTCACCCCGCATGCCGAGTTCCCCGGTGACGCCAGCTCCCGGCCCGTCCACGCCACCGGCGCGTATGCCGCGGACGGCCAGGTCCTCGTCCCGGACCGCCGCCTCGACGGGGTGAGCGGCTACTGGGTCATCACCCCCTTCGTCGTCGACTCCACGGACGCGACGATCGCGGTGCTGCGCGGGTTCGTCACCTCACCCGACGGCGTCGCGCCCCCGCCGCAGGGCCGGCTCGTCGTCCACGGCGGCCTCGCCCCGGGCGAGTCGCCGTCGAGCGAGGCCCTCCCGGCCGGGCAGCTCGGCTCGGTCGACCTGTCCGTCCTCGTCAACGAGTGGCCGGGCGAGCTCTACAACGCCTTCCTCTTCCTCGAGGACGAGACCCCGCCGACGGACGCGGCGGCCGGTGTCGACGTCGCTCCCGTCGACTCCCTCAACGCCCTGACCCACGTGCCGACACCGGTCGTCGACACCGGCCTGAAGTGGCGCAACCTCGCCTACGCCCTCCAGTGGTGGATCTTCGCGGCGTTCGCGGCATACATGTGGTGGCGGATGGTCCGCGACGACCTCGAGGCCGCCGACGAGCCGGACCCGGAGCGGGTCACCCAGGACGCCGGGGCAGAATGACGCCCGTGACCGACACCGCCCCCGCCATCAAGGACCCGAAGTCCGCCGCGACCGCCCTCACCTTCTTCAAGGTCATGGCCTTCATCGTCGGCGTCGGCCTGCTCCTGCTCGTCGCCGAGGTGATCCTCCACTGCGGGTTCAGCAACGACGCCCTCGCGTGGTGGCCGCAGCCGCACGGCTTCATCTACTTCGTCTACCTCATCGCGACGGCGAACCTCGGCTTCAAGGTCGGCTGGTCGCTCCCGAAGATGGTCCTCATCATGCTCGCCGGGTGCGTGCCGTTCCTCTCCTTCGTCGTCGAGCGGATGGTGGCGCGCGAGATCGATGGCCGGCTCGCGCTCGTCCGCCAGTAGCCTGTCCGCGTGACGCAGCACCTCTCCGACCGCCCGGTCCTCGTCGTCGACTACGGGGCCCAGTACGCCCAGCTCATCGCGCGCCGGGTGCGCGAGGCCAACGTCTTCAGCGAGGTCGTCCCCCACACGATGCCGGTGCCGGAGATGCTCGCGAAGGAGCCGGCGGCCGTCATCCTCTCCGGCGGCCCGTCCTCGGTGTATGCCGAGGGCGCGCCCGCGCTCGACCCCGCCCTCCTCGAGGCCGGGATCCCCGTCTTCGGGATGTGCTACGGGTTCCAGGCGATGGTCCAGGCCCTCGGGGGCACCGTCGCCCGGACCGGCCTGGGTGAGTACGGCTCGACCCACGCGGCGATCTCGGACACGTCCTCGACCCTCTTCAACGGTCAGCCCGACGAGCAGTCGGTGTGGATGAGCCACGGCGACTCGGTCACCGCCGCCCCCGAGGGGATGCGGGTGACGGCGACGACGGGCGGCGCGCCGGTCGCGGCATTCGAGGACGACGAGCGGACGGCTCTACGGCGTCCAGTGGCACCCCGAGGTCGTCCACAGCACCTTCGGCCAGCGGGTGCTCGAGAACTTCCTCCGTCGAGGGGCCCGGCTGTCGGGCGAGTGGACCGCCGCCAACGTCGTCGAGGAGCTCGTCGCAGACGTCCGCTCGACCATCGGCGACCGGCGGGTCCTGTGCGCCCTGTCCGGCGGCGTCGACTCGTCGGTGGCCGCGGCGCTCGTCCAGCGCGCCGTCGGCGACCAGCTGACCTGCGTCTTCGTCGACCACGGGCTGCTGCGCTCCGGGGAGGCCGAGCAGGTCGAGGAGGACTTCGTCGCGGCGACCGGCGTCGACCTCGTCGTCGTCGACGCGAAGGACCGCTTCCTCGCGGCGCTCGCCGGGGTCTCCGACCCGGAGGAGAAGCGCAAGATCATCGGCCGTGAGTTCATCCGGGTCTTCGAGCAGGCCGCCCGCGACATCGTCGGCGAGGGCGCCCGCGACGGGCACCCGGTCGAGTTCCTCGTCCAGGGCACGCTCTACCCCGACGTCGTCGAGTCCGGTGGTGGGACCGGCGCGGCGAACATCAAGAGCCATCACAACGTCGGCGGGCTCCCCGAGGACCTCCAGTTCACCCTCGTCGAGCCGCTCCGGCTGCTCTTCAAGGACGAGGTCCGCCAGGTCGGGCTCGAGCTCGGCGTCCCCGAGGCGATCGTCTGGCGCCAGCCCTTCCCCGGTCCGGGGCTGGGCATCCGGATCGTCGGCGAGGTGACCGCCGAGCGGCTCGAGGTGCTGCGCGCCGCGGACCGGATCGCCCGGCACGAGCTGACCGCTGCCGGCCTCGACCGCGACATCTGGCAGTGCCCGGTCGTCCTCCTCGCCGACATCCGCTCCGTCGGCGTCCAGGGCGACGGGCGGACCTACGGCCACCCGGTCGTCCTGCGGCCGGTCTCCTCCGAGGACGCGATGACGGCCGACTGGACCCGGGTGCCCTACGAGGTCCTCGCGAAGATCTCGACCCGGATCACGAACGAGGTGGCCGAGGTCAACCGGGTCGTCCTCGACGTGACGAGCAAGCCCCCCGGCACCATCGAGTGGGAGTAGCGCCCCGCCGGCCGGCTCCCCCGCCGCAATGCCACTTTCCCGCCCGATGAGCGACACACCAGCCTGACAAGACTTCTTTTCCCTTGTCTGGTGGGTGTTTCCCGCCCACGACCGGGTGCGGTGGCGGCGTCAGCCGATCTGCTCGCCGGCCAGGGCGCGCGCGGCGAGCCGCTCCTGCTCGCTGACCTCCCACACCTCGTATGCCGCGTGCAGGGCGAGGAGGATGATGCCGCACCCGAGGATGAGGTCGGGCCAGCCCGAGCCGGTCCCGGCGGTGAGGATCCCCATCGCGATGATGGCGACGTTGACGAGGACGTCGTTGCGGGCCGAGAGGTATGCCGCGCGGCTGAGGCTGCCGCCCCGGCGCCGGAACCGCGCGAGCAGCAGCGCGCTCGTGCCGTTGACGACGATCGCGCCGAGCGAGGCGAGGACGAGCGGGACGACCCGCGGCGCCACGGGGTCGGAGAACCGGCCGACCGCCTCCCACGCCGCGACGGCCGCCGGGCCGAGGATGATGACCGCCATCGCCTTGCCCATGACGGCGCGCCGGGCGAGCGGCCAGCCGAGCGCCACGAGGATGAGCAGGTTGACCGAGGTGTCCTCGAGGAAGTCGACGCTGTCGGCGAGGAGGGAGACCGAGCCGGCGACGAGCGCGACGGTGAACTCGACGAAGAAGTAGCCGAGGTTGAGCAGGGCGACGACGAGCACGACGCGCCGCAGCCCCGACGCGGCGGCGTCGTCGATGACGGGACGGGACGCGCCCTCCCCGTCCGGCGTGGCCGTCATCGCCGGACGACCTCCCCGGCCGGCACTAGGCCTCGCGGCGGGCGGCCTGCTTGGCCGCTCGTTCCTCGCGGCGGGCCACGAAGCGCGCCGCCTCCGCGTCGAGCGCGGCCACGGTCGACGCGAGCTCCTCGCGGGCCTGCTCGCCCTCGGCATCGAGGTCCTCCAGCTCCCAGACGCCCCACTGGCGCAGCAGCGGTCCGACGATGTCGTCGTGGTGGATCCGCAGGTCGTAGATGCCGGCCATCGCCATCTGCACGGCCTTGCGTCCGAACCCGGGGATGATCGCCCCCGGCATCTGGAAGTTGCGCACCTCGTCGGTGATCGCCCGCATCGTCTGGCCCGGCGCCAGCTCGAGCGCCGCCTGGATGATGTTGCGGTAGAAGATCATGTGGAGGTTCTCGTCCTTGGCCACCCGGGTGAGGAGCTTCTCGGCGATCGGCTCCTCCGTGTAGCGGCCGGTGTTGCGGTGCGACACCCGGGTCGCCAGCTCCTGGAACGAGACGTAGGCGCAGACGTTGAGCAGCGGCTTGTCACCGCTGTCGTAGCCGGTCTCCATCGTGTCCATCCGCGCGCGCTCGAGCTCGACGGGGTCCACGCCCCGGGTCACGAGGAGGTAGTCGCGGATGCAGTAGGCGTGCCGGCCCTCCTCGGCGGTCCACCGGTTGACCCACGTGCCCCACGCGCTGTCCCGGCCGAAGGCACGGTCGATCTCGCGGTGGTAGCTCGGCAGGTTGTCCTCGGTGAGGAGGTTGACCTCGAGAGCGGTACGGGCGATGGGGGACAGACGTGAGTCCTCGAGCGACCAGGGCTCGCCACCGAGGTCGGCGAAGTCGCGGCCGAGGGACCACGGCACGTACTCGTGCGGCATCCACTCCTCCGCGGCCGCGAGGTGCCGGTTGAGGTTCTCCTCGACCGTCGGTTCGAGGGCCGTGAGCAGGGCTGCGCTGTCGAGGGTGGTCATGGATCCTCCTTGGTCGTCGACGCGGAGGCTCCGCGCATCTGTCCTGCCTACACCACGAACCCGTCAGGATCCACCGCCCGCCGCCTGCCGGTCGGTCCGCGGCTCGCGTCCCGACGCCCGAATGCCGCCACCTCGGCCGCCGGGGACGCCGCGACGGCCCCCGTCGGGGCCGGCTGCTCCCTGGGCGGAACCTGGGAGAAGCATCCGGACGGCCGGTTCAGCCTGGGAGAAGCGGGGCGCGGGACTCAACGTTGCGTGAACGTTCGCCGAACCCGCCACCCGGGGCCTGTTCGCCGCCGTGGAGCCGACATAGCGTGACGCGGCGCGGTGGCTCCCCTGGTCGCCGCAACCATCCCAGACAGGAGACGCATGAGATGTCCCGTCGCATGATCGCTCGTTCGGCGACCGCCGTGGGGGTGTCGACCCTCGTCATCGGTGCGCTCGCCGTGACCGGCGGCCCGGCCCTCGCCCACGGCCGCACCAGCCACCGGGGAGGCAGCCACGGACACCGTCGAGGCACCACCACCCCGATCAAGCACCTCGTCGTGATCTTCCAGGAGAACGTGTCCTTCGACCACTACTTCGCGACTTACCCCGTCGCGGCGAACGTCGCCGGCGAGACCCTGCAGGGCACCGGCGTCGCCGCACCCGACCTTCACCGCGTCGCGCCACACGCCCGCCGACGATCGACACGCTCGGCCGGTGCCGGCCTGACTCGCCCCGGACAACCCCAACAGCGTCCAGCCGTTCCGGCTGACCCCGGGGCAGGCGGTCACGTGCGACCAGGACCACAACTACCAGGCGAGCAGAAGGCCTACAACGGCGGCCTGATGGACAAGTTCGTCGAGAACACCAGCAGGGACGCGTGCACCGGACTCTACGGCGCGCAGGGACTCGTCATGGGCTACTACGACGGCAACACCGTCACCGGTCTGTGGAACTACGCGCAGCAGTACGCGATGAGCGACAACTCCTACTCGACGACGTTCGGGCCCTCGACGCCCGGGCGCCCTCAACCTCGTCTCCGGCCAGACCCACGGGGTGCGCTCGTACGACCCGTCGACCCGGCAACAGACATCGTCGACCCCGACGCCTACACCGTCCGAGTCCCCGAACGCGAACGGCGTCGGCACCGTCATCGACGACCCCGACCCTGTCTGGGACGACTGCTCGTCGACGAGGTACCCGGTCGCTGGCATGGACGGCCAGCAACATCGGCGACCTGCTCAACGCCAAGGGCACCACGTGGGGCTGGTTCCAGGGCGGCTTCCGCCCGACGACGAGCGCGGCCGACGCGACCGACGGTCGAGCCGTCTGCGGCACGACCCACACGAACGTCGGCGGCGTGACGTCGTCCGACTACATCGCGCACCACGAGCCGTTCCAGTACTACAAGAGCACGGCGAACCCGCATCACTTGCCGCCGAGCTCGACGGCCATGATCGGCAAGACCGACCAGGCCAACCACCAGTACGACATGACGGACTTCTCCAAGGTCGTCGACACCAAGACCATGCCGGCGGTGTCGTTCCTCAAGGCCCCCGGATACCAGGACGGCCACGCGGCGTACTCGGATCCCGTAGACGAGCAGAAGTTCCTCGTCGACACGATCAACCAGATCCAGGCGTCCCCGAACTGGAAGGACACCGCCATCGTCGTCCTGTACGACGACTCGGACGGGTGGTACGACCACACGATGGCGAAGCTGACGAACGCCTCCAGACAGCCCGGACGACGCGGCGCTGTGCACCGATCGCGGCGAACGGCGTGCCGATCCTCGGCGGCTACCAGGACCGTTGTGGCCCTGGAACGCGTCAGCCTTTCCTCGTCATCTCGCCCTTCGCGAAGACGAACTACGTCGACCACACCCAGACGGACCAGACCTCGGTGACGAAGTTCATCGAGGACAACTGGCGGCACCGGGAGGATCGGCGACGGCTCCACCGACGCCGGGCGGGCTCGATCCTGGGCATGTTCGACTTCCACGGGCGCAAGGCTCCGACGGTCATGCTCGACCCGGCAAGACGGCACCGTCGCGTCGGTGACCCGGTGGCGGGGCGAGCACCACGGGCGCGACACGCACTGACGTCTCGCATCCGAGCACGGTGGCCGGCTCGGTTCGGGCCGGTGCCGGCCACCGTGTCGCGTCCGGCGGGTGGCGACGCGTCGCGCTAGCGGTCCTCGCCGGCGCCGACCCTGGCGGATCGTGATGGTTCGCGGGGTCAGCGCCGGCCCGAGGTCGGCGCGGACCCGCTCGCGCAGCCTCCTCGCGTCGACCGGCTCGGCGTCACGCGCCAGCACGACCTCCGCCACGAGCCGGGTGCCGAACCGCTCGTCCGCCGCCTCCGAGACGACCGCCTCGACGACACCCGCCTCGGCGAGCAGTCGCTCCCGCAGGACCTCGGGGTCGACGGTCTCCCCGCCGGTGACCCGCATCCCGTCGGCCCGCCCGGTGACGAAGACGAGCCCGGAGCGGTCCACCCAGCCCCGGTCACCGGTGAACGCCGGACCCGACAGGAGCGGCGACCGCACCCGGAGCCTGCCCTCCTGGCCGGGCGGGACACGGTGCCCCCGACTCGTCGACGACCTCGATGCGCACCCCGGCCACCGGGCGGCCGACCGTCGCCGGCGCGAGCCGCCGGTCGCGTGGCGTCGCGACGCACACCGTCCCCATCTCCGTCGACCCGTAGGCGTTGTAGACCTCGGCGCCCAACGCCGCCTCGACGGCCGCGGCGACCCCGGGCGTCAGCCGGTCCGAGCCGGACAGGACGCGCCGCACGTCGAGCCCCGCCAGCGACGGGGCGGGCAGCGCGGCGAGATCGGCCAGCTGTCGGGGGACCCCGCTGAGGACGTCGATCGGCGGTGCCGACCGAAGGAGGTCCGCCGCGGCCTCGGGGTCCGAGGGCAGCGACACGAAGCTGCCGCCGAGCACGAGGGCCGCCGAGAAGAGGCCGAACCCGTGCCCGTGGTCCACGGCGGCGCTCGACGCGATGACGGGTCGGCGCATCGCCGGGAACGCTCCGAGCAGCCCGAGCATCTGCTCCAGCGCCCGGACGCCACTGGACTGGCGAACCGTCCGGGCGGTCCGGGTCGTGCCGCTGGTCGTGAAGGAGACGCTCCCCGGGCCCCGTCCGGCGCCGTCGGGAGCCGGGGCCGCGGCGAGGTCGTCGGCGGTCTCGTCGGTCGCGACGAGGGCGTCGGGGGAGCGGTCACGCGCCGCGTCGAGGGCCGCGCGTCCGGCGCGGACCGGCACGACGACCGCGCGGGCGGGGGTGGCCATCGCCGCGAGGGCCAGCACGGCGCCGAGCCGCTGGTCGGTGACATGGATGAGCACCGTGCGGCCGGACAGGGCGCCCCGTCGGGCGTCGACGTCGGCCCACAGCGTGCCCGCCGTGACGACGCCGCGGGTGTCGGCCCACACGACCTCCTCGGGCGTATGCCGCGCCCGGGCCGCGAGGACCGCTGCCAGCGACGGCCCGGCCAGCGCGAGGGCCGCGGGGGAGTGCGCGACCGCCGGTCCGAGCGCCCGGGCGACATGGGCGAACCCGCGGACGGCCTGGCCCGGGCGGCCACGGCCGGCGCCCCGACGACGTCCCGGGGTGGGCGGCATACGGTCAGTCTGCCGTGGGTCGGTGACCGGACGAGCCACCCCGGCCCGGTCGGCGGAGCGACCCGAGCCCGACGACCCGGGCCGACAGGGTGGGGGCGAGCGCCGTCGCGACCTCGGCCGGCCGGGCCCACCACGGCGCGACGGTCGCGCGGCGGGTCCGGACGGCACGCACGACCCACTCCGCCGCCGTCTCCGGTGTCATCGCGAACCGGGGGGACCGGCCGTAGGTCGGCGCGCTCATCGGCGTCGCGACGAGAGGGAACTCGACGATGCTCGTCGCGATCCCGTGCCGCCGCAGCTCGGGACCGACGCTGCGGAGCCACGCGTCGAGTGCGGCCTTCGACGCGACATAGGGGCTCCACCCCGGCACCGGGATCCGGGCGTTGACGGTCGTCACGCCGACGACGTGCCCCGTGCCGCGCTCCACCATGGCCGGGAGGAACGGCAGGAGGAACGCGACGGCGCCGAGGTAGTTGACGTCGACGGTCCGCTCGAGGGAGTCGAAGCGGTCGACGAGGTCGAGGACGCCCCGGGCGATGGAGTGGCCCGCGTTGGCGACGACGACGTCCGGGACCCCGACCTCGGCCAGCACCCGTCGGGCCGCCGCAGCCGCCGCCTCGTGGTCGCGCAGGTCCACGGCAACGACGTCCGCCCGGCCTCCGGCGGCCCGGATGCCCGTGGCGACCCGGTCGAGCTCCGCCTCGCGCCGCGCGACGAGGACGACCCGCGCGCCGTCGCGGGCCAGCGCACGCGCCGCGGCCTCACCGATCCCGCTCGAGGCCCCGGTGACGACGACGAGCCGCGCCCGGTCCACGTCAGGACAGCAGGGCGGCGAGGAGCGGGACGACGACGATGAGGCCGAGCACCCCGAGCATCGCGGCGAACGCGCCCACCCTGGGCGCTTCTGCTTCTCGAAGCCGATGTTGCCCCGGGCGAACTGGTGCATCGGCGCGGCATAGAAGACGTCGACGACCTGTCCGGGAGCGACGGGACGTCGAGGCCCGCCTGACCGTAGGTCTTCAGCCACTGTGCCTCGATGTCGACGCGTTCGGACCGGCATAGACGGGAACGTCCTGGGGCCGTACCGCGAGGGCACCTGGTAGCCGTTGACCCGCACCGACGGGGTGATCATGTTGGACGTCATCACGCTGCCCTGGATGGTGAGGCGGATCGTGCCCATCGGCGGCTGGGCGGGCATGCCGGGCTGGGTCATGGCCCGCAACCTACCGCCTTGCGGGCTCGGGACGGCCCGGGCGTCGTGACATGGCAGGCTTGGAGGGCGGCAACCCCCGACCCCGACCCGCAAGGACCGACGCGCATGTGCGGCATCGCCGGCTACGTCGGCCTCTCCCTCGACGAGGCCCTGCTGACCAGGATGAATGACGCCCAGCGGCACCGCGGCCCGGACGGCGACGGCATCCACGCCGACGGCCCGTGCGGGCTGGCGCACCGCCGGCTCTCCATCATCGACGTCGCCCACGGCCAGCAGCCGATGGCGACCGCCGACGGTCGCTACACGATCGTCTACAACGGCGAGGTCTACAACTACCTCGACCTCCGCGCGGAGCTCGAGGCGCTCGGCCGGACCTTCACGACCGACTCCGACACCGAGGTCGTCCTCGAGGCGTTCGCGCAGTGGGGGACCGAGGCCTTCGACCGCTTCAACGGGATGTTCGGCCTCGCGATCTGGGACCGCGACGAGCAGCGGCTCACCCTGGCTCGTGACCACTTCGGCATCAAGCCGGTCTACGTCTGCCCGCTGCCGGAGCGCGACGGCTAGGCCGTGGCCGGTATGCCGGCGCTCCTCTTCGCGTCCGAGATCAAGCCGATCCTCGCAAGCGGCCTCTACGACAAGCGCCCCAACGAACGAAGCATCTACCGCTACCTGCGCTTCCGGATCCACGAGGACGCCCGGGAGACCTTCTTCGACGGCATCGAGCGGCTCGAGCCCGGTGAGCTCCTCACCGTCGACGCGAGCGGTCTCGAGCGCCGCCCCTTCACCCGGCTCAAGGAGGAGCTCCTCGAGCTGGCCCAGGAGCAGCGGCCCTACGACGAGGCCGCGGCAAGGGAGTACCAGGCGCGGCTCACCGAGGCGGTCCGCCTGCGGCTGCAGTCGGAGGTGCCGGTCGGGACCTCGCTGTCCGGCGGCCTGGACTCCTCGGCCGTCGCCGTCATCATCAACCGGCTCCTCAACGAGGGTGACGAGACGACCCGGTCCGTCGGGGCCGAGCAGAACACCTTCTCGGCCGTCTTCCCCAACTCGATCAACGACGAGGAGAAGTACGTCGACGCCGTCCTCGACATCTGCCGGGGCCAGGTGGACGCGCACAAGATCCTGCCGACCGCCGACGAGTTCAAGGTCGACCTCGCCGACTTCATCCGCACCCAGGAGGAGCCGCTCATCTCCTCGGGGCCGTATGCCCAGTTCCAGGTCATGCGGGAGGCGACGAAGCACGTGACCGTCCTCCTCGACGGCCAGGGCGCCGACGAGATGATGGCCGGCTACATCCCCTACTACTTCACCTACCTGCGCCAGCTCCGGGCCCAGGGGGCGAGCCTCGCCGCCGCCGAGCTGGCCAAGAGCCTCGACGTCATCTACCGGCTCGGCCGCTTCCGGCTCCAGGCCAAGCTCCGCGGCAAGAAGGACATCCCGACGACCCAGCTGCTCGGCCGGGACTTCGCCGCGGCATACGCCGGGGAGACGTTCACCACCGAGCAGCGCAACCTCAAGAAGCGGCTCGTCGAGGACATCTTCCACAACAGCCTCCCGTCGCTGCTGCGCTACGAGGACAAGAACACGATGCGGTTCAGCCTCGAGGGGCGCGTGCCGTTCCTCGACAAGGAGGTGCTGAAGTACATCTTCAGCCTCTCGGACGAGGCGATCATCAAGGACGGCTGGAACAAGCGGATCCTGCGGGACGCGACCCGCGGCATGCTGCCGGAGTCGATCAACCGCCGCCGCAACAAGATCGGGTTCACGACGCCGCAGCAGGAGTGGTTCATGCGGCTGAAGAACCACTTCTACTCGATCTTCCTCAGCGAGTCCTTCGCGGGCCGCCCCTACGTCAACGCCACCGAGGTCCTCCACGCGTTCGAGGGCTGGATCAAGGGGACCAACGACGTCGACTCGATGACCTTCTGGCGCCTGCTCAACCTCGAGCTGTGGCTGCGCGAGTTCTTCGACGAGCCGGTCGAGGCGGCCGAGGCCGACGTCGAGCGGGTCAAGACCGACCTCGAGCCCAACCGCCGCAAGGAGCTCGACCTCACCCTCGACTCCGGCGACGTGGTGCGGCGCTACCCGCTGCGGACCGAGCTCGTCAGCAAGGACACCGACCTCGACGCGCGCCGTCCTGGAGCACGTCGACGGCTTCTTCGCGGCGCTCGCCGAGGGTGGGGCGGACCACGCCGCGGCGACGACGGGCCGGTGGTACCTCTTCATCTCCGAGAAGATCATCGCCATCACCCAGGGCCGGTCGTACTTCATCTGGGACATCAAGGTCGGCCGCCCGGCCCGGGTGCTGTCGCGTTACGTCACGCGGACCCCGGCCGGGATCGGGCTCGGGTCTCCCTTCACGATGCAGCTCGCCATCGAGGAGGCCGGGCTGGGGCGGGTCCTGTATGCCGCCGCCGGCGGCGCGGTCGGCAAGGTCATCGGCCGCAAGGGCCTGTTCTACGAGCTCGTCGGCAACGACATCCGGGCCATCGACGGCCCGACCGAGTACTCCGCGTACCCGTCGAACGTCTCGGCGAAGCTCGCCCCCAAGGACCCGGACGCCGTCGCCGCCCGGCTCTCGGCGGCGATCCGCGAGCGGGTGCCCGCGGCATACCGCGACACCTTCGCCGGCACCGTCGTCATGGACGCCAACGACATCGGCAGGAACGTCCTCGGGACGGACGTGCCGGGCGGGGAGCCGGAGAAGCGGCGGCTCGAGGCGATGTTCGCCGACAACCCGCTCGGCCAGGGCTCGGAGCAGACCCCGATGGCGATCGTCTTCGAGCGGCCCTGAGACCTCGCCCTGGGCGGGTCGGGAACGGCTACGTCGTCGAGGCGGCGCCCTCGGTCTCGGTGTCGCCGTCGGCGTCGTCCGCGCCGGAGTCGGCGGCGGGCTGCCCCCGCCGTCTCGTCCGCGTTCTCCTCCGCGCCCGGCGGCGCCTTCGGGCTGAGCGTCCACAACAGCCAGCCGAGCCCGCCGAGCGGGATCTCCATGAGGTGGGTGAAGACCGAGAAGAGGACGACGCCCGCCGTCGCCGAGGCGTTGTCGGCGCCCCACGCCACGAGGGCGACCGTCGTCGCCGTCTCGGTCACCCCGACCCCGCCGGGGGTCACCCCGACGGCCGTCAGCAACCGGCCGATCGCGAACGCGGCGAAGAGGATCCCGAGCGGCTGCTCGACCCCGGTGTCGCGCATGACGAGGACGAAGAGGGCGTAGTAGAAGCCGAAGAAGCCGACCATCCCGAGGCTCATCGACAGCCATCCGTGCCGGACGACGTCGTTGATGCGGCTGCGCAGGTCGGTGACGAGCGACTCGACCGTCATCGTCCGGGGGCGCCGCCTCAGCAGCGGCGCGAGCGCCCGGTCGAGCCCGTGGCCGATGAGCTGGGCGGCGCGCTCGCTCGCGATGATCGAGACGAAGGCTCCGAGCACGGCGATGCCGCTCACCGAGGCGGCGATCGCCGCGTCGCTGAGCACCTGCGGCAGGCCGGTGTTCCCCCACCAGAGGACGACGATGGCGATGACGGGCAGGGCGATCCGGGCGAGGACGTTCCAGACGCCGGTGACGATGGCCGAGGTGGAGACGGCGCGACGGCCGAAGCCCCACGTCCGGGCGATCGTGTAGGTCGCCGCGAGGCCGACGGCACCACCGCCCGGCAGGAGGTTCGAGACCGAGGACCCGCAGAGGTTGATGACGAGCGCCCGGCTGTGGCTGAGGCCGGGGAGGCTGCCGGTGAAGGTGAAGGTGTAGCACCACAGCCCGAGAAGCATGAGCGCCTGGAAGATGAGCGCGTGGGACCACGGCACGGTCCCCACCACCGCGAAGACCTCGCTCCACGACGTCTTCGCGAAGTGCGGCAGGCCCCAGATGAGCAGGGCGGCCGCCGCGCCCAGACCGATGACGACCTGGAGCACCTGGCGCAGCCGCGGTCTCATGGTCGCGAGCCCCTCGAAGACGTCCCGGACGACCGGCGAGCCCGGCGGCACCGAGGGGTCGTGGAACCACTCGCGGCCGAAGACGAGGTCGTAGAGGGGCCGGGGGATCCGCAGGAATGCCGCGAGCGTCCGGTCGCCGCCGTCCGCCGTGGCCTGCGACGCGTGGGTCCGCATCGCCGCCCGCTTGGCCGCGGCATACCGGCGCACGTCGATCCGGTGGGTGATCTCCTCGCGGGGGGAGTAGGCGCGCTCGAAGGAGGTGGGGTCGAACTCCGGGGGGAAGCGGTAGACGTGCGAGACGACGCGGATGGCCCGCACGATCGTGTCACGCGGGACGGTCGCCTCGAGCAGGCGCGGCGTGGCGGCGATCTCGGCCGCGCGCCGGGCGATCTCGTGGACCCGGACGTGGTCCCGGTGGCCGTAGCCGCCGCGGGCGTCGTAGCCGAGGAGGACGTCCGCCCGCTCGGTCCGCAGGACGGCCGCGAGCCGCTCGGCCGCCTCCTCGACCGGTGCGCGCATCAGCCGGACCGAGCCCTCGGGGTCGGGAGGGACCTCGCCCTCCAGCCCGCTGTCGGCATACCCGAGCCACTCGACATGCGCGACGCCGAGCACGTCCGCGCTGGCCCGGGCCTCGTCGAGCCGGACCGAGCCCAGGCCGCCGGCGGAGCGGCGGTAGTCCGACCCGGCGAGGCCGAGGTCGCCGTCGGTGGCCAGGACGAGGACGACCCGGTGGCCCTCCGCCGCGGCACGTGCCATCGTGCCCGCGGTGAGGAGGGCTTCGTCGTCCGGGTGGGCGTGGAACGCCACGAGGGTGCGGGTCATCCCCTCCATCCTGACGCATGGCAGGCTGTGCTTCCGTGAAGGTGGCCCTCCTGTCCGACTGCTACCTGCCTCGGCTCGGTGGCATCGAGGTCCAGGTCCACGACCTCGCGGAGGCGCTGACCCGCGCCGGGCACGACGTCGAGGTCTTCACCGCGACGCCCGGCCCGGACGGCGAACGGCACGGCGCGTGCGTCGTCGAGGACGGCCTCCCCATCCACCGGATGGCCATCCCGTTGCCCGGCGGGATCCCGGTCAACCCCTTCGCGCCGCCCGAGGTGCGGCGTCGGCTGCGGGCGGGCGGCTTCGACGTCGCCCACGTCCACATGGGCGTCGTCAGCCCGTTCGCGACCGACATGGCCCGGGTCGCCCTCGGACTGGGCCTGCCGACCGCGATCACCTGGCACTGCGTCATCGACCGCTCCGCTCCGGCCTTCCAGGTCCTCGGCCAGGCCCGCCGCTGGGCGGAGCGGGGCGCCGCCCTCAGCGCGGTGTCGTCGATGGCCGCCGAGCGGGTCCGCCGTGTCGCCGGCGGCCGGGTCGAGGTCGGGGTCCTCGGCAACGGGATCGATGCGGCCCGGTGGGCCCGTCCAGCGGACCTGCCGCCGCGTGATCCCGCCGCGCCGGTGCGCGTCGTCAGCGCGATGCGGCTGGCCCGGCGCAAGCGGCCGCTCGCGGTCCTCGAGACGCTGCGGGCCGCCCGGCTGCGCCTCGACCCGCGGGTCCGGCTCGAGGCGATCCTCCTCGGTGAGGGCCCGCAGCGGGGCGGCCTCGAGCGCTACCTCGACCGGCACGGGATGTCCGGCTGGGTCGACCTGCCCGGGCGGGTGACCCGCGACGAGCTCCGCGAGCTGCACTGGGACGCCGACCTCTACCTCAGCACGGCCCGGCTCGAGGCGTTCGGGATCGCGGCGCTCGAGGCACGCACGGCGGGGCTCCCGGTCGTCGCCCGGCGCGGGACGGGCGTCGATGACATCGTCGAGGACGGGGTCGGCGGCCTGCTTGCCGACGACGACGACGGCCTCGCCGACGCGGTGGCCCGGCTGGCCGCCGACGCCGGAGCTGCGCGGCCGGATCGCCACGCACAACCGCACGGTCCCGCCCGCGCAGGACTGGCCGAGGACCGTCGAGACGACCGTCGAGGAGTACGCCCGGGCCATCGCGAGGGCGAGGACCGCGTGATCACCGTCGTCGGAGAGCGGGACGGGGACGAGGTCACCCGGTTCGCCCTCGGCCACGGCGTCGACCCGGCCGGGGCCCTCCATGCGGCCGGCTGGGTCGGGACGCCGGTGGCCGTGACCCGGCCGCACCCGAACGACCTCCTCCTCCGGTATGCCGTCGCCCCGGCGACCGGGGCCGCCCTCCCGGCCCCGGTGGCGGGCAGCTCGGCCCGGGTCTCCGTCGATGCCGACCTGTCTCCCGCGGAGGTCGCGGGGGCCGTGCGCTATCAGCGGGTCGCGGCATACGCCGTCGTCACCTCGCACCGCGGGGTGCTCCTCACCGAGCTCTCGGACCGGACCAACGCCGCCGGACGCTGGAACCTGCCGGGGGGTGGGATCGACCCGGACGAGACCCCCGAGGAGGCGCTGCAGCGGGAGGTCTTCGAGGAGACCGGACAACGGGTCCGCGACATCGCGCTGCTCACCGTGCTCACCGGCCATTGGGTGGGGCGCAGCCCGCGGGGACGGGTCGAGGACTACCACGCCGTCCGGATCTTCCACACCGCCCGGTGTCCCGAGCCGAGCCCGCCCGTCGTCCACGACGTCGGCGGCTCGACGGCCAGCGCCGCCTGGGTCCGCCCCGAGCACCTGCACCGGATCCCGCTCGCCGGGTCGGTGGCCGAGGCGCTCGCCGCGGCCGGCCTGCCCGGCTGACCGGCTGAGACGCGCTGACGCGCCGACCGGCCCAGAGACGCAGTGTCCGGGTTTCTGGTCGCCAGGGCGACCAGAAACCCGGACACACGGGGTGGATGTGGGGTGGAGGTGGAGGTGGGGTGGATGTGGGGTGGGGGTGGATGCGAGGTGGGGGCGGCGAGGCCGGGGTCAGGCGTCGGTGCGGCGGCGCCGCTGACCGCGCATCCCGACGAGGCCGAGGGCCACGAGGACCAGGCCCGCGCCGACGACGGTGATCGGCCCGGCGCGACCCCAGTCGATGGTGAGGTCGGCGGCCCGGCTGACGATCGCCGTGATGGCGACGACGAGGCCGACGAGCCCGACGATGATGGGGAAGGGCGCGGGGCTGGTCTCGACCGGCACCGGCGCCGGGGCGGCCGCGGGGGGCTGGGTCGCGGTCGGCGCGGCCTGCCCGCTCGCCGGAGCCGGGCCGGCCGCCTCGGGCATGGGCGCCCAGGTCGTCTGCTGCTCGGTGGGGCGGGTGCCCAGCAGCTCGTCGGTGAGGTTCTCGGTCTGCTCCGTCCGGGCGCTTCCGGTCGGGGTCTGCGCCGGGTCGGACGCGGCGGTGACGTCGCGGTCGGTGGGCTCGCTCATGGCGTCGCTCTCCAGGGTCGGGTCGGGACGGGTCTCGTCCGGGGTGGGTTCGGGGGTCGTGGGAGTGTCGGGCATGGGGCTCACCGCTGCTCGATCGTGATGTCGCCGACGCCGACCTTGGCGACGACGTCGATGTGACGGTCGCCCGTGCCGACGGTCCGGACACCGGAGATGTTGTCGGAGCGCTGGCTGAGGTTCGTCGAGTCGCCGGCCGGGTTGACCTCGTGGACCGAGCCGAAGCCGGTCTCGTAGTCGACCGGTCGCGACGACGTCGGCCGGGACGATGATCCGCAGGTCACCGACCCCGATCTGGACCGTCACCTCGGGGGTGTCCGTGCCGGGGGTGGCGACGACGCCGCTGAGGTCGAGGGTCCCGTCGCCGAGCCCGATCTGGTAGCTGGTCCGGCCCGAGGACGCCGTCGGCGTCCAGGTGCGGTCGCCGATGCCGGCGGTCGTCGGCAGGTCGAGCGGCGAGATCGTCGCGATCCAGGTGCCGAAGGCGAGGAGGATGGCGAGCAGGCCGGCGAAGCCGCTGCGCCGGCCGGTGAGGCCGAGGCCGAGGACGAGCGCCGAGACGAGGCCGAGCGCGATGGCCGAGCCGAGCAGGCCGGCGCTGCCGGGGAAGCCGGTCGGGCCGTCGAGGACGTAGCCGAGTCCGATGCCGGCGATGACGAGGCCGATGGCGACGAGGGTGGCCGCCCCGCCGGCGCCGCGGCGCCGCGGGCGGGGCGGGGGCACCGCGAGCGGTGCGGGACGGGGAGCATACGTCGGCGTCGGGTAGCGCGCGGCCGGCGGGCCCGCCGGGTATGCCGCGGGCGCGGTCATCGCGGCCGTGCCGGGCGGCGGGGGAGGAGTGGCGCCGGGCGGGACGGGTCCGGGACCGGCGGGGACGGCATACGGGGTGGGTGACACGGGGGTACCTCCGGGGGGTGGGGGAGTGACGGTCCCGCGGTCCTGGCTCCTCATGATGATGAAGACGACGACGGCGAGAGGGACGAGCCACCAGGCGAACCAGCCGGGGCCGTTGTGGCCCACGGAGACGCCGGTGATGACGAGGATGGCGAAGACGACCATGAGGGTGATGCCCCACGCGTCGCCGTGGCGGATGCCGGCCTCGGCGAGGATCCGCCCGCTCGGGTCCGGCAGCAGCAGCCAGGCCAACAGGTACACGGTGAGGCCGATGCCGCCGAAGAGGGCGAGGAGGATCGCGCCGGCGCGGACGAGGATCGGGTCGACCCCGAACCGGCGGGCCAGGCCGGAGCACACTCCGCCGAACCACCGGTTGTCGGTGTCGCGGACCACGCCGAGGCCACGAAGCCAGTCGAACATCCCGTCCAGGCCCGATCGGGGCTGGGCGGGGGGAGTCATCGAGGATGGGTTCTGCGTCATGCTTCGATGGTGTCGCGGACCGGCCCGCACCTGCCATGAGGGTCGACCCTGAGCGTCCCCTGATCCCACCCCGGAGGTCTCGGTTCTCGGCCCCGAGGTGCGCGAGGATAGGGGCATGCCCACCCCGTACGAGCGCACCGCGCCCGCCGCGGTCCCGACCGGCGAGCGGCCGCCGCTGCGCCGGGCGGTGGCCGGCCGGCGGCTGGCGGGCGTGTGCCTCGGGGTGGCCGCCCACCTCGGCCTCTCGACGCGGCTCGTCCGCCTGACGTTCATCGTCACCCTCGTCATCACCTTCGGGGCCTCGATCGCCGTCTACATCTTCCTGTGGGCGCTCGTCCCGGAGGAGAACGCGGCGGAGGCGGCATACCGCCTGGGCCTTCCGGCGCCGGACCGCGCCCGGATGCCGGTCCCCGCCGCCGTCGGCGTCCCGGGCGGCGTTCCCGGGGGCGTCGCGGCGCCCGTCGACCCCGCCGGCCCCGCCGGCCCCGGGGGTCTCGGCGGCCCGCCACCCATGCCCCCCGCGCCGCCCTCCGTCCCGCCAGCGGCGTCGGTCCCGGACCCGACGGCGGCCGTCGACGCCCGCAGCCGCGACAACCGGTGGCCCTCTCTCGTCCTCGTCGGCGCCCTCGTCATCGTCATCGGCCTCTTCGCCACCGCCCAGTCGGTCGGCATCGACGTCCAGGCCGGGCTGCTCATCCCGCTCCTCGTCATCGCCGCCGGCGCGATGGTGGCCTGGTCCCATCTCGACGAGGCCGAACGGGAGAGCTGGCTCGCCGCCGGGCCCGGCGCCCGTCGCCTCGTGTGGGCGAGGGTCGGGCTCGGCCTCGGGCTGGCCGTCGTCGGCATCCTCGTCCTCACCACCCGGGGGCAGAGCCCCGCCGTCGTGTGGGACGCCCTGCTCGCCGCGCTCGCCGTCCTCGCCGGCGCCGCCATCATCGCCGCGCCGTGGGTCGTGCGGCTCTGGGGCGACCTGCGCCGCGAGCAGGTCGCGGCGGCACGGGCGACGGAGCGCGCCGACATCGCCGCGCACCTGCACGACTCCGTCCTGCAGACCCTCGCGCTCATCCAGCGCCGCTCCGGTGACCCCGTGGCCGTCACCCAGCTCGCCCGCGCCCAGGAGCGCGAGCTGCGCACCTGGCTGTATGCCGGTCCCTCCGGCGAGGGGGACTCGCTCGCCGCCGCGGTCGCCGAGGTCTCGCACGAGGTCGAGGACCTCCATGCGGTGCCGATCGACCTCGTCGTCACCGGCGACCGGCCGCTCGAGCCGCACGGCCGGGCGTTGAGCCGGGCGATGCGCGAGGCCCTGCTCAACGCGGTGCGCCACGGCCGGCCGCCGGTCACGGCATACGTCGAGATCGGGCCGAGCGGGGTCGAGGCGTTCGTCCGCGACCACGGCGACGGCTTCGACCTCGACGACGTCGCCGTCGACCGGCTCGGGGTGCGCGAGTCGATCCTCGCCCGGATGGAGCGCCACCACGGGACCGCCCGGATCCGACGCCGCGACGACGGCATCGAGGTCGAGCTCACGCTTCCCCCCATCGAAGGAGAGCAGCCATGACCGCCACCGAGGGTACCGACGCGCCCCGGCCCATCCGGGTCGTCCTCGTCGACGACCACCGGATGTTCCGGACCGGCGTCCGCAGCGAGCTCGCCGAGGAGGTGGGCGACGCGGTGGCGATCGTCGGCGAGGCTCCCGACGTGGAGTCGGCCGTCGCCGTGGTCCGCGACGAGAAGCCCGACGTCGTCCTCCTCGACGTCCACCTGCCCGGGGGCCGTGGAAACGGCGGCGTCGACGTCATCCACGGGTGCGTCGGGGCCGAGAGCGCCGTCGGGGAGCCGGTCCGCTTCCTCGCCCTGTCCGTCTCCGACGCCGCGGAGGACGTCATCGCCGTCATCCGTGCGGGCGCCCGTGGCTACGTGACGAAGACCATCAACGCCCGTGACCTCGGCACCGCGATCCGGCGGGTGGCCGACGGCGACGCGGTGTTCTCACCGCGGCTGGCCGGGTTCGTCCTCGATGCCTTCGGGGCGGCCGCCGGCGAGATCGCCGAGGTCGACGAGGAGCTGGACCGGCTCTCGGCCCGCGAGCGCGAGGTCATGCGGCTCATCGCCCGCGGCTACCAGTACAAGGAGGTCGCGAAGGAGCTGTTCATCTCGGTCAAGACGGTCGAGACGCACGTGTCGTCGGTCCTGCGGAAGCTCCAGCTCTCCTCCCGCCACGAGCTGACCGCCTGGGCGATGGGGCGCCGCCTCGTCTGACCGCCCGGGGGCCCGCCCGTCGGGCCCTCCGGGCGCCGGGACGGCGTGCCCACGGGATGGCCGCTGACGAAGCCGGGCGGGGAAGCCTCTAGGGTGTCTGCCCATGGAGATCATCGAGCACCTCGTCCTCCTCCTGCACCTGCTCGGGATGGCCGCCATCATCGGCAGCGCCGTCTTCGTCGCTCGCGGTGCGGCCACCCCGGCCTTGGTCTGGGGGGCGAGGGCCCAGCTGGTCACCGGCCTCATCCTCGTCGGGATCAAGGAGGCCGGGACCGATCCGGTCAACCATGCCAAGGTCGGCGTCAAGCTCCTCGTCGCGGTCATCGTCGTCGCGTGCGCCGAGGTGGCCAACGCCAAGGGACGCAAGGGCGAGCCCCGGCCCGAGCTCGTCACCGCCTCGGGCGCCCTGGCCATCCTCAACGCCGCCGTCGCGGTGCTCTGGGCGTCCGAGGAGTCCTGAGCGCCCGCTCCGGTCAGGGGATGAGCAGGACCTTTCCCTGCGTGGCGCGTGACTCGAGTGCGGCATACGCCTGCGCCGCCTCGGCGAGCGGACGACGGCTGTCGACGGCCACCTTGAGCCGGCCGTCGGCGACGTCGCCGAGGACCGCCTCGGCCCGCTCGAGGAGCTCGCTGCGGTCGGCGATGTAGTGGCCGAGGCTCGGGCGGGTGAGGAAGAGCGAGCCGCCGCTGTTGAGCCGCTGGAGGTCGAACGGGGGCACCTGGCCGCTCGCCGCGCCGAAGAGGACGAGCATCCCGCGCCGCCGCAGCGACGCGAGCGAGGCGTCGAAGGTCGCCCGGCCCACCCCGTCGTAGGCCACGTCGACACCGGCCCCGTCGGTCGCCTCGCGGACCGCCTCGGCGAGGTCGTCGACCGCCGAGTAGTCGATGACGGTGTCGGCGCCCAGCGCGCGGGCCGTCTCGACCTTCTCGGCGGTTCCGGCGGTCGCGATGACCCGTCCGCCGCGGGCCTTGACCATCTGGACGAGCAGCTGTCCCACGCCACCGGCGGCTGCGTGGACGAGCGCGACGGTGCCGTGGGTGACGGCATACGTGCTCGACGTGAGGTAGTGCGCCGTCATCCCCTGGAGCATGACGGCGGCCGCGATGTCGAGCTGGACCGAGGGTGGGACGGGGACGACGACGCGTTCCGGCACCGTCGCGAAGTGCGCGGCGCTGCCGGTGTGCATCGCCCAGCCCACCCGGTCGCCGACGACGAACTCGGTCACGCCCTCGCCGGTCGCGACGACCTCGCCGGCCGCCTCGTTGGCCATGACGAACGGCGTCGGCACGGGGTAGGCGCCCTCGCGCTGGTAGACGTCGATGAAGTTGACCCCGGTGGCCGCGACCGAGACGAGGAGCTCGCCGGGACCGGGTTCCCCCACGGCCTCGTCGCGGACCTCGAGCACATCGACGCCGCCGGTGCGGGTCGCGACGAGGGCGGGCGCGGTGTCGGGCACGAGCATGGTGTCTTCCCTCCGGGTCGGCTTCTCCTCAGCGTATGCCGCGTCCCGCGGTTCCTCTCCTCGGCCCCTCACCCGGACCGGAGGCGACGCACCGGGTGGCGGACCTGGCCTACGGCGTGTCGCCGCTGGTCGCGAGGGGCGCAGCGGGGGCGTGCGAGGGGCCGGCGGGCCTCAGAGGGAGGCGATCACCGCGTCGAGCATCGGCTCGGTCAGCTTGCCGGTGAAGGTGTTCTGCTGGCTGACGTGATAGCTGCCGACGAGGCGCACGGTCCGCCCGTCGGGCAGGCCGAGGTCGGCCTCCGCGCCGTGCCCGAAGCGGGGCTTGGGCCGGGGTACCTGCCAGCCGAGCCGCCGAGCGGCCCCGAGCGTCGCGTCCCAGGCGATCGACCCGAGCGCGAGGATCGAGCGCAGCCGGGGCGCCGAGAGGACGAGGTCGCGGTCGAGCCACGGCGCGCACGCCTCCTTCTCGGCCGTCGTCGGCTTGTTCGCGGGAGGGGCGCAGCGGACGGCGGCGACGATCCGCAGGCCGGTGAGGACCTGGCCGTCGCCGGCGGCGACGCTCGTCGGGAGCGAGGCGTACCCCGCGCGGTGCAGCGCGGCATACAGCCAGTCCCCGGAGCGGTCACCGGTGAACATCCGGCCGGTCCGGTTCGTCCCGTTGGCGGCCGGGGCGAGGCCGACGACGAGCACCGGCGCCTCCGGGTCGCCGAACGACGGCCCCGGACGGCCCCAGTACGGCTCGTCGGCGAAGGCGGCGCGGCGGCCGGTCCGGGCGACCGACTCACGCCACTGCACGAGGCGGGGGCAGGCGCGGCAGACCGAGATCCGGGCGTCGAGCTCCGGTATGCCGTCGGCCGAGCTCGCGAGCCGGCGCACCTGTGCCGGGGTCGTGGCGACGGGCGTGTCGGCGGCGGCGGGGTCGCCGGGCCACCCGGTCCCGGGCGGCACCGGTGACGGGAAGACCTGGCCGGTGACGGGGTGGCAGTCCACGCGGTCACCGTAGAGGACGGCGGCTCGGTCGGGGACGCCTCAGGGAAGGATCGTCGCGGGCCCGGCCTCGACCGGGTCGGGTGGCTGGGTCGGCGGGGGCGGCGTCCGCGGGCTCTCGAGCGACCGGACGCCCGGCGCGAGGAGGGCGGCGACGTTGACGACGATCATGACGACGCCGCAGGCGACGAGGCCGGCGTGCGCGCCGAACGTCGCCGCGACCGGTCCGGCGAGGATGAGGCCGAGCGGGCCGAGCAGGAGCGAGCCGAGCGCGTCGTACGAGCTGACCCGGGACAGCGACTCGGGCGGCACCTCGCGCTGCATCGTCGTCTGCCACAGGACGGTCAGCGACTCGAAGCACACGCCGAGCACGAAGGACGCGACGGCCACGGCGCCGAGGGGGGCGTGGCCGCCGAGGAGGAGGTAGGGCGGAGCGGCGCCGAAGGCGAGGAGAACGACGGTGAGGATCGGCCGACGCGGGCGCATCCGCATCGCGAGGAGGCCGCCGACGATGAGCCCGACCGACTCGGCCGTGAGGACCGTCGTCCACGCGGCCGCCCCGCCGAGCTCGGTCTTGGCGACGACGGGTCCGAGGACGAGGTGGGCGGCCTGCCACACCCCGACGAGGACCGAGAACTGGAGGACGACGACCCACAGCCACTGGCGGGAGCGGAACTCGGTCCACCCGCCGGCCAGCTGGGCGCGCAGCGGCTCGACCTCGTCCCGGGACCGGTCGGCGGCGGCGAAGCCGCAGCCGGGAGATGAGGCCGCCCGATACGGCGAACGTCAGGCCGGCGCCGATGAGGGCCCACCCGCCGCCGATGGCGATGACGACGAGGCCGCCCGCGACGAGCCCGGCGACCCGGGCGAGGTTGCCGCCGAGGCCGAGGAGGGCGTTGCCGTCCTGGAGGTGGTCGGCGGGGACGACCTCGGGGATGATCCCGGTCAGGGCGGGCCACACGAGCGCCTCGCCCATGCCGGCGACGAAGGTCGCGGCCATGAGCGCCCAGAGCGGGGCGTGCCCGGTGAGCAGCATGACGCCGATGGCGACGTGGACGGTCGCGGCGACCCACTCCGAGGCCTGCAGCACCCGGTCGCGGGGGTAGCGGTCGGCGATCACCCCGCCGGCCAGGGTGAACGCGACGACGGACACGGCGGCGGAGGCGAGGACGAGCGAGAGCGTGTTCGCCGTCGCGCCGGGGAGGTCGAGGATGCCGAAGGCCAACGCGACGGGGGCGAAGGCGACGGCGAGCATCGACAGCGTCCGCGCCGCGAGGAGGAGGACGAACCGCCGGTCCCGGAGCAGCTCGGCTCGCATCGTTCGCACGGCGAGATCGTAGGGCCAGGACGGGGCCGGCGTCGCCGGATTTCCCGGCGCGGCGTACGTCGACGGCCCCCGGGCCCGCCCCGGGCCGCGGGACGGTCAGTCGCCGGAGTCCCGGCGCAGCCGCTTGGTCTCGCCGCGGCGACGCTTGGCGGCCAGTCGGCGCTCGACCGAGGAGCGGGTCGGCCGCGTCCGGCGACGCGGTGGCGGCGGCGGGGCGATCGCCTCGCGGAGGGTCTGCGCGAGGCGGCGCTCGGCCGCCTCGCGGTTGCGCAGCTGGGAGCGGTGCTCGCTCGCCGCGACGACGAGGACGCCGTCGACGAGGCGTCCCTCGAGCCGGCGGAGGGCCCGGGCCCGGAGCGCGGGGGAGAGGGCCGTCGTCGCCGCGAGGTCGAGGACGAGCTCGACCCGGCTGTCGGTCGTGTTGACGCCCTGGCCACCCGGCCCGGAGGACCGGGAGAAGCGCCAGCGCAGCTCGGACTCGGGGATGAGGATCGTGCGGCTCACCCGGACGTCACCGGGCATGGGCCACCTCCGGCCGGCTCACTCCGCGTCCTCCTCCGGGTCCGGAGGCGGCTCGGCGCCCTCGCGTTCGTCGCGCTCGGCCCACTCGAGCAACGGGGCGATGTCGAAGACCGCGTCGTCGATGCCGGCATGGAGGTCGCCGAGCTCGGCGAACCGTGGGGGAACCGTGGCGATGGTGAAGTCGTCCGGGCTGACGTCGTCGACCTCGTCCCAGCGGATCGGCGTCGAGACGGTGCCGATGTCGTTGCCGCGCACCGAGTACGCGGCCGCGATGGTGTGGTCGCGGGCGTTCTGGTTGTAGTCGACGAAGACCGCTGCCGGGTCGCGGTCGCGCCGCCACCACGTCGTCGTCACGTCGTCGGGAAGGCGGCGCTCGACCTCGCGGGCGAAGGCGAGGGCCGCCCGCCGGACGTCCTGGAACCCGTGGTCCGGGGCGATCCGCACGTAGATGTGCAGGCCGTGCCCGCCGGAGGTCTTCGGCCATCCCGTCGCCCCGAGCTCGTCGAGGATCTCGTGGGCGGTGTGCGCCGCGCGCCGAACCCGGTCGAAGGGGGCCTCGGGCATCGGGTCGAGGTCGATCCGCCACTCATCGGGCTTCTCGGTGTCGGCCCGGCGGCTGTTCCACGGGTGGAACTCGACGGTGCTCATCTGGACCGCCCAGATGACGTCGGCCAGCTCGGTGACGCACAGCTCGTCGGCGTGGAGGCCGTAGCGGGGGAAGTGGAGGCGGACCGTCTCGACCCACGGCGGGGCGCCGCGGGGGAGCCGCTTCTGGTGGACCTTCGCGCCGGCGATGCCGTCGGGGAAGCGGTGGAGCATGCAGGGCCGCTCGCGCAGGGCGTTGACGATGCCCTCCCCCACGCTGAGGTAGTAGTGGGCGAGGTCGAGCTTCGTCTCCCCCCGCGCGGGGAAGTAGACCCGCTCGGGACTCGACAGCCGGACCGTCTTGTCCCCCACCTCGAGCTCGACGGGCTCGCCGAACTCACCCTTGCGCGACGCCATCCCCGAAGCGTAGGCCGCCCCCGCCGGTTCGTGCCGACGGGCGTTCGGCTCCGTCCCCGGCGGCACGTAGGCTGGACGGCGACATGAGCACCCTCTTCGACGGCCTCGGCCTCTTCGACGACCCTGCCCCTCAGCGACCCGGCTCCGAGGCGGAGCCGCACGTCGACGAGGCGACCCATGCGAGCGCGCACGCGGCCCTCGTCAACGCGTCGGGCGTGCCGACGTGGGCCGAGGCGGCGGCGGCCGGGGCCGGGCCGGACGGACCGGCGGGCGCGCGGCATACCCGCCTCGACGCCGCGGCGCTCCTCGACGGGCTCAACCCCCAGCAGCGGGAGGCCGTCCTCCACGAGGGGGCGCCGCTGCTCATCGTCGCCGGCGCCGGCTCGGGCAAGACCCGGGTCCTCACCCATCGGATCGCCTACCTCCTCGCCGAGCGGGGCGTCCAGCCGGGACAGGTCCTCGCCATCACCTTCACGAACAAGGCCGCCGCCGAGATGCGCGAGCGGGTCGAGCAGCTCGTCGGCCCGCGGGCCCGGTCGATGTGGGTCATGACGTTCCACAGCGCCTGCGTCCGGATCCTGCGCCGTGAGGCGACGAAGCTCGGGATGCGCTCGACGTTCTCGATCTACGACGCCGCCGACAGCCAGCGGCTCATGTCGATGGTCCTGCGGGACATGGACCTCGACCCCAAGCGCTACAACCCACGCAGCTTCTCCCACCAGGTGAGCAACCTCAAGAACGAGCTCGTCGACGAGGAGACCTTCGCCCGCCGGGTCGGCGCCGAGGACGGGGCGCACAGCACCCACCAGGAGCAGATCCTCGCCGAGGCCTACACCGAGTACCAGCGGCGGCTGCGCCAGGCCAATGCCCTCGACTTCGACGACCTCATCATGACGACGGTGCATCTGCTCCAGGCCTTCCCGGACGTCGCCGAGCACTACCGGCGCCGGTTCCGGCACGTCCTCGTCGACGAGTACCAGGACACGAACCACGCCCAGTACCAGCTCGTCCGGGAGCTCGTCGGCGGCACGTCGTCGGGTGGGGCGGGCGGCCGGGCGCCGGACGGTGGGCCGGTCGACGCCGGCGAGTATGCCGTCGGCCCGTCCGAGCTCGTCGTCGTCGGTGACGCGGACCAGTCGATCTATGCCTTCCGGGGTGCGACGATCCGCAACATCGTCGAGTTCGAGGAGGACTACCCGCAGGCGCGGACGATCCTCCTCGAGCAGAACTACCGCTCGACCCAGACGATCCTCACGGCGGCGAACGCCGTCATCGCCCGCAACGAGGGCCGCCGCAAGAAGAACCTCTGGACCGACGCCGGGTCGGGGGAGCAGATCGTCGGCTACGTCGGCGACAACGAGCACGACGAGGCGTCCTTCGTCGCGCGGACCATCGACTCCCTCGGCGACGAGCACGACGTCCGCCCCGGCGACGTGGCCGTCTTCTACCGGACCAACGCCCAGTCGCGGGCGCTGGAGGAGGTCTTCGTCCGGGTCGGCCTGCCCTACAAGGTCGTCGGCGGCACCCGGTTCTACGAGCGGCGCGAGATCAAGGACGCCCTGGCCTACCTGCGGGTCCTGTCCAACCCCACCGACACCGTCAACCTCCGCCGGATCATCAACGTGCCCAAGCGCGGCATCGGCGACCGGGCCGAGGCCTGCATCGCCGCGCTCGCCGAGCGCGAGCGGATCCCCTTCGTCGCCGCGCTCGGGCGTCCGGACGACGCCCCCGGCATCGCGACCCGCTCGGCGACGGCGATCAAGGGGTTCACCGCCCTCCTCGAGGCCCTCGGCCGGGTCCGGGACGACGACGAGGCCGGCATCGGGGACCTCCTCGAGGCGATCCTCGACAAGAGCGGCTACCTCGACGAGCTGCGCAAGAGCCCGGACCCGCAGGACGAGACCCGGGTCGAGAACCTCGCCGAGCTCGTCGCGGTCGCCCGCGAGTTCGACACCAGCCGGGTCGAGACCGGCGAGGTCATCAGCCTCGAGGACTTCCTCGAGCAGGTCTCCCTCGTCGCCGACGCCGACGAGATCCCCGACGCGGACGACGACGGCGGGGTCGTCACGCTCATGACGCTGCACACGGCGAAGGGGCTGGAGTTCCCCGTCGTCTTCGTCACCGGGCTCGAGGACGGCACCTTCCCGCACCTGCGCAGCCTTGCCGACCCGACCGAGCTGCAGGAGGAGCGCCGGCTCGCCTACGTCGGGATCACCCGGGCGCGCGAGCGCCTCCATCTCTCACGCGCGGCGGTGCGCTCGGCGTGGGGGGCCCCGCAGTACAACCCGCCGTCGCGCTTCCTCGACGAGATCCCCGCCGACCTCATCCGCTGGGAGCGCGAGCTCGCCGGTGCCGCCGCGGTCGGGCGACCCGGCCAGCGGCCGGCCGTCGCGACGCTCGGCTCCCGCCCGGGGGTGCGCAGCCCGGGCAACCGGCCGGTCATCGCGCTCGCCGCCGGTGACCGGGTCACCCACGACGCCTTCGGGCTGGGGACCGTCGTCCGGGTCACCGGCGAGGGCGAGAAGACCCAGGCCGAGGTCGACTTCGGCGGGGAGTCCGGGGTGCGACGGTTCCTCCTGCGCTACGCCCCCCTCGAGAAGCTCTAGCCCACCCGCTCGGCGGCCGCGCGGGCGCGGCATACCGCGTGGGCCACGGCCGAGCGACCCCGGAGACGACGCGGCCCCCGCGCGCAGAGCGCCAGGGGCGGAGGAGGAGCGGGGCGGGAGCTCAGGCGGGGATGCCGTGCGCCCGCAGCCAGGGGAGCGGGTCGATCGGCGGGGCACCCTCGTGGACGTGGATCTCGAGGTGGAGGTGCGGGCCGGTCGAGAAGCCGGTGTTGCCGGAGAGGCCGACGACGTCGCCCGGCATGACCTTCGCGCCGACCTGGGTCTTGATGCTGTCGAGGTGCCCGTACCACGAGACGGTGCCGTCCCAGTACTGGATCTCGACCTTGTTGCCGTAGCCGCCGGCGACGCCGGCGAAGATGACCGTGCCCTTCGACATCGCCATGACGGGGGTGCCGACCGGGCAGGCCATGTCCTCGCCCGGGTGCAGGGTCCCCCACCGCATCCCGAACGGCGAGCTGAGGGTGTAGTGGCCCTTCTTGATCGGCAGCGCCCAGTAGCGGCCCTGGGCGATGAGCCGGGCCCGGGCGGCCGCCTTGCGGGCCTTGTCACGGGCGATCCGCTGCTGCTCCTCGATCCGGCCCTGGTATGCCGCGGCCTGGAGGGTGACCTGCTGGCGCCGCTGGGTGAGGTCGGCCTGGACCGCGGCGGCGTCGGCCGCCTCGGACTTGGCCAGGTTGGTCTGGGTGGCCGAGAGGTCGAGGTTGAGCGGCGAGGACTCGGCGACCGTCGCGCCGGTGGCCGTGACGACGAGCGCCGCCGCGGCGGCGCTGGGCATGATGAAGCTCGAGCTCAGGGCGCGGGGGAGCCGCTTGACCCGGGGCGCAGCATGGCGCCCGGGTGCGGCATGCCGCCCGGTCCGGCCGCCATGGCGACCGGAGTATGAACGCGAACTCACGGCAGGGGAACCTCGTAGTGCAGGGGACACTGCGCACGAGAGTACCGTGACCAAGCCGTGACACAAATTTCATCGTCCACAGGTGTGACGCGTGTCTCGTCCGTTCGGCCGAGAATCGTCGAGCGGAGGCACCGGAGGCGCCCCGGGTCGCTAGCGGCGGTTCGGCGCCGCGAGCGGGATGGCGCCGTCGGTGCGGGTCGACCCGTCGTGGTCGAGCTGGGCGAGCGCCGTCGAGATGCCGTGGACGACGCTGCCGACGATGGGCAGCGACACGTGCCCCACCCCGTGCAGCCCGATGTTGCGGACCCGCAGGTCGGGGTGGCGCAGCGCCGCGTTGCCCTGCGGCAGCACGAGCTGGTCCGCGTCGGACCAGTAGACGATGAACCGGGTCCGGCACCCCGGGGCGGGCTGCTCCAGCTCGCGGACGAGGGGGCTGCCGGGCCGCAGCTGGCGGGTCAGCCGGCTCGGCACGAGGTAGGCCGCGTAGGTCCCGTGGTGCGGGCGTGCCGAGGGTGACGAGGGTGTGGACCCGCTCGTCACCGCCGAGCCGGGTGACGTAGTAGCGGGCGATGAGACCGCCGAGGCTGTGGCCCACGATGTGGATGCGCTCGTAGCCGGTCTCCTCCGCGATCGCCTCGACCTCCTCGCCGAGCCGGGCCGCCGCCGTCCGCACGTCATGGGTGAGGCTGGAGTAGTTCATCGCGAAGACCCGGCCGAAGCCCCGCCGGGTGAGGCCGAGGCGGAGCAGGGTGAAGACCGACCGGTTGTCGACGAGGCCGTGGACGAGCAGGATCGGCGTGCCGGCCGCCTCGACGTCGGAGATGACGAGCCCGCGCTGGACGGGGGGCAGGTGCTCGATCCGATAGCCGTGCCCGATGTCGGTGCCCCGGCCCGTGACGAGGCCGACCGGGTACGTCGCGAGGTGGGTCGTCGCCCAGGCCGCCTCGATGGCGATGCCCGCAAGCATCCGAGGCGTCGCCCGGCGACGCACCTCCGTCACGACCGTGCGGACGAGCCCGGTGAGGCCGGAGGGGCCCCGCTCGGCGTCGGCCGCGGCATACCCGGCCTCGGGCAGCATCGACCGAGGCGACCGGGCCACGTCGCCCGCGCCGCCCTGGCCGGTGCCCGGCCCGTGGCGTCTGCCGCTCATGTCGGGCCCCAGGGTAGTGCTCGGCCGCGGTCAAGGGGAGGCAATCCGCGGACGGCCGATGTGAGCGATGTGCCGCCCCCGACCCTCCGTGCGGTCTATGATCCGCATGGAGTTCGTCAAGAGATGACAGGTCCAGTTGTGGGCCCCTTGGGCGTCCGGGAGTCTCATGCCAGCCCGCCGGACCGTCGGGCGCTCGACACGCAAGGAGAGCCCCTCTCGTGAATGCCACGCCCCTCACCCTCTCGGTGGCGCTCGCCGTCGCCGTGGCAGGCGCCGGCAGCGCCGCCACCGCCGGCGTCCAGTCCGCCCAGCGGTCGGCGAGCCCGCTGAGCGCCCGCGCCGCCGCGCACCCCTCGCCGGACCCGGCGCGGGACGAGCAGGCCCTGGGACTGCCCTCGACCCAGGCCCTCACCGTCCGGTCCAGCTTCACCGACCGCGACGGCACGACGTACGTCCGCTACGACCGCACCTACAAGGGGCTCAAGGTCCTCGGCGGCGACCTCCTCGTCGACCTGTCGAAGAGCGGCTCGGTCACCGACGTCACGTGGAACGCCCGCAAGCTCCTCGGCGCTCCCAGCCTCACCCCGAAGGTGGCGGCTCCCGGCGGCCGTCTCGACGGGCAGGGCCGAGACGCTGGCCAGGCCCGCCACCGAGGCCGGCACGGCGACGAAGGTCATCTGGGCCGGCAGCGGCACCCCGCGCCTCGCCTACGACGTCCTCACGACCGGCATCAAGCCGGACCAGACGCCGACCCGCCTCCACACGATCGTCGACGCCACGACCGGCGCGGTCATCACGTCCTACGACGACATCAAGACCGGCACGGGCAACTCGATGTACTCGGGCACGGTGAGCATCGACACCCTCCCGTCCGGCAGCGGCTACCAGCTGAAGGACGGCCGCGGCAACTACACGACCGACCTGCTCGGCAAGACGTCCGGATCCGGCACGCTCTTCACCGACTCCGACGACATCTGGGGCAACGGGTCCGTCTCGAACCGCCAGACGGCCGGCGTCGACGCGCAGTACGGCGCCGAGATGACCTACGACTACTACTCGACCTTCCTCGGCCGGGCCGGGATCTGGAACAACGGCCAGGGCGCCCGGAGCCGGGTCCACTACGGCAACGGCTACGTCAACGCCTTCTGGGACGGCACCCAGATGACCTACGGCGACGGATACGGCAACACCCACCCGCTCACCTCGATCGACGTCGCCGCCCACGAGATGAGCCACGGCGTCACCGAGAACACCGCGAACCTCAACTACTCCGGCGAGGCCGGCGGCCTCAACGAGGCGACGAGCGACATCTTCGGCACGGCCGTCGAGTGGTACGCCAACAGCCCCGACGACACCCCGGACTACTTCATCGGCGAGAAGATCGACATCAACGGTGACGGGACCCCGCTGCGCTACATGGACAAGCCGAGCAAGGACGGCTCCTCGCTCGACTGCTGGAGCACGACGCTGAAGAACAAGAACCCGCACTACTCGAGCGGGCCGCTCAACCACTGGTACTACCTCGCCTCCGAGGGCTCGGGCGCGAAGACGATCAACGGCATCGGCTACGACAGCCCGACGTGCAACGGCTCGACGGTGACCGGCATCGGCCACCAGAAGGTCGAGCGGATCTGGTACCGCACCCTCGCGACGAAGCTCACCTCCTCGAGCACGTATGCCGCGGCCCGGGACGGGGCCATCGCCTCGGCGAAGGAGCTCTACGGCACCGACAGCACCGAGTGCACGGACCGTCGCGGCCGCCTTCTCGGCCATCAACGTCGCGCCCGGCTCGCAGTCCTGCGGCGGGTCGACCCCGCCGCCGACCGGTGGGAACCTCCTCACCAACGGTGACTTCGAGGCGGGCACGCCGGGTTGGACCGCGACGAACGGCGCGATCACCAACAGCACGAGCCGGCCGGCCCACTCCGGGTCCTGGAAGGCCTGGTTGGGCGGCAACGGCCGCCGAGCAACCGAGTACGTCCAGCAGTCCGTCGCCGTCCCGTCGTCCGGCACGCCGAGGCTGTCCTTCTGGGTGCGCATCGACACCTCGGAGACGACGTCGAGCCGGGCCTACGACACGATGAAGGTCCAGGTCATCAGCGGCTCGACCTCGACCCTCGCGACGTACAGCAACCTCACGACGACGGGCGGGTCCTACGTCCAGAAGACCTTCGACCTGTCGGCCTTCAAGGGCAAGACCGTCACCGTCAAGTGGCTCATGAGCGAGGACCGCAGCCTGCAGACCTCGTTCGTCGTCGACGACGCCTCGGTGGCCTGAGGCCCCGCCCGCCCGACACACCCGTTCCGCCCGGTCGGCCTCGCGCCGGCCGGGCGGACCCTTGTGTCCGCGTTTCTGGTCGCTCTGACGACCGGAAACGCGGACACAAGGGGCGTTCCTGCCCCGGGCTAGGTGCAGACGGTGCGCTCGGCCGTCCGGCCGGCTGAGGTCGCCGAGCAGGGCGGTGACCGCCTCGCTGCCCGGGTCGCCGGCGGCGGAGCCGCCGAGGAACGCGGTGTGGCTCCCGGCGACGATGGTGATGACGATGGCGTCGGCGACGCCGCTCGTCGGCCCGGTTCCCTCGGTCGGGGCGGTGGCCGCCGCGTGGGCGAGGGCGTCCGCGACGTCCGGACGGACCCGGCAGGAGACGGGACCGGCCTTGGTCGTCCCGGTCACCGAGCCGTCCTGCTCGAGCACGAGTCGGTCGTCGAACCCTGCCAGGCCACCGGTGCGGGTGATGGTGACCGGGTATGCCGCGGCCGCCGTCGGGCTCGACGTGCCCGTGCCCGTCGGGCTCGTTCCGGTCGCGGTGCTCGAGCCGCCACCGCAGCCGCCGAGGGCGAGGACGGCGGCCGAGGCGGTGGCGGCCAGGGCGAGGGCCCCCGTGGCGCCGGGTCGGTCGCCGACGCGACGGTCGTGGACCGGGGTGGCGAGCGGGCGGATCGTGCGAGGGAGGCACGGCATACCCCCATCATCACCCGGGCCGCCGGTCGGCGCCCGATGTGACCGTTCGGGGCCACCAGCGTTCCTCACGGCGGATCCCGACCGTGTGTGGCCCGGCCTGCGGCGTTAGGCTCCGGCTACGGGACCCCGAGCTCCGGCCCCGATGCCGCGACGCCCACCCTTCGCGGGCGGCGCGCGCCGGACGGGTCCTCCGCAGACCGCCCGCGCCCGCGGGCCGCCGACCGACAAGTGAGGACGGATACCCCTCGTGGATCTCTTCGAGTACCAGGCGCGTGACGTGTTCGAGAAGCACGGGGTGCCCGTGCTGCCGGGTGAGGTGGCGACGACCGCCGAGCAGGCCCGGGCCGCGGCCGAGCGGATCGGCGCCGGCAGCGGCGGGGTCACCGTCGTCAAGGCGCAGGTCAAGACCGGGGGCCGCGGCAAGGCCGGTGGCGTGAAGGTCGCCAAGAGCGCCGACGAGGCCGGCGAGCTTGCCGGACAGATCCTCGGGATGGACATCAAGGGCCACACGGTCGGCACGGTGATGATCGCCCAGGGCGCGAAGATCGCCGAGGAGTACTACGTCTCGATCCTGCTGGACCGCGCGCACCGGTCCTACCTCGCGATGTGCAGCGTCGAGGGCGGCGTCGAGATCGAGCAGCTCGCGGTCGAGCGCGCCGGAGGCGCTGGCCCGGGTCGCGGTCGACCCCAACGTCGGGATCGACGACGCCAAGGCCGCTGAGATCGTCGAGGGCGCCGGGTTCCCCGAGGGCGACCGGGCCGCCATCGCCGAGGTCATCAAGAAGCTGTGGACGGTCTACCGCGAGGAGGACGCGACGCTCGTCGAGGTCAACCCGCTCGTCAAGACCGAGGACGGGACGATCATCGCCCTGGACGGCAAGGTCTCCCTCGACGCCAACGCCGCGTTCCGCCACCCCGAGCACGCCGAGCTGGAGGACAAGGCGGAGGCCGACCCCTACGAGTCGATGGCCCAGGAGCTGGGCCTGAACTACGTTCGGCTCGAGGGCAACGTCGGCATCATCGGCAACGGTGCGGGCCTGGTCATGTCGACCCTCGACGTCGTCGCCTACTCCGGCGAGGACGTCGGGTCCAAGCCCGCCAACTTCCTCGACATCGGCGGTGGCGCCAGCGCCGAGGTCATGGCGAACGGGCTGCACGTCGTCCTGTCCGACCCCAACGTCAAGGCGGTCTTCGTCAACGTCTTCGGCGGGATCACCGCCTGCGACGCCGTTGCCAACGGCATCGTCGGGGCGCTCGAGAAGCTGGGCACCGAGGAGGACCGGCCGCTCGTCGTCCGTCTCGACGGCAACAACGTCGACGAGGGCCGGCGGATCCTCTCCGAGTTCGCCCACCCCAACGTCATCATCGAAGAGACGATGGACGGCGCCGCCCGCAGGGCCGCCGAGCTGGCCGCCGCCAAGTAACCCCCGACGACAGACCGAACGAGGACATCACCCACCATGGCAATCTTTCTCGACAAGGACAGCAAGGTCATCGTCCAGGGCATGACCGGCTCCGAGGGCATGAAGCACACGACGCGGATGCTCGCCTCCGGCACCACCGTCGTCGGCGGCGTCAACCCCAAGAAGGCCGGCACGAGCGTCGACTTCCCCAGCGGCGAGCAGGTGCCGGTCTTCGGCACCGTCGCCGACGCCATCGCCGCGACCGGCGCGAACGTCACCGTCGTCTTCGTCCCGGCGGCGTTCACCAAGTCCGCGGTCGTCGAGGCGATCGACGCCGGCATCCCGCTGTGCGTCGTCATCACCGAGGGCGTGGCCGTCAAGGACACCGCGGAGTTCTACAACTACTCGGTCGACACCGGCACCCGGATCATCGGCCCGAACTGCCCCGGCCTCATCACCCCCGGCCAGTCCAACGCCGGCATCATCCCGGCCGACATCTCCGGCCCCGGCCGGATCGGCCTGGTCTCCAAGTCCGGGACCCTCACCTACCAGATGATGTACGAGCTGCGGGACTTCGGCTTCTCCACCGCCATCGGCATCGGCGGGGACCCGATCATCGGCACGACCCACATCGACGCGCTCGAGGCCTTCCAGGCCGACCCCGACACCGACGCCGTCGTCATGATCGGCGAGATCGGCGGCGACGCCGAGGAGCGGGCCGCGGCATACATCAAGGAGAACGTCACGAAGCCCGTCGTCGGCTACGTCGCCGGCTTCACCGCCCCCGAGGGCAAGACGATGGGCCACGCCGGCGCCATCGTCTCCGGCTCCTCCGGCACCGCCGAGGCCAAGAAGGAGGCCCTCGAGGCCGCCGGCGTGAGGGTCGGCAAGACCCCGTCCGAGACGGCCGAGCTGATGCGCGAGATCATGCGGGGCCTCCAGGGCTGAGCCGCCCTGCCGCCTCGCGAGCCGGCGGCGCTCCCGCTCCTGTGCCTCGCTCGGGCGGGGCGCCGCTCCCGCGGGCGGCGCAGCCGCGTCGCGACGTCACCCCACAACATGGCACTTCACCCCGGGAAGGTTCCGGGGGGAAGTGCCATGTTCCCGCTCCAGGTGGGGAAGTTGGGGGTGGTGGGGCTACTGGTGGGCCGCGACGTCGAGGAGGGTCTGGACGGCCGCGAAGGCGTCGGCGTCGCCGAGGTCGGTGAGGTTGAACAGGGCGATCGTCGTCGCGTAGCCGTCGGTGCCGAGCGGGCCGACGCCGAGGTAGGTCGTCAGGCTCGGTGATCCGTCCGCGAAGGTCGTCGTCGCCTTGATGACGCCGTCGGTGGGTCCCGGCTCGGCGGTGACCTCGCCGTTGGGGAAGGTGCATCCGGCGAGGAACCCCGAGCGGAGGGTGGCGAGGTAGGCGTTCACCGAGGCGGCGCCCTCGGGCGCGGAGGCGGCGTCGATCCGACGGACCCGCTGGCGGCCGACGAACCCGTCCGGGACCCGGATCTGGGCGACGCCGAAGGTGCCGTTCGCGGTGCCGTTCGCGGCCCGGAAGAGCGAGCCGTCGGCGTCGCACTGGGCCACGTCGGAGGTGCCGTTGAGTTCGCCGGTGGCGGAGGTGACCGCCTGGCGAAGACCCAGGGCGTCCGCCCACGACGACACGGGGACGAAGAGCGAGGCGGGGGGTGTCGACCCGGTCGGCCCGACGACGACGGGCTCCTGGGCCGTGCCGTAACGGACGAGCCGGCCGTGGACGACGGCCGTCGCGAACTCGGTGAACGCCGACCCGCCGATCGTCCCGGCCGCGGGCACCACCTCGACGAGGGCGACGTCCCGACCGGCGGTCACGAGGGCGATCCGGGCGGCCCCGTCGGGCGCGTCGAAGCTCCACAGCCCGGTCCCGGCGGCGTCACCGGACGGCGTCTCGGCCAGACCGGGAAGTCGGCACTGGGTCCGTAGCTGCGCGGCCATCGTCGTGCGGGCGGCCCGGGCCCGGGCCGGGGTGGCGAAGGTCCATCGGTTCTGGGTGCCGAGCAGCGTCGCGTCGGGGTTGGCCGGGTCGCCGACGACCCGCTGGTCCTCCCGCAGCGTGGCGCCGGTCGGCGTGAGGCAGCCGAGACCGGCCATCTCGTGGGAGGGCTGGGCCTCGACGACCGGGGTGCGCGTGCCGCCACGGACGAGGGTCCGCCACTCCTGGGCGATCGGCATGGCCGAGGGGATCGCGAGGTATGCCGTGAACCCCGCCGACCCCGGACCCGTCGCCGTCGGGCTCGGCGAGGCGTCCGTCGCCGGGGCCGTCGACCGGGACGCCGGAACCGGTGGCGGTTGGGCGTTGTCGTCGCCGCGGCCGATGACGCCGAAGCCCACGGCCGCGACGGCGACCGCGGCGGCCGCGACCCCGGCGGCCGTCGCGAGGACGCGCCGGCGGCGTCGCCGGTCCCCCCGGCTGCGGACGAAGGCGGGCTCCGGAAGCGGTACGGCGGTGACGTCGTCGCGCAGGGAGGCCAGCGCGGACCGCACTCGCTCGTCCTCGGTGGTGCTCCACCGGTCCTCGCTCGTCATGACGTCTCTCCTCTCCGGGGCGTCGGCTTCGGTCGGCTGGGCTCGGTGTCGGCCACACCGAGGAGCTCGGCGAGCCGGGCGCGTCCCCGGTGGAGCCGCGCCTTGACGGTGCCGGACGGCGTACCCGTCTCGGTGGCGATCTGCTCGACGGACAGGTCCGCGATGTAGTGGAGGACGACCGCCTCGCGCATCTCGTCGGGGATCCGGCGCAGGGCGGCCGTCACGGCCACCCGGTCCTCGGACGGCTGCGGGGGCGCCGAGTCGAGGCCGTGCCGCGTGTAGGCCCGCTCCCGGGCCTTCGAGCGGCGCCACTCGCTGATGGCCAGCCGCCGGGCGACCGTCCGTACCCAGGAGAGCGGGTCGTCGTGCCGGCTGACCCGGTCCCAGTCCGCCCAGGCGCGGGCGAAGGCCTCCTGGGTCGAGTCCTGGGCGAGGGTGAGGTCCCCGGTGCTCGCGTAGACGAGGTGGACGACCCTCGCCGCGGAGCCGCGGTAGAACTCGTCGAAGTCGTCCGCCGCCGCGTCACGCGCCATGGGTCACCTCCTGCCGGTCGGGTCCATCCTCACCGTCTCACCCCGCCAGACGCGTGAGGCGGGCTGCGGGTTGCGGTCGAGGCGAGCCGGGCGCGGGTGCGGCCGTTCGGCCCGAATCCGGGCCCACCCGGCGTGTGCTCGGCCGAGGCAGGGGCAGCGTCGGTGACACTGGCCCCGATGACGGTGATGGGCGCGCTGCGGCCGGGCCGGCCCCGGTCGGCCGCGCCCGGGGCCGAGGAGCGCCCCGGCCCCCCGCCGTGGGTGGGCGCCCTGCTCACCGGCGTGCTCACCGCGCTCGCCTCGGCCGCGATCGTCCTCGTCCCCACGGTGCTCGCCTGGTCGGCGGACGCGCGGTCGTCCGCCTCGCTCGGGACGACGGTCGGGCTCGGCGCCGCCCTGTGGCTCATGGCCGAGGGCGCGCACCTCGCCGTGTCGCCGACGACGGTGGCCTTCGTCCCGCTCGGCCTCGCGGCCCTCCTCGTCGGGGTGACGGCATACGGCTCCTTCCGGGTGGTCCGGCACCGCGCTCCCGACGGCGCCCGGGGCGGTGGCCCGCTACCGCGCACCGCCGTCCTCGCCCTCGTGGCGTGGTGGGTCGGGTATGCCGCCGACGAGCGGCATCGCCGTCCTGCTCGCCCGGTCGGGCCCCGCCGCACCGGTCGGGTGGAGCCTCGTCCACCCGTTCGTCACCGTCCCGGCGATCGCGGCCGTCGCCGGCGTCGCCGCGCAGCGCCGCCACGAGGAGGACCTGCTCGACCCCACTCTGGCCCGCCGGGTGCTTCCCGACGCCCTCCGCCGGGCCGTCGTCCCCGCCCTGCGAGGGGTGTGGACGCTCATCGGCGTCGGCTGTCTTCTCGTCGTCGTCGCCGTCGCCTGGCGGTTCGGCGACGTGCGCCACGTCCAGGCCGCCCTCGGCGCCGGTATGACCGGCGGGGCCGTGCTTGCCGTGGCCCAGGCCGCGTCGCTGCCCAACCTCGCGCTGTGGGCGGTGTCGTTCCTCGCCGGTCCGGGCTTCCAGGTCGTCGACGGCGCGTCGACGACGCTGACGGGGAGCCAGAGCGGGCTCATGCCGATCGTGCCGGTCTTCGCCGCGCTGCCCTCTCCCGGCGACTTCCCGCTCGTCGTGCTCGCGCTCGTCCTCGTGCCGGTCCTCGTCGGCGGCCTCATCGGCCGGCGCGCGCTCGGCTCCGTCGCCCGGCTCGCAAGTCTGCGGGCGAAGGCCGCGGTCGCCCTCACCTCCGCGCTCCTCACGGCGGTGCTCATCGGGCTCCTCGACGCCTTCGGCGGCGGACGGCTCGGCACCTACAAGCTCTCGGCCGTCGGCGCTCCGGCCCTCCCGCTCGTCGTGGCGCTCGCCGTCGAGCTGGCGGTCGGTGCCCTCGCCGTCGTGGCCTGGGACGCCTGGCGGCTGCGCCGCTGAGCCCGGCGGCCGGCATGGGGACTGGATGAGTGCCGACCCGGACCGCCCGCGCCTGCACCTCACGCCGCCCGCGGGCTG
Source organism: uncultured Actinomycetota bacterium (assembly GCA_963745335.1). Classification (GTDB taxonomy): domain Bacteria; phylum Actinomycetota; class Actinomycetes; order Actinomycetales; family Dermatophilaceae; genus CAVSJJ01. The sequence goes on from CAVUXP010000003.1 coordinate 506,013, forward strand.
GCTCAACGACCCGCACGGGCTGACCTGGCACGAGGGCGCCTACCACCTGTTCTTCCAGGCAGTCCCCGCCGGGGACGCCTGGCGGACCGGCATCTCGTGGGGGCATGCGACGAGCCCCGACCTGCTGAGCTGGCGGCACCTTCCGGCGGCCCTGGAGCCGGGTGAGGGCGATCTCGGCTGCTGGAGCGGGTGTCTCGTCACGCCGCCCACCGGTCCACCGCGGATCTTCTACACCTCCGTCGCCGACCCCGACCACGACCTCGGCGTCGTCCGGGAGGCCGTCGCCCTCGACGCCGGGCTGCGCCGCTGGCGCAAGGGCCGGCGGGTCGTCGACGCGGCCGCGGCCGTCCCACCCGGGGGTCGCGGGCTGCGCGTGTTCCGGGACCCGCAGGTCGTGCCGGACGGGGCGGGCTGGCGGATGCTCGTCGGCGCCGGACGGGGGGACGGCCGGCCGGGCGTGGTCGGGTTCTCCTCGGCCGACCTGGACTCCTGGGAGCCCGAGGGCGACGTCGTCGGCGGGACGGCCCCGCCGGACTGGGCCGGCCGCGCGTGGGAGTGCCCCAACCTCGTCGAGGCGGACGGCGCCCACGTCCTCTTCGTCTCGGTGTGGGACGAGGGCACCGAGCGCATGGCGGCGGCCGTCGGGTCCCGTGCCGAGGGGCGGTTCGTCGCGGACCGCTGGGTCACGGTGGCGTCGGGCCCGCGGGGGCCGTATGCCGGTTCGGTCTTCCGCGACGCGCTGGGCCGGCCCTGCGTCATCTTCTGGCTGCGCGGGATCGCCGACGAGGACGCCGGCTGGGCGGGGGCCCTGAGCGTGCCGTACGTCGTGCGGGTCGTCGACGGCGACCTGGCGCTCGAGCCGCATCCCGCCGTCCTCGACGCCGTCGCTCACTCCGCGGGTCCGGCATCGGCCGCCGGGAACGAGGAGGGGGCCGGACCAGCCTCGCTCACGTGGTCGCCCCAGGGGTCGGCGGACACGGTCCGGCTCGTCGACGGCGCGGGGACGGATCCTCGCCGTGGCGATGCGCGACGGCGACGAGGTCGTCCTCCGCTCGGATCGCGACGAGGCCCGGCTGCCCGTCGGCGTCCGGGTCTGGCTCCTCGCCGACGGCCCGGTCCTCGAGGCGTGCTCGGGCCCGGCGCTGGCGTCCCTGCGGGTCCCCGTCGGCCGACACGGGTGCTCGTGGAGGTGACCGGGAACCCGGGCGTTCCGGCGAGCACCGGCGCAACCTCCGCCTCGGTGCTCGTGGAGGTGACCGGGAACCCGGGCGTTCCGGCGAGCACCGGCGGAAGGGCTCGTGGACGGGGGAGCGGCGGGCTCGGAGGGCTCCACTACCCTTGCTGCCCGTGAGCCAGACCCCTGACGCGGCCCCCGCCGGGCGGATCGTCGTCCTCGTGTCCGGCTCCGGGACGAACCTCCAGGCCCTCCTCGACGCGGCGGTCGACCCGGCCTACGGCGTCACGATCCTCGCCGTCGGTGCCGACCGCGACGACATCGAGGGACTGCGCCGCGCCGAGCGGGCCGGCGTACCGACCTTCGTCGAGCGGGTGAGCGACCACGTCGACCGGGACGCCTGGGACGCCGCCCTCGCCGCCGACATCGCGGCATACGCTCCGGACCTCGTCGTCTCGGCCGGCTTCATGAGGATCCTCGGGCCCCGCGTCCTCGCCGCGCAGACCGTCATCAACACCCATCCGGCGCTCCTGCCGAGCTTCCCCGGGACCCACGGCGTCCGCGACGCCCTGGCCCACGGGGTCCGGGTCACCGGCTGCACCTGCCACTACGTCGACGCCGGCGTCGACACCGGACCGATCATCGACCAGCGCGCGGTCCGGGTCGAGGACGGCGACACCGAGGAGAGCCTCCACGAGCGGATCAAGGTCGTGGAGCGCGAGATGCTCGTCGAGGTCGTCGGCCGCCTCGCCCGCGGCCCGAACACCTAGGTCGGCGTCCCCGAACCCGCCACACCACCGAGCCCACCACCGGAAAGGCACCCACCGTGAGCGACCAGCGCCCCATCCGCCGCGCCCTCGTCTCCGTCTACGACAAGTCCGGCCTCGACGAGCTCGTCCGCGGGCTGCACGAGGCCGGCGTCGCCCTCGTCTCCAGCGGCGGGTCGGCGGCCGCCATCGCGGCCCTCGACATCCCGGTGACGAAGGTCGAGGACCTCACCGGCTTCCCCGAGTGCCTCGACGGTCGGGTCAAGACGCTGCACCCGCGGGTCCACGCCGGCCTGCTCGCCGACAGCCACAACCCCGACCACGTGGCGCAGCTCGCGGAGCTCGGCATCGAGCCGTTCGACCTCGTCGTCGTCAACCTCTACCCGTTCCGGGAGACGGTCGCGTCCGGCGCCTCGGCGGCCGAGTGCATCGAGAAGATCGACATCGGCGGTCCCTCGATGGTCCGGGCCGCGGCGAAGAACCACGGCACCGTCGCGATCGTCACCGAGCCGAGCCGGTATGCCGCCGTCCTCGACGCCGTGCGCGGCGGCGGCTTCACCCTCGAGGAGCGGCAGCGGCTCGCCGTCGAGGCGTTCGTCCACACCGCGGCCTACGACGTGGCGGTCGCCTCGTGGATGGGCAACGTCCTCGTCGACACCTCCGAGGGCACCGGCTTCCCGGCCTGGGTCGGCGCGACGTGGAACAAGGAGTCCGGCCTGCGCTACGGCGAGAACCCGCACCAGAGCGCCGCGCTGTACCGCAGCGGCACCGCCGGGATCGCGTCGGCCGACCAGCTCCACGGCAAGGCGATGTCCTACAACAACTACGTCGACGCCGACGCCGCGGTCCGGGCCGCCCACGACCACGGCGACCAGCCGACCTGTGCCGTCATCAAGCACGCCAACCCGTGCGGCATCGCCGTCGGCTCCGACATCGCCGAGGCGCACCGCAAGGCCCACGCGTGCGACCCGGTCTCGGCCTACGGCGGCATCATCGCGGTCAACCGCCCGATGACGCCGGAGATGGCCGAGACGGTCAAGGACATCTTCACCGAGGTCGTCATCGCCCCCGACTACGAGCCGCGCGCGCTCGAGATCCTCATGGCGAAGAAGAACATCCGGATCCTCCGCCTGCCCGAGGACCACGTCGGCCGGACCGTCGGCGCCGAGGTGCGCCCGATCGGCGGGGGCCTGCTCATGCAGAGTCGCGACCTCGTCGACGCCGTCGTCTACGACGCCGAGGGGGAGGTGAGCGGGGGTGACGACGCCGACTTCTGGCGGCTCGTCTCCGGGGAGGCGGCCGACGACGCGACGCTGGCGGACCTCCAGTTCGCGTGGCGGGCCATCCGGGCCGTGAAGTCCAACGCCATCCTCCTCGCCGACGGCGGCGCCTCGGTCGGGGTCGGGATGGGGCAGGTGAACCGGGTCGACGCCTGCCACCTCGCGGTCTCGCGGGCGGGCGAGGAGCGGGCGCGGGGGGCCGTCGCCGCCTCCGACGCGTTCTTCCCGTTCGCCGACGGCCTCCAGGTCCTCCTCGACGCCGGGGTCCGGGCCGTCGTGGCGCCGGGTGGGTCGGTGCGGGACGCCGAGGTCATCGAGGCCGCGCAGGCCGCCGGCGTGACGATGTACTTCACCGGAACCCGCCACTTTGCCCACTGAGCGCACCCACGACGCCCGGACCTCGGGTGCCGGCGGGGGCACCTGGTCCGGGCGGATGCCCGACCATGGGGTCCTCGCGCTCATCGGCTCCGCCGGTGGTGGCGTCCTTCTCTCGCTCCAGGGGCGGATGAACGGCGAGCTGGCCACCGTCACGGGCGAGCCGGTCGAGGCGGCGATGTGGAGCTTCGGCACCGGCCTGCTCGTCCTCACCGTCCTCGTCCTCACCGTGCCGCGGGTCCGCGCCGGCCTCGGCAGGATCCGCGCCGCGCTGCGCGCCGGCTCCCTGCGTCGGTGGCAGGTCCTCGGCGGCCTGTCCGGTGGGCTCTTCGTCGCGACCCAGTCGTATGCCGTGCCCATCCTCGGCGTCGCCGTCTTCACCATCGCCGTCGTCGCGGCTCAGACGGGCAACGCGCTCGTCGTCGACCGCTTCGGCATCGGGCCGGGCGGGGTGATCCCGGTCCACGTGGGGCGGTTCCTCTCCGCGGCGCTCGCCGTCGTCGGTGTCGGGGTCGCGCTGTCGCCCCGGCTCGAGGGCGGCCGGCTCGCCCTGCTCCCGGTCGTCTTCGCGCTCGCCGTCGGCGGGCTGATGTCGGTGCAGTTCGCCATCAACGGGCGGGTCAACGTCGCGTCGGGCCAGCCCCTGTCCACGACCTGGGTCAACTTCCTCATGGGGATGTTCATGCTCGGTGCGGTCGCCGGGATCCGGTCGGTCGGCGGGGCGTTCCACCCGACCATCCCGCACGAGGTCCCGTGGTGGGCCTGGTGGGGTGGGCTGTGCGGCATCGGGGTCGTGTCGATCGCCGCGTGGGCGGTGCGCCACCTCGGGGTCGTCGTCTACGGGCTGGCCGTCCTGACCGGGCAGCTCTCGGCGGCGGTCGTCCTCGACCTGCTCACCCCGGCGACGCGCGGCGACGTCACGCCCGCGGTCATCGCCGGTGTACTCGTCACCTTCGTCGCAGCCGGCCTGGCCAGCTGGTTCGCCCGCCGGGACCGCGTCGCCTCGTCATGATCCGGGCCGGGCCCGACGGGTGGCCCACCAGGCGAGCCACAGCCCGCCGACCGGGATCTCCATCCCGACGACGAAGGCCCGGTAGAGCAGGATCCCCGCGACGGCCCCCGCGCCCGGGGTGTGGAGGGCGACGAGGGTGCCGGCCATGCCGGCCTCGACGATGCCCGTGGCGCTCGGAGTGATGACGGCCATCGACAGGATCCGCTCGGCGGCATACGCCGCGAGGACGACGGCGGGCGCCACGACGACGCCGAGCAGCCGCAGCGCGAGCCACAGGAGGAGGACCTGGAGCGCGGCATACCCGAGCTTGCCGGCCACGAGGCCGCTCCAGCCCGAGCGGACGAGCTCGGCACACTCGCGGCGGACGGCGACGGCGCGCTCGGCCCACGGCGTCTGCGGGGTGCGGTGCAGCCGGGCGCAGAGCCGGTCGGCGAGGGAGCCGAGGGTGCGAGCCGGCCGGTCGCTGCGGCCGAGGAGCCACGCGCCGGTGAGGACGGCGGTGAGAGCGCCGAGGCCGAGGTAGGCCGCGCCCGACACCGACCCACCCGCCTCGACCCCCGCGACGGCGAGCCAGCTGAGGGCGAGGGCGGGCATGACGAGCTTGACCGCGGTGTCGGCGATGTTCGTGAGGATCGCCCACCGGGTGAACGACGTCGCCGTGAAGCCCCAGGAGCGGGCCATCGACCAGTTGGCGACCGTGCCGGCGGCACCGCCGAGGGGGAGGAGGTTGGAGACGAAGCTCCCGGTGAGGTTGAGCTGGAGCGCCCGGCGGTGGGTGAGGCCGGGCATCGCGGCCGTGAGTGCGGGGGTGTGCACCCACAGGCCGAGCAGCCAGACGACGGCGAGGAGGGCGAGGCCCGCCGGGCCGACCCGGGTGAGGGTGTGCCCGACCGAGGCCCAGTCGGCCCCCGTGATGCGGGGCAGGAGGACGGCGAGCAGGGCCGCCGCGACGCCGACCGAGAGCGCGAGCCGGAGTGCGCTGCGCCCGACCGGGATCGCCGGGGCCCGGGTCTCGGGGGCGAGGTCGACTGCCGATGGGGTGAGCGCCTCGGCGGTGTGGGTCGGCGGCATGCCTCGAGTCTTGGGGGAGCGGGAGGCGGTGAGTATCCGTATCGGTACCCACCCGTCCCGGAGAGCTCGGGGTCGCTCTCAGGGTCGACCCCGAGGCCTGCGGGGCTGGCCCGGACCGTCCCGCGCCGCCGCCGGCCGCCCCGGCCCGCGCCGGGCGCGGGTGTCACCGCCGGCTGGGCGCCCAGCCGGCCCGGCCGGGGCCGGGCTGCCGCCGCGCTCGGGTGAGCCACCGGCATACCGGCCCGAGGCACCGGGTCCACGGCGGGCCGCCGTCCGGGCGGCGCCGTCCCACATGGGAGGATGGCGCCCGTGACGGCGACGATCCTCGACGGCAAGGCGATCCTCGACACCATCAAGACGGAGCTGACGACGCGGGTGGCCGCCCTCGCCGAGCGGGGGGTCGTCCCCGGGCTGGGCACGGTGCTCGTCGGCGACGACCCCGGGTCGCGCTGGTACGTGGGCGCGAAGCACAGGGACTGCGCCGAGATCGGCATCGCGAGCATCCGCCACGACCTCCCGGCCGACTCGAGCCTCGAGGAGGTCCTCGCCGTCGTCCGCGGGCTCAACGAGGACCCGGCGTGCACCGGCTTCATCGTCCAGCAGCCGACCGGTCTGGACGAGAACGCCATCCTCTCGGCCGTCGACCCGGCCAAGGACGTCGACGGCCTGCACCCGACCAACCTCGGCTGGCTCGTGCTCAACGAGCCCGCCCCCCTGCCGTGCACCCCCGTCGGCTGCGTCGAGCTGCTGCGGCGCTACGGCGTGCCGATCGCCGGGGCCAAGGTCGTCGTCGTCGGCCGCGGCATCACCGTCGGCCGGCCGCTGGGCCTCATCCTCACCCGGCGGTCCGAGAACGCCACGGTCACGCTCTGCCACACCGGGACCCGGGACCTCGCCGGCGAGGTCCGCCAGGCCGACATCGTCGTCGCCGCTGCCGGCGTCCCCGGCATCATCACCGCCGACATGGTCAAGCCCGGTGCGGCGGTCCTCGACGTCGGCGTGAGCCGGGTCGAGGGCCCGGACGGGAAGTCCCGGGTCGCCGGCGACGTGGCCCCGGAGGTCGCCGAGGTGGCCGGCTTCGTCAGCCCCAACCCCGGCGGCGTGGGCCCGATGACTCGGGCGATGCTGCTCTCCAACGTCGTCGCGGCCGCCGAGCGGCTGGCCGACCGGGCTTCCGCGACGTGACCTCCGCCAAGCCGGCGAAGGCTGCCAAGCCGGCGGCGCCGTCGGCCGGCCGGCTGCGGTGGTGGTGGCTCCTCGCGGCCGGGATCGTCGGGTCCCTCGTCCTCATGGCGTCGACCCACCTGCTGCGCGGGACCGCCGTCATGGGGGGCACCCTGCTCCTCGTCGCCGGCGTCCGGCTCGTCCTCCCGGCCAAGGCCGCGGGCGCGATCGCCGTGCGCTCCAAGTGGCTCGACATCCTGCTCCTCGTCGCGGCGGCCGTGGCGGTGCTCGTGGTCGGCTTCACGCTCAACCTCCTCCCGCTCGACTGAGGGCCACGACGTCGGAGCCCGCCCGGGTATGCCGCGAGGCGGGCGGGACGCGCACGTCCCACCCGCCTCGTCCTCGACCCGAGGGTCGGCCGGCCTCAGATGAGGCCGAGTCCCCTGACCGCCTCGCGCTCGTCGGCCAGCTCGGCGACGGAGGCGTCGATCCTGCCGCGCGAGAAGTCGTTGATGTCCAGGCCCTGGACGATCTCCCACGAGCCGTTCGTCACCGTGACGGGGAAGGAGGACATGAGGCCCTCCGGGACGCCGTAGGAGCCGTCGGAGCGGACCGACATCGACACCCAGTCGCCCTCGGCGGTGCCCTCGACCCAGGTCCGGGCATGGTCGATCGTCGCGTTCGCGGCGGAGGCGGCGGAGGAGGACCCGCGGGCCTCGATGATCGCGGCGCCCCGCTTGGCGACGGTCGGGATGAAGGTGTTCTCGAGCCAGTCCTGGTCGCCGACGGCCTCGGCGGCGTTGCGGCCGGAGACCTCGGCGTGGAAGAGGTCGGGGTACTGCGTCGCGGAGTGGTTGCCCCAGATCGTCATCCGGCGGATCTCGGTGACCGGCACCGACAGCTTGGCGGCGAGCTGGGAGATCGCCCGGTTGTGGTCCAGCCGGGTGAGGGCGGAGAACCGCTCCGCCGGGATGTCCGGGGCGTTGCTCATGGCGATGAGCGCGTTGGTGTTGGCGGGGTTGCCCGTGACGGTGACCTTGATGTCGTCGGCCGCCACCTCGTTGAGGGCCTTGCCCTGCGGGGCGAAGATGCCGCCGTTGGCCTCGAGCAGGTCGCCGCGCTCCATGCCCGGACCGCGCGGCCGCGCGCCGACGAGGAGGGCGTGGTTGACGCCGTCGAAGACCTTCGTCGGGTCGTCGCCGATCTCGATGCCGGCGAGCGTCGGGAAGGCGCAGTCGTCGAGCTCCATGACGACACCCTCGAGGGCCTTCAGCGCGGGGGTGATCTCGAGCAGGCGCAGCTCGACGGGCGTGTCCGCCCCGAGCATCGCGCCGCTGGCGATGCGGAACAACAGGCTGTAGCCGATCTGGCCGGCCGCGCCGGTCACGGCCACCTTGACGGGTGAGGTGCTCACGCTGGTTACCCCTTTGTCGGGAGGAGAGGGTGGTTGCTCCGACGTTAGCAGCGCCACGGGGGACCCCCGCAGCCGGGAGAGTGTGACCTTGGCCGAGCGCATCGCCGGTGGCGCCGGGCGGTCGGAGCACCGGGTGCTCGCGCGGAGGTCCGGCTTCCCGGTCGGGTCCGCGAGCACCCGCGGCGGGAACGCGGCATACAGTCCAGGGATGCACCGTCGCGACCTCGGCCCGCTCATCCTCACCGGTGCCGTCGCCGTCGTCTCGGTCGGGCTGCTCCTCGCCGCCGCCCGGTGGGGCTGGCTCGGGGCCGACGTCGGGCGGGGGGACGGCTTCTGCGAGGCCGCGCGGCCGGGCTGGGTGAAGCAGCCGGCGAACACGGCGTCCAACCTCGGCTTCGTCCTCGCCGGCCTCGCCGTCGCCGGGTATGCCGCGGACCGCACCCGGCTCGGTGGCACCCTCGGCCGGTGGCCGGGGCTCGCGACCGGGTATGCCGTCGTCGTCGTCCTGCTCGGCCCGGCGAGCGCGGCGATGCACGCGACGCAGAGCGACCTCGGTGGCCGGCTCGACATGCTGAGCATGTACCTCGTCGCGGGCTTCGCCCTCGCCTATGCCGTGCAGCGCTGGGTCCGTGGCGGCCCGGGCTGGCTCCTCGGCGGGTATGCCGTCGTCCTCGTCGCGAGTGAGCTCGCCGAGAACCTCGGCGGGCACGTCCCCGTCGTCCACCACGCGGGCAACCTCGCCTTCGGGCTGACGATCCTCGCGGCAGTCGCCGTCGAGGTGGCCCTGTGGCGGCGGGGCGACCCCGCCCAGGACTGGCGGTGGGGGGCGGCCTCGGTCGGCACGCTCCTGCTCGCCTTCGCCATCTGGAACCCCGCCCAGACCGGGTCCGCCGTGGTGTCACCCCGACTCGCTCCTCCAGGGGCACGCCGCGTGGCACCTGCTCGACGCGGCGCGCGGCATACCTGCTCTTCCGGCACTACGCCGCGGAGGGGGACCGCGGTCACGGGTCTGATCGTGCTCGGTCGTCGCGGCCGCCGACCGGCCCGCGCCGGAGCTACGCTGCGGAGGTCTCCGGCGACGGCGCCGGACCGGGTGAGGAGGCCCCGATGAGCGGTAGCGGCACGACGGCGGACCCCTGGAGACTGACGACCCCACCCGGGTCCTCGGGCTACGAGATGTGGCGTGAGGACGACGCCGAACCACCGCGGCTCGTGTGCCGGGTGGGGTCGACGACCCTCTTCTACGACGCCCGGGTCGTCGAGGACCTCCATGCCTGGCTCCGGGAGGTCGGCGACTGGGTGCCACTCGGCGCGGCCGACGAGAAGGCGAGCCCCAAGGACGGCACGGTCGAGGCGTGGGGGCGCTCGCCGGACAACCCCGTCGGCGGCTGGTACGGCCTGCGGAAGGGGTATCGGGGTCGGGTCGGCATGTACCTCCCGCCGCTGCTGGAGGAGCTGGGCCTGGCCGAGGTCGAGCACCAGGCCCGGAACAACCGGATGCGGGCGCTCTGACGCCGGCGGCCCGACGGCACGGGTGGGTGTCGCGGGCCGGATCCTGGCCCCCGCGACACCCACCCGTCGGGTCGGCGTCGCCTCAGACGGCCAGCGGGTCTCCCTTGTCCGGATGGGGCACGTCGTCCGCCTCCAGCTCGCCGATGATGTCGCGGTCGCGGCGGTCGACGCCGGTGATGAGGTGGAACGTCGCCCCCGCGATGGCGCCGCCGACGAGAGGTGCCACCCAGAACAGCCAGAGCTGACCCGGGAGCCCCGTTGCCGTTGAAGAACGCGACGCCGGTCGAGCGTGCCGGGTTGACCGACGTGTTGGAGATCGGGATCGAGACGAGGTGGATGAGGGTGAGGGCGAGGCCGATCCCGAGCGCCTCCCAGCCGTTGGGGGCCCGGCTGTCGGTCACCCCGAGGATGACGTAGAGGAAGATCGCCGTGAGGAGGATCTCGGCGCACAGCACCGCCGTGAGCGAGTAGCCGCCGGGGGAGTGCTCCCCGTAGCCGTTGGCCGCCATGTTGCCGACCCGGTCGAAGCCGGGCTTGCCGCGGGCGATGGCCCACAGGGCCGTCCCGGCGACGAGGCCGCCGACGACCTGGGCCACGAGGTAGCCCGGGACGTCCTTCCACGGGAACCGCTTGGCGACGGCGATCCCGAGGGTGACGGCGGGGTTGAAGTGGGCACCCGACACGTGCCCCACGGCATACGCCATGGTGACGACGGTCAGGCCGAAGGCGAGGGCCACCCCGGCGAAGCCGATGCCGAGGTTGATGCTCCCGCCGGACAGCACGTCCGGCGAGGTGAAGGTTGCGGCGTAGATCGCTGCGCCGCAGCCGCCGAAGACGAGCCAGAACGTGCCGAGGAACTCGGCGCCCAGCCGTTGGGCCATCGAATGGGTCTCCATGGAGAGAGTGTGGCGGTACCGGCCCGTTCGTGCCATGGCTGTCGAGGGGTATGCCGCGCCCCACGGCGCAGGGGAGGCGCGGCCGGGCGGGACTAGAGTCGCGGGTGGGGCAGGAACCACGACCCGGAGGAGTGCATCGTGACCGACCAAGGGCCCGCGCCGTTCGTCATCGACATCGAGAGGGCCACCCTCGACAACGACACGTACCGCACGACGATCTGGACCGGCTCGAACCTCCAGCTCACGGTCATGGCGATCGAGCCGGGCCACGACATCGGGCTCGAGGTCCACGACGACCACGACCAGTTCCTCCGGGTCGAGGAGGGCGTCGCCCGGGTCCAGATGGGCCCCGCCGAGGACGAGCTGACCTTCGACGAGACCGTCGGCGACGACTGGGCCGTCTTCGTCCCGGCGGGCTCGTGGCACAACCTCACCAACGTCGGCGACCAGCCGCTCAAGGTGTACTCGATCTACGCCCCGCCGGAGCACCCGCACGGCACCGTCCACGCGACGAAGGCGGAGGCCGACGCCGCCGAGGCCGAGCACCACTGACTGCCCCGCCGCCCCCGCACGAACCTCTGCCAGCAGAGAGCTTCCCCCCGGCACGAACCTCTGCTAGCAGAGCTTGCCCCGGCACGAACCTCTGCTAGCAGAGGGTGCTGCAGAACGGGGGTGGTGCAACACCCCCGTCCTGCAGCACCCTGTCCGTCGAGGCGAGCGGGCCGGCTCAGGGCATCGGCGGCATCGCTCGTCGCCGGCATCCGGAGCAGCCGGGTCGAGCGGCCCGACGTGGAACGGCCGCATCATCTCGTTGTCCTCGTGCTCGAGGATGTGGCAGTGCCAGACGTACCGCCCCGCGGTGCGGAAGTGCGCCCGGATCCGGGTCACCTGCCCCGGCTCGGCGATGACGGTGTCCTTGCGCCCTGCCTCCCATGGATGGGGCGGGACGACCGCGGCGCCCGGCTCGATCTCGACCGTCCCGTCGCCGACGAGGATGTCCTGCCGACCGGCGATCTCGAACGCCACCTCGTGCAGGTGGACCGGGTGGGCGTCGGCGGTGAGGTTGTAGATCTCCCACGTCTCGCTGGACCCGACGGCCGGGACCTCGGTGAGCGGCTCCATCCACATCCGCGCCGTGGCGGGCGCCGGGCCGAGTGACGGGTCGCCCTCGACGACGCCGAGCAGCGCGGCCGCCGGCCCGTCCCCGCCGCCGGCGAACTCGTGCGCGTGCTCGAGGAGGGCCACCCGCCGGACGGTCCCGCTCGGCGGGATGACCGCGGGGGAGGGGAGCCGCATGAACTCCGGTGGCGTCGTCTTGTCCGCCGCACCCGCCTTGACGACCTTGAACGCCATGACCTGGCCGGTCGTGTCCGGGTCGGCGACGTCGAAGTCGGCGTCCGGCTCTCCGCCGCCGAACGGCTCGTCCGGGCCGACGTTGCGCAGGACGTGCAGGCCGCGGGGGACGTGGGCGAAGTCGACGATGAGGTCGGCTCGCTCGGCCGGGCCGAGGATGACGCGCCCGCCATGGTCCCTGCTGACCGCCACGGCCTCCGGCAACAGGCCACCGTCGGCGCCGATCTGCCAGACGTCGATGCCCGGGATCCCCGAGAAGTCGAGGATGAGGAACCGCGACTGGCAGCCGTTGAGGAACCGGAAGCGGTGGCGCTTCGCATCCACCTTGTGGACCGGCCACGTGGTGCCGTTGACGATGAGCGTGTTGCCGAAGAACTCCGGGTTCCAGGCCGGCGGCAGCGGCGACTCCGGCACGAACGGCCCGGCATACTCGTCGAAGAACGCCCGGGTGTCGGGGTAGAAGAGCGACCCGTCGGCGTTGAAGGACCGGTCCTGGATGACGATCGGCACCTCGCGGTAGCGCTTGGGCTTGGCGTCGTTCGCCTTCGGCCGCGGGCCGGGCAGCACCGCGCGGAACCCGCTGCGGGTGTCGACGATGTCGCGTTCGCTGCCCGGGCCGCCGCGCACGAGGTAGAAGCCCGCGGGCCCGGCATACACGTTGGTGCGGGTCATCCCGAGGGCGTGGTCGTGGTACCAGAGCGTCGAGGCGCGGTTGTCGTTCGGGTACTGGAATGTCGCGAACCCCGGCCCCCAGCTCTCGCCGAACCGGGCGACCGCCTTGGCCGCGAAGTAGTCGTACCACCGGCCGCGGGTCGACAGCTCCGGCGGGAGGTTCGTCGCGTCGGGCAGGTACCAGGCCTCGGTGTAGCCATCGCTCTCGTCACCGACCCCCATCGCGCCGTGGACGTGGGTGACGACCGGCACCGGTCCCCGGTAGAGGGTGTACTGCGTCGCCGGGTCGTCGTAGTCCTCCGGGGGGACGTAGTGCTTCCCGGCGAATGCCGGTCGCGAGTCGGTCCGCTCGACCCCCATCGCGTTCGGCTCGCGCCCCGGGTTCGCCCAGTGCAGGCTCGGGTCGACCGGCAGCAGGTGAGGCAGGTAGTGGCCGCGCCAGTCGACGAGCTCGTTGACCCACCTCACCCGGGTTGCCCGGCCGTGCCGCGCCTCGATGGTGTAGGACGGCGCGTGGTGGCGCGGCGTCCCCGACACGATGACCGGCAGCGGACCGTAACCCCACACCGTCGTCGACGGCATGCCCTCGGGCAGGATCTGTTGGGGGAACTGCCGCATCGAGATCTCGTAGTAGTCGACCGGGCGCCCCCGCTCGTGCAGCGTCGCGGCCTTGGGCATCTCCGGTGGCACGAGCATCGCGGACCGGAACTTGTCGATCGCCGCCGGGTCGAGCGTCCCGCCCGGGATGCTCGCCACCGCCCGGGGCACTCCCAGTGCGTCGACGGCGAAGACGGTGAGCGCCGTGGCGCCCGTGTACTTGAGAAAAACGCGTCGCGAGACGTCCATGATGAACCCCCACCTCTCCCCGTCCCACCAGGGTTCAGTGCTTCCCCGTATGCGCCCGTGCGCCGTCCTCCTCGGCGCCCGGACCCCTCCGCCCAGGAATGTAGCCGCTGGGAGTTCGCTGTGAACAGGGTGAACCTTTACGGTATGCCGCTACGGCCGCCGCTGAGCACGGAGGACGGCGAATTGCCCCGCCGCCATTCGCGCATTTCGCTCACCGGTCGGCCCCGGGCGCCGCCCTCGTCGGGGCCTGCCGCCCCCCCCCGTCCCCCCTGCCTCCCCGTCCCCCGGCACGAACCTCTGCTAGCAGAGGTTGCTGCGGGATGGGGGTGCTGCAACACCCCCGTCCCGCAGCAACCTGTCCGTCGAGTGAGGCCGCGCGGTGGGGACGTGGCGCGCGGACCGCCCGCCGCGACATCGCGCGGCGGACGGTGCCGGAGCGGTCCGAGCGGGCGCGCAGCGGGCCGAGCGGCGTCAGCGGGCCAGGGCCGCGAGGATCTCGTTGAACCGGGCCGACGGGCGCATGACCGCCACCGTCTTGTCCGGGTCGGGCCGGTAGTAGCCGCCGATGTCGGCCGGGGATCCCTGGACGCCGATGAGGTCCGCCGCGATCGTCTCCTCGCCGGCCGTGAGGTCGGCGGCGATCGGCGCGAAGGCCTCGGCGAGCGCCGGGTCCTCGGTCTGCTTCGCCAGCTCCTGAGCCCAGTAGAGCGCGATGTAGAAGTGGCTGCCGCGGTTGTCGATCTGGCCGACCTTGCGGGCCGGGGACTTGTTCTCGTTGAGGAGCGTCTCGGTGGCCTTGTCGAGCGCGGCGCCGAGGAGGCGGGCCCGGGCGTTGTCGAAGGCCTCGGCCTCGTGCCGCAGGCTCTCGGCCAGGGCGAGGAACTCGCCGAGGCTGTCCCACCGCAGGTAGTTCTCGGCGACGAGCTGCTGGACGTGCTTCGGTGCCGAGCCGCCGGCGCCGGTCTCGAAGAGGCCGCCGCCGTTCATGAGCGGCACGACGGAGAGCATCTTGGCGCTCGTGCCGACCTCGAGGATCGGGAAGAGGTCGGTGAGGTAGTCGCGCAGGACGTTGCCGGTGACCGAGATCGTGTCCTCGCCCCTGCGGATCCGCTCGACCGAGAGGGTCGCGGCCTCGACCGGGGACATGATCTCGATGCTGAGGCCCTCGGTGTCGTGCTCGGGAAGGTACGCGCGGACCTTGTCGGCGATGGCCCGGTCGTGGGCGCGCTCGGGGTCGAGCCAGAAGACGGCCGGGGTCCCGGAGGCCCGAGCCCGGGTGACGGCGAGCTTGACCCAGTCGCGGATGGGGGCGTCCTTCGTCTGGCAGGCGCGCCAGATGTCACCGGCGGCCACCTCGTGCTCGAGGAGGACCTCGCCCGCGGCGTTGACGACCTCGACGCGACCGTCCGCGGTCATCTCGAAGGTCTTGTCGTGGCTGCCGTACTCCTCGGCCTTCTGCGCCATGAGGCCGACGTTGGGGACCGAGCCCATCGTCGTCGGGTCGAAGGCGCCGTGGGCCCGGCAGTCCTCGATGACGGCCTGGTAGACGCCGGCATACGAGCTGTCGGGGATGACCGCGAGGGTGTCGGCCTCCTCACCGTCCGGGCCCCACATGTGGCCGGAGGTCCGGATCATCGCCGGCATCGACGCGTCGACGATGACGTCGCTCGGGACGTGGAGGTTGGTGATCCCCTTGTCGGAGTTGACCATCGCGAGGCGCGGCCCGTCGGCGAGGCCCTTCTCGAAGGCGGCCTTGATCTCGGCGCCGTTCGGCAGGGCGTCGAGCCCGCCGAGGATGCCGCCGAGGCCGTTGTTGGGGGACAGGCCCGCGGCGGCGAGGTCGGAGCCGTATGCCGCGAAGACCTCGGGGAAGAACGCGCGGACGACGTGTCCGAAGATGATCGGGTCGGACACCTTCATCATCGTGGCCTTGAGGTGGACCGAGAAGAGGACGCCCTCGTCCTTGGCCCGGGCGATCTGGGCGCGGAGGAAGTCCTCGAGCGCGGCCACCCGCATGACGGTGGCGTCGACCACCTCGCCCTCGAGGACCGGCAGGGCCTCCTTGAGGACGGTCGTCGTCCCGTCGGCGGCGACGTGGCGGATGCGTGAGGGTGTCGTCGGCGGGGAGGACGACCGAGCGCTCGGTGGACCGGAAGTCGTCGGCGCCCATCGTCGCGACGTTGGTCCGGGAGTCGGCGGTCCAGGCGCCCATCGAGTGCGGGTGGCTGCGCGCGTAGTTCTTCACGGCGGCGGGGGCCCGGCGGTCGGAGTTGCCCTCGCGCAGAACGGGGTTCACCGCGCTGCCCTTGATCCGGTCGTAGCGTGCCCGGATCTCCTTCTCCTCGTCGGTGCTCGGCTCGTCGGGGTAGTCGGGCAGGGCGTAGCCCTGGGCCTGCAGCTCGGCGATGGCGGCCTTGAGCTGCGGCATCGAGGCCGAGATGTTCGGGAGCTTGATGATGTTGGCCTCGGGCGTCTGGGCCAGCTCGCCGAGCTCGGCGAGCGCGTCGCCGATCCGCTGCTCCTCGGTGAGGCGGTCGGGGAAGGCGGCGATGATCCGACCGGCGAGCGAGATGTCACGGGTCTCGACGTCGACGCCGGCGGTCGAGGCGAAGGCCTCGATGACCGGGAGGAAGGAGTACGTCGCGAGCAGCGGCGCCTCGTCGGTCAGGGTGTAGATGATCGAGGCCATGAGAGGGGCATCTCCTCGGGGTCGGCGGTGACGGTGGTGCTTCGGCTCAACGTGATGTCTTGATATCAAGATAAAGGGTAGCGGACGGTGCCCGCCGGGTCATCGGCGGCAGGCCCGGCGGACGAAGTCGGCAAGGTCCTTGCCCTGCTGGGCCCGGCTCGCGTCGTGGAGGTACATCATGTGCCCGGCCTCGTAGAACCGGTGCTCGACGTTGTCGAGAAGGGCCGCCGGGACCTCGAGGTGGGCGAAGACGTCCTGGGCGCCGTAGTAGGGGGTCGCCCCGTCGTAGTAGCCCGACCCGACGTGGACGAGCAGATGGGGGTTGGCGCGCATGGCCCGGGCCATCCGGGAGGAGACGTCGACCGGCTTGGCCTCGAACTCCTTGAAGGACCACTCCTCGTTCACCTTCATCGACAGCTGCGTGTAGGCGAGGTCGCTCTCGTAGCCGAGCTCGGCTCGCACGTAGTGGTTCCACGCCGCGGCATACGGGCCGGTCGCCGCGTCGTGGGAGGGGTCGGTGTCGGCGACCTCGGCGTTGCGGTGGGCGAGCGGACCGGTGAAGCGGGAGTCGAGCCGGCCGACGACGAGACCGCGGTCGCGCAGGAGCTCGGTGTAGAAGCGCATGTGCTCGATCCGCAGGTCCGCGCGGTCGACCCACTCCGGCGACAGGCCGGTCAGCCGGGCGAGCGTCGTCACCGCCTCGTGCCGCTCGGCGGCGGTGAGCCGGTGGCCGCGGGAGAGGGCCCAGGGATAGTCGCGGTCGGCATACGCCTCGGCCTCCTTGAGCACGGACGAGAGCGAGCGCCGGCCGTGCAGGCCGTGGTAGTGGGCGATCGCGGCATACGTCGGGAGGAAGTCGACGCTCGCCCGGTCGTTGCGGAAGTCGAAGTCGAGCGTCGCGAAGTCGAGGACGGAGGAGATGAGCATGACGCCGTTGAGGTACATGCCGTGCGTGGTCTGGAGGTGGTCGGCGAGAGCCGCCGCGCGGGTCGTGCCGTAGGACTCGCCGATGACGAGCTTGGGGCTGAGCCACCGGCCCTCGCGGGTCGTCCACAGCCGGATCAGCTCGCCGACCGAGGCGATGTCGGCGGTGAAGCCGTGGTAGTCCTTCGGCGTGCCGCCCTCGACGGCCCGGGAGAAGCCGGTCGAGACCGGGTCGATGAAGACGAGGTCGGACTCGACGAGAAGGGTGTCGGGGTTGTCCAGGAGCCCATAGGGCGGGGGCGTCGGTGCGCCGACGTCGCCCGAGTCGGCGCGGCGCGGCCCGAGCAGCCCGAGGTGCAGCCACACCGAGCTCGACCCCGGCCCGCCGTTGAAGGCGAACGTCACCGGCCGGGCCGGGTCGGCCTTGCCGTTCCGGTCCTCGAGGACGTAGGCGGTCATCGAGACCTCGGCCTTCGGCTTGACGCCGGTGAACACCCCGTCCTGGTGGACCTCCTCGCGCAGGACGACCCGTCCGGTGCTCGCGCGGTAGCGGAGGCGTGCGCCGGCCGATCCGGAGGGTATGCCGCGTCGTGACGACGTCGTCCTCCGGCGGTGCGGGGGCCGTCGCCGTGCCGTCGGTCGCTCCGGGGCCGGGTCGGACGCCGTCCGTCTCGGCGGCGTCGGTGCGGGGGGTCTTCGGGTCGGTCGTGGCGGGCCCGGTCGGGGCCCCCGTCGTCTCGTGGGCCATGAGGGCCACCCTAGTGTTCTGCCGTGCGAGTCATCACGGCCAACGTCAACGGCATCCGCGCCGCCGTCCGCCGAGGTGGCCCGGCCTGGCTGGCCGAGCAGGACGCCGACGTCATCACCCTCCAGGAGGTGCGGGCCAGCGACGCGCAGCTGCGGGCCGCCCTGCACGGGACGCCGTTCGCCGCATGGCACCTGGCCCACGCGCCCTCGTCGAGCGCCGGGCGGGCCGGTGTCGCGGTGCTCAGCCGGGCCGAGCCGGTCGCGGTGCGGGTCGGGCGTCGGACCCGAGGAGTTCGCGACGTCCGGGCGGTGGGTCGAGGCCGAGGTCCCGGTGGGCGGCGGGGCATCCGTCACCGTCGTCTCGGCCTACGTCTTCACCGGCGACGCCGGCACGCCCCGCCAGGCCGAGAAGGAGCGCTTCCTCGGCGCCGTCGGCGAGCGGCTCGCGTCGTGGTCGGCGGGCGGGGTCGACGTCGTGCTCACCGGGGACCTCAACGTCGCGCACCGCGACGAGGACCTGAAGAACTGGAAGGGCAACCGGGGCAAGGCGGGCGTCCTGCCGAGTGAGCGCGCCCATCTCGACGCCTGGGTCGACCTCGGGTACGTCGACGTGCAGCGGTGGCTGCACGGTCCGGGTCCGGGGCCCTACACGTGGTGGACCTGGCGCGGTCAGGCCTTCGACAACGACGCCGGGTGGCGGATCGACTACCAGTTCGCGAGCGCGCCCCTCGCCGAGCGGGCGACCCGGGCGAGCGTCGGGCGGGCCGCGGCATACGCGCTGCGGTGGAGCGACCACGCCCCGGTCGTCGTCGACTACGCCCTCTGACCGGCCGCCCGGTCCGAACCCTCCGCCCGCTCGTGGCGGACGTCAGGCGTCGCGGCGGGCCGGGTCGGACGGGGCGACCGGGAAGAAGGCCGGCGCGGTGAACCCCCGCTCGGCGTATGCCGCGCGCACCGCCTCGGTGACCGCGTCGACGTCCGCCTCGGGCACGAGCGCGATGGCCGAGCCACCGAAGCCACCGCCGGTCATCCGGGCCCCGAGCGCACCGGCGGCCACCGCGGCCTCGACGGCGACGTCGAGCTCGTCGCAGCTCACCTCGTAGTGGTCCCGCAGCGAGGCGTGCGACGCGAGGAACAGCCGGCCGAGCCGACGGGCGTCGCCCGCCCGGAGTGCGTCGACGGCCCGCTCGACGCGGTCGATCTCGGTGACGACGTGCCGGACCCGGCTGCGCATGACCCGGCCCGAGAGCCGGGTGAGCGCCTGGTCGAGGTCCTCGAGATGGATCTCGCGCAGGGTCTGGACGCCGAGCCGGTCGGCGGCCGCCTCGCACGAGGTGCGCCGGTCGCCGTACTGGCCGTCGACGAGCTCGTGCTTCGCCCGGGTGTCGATGACGAGCAGGGCGAGGCCGAGGGCGCCGAGGTCGAGCGGGACGTGCCGGGTCTGCCAGGACCGGCAGTCCAGCAGGAGGGCGTGGTCGGCCCGGCACAGGAGGGACGCCGACTGGTCCATGCCGCCCGTCGGGGCCTGCGCGATGACGTTCTCGGCGGTCCGGCAGTCGGCGGCGAGCCGGGTCCGGGCCCCGTCACCCTCGAGGAGGTGGAGCCCGAAGAGGTCGGAGCAGGCGGCGCCGACCGCGCACTCCAGCGCGGCCGAGCTCGACAGCCCGGCCCCGAGCGGTACCTCGCTCGCGATGGCGACGTCGAGCCCACCGACGTCGTGACCGGAGTGCCGCAGCGCCCAGAGGACGCCGGCGGCGTACGCGCCCCAGCCGCCGGGACGCCCGGGGGCGATGTCGTCGACCTCGATCTCGACGGCGTCCTCGGCCTGGGCCGAGACGACCCGGAGGAGGCCGTCCGAGCGGCGCCCGCACGCGGCATACGTCCGGTGGGGGATCGCGATGGGCAGGACGAGCCCGCCGTTGTAGTCCGTGTGCTCGCCGATGAGGTTGACCCGGCCGGGCGCCGACCACACGCCCTCGGGTGGGCGGCCCACCGTGCGCTCGAAGAGGCTCCGGGCCGCCGACTCGCTCATGTCACCCATCCTCGCGGGTCGCCCGCTCCCGGATGACCGCGACACCCCCGGGCGTGATCGACGCGACGCCCGTGACCGGCCGGTCGGTCACGAGGTCGTGGCCCGATGCCCGGACCTCGGCGGGGCGGTCGGTGTGGTTGAGGAGGAAGAGCCAGGAGCCGTCGTCGCTGCTCCGTCGGACCGCCTCGACGCCGCGCGGCACCACGGCGGCGGGGCGCACGCCGGCCGCCTGGAGGACATCGCCGAGCAGCGCGTGGAGGGTGGTCGTCGTCGGGCAGCGTGCTGAGGTACCACGCGGTCCCGTCGCCGACCCCCTGGCGGGTGATCGCGGGTCGGTCGGCGAGGGGCCCGTCGGCGTACCGGTCGAGGACCTCGGCCGTCGGCACGACGACGTCCTCGCTCCACCGGGTGCCCGTGCCACCGCTCGTCAGCGCGACCTTCTCGCTGCGTCGCAGCGGGAAGAACTCCTCGACCTGCACACCCAGCCGCTCGCGGAACGCCCCGGGGTAGCCGCCGAGCCGCACCTGGTCGTCGAGGTCGCTGATCCCGGAGAAGAACGTGACGACGAGCTGGGCGCCGGCGTCGGCGGCGGCCAGGATCGCGGCCGCGTTCTCGTCCGAGACGGCATAGAGGGTGGGCACGACGATGACCTTGTATGCCGTGAGGTCGGCATCCGGGGCGACGACGTCGGAGACGACCCCCGCGTCGAGGAGCACCCGGTGGATCGTCTGGGGGACGAAGGCCGCGTCGAGGTCGCTCGACGGCATCCCCGGTCCGCCCATGGCCCAGGCCGACTGGTAGTCCCAGAGCACGGCGACATCGGCCTCGACGCGGCTGCCGACGACCTCGCCGAGCCGCTCGCAGACCCGGCCGAGCGCGGCGACCTCGGCGAACCGGCCGCTCGACGGCCCGGCGTGCGGCACGAGGGCGGAGTGGAACTTCTCCGAGCCCGCCCGGGACGCCCGCCACTGGAAGAACCCGAGGGTGTCCGCGCCGTGGGCGACGTGGGCGAGGCTGTCCCGCAGCGTCTGGCCGGGCGCCTTGGCGGGGTTGACCCGCTGCCAGTTCACGGCGCTCGTCGAGTGCTCCATGAGCAGCCAGGGGCCCCCGCCGGCGAAGCCCCGGGTGAGGTCGCCGCTGAAGGCGAGGTCGTGCCGGGCGCTGGGGTGCGCGGCGAGGAGGTAGTGGTCGGTGCTGACGACGTCCTGCTCGCGGGCCCACTTGTGGTAGTCGAGCTTGCGCGAATGGCGCATCGTCATGAAGTTCGTCGTGACCGGGACCCCGGGGGAGAGGGCGTGGAGCAGGTCGCGCTCGGCGACGAAGAAGTCGAGGAGCGTGTCGGACTGGAAGCGCTGGTAGTCCAGCACGTGGGTGGGGTTGGCGAAGGTCGTCGTCCGCCGCGGCGGGAGGATCTGGTCCCACGAGGTGTAGCGCTGGCTCCAGAAGGCGGTGCCCCACGCGTCGTTGAGGGCGTCGAGATCGGCGTACCGGTCGAGCAGCCAGTCCCGGAAGCCGGTGGCGCACGTGTCGCAGTAGCAGGGGATGTTGTGACAGGAGTACTCGTTGCCCACGTGCCACAGGGCCAGCGCCGGGTGGTCGTGGTAGCGCTCGGCGACGGCCCGGGCGAGGGCGAGCGCCTTCTCCCGGTAGACGGGTGAGCTCGGGCACCAGGCCTGTCGGCTCCCCGGCCAGAGCGTGTGCCCGTCGCGGTCGACGGGAAGGATCTCGGGGTAGGCGTGCGACAGCCACGGCGGCGGCGTTGCCGTGCCCGTCGCGAGGTCCACGGCGATCCCCGCCTCGTGCAGCATCTCGAGGATGTCGTCGAGCCAGCCGAAGTCGAAGCTGCCCTCCTTCGGCTCGAGCCAGGACCACGAGAAGACGCCGACGGTGACGAACGAGACCCCGGCCCGGCTCATGAGGTCGATGTCCTCGGTCCACACCTCGCGGGGCCACTGCTCGGGGTTGTAGTCGCCGCCGAAGGCGACGCGGTCATCGGGCCAGGGACGCATGGCGCCAGTCTTGGCGCATCGGCGCGCCACAGGCAAGCCGCCCGCAACGTCGGCGGCGGGACGCTTCCCGCCCCGCGCGGGGAGGCGGCATACCCGCCCTCGGGGGGATGCCAGAATGGGCGCCATGTCTGCCCAGCCCACCTCCGGCTCGCCGTCGCGGATCCTCTCCGGGATGCAGCCGACCGCCGACAGCCTCCACCTCGGTAACTACCTCGGTGCGCTGGTGAACTGGGTCGGGCTCCAGGAGGACTTCGACGCCTACTACTTCGTCGCCGACCTGCACGCCCTCACCGTCCCGACCGACCCCGAGGTGCTGCGTCGCCGCACCCGGGTCACGGCCGCTCAGTTCATCGCCGGAGGCGTCGACCCCAAGCGGTCCGCCGTCTTCTGTCAGAGCCACGTCCACCAGCACGTCGAGCTGTCCTGGGTGCTGTCCTGCCAGACGGCCATGGGCGAGATGAGCCGGATGACGCAGTACAAGGACAAGGTCGCCAAGGGTCAGAACGCCAACGTGGGTCTGTTCACCTACCCGGTCCTCATGGCCGCCGACATCCTCATGTACGACGCCGCCTACGTCCCCGTCGGCGAGGACCAGCGTCAGCACCTCGAGATCACCCGCGACCTCGCGACCCGCGTCAACCAGCGCTTCGGCGACCTCCTCACGGTGCCCGAGCCGTACATCCTCAAGGAGTCGGCGAAGATCATGGATCTGCAGGACCCGACGTCGAAGATGTCGGGCTCGACCTCGACCGAGAAGGGGCTCATCCTCCTCAGCGACGACCCGTCGCGGATCGCGAAGAAGATCCGCTCCGCCGTGACCGACACCGACGGCGAGGTCCGCTACGACCCCGAGGCGAAGCCGGGGGTCTCCAACCTCCTCGTCATCCACTCCGTGATGTCCGGGACGCCGGTGGCCGACGTCGCGGCGCAGTTCGCCGGGCGGGGCTACGGAGACCTCAAGAAGGAGGTTGCCGACGTCGTCGTCGAGGCGGTCACGCCCTTCAAGGAGCGGATGGCCGAGCTGCTCGACGACCCCGCCGAGCTCGACCGGATCCTCGCGGACGGGGCGGGGCGCGCCGGGGAGGTGGCCCGGGCCACGGTGGCGAGGATCTATGACGCGGTGGGGCTGCTTCCGGCGGTGAAGTAGGGTCTTTCGCCATGGGCACCTACGGCGTCGCCATCACGGTTCCAGAACCGTACGGCTCGGCCCTGCAGTCCCACCGCGCCGACTTCGGCGACCCGATGGCCGACGCCATCCCGCCCCACGTCACGCTGCTGCCGCCGACGGTCATCCCCGCCGAGGACGTCCGAACCTTCGAGACCCACCTGTCCTCGGTCGTCGCGCAGGCGGCGCCGTTCGAGATGCGGTTGTTCGGCACGGGCACCTTCCGCCCGGTCAGCCCGGTCGTCTTCGTCCAGGTCTCGGTCGGCATCCCGGAGTGCGAGATCCTCGAGGCGGCGATCCGGTCCGGTCCGGTCGCCCGCGAGCTCGAGTTCAACTACCACCCGCACGTCACCGTCGCCCATCACCTCGGGGACGACGCGCTGGACCTCGCCTTCGCCGAGCTCGCCGAGTTCCGCTGCGAGTTCGACGTCGGCGGGGTCGACCTCTACGAGCACGGGACGGACGAGGTGTGGCGGGTGGTGCGGACCTTCCCCCTCACCGGGTATGCCGTGGGCGCGGTTCCCGGGACGGCCTCCGTCCGGCACTGACCCGCCAGCCGACCGGGTGCGGCCACCCGCGACGAGCGGAGTCAGTGGTGTCGCGCCCGGCGGGCCCGCAGGCCCACCCGGGTGGCCAGCGCCAGGAGGGCGAGCGTCGTGAGCGCGCCCGCCAGGAGCAGGGCCGCCCGGAGCCCGGGCGACAGCTCGACGGCGAGCACCGGGCCGCCCGTCCCCGGGTCGCGGGCCGCGAGGGCCTGGTCGCCGGTCGCCGGGACGACGGGGGCGGCGGCCGCGGACACGCTCGGTGCGGCGCCCGGGGCGACGGGCACCTCGCCGGGGTCGACGAGCCGGCCGACGGGGCGTGCCCGGTCGCCATGGCGGAATGCCCAGTCGAGCAGCTTGCGCGGGTCGTCCCAGCCGTAGTCGATGCTGTGCATCTCGGCGACGAGGTAGGTGTGACCACCCCGGGTCGCGGCCGCGATGTTCGTCCGCTGCGCCGCCTCGGTGAAGCCGTTCTTGACCCCGATCGTCCCGGGGTAGGTGCGCAGCAGCTCGTTGTGGTTCTGCACCTGGTAGGTGTGCGGGCCGGTCCAGTTTCGGGGTGGGGCCGCCCGGGCGGGTGGGCTTCGGGCGGCCGGAGTGGGGAAGCGGGCGGTGAGCCGGGTCGAGTAGCGGCGGAAGTCGGCGTTGCCGAGCGCGGCGCGGCCGAGGAGCGCGAGGTCGTAGGCACTCGAGCTCTGGCCGGGGGCGTCGAGGCCGGCCGGGTCGCCGATGTGGGTGTCGTGGGCGCCGAGCCTCGCCGCCAGGGCGTTCATCTCGGCGAGGGTGGTGGCCTTGCCGCCGTTCAGGTCGGCGAGGGCGTATGCCGCGTCGTTGGCCGAGGCCATGAGCATGGCGAGGAACAGCTGGTGGGCCGTGTAGGTGAGCCCGGGCGCGAGGCCGACCTTCGTCCCGTCGGCGCTCGCGTCGGCCCGGGTCGCCGTATGCCGCGTCGACGGGTCGATCTTCGGCAGGAGGGTGAGCGCGGTGAGGACCTTCGCCGTGCTGGCGGGCAGGAGACGGGCGTGCGGCGCCTTCGCCGCGATGACCTCGCCGGTGTCGACGTCGGCGATGAGCCACGAGACGTCGCGGACCCGGGGTGGTGGCGGGCACCCCGGCCGGAAGGTCGAGGACGACCCCCATCTCCGCCAGCCGCGGTCCGCCGACGGCGAGGGCCGGGTCGACGACGTCCGTGGGGCGAGGCAGGGTCGGCGACGGGGTCTTCTTCGCGCTCGCCGCGCCGGGCGAGAGCAGCGCGACGGCCAGGGCCAGGACGACCGCCACGGTGGGGCGGACCCGGCGGCGGGCGCGCGGCATACGGACTCCTCGGGCTCGGCGGGACCGGCCCGCCGGCGCCACGCTACGGCATCCGGGGCGCCGGTCGGAGCGGCGGGTCAGCCGATGTCCCGCTCCCGGAAGAGGACCCCGCCGGCGGCCACGGCGACGGCGGCGAGCCCGGTCAGGACGACGGCCGCGGTCGCGGCGAAGGTGCCCCCGGGCAGCTGCGAGAGGTGGACGTAGGGCGAGATGTCGATGAGCCACTGGGGCAGCTGCATGAGCCCGCCGAACTCACCGAGGAGGAACGCGACGGCGAGCACGCCCCAGCCGAACGCCGCCCAGCGGTTGGCGAGGCCGAAGAGCAGGAGGGTGGACCCGACGATGAGCCAGACGGCCGGGAGGGTCGACCAGCGCGGCGGCGACGAGCTCCCCCGCGGCCGGGGCGGACGCGTCGAGCCCGTGCCCGACGGCGCCGGCGACGAGGCCGATGACCGTCATGATCCACACCGGCAGCAGGAGCGCGGCGACGGTGTGCGAGACGTAGAAGCGAGCGCGGGACACCGGTCCCGACAGCAGGACCTCGGCATGGGTGGCCCGCTCCTCGCTCGCCGCGCGCAGGGCCGCGGAGATCCCCGCGGCGGTGGCGGCCGCGGCGGCGAAGCGCAGCTCGGTCGTGAAGAAGATGTCCTCGAGGGTGCCGGCGGCCCCGCCGAGCGACTCGAGCATCTGCTTGACCGTCGGGTTGGTCGTGAGGTCGCCGACGGCGCTGACGAGGTTGCCGAGGACGGCGGCGAGCACGGCCGACAGGACCGTCCAGCCGATGACGCTCGGCCGGTTGATCCGCCACGACAGCCCGAGCGGGGAGGACAGCGAGCGTCCGCCCCGGTCGGTGCCCGGTCGGCCGGCGAGGAGGCCGGCGCCGAGGTCACGCCGCTCGAGGAGGACGAAGGCGATGCCGATGAGCAGGGCGGCGAGGAGAAGGGTCGGCAGGAGGAGCCACAGCCGGTTCTGCCCGTAGGCGGAGACCTTGATCGACCAGCCGAGTGGGCTGAACCAGCTGAGCTTCGCGCCCGCGTCCGTCGTCGCCGAGTCGCCCATCGCCCGGATGATGAAGGCCGCGGCGAGGACGCCGAACGAGATGCCGGCGCAGCCGCGGGCCGTCGTCGTCAGCTGGGCGGCGACGGCGGTCACGCCGACCATGAAGAGGCCGGCGATCATCCAGGCCACGCCGACGGCCAGCGACCCGGTGGGGTCCATCCCGACGGCCGCCAGGCCGAGCGTCGTGATGAGCGAGATCCCGACGACGCTGACGCTCGAGAGGAGGATCGCCGCCGTGAGCGGCGCCCACCGCCCGACGACCCCGGAGCCGAGCAGCTCGAAGCGGCCCTCCTCCTCCTCGGTCCGCGTGTGGCGGCGGACGACGGCATACGCGAGGATCCCGAGCGCGACCGCGCCGAGCATGATCGTCTTGATGACCGCCATCGCGTCGGGGGTGGGTGAGGCGATCGGCCCGTAGAGCGCGGTGATCGCGGGGTTGCTGAACAGGTCGGCGAGCCCGGTCTGGACCGACTCGGCGGTGGGGTAGAGGGCGAGGGTCGCCTGGGCCGAGCCGACGGACAGGACGGTGAGCCCGACGGCGCTCGCCGGGATGAGGATCCGGTCCCGGCGCCAGGCCAGCCGGAGCAGGGCCATCGTCCCGGCGAGCTCGCTGCGGGCGGCGACCCCGGTGCTGGGGGCGGTCAACGTCGTCATGACCGGCCCTCCTCAGACCTCGGAGGGGACGGGCGCGGCGGGCGCCTCGTCGTGGTAGCGCTCGAGGAAGAGCTCCTCGAGGGTGGGGGGCTGGACGGTCAGGGCGGTGATGCCGAACGCGTCGAGCCGGGCGATCGTCGCGCCCACCTGGGCGGTGTCGACGGCGCAGTGGACCTCGTTGCCGGTGACGCCGGCGTCGTGGACGCCCGGCCACGCGGCCACGTCCGGCGGCGGAGGGGGGCGTCGTGAGGGTGGCCCGGACCGTCGTCCGGGTCAGGTGGCGCAGCTCGGCGAGGGAGCCGCTGTCGACGATGACGCCGTTGCGGACGATGCTCACCCGGTCGCAGGCCTTCTCGACCTCGGCGAGCATGTGGCTGGAGAGCAGGACGGTGCGGCCCTGCTCGCGGACCCGGCGCAGCTCGGTCTGGAAGATGTTCTCCATGAGCGGGTCGAGGCCCGAGGTCGGCTCGTCGAGGACGAGGAGCGGGGCGTCGGAGGCGAGGGCGGCGACGAGGGCGACCTTCTGCCGGTTGCCCTTGGAGTAGGAGCGGCCCTTCTTCGTCGGGTCGAGCTCGAAGGCCTCGAGCAGCTGGGCCCGACGGCCCTCGTCGATCCCGCCACGCAGCCGGGCGAGCAGGTCGATGACCTCGCCGCCGGTGAGGTTCGGCCAGAGCACGACGTCGCCCGGGACGTAGGCGACCTGGCGATGGAGGGTCGTCGCGTCCCGCCACGGGTCGCCGCCGAGCAGCGTCGCGGCGCCGCCGTCGGCCCGGATGAGGCCGAGCAGGACCCGGATCGTCGTGGACTTGCCCGCGCCGTTCGGGCCGAGGAACCCGTGGATCTCGCCCTCCCGGACGGTGAGGTCGAGGCCGTCGAGGGCCACGGTGGACCCGAACGACTTGCGCAGGCCGGAGGTGACGATGACATCGGTCATGAGAGGGAGCCTACATCGTTTTCAGAAATTCCTGAATGTTGTAAAGTCATCGGCATGGCCGACCCCGAGCATCCCGATCTCCCCGAGGACCTGGACGGCTCCGAGCCCGCAGCCGTCCACCGGTTCGTCGACCGGCTCGGCGGCGCGCTGGCGAGCTCGGGGATGGCGCTCCAGCCCTCGCGGGCCTTCGCCGCACTCCTCGCGACCGAGAGCGGTCGGCTGACGGCGGCCGAGCTGGCGGACGTGCTCGAGATCAGCCCGTCGGCGGTGTCCGGGGCCGTCGGCGCCCTCGAGCAGCTCGGGTGGATCCGGCGCGAGCGGCCGCGCGGTTCGCGCCGGGATGTCTACATCGTCGCCGAGGATGCCTGGCACGAC
This sequence comes from uncultured Actinomycetota bacterium, assembly GCA_963745335.1. Classification (GTDB taxonomy): domain Bacteria; phylum Actinomycetota; class Actinomycetes; order Actinomycetales; family Dermatophilaceae; genus CAVSJJ01. The sequence continues at coordinate 533,993 of CAVUXP010000003.1, forward strand.
GTCATGCTCCGCACCGACCAGATCTACGCGCCGATCACGGCGGCCCTCGCCGAGGGGGTGGGGTCGATCGACGGTCGGCCCCAGGCGAGCGCCCGGATCGCCCTCAGCCTCGAGTTCCTCCGCTTCGTCAGCGGCGAGATGTCCGGCATCGTCGAGCGCTGGGAGCGCCACCGCGCCACCCTCGTCGACGGTGACCCACCTGCCGCAACCGCCTGACCGCCGACGCCCCGCGCCGTGACGGCCGGGGTGGGCGGGGCGGGAGCGCGGGTAAGGTGCGGACTGAGATGACTGATGACTCCCTGCTCGCCGACCTCCGGGCCTGCATCGCCTCGATCGCCGACGAGCTCGTCGCGCTCCGGCACGACCTGCACGCCCACCCCGAGCTCTCCCGCGAGGAGTCCCGCACGACGGGCATCGTCGCCGAGCGTCTCGAGCGGGCCGGCATCACCGTCCGCCGGCTGCCCGGCACGGGGCTGCTCGCCGACCTCGGGGCCGAGCAGGCGGCATACCGGGTCGCGCTGCGCGCCGACCTCGATGCCCTGCCCGTCCGCGAGCGCACCGGGCTGCCCTTCTCCTCCGGCGTCGACGGGGTCTGCCATGCCTGCGGCCACGACCTGCACACCACCGGGACTCGTCGGCGCCATGCTGGCTCTCAAGGCCGAGGAGGAGGGCCTGCGCGAGCGGGGCATCGGGGTCCGCGCGGTCTTCCAGGCCGCCGAGGAGCTCATCCCCGGCGGTGCCCACGACGCCATCGCGCACGGCGCCATGGACGACGTCGACGTCGTCTTCGCCGTCCACGCCGACCCGAGCCTCGACGTCGGTCAGGTCGGCCTGCGGGTCGGGCCGATCACCGCGGCGAGCGACCATCTGCGGGTGTTCGTCCACGGCAAGGGTGGGCCACACCTCCCGCCCCCAGCTGACCCAGGACCTCACCTTCGCCCTCGCCAAGGTCGTGACGGAGATGCCCGCCGTCCTGTCCCGGCGCCTCGACCCGCGCTCCGGCGCCTCGCTCGTCTGGGGCACGATCCACGCCGGCAAGGCCGCCAACGTCATCCCCAGCAGCGGCGAGTGTGCCGGGACGCTCCGGATGCTCGACGCCAACGCCTGGCTCACCATCGGTCCGCTGCTCGAGGAGATCGTCGCCGACGTCGTCTCCCCGTATGCCGTCCAGGCGCGGCTCGAGCGGGTCAAGGGCGTCCCGCCCGGTCGTCAACCAGGTCGACGCCGTCGCCGCCCTCAAGCAGGCGGCCCTCGGGGCCGGGCTCGCTCCGGTCGGGACCGCCCAGTCGCTCGGTGGCGAGGACTTCTCGTGGTACCTCGCCCACGCGCCGGGCGCGATGGCCCGGCTCGGCACCCGCACGCCGGGCGGTCCCACCTTCGACCTGCACCAGGGCGACCTCGTCGTCGACGAGGACGCCGTCCTCGCCGGCGCCAACCTCCTCGCCGCCGTCGTCGTCGCCGACCGGGTCAAGGTCGACGCCGGACCCGCCCCTCAAGACCCCGGAGAGCCCGATGAGCGACACCCCGCCCCACGTCGACTGGACCGCCCTGCGCGAGGCCGCCGTCGCGATGCTCGACCACGCCTACGCGCCCTACTCGCACTACCCCGTCGGCGTTGCCGGCCTCGTCGACGACGGCCGGGTCGTCGAGCGGCTGCAACGTCGAGAACGCCGCCTACGGCGTCGGGCTGTGCGCCGAGTGCGGCATGGTCAGCCAGCTCCACGCCACGGGCGGCGGACGGCTCGTCGCCGTCGCCTGTGTCGACCGGGCGGGCGCGGCGCTGATGCCCTGCGGACGCTGCCGGCAGCTGCTGTGGGAGAACGGCGGCGCCGACTGCCTTCTCATGACGCCGGAGGGCGTCCTGCCGATGCGCGAGGTCCTGCCGCAGGCCTTCGGCCCCGACAACCTTCGCTGAGCCCGACGCCCACCATCGTCGGCCCGACGCGCGGCCGTCGCACCGACGTCACGACCGCGTACCTCGATCTGTGATGATGGCCGGGTGAGCGAAGCCTTCGATGCCGTCGACGTCATCATCGCCAAGCGCGACCGCGGGGAGTTGAGCGACGCCCAGATCGACTGGGTCATCGACGCCTACACCCGCGAGGTCGTCGCCGACGAGCAGATGAGCGCCCTCGCGATGGCGATCCTCCTCAACGGGATGAGCCGCCGGGAGATCTCCCGGTGGACCGAGGCGATGATCCGCAGCGGGGAGCGGATGGACTTCTCCTCGCTCGGCCGGCCGACCGCCGACAAGCACTCGACCGGGGGCGTCGGCGACAAGATCACCCTGCCGCTCGCCCCGCTCGTCTCCGTCTTCGGGGTCGCCGTGCCGCAGCTGTCCGGGCGTGGCCTCGGGCACACGGGAGGCACGCTCGACAAGCTCGAGTCGATCCCCGGCTGGCGGGCGGGCCTGTCCAACGACGAGATGCTCGCGCAGCTCGGGGACGTCGGCGCCGTCATCTGCGCCGCGGGGTCCGGGCTCGCGCCGGCCGACAAGCGGCTCTATGCCCTCCGGGACGTCACGGGAACCGTCGAGGCCATCCCGCTCATCGCCTCCTCGATCATGAGCAAGAAGATCGCCGAGGGCACCGGCGCGCTCGTCCTCGACGTCAAGGTCGGCTCGGGCGCGTTCATGAAGACCGAGGACCGGGCCCGCGAGCTCGCCGAGACGATGGTCGCCCTCGGGACCGACGCCGGGGTCACGACGGTCGCCCTGCTGACCGGCATGGACACCCCGCTCGGGCTCACGGCCGGCAACGCCCTCGAGGTGCGCGAGTCGGTCGAGGTCCTCGCCGGGGGAGGTCCGCCCGACGTCGTCGAGCTGACCGTGGCCCTCGCCCAGGAGATGCTCGCGGCAGCCGGCCGGGACGGCGAGGACGTCGCCGCGGCCCTCGCCGACGGCCGGGCGATGGACGCGTGGCGCCGGATGGTCTCCGCGCAGGGCGGGGACCCGGACGCGCCGCTGCCGACGGCGCGGCATACCCACGACGTCCTCGCCGAGGGTGACGGCGTGGTGACGACGATGGATGCGTATGCCGTCGGCGTCGCCGCCTGGCGGCTCGGCGCCGGTCGCGCCCGCAAGGAGGACCCGGTCCAGGCCGGCGCGGGCGTCGAGCTCCACGTCAAGCCGGGCGCGACCGTCCGGCACGGCGAGCGGCTGATGACCCTCCACACGGACACCCCGGAGCGCCTCGACCGCGCCCTCGCGGCGCTCGACGCCGCCGTCACCATCGCCCCCGAGGGCTCCCGTCCCGGGATCGCCCCGCTCGTCATCGACAGGATCGCCTGAGCCCATGACCGTTCCCACGGCCGACGCCGTCGCCCGCGCCCCGAAGGCGCTGCTCCACGACCACCTCGACGGCGGGCTGCGACCGGCCACGATCGTCGAGCTGGCCGACGAGGTCGGCTACGACGCGCTGCCGACGGGCGACCCGGCGGCGCTCGGCACCTGGTTCCGGGACAGCGCCGACTCGGGCTCGCTCGAGCGCTACCTCGAGACCTTCGCCCACACGGTCGCCGTCATGCAGACCCCCGAGCAGCTGCACCGGGTCGCGAAGGAGTGCGCGCTCGACCTCGCCGCCGACGGCGTCGTCTACGCCGAGTCGCGGTTCGCGCCCGAGCTGCACATCGAGCGGGGCCTGTCGCTCGAGGAGGTCGTCGAGGCCGTCGTCGCCGGCTTCCGCGACGGCGAGCGCGAGGCGGCCGCCGCGGGGACGCCGATCCGGGTGGCCGCGCTCCTCACCGCGATGCGCCACGCCGCGATGAGCACCGACATCGCCCGGCTCGCGGTCCGCTACCGCGACGACGGGGTGGTCGGCTTCGACATCGCCGGGGCCGAGGCGGGCTTCCCGCCCAGCCGACACCTCGACGCCTTCGAGTACCTCCGCCGCGAGAACGCCCACTTCACGATCCACGCGGGGGAGGCGTTCGGGCTGCCGAGCATCTGGGAGGCGATCCAGTGGTGCGGCGCGGACCGGCTCGGCCACGGGGTCCGGATCGTCGACGACATCACCATCGACGGGCGGCCGGCGACCGACGACATGGCGTCGGCCCTCGACGCGGACCCGGCGGCGGTCTACCTCGGGCTGCTCGCGGCATACGTCCGTGACCGGCGGATCCCGCTCGAGATGTGCCCGAGCAGCAACGTGCAGACGGGCGCGGCCCCGTCGATCGCCCTGCACCCCATCACCCTGCTGAAGCGGCTGCGCTTCCGGGTCACCGTCAACACCGACAACCGGCTCATGAGCGGCACGTCGATGACGCGGGAGATGCGGCTGCTCGTCGACGAGGCGGGCTGGTCCCTCGAGGACCTGCGCTGGGCGACGATCAACGCGATGAAGTCGGCCTTCATCCCGTTCGACGAGCGGCTCGCCATCATCACCGACGTCGTCAAGCCCGGGTATGCCGCCCTCGGCACGGACGCCTGACCCAGCCGCCGGCCCCACGACCAACCGCCCCCGCCGCCCCCGCCCGCCCCCCTGCACGAACCTCTGCTAGCAGAGGGTGCTGCCGAACGGGGGTGCTGCAACACCCCCATTCGGCAGCAACCTGTCCGTCGGCGCACCGTGCCCGCCACGCTGCGGGCAGACCGCGGTCAGTGGATCGTGCCGAGCGGATCCGGTGGCAGCAACGCGGCCCGGCGCTGCTCCTCGCGCCAGAGCCGGTCGAGGTCGCGGCGCCGGCGGTCGGCGATGATCGCCGCGAGGATGTACTCGGGGTGGACGCCGCCGGGCGGGGGTGGCGAGACGTAGGGCAGCGCCGCGTGGAGCAGCTGGCCGCCGAGCTCGTGGCGGGCCTGGGGGCTCAGGGTCGGCGCGCGCCCGAGGAACTGCCGGATGGCGATGGCGAGCCCCGGCGGCAGACTGGCCAGGTCGGCCGCGACGCTCCACCGGGCGAGGAAGGGTGGCATGCCGGGCGGGGGGAGCAGCCGCATCTTCGCGCGTTGGTTGACGACGTAGGTCCCCGCCGCCATGTCGCCGAGCCGCTTGCTCCGCGGATGGATGAGCCCGGCGATGAGCGCCGGGGCGCCGAAGAGGAGGTAGACCTCGACCCAGCCGACGAGAGCGCGGGTCAGGGCATGCCGGAAGGTGATCGGGCCGCCGTCGTCGCGGACGACCCGCAGGCCGAGCGCGAGCTTGCCGAGGGTCCGCCCGCGGGTCAGCGTCTCGACCGCCGTCGGGATGCCGACGAAGATCCCGACCATCGTCACGATGACGATCGTCCGGGCGACGGCGTCGGACGTGCCCGAGACGAGCACGGGCAGGACGAAGGCCGCGGCGATGAGGAGCGCCATGGCGACGAGGACGTCGAGGATGCCGGACCCGGCTCGGACGAGAACCGTCGCGACGGGCAGCTCCACGGCGACGCCCTCGCCCGTCACCATGTCGTCCGAGGCGTAGCCGCGGTATGCCGTCGGAGTGCCTGCATCGCTCACACCGGCAGCATAGGGTGAGCGCGTGGACCTCGATGCCTATGTCACCGCGCACCACGCGCAGTGGGCACGGCTGGAGGAGCTGGCCGGCCGGCATCGGCTCACCGGCGCCGAGGCGGACGAGCTCCTCGACCTCTACCAGCGCACGTCGACCCACCTGTCGGTGGTCCGCTCGGCCTCACCGGACCCGTCGGTCGTCACCTACCTCTCGACCCTGCTGGCGCGGGCGCGGCTCTCGGCGGGCGGGCGGCATACGTCGACCTGGGCGGACCTCGCCCGGTTCTTCACCCGCACCTTCCCCGGCGCCCTGTACCGACTGCGCTGGTGGTGGGTGACGACGGCGGTCGTCAACGTCGTCGTGGCGGTCCTCGTGGGCGCGTGGACGATCGCGCACCCGGAGGTCTACACCTCGTTCCTCACCCCGGAGGAGATCCAGGCCTACGTCGGGACCGACTTCCAGAACTACTACTCCGAGTTCGCCCACCACGAGTTCGCGACGGCCGTGTGGATCAACAACGCGTGGGTGTCGGCGCAGGCGATCGTGTTCGGCGTGCTGGGGTTCCCGGTGTTGTGGGTCCTGTGGCAGAACATCCTCAACGTCGGCGTCATCGGCGGGATGATGATCTCGCACGACCGGACGGGGCTCTTCTTCGGGCTCATCCTCCCGCACGGCCTCCTCGAGCTGACGGCCGTCTTCATCGCCGGCGCCGTCGGGCTGCGGCTGTTCTGGTCGTGGGTCGACCCCGGCCCCCGGACGCGGCTGCAGTCCTTCGCCGCCGAGGGGCGGACCGCGATCGGCATCTCGCTCGGCCTCGCGGCCGTGCTGCTCGTCAGCGGCATCATCGAGGGGTTCGTCACGCCGTCGGACCTGCCGACCTTCGTCCGGGTCGGGATCGGGGTCGTCGTCGAGTCGGCGTTCCTCGCGTATGTCTTCGTCCTCGGGCGCCGGGCCCATGCGGAGGGCGTCACCGGGGACGTGGACATCCGGTCGATCGGCGACTCCGCGCCGGTCTCGGCCTGAGCCGCCGGAGGACTCGTCCCCGGCAGAGGGCCCGGCGCGGATGGGCGGGTTCCTGCAGAACGGCGGGGTTGCAGCATCCCCGTTCGGCAGGAAGCTCTGCTAGCAGAGGTTCGTGCCGGGGGGGAGGTTGGTGCAGGGGGAGGGGCCGGGGGGAGGGTCAGAGGAGGCCCTGGCGCTTCAGCGCGAGGTAGTGGTCGGCGAGGCGGACCGGCAGCTCCTCGGCGTCGGCGTCGATGACGTGGACGCCGAGCCGGCCGAGGGCCTCGGCGGTCCGCTCGCGCAGCCGGATCGTCCGCTCGGCGGCGGCCGCGGCATACACCTCAGCGGTGCTCGTCCGGGCGGCCCGCATCGCGCTGACGGCCGGGTCGGCCACGGAGGCGACGACGACCCGGTGGTGCGCGACGAGCGCGGGCAGCACGGGCAGCAGCCCCTCCTCGACGGCCGAGGACTCCAGCGGGGTGAGCAGGACGACGAGGGCACGGTGGGTCCCGAGCCGGGAGACCTCGGAGGCGAGGACGTTCCAGTCCGCCTCGACGAGGTTGGCGTCGACGGGGGCGAGGGTGCTCACGGCCGAGTGGAGCAGCTGGGCCCGGTCGCTGCCGCCGATCCGGGCGCGGACGACCCGGTCGCCGGCGATGATCTGCACCCGGTCGCGGGCATGTCCGGCGAGGGCCGTCAGCAGGAGCGCGGCATCCATCGCCGCGTCGAGGCGCGGCCAGTCGCCGACCCGGCCGGCGCTCGTGCGCGAGGTGTCGAGGACGATGATGATCCGCCGGTACTGCTCGGGCTGCCAGGTCCGCACGACGAGGTGCCGTCGCCGGGCCGTCGCGCGCCAGTCGATGCTGCGGACGTCGTCGCCCTCGACGTAGTCGCGGAGGCTGTCGAACTCCGTCCCCTGGCCGCGGGTCCGCACCGCCGCCCGCCCGTCCAGCTGCCGCAGGACGGCGAGCCGGCTCGGCAGGTGCTTGCGGGCGGGGAACGGGTGCAGCGCCCGCAGCGAGCCCTCGAGCGGGAAGGACCGTTGCCGGGCGGCGAGCCCGAGGGGGCCGAGCGAGCGCACGGTGACCCGGTCGGCGGAGCGGTCGCCGCGCCGGGTGGGCGTGAGCGTCGTCGTCAGCCGCACCCGCTCGCCCGCCGGGACCCGGAGGGTATGCCGCTCGCCCGCCGCTCCGGCCGAGGGTGGCCAGGCGTCGCGCAGGCTGCCGCGGACCCCTCGGGAGGAGGGGTTCGTCACGAGGAGGGCGGAGCGGGTGCTCTCACCGAGCCGCACCTGGGTCGGCGCGCTCCTGGCGAGGTGGAGGCGTCTCGGCGACGGCGCGAGGAGGAGGTCCACGGCGACGAGGAGGACGATCGCCAGCCACCACAGCCGGACCGTGTCGCCACTGGGCCAGATGAGGACCGGCACCAGCCCGAGCAGGGCCAGCACGACGGTGCGCAGGGTGAGGGCCATCAGCGGGGGACCGGCACCGACCCGAGCGCGCTGTCGAGGACGGAGGTGACGCTGACCCCCTCCAGCTCGGCCTCGGGACGGAGCGAGAGCCGGTGGGCGAGGGTGGCATGGGCGAGGGCCTTGACGTCGTCCGGCGTGACAAAGCCGCGACCACCGAGCCAGGCCCAGGCCCGGCTCGTCGCCATGAGGGCGGTGGCCCCCCGCGGGCTGACGCCGAGGGAGAGCGACGGTGAGCTCCGGGTCGCCCGGGCGATGTCGACGATGTAGGCGGCGACCTCGTCGGAGACCTCGACCTGTGCGACGGCCTCGGCGCCCGCCGCGAGGTCGTCGGCCGAGGCGACCGGACGGATGTCGGCGGTCGCGAGGTCGCGCGGGTCGAAGCCGCTCGCGTGCCGGCGCAGGACCTTCACCTCGTCCTCGCGCGGCGGCAGCGGCAGGACGACCTTGAGGAGGAAGCGGTCGAGCTGAGCCTCCGGCAGGGGGTAGGTCCCCTCGTACTCGACGGGGTTCTGGGTCGCCGCGACCATGAACGGCGTCGGCAGCCGGTGGGGGTGCCCGTCGATGCTGACCTGGCGCTCCTCCATCCCCTCGAGGAGGGCCGACTGGGTCTTCGGCGGGGTCCGGTTGATCTCGTCGGCGAGCAGGAGGTTGGTGAAGACCGGCCCCTCGCGGAAGGTGAAGTCGCTCGTCCGGGCGTCGAAGACGAGCGACCCGGTGAGGTCGCCGGGCATGAGGTCCGGGGTGAACTGGACCCGCTTGGTCTCGACCGACAGCGCCGCGGCGAGGGCGCGCACGAGGAGGGTCTTCGCGACGCCGGGGACGCCCTCGAGCAGGATGTGCCCGCGGGCGAGAAGCGCGACGAGCAGACCGGCGACGGCGGCGTCCTGGCCGACGACGGCCTTGGCCACCTCGGCGCGGACGGCGAGGAGTGCCAGTCGGGCGTCCGGTGCCGGCGGCTCCGGCGCCGACGGCCCCTGGGGGTATGCCGCGGGCGCCGGTGGTGCCGGCGGCGCGGCTGCGGGGCCGGGCCCCGGCCGGTCCGCGGCCGGGGTGTCGGGGGTGGGTTGCTCGGTCATGGGTGGCGGGCCCTTTCCTCCAGGTCGGCGAGCTGCTGGCCGAGAGCCAGCAGCCCGGGGTCATCGGTCGGGGCGGGCCCGAAGAGCGCGCGCCCGACGTCGTCGGTGGGGATTCCGGTCGCCGTCGCCACGACGGGGACGACGACCTCGGGTGGCGCGGTGGGGGCGATGGCGAGCCGTCGGCGCAGCCGGCGGATCGTCGCGTCGCGGAGGACGAGGGCCGAGCGCTCCCGGTCCCGGGCCCGGCGGTACATCATCGCCCGGGCCTCCGTCGTCTCGACCGCCCGGACGACGACCGGCAGCGCCTCGGGGACGAGCCGGCCGAAGCGGCGACCCCGGACGAGGGCGAGGAGCAGGACGGCGGAGAGGATGAGGGCGATGGCCGGGCCCTCCCACGGCGGCCACGGGTCCTGCGAGGGTCCGATGGCCCCGGTGCCCGTCACGGTGAGGTCGGCCGTCTCGGGCTGGTACCAGACGAGGCGCGGGCTGGCGCCGAGGGCGCGCAGCCCGAGGGCGGCGTGGCTGCGCTCGGTGACGAGTCCGTTGACGAGGCCCATCGAGAAGCCGATGGCGACGACCTCGGGACGGGACCCGGTCGCCGGCACGACGACCAGTGCCGACCCGTGAGGGGCGCCGGGTCCGGGGTCGGCGCCCGGCTCGCCGTTCGGGTCCGGGAGCGGGAAGCACTGGGTGACGTCGGCGGGGACCTCACCGTCGCTCGGGATGAACCGGGTGTCGACCGAGGACACCGTGTCGTCGCGGTGGGCGATCGAGCCGTCGCAGCGGGCGGTGAGCGGCCCACTACCGGTCGGCGCGGGCGCCACCGGCAGGTCGAAGGCCTCGGCCTCGTCCGGCGTCGGCGAGAGGAGGACGACCCGGTCGGCCTCCCGGGTCGCGCGGGCCACCAGCCGGGCGGCGCCCGCGCCGAGCAGCTCCGGGTCGCCGACGACGACCGTCGTCCCCGGGCCGGGAGGCGCATCGGCGACCGCGCGGGCGCCCCGCCGGACCTCGACGTCGACCCCGTGGTCGCGCAGCACCTCGACGAGCGCCTCCGTGCCGAACCGGCCCGTGTCCTCGGGGTCGAGGAAGCCCGTGGGACGTCCCTGCGACAGGATCATGGCGACGAGCAGGGCGAGCAGCACCAGGGCCCCCGTCACGACGACGACGCCGCGTCGGGTCACCCGTGGGCGACGGGCCGGCATGCCGGGGGCGGCGCCGACCCGCTCGGTCGCCACGGCGGCCGACGAGCTCATCGGGGGACCCCACCGGTCAGGCCGGCGAGGTCGGGCAGGACGGGCCGCGCCCGGCGGACCCGGCTCTCGACGTCGACGACGGCCCGTGCGGCGGCCTCGCTCGCCGCGAGGTGGCCGTAGCGAACGGCGTCGAAGGCCACGGCGCCCTGGCGGAGGTCGTCGGCCTCGGCCGGGAAGACGGGGCCGAGGTCGCGGGCGACCTCGTCGGCGGTCCGGCCCGGGCAGGTCGTCGAGCACCGTGCGTTCGACGGCGCCCTGGGCGACGGCGCGGAAGGCGTCGAGGACCGCACCGTCCCAGTCGTCGGCGGCGAGGGCGGCCTCGGCCCGGCGGCGGTACTCCCTCGCCTCGACGCCCGCCTCGTCGAGGACGGCGTGGTCCCGCTCTCCGCGCGTGCGGGCCTCGCGGCGCACGACGCGGGCGATGACGAGGGCCGCGCCGAGGAGGAGGGCGAGGACGACGATCCCGGTGACCCACTGCGGCACCCCCAGGCTGCTGTTGCCGCCGAAGTCCAGGGCGTCCCGGAGCCATCTCATGAAGCGGTCCCACAGGCTCTCGCTCACGTGGTACTTCTGCTTGGCCAGCTCCTCGGCGAGCCAGCGCCGCGCCTGCGAGCGGCTCGGGTCGAGGGGCGGGCCGTCGGTCGGCACCGCGTGGAGGAGCATCGGTCTCATGCCTGGCCGGCCGCCGACCACGGCCCTGCCGTGCCGGACTGGGCGGCGGAGATGAGCTGGACGTCAAGTCCCTCGCGACGGATGCGTTGGTCGACGTAGAGGGTGGCATCGACGCCGGCGCTGAACGGGGTCGTGATCGTCCCGGTGAGCAGCCCGGTCAGCCCGGCCACGACGGCCTGGAAGAGGTAGAGGTGCCCCTCGTTGCCCGTGCCGATGAGCCCGAGCATCCCGCCGAAGGAGATGGGGACGACGAGGACCTGGCTGACGACCCCGACGAGGATGCTCGTGAGGATGCGGATCCCGAGGACGCGCCAGAACGGCGTCCCGGTCGTCAGCTGCCAGGACCGGCGGATGCCCGCGAGGACGCCGATCCGCTCGAGAACGATCGACGCGCTGACGAACGAGAACCGGGTCCACAGGAACAGGCTCGCGACGATCGCCACGAGGAGCAGGATGATGAAGAGGAAGACCGCCGCCCCGAGCGAGGCGTCCCCGTTGCTCGCGACGACGAGCATGACGATCGGGATGGCGAGGATGGCGGCGAACACGACGAGCTGGATGAAGCCGGTCAGCAGGGACCCGCCGATGACCGCGAGCAGCCGTCCCTTCGTGCCGTCCCACGTCTCGCCCGCGCTCACCTTGCGGCCGAGCACGCCCTGGCCGACGACGTAGGCGACGAAGCCGGTGAGGATGATCGTCGCGAAGGCGATGAAGATCGTCGGGATGTAGCCGCCGATCGTCCCCAGCGCGATGGTGCTGTCGCTCGCGTACGGGTCGCCGGACGGGTCGCTGCCGGGGTCGGCGAGCGAGCCGAACCAGGCGCCGAGGGCGGTCGAGGGCACCATGGCGATGAGGGTCGTGAGGAACGCCAGGCCGACGGTGGCCGCGACATTGCCGCGGATCGTCTTCATCACCGCGCCGTAGATGTCGCCGAGGGTGAGGGGGCGCAGCGGGATGATGCCGGGCCGCAGCTCGACGACGGGGACGTAGCCCTGCTGCCACCCGCCGGGTCCGGCACCGGGCGGCGGGTAGCCCTGGCCGGGCGGCGGGTATGCCGCGCCACCGGGCGGCGGGTAGCCCCCACCCGGTGGGGGGTAGCCCTGGCCGGGCGGCGGGGAGCCGGGAGCCGCCCCGGGGTAGGGGGGCGGAGCGGGAGCGGCCGGCCCCTGCGCAGGAGCCGGCGGAGGCGGCGGGGGCCATGGCTGCTGCGGCTCGGGTTGCGCCGAACCCGGCGCGGTCCAGTCGTGCTCGCTCATGACGAAACGGGGTCCCTCCTGCTCACGCTGCACCCTAACGGACGCTCACCGTGCCCGTCCGGAGTACGCGCTCGACCTCGTCGGGCCGGGCACTCGCCGCACCGAGGGCGGTGAGCCGTCGCACGATGCCCGGCTCGGCGCGCATGAGGCTGAGCCCCCGCCGCAGGAGCAACGGTGGCGGCTTGCGCCGCTCGGCGAGGTCGCGGGCAAGCCGTCGGACGAAGGTCACTGACGGACGGTGATGGATGCACCACGCGGCGTAGAGGACCCCCGCCTCGCGCAGGGCGGGCACGATGTCGGCGGCGAAGATCCCCTCGGCGACGACGAGGTCGTCCGGGCGGGCGGTCACCTCGTGGCTGCCGACGGCCCGGCTCGTCCCGATGTCGTAGACGGGCGCCGTCATCGACCCACCGTCGACGAGGTCGACGAGCGCCGCGACGGCCGCGTCGGCGTTCCAGCTGTCCGGGTGGTCCCAGTCGACGATGCCGAGGTGCTCCTCGCGGGGGAGAGCCGGGTCGTCGAGGTCCCGGTAGAAGTCGTCGAGCCGGACCACCGGCCAGCCGTGCTCGTCCCGCAGCCGGTGGGCCAACCGGGTCTTGCCCGACCCGCTCGGCCCGGCGAGGACGACGACGCGACGCCGACCGGGCGAGGGAGGGGCGTCCCCGGAGCCGGTGGCCTCGCTCATCGGGTCATCGGCCCTTGGGGTGCCAGACCGTCTTGGTCTCGACGAACGCGGTGAGCCGCTCGAGCCCGGGCACCGGCTCCCAGTCCGGTTCCACCGCGGCCGCGCCGGTGCCGGCCGGTCGGAGGACCCGCTTGACGGTGTCGGCCGCCGCCTCCTCGAGCGCACCCCAGTCGACGCCGTCGGCGTCCGCGGCTCCGGCGAGGTCGATCGCGTTGACGTCACGGTGCGCCGCGAGCCACGGCGCCATCTCGGCCGTCCGGCCGGTGAGGAGGTTGACGACGCCGCCCGGGACGTCGGACGTCGCGAGGCACTCGGCGAGGGTGACGGCCGGCAGCGGCCGCTCCTGCGAGGTGACGACGACGGCCGTGTTGCCGGTGACGACGACCGGCGCGATGACGGACACGAGGCCGAGCAGCGACGACGCCTGCGGCGCGAGGACGGCCACGACGCCCGTCGGCTCCGGCACCGAGATGTCGAAGTACGGCCCGGCGACGGGGTTGAGCCCGCCGAGGACCTGGGGGAACTTGTCCGACCACCCGGCATACCAGACCCAGCGGTCGATGGCGGCGGAGACGAGCGTCTCGGCGCGGGCGGCGGTGACGCCCTCGGCGTCGCGGACGTCCGCCACGAGCTGGGGGCGGCGGGACTCCATGACCTCGGCGACGCGGTAGAGGACCTGGCCCCGGTTGTATGCCGTGGCCCCCGCCCAGCCGGGCTGCGCCTTCCGGGCGGCGGCCACGGCGTCGCGGGCGTCCTTGCGCGAGCCCATCGCCGCGTTGGCGAGGAAACGCGGGCTCTGCCGGCGACCGGAGGGCGCGGCATACACCTCGTAGGACCGGCCGCTCTCGCTGCGGGGGAACGCGCCTGCGACGTAGAGCTTGTACGTCTTGCGCACGTCGACCCGGGCGCTCGCGCTGGGGCTCATCGGGCCACCTCCTCGGTCCGCACGTAGGCCTCCAGGCCGTGCCGGCCTCCCTCACGGCCGTAGCCGGACTCCTTGTAGCCGCCGAACGGGCTCGTCGGGTCGAACCGGTTGAACGTGTTCGCCCACACGACCCCGGCGCGGAGCTGGTCGGCCATCCAGAGGATGCGCGACCCCTTCTCGGTCCAGATGCCCGCCGAGAGGCCGTAGGGCGTGTTGTTGGCCTTGGCGACGGCCTCCTGCGGCGTGCGGAAGGTGAGGACGGACAGGACGGGTCCGAAGATCTCCTCCTGGGCGATCCGGTGCGACTGGCTGACGCCGGTGAAGACGGTGGGGCGGAACCAGAAGCCGTTCCCCGGCAGCTCGCAGCCGGTGTCCCAGCGGGTGGCACCCTGCTCCTCGCCGACCTCGGCCAGCGCCGCGATCCGGTCGAGCTGGGCGCGGGAGTTGATGGCGCCGACGTCGGTGTTCTTGTCGAGCGGGTCGCCCACACGCAGCGTGGCGAGGCGCCGCTTGAGCCGTCGCTCGACCTCGTCGGCGACGCTCTCCTGGACGAGGAGGCGCGACCCGGCGCAGCACACGTGGCCCTGGTTGAAGAAGATCCCGTTGACGATGCCCTCGACGGCCTGGTCGATGGGAGCGTCGTCGAAGACGATGTTCGCCGCCTTGCCGCCGAGCTCGAGGGTGGCCCGCTTGCGGGTCCCGGCGATGGAGCGGGCGATCATCTTGCCGACCGCGGTGCTGCCGGTGAACGCGAGCTTGTCGAGGCCGGGGTGGTCGACGATGGCCTGGCCGGTTGCGCCGGCGCCGGTCACGATGTTGACGACGCCGGGCGGAAGGTCGGCCTGGCGGCAGATGTCGGCGAAGAGCAGTGCGGTGAGCGGTGTCGTCTCGGCGGGCTTGAGGACGACGGTGTTGCCGGCCGCGAGGGCGGGGGCGATCTTCCACGCGAGCATGAGGAGCGGGAAGTTCCACGGGATGATCTGTCCGACGACGCCGAGCGGGCGCGGGTTGGGGCCGAGCGCGGCATACCCGAGCTTGTCGGCCCAGCCGGCGTGGTAGAAGAAGTGCGCCGCCGCGAGGGGGATGTCGGTGTCGCGGCTCTCCTTGATCGGCTTGCCGTTGTCGAGGCTCTCGAGGACGGCGAGCTCGCGGGCCCGCTCCTGCATGATCCGGGCGATCCGGAAGAGGTACTTGCCGCGGTCGGCGCCGGACATCCGGGACCAGACCCGGGTGTATGCCGTCCGCGCGGCCCTGACCGCGGCGTCGACGTCGTCGGCGGTCGCCTCGGACACCTCGGCGAGCGACTCCTCGGTCGCCGGGTTGACGGTCTTGAACGCCTCGCCGTGGCCCTCGACGAACTCGCCGCCGATGAACAGCCCGTAGGAGCTGGCGATGTCGACGACGGCCCGGGACTCCGGGGCCGGTGCGTACTCGAATGTCGGCATGGGTGCTCTCATCCCTCGTGGGGGTCAGTCGATCGTGACGTAGTCGGGGCCGGAGTAGGCGCCGGTGGCGAGCTTCTGGCGCTGCATGATGAGGTCACCGAGCAGGCCGGATGCGCCGAACCGGAACAGGGCCGGGTCGAGCCAGTCCTCGCCGGCCGTCTCGTGGACGGTGACGAGGTACTTGATGGCGTCCTTCGTCGTCCGGATGCCGCCGGCCGGCTTGACGCCGACCTGCTCGCCGGTGAGGTCGCGCCAGTCGCGGACGGCCTCGAGCATGACGAGCGTGACCGGGAAGGGTCGCCGCGGGGGAGATCTTGCCGGTGCTCGTCTTGATGAAGTCGCCCCCGGCGAGCATCGACAGCCAGGAGGCGCGGCGGACGTTGTCGTAGGTGACGAGCTCGCCGGTCTCCATGATGACCTTGAGGTGGGCGCTCGTGCCGTCCTCGCGGACACACGCCTGCTTGACGGCGGCGATCTCGTCGAACACGTCGAGGTATCGCCCCGAGAGGAACGCCCCACGGTCGATGACCATGTCGATCTCGTCGGCCCCCGCGGCGACGGCGTCGCGGGTGTCCGCGAGCTTGACCCGTCGGCTCGCCCGGCCGCTCGGGAATGCGGTGGCGACGGCGGCGACGTGGATGCCGCTGTCCCCGAGGGCCTCCTTGGCGGTGGCGACCATGTCGCCGTAGACGCAGATCGCCGCGGGGCGGGGCGTGCTCGGGTCGCTGGGGTCGGGGACGAGGGCCTTCGCGCACAGCCCGCGGACCTTGCCGTGGGTGTCGGCGCCCTCGAGCGTCGTCAGGTCGATCATCGAGATCGCGAGGTCGATGGCCCACGCCTTGCTCGTCGTCTTGATCGAGCGCGTCGACAGCCCCGCCGCCCGTGCCTCGGCGCCCACCTGGTCCACGCCCGGCAACCCGTGCAGCCAGGTCGTCAGGGCGGCGTTGGTGAGGCGGGAGACCCCGAGGATCTCGCGGGCGTGCGCGGTGGCGTCGGCCGTCCGGTCGGTGGTGCGGTCGGTCGTGGTGCTCACCGAGCGAGTGTATCCACGCCCCGGGTGTGCTCCCGACCGGTGCGGGCGGCCGCCGAGCCGGCCGCGGGCGCGGTTCCGGCGGCGAGCAGCTCGAGGATGTGCTGGTACTCCTTGCCGGTGGCCCGGGTCATCCCCAGCTCGCAGGTCCGGTTCGTCGAGGCGTAGGCGTCATGCGTCCACGGTCGCCACCTCGGCGGCCTCGGCCCGGGTGGCCGACGCCGTGAGCTCGGGGTGGAGCAGCCCGCGGTCGCCGGCGAAGGCACAGCACCCGGCCGCGTCGGGGACGAGCACCCGCTCGGCCACGGCCTCGGCGATCGTCCGCAGGGCGTCGTTGATGCCGAGCCGGGTGGACGAGCAGGTCGGGTGGACGGCGAGCGAGCCGATCTTGCGGGCCGGTGGCAGCCCGGGCAGGACGTGCTCGGCGACGAAGGGGACGACGTCGACGACGCGGAGCGCGGCATACCGGCTGCCGGGGGTCCGCGGCCGCCTTCTCGATGGTCTGGCGCACCCCCTCGGTGCACGACGAGGCGTCGCAGACGATGTCGAGCTCGCCCCCGCGGGTGGCCCGCCACAGCGAGTCGAGCAGCCGCCGCTCCATCTCGTGGGCGCCGTCGGTCAGGCCCTTGGAACGCCATGGCGTGCCGCAGCACAGGCTGGGCAGGTCGTCGGGGTAGCGGAGGGTGACTCCGCTGCGCTCGCACAGCGGCGACGAACGCCGGCCGCACGCCCGGGCCCTGGTCGGTGGGGCCGAACATCGTGCCGACGCACGCGGAGAAGTAGACGACCTCGCGGCCGTGCGCCTGAGGGGCTTCCCTCGACGGTTCCGGCCGGTCGCGGTGCGCCACCCGCGGGCAGCTCGGGCGACCACAGGGGGAGGACGTCGGGGTCGGCGACCCTGCGGGCGAGCGCGTTCGGCCCGGTCACCGCGCGGCTCGGGAGGGCGTGCGTCACCGACATGGCGGCGGCGGCCATCCGGGTCGTGCCCGGCCCAGTGCCGAGCGGCGAAGGCCCAGCCGCGCCCGATGAGCCGGCCGGCGCCGCTCGGCCCGCAGCCGCTTCATGAGGTCGCCGGTGTTGATCCGCAGCGGGCAGGCGGTCTGGCACATGCCGTCGACGGCGCAGGTGTCGATGGCGTCGTAGTCGTATGCCGCCTCGAGCTCGCCGACCGTGGCGAGGTCGCCGGCCGCCCGGGCCAGCGCCATCTCGCGTCGCAGCGCGATCCGCTGCCGCGGGGTCGTCGTGAGGTCCTTGCTGGGGCAGACCGGCTCGCAGTAGCCGCACTCGACGCAGCGGTCGACCTCGTCCTCGACGGTCGTCGTCGCCTTGAGGTCGCGGGTGTGGGCCTGCGGGTCGTCGCTGATGATGACACCGGGGTTGAGCACGCCCCGCGGGTCGCACAGGGTCTTCAGCTCGCGCATGACGGCGTACAGCTCGTCGCCGTACTGCCGGCGGACGTAGCCGGCCATCATCCGGCCGGTGCCGTGCTCGGCCTTGAGCGAGCCGCCGGCACCCAGGACGAGGTCGACCATGTCCTCGGTGAAGGACTCGAGCCGGTCCATCTGCGCGCCGCCGAGCCGCTCGCTCAGCATGAAGTGGATGTTGCCGTCCTTGGCGTGCCCGAAGATGACGGCGTCGTCGTAGCCGTGCCGGCCGAAGAGCCCGATGAGCCGCTCGCACGTGCCGAGCAGGGCCGGGACCGGGACGACGACATCCTCGAGGAGCGCCGTCGTGCCCGGACGGCCGGGCGCCGGCAACGGTGGCGTAGAGGCCCTTGCGGGTGTGCCAGAGGCTGGCTCGAGCCGTCGGGTCGGCGGTCAGCTCGACCGGGGCACTGAGGTGCAGGCGTGCGAGGGTGGGCTCGGCGGCTCCGCTGAGGTCGAGGACCTCCGCGCGGCTCTCGGCCTGGTACTCGACGAGGAGGGCGGCGTGCCGGTCGACGGCGATCCGCCGCAGGACGGCGTCGGCGGCCGGGTCGGCCTGCCCGACCCGCAGGGACGCGGCATCCATCAGCTCGACGGTCGCGGCGCCGGTGTCGACGAGGGCGGGGAGGGCGCCGGTGGCCCCGGCGAGGTCGTCGAAGACGAGCAGCCCGGTCATCGCGTGACGCAGGAGGGGGACGGTGCGCATGACGATGGAGGCGATGAATGCGAGCGTGCCCTCGCTGCCGACGGCAAGGTGGGCGAGGATGTCGACGGGTCGGGTGTGGTCGAGGAAGCTGTTGAGCCCGTAGCCCATCGTGTTCTTCATCGAGAACTGCTGCTCGACCGTGCGGACGGACTCGGGGTTGCCGCGGACCCGGTCGCGCAGGCGGGCCAGGCCGGCGTGCAGCTCCGGCTCGAGGGCGCGCAGCCGCTCGTCGGCATCCGGGGCGCTGGTGTCGACGACGGTGCCGCTCGGCAGGACGAGGACGAGGCTGTCGAGGGTCGCGTACGTGTTGGCGGCCGTGCCGCAGGCCATCCCGCTCGAGTTGTTGGCGACGACCCCACCGAGGGTGCAGGCGATCTCGCTCGCCGGGTCGGGCCCGAGCTTGCGCCCGTATGCCGCGAGCCGGACGTTGACCTGCCGGACGGTGGCGCCGGGCCCGACCCGGACCCGGGCGCCGCCGTCGAGGATCTCGATGTCCCGGAAGTGCTTGCGGGTGTCCACCAGCACCCCGTCCGTGCCGGCCTGGCCGGACAGGCTCGTCCCGCCGGACCGGAAGGTCAGCGGCATACCGTCGCGGGCCGAGGCCGCGAACAGCCGCCCGACCTCCGCCGCGTCGACGGGCACGGCCACGGCCCTCGGGGTGAGGGCGAAGTGGGACGCGTCGTGCGCCATCTTCAGCCGGTCGACCGCACGCGTGCTCAGTCGCGTCGGGTCGGCGAGGGCCGAGGCGAAGGCCGCCACGGACGGGGATGCGGTGGTGGGGGTCATCGCGGATCGCCTACCCGACGACCATCCAGCCGAGGACCGGGGTGGACTGGAGGTAGACGAGGACGCACATCCCGAGCAGCAGCCCGAGGCTCCACCAGATGACCTTGCGGAACAGTGCGCTCTCCTTGCCCTCCATGCCGACGACGGCGGCGGCGATGGCGAGGTTCTGCGGCGAGATCATCTTGCCGAGGACGCCACCGGAGGTGTTGGCGGCCGCGAGGAGGTAGGGGCTGATGCCCGTCTCGTGCGCCGCCGTGACCTGGAGCAGACCGAAGAGGCTGTTCGAGGAGGTGTCGGACCCGGTGACGGCCACGCCGATCCAGCCGACGACGGGGGAGAGGAAGGCGAAGAAGGCACCGGTCGAGGCGAGGGCGAGGCCGAGCGTGACGGTCTGGCCGGAGAAGTTCATGACGTAGGCCAGGGCGAGGACGGCGACGACGGTCAGCACGGTGTACCGGAACTGGACGACGACCTTGACGAGGGCACCGGCCGCGCGGGCGGGGGAGACCGAGTACAGGAGCATCGTGAGGATGCCGGCGATGAGCAGGACGGTGCCGGCCGCCGAGAAGAGGTTGAAGTTGAAGGTCGTCGCCGCGAGGGGCTCGCCCGCGCTGTTGCCGACGTGCAGCCCCGGCCACGCGAACTTCCACCCGGAGTGATCGGCGAGGAAGGTCTTGAGCGGGCCGAACGACACGGCGGTGAAGAGGGCGACGACGATGAGGTAGGGGCCGAAGGCCATGAGCGCCTCGCCGGCGCCGACCGACCCACCGAGCACCGCATCGCCGGCGCCCGCGGAGCCGCCGCTGCCGGCCGAGCCGGAGGTCCGGGTGGCGGTGCCGCCAGCCGAGCCGGCGGCGACGGTGGCGGGAACGGGGGCCTCGAGGTCGTCGTCATCCGCGGGGGTTCCGGAGAGGACCTCGCTGGGCTGCCAGACGCGCAGGAGCACGACGACGGCGAGCGCGCCGACGATGGCCGCGACGATGTCGGCGACCTGGTAGTTGAAGAAGTTCGAGCTGAGGTACTGCGCGCCACCGAAGCCGAGGCCGCCGACGAGGGCGGGCAGCCAGGTCTGGCGCAGGCCGCGGCGGCCGTCGACCATGAGGACGAGCATGAGCGGGACGAAGACGGCGAGGATCGGGGTCTGGCGACCGACCATGGCGCCGAGGGTGTCGGGGTCGAGGCCGGTGATCTTGGCCAGCGTCGTGATCGGCACGGCGATCGCGCCGAAGGCGACCGGCGCCGTGTTGGCGACGAGGGCGACCGAGGCGGCCTTGACCGGACGGATCCCGACGGCCATCAGCATGACGGCGGTGACGGCGACCGGGGTGCCGAAGCCCGCGAGCGCCTCGAGGAGGGCGCCGAAGCAGAAGGCGATGAGGACCGCCTGGACCCGCATGTCCGGAGAGAGCGATCCGAAGGCCCGCCGGAGGACGAGGTCATAGCCCGTCAGCTCGGTGAGGCGGAAGATCCAGATCGCCGTGAGGACGATCCAGATGATCGGGAAGAGCCCGAACGCCGCACCCTCGCTCGCCGAGAGCAGGGCCTGACCGGCCGGCATCTTGAAGGCGGCGACGGCGACGACGAGGGCGACGAGCAGGGAGGTGAGCCCGGCCTGCCACGCCTTCCAGCGCAGCGCCCCGAGCAGGAGGAACAGGGTCAGCAGCGGTAACGCCGCAATCAGGGCGGACAGGGCCAACGACCCTGCGACGGGATTCTCGACCGGCTGGAACATCGGCACTCCTTTGTGCGGGGACCCCCGGGGATGGGGCGCGATCCACGATTCCGCGAATGTATGGCAGGTAAACTTGTCTGTCAATCATTCCGGTCACATTGTCGGGCAACCGTCACGGGCTCGCCTAGAGTGGTGGCCGGGGGTCCCACGCTGGTCCGTGGCCGGCCGACGGTCCGCGCACGGGGCGGGTTGCCGGCCCGGCGTGCGGCATACGACCTGGTCCCGGCGCTTCCCGGGCGAGGACCGAACGGAACGACAGGAGGCGGACGGGATGAACAAGCTGCAGACGGTGTCGCTCGTCGACGCCCTGTCCGCGACCCTGCGGACGCGGGTCCTCGACGGGCTCATCGACCCGGGCGAGGGGTTGACCGAGAACGACGTCGCCGCCGAGTTCGACGTCTCGCGCCCGACGGCCAAGACGGCCATCGCCCTCCTCGTCCAGGAGGGGCTGCTGCGCCGGGAGCCGCACAAGTCGGCGCGGGTGCCCGTCCTGTCGCGGGCCGACGTCGAGGACCTCTTCCTCGTCCGGGTGCCCCTCGAGCTCGGCGTCGTGGCGCTCATCGCCGAGCGCGGCGCCGTCCCGCCCGGCGCGGGTCGGGCCGTCGTCGACCTCGCCGCCGTGCCGGCCGAGGCGCCGCCGAGCGTCTTCGTCGCGGCGGACCTCGGCTTCCACCGCGCCCTCGTCGACGAGATCGGCAGCCCGCGGCTGACCCGCCTGTATGCCGCCCTCAGCGGCGAGATCCACCTGTCGATGATCCAGTCGCGGCACGCCCTCGGCCGGGACCGGATCGTCGCGGAGCACCGGGCGGTCCTCGAGGCGCTGGAGTCCGGGGATGCCGCGTCGGCGCAGCGACTCATGCGGGAGCACCTCGAGGGGGCGTGCGCCGCCCTGGCGACCCGTCTCGACGAGATCGCCGGCCCGGCCTCCTGACCACCCGGCGCCCCGCCCCTCGACGGCCCCCCGCGCCGCCCCCGCCCACCCCGCCCGCCCGCACCCACCCGCCCACCCGCTCGCCGAAGGGTGGCAATCCGCCCCTCCCCCCCCGCCGAAGGGTGGCAATCCGCCCCTTCAGGCCGCCTGATGGGGCGGATCCCCGCCCTTCGGCGTGGAGGGTGGGGGCGGATCCCGCCTTTCGGCGTGGAGGGTGGGGGCGGATCCCCACCTCTCGGCGTGGAGGGTGGGGGCGGATGCCCACCTCTCGGCGGGAGGTCTCGGCGAGCGGCGCCGGGGGTCAGGGAGCGGTGGCCGCGCGGAACGCCTCGGTCACCGCGGCCAACCGACGGGACGCCCGCTCCCGGGCCGCCCGCACCTCACCGAGCTCGCCGCCGGGAACCGGCTCGATGACCTCGAGGTAGATCTTCAGCTTCGGCTCCGTCCCGCTCGGCCGGACGATGACCCGGGAGTCGTCGGCGAGGTAGTAGCGCAGCCCGTCGGTCGGTGGCAGCCCGACGTCCCCGCGGAGCAGGTCCTCGGCCCGGGCGACGTCGACGCCCGCCACCGACGTCAGCGGTTCGGCCCGCAGCCGCGCCATGATCCGCCCGATGACGTCGAGGTCCTCCACCCGCACCGAGAACGCCCCGGTGAGATGCACCCCGTGGGCCGCAGCGAGCTCGTCGAGCACCTCCGGCATCGAGCGTCCCTCGGCCCTGAGCGTGCCCGCGAGCTCGGCGGCGAGCAGGGCGGCGGAGATCCCGTCCTTGTCGAGGACGTGCTGGGGGGAGCAGCAGTAGCCCAGGGCCTCCTCGTAGCCGTAACGGATCCCGTCGGCGCGGGCGATCCACTTGAACCCGGTGAGCGTGTCCTCGTGGCGCACCCCGGCGGCGCGGCATACGGCGGCGAGCATCCGCGACGAGACGATCGAGTTGGCGAAGCACTCGCCGGGCCCGACGAGCCCGCGGCGGAGCAGGTGCCAGCCGAGGAGGGTGCCGAGCTCGTCGCCGTGGAGCATCCGCCACCCGCCGGGGCCGGGCACGCCGACGGCGCAGCGGTCGGCGTCGGGGTCGTTGGCGATGACGAGGTCGGGGCCGGTCTGCTCGGCCAGGTCGAGGGCGGCGTCCATGGCGCCGGGCTCCTCGGGGTTGGGGAAGGTCACCGTCGGGAACGTCGGGTCGGGCTCGGCCTGGCTCGGCACCGGGATCGGCCGGGGGAAGCCGGCCAGCTCGAAGGCCCGGGCCACGGTCTCCGAGCCGACCCCGTGCAGGGCGGTGTGGACGACGGTGACGTCCCGGGGGGAGTCGGCCGCCACGACGGATGCCATCGCCGCGAGGTAGGCCTCGTGGATGTCGTCGCCGAGCGTCTCCCAGCCGTCGTCGGGCCGCGGGACGGCGGAGACCGAGTCGACCCGCGCGATCTCGGCCGCGATGTCGGTGTCCATCGGCGTGACGATCTGCCGGCCGTCGCCGACGTAGACCTTGTAGCCGTTGTCCTCCGGCGGGTTGTGGCTCGCCGTGACCATGACGCCCGCGTCGGCGCCGAGGAAGCGGACGGCATACGCGAGGACCGGCGTCGGCAACGGGTGGGGGAGGACCATGGCCCGGCCCCCCGCGCCGACGACGACGGACGCGGTGTCGTGGGCGAAGAGGTCGGAGTTGAACCGCGCGTCGAAGCCGACGACGACGACCGGCTCCGGCTCGGTCTCGCCGCAGGTATGCCGCGAGCCCGGCAGCGGCGCGGATGACGACGGCGCGGTTCATCCGGTTCGGGCCGGCGCCGAGGGCCCCGCGCAGGCCGGCGGTGCCGAACTCGAGCATCCCGGCGAACCGGTCGCGCAGCTCCTCGGTCGCGTCGGGATCCCCGGTCTCGACGGCGGCGACGACGTCCTCGAGCTCGCGCCGCGTCACCGGGTCCGGGTCGTCCTCGGCCCAGGCCCGGGCCTGCTCGAGCAGCTCGCTCGGTGTCAGCGGATGGCCATGTCCGGTCCTCAGAGGTCGGCGACGAGGTCGGCGAGGAGCCGGCCGCAGCGCTCGGCGGCGGCGCGGCCGGCGGCGAGGACCTCCTCGTGGTCGAGGGGGCTCGTCGAGATGCCGGCGGCGGCGTTCGTCACGAGGGAGATCCCGAGGACCTCGAGCCCGACGTGCCGTGCCGCGATCGCCTCGAGGGTCGTCGACATCCCGACGAGGTCGCCGCCGAGGGTCGCGGCCATCCGCACCTCGGCCGGCGTCTCGTACTGCGGCCCGCGGAACTGGACGTAGACGCCCTCGTCCAGGGTCGGGTCGATCATCCGCGCCCGGTCGCGCAGCCGGGGGGAGTAGAGGTCGGTGAGGTCGACGAACGTCGCACCCTCGAGCGGCGAGGCGCCGGTGAGGTTGATGTGGTCGCGGATGAGAACCGGTGTGCCGGGCGCCCATTCGGGGCGCAGGCCCCCGCAGCCGTTCGTCACGACGATCGTCGAGCATCCGGCCGCCGCGGCCGTGCGGACGCCGTGGACGACGGCCCGCACCCCCCGGCCCTCGTAGAAGTGGGTGCGGGTCCCGTAGACGAGCGCCCGGCGGCCGGTGTCCCCGATCGCGACCGAGCGCATGACTCCGCTGTGCCCCTCGACCGCCGCCCGCTCGAAGCCGGGGACGTCGGTGTTGTCGATCGTCGCGAGCGTCTCTCCGATGAGGTCGCCCGCGCCGCCCCAGCCGGAGCCGAGGACCAGTGCGACGTCGTGGGTGTCGGCGCCGGTGCGCTCGCGGATGACCGCTGCGGCGGCCTCCGCGACGGCGAACGGGTCGGTCTCGGGGTCGGACAGGGAGGGGTATGCCGCGTCGCTCACCCCGGCACTGTAGCCGGGCCCGGGCCGCCCGGGGGTCTCGGCACCGGCGGGGGGCCGGCAACGGATTTCTGGCGTGGGGTGCATCCGTCCGCCGGGTGAGCGCGGAACCACCTCATGTCAGCACCCTCCGGTGACACCTGATCGACAAAGGACCTTCCGATGCGACGCACCATCTCCGCCATGGCCGCCGCCGTGGCCCTCGCCCTGACCCTGGCAGCGTGCGGTGGCGACAGCGAGTCCACCGACACCGCCACGAGCACTCCGGCCGAGACGACCCCGGCCGAGTCCACGACGACCGAGGCCGGCAGCGACATCGTCGACACCGCGGTCGCCGCGGGCGACTTCACCACCCTCGCGGCGGCCCTCGAGGCCGCCGGGCTCGTCGACACCCTCAAGGGTGACGGGCCCTTCACCGTCTTCGCCCCGACGGACGAGGCCTTCGCGGCCCTGCCGGACGGCACCGTCGACACGCTCCTCGAGGACCCGTCGGGCCAGTTGACCGACATCCTCACCTACCACGTCGTCCCCGGTGAAGTGATGGCCGCCGACGTCGTCGGCCTCGACGGCCAGAGCGTCGAGACCGTCCAGGGCGCCACGCTGACGGTCAACGTCGACGGCGACACCGTGTCCCTCACCGACGCCGCCGGCAACACCGTCAACGTCGTCCAGACCGATGTCGAGGCGAGCAACGGCGTCATCCACGTCATCGACGGCGTCCTCATGCCGACCGCCTGACCGGCGCCCCGGCCTCTCGTCCAGCAGGCGACCTCCTGACCCTCAGGAGGTCGCCTGCTGGATCGTCGGTGCCGAGGTCACTCGGCGACGGCGAGGGCGGCGTCGCCGCGGGGAGACAGCCGCACCCGGTCACCGGGCGCGAAGTCGGTCACCTCGGTGTTGCCCACCTGGACGTGGACGAGCTCGCCGGACCCCGCCCGCGCCATGACCCGGCCCTGCGACCCGAGGAAGCTCGCGCTGACGACGGTCGCGTCGCCGTCGGCGGCCTTCTCGACGAGGACGCCCTCGGGCCGGACGAGGACGACGGCCCGGCCGCTCGTCGCCGACCCGGGCAGCAGGGGGACGGTGCCGCCGAGGACCCGCGCACCCGACCCGTCGATCTCGCAGGCGAGCCGGTTGGTCAGCCCGACGAAGTCGGCGACGAACGGGGTGGCGGGGCTCGTGTAGAGCTCGGCCGGCGCGGCCAGCTGCTCGAGCCGCCCGACGCTCATGACGCCGACCCGGTCGGCGATGGCGAGCGCCTCCTCCTGATCGTGGGTGACGAAGAGCGTCGTCGTGCCGACCTCGAGCTGGATCCGCCGGATCTCGTCGCGCAGCTGGGTCCGGACCTTCGCGTCGAGCGCGGAGAGCGGCTCGTCGAGGAGGAGGACCTGGGGCTCGATGGCGAGCGCCCTCGCGAGCGCCACCCGCTGCTGCTGGCCGCCGGAGAGCTGGTGGGCGTACTTCTCGGCGTGCTCGACGAGGCCGACGAGGTCGAGCATGTCGGCCGAGCGCTTCCGGCGCGTCGCGGCATTCTGCTTGCGCAGCTCGAGCCCGAACTCGACGTTCTGCCGGGCCGTCATGTGCGGGAAGAGGCTGTAGGCCTGGAAGACCATGCCCATGTCCCGCTTGTTCGTCGGGATGCGGGTGATGTCGGCACCGGCGACGGTGATCGTCCCGTTGTCGGGGTCCTCGAGGCCGGCGAGGCAGCGCAGGGCGGTCGTCTTGCCGCACCCGGACGGGCCGAGGAGGGCGACGAACTCGCCGGGCTCGATGTGGAGGGTGAGGCCGTCGAGGGCGGCGACCCCGCCGTAGACCCGACGCAGGTCGGTGAGCTGGACGGCGACGCCCTGGTCGGTCCGGGCAGGGGACGTCATGCGGTCTCCTCGGTGGTGGGACGGGACGAGCGGCGCAGCAGCCGGCGCCGACGGGACCCCCCGGCCGGCCCGGTGCCGATGAAGGACATCGCGAAGAGGACGACGAACGCGAAGAGGAGCGAGAGGAGGCCGACGGCCACCGAGATCTGCGCGTCGGACTTCGCGAGGAGGTACATCGCGACCTGGAGGTTCTTGCGCGCGAAGAGGTTCGCGATGGTGAACTCCCCGAGGACGAGGGCCACCGAGAGGAAGGACGCCGAGAGCACGGCCGTGCGCAGGTTGGGCAGGATGACCCGCCACAGGACCGTGGGCCAGCCGGATCCGAGCGAGCGAGCAGCCTCGGAGAGGGTCCGCACGTCGATGGCCCGCAGTCCCGCGTCGAGCGACCGGTAGGCGTAGGGGAGGACGAGGATGACGTAGGCGAGGCTCAGCCACAGTGTCGACTCGCCGAGGTTGCCCAGCCCCGCCTCGCGGGCGAGGTAGGGGATCCACGAGTAGACGGGCGTCAGGCCGACGACGAGGACGATGGCCGGCACGGTGAGCGGCAGGAGACAGATGAACTCGACCGTGCGCGACAGCCCGGGCAGCCTCAGCCGCACCCACGTCATCGTCGGGACGAGGAGCACGAGCATGACGAGCGGAGTGAGGATCGCCAACCCGACGGAGGCGAGGAAGCCGGTCCGCAGGTCGGGGTACTGCTGCGAGATCTTGCCGAAGTCCGCGAGGGTCTCCCACGTCTGGAGCGAGCGATCGCCGGTGTTGATGTCCCGGGTCGTGAACTCGAGCATGCCGATGAGCGGCAGCGCGAAGAAGACCATCGTCAGGCCGATGACGACCCAGCGGAGCAGGCTCTGGCGGCGCCGGACCTTCCCGCGGAGACCGGCGCTCATCGGGCGAGCCACCTGCTGGCGCGGCGGTCGATCAAGGTATAGATCACCATGACGACGGCGACGACGACGACCATCGACATCGCCATCGCCTTGCCGACGTTCTGCTGGCCGAGCAGCACCTCGGAGGTGAGCGCCCCGTCGATCTGGAGCGGGACGAGCGGCGCGCCCTGGGTGATGAGCGCCTTGGCCGTCGCGTAGGCGCTGAAGGCGTTCGTGAAGAGCAGCAGCGTCGACCCGACGAAGCTCGGCAGGAGGATCGGGCCCGCGACGCGCCGCCAGTACGTCCACGTCGTGCCGCCGAGCGTCTCCGTGGCCTCCCGCCACTGGGACCGCAGGCCCTCGACGGCGGGGAGGAAGACGATGAGCATGAGCGGGATCTCGAAGTAGAGGTAGACGAGCATGAGGCCCTTGTTCCACTGGTAGAGCCACAGGCTGGAGTTCGTGTCGATGCCGCGGGCGGTCATCCAGTGGGTGAGGTAGCCCTCGATGCCGAAGCTCGCGAGGAAGGCGAACGCGAGCGCCACCCCGCCGAACTGCGCGAGCACGCCGCACAGCGAGGTGACCGCCCGGCGGAGGACACCACCGGGCTTCGCCGTGCTCACGGCATACGCGAGGACGCCACCGACGATCCCCCCGACGACGGCCGACACGGCGGAGACGACGATCGAGTGGCCCATCGCCGTGAGGAAGGCGGACTGGCTGCCGCCGAGGGCCGTGATGTTGTCGAGGGTGAAGCCGCCGTCGCCGACGAACGCGCCGACGACGACGACGAGGGTCGGGATGAGCAGGAAGACCGTCGTGTAGGCGAAAAAGGGGACGACGCCGAGGAGGGCGCCCGACGGCCTGAGGCCGCCGAGCGCCCGCCGGCGGGTCGCCTCAGCCAATGGCCTTGGTCCAGTTGGCCTTGAGGTACTCCGTGGCCTTGTCGTTCTCGGCCTGCGTCGGGACGACGGGGGTGCCGGTCACCGACGGCAGCGCCGCGGCGGCGGCCTTGTCCAGGGTGCCGGCGGCCTTCATCGCGTCGTAGCGGACCGGGAAGGCGGCGCCCTTGAGCCAGAGGTTCTGGCCCTCGTCGGAGAAGAGGTACTCCTCCCACAGCCGGGCGGCCGCGGGATGCGGGGCGTCGGCGTTGATGGCCTGGACGTAGTAGGAGGCGAGGACCGCGTTGTCCGGGATCCACGTCTTCCAGGAGCTGAGCTTCTGGCTGATCGGCGCGTTGTTGTACGCCCAGTCGAAGACGACCGGCGTCTGGCCCGAGGTGATCGTCGCCTCGGTCGGGTCGACGGGCAGGAAGTTGCCCTTGGCCTTCAGCTGCTTGAAGAAGTCGACGCCCTTGGCGATGTCGCCGGCGCTGCCGCCCTGGGCGATGGCGACCATCTGGACGCCCGCGAAGGCCGCGCCCGCCTGGGTCGGGTCGCCGTTGAGCGCGACCTTGCCCTTGTAGGCCGGCTTGAGCAGGTCGGCGACCGACGTCGGGTCCGGGACCTTGCTCGAGTCGTAGCCGATGGACATGTAGCCGGCGTAGTCGTTCACCCAGGTGCCGGATGCGTCCTTGCGCTCGGCGGGGATGTCGGACCACGTCGAGACCTGGTACGGCGCGAACATCGAGGTGTTGGCGAGGGCGACGGCGGTGCCGAGGTCGAAGACGTCGGGCGCACTGCTCTGGCCCTTGAGCCGCTGGGCGGTCGAGATCTCGTCGGCGCTGCTGCCGTCCGGCTGGTCGCTCGTGATCTTGATGCCGTACTTGCTCTCGAAGCTGCTGATGACCTCGCCGTAGTTGGCCCAGTTCGGCGGCAGGGCGATGACGTTGAGCTGGCCCTCCTTCTTGGCGGCGGCGACGAGGGCGTCCATGCCGCCGAAATCGGCGGCGGACGTCGCCGAGGCGGCCGTGTTGTCCCCGCTCGAGTCACCGCCCGAGGACGAGCTGGGTGCGGAGCAGGCGGCGAACGTCGCGGCAGCGAGCCCGATGAGGGCGACACTGCTGGCGCGACGGACGAGTGAGCGGTTCATCGATTGAGACCTCCGGGGTCGATGCGCTGCCTCGGCAGGGGTGGGGTCCCACCCGCCCTGGAATCTATGCCCGAGCGCTGGGAAGCGATAGGGGGAGGGGGGCCCGCATGGCAAAGGTTCCGGTATCCGCAACCGAAACGTGATCGAATCCGGGGTGCCCGCGCGGGCCCGGTGCGCGGCCCGGTCGCGGTGGGCCCGGCGGATGGTTGGATGGTCCCCGTGAACGCGCGCACCACGTCCGTCGTCATCCTCGGGGGAGGCCCCGGTGGCTACGAGGCCGCCCTCGTCGCCGCCCATCTCGGCGCCCAGGTGAGCATCGTCGACCGTGACGGGCTCGGCGGGGCCGCGGTGCTCACCGACTGTGTGCCGAGCAAGACCCTCATCGGCACGGCCGACTACCTGTCCGACTTCGGCGCCGCGAGCGTCCTCGGGGTGCGGCTCGCCGACGACGAGGGCGACACCGTCACCGACGCCCGGATCAACCTCGGCGAGGTCAACGACCGGGTCCTCGGGCTCGCCGCCGCCCAGAGCCGCGACATCGCCGCCCGGATGGACGAGGTCGGGGTGCGCACCGTCCCGGGAGTGGGCTCGCTCGTCGGCCCGACCCTCGTGCGGGCGACGGCCGAGGACGGCTCCACCGAGGACCTCCCGGCCGACGTCGTCCTCGTCGCGACGGGGGCGACTCCCCGGGTGATGGAGACCGCGATGCCCGACGGCGAGCGGATCCTCACCTGGAAGCAGATCTACCAGCTCCCCGAGCTGCCCGAGCGGCTCGTCGTCGTCGGATCCGGCGTCACCGGCGCCGAGCTCGCCCAGGCCTACCTCGGGCTGGGTTCCGAGGTCGTCCTCGTCTCCTCGCGCGAGCACGTCCTGCCGGGCTACGACCCCGACGCCGCGTCGGTCATCGAGGACGTGTTCCGGCGCCGCGGGATGGAGGTCCTGAGCCGGTCGCGGATGGCCGCCTGCGAGCGGACGGCATCCGGGGTCGTCGTGCGGCTCGAGGACGGTCGCACCGTCGAGGGCTCGCACGCGCTGCTCGCCGTCGGCGCGATCCCGCAGACGAGTGGGATCGGCCTGTCCGAGAGCGGCGTCGATCTCTCACCGTCGGGGCACATCGTCGTCGACCGGGTGTCGCGGACGTCCTCCCGTGGGGTGTATGCCGCCGGCGACTGCACCGGCGTCTTCCCCCTCGCATCCGTCGCGGCGATGCAGGGCCGGATCGCGATGCAGCACGCCCTCGGTGACGCCGTGGCGCCGCTCAACCTGCGGACCGTGTCGTCGAACATCTTCACCGACCCCGAGATCGCGACGGTCGGCTACTCGCAGAAGGACATCGAGGACGAGGTCGTCGACGCCGAGCTGGTCATGCTGCCGCTCGCGACGAACGCCCGGGCCAAGATGCAGGGCATCACCGACGGCTTCGTCAAGCTCTTCGCGCACAAGGGGTCCGGCGTCGTCGTCGGCGGCGTCGTCGTCGCGCCCAAGGCATCGGAGCTGATCTTCCCGGTCACCCTGGCCGTCGCGCACGGCCTCAACGTCGACCAGGTTGCGAGCACCTTCACGGTCTATCCGTCCCTGTCCGGGTCGATCGCCGAGGCGGCCCGCCGGCTGCACAGCGTCGACTCCCTGCTCTAGGTCCCGGTCTCGGTGGCGGCGCAGCGCATCGACCTCAACGCCGACGTCGGCGAGTCCTTCGGCGCCTGGCGGCTCGGTGACGACGAGGGGATGCTCGGCCTCGTCACGAGCGCCAACGTCGCGTGTGGGTTCCACGCGGGCGACCCGCTGACGCTGCGACATGCCTGCGAGCTGGCCGCGGCGCGGGGGGTCGCGGTCGGGGCCCAGGTGTCGTACGCCGACCTCGCCGGCTTCGGACGACGGTTCATCGACGTCCCGTCCGAGGCCCTGACGGCCGACGTCCTCTATCAGCTCGGAGCGCTCTCGGCGATGTGCCGGGTGGCCGGGACCCGGGTCCGGTACGTCAAGCCGCACGGCGCCCTCTACAACGCGACGGTGCACCACGAGGGGCAGGCGGCGGCGGTCCTCGCCGCGGTCGCGGCATACGACCGCTCGCTGCCGGTGCTGGGGCTGCCGGGCTCGGCGCTGCTCCGGCTCGCGGCCGAGGCGGGCCTGCGGGCGGTGCCGGAGGCCTTCGCCGACCGAGGGTATGCCGCGGACGGCACCCTCGTGCCCCGCTCGGCCCCGGGCGCGCTCGTCACGGACGCCGACGACGTCGCCGCGCGGGTGCTGCGGATGGTGCGCGAGGGCGTCGTCACCTCGGTCGACGGCGCCGACGTGGCCGTCGAGGCCGAGTCGATCTGCCTGCATGGAGACACCCCCGATGCGGTGGGGCTCGCCCGGTCGGTCCGGGCCGCCCTCGCCGACGCCGGCGTCGCCGTCGCGGCCTTCGCCGACTGACCCTCTCCCCCCAGTCCCGACTTTCCCGCCCGATACACGACACACCCGCCTGGCAAGGGTTCTGTTGTCTTGCCTGGTTGGTGCTTGTCTTGCCTGGCTCGACGGCCATCGGCGGCGATCCTCTCGGTGGCACCGGCCGTGCGGCCGCCGTATCGTGCCGTCAGGTCGCCGGACGCCGAAGGGGCAGCAGCCGGGCCCGAGCAGCCGTGTCCACCGAGCTCGGCGAGGCGGACGGACGCCCGGCCGAGCTGTCCGGGCGAGTCGTCTGCTCGACGGCTCGACGCAGCCGGTCCGCCCTCACCGACGCCGGCCCGATGCGCAGCACCACCGAGGACAGAGGAGACATGGACGACGACATCGCCGGCACGCTGTACCCCGGGGACCTGCTGGCCGGCGTCCTTCGCGTTCCCGTGGAATGGTTCGCCGCCCATCCCGCGGCGGCCTCGGCGCTGGACGGCGTCGTCGCCTCAGTCGATGTGACGGCGACGGACGACCTGGGCCTCCCGCTCCTCGACGAGACCGAGGTGCCGACGCTCCTCGAGGCCTGGCACGCACACCGTCCCACCTGATCCGTGGGACGCGAACGAGAGGGACTGCGATGGGTGAGTACAGCGTCCGGCCGCTGTCGCCGGACACGTGGGCGGCATACGCGCTCCTCATGGAGCGGCACAACGGCGTCTTCGGCGGCTGCTGGTGCACGTACTTCCACACGATGTCGGCCGAGAAGACCTACAGCGCCGAGGACAACCGGGAGCTGAGGCGCCGGCTCGTCGAGGAGGGGAGGTCCCGCGCCGCCGTCGTGTTCGACGGGGAGGAGGCGGTCGCCTGGTGCCAGTTCGGCACCCCGGAGGAGCTGCCGAACATCTACCACCGCAAGCAGTACGAGGCCGAGACCGAGGTGCTCCCCGACTACCGGATCACCTGCCTCTTCGTCGGCAAGGGACACCGGCGGCAGGGAGTGTCGGCGATCGCTCTCCGCGGGGCGCTCGACCTCATCGCCGCGGCCGGCGGGGGAGTGGTCGAGGGCTACCCGCATGACAACGACGGCCGGAAGGTCTCCGTTCTCTACACCGGCACCAGGGCCCTGCTGGAGCGAGCCGGCTTCGACTACGTCCGGCCGAAGGGGACGAAGAACTGCGTCATGCGCATCGAGGTGCCGCCGGCGGGATGAGGCGGCCGGGCGGCCGCCGATGTGTCCCTGGTCTCGTCCCGACGACCGGCGCGACGGGGGCTCGTATGGTCGAAAGACCAGATCGAGGAGGGACTGGCCATGACAGCGACTCCCGTGGACCGCGCCCGTTCCCGGGCGAGATATCTGACCGGCCTGATGTGGCACATCGGCGCCTTCGTCATCCTCAACGCCTTCTTCTGGACGCTCGACCTCGTCGTGGGCGAGAGCGGTGTGCAGTGGGCGTTCTGGATCACCCTCTTCTGGGGGTTGGCGCTGGCGTTCCACGTCCTGGCCTACCTCGTCGCCGGCAGACAGGTCGAGGACCGCAAGACGCGGGAATACCTCGGCGACGACCCCACCCGTTAACGCACCGTGACCCCCTCTCGCCGGGCCGCCCCGGCGAGCGGATCCATCGCGCCCCGAGGAGGAGGCATGGCTCTGCACGTCGGCCACCCCGCACCCACACTCACCCACCCAGCACGGCCCCGGGAGGAGCGTCCCACCGCCGTCGCGGCCGGGGTGCTCTACCTCGTGGCGACCCTCGTCGGGCTGCTCGCGCTCGCCGCGAACGCACCGACCGCCATCGAGGACCTCGCGTCGGCCCGGACCTCCGTCGTCCTCGTCGCCCTGGCCCAGCTCGTCATGGCCCTCGCGGTCACCGGCATCGCCGTCGTCCTCTACCCGCTGCTCCGTGCCGATGTGACGACGACCGGGCGTCGCGGCCTCGCCGTGGGCTACCTCGCCTCCCGGATCCTCGAGGGCGCCCTCTTCCTCGTCGTCGTGACGACGCTCCTCGCCGCGCTGCGGCTCAGCGAGGACCTCGCCGATCTCCCCGCCGAGCGGGCCGCGGCATACGGGCCGATCGGCGACGCGCTGCGGTCCGTCGGCGACTACGCCCTCGTCGTCGGCCAGACCGCCTTCTGTGTCGGCGCCGTCCTGCTGTACTGGCTGCTCTTCGTGTCGCGCCGGGTGCCCCGCTGGCTGTCGGTGTGGGGGCTCCTCGCGGCGCCGCTCATGCTCGTCGCCGGCTTCCTCCTGCCGTTCACGAACGACCCGAACTCCACGGTCTCGAGCGTCCTCTACGCCCCGCTGGGCATCCAGGAGATGGTGCTGGCCGTCTGGCTCATCGGCCGGGGCTTCCGTCCCGCGGGCGGCTGACGGGGATCGCCCGCGCGGGCTCAGGCGTCCTTGATGTCGCAGATGACGGCGCCGTTCGTCACCGTCGCGCCGACCTCGGCCTTGAGGTCGGCGACGGTGCCGGCCTTGTGCGCGGTGATCGGCTGCTCCATCTTCATCGCCTCGAGGACGACCACGAGCTCGCCCGCGGCGACCTGCTGACCCTCCTCGACGGCGATCTTGACGATGGTGCCCTGCATCGGCGCGGTGAGGGAGTCCCCGGATGCCGCGGCGCCACCCTTGGAGGCGCCGGAGCGGCGCGGCGCCTTCTTCTTCGCGGCGCCACCGCCGTTGCCGCCGAGCGAGAGCCCGCCGGGCAGGACGACCTCGAGCCGCTTGCCGCCGACCTCGACGGTGATCCGCTGCCGGTCCTCCGCCTCGGGAGCCTCGGCGCCGTCACCGGCATACGGCTCGATCGTGTTGTCGAACTCGGTCTCGATCCACCGGGTGTGCACCCGGAACGGCTCCTCGAAGAACGCGGGGTCGGCGACGACGGCGCGGTGGAAGGCGGCGACCGTCGGCATCCCCTCGATGACGAGCTCGTCCAGCGCGCGCCGGGCCCGCTCGATGGCCTGGGTCCGCGTGGCGCCGGTGACGATGAGCTTGGCGATCATCGAGTCGAAGGCGCCCGCGATCGTGTCGCCCTCGACGATGCCGGCGTCCCAGCGGACACCGGGGCCGCTCGGCACGACCATCCGGGTCACGGTGCCGGGCTGGGGGAGGAAGTTGCGGCCCGCGTCCTCGCCGTTGATGCGGAACTCGATCGAGTGCGCATGCGGCTCGGGGTCCGGGTAGTCGAGCGCCTCGCCGTTGGCGATCCGGAACTGCTCACGGACGAGGTCGATGCCGGTCACCTCCTCGGAGACCGGGTGCTCGACCTGGAGGCGGGTGTTGACCTCGAGGAAGGAGATGTCCCCTTCCGGCCCGACGAGGAACTCGCACGTGCCTGCGCCGACGTAGCCGGCGCCGCGGAGGATGGCCTTGGACGCCCGGAGCAGCTCGGCGTGCTGCTCCTCGGTGAGGAACGGCGCCGGCGCCTCCTCGACGAGCTTCTGGTTGCGGCGCTGGAGCGAGCAGTCGCGGGTCGAGACGATGACGACGTTGCCGTGCTGGTCGGCGAGGCACTGGGTCTCGACGTGGCGCGGCCGGTCGAGGAACCGCTCGACGAAGCACTCGCCGCGGCCGAAGGCCCCGACGGCCTCGCGGACCGCCGAGTCGAACAGCTCGGGGATCTCCTCCATCGTCCGGGCCACCTTGAGACCACGGCCGCCGCCGCCGTATGCCGCCTTGATCGCGACCGGGAGCCCGTGCTCCTGCGCGAAGGCGACGACCTCGTCCGGGCCGTCGACGGGGTCGGGGGTGCCGGGCACGAGCGGCGCCTTGGCCTCGAGGGCGATGTGGCGGGCCTTGACCTTGTCGCCGAGGGCATCGATGGCCGCCGGGCCGGGGCCGATCCAGGTCAGGCCCGCGTCGATGACCTTCTGCGCGAAGGGGCCGTTCTCGGCGAGGAACCCGTAGCCCGGGTGGATCGCGTCGGCGCCCGCCTCCTTCGCCACCTCGATGAGCTTGTCCTGGAGGAGGTAGCTGTCGGCCGGGGTCATGCCACCGAGCGCATAGGCCTCGTCCGCGACCTTGACGTGGAGGGCGTCGCGGTCGGGCTCCGCGTAGACCGCCACGGAGCCGATGCCGAAGTCCTTGCAGGCTCGGGCGATGCGGACGGCGATCTCGCCACGGTTGGCGATGAGGACTTTGCTGATGGGCATGGACCGGAGCCTATAGCGTGCGCGGTTGCTCGCAACGGGTCGGGCGGGCGGACGATGTCGGGCTCCGGGGCCGAAACGTCTGAGTACTCACACTCATCGGAATCCCGACCGAAACGCTCGACAATGGAGATGGAGGGGAGCCGCCCCGGGAGGTCGAGATGTCGATGCCGCAGTCGGAGGATCCGGCCACGCCCGTCCGCGAGCGGGAGGAGCGGCGAACCGGGGCGCGCGCCGAGCGGTGGGCGACAAGCCGTCACTCCCGCCCAGCTCGCCTGGCTCGACCGCGAGCTCACCGGCGTGGCGCCGCGACGGGCTCGTGTCGGAGGAGTCCGCCGGGGCCATCCGGTCCCGCTACGTCGCCGCCCGCCGGGTCACCCTGTTGCGGGTCGTCCTGGGCCTCGGTGCCGCCTTCGTCGTCGTCGGGCTCATCTGGCTCGTCGCCGCGAACCTCGACCGCTTCGCCCCCGGCGTCCGCTTCGGCGTCGTCACGCTCGTCTGGCTGGTCCTGACGGCGCTGGCCGAGTGGCTCGCGACCCGGGCGGATCGCGAGCACGACGTGGCCTCACCGGTCGTCGGCGCGGCCCGGCTCCTCGCGGCGGGAAGCTTCGCGGCCGTCGTCTTCCAGGCCGCCCAGAGCCTCCAGGTGCCGGCCTACGATGCCACCCTCCTCGGCTGGGCCGCGCTCGGCGTCCTCGTCTACGCGTATGCCGTGAGCGGCACCGCCCCGCTCGTCCTCGGGGTCGGTGGACTCGCCGTCTGGTTCGTCTGGGCCGCGACGGAGGCGAGCGACAGCATGCTCGCGTTCTCGGGTGCCGCCCTCGTCGGGGCGCTGGCGGCGGCGTCGGTCGGGGCCGCGCACCGGGCGGCCGTGGCGGCCGGAGTTCGCGCCGACCTGGCGTGAGGCCGCGGCGGCCCTCGCCCTCGTCGGGCTGTTCGTCGCCGCGATCCCGCGCTCGACCGATGCCGGAGTCTCGGTGCCCTGGGTGCTCGTCGCCGGCGCCGTGCTCGCCGCCGCGCTGGCCGTCTCGGCGTTCCTGCTCGGGGGGCCGTGGGAGTGGGCCGAGGTGGCACTCGCGTTCGTCGGTCTCGTCGTCGCCGTCCTGCTGTCGTTGTGGCGGACGGAGGACCTCGACGCAGCCCGGGTGGGAGCGGGCGGGTACGCGCGAGCGGCCGTGGCCGTCGCGGCATACCTCCTCGTCGCCACCGCGTATGCCGCCCTCGGCGCCGTCCGGGACAGCACCCGGCTCACCGTCCTCGCGACGGGGTTCGTCGTCGTCTTCGTGACGTTCCAGGCCTTCGCCGTCTTCGCCCCGATCCTGTCCGGCTCGGCGCTCTTCCTCACGACCGGCGTCGTGCTCATCGGGAGCGGGATCCTCGCCGATCGGGGCCGGCGTCGGCTGCTCGCCCGGGTCGACGTGGCGGAGGAGGGAAGTGGGTCATGAGGTCGCCGTCGCGCATGGTCTGGGTGGCGCTCGCGGTCGTCGGGCAGCTCGTCATCGTCGCGGCCGCGGTCGCGGGGCCCCTGTCGGCGCGGCTGTCCGGCGAGGAGGTGCGGCTCCGGGTGACGATGGTCGACCCGATCGACGCGTTCCGCGGGGCCTATGTCGACCTGGCCTACCCCGACCTGCCCGGTCAGCCGGGAACGAGCGATCTCCAGGGCGATCGCGACCGCCTCGACGTCGCGTACGTCCCGTTGCGCCGGTCCGGCGAGGTGTGGGTCGGCGGCGCGATGACCGACGTGCGGCCGGACTCCGGGCCGTACCTCGCCTGCGACGACCAGGGGTGGCGGATCCGGTGCGGCATCGAGAGCTGGTTCCTCCCCGAGGGCCGGGCGGGGGCGCTGGCCGCCTCGCTCCAGGACGGCACCGCGCTGGCGACGGTCAAGGTCGACGGGAGCGGACATGCCGCGCTCGTCGACGTCTCCCTCCCGTAGCGCCGCCGCCCCGGCCTGTTCCCGCGAGGGGTGGCGATCGGCCCCGGCCGGTCCCGCGAGGGGTGGCGATCGGCCCCGGCCGGTCCCGCGAGGGGTGGCGATCGGCCCCATCGGGCGGCCTGATGGGGCGGATTCCCACCCCTCGGTGGCGAGG
Source organism: uncultured Actinomycetota bacterium (assembly GCA_963745335.1). Taxonomy (GTDB): domain Bacteria; phylum Actinomycetota; class Actinomycetes; order Actinomycetales; family Dermatophilaceae; genus CAVSJJ01. Next base: position 572,026 of record CAVUXP010000003.1, read on the forward strand.
ACGGGGGTGTGATGGGGCGGATTCCCACCCCTCGGCCGAGGCGTCAGCGCAGGAGGTCGGACAGCCGGCGCAGGAGGTCCGCCCGATGGGGCGGGCTCGTCAGGCTGAGCGAGGTCATCTCGACGTAGTGCCACCCGTCGTCCTCGAGGCGCGCCCGACGCTCGCGTTCGTACTGCCAGGCGCGTCGGTCGGTCCGATGCTGGTCGCCGTCGTACTCCCCGACGACGCGCCACCGCCGCCAGACGAAGTCCGGGCGAGCGAGCCAGTGTCCATCGTCGGTGAACAGGTCGACGTTGAGCTCCGGCTCGGGGAGACCGGCGACGCTGAAGACGACCCGGGCCCTGCTCTCCCACGCCGACGCGGATCCGGCCCGCACGAGGGCGGCCGCCGCCCGGAGCCGTCGGACCCCGCGACGGCCCGTGCGGGACGCCGCGGTCTCCCAGGCGTCGCCACGACATCCGAACCCACGCGGAGGCAGGAGCGCGTCGCCGAGCACGACGAGGTCGTCGACCGTGAGGGTGGTGGACAGGTCGGCCCAGGTGTCCCAGCCCGAGACCACCTCGGAGGCCGTCGACGTCGACCACCTCGCGCGACTCCAGGCCACGGTGGCTGCGGCACAGCGCACGCTCGAGACGAGGAGCCTCGGTGGCCCGCATGACGTGCAGACCCTCGGCCGGGGTCCATGGCCGAGGCAATGGCAGGCCGAGAAGTCGTGCCGCCGTGACGTGGGAGAACGCGGTTCCACCGGGCAGCACGAGGGCGGCCGCCCGCGCGACCTCGACCACGCCCCGCCGCTGCGCCGCCGTCCAGCGGACCCCGCTCGTCGGTGTCTCGAGGTCGCTCCCGCGCAGTCGCTTGGCCGAGAGGCCGGCGTCGTGGGCCGTCGCGATGGCGAAGGGGGCGCCGTCGGCGAACGTGGCGGGGAGAGGGCGGAAGGGATGCGGCATACCCCCACCGTCGGGCCGCTGTCCCTGGGGCGGACAGCGGCAATCCGGGCCCTGTGGATGGACGCCGATCGCGGCCGGTCCTGGGGACAAGCGGGGGTATCAGATCGCAGGCGGGCCGCGTGGGGATCTGCCCTGGCCGGCCCCACGAGGGTTGGGGATCGGCCCCATCAGGCCAGCTGATGGGGCGGATCCCCACCCCTCGGCGACCGGGGCGGTGGCCCTCGGGCCCGTAGGGTCGGGGCATGGCCGGCCTCACGTCCGCTGGGCGGCTCCGCGTCGCGGGTGGTCCGCGTCGCGGATGGGTCCACGTCGCTGGGTGGCTCCACGCCGCTGGGCGGCTCCACGCCGCCGCAGGGCGGCGCAACGCGGCGGGTGATCCACACCGCTCAGGCGCTCGTCGACGTCATCCTCGAGGTCCCGGCCCTGCCCGCGCGCGGCCAGAATGTCATGGCCTCCTCGATGCGCCGGTATGCCGGTGGGGCCGTGACGACGCTGCTTGCCGCCTCCCGCTCGGGGGCGATGGCGGTGCACGCCGGAGCGGTCGGTACCGGGCCGAACGGGGAGCTGATCCGGGCCGCCCTCGCCGCCGACGGCGTCGGGCTCGTCGCTCCACCCGTCGCCGACGAGGACACCGGCGTCTGCGTCGTCCTCGTCGAGCCGTCGGCCGAGCGCACCTTCGTCACGACCCTCGGCGCCGAGCGTCGGCTCACCGTCGACGGTCTCGCGGCCAGTGCACCTCGCCCCGGCGACCTCGTCTGCGTCAGCGGCTACTCCCTCGCTCGGGACGACCCGCGACCCGCTCGATGGCCTGGCTCGACACCCTCGACGCGGATGTCGACGTCGTGCTCGACCCGAGCTCGGCCCTCGCCGACGTCGACGACGCCCTCCGCGACCGGGTCCTCGCCAGGACGAGCGTCTGGACGAGCAACGCCGAGGAGGCGGCGGCGCTGACCGGGGCGGACGACATCGAGGCGGCGGCGCCCCTCGTCGCCGCCCGGCTCCCCGAGGGCGGGGTCGTCGTCGTCCGCGACGGCCCACGCGGGTGCGTCGTCCACGAGGGCGGGCGCACGGCATACGTCCCGGGCTTCCCGCAGCGCCCGGTCGACACGAACGGGGCAGGCGACACCCACACCGGCGCACTCGTCGCCGAGCGAGCGCGGGGGACCGCCTGGCTCGACGCGGCCCGGCGCGCCAACGCGGCGGGCGCCATCACCGTCACCCGACGAGGCCCGTCGACGGCGCCCGGGCGGGCCGAGATCGACGCCTTCCTCGCCGAGCACCCCGGCTGAGCGAACCCGAAGACCGCCCAGCCGGGGAGTCGGGTCCGGGGTCAGCCCGGGCGGCCCTCGAGCCGGGCGAGGTCCTCGCGGCACGCGGCCTCGAGCTGCTCCAGCTCCGCCTGGGCGTCCTCGATGTCACGACGTCGCTGCTCGAGGTCGGCGCGACGGGCGTCGATCTGGGACAGGAGGTACTCGAGCTGGCCGACCTCGCCCCGCGGGGCGTCGTAGAGATCGACGATGGTGCGGATCTGCTCGAGCGGGAAGCCGAGCCGCTTGCCGCGGAGGATGAGCGCGAGCCGGATCCGCTCGCGCCGGTGGTAGACCCGGGTCGTGCCGCGCCGCTCGGGGGCGATGAGGCCGATGTCCTCGTAGTGGCGGACCGTCCGGTGGGTGAGCCCGAACTCGTCGGCGATCTGCGCGATCGTCCACGTCGGCGGCCGGCCGGCGCCGTCCTCCTCGGCCGGGCCGGGTCGGTGCGCCGCCGCCGGCTCGGGTCGGTGCGCCGCCGCCGGCTCGGCTCGCGGCGGTCCCGTCCGGGGGAGGGACTGGCTTGTCACGGCCCTCATCGTGGTTTACGTTTACGTAAACGTCAAGCACTCATCGTCGAGAACGAGACAAGGGGTATGCCGTGTTCGAGCTGAGCGAGGAGCACGAGGCCTTCCGCGGGGTGGTCCGCGACTTCGCGGCGAGCGAGATCGAGCCGCACGTCGCGGCCTGGGACCGGGACAGCCATTTCCCCGTCGACCTCGTCCACCGGATGGGAGAGCTCGGCCTCTTCGGTCTCGTCGTCCCCGAGGAGTACGGCGGACAGGCGACCGGCGAGGGTGACTTCACGACGCTCTGCGTCGCCATCGAGGAGCTGGGCTACGTCGACCAGTCGATCGGCATCACCCTCTCGGCCGGCGTCGGGCTCGGCATCAACCCGATCCTCTCCTTCGGCTCCGACACCCAGAAGAAGGAGTGGCTGCCCGACCTCGTCGCGGGCCGCGCGCTCGCCGGCTTCGGCCTCACCGAGCCCGACGGCGGCTCCGACGCCGGGGCCACCCGGACCAGGGCGGTCCGCGACGGAGGCGACTGGGTCATCAACGGCGCGAAGGCGTTCATCACCAACTCCGGCACCGACATCACCTCCGTCGTCACGGTCACCGCCCGGACGGGCACGACGGAGGACGGGCATCCGCTCATCTCGGCCATCCTCGTCCCGAGCGGCACGCCGGGCTTCACGGTCGAGCCCGCCTACCGCAAGCTCGGCTGGCACATCTCCGACACCCACGGCCTCACCTTCGCGGACTGTCGCGTCCCCGAGTCCCACCTCGTCGGCGAGGAGGGCCAGGGGCTGCGTCAGTTCCTCAAGACCCTCGACGACGGCCGGATCGCCATCTCGGCGCTCGCGCTGGGGCTCATCGAGCGGATGCTCGCCGAGTGCACGGCATACGCGAAGGAGCGCACGGCGTTCGGTCGCCCGATCGGCGCCAACCAGGGCGTGTCCTTCCAGATCTCCGACCTCGCCGTCATGGCCGAGGCGGCCCGGACGCTCACCTACAAGGCCGCGTGGCTCAAGGACGAGCACGACGCCGGGCGCCGGTCGGTCTCCGAGGTGAAGAAGGCCGCCGCCATCGCCAAGCTCTACTCGAGCGAGGCGGCCGTCACGGCGACCCGGATCGCGACGCAGGTCTTCGGCGGCAACGGGTTCATGGAGGAGTACCCCGTCGCCCGGTTCTACCGCGACGCGAAGGTGCTGGAGATCGGCGAGGGCACCTCCGAGGTCCAGCGCGTCGTCCTCGCCCGCCACCTCGGCCTTCCGACCCACTGACCCGCGGCGGCGATCGATGACTGACGACGGTATGCCGCCGGCGACCGGCGCGGCCCCGGCTCCGGACCCGGGGGCGTCGCCGGACCCCGGCGCGGACCCGCGGGTCCGGGACATCCGGGCGCGGCTCGCCGCGGCCCACGCCGCGTCGGCCGCACCGACCGAGGCCGCGGCGGCCAAGCTCGAGAAGCAACACAAGCTCTACGTCCGCGACCGGATCGCGCTCCTCGTCGACGACGGCAGCTTCGTCGAGGACGGCCGGTACGCCAACGCGCTCGCCGCCGGCCTGCCCGCCGACGGCGTCGTCACCGGCCGGGGCACGGTCGACGGGCGGCCGGTCGTCGTCATCGCCAACGACCCGACGGTCAAGGCCGGCTCGTGGGGAGCGCGGACCGTCGAGAAGATCGTCCGGGCCACCGAGGCCGCGCTGCGGGAGGAGCTCCCGGTCTTCTGGCTCGTCGACAGCGCGGGTGCCCGGATCACCGACCAGGTCGAGATGTTCCCCGGTCGCCGGGGAGCGGGCCGGATCTTCCACAACCAGGTGGCCCTGTCGGGCAAGGTCCCGCAGATCTGCTGCCTCTTCGGCCCGTCCGCGGCCGGCGGCGCCTACATCCCGAGCTTCACCGACCTCGTCATCATGGTCGAGGGGAACGCGTCGATGTATCTCGGGTCGCCGCGGATGGCCGAGATGGTCGTCGGCGAGCAGGTGTCGCTCGAGGAGATGGGCGGAGCCCGGATGCACTGCACCGTCTCCGGCGTCGGTGACCTCCTCGCCCACGACGACGCCGAGGCGATCGAGCTGGCCCGGCTGTACTTCTCCTACGTGCCGAGCAGCTGGCGCAGCCCGCTCCCCGCGTACGAGCCGGAACCGCCGACGGTGCCCCTGACGACGACGACCGTGCCCGAGCGCGAGAGCGTCCCCTTCGACATCCATGAGGTCATCGACGGGCTCGTCGACGACGAGAGCTTCTTCGAGGTCAAGCCGCTCTTCGCGCCCGAGATCGTCGTGGGGTTCGGCCGGATGGACGGCGAGACGGTCGGCATCGTCGCCAACAACAGCGCCGTCAAGGGCGGGGTGCTCTTCAGCGACAGCGCCGACAAGGCCACCCGGTTCATCTGGACCTGCGACGCCTTCTCGATCCCGCTCGTCTACCTCGCCGACGTCCCCGGCTTCATGATCGGCTCCGAGGTCGAGCGGGGCGGGATCATCCGCCATGGCGCCAAGATGGTCTCCGCCGTCTCCTCCGCGACGGTGCCGCAGTTCTGCGTCATCGTCCGCAAGGCCTACGGCGCCGGGCTCTATGCCATGGGCGGGCCCGGCTTCGCCCCCGACGCGACGATGGCCCTGCCGACCGCGCGGATCGCCGTCATGGGCCCGGAGGCCGCCGTCAACGCCGTCTACGCCAACAAGATCGCCGAGGTCCGGGAGGCGGACGGTGACGAGGCGGCCGCGGCATACGTCGCCGAGCGGCGTGCCGAGTACGAGGCGGACGTCGACCTCGAGCGCCTCGCCGCCGACCTCGTCATCGACCACGTCGTCGAGGCCGACGCGCTGCGGGGGGAGCTGCTGCGGCGGATCCGGTATGCCGCTCGCCGCGACCGCCACTTCTCGACGAAGCGCCGCGACATCCCGCCGGTCTGACCCGGGGCGCCCCGGTCAGCCGACGGCGGACACGATGTCGAACCAGCCGACGCCGAGCTCGAGGACGAGCTCGCGCAGCAGCGGGAGCGACAGGCCGACGACGGTGCCGGGGTCGCCCTCGATGGCCGTGACGAACGGCCCGCCCAGCCCGTCGATCGTGAACGCCCCGGCGACCCGCAACGGTTCGCCGGTCGCCACGTAGGCATCGATCTCGGCGTCGCTCGGCTCGGCGAAGTGGACCGTCGTGGAGGCGGTGGCTCCCGTCGCCCCCCGGGTCCCTCCGGACGCCTCGTCCCGCGTGTCGATGAGCCAGTGGCCCGTGTGCAGCACCCCGGACGCACCGCGCATCCGCCGCCACCGCTCCACTGCCGTCGCGACGTCGCCGGGCTTGCCGTGGATCTCGCCGTCGAGCTCGAGGACGGAGTCACAGCCGAGGACGAGGTCGCCCGGCGCCGGGGCATCGGGTCCCTCGGCGGCGGCGACGTCCTCGGCCTTGGCCCGGGCGAGGAGGAGGGCGATGTCCGGGGGAGCGAGCTCTCCGGCCGCGGCGCGGGCCGCGTCGACGACGGCGTCCTCGTCGACGCGGCTGACCCGGACGACGGGCTCGACGCCGGCGGCGCGCAGGGTCGCGAGGCGGGCGGGGGAGGCGGAGGCGAGGGTCAGGACGGTGAGGCTCACCTGAGCCACGCTAGTGCCGCCGGATCGGGACCGGGTGGCCCGCTCGACGGTTCGGACGAGGGCGCCTCACCCCTTCGGCCACCCTCGCCCGCAAACCCGGGGGTCCCGCAGGGCCGCGCCGCCAGACTGCTCACGTGCACCCAGATGACTCGCTCGCCCACCGCATCCGGCTCATGCCCGGCGAGCGGCTCCTGTGGTCCGACCGCCCCCAGCAGGGGTTCGTGTGGCGCACCCGCGACCTCGTCCTCGTCCCCCTCGGGCTGGGCTGGTCCGGCCTCGTCCTCCTTCGCAGCCTCCAGACGTGGGATGTCGCGTCGTCCTTCCCGGTGCGCCTGCTCAGCCTCGTCGCGCTCGCCGCCGGCCTGTGGCTCGCCGTCGGGCGTCTTCTCGTCGACCGGCACGTGCGGTCGCGGACGATCTACGGCATCACCGACCGCCGGGTCGTCGAGCTGCGCGACGGGCAGGACGGCTCGGGCTGGTCGGTCGGGATCCACGACCTCGACCCGATCGAGGTGACCGCCCACCGCAACGGCTCCGCGACGATCGAGTACGGCCCGGACGAGGGGAACGAGCGCGAGCTGCGCCTGCTCCCCGCCGGGTCCAGCTGGTGGCCGGACCTGCGGCCCCGGCTCGAGATGGTGCCCAACGGCGCCTGGGTCTACCGGCTGCTGTGCGACACGGCGGCGAGCGGCGACACGGTCGTCGACGACGAGCTCGACGTGCCGGAAGCGGTCCGGCGCGGCACGGTCGAGGTGACCGTCCCGGCCGCCGTCGCCCACCGTCCGAAGGCTCAGCCGAGCGCCTCGTCGATGTAGCACCACCGCCACGCCTCTCCCGGCTCGAGGCTGCGCATGACCGGATGGCCGGTCTGCGCGTAGTGCTCCGCCGCGTGCTTGCCGACCGAGGAGTCGCAGCAGCCGACGGTCCCGCACTCGAGACACACCCGCAGGTGGACCCAGGTCAGGCCCAGCCGGCGGCATTCGGGGCAGCCGTCGGTGCTCGTCGGCGCGATGCAGTCCGGCGCGTCCCGGAGGTGGTCGCACTCCGCGGAGACCCCCTCGGGAGCCCGGAGCGGGGACCGGCGGATGTCCTCCGTGCGGGCGATCGCCCAGCTGAGCGTCGACTCCTCGACGTCGAGCGCGCCGAGGACGGTCGCGAGCACCTGATGGTCGACGGTGCCGGTGTCACGGATCCGGAGCAGCTCCTCGCGCTCGGCCCGCAGCGCCCGGAGCCGGACCCGGCGATAGGCGTCGCTCGGCGTCTCGTCACTCGGTCTGGCCGAGGGCGCCGAGCCGCTCCCACACCCGGTTGACCCGGTGCCGGGACTGCTCGCGGAGCTCCTCGACGATGTGCTGGTCGGACTCCTCGACGTCCTCGACCGCGCGCAGCCCGGCCCCGACGGCGGCCTGCAGGACCGTCGCCTCCTGGAGGGCGTCCTCGCGCGGGTCCGGCCCGCGGGCATCGAGGGCGTGGGCGAGGCGACCGAGCGTCGTGCCCTGGATGAGGAGGGTGCCGGTCACGACGACCATCGCCGTGAGGAGCAGGACCGGGCGCTGTGGAGTCGTGAGGGGGAGGAGGAGGACGGCCGCGAGCGTCACGACCCCCCGCATGCCGGCCCACGAGGCGACGAGCGAGTTGCGGACGTCGGTATGCCGTCCGGTCGCCTGGTCCTGGATCCACCGGAACGGGACGATCCACAGCGGCCGCAGGAGCATGACGACGACGAGGACGACGGCCGCGACGAGCGCCGCCCGGAGGATCGAGAGATCGTCGGCCCGCACCTCGGTGACGATCCGGTTGGCCTGGAGGCCGATGAGGAGGAAGACGGCGTTCTCGAGGAGGTACTGGATGCTCGCCCAGTTGCTCCGCTCGGACAGACGCGACGTCGCGCTCTGGAGGACGGGCGCCCGGTGGCCGAGGAGGAGCCCGGTCGTCACGACGGAGAGCACGCCGGAGGCGTGGACGAGCTCGGCCGGCAGGTAGGCCGCGAAGGGTGCGAGGAACGAGATCGCCGTCTCGGCCACGGGATCGGTGGTGCGGCGCCGGGTGTAGCCGAGGACGGCATACACGGCCCAGCCGATCCCGACCCCCGCGGCGGCCGCCCAGACGAACTCGCCGGCCACCGAGGCGAAGGACACCGACCCCCGGTCGGACGCGAGGCCGCTCGCGGCGAGCGCGGTGCTGAGGGCGACGAGCGCGGTCGCGTCGTTGAGGAGCGACTCGCCCTCGAGGACCGTCACGACCCGGCGCGGCAGGTTGCTGCTGCGGGCGACGGCCGTCGCGGCCACGGCGTCCGGGGGCGCCACGACGGCGCCGAGGGCGAAGGCGACGGCGAACGGGATGGGGAGCATGAGCCAGGCGGCGATGCCGACACCGGTCGCCGTGAACAGGATGAGGCCGACGGAGAGGCCCAGGATCGCCACCCGGTTGGCCTTGAGGTCGACGAGCGAGGTCGTGATGGCCGCGGCGTACAGGAGTGGGGGAAGCAGCCCGAGGAGGACGACGTCGGGGGAGAGGCTGACCTCGGGGATGAACGGCAGGAACGACGCGACGATCCCGACCGCCATGAGCAGCAGCGAGGACAGCAGGCCGAACGTGCGGGCGAGCCCGCTGACGACGAGGACCGTCGCGCCGATGGCGAGGACGGTGAGGGCGGCGGTCATGCGCCCGGTCCGGTCAGCCGAGGACGGCGGTCCGGAGCGTGTCCAGCCCGACCGAGCCGATGTCGAGGGCGCGTCGGTGGAAGGCCCGGGCGTCGAAGGCGTCGCCCTCGCGCCGGGAGACCTCGTCGCGCAGCTGCATCCACAGGCGCTCCCCGACCTTGTAGCTCGGCGCCTGACCCGGCCAGCCGAGGTAGCGGTCGAGCTCGAAGCGGAGGGTCTTCTCGTCCATGTTCGCGTGCGCGGTGAGGAAGGCCCAGGCCTTGTCGTAGTCCCAGGCGCCGCCGCCGACCTCGGCCGGTGCCGGCAGCCCGCAGTGGACGCCGATGTCGATGACGACCCGCGCGGCCCGCAGGGACTGGGCGTCGAGGAGGCCCATCCGGTTGCCCGGGTCGTCCATGTAGCCGAGCTCGGCCATGAGGCGCTCGGCGTACAGGGCCCACCCCTCGCCGTAGCCGGAGGTCCACACCATCATCCGGCGGTACTTGTTGAGGGTCTCGCGCCGGTAGATCGTCTGGCCGACCTGGAGGTGATGCCCGGGGACGCCCTCGTGGTAGACGGTCGTCAGCTCGCGCCACGTGCCGAACTGGGTGACCCCCTTGGGGACCGACCACCACATCCGGCCGGGTCGGCTGAAGTCGTCGCTCGGGCCGGTGTAGTAGATGCCGCCGGTGTTCGTCGGAGCGATCATGCACTCGATCCGGCGGACCGGCTCGGGGATGTCGAAGTGGCTCCCCTGGAGGTCCGCGATGACCTCGTCGGCCCGCTCCTGCATCCAGGTCCTGAGCGCGTCCGTGCCCTCGAGCCGGTAGGCGGGGTCGGCGTCGAGCGCCGCGATGGCCTCCTTGACGGTCGAGCCGGGGGCGATCCGCTCGGCGACGGCCTCCATCTCGGCGGTGATGCGAGCCACCTCCGCCTGGCCCCACGCGTAGGTCTCGTCGAGGTCGACGGCGGCGCCGAGGAAGACCCGGGAGGAGAGCCCGTAGCGGTCCCGCCCGGCCGCGTCGGCCTCCGGGGCCCGGTCGAGGATCCGCTCGCGCAGCCGGTCGCCGAGCAGCCGGTATGCCGCGGACGCCGCGTCGACGCCGGCCTCCAGGTCGGCGCGCAGGCCGGCAGAGAGGTCGGCGCCGAGGGCTCCCTCGGCCCGACCGACGAGCGCGGGGAAGAAGCCGTCCTCGGCCGTGAACTGCGCGCACTGGTCGATGCAGCCGAGCACCTGGCGGCGGGGCGAGACCAGGCCCGCGGCCGCGGCATTCTCGAGCCGCTCCGTCCACTGCTCGAGGGCGGTCGGGACCCTGGCGAGCCGGCGGGCGACCGTGGCCCACTGGTCCGCGGTGTCGGTCGGCATGAGGTCGAAGACCTCGCGGACGGCCTGGAGCGGGGAGGCGAGGACGTTGAGCTCCATCGCGTCGTAGCCGGCGTCGTGGATCTCGAGGGAGAGGCCCAGCCGCTCGCGGAGGACCTCGAGGGTGACCGCGTCGACGTCGTCCGCCGGGGTGAGCGACTCGGCGTCGGCGAGGGTCCGGCGGGCCAGCGCGGCATACTCCTCGAGGGCCTCGGTGCCGAGGTCGTCGAGCTGGTCGTCGCGGCCCGGGACCCCGAGGAACGTCGCCTCGATCGGGCTGAGGTCGACGGCGGCGTCGAAGTAGCGGTCGGCGAGGGCGTCGATCTCGGTCGGGGTGCGGCTGGACGCGGCGCTGGCGGGGGTCTCGGTCACCACCAGACGGTAACCCACTCGCCGCGCCGGGACGGCCCCGCCTAGGCTCTGCTCATGAGCGTCCCCACCCCCCTCGTCGGGCGGATCCGCTCGGTCAACGTCGGTCGCCCCGCGCCGGTGCCCGGGCGCGACGAACCGAGCGCGATCGACAAGCGGCCCGTCGACACGATCACGGTCCGCGAGCCCGGCCCCAAGAAGGGTGGCCTCGGCAGCGGCGTGGAGGGCGACGACGTCGTGAGCCGGCGCCATCACGGGGGGACCCACCAGGCGGTGTATGCCGTCGCCGCCGAGGAGCTGGCCTGGTGGGGGTCCACCCTGGGCCGGGAGCTGGGCCCGGGCGCCTTCGGGGAGAACCTCACGACGGAGGGGCTCGACGTCGACGGCGCCCTCGTCGGCGAGCGCTGGGAGGTCGGGGAGACGGTCGTCCTCGAGGTGTCCGGGCCGAGGATCCCGTGCGCGACGTTCGCGGCCCACCTGGGCGAGCGCGGGTGGGTCAAGCGGTTCTCCGAGCGGGGACGGACCGGGGCCTACCTCCGGATCGTCGTGCCGGGGGAGATCCGGGTGGGGGACGAGGTCCGGGTCATCTCCCGGCCGGCGCACGACGTCGACGTGCCGACCTTCTTCCGGGCGTTCATGGGTGACGCGGCGGCGGCCGAGCGGGTTCTCTCGGCCGGCTCGGCCATCCCGATGGAGCCCCGCGACGAGGCCGCCCTCCGCCGAGTCCTCACCCGCCCCCGCCAATAACTCACCCAATAGGGAAGTTGTTGGCGATGGCCGGGGTCGGGGCCGGGAGTTGGGGGCGTCGGCCGGCGTCCGGTCAGGAACTCACCCAATAGGGAAGTTGTTGGCGCCCGGACCCGACCCTGCCCCTCGGCGAGGGGCAATAACTTCCCTATTGGTGCGGATCCCGTCGGGGTCGCGCGCCTGTGGATGACGCAGCCGTCGGTCTCCGCGGACGGAGGAGGCTCGGGGGATGCTCATCCTCGACACGACCCGGCCGTTCACCCGGGCGACGGCGCTCAGCGGCGGGCTCTCCGACAGGCAGCTGGCGGGACCGGGGTACCGGCGGGTCTACCCCGGCGTCTACGTCGCATCGACGATTCCGGACAGCCTCGTCGTCCGGGCGCGCGCAGCACTGCTCGCCGCACCACCCGGAGGAACGCTCAGCCATCACACCGCGGCACAGTTCTGGAGCGGCCTCGCCCTCGACTCGACCCGGGTGCACGTCGCCTACAGCGTGACGCCGGGACCCGCATGGACGGCGATCAAGATCCATCGTCACCGGCACCCGCTGGATCGGGCGCGGCGGCACGGGATCCCGGTCACGTCCCCCCAGCAGACCTTCGTCCACCTCGCTCGACATCTCGATCTCGTGGACCTCGTCGCCGTGGGTGACGCGATGGTGCGGCGCCGGGTCATCGTGCCCGAGGAGCTGGCCGGGTATGCCGCCCTCTGGGACGGCCAGTGCCGGCGGGCGGCCGCGGGGGCGGCATACCTCGTCCGGCGGGGCGTCGACTCCGCGCCGGAGAGCAAGGTACGCCTGCTCATGGTGCTGGCTGGGCTGCCCGAGCCCGTCCTGGACCACCGGATCTTCGACGACGACGGCGTCCTGAGGTACCGGATCGAGCTCGCCTATCCGGAGGTCAAGCTCGCGATCGAGTACGACGGGAGGTGGCACGAGGATCCGGTCCAGCGGCTCCTCGACGCGCGACGCCGGTCCGATCTCGAGTCCGACGGGTGGCGCTTCGTCGTTCTCGTCGCCGAAGACCTGTCCGTGACACCGGAGCAGACGCTTCGGCGACTCGCGGCGGCGCTGCGGGAGTGCGGCATACCCGTGCCACGGCACCTCAGCGATGCGTGGCACCGCCACTTCCCCGGTCGGGAGGCGAGCGCGTGACGATGCCGAGGCGCGCCGAGAAGGTCGAGAACTTCCCTATTGGGTGAGTTGCCGCCGGGGTGGCGAGTGGCCGAAGGCGCGCACGCACGGGTCGCGCGCCCTGTCCGGGCGACCCGATGCGCACGGGTCAGGTGCGGCGGAGCGAGGACTGCCAGACGCCCGGGCCGGGGTGGGGCGGGCGCCGGATCCCCGCCTCGTATGCCGCCCAGCCCGAGCGTCGGTGCGGCGGCGGCTCCTGCTCGGCGCCCCCCGCGGCCGACAGGACGCTGACGAGCGCGGCGACCTGCTCCGGCGTCGCGCCGCCGAGCACCTGATCGTCGGGGCCACGGCCGGCCCGGCCTCGGTCCCGGCCGGCGCCGGCTCGGTCCCGGCCTCGGTCGACCCAGGCTCGGTCGCGGCCGGCATACCGGCGCTGTCCTCGGCCATCAGAGCGGGATGTTCCCGTGCTTCTTCGGCGGCAGCGAGGCGCGCTTGGTGCGCAGCGCCCGCAGCGCCTTCGTCACGTTCATCCGGGTGTTGCTCGGGGTGATGACGGTGTCGATGTAGCCACGCTCGGCCGCGACGTACGGGTTGGCGAGCGCGTCCTCGTACTCCTTGATGAACCGGGCCCGCGCCTCGTCGACGGCCTCGCCCGGACTCGGCGGCCTCGGCCAGCTCCTTGCGGTAGAGGATGTTGACCGCGCCCTGCGCACCCATGACGGCGATCTGGGCCGTCGGCCACGCGAGGTTGATGTCGGCACCGAGGTGCTTGGACCCCATGACGTCGTACGCGCCGCCGTAGGCCTTGCGGGTGATGACGGTGACGAGCGGGACCGTCGCCTCGGAGTAGGCGTAGATGAGCTTCGCCCCACGCCGGATGATGCCGCCCCACTCCTGGTCGGTGCCGGGGAGGAACCCGGGGACGTCGACGAAGGTGAGGATCGGGACGTTGAAGGCGTCGCAGGTCCGGACGAACCGGGCGGCCTTCTCGGAGGCGTCGATGTCGAGCGTCCCGGCGAACTGCATCGGCTGGTTCGCGACGACGCCGACCGGTCGGCCCTCGATCCGGCCGAAGCCGGTGAGAATGTTCGGGGCGAACAGCGGCATGACCTCGAGCCAGTCGGCCCCGTCGCCCGCGTCGTCGAGGACGTGCTCGATGACCTGGTGCATGTCGTAGGGGACGTTGGGGCTGTCGGGGATGATCGTGTCGAGGAACCGGTCGCTGTCGGTCACGTCGAGGTCGGCCTCCAGCTCGTATGCCGGGGGCTCCTCGAGGTTGTTGCTCGGCAGGTACGAGAGCAGGGCCTTGACGTAGTCGATGGCGTCACCCTCGTCGGTTCCCATGTAGTGGGCGACCCCGGACTTGGAGTTGTGGGTCTTCGCGCCGCCGAGCTCCTCGAAGCCGACATCCTCGCCGGTGACGGTCTTGATGACGTCGGGGCCGGTGATGAACATGTGCGACGTCTTGTCGACCATGACGGTGAAGTCGGTGACGGCGGGGGAGTAGACGGCGCCCCCCGCACACGGGCCCATGATGAGCGAGATCTGCGGGACGACGCCGGACGCGTGGACGTTGCGGCGGAAGATCTCGCCGTAGAGCCCGAGGGAGACGACGCCCTCCTGGATCCGGGCGCCCCCGGAGTCGTTGATGCCGACGACCGGGCAGCCGACCTTCATCGCGAAGTCCATGATCTTGACGATCTTCTCGCCGAACACCTCGCCGAGGGAGCCGCCGAAGACGGTGAAGTCCTGGGCGAACACGGCGACCGTGCGCCCGTCGACGGTGCCGTAGCCGGTGACGACGCCGTCGCCGTAGGGGCGGTTCTTGTCCTGACCGAATGCCGTCGAACGGTGCCGGGCGTACTTGTCCATCTCGACGAAGGAGCCCTCGTCGAGGAGCTGGGTGATCCGCTCGCGCGCGGTCTGCTTGCCCCTGGCGTGCTGCTTGTCGATGGCCCGGTCGGACCCGGCATGAGCAACCTCGGCGACGCGGCGCTTGAGGTCGGCGAGCTTGCCCGCCGTCGTGCTCATGTCGATGTCCTGCGGGACATCGGTGCCCCCGATCGACTGCTGGTCGGTGCTCTTCGACATGGACGGCAGCCTAGCCTTGACGACATGCCGACGAGCGATCGCCCGACACGGACGGGCCGGCCGGGGGAGAACCCGCGCCCGGCGGCACTACGCCGCTCCGCCGTCACGCCCACCGGACCGTGGGTCGACATCGAGATCCACGACGTCGTCGGGTCGACCAACGCCGACGCCGCGGCCCGCGCGGTGCCGTGGCTCGCCATCACCGCCGAGGAGCAGACGACCGGCCGCGGCCGTCTCGACCGCTCGTGGACGACGACACCGGGACAGTCGCTGGCCGTCTCCGCCCTCGTGCCGATGCCGCCCTCCCCGGCCTGGGTGCCCCTCGTCACGGGGCTCGCCCTCGCCCGGGCCGTCGAGGAGGCCTGTGGCCTCGAGGTCCGGCTCAAGTGGCCGAACGACGTCCTCTGTCCCGCCGACGGTGACCGCAAGCTCGCCGGAATCCTCTGCGAGATGGTCCCCTCGGGCATCGTCATCGGCACGGGGGTCAACGTCGCCCAGGGCCGCGACGAGCTGCCCGTCGACTCGGCCACCTCGCTGCGGCTCTGCGGCGTCGCGCTGCCGGAGGGAACCCGCGAGCGGCTCCTCACGGCATACCTCTCCCATCTCGCCGCTCTCGTCGAGGGCCTCGCGGCGGGTCTCGACGACGCTCGCGAGGCCTACCGGGCCCGGTGCGACACGATCGGTCGGGAGGTCCTCGTCCACCTCCCGGACGGCACGACCCGGACCGGGCGTGCGACCGGGGTCGACGATGACGGCAGACTGGTGCTCCGGACCCCGACCGGGCCGTATGCCGCCGCGGCCGGGGACGTCGTCCACGTGCGGACGGCGTGACCGGATGTCGCGAGCGCGAAGGGAGTGGGGTCGCCGGTGAGCCACCAGCCGGGCGAAGACGCCGAGCGCGTCGTGGCGGGTGAGGGACTGCCCGACGCCATCGAGGCTCTCCTGCTCGGCCAGCCGGCGGTCCTCGACCGCGAGGAGGTGACCCGGGGTGCGCAGGTCAGCCTCGTCGGGGCGCGCCGGTTCTGGCACGCGCTCGGCTTCCAGCTGAGCGAGGACGAGGAGACGACCTTCGCCGAGGCCGACGTCGCGGCGCTGCGCCGGGTCGCCTGCCTCGTCCGTGAGGGCGAGGTGAGCGAGGAGCTGGCCCTCGCGATGACCCGAGCCCTCGGCCGCACCGCCGACCGGCTCGCGGTGTGGCAGACCCAGCTCGTCGCGGAGGCGCTCACCCCCTCCTGGCCGTCCCCCGGAGCGGATCCCGGGCCGGATCGCGGACCCGATCGGGGGCCGGATCGCGGGCCGGTCCGGACCCGAGTCGGTGCCGGAGGCCGAGACGGTCGGCGCCGGCCCGGACCCCGGCGCGGCCCTTCCCGACGGGGCCCGCCCGGACCTCGCCGTCGCGCGGGCCGCGGCGGCCTGGCTGCTCGAGCGGGTCGACGAGCTCGAGCCCCTGCTCGTCTATGCCTGGCGGCGTCATCTCACGAGCGCCATCGCCCTCATGCTCGCCGACGCCGGTGAGGCGACCAGCCCGCTCGCCTCCGCTCCACCGCGCGTCGTCGGCTTCGCCGACCTCGTCTCCTTCACGGCCCTCGTCTCGCGGATGAGCGAGCAGGAGGTCGGCGAGCTCGTCCAGCGCTTCGAGATGCTCGCGAGCGACGTCGTGACGACGCACGGGGGACGGGTCATCAAGACCCTCGGCGACGAGGTCCTCTTCGCCCACACCGACGTCTCGGCGGCGGCGGCCATCGCGCTCGACATCGTCGCGGCGACGGAGGAGGACGACCTGCTGCCCCAGGTCCGGGTCGGCATGGCGCAGGGCCGGGTCGTCTCGCGGCTCGGCGACGTCTTCGGGACGACGGTCAACATCGCGAGCCGGCTGACGGAGCTGGCGCCTCCGGGAACGGTCTACGTCGATGGTGCCCTCGCCCAGCTGCTCAGCACGGTGTCCGGCTTCACGATGACCGAGCTGCGCCGCCGCCACCTGCGCGGCATCGGCATGGTGACGCCGTCCGAGCTGTGGCGTGCATCGGGTGAGCGACGCACCGTGCCACGGTCGGGCGGGCCGCCTGATCGCCGCTTATGATGCGCCCATGACGCGTGTGCTCCTGGCCGAGGACGACCCGGCGATCTCCGAGCCCCTCGCGCGTGCCCTCCGCCGCGAGGGATACGACGTCGAGGTCCGCTCCGACGGGGCCGCCGCGCTCGAGGCCGCTCGCGACGACCCCGACCTGCTCGTCCTCGACCTCGGGTTGCCCGAGCTGGACGGGCTCGAGGTCTGTCGCCGGCTGCGCGCCGAGGGGCACACCCTGCCGGTCCTCGTCCTCACCGCCCGGGCCGACGAGGTCGACACCGTCGTCGGGCTCGACGCCGGCGCCGACGACTACGTCACGAAGCCGTTCCGGCTCGCCGAGCTGCTCGCCCGGGCGCGGGCCCTGCTGCGCCGGGGCCCCGGCGAGGCGCAGGCGAGCGAGTCCCTCGTCCGGATCGACCCCGAGGGGCACCGGGCCTTCCTCCGCGACGAGGAGCTCCAGCTGACGGCGAAGGAGTTCGAGCTCCTGCGGGTCCTCGTCCGCAACGAGGGCAAGGTCGTCTCCCGTGAGCAGCTCATGCGTGAGGTCTGGGACACCGCCTGGTTCGGCTCGACGAAGACCCTCGACATGCACATCTCCGTTCTCCGCCGCAAGCTCGGCGACGAGGCCACCCAGCCCCGCTACATCACGACGATCCGTGGCGTGGGCTTCCGTTTCGACAGCGCTCACGACTGAGGACCATGCGCCGCGAGCTCATCCGCTCGACCCTTCTGTCGGTCGGCGTCACCCTCGGGGTCTTCGCCCTGCCCCTGCTCGTCGCCCTCGGGTGGCTGGCGGGGCTCGAACCCGGCCGTCGGAGCGCCGAGATCGCCCGGATCGCCGACGGTGACAACCTCCTCATCGCCTTCGTCGTCGTCGTCGTGCTCTCCGTCGCCGCGCTCGCCGCGGGGTGGTACGTCGGCAACCGCCGGTCCGCCGACCTGACCGAGCCGCTCACCCGGCTCGCCGAGGCGGCCGAGCGGCTCGGGGCCGGCGAGGCCCGGATGCAGCCGATGAGCAGCGGGATCGGCGAGGTCGACCGGGTCCACGACGTCCTCGCCCGCAGCGCGCAGCAGATCACGAAGAACCTCGCGAGCGAGCGCGACTTCGCCGCCGACGCCTCCCATCAGCTCCGGACTCCGCTCACGGCGCTCCTCATGCGGCTCGAGGAGATCGCCGCGACCGACGACCTCGCCGTCGTCGCCGAGGAGGCCCCGATCGCGATCGCCCAGGTCGAGCGGCTGAGCCGGGTCGTCGACGACCTCATGCAGCGCAGCCGGCGCTCGACCGAGACCCGGCCGAGCGTCAGCCTCGACTCGGTGCTCGCCTCCCTCCAGCGGGAGTGGCAGCCCGCCTACGAGCACGCCCGCCGGAGCGTCCACGTCCACGGTGAACGAGGCCTGCGGGTCCGCTCGACGCCGGTGGCGCTCGCCCAGATCCTCTCCACGCTCCTCGAGAACTCCCTCGCGCACGGCCGCGGGACGGTCGAGGTCGCCGCCCGGCGGACCGGGCCCTCGGTCGTCGTCGAGGTGAGCGACCAGGGCGACGGCGTGCCCGCCGCCATCGCGCCGCACATCTTCGAGCGGTCCGTCTCCTCGACCGGCTCCGGCCTCGGCCTCACCCTGGCTCGCGACCTCGCCGAGTCCAACGGCGGGCGGCTCGAGCTCATCAGCGCCCAGCCCGCGGTCTTCGCCCTCTTCCTGTCCGAGGCCGAGGACTGAGGTCGAACGGGTATGCCGCCGCCGCGGCATACCGATGCTGCTACTCCGGCAGCAGCGGCTCCGGCTGCTCCGCGATCTGCTCCCCGGCGAAGACGAAGCGGCGGTAGGCCCAGAACCGGAAGAGCGTGCCGAGCCCGATCCCGAGGATCGAGGCGATGTTGTCCGCCAGCGTGCTCGTGAAGTCGAGCGAGTAGTGCGAGAAGGCGAGGACGACGGCGGAGATCCCGAGCGCGATGCCGTTGACGAGGAAGAAGAGGAACAGCTCGTGGTGGACCGGGCGGCTGCGGCGGTGGCGGAAGGTCCACTGCCGGTTGCCGGCCCAGGCGAAGGCGGTCGCGACCGCGCCCGAGATGATCTTCGCCGTCGTCACCTTGTGGGGGAGAACCGTGTGCCAGAGCAGGTTGGCCCCGCCGAGGTCGATGACGAAGGCGGCGGCCCCGACGAGGCCGAACTTGATCATCTCGCGGTAGAGGACGGTGATCGCCCCGCGGAGCCGATCGAGCAGATCGGTGAGGGGCGAGAGCACCCGCGCATCGTACAAGCGCGGGCCGGATATCCTCGCCGGGTGACCACGCCGACCCGAGCCCCCGGGGGCTTCCCCGTCGTCGGCATCATCGGCGGCGGCCAGCTCGCCCGGATGTGTGCCGGTCCCGCCGCCGAGCTGGGCCTCACCCTCAGCGTCCTCGCCGAGTCCGACATCGCCTCGGCCGCGCTCGTCGTCCCCTCGGCGCCGGTCGGGCACCACACCGACGTCCGGGCGGTCCTCGACTTCGCCCAGCACTGCGACGTCGTCACCTTCGACCACGAGCACGTCCCACCGGAGGTCCTCGCCGAGCTCGAGGCGACCGGGGTCCCGCTCCACCCACGGCCCTCGGCCCTCGTCTACGCCCAGGACAAGCTCGCGATGCGGGAGCGGCTCGCCGAGCTGGAGATCCCGTGCCCGCGCTGGGCGGCCGTCCGCACCGCCGCCGGCGTCGACGCCTTCGCGGCGGAGGTGGGCTGGCCGGTCATCGCGAAGACCCCCCGTGGGGGCTACGACGGCAAGGGCGTGCGGCTCGTCGAGGAGTCCGAGGGGTCGGAGGGGCTGGCGGACTGGCTGGCCCGGGCCGCCGGGCGGGACGAGTCGCTCCTCCTCGAGGAGGTCGTCCCGTTCGTCCGGGAGCTCGCGGTCCTCATCGCCCGCAGCCCGTCCGGCCAGGCGGCCGCGTGGCCCGTCGTCGAGACGGTCCAGACCGACGGCATCTGCACCGAGGTCCTCGCCCCGGCGCCCGGGCTCGACGCCGGGCTCGCGGCGGCGGCGACCGAGGCCGGGCTGCGGATCGCCGGAGCGCTCGACGTCACGGGCGTCTTCGCCGTCGAGATGTTCGAGGTCGGCGGCGCGCATCCCGGGTTCCTCGTCAACGAGCTCGCCATGCGTCCGCACAACTCCGGGCACTGGAGCATGGACGGCGCCGTCACCGGCCAGTTCGAGCAGCACCTGCGGGCCGTCCTCGACCTTCCGCTCGGGTCGCCCCGGCCGCTCGCCCCGCTGACCGTCATGGCCAACGTCCTCGGCGGGGAGTACGCCGACCTCTATCCGGCATACCGGCATGTCATGGCGCGCGACCCCGACGTCAAGGTCCACATGTACGGCAAGGACGTCCGCCCCGGTCGCAAGATCGGGCACGTCAACATCTGCGGCGAGGACGTGGCCGGGCTGCGCGAGCGGGCCGGGCACGCGGCCGACTACCTCAGGGGAGTGGTGACGGAGTGAGCGAGGGTATGCCGCGAGACACGGCGGGCGGCGGCGCGCCCCTCGTCGGGGTCGTCATGGGCAGCGACAGCGACTGGCCCGTCATGGAGGCCGCCGCGCAGGCGCTGGAGGAGCTGGGTGTCCCCTACGAGGCGGATGTCGTCTCGGCGCACCGGATGCCGGAGGAGATGATCGCCTACGGCCAGGGCGCCGAGGCGCGGGGCCTGCGGGTTCTCATCGCCGGAGCCGGGGGCGCCGCCCACCTGCCGGGGATGCTCGCGTCGGTGACGTCCCTGCCGGTCATCGGGGTCCCGGTGCCGCTCTCGCGCCTCGACGGGCTCGACTCGCTCCTGTCGATCGTCCAGATGCCGGCCGGGGTCCCGGTCGCGACGGTGTCGATCGGCGGGGCGCGCAACGCGGGGCTCCTGGCCGCCCGGATCCTCGGGGCCGGGGAGGGCGAGCGGGCCGAGCGGCTGCGTTCGGCCCTCGGTGAGTTCCGCACCGCCCTGCGCGACCAGGCCCACGCGAAGGGTGCCGCCCTGCGCGAGCGCCGGTCCTGACGCGGCGGACGCTGGGCGGGCGCCCGCCCCTCGCCGGGGGGCGCTGCGCGGGTGCCGGCCCGCGGCATACGCTGCGCGGGCCCGGCGGCGGACGCTGCGCGGGCGCCGGCCCCGGCGGCATACGCCATCGACGGACAGGTTGCTGCAGAACGGGGGTGCTGCAACCCACCCGTTCGGCAGCAGCTTCTGCTAGCAGAGGTTCGTGCGGGGGTGGGCGGTCGGGGGGTCGGCGGGGCGGTGGGGCGCGGCGGGCGGTCAGCGGCGGCGGGCGGCGACGCGGGGCCACTCGATCTTCGGGCAGGTGTCCATGACGACGGCGATCCCGGCCGCGCGGGCCCGCTCGGCGGCGTCGGCGTCGACGACGCCGAGCTGGAGCCACACCGCCTCGATCCCGAGCCGGTCGCGCTCGGCGATCGCCGCGTCGACGACGGACCCGACGTGCTCGGAGTTGACGAAGCAGTCGACGACCCGCACCGGCCCCTCCGGCACGTCGGCGAGGGCGGCGTACCCGGGCTCGCCGTCGACCGCCTCGGCCCGGGGGTGGACCGGGATGATCCGCATCCCCCGGTTCCGGTGCAGCCAGCCGGCCACCCCGTATGCCGTCCGGGCCCGGTTGGCGGACAGGCCCGCGACCGCCCAGGTCGCCGGCTCCGTGAGGAGGCTGTCGATGAGGTCGGCGTCGTTGATGGGAGGAGTCGTCACCCGACCATCATCGTCGAGTCGGCAAGGGTTGCGTCCCCGGGTTCCGCGGGGTTGGCTGGACGGGTCCGCCCGGACCTGCCGGCGGCATACCCGACCCCGAGGAGTGCGACGTGAAGTTCGGCCTGTTCATCCCCCAGGGGTGGCGATACGACCTCGTCGGGATCGACCCCGACCAGCACTGGGGCGTCATGGGCGGGATGGCCCGCTACGCCGACGGCGTCCCCGACTGGTCCTCGATCTGGGTCTACGACCATTTCCACACGGTGCCGCGTCCGAGCGACGAGGCGACCCACGAGGCGTGGAGCCTCATGGCGGCCTTCGCCGCCGTGACCGGGCGGATCCGGCTGGGCCAGATGTGCACGTGCATGAGCTACCGCAACCCCGCCTACCTCGCCAAGGTGGCCGCCACCGTCGACGTCATCTCCGAGGGCCGGGTCGAGATGGGCATCGGCGCCGGCTGGTACGAGCACGAGTGGAACGCCTTCGGCTACGGCTTCCCCAGCGCCGGCGAGCGGCTCGCCCGGCTCGAGGAGGGCGTCGAGATCTTCCGCCAGATGTGGATGGAGGGCAAGGCCACCCTCGAGGGCGAGCACTACCAGGTCGACGGCGCGCTGTGCGCACCCCGGCCGCTCCAGGGGACGAGCGTCCCGGGCAGCCGTGCCAACGGCATCCCGATGTGGGTCGCCGGAGGCGGCGAGAAGAAGACGCTGCGGATCGCCGCCCGCTACGCCGACTACACGAACTTCTCCGGGATGCCCGACGAGTTCGCCCACAAGAGCGAGATCCTCAAGGGGCACTGCGACGCCATGGGGCGGGACTTCGGCGAGATCGTCCGCAGCGCCAACTACAACGTCGTCATCGGCCGCGACGAGCGAGAGGTGCGCGACCGGATCGGCTGGATCCGTGACCACTACACCCGCGCCGGGCTGCCCGAGGACGCCGTCGAGTCGACGGTGCGATCCTTCGAGACGGGGCCGCTCGTCGGGACCCCGGAGCAGGTCGCCGAGGCGCTGGCCGGCCTGCAGGACCTCGGGATGACCTACGCCATCACCTACTTCGTCGAGGCCGCCTACGACATGAGCGGCGTCGAGCTCTTCGAACGCGAGGTCATCCCGGCCTTCGTCGACCACGAGCAGCACGGTCACCTCTGGCATCTGGGCCGCCGGGGCTGAGCATGCCGACCGACGGCGTCTGGACCGCGCTCGCCGTGCCCTACCTCGCGGCCGCGGTCCTGCTCGTCGTGTCCGGCGCCCCGAAGGTCCGCGACCCCCAGCCGCTGGCCAACGCCCTGCGTTCGGCCGGCCTGCCGTCGTCGCGGGCGCTCGCCCGGGGCGCGGCCGGGGCGGAGGTCGTCGTGGGGCTGGGGGCGCTGGCCGTCCCGTCCCGGGCCGGTGGCATGGCCGTCGCCGTCGCGTATGCCGCGTTCACCGCATTCGTCGTCCTCGCCCTCGTCCGCGGTGGGGTCCTCGAGTCCTGTGGCTGCTTCGGGAAGGCCGACACCCCGCCGAGCGTCCTGCACGCCGCCGTCACCGCTCTCGCCGCGCTCGCCGGGGCCGGGGTGGCCCTCTGGCCCCCGGCGTCCGGCTGGACCGGCCTCGACGGCGGCGGGGTCCTCGCCGTCGCCGCGCCGACCGCGCTCGTCACGTTCCTCGCGTGGCAGGTCCTCGCCGTCCTGCCCACCGTCACCCCCGCGTCCGTCCGCAGCGCCACGAGGAGCTGACCCGTGCTCACCGCCGTCATCGCCGAGGGCGTCGCCATCGCCCTCCTCGCCGTCCTCGTGCTCGGGCTGCTCCGCTCCCACGCGCTGATCCTCCGCGCCCTGCACGAGCTCGGTGCCGGCCTCGAGCTGGAGCGCGAGGCCGCCGAGGGTGGGCCCGACGACGGGCCACCCGGCCCGGTGTCCGTCGAGCTCGAGCGGGGCGTCGTGCCCGCGACCCGGTCCGAGTCGGCCTCGGCCGCCGACGTCGTGGGGACCGACCTCGTCGGCGGCCACGCGTCGGTCGAGGTGACCGCGCCCGGGAGCCGGACCCTCCTCGCCTTCCTCACGACGGGGTGCAGCGTCTGCCAGACGTTCTGGACCGAGTTCGGCGACGGCCCCGTCGAGGTGCCCGGGCGCGGCCGGCTCGTCGTCGTCGCCAAGGGGCCGGGGGAGGAGAGCGCCTCGGCCCTTGCCCGGCTCGCCGGACCTGGGCTGGAGGTCATCCAGTCCGCGGCGGCCTGGAGCGACTACGACATCCCGGGCTCGCCCTACTTCGTCTACGTCGAGTCCGGCGTCATCACCGGTGAGGGCTCCTCGACGACCTGGCCCCAGGTCCGGGACCTCATGGCCCAGGCCGTCGAGGACGGGGAGCACGCGCGGGCGGCCGCCGGTCGCCGCGGTCCGGGACACCTCGACGGGAGTGCGGTGGAGGCGCCGGGAGCCCACCTCGCACCCGGCGGGACGACCCGGCTCGCCGGCCTGGGCGTCGTCGACCGCGGCGAGCGGGACGACCTCAGCCGGATCGACACCGAGCTCCATGCGGCCGGACTCCATCCGGGGCATGCCAGCCTCTACCTCCCCCCGGACGGCCCGATCACCGACGACGGCGGGCAGGACGGCGCTGGCGAGGAGGGCGGGCCGGCGCGGTGAGCTCCACCTCGCTCGCCCTCGTCCTCGGGATCCCGCTCGCGGTCGTCGCGGCGCTGCGGGCCACCTGGTCGCCTTGAGGCGAGTCGATGCTCTCGAGCATCAGCCCGCTCGGGGAGCGGGCCCGCGCCTCCCGCTGGTGGCTGACCACCGCGGCATACCTGCTCGGCTCGACCGCCGGTGGCCTCGCCCTCGGTGTGCTCGCCGCCGCGGTGGGCGCCGTCGTCCCCGGCGCGTGGCGGGATGCCCGGTGGGCGCCCGCTCTCGTGGCCACCGCCCTCGTCATCGGCCTCGCCCTCGACCTGCGGTCCGACGGCAACGGGGTCCCCTCGTGGCGACGGCAGGTCGACGAGGCATGGATCGGCCGCTACCGGGGCTGGGTCTACGGGCTCGGCTTCGGGGTGCAGCTCGGCTTCGGTCTCGTCACCATCGTCACGAGCACGACGACGTATGCCGTCGCCCTCACCGCCGCGTGGTCCGGGGACCTCGGCGCCGGGGCCGTCCTCGGGGGCACCTTCGGGCTCGTCCGCGCCCTGCCCTCCCTCCTCCTCGCCCGAGTCCGGACACGGGAGCAGCTGTGGAGAGTCCTCCGGCGCGTCGAGTCCGCCGGGCCGGCCGCCGACCGAGTCGCTAAGGTTTCCCTCACCATCGGGGCGGCGGCGATGGCCGCCTTGGCGATCGGGGGCGGCTCGTGAGGCGAAGCGGCTACGGGATCTCGGTCGACGCGCCGGCCGGCTGGTCGGTCTCGATCGGACGGCGCCCCACGCCGGCACCCACCCTCGTGCCGCACGCCGACGGCACCGAGTCCCTCGTCCAGGACGAGGTCACCTACCCGGTGACCCACGCCTGCAGCCGGGCCATCCCGCGCGGTGTCGGGGACTTCGGCTCCGGCCTCGTCGAGGCCCTCGGCACCGAGGACGTCTTCATCGCCCTCATCGAGTACGGCTCCGAGGTTGCCGACCAGGGCCTCTTCGCCGCCCAGGGGATGCCGCGCCTGGCGCCCTCGCAGTTCGCGGCGAACCGGATGCCGCGCGAGCTGCCCGGCAAGAGTGCGAGCCAGCACTTCTTCAGCCTCGGGGGCCGCGCGTTCTGCCTCTACACGGTCATCGGAAGCCACTCCCGCCGGATGGCGACGGTGCCGCGGGCCGCCGCGGTGGTGCGGACCCTGCGGGTCACCGACGTCGCGACGATGCGGGCGAGAGGCATCAGCCTGTGAGCGCCCTCGACGACGTGACGACCCGGCCGCGGGGGATCGTCCGGCTCATCGACCGGCTCTCCCGTGGCCGGTCGGTCCGCCGGCGGGACCTCTTCGTCGGGGCCGCCGTGGCGGGCTCCGCCCTCGCGACGAGCCCGCGCTCGTACGCGCTGACGCCGGTCACGGCATACCGGACGATCTGCGGGCCGGGCAACACCGCCTCGAGCGGCTGGACGGTCTTCTGCTGCACCATCAACAACGGCGTCAACGCCTGCCCGCCGGGCAGCTTCTCGGCGGGCTGGTGGAAGGCCGCCGACTCGTCCTGGTGCGGGCGCGGCTACCGCTACATCGTCGACTGCAACGCCCGCTGCACGCGCTGCAGACGCGGCTGCGCCGGGGACCACATCTGTGACAAGGGCTGCTGGAACTGTTCGTGCGGGACCGGCCCGGCGGGGCAGTGCGACCGACGGCTCGTCTGCTGCAACGCGTTCCGCTACGGCCAGTGCAACACCCACGTCCGATGCAGCGGCGGCGTCCACTGCCGCGTCGTCAGCTGTGTCCCGCCCTACCACTGGGAGAACTGCACGAGAACGTCGCTGCGCAGCGACGCCACGGCCGAGCACTCCGCGCCGTGCCTGCCCCAGTGGGGCTCGATCGAGAAGCTCTACCGCGACATGGGTGCCCAGGGGTCCTACCTGCGGGGCTCGCGCAGCCCCATCCGCCACGTCGCCGACGGCTCGGGGAACTACGTCGACTACGAGGGCGGCACGATCTACTACTCGACCCGGACCGGGGCCTCCGCCCTCACGGCGTTCATCGCCGCCCGCTTCCGCGGGAGCGGCGGGCCGCAGGGGCCGCTCGGCTACCCCATCGGCGTCACCGAGCGGGGGCTGCGCGACGGCGGCTGGCTGCACCGCTTCCAGAACGGCGCGTTCACCGACAGCCGGTCGACGTCGACGCAGAGCGTGTGGGGCTACCGCTGGACCCGGTGGGTGGAGCACGGGCGCGAGAACGGTCGGCTGGGCTACCCCGTCGAACCGATGACGCCGCTGCCCGACGGGTGGATCCAGGTCTTCCAGAAGGGGTGTGTCGTCGACAGCACCTCGACGTACACCCAGGTCGTCTACGGCTACAGCTGGAACATCTGGGTCGCCCACGGCCGTGAGACGGGCGTGCTCGGCTACCCGACGACCGCGCACGAGACGATCCCCGGAGGTGGCTGGTACCAGCGCTACCAGCACGGGATCATCCTCGACAGCCAGGCGACGACGACGCAGATGGTCGCCGACCCGATGTGGACGACGTATGCCGCCGCCGGTTCCTACGGCGGCGTCCTCGGCTTCCCGACGACTGCGGAGCAGGACGGGGAGCGCGGCAGCCACCAGGAGTTCCAGGGCGGGCAGCTGTGGGCGCTTCGGGGGAAGCCGGCTCGCCTCGTCCGCGGCGCGGTGCTCGATGCGTGGCGTGCCGCCGGTGGCGCGACCGGCAGCTACGGCTATCCCGTGAGCGACACGACCGAGAACCCCGACGGCACACTGACCTGCGCCTTCGAGGGTGGCGACATCACGGCGTGACCCGGGCTGGTCAGGCGGGCTGCGTAGGCTCCGCCCATGACCTACCGGCTGACGCAGTATGCCGCCGGCGGCGGGTGCGCCTGCAAGGTGCCCCCTGGCGAGCTCGAGGGGCTCCTCGCCGGTCTCGACCAGCCGGCGCCCGATGCCCTTCTCGTCGGCCTCGACGACGGTGACGACGCCGCGGTGCTGCGTCTCGACGGCGAGCGAGCGGTCATCAGCACGACGGACTTCTTCACCCCCGTCCTCGACGACGCCTACGACTGGGGCCGGGTGGCCGCGGCGAACGCCCTGTCCGACGTGTACGCGATGGGGGGCGACGCCGGTCCTCGCCGTCAACCTCGTCGGCTGGCCGCGGGACGGTCCTCCCGCTCGAGCTCCTCGGGGAGGCGCTACGCGGCGGCGCCGACGTCGCGCGGCAGGCCGGGTGTCCCATCGCGGGCGGGCACAGCATCGACGACCCGGAGCCGAAGTACGGCCTCGCCGTCACCGGGATCGTGCACCCGGACCGGCTGCTGCGCAACGACGCCGCCGAACCCGGCCTGCCCCTCACCCTGACGAAGCCGCTCGGGATCGGGGTGCTCAACTCCCGGCACAAGGCGACCGGAGAGGTCTTCGCCGAGGCCGTCAGCGTCATGACGACGCTCAACGACGGGGCGTCCCGAGCCGCCGTCTCGCTCGGGCTGCGGGCCGCCACCGACGTGACCGGCTTCGGCCTGCTCGGTCACCTGTGGAAGATGCTCCGCGCCTCCGGGGTGGCCGCCCGGGTCGACCCGACCGCGGTGCCCTACCTCGCCGGTGCGAGGGACGCCCTGCGTGACGGGTTCGTCAGCGGGGGGACCCGGCGCAACCTCGACTGGGTGCGGCCGCACCTCGACGTCGCGGACGGGATCCCGGAGGAGGAGCTTCTCCTCCTCGCCGACGCGCAGACGAGTGGCGGGCTGCTCGTCGTCGGCGAGGTGCCCGGCGGCGTGGTCATCGGCGAGACGACCGACGGCGAACCGCGGCTCCGGGTCGGCTAGGTGGTGGGCCGCCCGTCCAGCCAGGGCAGGCGGACGACGCCGGCCGCGACGAGGGCCTCGAGCATGTCGAACTGGTACGCATAGTCGATGGCGAACGCCCGCAGATCCGGGATCTCGACCATCCCGTGCCGGCCCTCGTCGAACCAGGCGTCCCCCATCGTCCGGACGAACGCGGTGCGCCAGACGTAGAAGTTGCCGTTGATCCGTAGGAAGCGGGCCGAGTCCTGTCGGCGGGTGACCCCGGCTCCCTCGGCGAAGTAGCGACGCAGGACCCGAGGGTCCTCCTCGGAGGGTCGTACGCCGACCCAGGTGGGTGCGAAGCCGGGCTCCGACACGGCGACGACGCCGTCGAGGTCGGTCTCCGCGGCACACCGTTCGACGGCGGCCTGGATCTCCTCCGGGTCGCGCGCGGGGCTCGTGGGGTCGACGAGCAGGAGGAGGTCGTATGCCGTCCCCTCCTCCGCTTCGACCGCGGCGAGCGCGTGACGCAGCACCGGCGCCATCGGTGTGTCGTCGGCTGCGAGGGCGGCCGGGCGGAGGAACGGCACGTCGCCACCATGGGCGCGGGCCACGGCGGCGATCTCCTCGGAGTCGGTCGTGACGACGCAGCGCGTCACGGCAGGGACCTCGCTCGCGGCCGCAAGGGAGTGGGCGATGAGCGGCAGGCCGGCCAGGGGGCGGACGTTCTTGCCCGGCAGCCCCTTCGAGCCGCCTCGAGCCGGGACGACGGCGAGGACCCGCGGTGTCGCCATGGTGACCTTTCGTCGGTGCGCCGACCCGTCTGTCACGGGCCGCCGGGTACGTTGGTCCACATGGTAGGAGGCCCGCCGCCACCCTCGTGGCTCGTCCTCGGGGCGCGCGGGCACGCGCGCGTCGTCGCCGACGTCGTGGGCCGGTCGGGTGGGGTGGTCGCCGCCGTCTGCGGGTCGCCCGACGAGCACCCCTGGCCGGTTCCCGTCCTCGCCGACGACGACGAGGCCTTCGGGTATGCCGCGCAGCGGGGGCTGCTCGTCGCGATGGGCGTCGGCGCCAACGACGCCCGCCTCGCCCTCCTCGAGCGCGCGGTCACCGCGGGGCTCGCCGTGCCGACGCTCCTCGCCGTCACGTCGACGACGGCGCCGGACGCCGTCCTCGGCGAGGGCAGCGCGATCCTCGAGCATGCACACGTCGGTCCGTCCGTTCACCTCGGGCGAGGCGTCATCGTCAACACGGCGGCGGTCGTGGAGCACGACTGCTCCGTCGCCGACGGCGTCCACGTCTCACCCGGGGCCGTCCTCCTCGGTGGCGCCCGGGTCGGTGCGGGGACGCTCGTCGGGTCGGGGGCGCGGGTCCTTCCCGGGGTGTCCGTCGGGGCCGCCTGCGTCGTCGGCGCCGGAGCCGTCGTCCGCTCCGACGTCCCCGACGGGTGGACCGTGGCCGGGGTCCCCGCCGTGCCGGTGTCCCGATGAGCGGCGTCATGCGGGGTATCTCCCTCGCCGGCCGGGAGGTCCCGACGGCGGGCGACGTCTTCGTCATCGCCGAGGCCGGGGTCAACCACAACGGCCGGCTCGATCTCGCGCACCGGCTCGTCGACGTCGCGGCCGACGCGGGGGCCGACGCCGTCAAGTTCCAGACCTTCGATCCGGCCAAGCTCGTCTCGTCGGGCGCGGCCAGCACGCCCTACCAGCGCGAGCGCGGCGGCGCCACCGACCAGCTGAGCCTCCTGCGCGCCCTCACCCTCCCGGCGGAGGCCTGGGCCGCGCTGCGGGAGCACGCCGAGGAGCGGGGCATCGCCTTCCTCAGCACCCCCTTCGACCTCGACAGTGCGCGCATGCTCGTCGACCTCGGCGTCCCCGCGCTCAAGGTGTCCTCCGGCGAGCTGACCAACCTGCCCTATCTGCGTCGGTTGGCCGTGCTCGGTGTCCCCTTGCTCGTCTCGACGGGCATGGGTGACGCCGCGGAGGTGGCTGCCGCGGTGCACGCCTGCGCCCCGGCGCCGGGGCTCGCCCTCTTCCACTGTGTCTCGGCGTACCCCGCGCCCCTGGCGGAGGCCAACCTCCGGGTCATCCCGGCCCTCGTCGACGAGCACGGGGTCCCGGTCGGGTGGTCGGACCACACGCCAGGGCTCACGGCGGCCCTCGGGGCGGTCGCCCTCGGCGCCAGTCTGCTCGAGAAGCACATGACGACCGACCGGGGGCTGCCCGGCCCCGACCACGCCGCGTCCGTCGAGCCGTCGGAGCTGACGGACTACGTCGCGCAGGCGAAGGCCCTCGCCGGCGCCCTCGGTGACGGCGTCAAGCGCCGGATGCCGTCCGAGGTGGAGAACGCCGGCCTCGTGCGGCGCAGCTGGCATGCGGCCGTCGACCTGCCGGCCGGGACCGTCCTCACCGAGGACCATCTCGTCCTCCTCCGACCCGAGACCGGCCTCAGTCCCACGGTGGAGATCGTGGGGCGGGTCGCTGGCCCGGGACATCGGTGCCCTCCAGCCCGTCACCGAAGGAGACCTGTGGGTGGACGGGCCACGATGACCGCGGTCGCCGTCTTCGTCGGAACCCGCGCCGACCTCGGGCCGCTCACCCCGGTCATCGAGGCGCTGAGCGTGGCCGACGACGTCACCCTGCTGCTCTGTCGGGGGTGGCCTACGGCCCCGACGGCTCCCGCGGACACCCTCGCCGAGGTGGCCGCGGTCCGCGTGCGGCCGCTCGCCCCGCCCCTCGCCGGCCTCGACGAGCCGGCGATCCTCGCGCAGGGTCCGCTGCTGTCCGCCGGGATGGGGGCCCTGCTCGGCGAGGAGCGCCCGGACGTGCTCGTCGTCCTCGGTGACCGCTGGGAGCTCCTCCACGTCGTGCCGCCCGCGGTGATCGCGGGCGTCCCCGTCGTCCACCTCCATGGGGGCGAGGTGACCGAGGGCGCCCTCGACGAACGGGTGCGCCACGCCGTCACCAAGCTCGCCGACCAGCACTGTGTCGCGAGCGAGGACGCCGCCGCGCGGGTGCGACGCCTCGGCGAGCCGGCGGACCGGGTCCACGTCACCGGGGCGCCCGGGCTGGACCGGCTGGCCGGTGTGGGGCGGCCGGACGACGCCACCCTGGCCGGGTTGCTCGGGACCGACCTCGTCAGGCCGCTGGCGCTGTTCACCTACCACCCCCCGACGGCCGTCGGGGTGCGCCGGTGGGCCGATGGGCCGGCGAGGCCCTCGCCGCGACCCGCGCGCACTGCGGCACGGTTGTCGTGACCCATCCGGGGATGGATGCCGGCCGGGAGGAGATCCTCGATGCCCTGACGTCGGCGGCGGCCGCGGACCCTCGGGTCCACGTCGTGGCCGGTCTCGGCGCGGCATACCCTGCGGTGCTGGCGGGCACCGACGTCGTCGTCGGCAACTCCTCCTCGGGGATCATCGAGGCCGCGACGCTCGGCGTGCCCGCCGTCGACGTGGGGGAGCGCCAGCGCGGTCGGCTCCGGGGGGCGAACGTCCTCCACGCGGACGAGGGCTTCGCCGACGTGTCGGCAGCGGTGGCCCGGGCGCTGACCCCCGAGCACCGGGCGCTCTCCGCGGCGGTCCGCAACCCCTACGGCGTCGGTGACGCCGCCGCCGCCATTGTCGATATCGTGCGTGCCGCGCCCGCCTCGCCGCGGGCCAAGCCATTCGTCGACCGCTCGGAGGGGTCGTGACCAGGAGACAGCTCGAGCAGGCGTGCGCCCCCGTGTCGGCGAGCCTGCGCGACGTCGCACTCGTCATCGACCGGCTCGCGTCCTCGCTGTGCATGCTGACCGACGACGAGGACCGGCTCGTCGGCCTGCTCACCGACGGCGACCTGCGCCGCGCGATGCTCACCGGCGCCACGCTCGAGGATCCCGCCCTTCCGCACGCGACGCGTGCCCCCCACGTCGTGCGGGCCGGCTCACCGCGCGCCGCCGTACTCGACCTCATGCAGGCCCTGCGCATCTCGGCCGTGCCGGAGGTCACCGACGGAGGTGTCGTCGTCGGCCTGCACACCCTGTCGGACATCATCGGCGCCGAGCCGTTGCCGCACGTCGCGGTCGTCATGGCGGGCGGCAAGGGCACCCGACTCGGTGACCTCACCCGCTCGACGCCCAAGCCGCTCATGCCCGTCGCCGGACGGCCCATCATCGAGTGGATCGTCCTCGGCCTCGTCGGCGGCGGGATCCGGGAGATCTGGGTCAGCGTCAACCACCTCGCCGACCAGATCATCGACCACCTCGGCGACGGCGCCCGGCTCGGCTGCTCGATCCGCTACCTGCGGGAGGAGCCCGACAACCCGCTGGGGACGGCCGGGTCGCTCACGCTCCTGCGCGAGCAGAGACCGGACCTGCCCGATCCCGTCGTCGTCATGAACGGCGACCTCATGGTGGAGTTCTCGGTCGCCCAGCTCGTCGAGGAGCATCGCCGCTCGGCGGCGGCGGTGACGATGGGGGTGCGCAGCTACCAGCACGAGGTGCCCTACGGCGTCGTCACGAGCGACGGCGGCCGGGTCACGGCCATCACCGAGAAGCCCACGCTGTCCTTCGACATCAACGCCGCGGTGTATGCCGTGTCCCCGGAGGTGCTCGCCCTCCTCCCGGCGGGGCGGCCCAGTACCATGCCGTGGTTGGTGCAGCGGTGCCTGGACGAGGGCCGTCCGGTCGCCGCCTGGCCCATCGCGACCGACTGGCTCGATGTCGGGACCCCCAGTGACCTGGCCCGTGCGAAAGGAGAGGCGTGAGCGACGCCGAGCGCCCCTCACCCGGCATCGACGGTGCGACCGTGCTCGTCACCGGCAGCGACGGCTTCATCGGCAGCCATCTCGTCGAGCGGCTGCTGGCCGACGGCGCCCACGTCCGCGCCTTCTGCCTCTACACCTCTCAGGGCACGACGGGATGGCTCGAGGAGTCCGAACCGTTCCGTCGAGCCGTCCGCGAGGGGCGGGCCGAGGTCGTCCTCGGCGACATCCGCGACGCGGAGCATGTCCTTGCCAGCACCGCGGGCGTCGACGTCGTCCTCCACCTCGCGGCCCTCATCGCGATCCCGCACTCGTACGTGGCGCCGCGCTCCTACGTCGAGACGAACATCGTCGGCACGCTCAACGTCCTCGAGGCCGTCCGGCGGCACGGGGTCCCTCGCCTCGTCCATACCTCGAC
This sequence comes from uncultured Actinomycetota bacterium, assembly GCA_963745335.1. GTDB lineage: Bacteria > Actinomycetota > Actinomycetes > Actinomycetales > Dermatophilaceae > CAVSJJ01. The sequence goes on from CAVUXP010000003.1 coordinate 605,040, forward strand.
CTCCGAGGTCTACGGGACCCCCGAGGAGGTCCCCATCACCGAGGCGCACCCGCTGCGAGGGCAGTCGCCTTACTCCGCCAGCAAGATCGGCGCCGACAAGATGGCGGAGTCCTACGCCCTGTCCTTCGGGACGCCGGTGACGGTGCTGCGCCCGTTCAACACCTTCGGGCCCTCGTCAGAGCCTGCGGGCCGTCATCCCGACCGTCCTGGCGCAGCTGCTGGCCGGGGCGCAGGAGGTCCGGCTCGGGGCGACGTCGCCGCAGCGGGACTTCACCTTCGTCGCCGACACCGTCGACGGGTTCGTCCGGACCGCCGTCGCCGACGTCGAGCCAGGAACGACGATCCAGCTCGGGACCGGCCGGACGGTGTCGATCGGGGAGGTCGTCGAGCTGTGCCAGCGGGTGACGGGCCGATCGGCGAGGGTCGTCACCGACGAGGCTCGGATCCGTCCCGACGGCTCCGAGGTCGAGGTGCTGCTCTCCGACCCGAGCCGGGCCGCCGACCTCCTCGGCTGGTCGCCCACCGTGGACCTCGAGGAGGGGCTGGCGCGCACCGCGGAGTGGCTGCGACCACGGGTCGACACCGAGACGGTGGGTCAGTACCACCGATGAGCACGCCCGGTGAAGCCCATGCCCCCGGGGCCCGCGGCCCCGAGGGCACGATCCCGCTCGCGACGCCGAACATCGGCTCCCTCGAGCGCGACTACGTCCTCAGGGCGGTCGAGAGCGGCTTCGTCTCGTCCGTGGGGCCGTTCGTCGCCGAGTTCGAGGAGCGGTTCGCCGAGCTCGTCGGGAGCCGGTATGCCGTGGCGTGCTCGAGCGGAACGGCCGCGATCCACATCGCCCTCATCCTCCTCGGCGTGGGTCCCGGGGAGGACGTGGTCTGCTCGGACTTCACGTTCGTCGGCTCGGTCAATCCCATCGCCTACCTCGGCGCGAGGCCGGTCCTCGTCGACGCCGACCGCACGACGTGGAACCTCGACCCTCACCTGCTCGCCGATGAGCTCGCACGCCGCGCGCGGGCCGGAGAGCGGCTGCCGGCCGCCGTCGAGGTCGTCCACGTGCTCGGTCAGCCGGCCGACCTCGAGGCGATCCTCGCCGTCTGCGACCCGTACGGCATCCCCGTCGTCGAGGACGCCGCCGAGTCGCTGGGCGCCCGCTGGACCGGCGGGTCGCTCGCGGGCCGGCATACGGGGTCGGTCGGACGGATCGGGGCGTTCTCGTTCAACGGCAACAAGATCGCGACGACGGGAGGCGGTGGGATGGTCGTCACCGACGACCCCGCGCTCGCCGAGCGGGCCCGTCACCTGACGACCCAGGCCAAGGTGCCGGACGTCGGCTACCTCCACGACGAGGTGGGCTACAACTACCGGCTGACCAACATCGCCGCCGCCCTCGGCCTCGCCCAGCTGGATCGTCTCGACGGCTTCGTCGAGCGCAAGCGGGCCATCGCAGCGCGCTACGACGCGGCCTTCGCCGGCACCGGCCTGGTCCTCCCACCCCGCGTGGAGGGGTTCGGGGCGACGTACTGGCTCTACTCCGTCCTCGCGCCGGAGGGCACGGCCGGCCGGGACGCCATGCTGGCGCACCTGTCCGCCCGAGGGGTCGGCGCTCGGGCCCTCTGGCGGCCGCTGCACCTCCAGCCGCCGTTCGCCGAGGTCGTGACGGTGGGCGGAGAGGTGGGGGAGGACCTGTTCGGCCGAGGCATCTCCCTCCCCTGCGCGACCGACCTCACCGATGAGGACCAGGGCCGTGTCATCGAGGCCGTCCTCGAGTTCGTCGGCCGGGCCTAGGAGCCGTAGCCGAACAGGCGGACGTCGTCGGCGTACCGCTCGAGCAGGTAGGCGCGGTCCTCGGCGGTCACCTCCACCCGCTTGCCGGAGGACCGGAGGCCGCCCGGGGCGGAGCCGTGGGTGGAGACGTTGACGCGGGGCAGGGGCCCGACGTCGAGGCCGAGATGGCTGGTGACCCGGGCGAAGTCGGCGTCGAGGGACTCGAAGCGGCCGATCTCGTCGAGGAGAACCTGGCCCTTCCATCCCGTGACGAACCTGGTCTGCGGCCACAGCCCCGGGGTGCGGCTCGTGCCGGGGTGTCGGATGAACTCGGAGAAGGAGTCGGTCTCCACGAACGCCTCCATCACCTGCCACCTCGCGGGGTCGGCCTTGCGGCCCTCCTCGCCGAGGTGGTACCAGAGATGACGCAGCCGCCGCTGCTCACGGCGCTCCGCGAGGGTCCCGATGTAGCGGTAGAGGGAGACGGCCCGGGCGACGGGGTCGCGGACGAAGGTGAACGTGTAGTACTCGTCCCAGATCCCCTCCGGAAGCCTGGCCCGCGCCGCCCGCGCCGTCGAGTGCTTGTGCAGGCCCTGGAGCCTGCGGTAGCGGGGCGTGGTCATCGTGCGCCGCCACACGTCGAAGTCACTCTTGAGGACGATGTCGTCGGGGCCGAGCACCGGCTCGAGCGCGGCCGTCACCGACTCGCCTGCGGTCTTGTGGATGTGGATGAAGATGAACCGATGACGGTGCGAGATGATCATCTCCGGCTCGCCTCACCGCGGCCCGGTGCTCATCGGCGGAGCGCCCGCAGACCTTCCACGACCCCCGAGAGGTCGGCGTCGGGGTCGGTGCGCAGCCGGACGAGCTCGGCCCAGGCCGGCGCGGCGAGGAGGTCCTGCGGTTCGACGCTGATCGACCGGTCGAGGTACTCCTGCGGCGGGGTCTGCGGGTCGGCACGCTGGAGGTACTCGAGCTCCTCGTCGTAGCGCTCGGCGAGAACGGTGTTCGTCGGGTCGAGCCCGACGACGACGGCCGTGCCCGTCGGCGAGGTGTTGATGTGCAGGACGACGACGTCCTCCCGCAGTCGCTGGATGACCTCGACGGCCTTGTAGACGTCGCCGGCCCAGTACTGCGTCTTGCGGCGACGGGCCGCCTCGAGGCCGTTGCGGGGGAGGACGTCGTCGAAGACGACGACGCCGGTGCGGGCCATCAGCCGCTCCGCGTTGATGAAGTCGCGGAGGGCGTACTCCGACAGGTGCATGCCGTCGATGAAGGCGAGGTCGACGGGCTGACCGTCGAAGTGCTCGAGGGGGTTCTCCCGGGCGAAGAAGTCGTCACTCGTCGAGCGGACGAGCTGGAGATCGCAGCAGATCTCCTTCTCGACGTGGAACTCCGGGTCCACACCGATCGAGCGGCAGCGCGAGAGCGCCATGCTGAGCCCGGTGAAGACGCCGACCTCGAGGTAGGTGCGGGGAACGAGGTTCTCGTGGAGCCCCGTGAGCAGCTGGTGGCGGGTCATCGTCGGCTGGGGGTGCGGGACGTACGGGTCCGGCCTGCCCCAGCGGGGGGCCGGAGGCGCCGCCGCGACGGGAGCGCGCTCGGGCCGCACCTCGCCGGGGGCGAGGCGCCTGGCCAGCGCCGTCCGACCCTTGCGCTCGGCCGACCGCAAGGTGTTCACGCGCTCGCGTCCGATGGCGGACTCGAGCGTGGAACCGACGGTTGCACGAAAACCCACTGACCTGCTCCTCCCGGGTGACGATCACGGACAGGCTAGCAAGGGGATGCCGCCTTCCCTGCCGGCGCGACGGCCGATGGCCCGTCGGTCTGCAGCGGCGCTGGCTCAGCCGTGACCGGTCTCGATGACCCGGCGGAGAAGGTCGGCGTTGGCCGCGACGTCGAAGTCGAAGTCGGCCTGGAAGGCGTTCCAGGCCCAGCCTCGACTCGGCTGTGCCACATCCGGGGGGCCCCAGAAGACATGCAGCTCTCCACCGCGCAGGGCGGATATGAGGTACTCGTTGCGGGCCGTGTAGCCCCCCGAGGCGATGAGGATCCGCCGTTGTGGGCCGGCGAACATCGTCGTGAAGAGGGCGCTCCCGGCGAAGCCGGCAAGGACCTCGGCGCCGCGGAACATCGAGATCTGCTCGGCCAGCGGGAAGCGCTCCGGCCGGACGACGGCGAACCCCTCGTCGGCGAAGAACTGTTCGACCTCGGGCATCGAGCGGCAGTTGCGCACGCCGGTGGTCCCTCGGGTGACGAAGAGTCGCCGGGGCCCGTCGTAGTCCGGGATCGCGAGGCCGGACCCGATCTCGTCCCACACCCGGAGCAGGTCCGGCGACGCGAAGACCGGGTTGGAGAAGTCGGACGCCTGGGCCCAGAGGGACTCGACCCGGACGACCTCGCCGTGCCGGACATAGGCCACGTCGTCGACCGGGATGCCCAGCGCCTCGAAGAGGGTGCGCTGGAACCCGGGCATCGCGTCCTGGTCCGTCGCCAGGCTGAGGACCGGCCGGAGGTCGGGAGCGAGCTCGCGGGCCCGCCGCCAGCCCGAGACGCGGCCGAGCACCTCGCTCGTCACGTGGCCGAAGTGTCCGGGGTACTCGGTGTCGAGGAAGAAGTACCGCCCCGACAGCCGCCGTGGCTCCTGCTCGGCCACGCCCATCAGCCCGGCACTGTGGGCGTCGATGCTGCTGAGGGCGCGGTGTCCCATCTGCTTGGTGAGATGCCGGAAGGTGTCCGGCATGAAGAAGCGGTCGTCGTAGACGCGCTGGTTGGAGGTCATGAGGACCTCGGTGTACTCCCGCAGGTCGCGCGCCGGCACCGTGATCCGGGGCACCGCCCGGTATGCCGCGGGGCCGTCGCCGTACTGCTCGAGTCGGCCTCGCGGCGTGTAGGACTGCTCGGGGGTCGTGGCGTGGACCCGTCCCCACCCCGAGCCGCGGTGGCGGTCGAGGACCTCGGTGGCCTGCGCGTCGGGCAGCTTGAGGCGGTGCTCGCCCCGCTTGACGAGGACGGTGACCTCGTCGGTCTCGGACACGGACGCGATGGCGGCGGCCAGCCCCAGCCACCCGTGGGCCGCCCGGCCCCGCGGGCGGTTCTCACCCCGGTCGACGAGCCCGGTGACCTCGCGCAGGACGTCCCCGAGGCTCTCACGCGTGCTGCTCTCGACCGGTGGCTCGGGCCGGACGATGGCGTAGCGGGCGCCGGGCCGGAGAAGGGGGAACAACCGGGCGAGGGCGCGCACCCGCTGGTCGCCGCGAGCAGGAAGGGCCTCGATGACGAGGTCGACGTCCGGGAGGTCCACCAGCGCGTCGATCCGGTCGGCCATCGAGGCACAGGTGACCGTGACGATCCGGTCGGCGAGGGCCGACGTCTGCGCCTTCGGCGGGAGGAACGCGTGGACGCGGGCGCCGGGGAGCCGGTTCGCGACGTCGTTGGCGAGGAGTACCCCGTCGGCCCCCCCGACGACGACGACATGGCGGCTGCCGTCGAACGAGGCGGTCGCGGCCAGGGCCCGGCCCTGCCGAGTCGCCCGCCATCGGCGCCGCAGCCCGGCATACCAGGTCCGGGGGTCGGTGCGGGCGGCGGATGGGGGCGCCGCCGACCGGAGACGTTCCACGCGCGTGGGTCCTCCCAGGTGGGCAGTGGGTCGCTGGGCGAGCCACCCCGGGACACGGGACTCGGCCCACCCGTCGGCGACTGCCCCGTCATGGTGCCAGACGAGCCCGGGAGGCCGAGCTCGGCCCGTCTGTCGGGCTCGCCACTCCCTCCTCGTGGAGCGGGGGCGGCGGCGGTACGGTGGCCCTCGTGACCGGCAACCCCGACTTCGACCTGTTCCGTACCTCCGAGGACCACGAGCTGCTGCGCGAGGTCGTCCGCAGCCTGGCCGAGGACAAGATCGCCCCCTACGCCGCGGAGGTCGACGAGCAGGCCCGCTATCCGCAGGAGGCCCACGACGCGCTCGTCGCGACGGACTTCTTCGCCCCGCACATCCCCGAGGAGTACGGCGGCGCCGGTGCGGACGCCCTCGCCACCTGCATCATCATCGAGGAGGTCGCCCGGGTCTGCGCGAGCTCCTCGCTCATCCCGGCCGTCAACAAGCTCGGCACGATGCCGCTGCTCCTCGCGGCCGACGAGGACCTCCTGAAGCGCTACCTCCCGCCCCTCGCCAAGGGTGAGACGACGTTCTCCTACGCCCTGTCCGAGCGGGAGGCGGGGTCCGACACCGCCGCGATGACCTGCCGGGCCACCCGCGACGGCGAGGACTGGATCCTCAACGGGTCCAAGTCGTGGATCACGAACGCCGGGGTGTCCGGCCTCTACACCGTCATGGCGATGAGCGACCCGGACGGCCCCCGCGGCGGAAACATCAGCGCCTTCGTCGTGGAGGCCACCGACGAGGGCTTCTCGGTCGGCGAGAAGGAGCGCAAGCTCGGCATCAAGGGCAGCCCGACCCGCGAGATCTACTTCGACAACTGCCGCATCCCCGGGGACCGGATCGTCGGCGGGCCCGGTGAGGGACTGAAGATCGCCCTGCGCACCCTCGACCACACCCGGGTGACGATCGGCGCCCAGGCCCTCGGGATCGCGCAGGGGGCGCTCGACGGGGCCATCGCCTACGTCAAGGAGCGCCAGCAGTTCGGCAAGCGGATCGCCGACTTCCAGGGGATCCAGTTCATGCTGGCCGACATGGCGATGGAGCTCGAGGCGTCCCGTCAGCTCGTGTATGCCGCGGCAGCCAAGTCCGAGCGCGGCGACGCCGACCTGCCCTTCTTCGGCGCGGCCGCCAAGGCGTACGCGTCGGACGTCGCGATGAGGGTGACGACCGACGCGGTCCAGCTCCTCGGCGGCGCGGGCTACACCCGCGACTTCCCGCTCGAGCGGATGATGCGTGACGCGAAGATCACCCAGATCTACGAGGGGACGAACCAGATCCAGCGGATCGTCATGGCCCGCCAGCTCCTCAAGGGCTGAGTCGGCGGCCGCCGAGCGGACCGAGCGGCGGGCCGGCGGTCACTCCGCCGGCCGCGGCATTCCGGACATCGTCACGGCGAGCGAAGTGCTCAGCCGCCGCTCGGCTTGCCGTCGGTCCCGGCGGGAGGCTTCGTCAGCGCCTCGCCGTTGCGGAGCATCGAGAACAGGGCCTTGGCGCGCTGGGTGTCCCACTTGACCGAGCTACCCGCCGGAGTCTGGTAGTTGATGTCGGCGAGCGGCACGACGAGGCTCAGCGTCTCGCCTTGGACACCCCACGCAGGGCGAGCGCGACCCGACCGGCGTCCATCAGCGAGGTGTCCTCGCCGACGATGAGGCCCTGCGCGACGTTGTGGGTCACCGACCACCAGCGGGTCGGGACGAGGACGGTCGAGGGCTTGGCGACCTTCTTCATGATCGCTCCGAGGAACTGACGTTGCCGCTGTGCCCGGCCGATGTCGCCGCGGGGGTCGGAGTAGCGGGCCCGGACGTAGCCGAGCGCCTTGGGGCCGCTCAGCATCTGGCAGCCCTTCTTGAGGTTGATGTGCGCCTTGGGGTCGTTCATGTGGAAGGGGACGCAGATGTAGACCCCGCCCAGGCTGTCGACGACGCCGACGAAGCCGCCGAACCCGACCTCGATGTAGCCGTCGATCCTCAGGTCGGTCGCCTGCTCGACGGTCTCGACGAGCAGCTTCGGGCCGCCGAAGGCGAAGGCGGCGTTGATCTTGTTGCTGCCGTGCCCCGGAATGGGGACATAGCTGTCGCGGGGGATCGAGATGAGGGCGCTCTTGCCGCCGCCGGAGGGGACGTAGACGAGGATGATCGAGTCGGTCCGCCGGCCGGCCACCGAGCCCGTGCCGAGCCTCTTCTTCTGGGCCGCGGTCAGTCCCGCCCGGCTGTCCGACCCGACGAGGAGGTAGACGTGGCCGCCGGACGGGGCCGCGCCCCGGGCGTTCGTCGGCGTCGAGTCGACTCGGGAGACGGTGTTCCAGGCGTGGTACGGCGCGTAGACGAGGAAGCCGACGTAGACGAGCGCGACGACGAGGATGCCGAGCACGACCCGCTTGACGGTGCGGGCCCGGCGGCGGGGCCGCGGGGGGGCCGGCGGCCCGTCCGGGTATGCCGGCTCGGGCCGGCACGCACGACGCATGCGGTCCGGCGCCGGTGGAGGGGCGGCGGCGCGCCCGGTTGGGACGGGAGGAGCCGCGCGCCGGTCGGCGGCCGCGGGTGTCGACGACGTAGGGGTCGTGCCGCTCCGGCTCGATCGGTGCCGGGCCGCCGTGGGCGCCCTGCGGGCGGGACGGGATGGCGCCGCGACGGGGCCGGTCCCCCTGGGGGATCGGCCGGGCGTCGTCCTCGTGGCTCATGCTGGGGTCTCTCATCTGGGCGTTCGGTGGGTCGGAGGCGAGGCGGCAGGGACCGTCGGCTCCGGGAAGCCCACCCAGTGTGCCAAGCCGGCCTGGAGGTGGCCCGCCACGACACTCGAGTCCACGGCGCCGTCACGGGTCGGGAGCATCGCCGCGGCTGTGAAAAACTCTTCGAGTGCAGCAACCCTCCTCCACAACCCACAAGGCCATGGAGCCGGTCCTCAGCATCGTCGTCCCTATCTACAACGTGCGGGACTACCTCCTCGCCTGTCTGGAGTCCCTCGCCCGGCAGACCCAGCCGGGCCTCCAGGTGATCCTCGTCGACGACGGCTCGCCCGACGAGTCGGGGGAGATGGCCGACGCGTTCGCCGCCGGGTCGGAAGGACTGGAGCGTCATCCACGTGGAGAACGGTGGCCTCGGTCGGGCGCGCAACATCGGCATGGATCACGCCACGGCGGAGTACATCGCCTTCGTCGACTCCGACGACGTCGTCCCCCGCGACGCCTACGAGCTGCTCCTCCACGCCATGCGCAACAGTGGCAGCGACATGGTGAGCGGCGGGGTTCTGCGCTTCGACGGCGCGCGCACCCGGATGTCCGCCCTGCACAAGCGGGCCATCCCGGCGACGCGGATCCGGACCCACATCTCCTCGACGCCGTCGCTGATCTTCGACACGACGGCCTGGAACAAGGTGCTTCCGGCGCGCTCGTTCCTCGAGGAGCACGGGCTGCGCTTTCCCGAGGGCGTCTACTACGAGGACATCCCGCTGACCCTTCGCGCCCACTTCCTTGCGCCCGAGCGTCGACGTCATCGCCGAGCCGGTCTATCTCTGGCGGACCCGGCAGACCGCGGAGCTGTCGATCACCCAACGGCGCAGCGAGATCCCCAACCTCGTCGATCGGATGGCAGCGGTCCGCAGCATCGACGACTTCCTCACCGAGCGTGGCGACAAGGCGGGCAAGGCCCTGCACGACCACAAGGTGCTCAACATCGACATGGCCCTCTACATCGACGGCATCCACGAGGGCGACGAGGCCTTCCAGGACAAGGTCGTCGAGCTGTGCGGCGAGTACCTCGCCGGCGTCGACCCGCGCGAGATCGCGTCGATGAGCCCGCTCCGGCGGCTGCAGTACCACCTCGTCGCCAAGGGACTGCGCGGCCACCTCGTCGAGCTCCAGGAGTACATGCGCCAGCCCGGTAACGCCAACCGCGTCATCCGCGAGGGTCTGCATCTCTACGCCGACATGCCGTTCCGTGGCGACCCCGTCGTGGCCGCCCCCGACTCGATCTACGACGTCACCCGCTCCCAGCCGCTCGTCACGGGCATCCGCGACGTCACCTGGGACGGGGACGCCCTCGTCGTCGACGGCCACGCCTACATCAACCGGGTCCCGGACGCCGGCCCCCTCTCGACGATCCACCGGTTGCAGCTCCGGCGGATCGGCATGAAGGAAGACCTCCGGGCCAAGGTGTCCTCGCGCCGGGTCAGGCGCCCGGACCTCACGGCGAAGTCGACCGCGACCCCGGTCAGCTACACGGGCGCGGGCTTCCGCGCCAGCGTGCCGCCGGAGCCGCTCCTCCCGCCGGAGGGGTCGGACCAGGCGGAGTTCGAGCTTCTCGCGCAGGTCGCGTCGCCCAGCGCCCGCCGGGGTGCCGCGGTGTCGAACCCGAGGTTCGGGCGGGCCCTGCATCCTGCCCGGGCCCTCATCTCGCCCGACGTCCTCGTCGTCCCCGCCTACCGCGGGCACAAGCTCCGGATCGGCTCTCGCCGGGTTCGGGGGCTGCTCACCGGTCTCGAGGTCCGGGAGGACGGCGTCGCCGTCCGGGTCCGGCCCGTGACCGGCTCCGACCTGGCCGGCGCTGCCGTGCACCTCCGCCGGGTCGACTCGACGAGCGGCGTCACCGTCACGTTGGCGGGCTCGGGGTCGGACTGGGCCGCCACCTTCTCCATCGACGACCTCGAGGTTCACGCCGACGCGCTCAACGAGCGCGACTGGCGCATCTGGCTCGTCTGCCCCGTCGCGGCGGGGGAGCCGGTCGACGGGGCGACGGCCGACGCCGAGGTGTCCGAGGCCGCCGCCGCCGAGGGTGAGAACGCGGACCGGCAGCCGCCGGCCGGCTCACGCGTGGCCCCGCTCCATCTCGACCCCTCGCTCGCCGACGCGATGGGACACGTCCGAGGCCGACTGCTCGTCGTCACGCAGAACGGGCTTCGCGGCGCGCTGCTCAGCGACATCCGCCCGGTCCCCGTTCTCACCGACTTCACCGCCGACGGCGCCGGCCTGCACCTGTCCGGCCTCCTCGGTGGCTCCTCCGCGTCGGAGCTCGTCCTCGCCTCGTCCTCGGACCGCCACACCGTGCCGATGGAGATCTCGGGTGACCGGTGGACGGCCACGATCCCCGCGGGTGGCCCTCCCGGGCGTGCCGTGCTGCGGTGGCTCGCGGGCCGGTGGGCCGTGCTCGTCTCGACCGACGAGGTGAACATCAGCGACGTGCCGGTCCGGGTCGGGGGGAGCGCCGAGCAGCAGCTCGTCGAGCGTGATGCGGCCGGTCCCATCACGTACGCCCTCACCTCCAACGGCGAGCACGAGCTCGCTCTCACGGTCGACGCGGGTGGTGACTGGGCCGACCGGGGCAAGCGCAACCGGGAGCGCGCGCGCAAGGTCCACTACCGCATCGCCCGCCGGACCCCGCTCGAGGACACGATCTTCTTCGAGGCGTGGAAGGGGCGCCAGTACTCCGACAACCCCCGGGCGATCTTCGAGGAGCTACGCCGCCGGGGCGATCAGCGCCGGATGGTCTGGGCGGTCGAGGACCACCGGGTCGAGACCCCGGAGGGGGTCGAGACCGTCATCGCCGGGGGACGCGACTACTTCCGCCACCTGGGGCGCTCGCGGTGGGTCATCAGCAACGACTCGATGCCGACGCACTTCGTCAAGCGGGATGGGGTGCGCTACGGCCAGACGTGGCACGGGACGCCACTCAAGCGGATCGGCTTCGACATCGAGAACCTCCAGATGTCGAACCGCAACTACCTCGAGCAGTTCTCGCGCGAGGTGACGAAGTGGGACGCGCTCGTCTCGCCGAACCCGTTCTCGACGGAGATCTTCGGCCGCGCCTTCCGCTATGACGGGCCCGTCCTCGAGATCGGTTACCCCCGCAACGACATCTTCTTCCGGGAAGCGGAGCGGGAGGCTCGCACGGCCGCCGTCCGGGACCGGCTCGGGCTCCCAGAGGACCGGCGGATCATCCTGTACGCCCCGACGTGGCGCGACAACAGCTACGACCGGTCCGGCCGGTACCAGTTCGCGATGAAGCTCGACCTCGAGCGGCTCCACCGTGAGATGGGCGACGAGGCGGTCCTCCTCATCCGCGGCCATCAGCTCGTTGCCCAGCGCGTCGACACCTCGGTCTTCGGCGGCTTCGCCCGCAACGTCTCGACGTACCCCGACATCAGCGACCTCTACCTCGTCGCCGATGTCCTCATCACCGACTACTCCTCGGTGATGTTCGACTTCGTCAACACCGGCCGCCCGATGCTCTTCTACACCTACGACCTCGAGTCCTACCGCGACGACCTGCGGGGCTTCTACTTCGACTTCGAGGCCGAGGCGCCCGGGCCGCTCCTCGGCCACACCGAGCAGGTCATCGAGGCGCTGCGCTCGCTCGACGACGTCGTCGCCGACTCGGCCGGCCGCTACGCCGCCTTCCGGGAGCGGTTCGCGGGCCTCGAGGACGGCCAGGCCGCCGCCCGGTTCGTCGACCGCTTCCTCATGGACTGAGCCGCTGATGCCCCGACTGCGTCGACTGCTGCGCCGGTCCGACCTCGTCACGGCCAAGGTGCGCGCCGCCGTCCCCCTCCAGCTTCGTGACCTCGCGGCCCGCCTGCCGGTCCGCGACGACGTCGTCCTCTACGAGGCCTACGGCGGACGGGGTGCCCTCTGCCACCCGGAGGCCGTCTTCCGGGCCGTGCTGGACGCCCCGGACCTCGCCCACCTCCGGCACGTCTGGGTGCTGACCGCCGAGGCGGCGGCGACCGAGGCCGGCCGGGAGCTCGCCGCCCACCCTCGGGTCACCGTCGTCCGGCCCGGCACCCCGGCATACATCCGGCACCTCGCGACGGCGCGGTGGCTCGTCAACAACGCGACGTTCGGGCCCGGCTTCGGCAAGCGCCCCGGGCAGGTCTACCTCAACACGTGGCACGGGACCCCGCTGAAGTCGATGGGCTACGACCAGCCCGACGGGATCGTCGCCGCCCGCAACGTCGTCCGCAACCTGCTCATGGCCGACTACGTGCTGACGAGCGGCGACTACATGACCCGGCACATGTACGAGGGCGGCTACCGCCTCGGCAACGTCTTCGCCGGCGAGGTCATCGACGAGGGCGGGCCACGGACCGACCGGCAGGTCCTCGACGCGGCCGGACGCGAGCGGGTGCGTGCCCGCCTGCGCCGGGCCGGCCTCGTCCTCGCCGACGGAGACCGGGTCGTCCTCTACGCCCCGACCTGGCAGGGCGAGTCCTTCTCGACCGCGCGCGACGACGCCGAGGTCCTCGGCGAGCGGGTGCGCGAGCTGGGTCGGCTCCTGCCGGACGGGCACCGGGTGCTGCTCAAGGTCCACCAGCAGGTGTATGCCGCCGCGGCCGGGCACGCGGAGCTCGCCGGGATGCTCGTCCCCAACGAGGTGCCGGCCAACGAGGTGCTCGGCGTCACCGACGTCCTCGTCAGCGACTACAGCAGCATCTTCTTCGACTTCCTCGGCACCGGTCGCCCCATCGTCTTCTTCACTCCCGACGAGGAGGCCTATACGAGCGAGCGGGGCGTCTACCTCGACCTCAGCGGCCTCCCGGGGCCGACGACGCGCACCGTCGCCGAGCTCGCCGCGACGGTGGCGGCCGTCGGCACCGGGTCCGACCTCGACCCGGTCCGGACCCACGGAGCAGGTCCGCGAGGCCGCACGCGAGCGGTTCGCCGCCAAGGACGACGGGCACGCCGCCGAGCGGGTCGTCGACATCGTCTTCCGGGGCCGACGCGAGGGGTATGCCGTCGGCCCCCTGCCCCCCGACGGCCGGGCGACGATGCTCGTCCACATCGGGGGGATGAAGCCCAACGGGATCACGACCGCCGCGCTGGGCCTGCTGCGCCACCTCGACCACGAGCGCTTCGACGTGACCGCCGTCTTCGACTCGGTCCCCGAGGCCGACCGGCTCGCCAACGTCGCCCTCATCCCGCCGCAGGTCCGCCCGCTGCCGCGGATCGGCGCCTTCGCCCTCGGGTCGCTCCTCTGGTACGTGCGGCGCGAGCTGTTCACCCGAGGCGGGACGATGCGTGAGCGGGACCGGGCCACGATGGAGGCGCGCTTCGAGACCGAGTGGCGCCGGTGCTACGGCAACGCCCGCTTCGACCTCGCCGTCGACTTCTCCGGCTACTCGCCGACCTGGTCCTACCTCCTCGCCCGGGCGCCCGGGGCGACCCGGTCGATCTGGCTGCACAACGACCTGCTCGCCGACCAACAGCGGACCGTCGCGGGGGAGCGGGCCCACGAGGACAACCTCGGCTCGGTCTTCGGCTCCTACCGACACTACGACCACCTCGTCTCGGTCAGCCAGGCGCTGCGCGACATCAACGCCCGCTCCCTCGCGGCATACGCCCCGGCGGAACGGTTCGTCGCTGCCCGCAACACCATCGACGGCGCTCGGGTGCTCGCGGGGGCCGCCGCTCCGCTCGACCCGGACGTCCTCGAGCGTCGCGAGGACCTGACGACGTTCGTCACCGTCGGGCGGATCTCGCCGGAGAAGAACCACGAGCGCCTCGTCCGGGCCTTCTCGGCGGTCCATGCGGAGGAGCCGGCCACCCGCCTCGTCATCATCGGTGACGGCCCGCTGCGGGACGAGGTCGGCGCGCTCGCGGCCGAGCTGGGTGTGGCGGACGCCGTCGTCCTCACCGGACTGCAGGCCAACCCGTTCGCAATCCTCGCCGCCTCCGACGCCTTCGTGCTCTCGAGCGACTACGAGGGGCAGCCCATGGTCATCCTCGAGGCCCTCGTCCTCGGGCTGCCGGTCGTCACGACCGCGTTCGGGTCGGTCCGCAGCGCCCTGCCGGAGGGGGTCGGGCTCGTCGTCGACCGGACCGTGCCGGCGCTCGCCGAGGGACTGCGCGCCGCCCTGAGGGGTGAGGTCCCCGTCACGACCCTCGACGCCGAGGCCTACAACACCGAGGTCATGGCCGAGTTCTATCGGGCCATCGGCGCCGAGGAGGGGTGAGCGATGTCCTCCCGGCCGACCTTCTCGTTCGTGAGCGGCAACGCCACCAAGATCCTCGCCCTTCCGCTCTATGCCGTCGGCGACCTGCTCGGGCTCCTCGTGCCCCGCTCGCCGCGGCGCTGGGTCCTCGGCAGTGGCTTCGGGGTCGCCGACGGCGGGCTGCGGCTCGCGACGGAGGCGAGACGCTCCGACCCGGGGATCCGGCTGACCTGGCTCGCCTCGTCGGCCGAGGAGATGGCGCAGGCGGCTGCGGCCGGCCTTCCCGTCGTCCCGAAGTCCTCGCTGCGGGGGCTGTGGCGGACCCTGCGCGCCGGGGTCGTCGTCGTCACCCACGGCTTCGGCGACGTCAACCGCTACGGCGTGCGGGGGGCGGTCGTCGTCAACCTCTGGCACGGCAGCCCGCTCAAGCGCCTCCATCTCGACAGTCCGGCCGCCCTGCGGGTGCCGCTGCTCGGGTCGTGGGCGCCTGCCCGCCGGGCGATGGCGGCGATGTACCGGCGTGGGACGAGCCGGATCTCCCTCCTTCCCGCCGGGTCCGACACCGTCGCCGGTCCGCTCGCGAGCGCCTTCGGCCTCCCCGCTGACCGGGTGCCCGTCACGGGCGAGCCCCGCACCGACGTGCTCTTCGTCGGGGCGGAGGACGAGCGCCGTGCCGAGGCGCTGGCCCGCCTCGAGCGGACGACCGGTCCGCTCGCCGGGCGCCGGGTCGTCCTCTATGCGCCGACGTGGCGCGACGGCGACAGTGACCCCGGCGTGCCGACCGCGTCCGACTGGGACGCCATCGAAGGGTGGTGTGCCGCAACGAGCTCGGTGCTCGTCATCCGGCCGCACCGACTCGGCGTCGGCGACTACCACCACGTCTCCGACCACGTCCGGATGCTCGACCCGGTCCTCGAGCCCGAGGTCATGGCGGTCCTGTGGGCCTGCGACGTGCTCGTCACCGACTACTCCTCGACGATGGTCGACTTCGCCGTGACCGGTCGGCCGGTCGTGTTCCTCGCACCCGATGTCGAGGCCTACTCCCGGTCGCGCGGGCTCTACCGCCCGTATGCCGAGCTCTCCGGCGGTCGGGTCGAGCGGTCCTGGCCCGATGTGCTCGCACGGCTCGACGCCGTCGTCTCCGACGGACCCGACCGAGACGCCGCGACGGCCCACAGCAGGGCCCTCGCCGCGGCATACCACCGGTACACCGACGGCGCGAACACCGCACGGGTGCTCGCTCGGGTCCGCGACCTGGCCGGGCTCGACCGGCCGCTCGCCCTCTTCGAGTCCTTCTACGGGCGCAACGCCTCCTGCAACCCGCTCGCCATCGATGCCGAGCTCGCCCGGCGCCGGCCCGACGTCGAACGCGTGTGGGCGGTCGAGCGCGAGTCCGTGGCCGTGCCCGAGGGCGCCCGGCCGGTCGTCGTCGGGACCCCCGAGTGGCGGGAGGCGCGGAACGCCGCGCGGCTCGTCGTCCTCAACGACTGGATCCGGGACGGCTGGCGGCCTCGTCGGGACCAGTTCGTCCTCCAGACCTGGCACGGGACGCCGCTCAAGCGGATCGCCCTCGGCCGTCGCGACCTCTCGCCGCGCGCGATGGCGGCCGTCGTCAAGCAGTCGAGCCGCTGGTCGGCGATGCTCGCGCAGAGCCCGTGGGCGGCGCGGGTCCTGCGCCGGTCGTATGCCGTGGCGGCGCCGATGTGGACGCTCGGCTACCCCCGCAACGACGTCATCGCCCGCGGCGACAGCGGGCAGGCGCGGGCGGCGCTCGGCGTCTCGACGCGGCATACGGTCCTCTATGCCCCGACGTGGCGGGACGGGAGGCTCGGCGACGCCGACCCCCTCGACGCTGCCGCGCTCGCCGAGAGACTCGGACCGGACTGGACCGTTCTCGTCCGCGGGCCACTCGCGGACGATGGACGAGCGGGCCCGGGTCGGGGGAGCGCGGGTCGTCGATGTGACCGACCACCCCGACGCCTCGGACCTGCTGGCGCTCGCCGACGTCCTCGTCACCGACTACAGCTCGGTGATGTTCGACTTCAGTGCCTCCGGTCGGCCGATGGTCTTCTACGTGCCCGACCTCGAGGACTATCGCGACGAGGTGCGTGGCTTCTACTTCGACCTCGCCTCCCGCGCTCCCGGTCCGCTCGTGTCGACGACGGCCGACTGTGCCGCCGCAGTCCTCGACGCGGCGGGGGACGTGCCCCGCTGGGCCGGCCGGTATGCCGCGTGGCGGGCCGAGTTCAACCCGCTCGACGACGGTCTGGCCGCATCGCGGGTGGTCGATGCTCTCCTCGAGCGCGGGGCGGTCTGACGGGGCC
This sequence comes from uncultured Actinomycetota bacterium, assembly GCA_963745335.1. Classification (GTDB taxonomy): domain Bacteria; phylum Actinomycetota; class Actinomycetes; order Actinomycetales; family Dermatophilaceae; genus CAVSJJ01. Next base: position 621,715 of record CAVUXP010000003.1, read on the forward strand.
CCTCTGCCGTCACAACTTTCCCGCCCGACGGCAGAAACACCTGCTTGGCAAGACTTCCGTTGTCTTGTCCAGCTGGTGTTTGTCTTGCCTCATCGCGCCGGCCGCCCCTGCCTTTGAGCCACGGCGGATCCTGGATGACCCTCCTTGACGTCAGGTGCCAGCACTTGCAGGCGCTACAGAAGTAGGTCCCCCGTGGCCCGGCTAGACCCCGAGCAGAGTAGCGGCGACCAACGGTCTTCGAGGCGGTCAGGGCGGCACCGGGCGAGCGTTCGCTCATCGGCTAGGAGCGGGCGGATCGCACGTGCGTCCATCCGCGTCGCGACCGCTCGGATCGCGGCATCGGTGCGGCCTGCTTGCCGGATTCGGCGTGTCCGGCGACGCGGCTACGTCGACGGAGCCGTCTCCAGTTCCGCGTCTCCCTCGAATCCGATGGACGCTCGTCGCGTGTACAGCCGACGCGCGAGCCAGCCGGCCAGGAGCGCACTGAGGACCATGTCGTAGCGGCCGAGAATCGCGACCAGTAGGTCGAGGAGCACGAAGAAGGAGAGCAGGCCGACGACCACGCGAATGCCGTCGCTCCCGTATGGGCCCGTCACGGCGAGGCGCGGTACGAGGACGAGCCCGACCGCGACCGGGAGCATCGAAAGCGCCACGCCGAGCGGCCATGGCAGTCCGGACTCCGCGACGGAGTACGTCAGGATCCAGTGCGCCAGCGCGCACACAAGCGCGACGACCCCGAGCCATCGTCGTGGACGGCGTGGGACATCGGTGCCCAGGAGCGGGATCGGGCGACGCCGGCAAGGGGCGAAGAAGGCGCTCATCACGAGAACAGTGAGCAGCGCGCCGGCAGTCAGGAGGACCGGGATCGGCGGACGCTGGTCGATCTCGCCGTAGATCGCTGGGGTCACTGCCAGAAGAAGACCGGCGACCACGAGGCCCGGCCGGCCTGACCAGGGGCGGTGTCTCGCTCGAGGAGCAAGCCACTCGACGACGAGGACCGATGCGCAGATGCTGATCGCTGTGTGGAACACCGACAAGTGCACCGCAAGAAGCACGTTCGTGTGCCACGCGACGCTGTAGGTGCCAACACCGGAGTCCTCCCAGAACTGAGGGAAGAACCAGTACCGGTCGACGAGCGCCTCCTCCCACACGGCGTACGCGAGCCCAAGCAACACCAAGCCGGAGAAGCCCAGGCCGAAGCGATGGGCCATCTCGCGACATACGAGTGCACCGCAGCCGTACAGCGCAACCATGTAGGCGAGGTTCCATGGCAGCAAGAGATCCAGGGGCGGACTGGACCCCGACAGTCCCTCGCCGAAGAAAGGGGCGATGAGAAGGATGAGCAACACCGGGCTGGTGATGGCCCGCCGCCATCGCCCGATGCCGCCTTCCGCAGGCTCTTCGCCCATGCCCACATCCTGCCCTCGCCGGCAGGCGCTGAGTCTCGCCAGACCCTGGCCCTGCCGAAAGTCTCTGGCAGCCGCGAGCCGGGCGACCTCGTCGCGGCATGTCCGCGCGGTCGGGGAGGGCTGGTGCGTGAGACTTGGGGCCGTGGAGGGGTGGCGGACCAGGCGCTCGTGTAGCTGGGGGCTTTTGCTCGTCCTGGACCACGATGCGGGGGGCCTTCCCCAATCACGGATGCGGTGGTCTCTCAGTCCCCTCACGGCCTGGCCGTGAAGGTGCTCCATGCGCAGGATGTGGATCGGCAAGGACTCGAGGACGATCAGGTGGTTCCCCCGACCCACGTCGGCGTTGAGATCCTGGTCGGTGATCGTCCACCTGGCGATGTGCCTTTCAGTGGCCTGACCGACGTCCCCGTCTGGGGTGCTCACGGTGGGTGATGCAGAGCACCGGGAATCCCGAGAGGTCGGCGCCACCGCTCCGCGGCATTTCAGGGTGATGAGGGCTTGGCCTTGATGAGCAAGTAGGTGGCTGTGCTCCTGCCAAGGACGTCCGTAGGTTTCCTCCTCCGCTCAGTCGACGTCGAGGGTTCAGCCCTCGCCGTCGCCAACGAAGGGGCGGACCTCGATGGGCAGGGTCGTCGCGAGGGCCAGCTTTCGGGCCCACTCGAGGGCCTCGTCGAGGTCGGGGGCGGTGATGATGGTCAGCCCGCCGAGGTGCTCCTTGCTCTCCACGTAGGGACCGTCCGTCATCGGCGCACTCTCCTGGCCCGGATTTACCACCGTCGCCGCGCTCGGGGCCTGCAGGCCACCGGAGAAGACCCACGAGCCGGTCGAGCGCATCTCCTCACGCACCGCGAGGACCTCACGGCCGATCTCCGCCAGTCGTTCGGCCGATGGCGGTTCTCCCACGCCCTGGTAGACGCTGAGCAGGTAGTGCGTCATCGCCGGCTCCCTTCCGTCACGGGCTCATACGACGCGATGATCATGCCCGCATCGGTCCGGGTGCACTCGAGGAGCCGAAACCTGCCCTGACTGTCCTCGCCGAGCAGGCGCCGGCCGCTGCCCAGCACCAGCGGGTGAATCATCAGCAGGTACTCGTCGACCAGGCCCGCGGCCGCCAGCGAAGCGGTCAGCTCGCCACTGCCCATGACGCCCAGGACCCCGTCGGTGCGCTCCTTGAGCGTCCTCACGGCTGTGGTCACGTCGCCGCTCATCAGGGTCGAGTTCGGCCACGGCAGCGGCTCCTGCAACGTCCTCGATGCGACGTACTTCTGTGCCTGGTTCAGCATCGGACCGAACGGGCTGTCCGGATCGGCATTCCACCGGGTCAACAGGTCCTGGTAGGTGCGCCGCCCGAACAGCCAGCCGGCCAGGCCGCCGCCGGCGGCCATCCGCGCGGCCATCGCCTCGCCCGCGTCATTCTCCGGCGTCGCTGACAGGGCCCACCCCCCGTGGGTGAACCCGCCCCTGGTGTCCTCGTCCGGGCGGCCCGGTGACTGCATCACCCCGTCCAGGGTCACATGGTCCATCACGACGATCCGTCCCATCCCAGACTCCCTTGGTGCGGCGTGTACTGCGGCGTGGCAGCCGGGCCCGGCTGCTCCTGGCGAGGTGAGGCCCGTTTCGGCGAGGACCTCACCACCTCCACGAACGGCCTGGACCCGAATCGACACCCGTCCACCCCGGAGCCGAGCATCCAGCAGGGCTACCGACCGAGGAGACCCCCGACCAGACTCGGCCACGGGTCAACGGGCCGTCGCCGTCACTGGACGCCGGGCGCTTCGCGGTCGGCGGCGTTGACCTGGGAATGAAACCGCTGGTGGACCCAGTGTCGCTGACCGAGCAGTTCCACCTCGGCCCAACGGCCCGAGACCGGGCCGAGCCGGGTGCTCCTCGGCATCCGGCCGGCCAGCGCCTGGGGCTTGGCCCCCCCGGACCACTTCGCGGCGTCGAGCACGAAGATCGCGTCGGCAGTCACCGCAACGCACCGGTAGGTGTTCCGCCACATCAGGCCGGTCAGGTAGGTGATGACGAAGTAGAAGAACCTCGGTGCCGACTGTGCGATGAAGACCTGACGGACCTCGCTCCCCTCAGGCAAGAACGGCAGCGCATGCGCCACCAAGTCGGGTCGCGGCGCGTCAGAGGTGTCGACATGCTTCGCCATCCCTCAGTATCACCGCCTCCAGGGAGCGACAGCGAAATCGGGCACCTGTCACCCTCGCCTGCCGGAACACACTCCAGCCGGCGACCAGCCTCGCTGCGCCGCTTGTCGACCCCGGCTGGGGGCGGAGGAAGGGCCCGGGCTACGGCGGCGCCGGTCGGCCGTAGCGCGCGATGTGGTGCCAGACCTTCTGCAGGTCCTGGGGTGTTCGCAACCGGCGGCAACCGCGTCGCCGACCACACGCGCGGTCAACATCCCATTGTCGGCGATCCTGCGCCCAACCTTCACGATGTGCTTGCCGCGGAAGTCCGGGTGGTGGGCGCGATCCGCCACGTCCAGCACCCGACCCTCGTGCCACTCCAGCGCCGTGCCCACCCGGTGTGCCTGCTCCTCGATCACCGTCCGCGGAAACAAGGGTCCAGGACCAGCGACTCGACGTCCCGGTCGACGCGGATCACACCGTGCACCTGCGCCTCGGTGTAGTCATCGAGCAGCCCGCCGAGGGCCCCTCCTCAGCCTCGGTGGGTGGCTGCGCGTCGAACGCGTCCGCCGGCCCGATCAGGTCGAACCGGTCGGCCGTGCCGAACTCGGTCGGGTCGAGAACCGAGTCCGGGAAGCAAGACGTCGTCCGCTCCAACACCTGCCCGGCAAGCCCCAGATGGGCCGACCCGAACCTGATCGCGGCACCGACATCCCGACGCCGGTGATCAAACCCTCCGTAGTTGGGGCGTTCCTGCGGCGGCGCCCCGTCGTACGCCCACCGAAGATCCGCTGCTCCCAGCGCCACCGGTCCCTTCCCGGGTATGCCGTCAGCCCACCGTTGCTCGTCCCCGTCTCGAACTGGCCCCGGTACACCCCCTCCCGAGCCAGACACTCGACGACGGTCCCACCACGGGTGACCCGGCCACGACGACCTTCTCGGTGAGCCAGGCCCCCACCGCCCCGTCCCGGGCAGCCAGGGCGCGCAGGCCGTCCCGGTGGACGCCTCCGCATCGAACGGTTGGTCAGTCCTCGGCGAGGAACTGCGACAACGACACCGGCGCCTCACCGGTGACGGCGAGGACGTCGTTGGAGGCCGGCCCCATCTCTCCGTTTGCGACGGCGGTGTATGTCGAGACCCATGCCTCGACCTGCCAGTCCGGGGCACCGTAAGACCTGCGGGATGCGTACGCCTCCTCGATGGTCTCGTCGACGAAGGTCACCTTCCGCCCGAGGTGCTCGCCGAGAATCGCGGCCATCTCGGTGAAGGTGAGAGCGTCCGGTCCGGTGAGGTCGTAGACCCGACCGGCGTGAGCGGCCGGGTCCCGCAGCACGGTGGCTGCGACGCGTGCGACGTCTCGGCGCGCGACGACGGCCGCGCGGCCCTCGTCGGCCGGGCCCCGGATGACGCCGTCCTCGCCCACCATGAGCGGCAGGAAGTCGAGGTAGAGACCGTCCCGCAGGAACGTCCAGGCCATCCCGCTCGCCTCGATGTGACGTTCGGTGGCGGCGTGGTCGCGCGCAAGGGTGAAAGTGGCGGTCGGGCTGGCGCCGAGGAAGGAGGTGTAGACGACGTGCGACACCCCGGCCGCAGCAGCAGCGTCGACGAAGGCCAGGTGCTCGTCGCGGCGGTGTTCGTTCTCGGCTGCCGACACCATGAACAGCGTCTCGACCCCCTCGAGGGCCGCGCGGGTCTGCGCGGTGTCGGTGTAGCTCGCCCGAAGCACCGTCGCGCCGCGCAGGTCGGGTGCACGCCCAGGAGAGCGAGCGAGGAGGCGTTGGGCGAGACCCGCGTCGGCGAGCCGGCGCGCGACCATCCCACCGACCGCTCCGGTGGATCCGGTCACGGCCAGCGACGGAAGGCTCGCGCGGTCGGACGTCATGCGCTGGACGCTAGCGGACGGCGGATCACGGGTCGAGGACGAGGCGCGGCATCCTGCCTCCACACACAGGACGAAGACGACCACGACGGTCGGTGGCGGCTCGCTCGTGCGCTGTCAGAAGGGACGTCGCGGTGCTCGGTCACCCTTCGGCTGTTGCCGTCAGACAGTGGGCGTACTCGGCAATCCTGACGTTCCGCGCCCTGATGACGCCCATTGATCGGCGCATGTACTCCCGATACTCCTCGACTCCGGCGGCAGGGAGCGGATCGCCGTCGAAGCCGTCGAAGTCCTTGAGGAAGGTGACGGTCGCGTAGTCGGCTGTGACCCAGTCCTCGAGCAAGAAGTGGCGGACGTAGCCGGCGAACGACCCGAACAGTTCGAAGAACGGCGCATGCCAGGCCAACACCTCGGTCAGTGGGCTGGCCAGTCCGGCGTAGTGCCGTCGGATGCACTCGAGCGTGAGGTCGAACCGGTCATGGATCTTGCCGTTCGTCCCACGTGCTTGGTTGATCGAACGCCGCCACTTCCCGTCCCGGTGGACCTGCAGGGGGAACACCACGTAGGCGCCCACGGTGCAGCCGAGGTCGAAGAAGGAGGCGACCTCTTCGGGCGGCATCTGTCCGACGACCTTCACGATTCGGGCCGGCCGAAGCCAGCGGGAGTAGGTGTGGGTGATGGCGTCGCTTCCGAGCCAGAACTCGCCGAGTTCGGACTGATGGTGCAGCTTCGCGTCGAGGTTGAAGGGGGCGCCGGTCGGCAGCGGCTTGCTCCAGAGCAGCTGGTGGTAGCGGCGCAGCGTCTTGCTGTGGCTGTCGGGATCCTTGCCTCCCGCATCCGTCCGGACGTCGAACGTCGTGTCGACCGGCGATGGCGCGTACATGACGGGAGCGTATGGCGGCTGGCCGACGACGCTCCTGCGTTCACCGTGCCCGCGAGGAAGTCCTGGGGGGAGGGCTTGGGCACAGCGGCATCCTTCCAGCGGCACCTCTCGCCACCACAGATCAGGTTGACGCCTATCCGCGCAGCTGACCCCTGCTTCGGTCGGCGGGCAGCGCGCTCACCTGGACTGCGTTGGGGGTGGCCTCTGGGTGTTCCAGCGGATCTGGTGTTCGGGGGCGTAGCTGCAGTAGAGGCCGGTGTGCACAGAGAGTCGAAGGTGTCGGCCGAGACCGGGGGTGGCCTTCTCGATCCGGGCCAGGGCGTCGACGATGCGGCGCCGCACGGCCTTCCGCGCGCGTTCCACCTCGTCGGGGAGGCGGCGAATCCGTCCGCCGACCCCGTACACGGAAGTGAGCTCCTCGACGAGCCGGTCGCGCTCCTGGACCGCGTCGGCCGCGGCGACGTGATCGCCCCGGTCATGCGCCTCGACGATCGTGTCGTCGAGCTCGCTGAGCCGATGCCGGTACTGACGTCGGGCCTCGTCGTCGATCACGGGATCTGCCATCACCGGTTGGCCCAGCTCCACGCCGGCCTCGCGCCCTGGCACGGTTCCTGGTGTCGGCGCGACGTCCTGTCGCACGAGATCGAGGACGTGGAACTCGCGGCCGGGGGCGGCCAGCAGTGTCCGCAGGTCGCGCATGCCCTTGGAGTCCCGGAGCGTCACGACCTGCCCCTCGAACGCGAGAGTCCAGTACTCGCCGTCGAGCCGGAACACGTTGTCCTGACCGTTGCCCGCTGGCGTTCCCGGTCCCGGCACGGGTGCGGCCTGGGACGGGTGGAGGACGGTGAGGGCGGCGTACTCATCCGTGGAGTTGGGCAGGTGGAGCCGCTGCTCGTCGACGAAGCGCAGCCCCGACCCGGGGACCACGTCACGAACCGTTCCGGAGGCAACGACCTGTCCTGCCTCGGCGAGCGCGAGGAGGGCACTCGGCACTCGGGCGGCGGACCCCCTGAGGCGGCTGTCGATGACCTCGCACTCGCCGGTATGCACGGCCACGCGAAGGTCCACACCCTGACGTCTCGCGGCATCGACGAGGTCCAGCCCACAGCGGACCGCGCCGGTCGCGGTTCCGAACATCGCCAACACGGCTCCCGCGTCGCCGGTGACCTCGCGACCGCCTGACCGGTGGACATGGCGGCGCACCAGGGCGCGCAAGGAGCCTTCCGAGGCGTCCGTCGCCACGAGGGTGACCAGCTGACGGCGACCCGGGGTGGGCTCGGCGTGCCCGGCGAGGAATCGCTGCACGGCATCGACCACCGGGTCGGCCTCACCGACGTACGGCAGGTGGTCGGTGCCCGGCAGCTCGACCAGCTTGGCGCCTGGGATCCGGGACGCGACATGCCGGGCGATGCTTGACGGGATCATGGTGTCGCCGGCGCGGTGCAGCACCAGGCTGGGCACCCGGACCGCTGGGAGGACCTCCTCCACGTCGTACTCGCTGATGGTGGTCATGAACGTCACGATCCCGTCGCGAGTCACGGCGTGGCGCTGTTGTCGGGCGAACCAGGCCAGGTAGTCGACGTCGGCGACCATGGACGGCGCGATGAGCCGGACCATGGCGGTGGCGCCGGCGATGGTGCCCCAGCCGTCGAGCACCGGCGCCCAGGCCGCTGCGAGTTCTGAGGCGTCCGACGACTCCCCACGGATGCGCGGCGTCCTTGACCATCCGCGACATCCCGCCGTAGAGGATGATGCGGTCGGTCCGCCGCGGATGCATCGAGGCGAAGAGCGCGGCCAGCGCGCACCCCTCGGACACCCCGAACAGCGAGGCCCGCGTCGAGCCGACCGCGTCGAGCACGGCGAGGATGTCGGCGACCCGATCCTCCAGCGACGGCGCGAGGCACCGGTCCCCACGGTCCGACAGCCCGCACCCACGCCGGTCGAAGAGGATCAACCTGGAGAACTCCGAGAGCCGATGGAGCATGGACGCCACCGATGGCTCTTCCCACTTCAGCTCCAGGTGGGTGAAGAATCCGTAGGCCCACACGAGGTCGGCCGGTCCATCTCCCACCGTGGCGTAGGCGATATCGACGTCCCCGGCCTTGGTGTATCGAGTTTCCGGCAATGGCATGGCGCCGTCCTCTCCACGTGCCATTCTGCCAGCCGGCCGTGGCCTCGACCTCGGCCGAGGGGGTACTGACTGCGGCATGTCACGGGGTTGAGAGGTCGAGGTCTGCGGTTGCTACGCCACGCGTCGCGGTGCGACGGCCAGTGTGGCGCCTCTCCACTGACGCGAAGGAAGGAGAGCCCGATGGTGCTCACGCTCACCGCCTGCCCCGAATGCGGCACCGTAGCCGAGCTGACCGACGAGGGCGTCGTGGAGAGTACCGACGGTCCGGTGCGGATGGTTCGGGTCCGGTGCGCTCGTCGGCATTGGTTCCTGATGCCCCAGGACATGTTGCGCCGGATCGCTGCAGGGCATCGGATACCCGTCCAGCCCCCTGGCGCTTCTTCTGCGGGGGCACCAGCACCGCCCTGAGTGAGTCGGGTCCACGCGTTGGCTCCGCCAGGTCTTCGCCCAGACGATGGGTCGTGCCCCACCGTTCCGGTCCACCGGGCACGCGCGTGCCGCTGCGAGCGCCGCGGCCTCAGGGGAGGGGTCCGAGGTGGGCCGGGGCCAGCAGCACTCGCGAGGTCATCC
>CAVUXP010000004.1:0-474930 GCA_963745335.1 uncultured Actinomycetota bacterium
GCTTGGCGACCTCGGGGCCACCCATCTCGCGGATCACGCTCGACGGCCCGACGACGATGAGCTTGTCCGTCGCCCGAGACATGCCGACATAGAGCCGCTCCCGGCTGCGCTCACGCGGCATACGCTCGTTGACGCACAGCACGACGACCCGCCGTTCCAGGCCCTTGCAGCCGAGCACGTGCCCGTAGAAGACGCAGTCCTTGTCCCAGAACGTCTCCCAGTAGCCCTCCTGGCCCTCCGACTCCTGCAGCGCGACCTGCTCCGGATGCCGAGCGCCCGTGGTCAGCAGCGCGACGTCCTCGGGCCGCCAGCCGGCTCGACCAGCGGGTCGATCTGGTCGTCCGCCGACGTCGAGGGCGTCCTCAGCGCTCGCCTCGACGAAGGTCACCTCCGGGCCGTCTCCGCCGAGGGCCTACATCCGCATCGGCGCCAGCGGGGCGAACGCCTCGCGATCTGGCGGGTGTTGCGAAGGTTGTGGTCCAGCACGAGTGGAACAAGAGGCACCGGCGGCCGGCCGAACCGCGCGAAGACCCGCTGGTTCTCGTCGCTGTAGACGAAGACGCCGCCGTTCTCCTCGTCGCGCAGGCAGCCGCATGATCGGCGTCCACCAGGAGTCCGCGAAGTCCTGCGCCTCGTCCACGACGAACGCGTCGAACTTCTTGCCGTCCGGCAGCTCCCGCACCAGCTCGGCCATCTGCCGCGGGCAGCCGGTTCTCCCAGAAGTCGGTGTCGTCGCGTCCTCCGAACTCCGTCACCCCGAGGTATGCCGCCAGGTCCTCGAAGGTCCCGACGAAGGCCGGGCGCTGGTTGCCGGTCACCCTGGCCATATACCGCTCGAACCAGCCGCCCAGACCGCACGGAGTAGCAGAGCAGGGCCACCCTCTGCCGCGGCATACCGTGCCGGCCCCGCGTGACCTCCTTGGCCTGGGTCAGCGCGAGCAGCGTCTTGCCGCTGCCTGCTCCCCCGCGCATCTCGACCCGGTTGAGCAGGCGGGTGACGCCCAGGATCGTGGCCTGCTCGACGGTCAGTCGGTCGGCGCGCGACTCCCGCTCGTCGGCCTCGGCCAGCAGACTGCGCTGAGGCAGCTGCCGCCCCTGAAGGATCTCCACGATGAGGTCGCAGTCGTCGGCCGTGGGCACACGATGCCGGACTCCTGGCGCGCCGCGACGTCCCGGAGCCGACCGGCGAGGTCGGCCTGGTCACCGCGACCGTGGATCATCCACCGCGGGCAGTCCGGCGTGGCGAAGTCCGGCTGCGAGTCGCGTGTACGGCGCGACGACCGAGTGGCCGAACCGGACCCGGGTGCGGCTCGAGTTCTTCCACCGTGGGTCGGACTCAATGTAGCGTGCGCAGTGCGTACTTTGCCGTCCCGCGCCTGGTCGACGGGATGGATGGCCCGGGTCTCGCCGTGACGTCCGTTGCCGCCACTGCGCCGTCCTCGACGAAGACGCTGCCGCCCTTGACCTCGGCGACAACGACGCCGACGTCCGGCATGAGGACGATGAGGTCGACCTCATGGTCCTTCTTCTCGTCGGTCAGCCGGACGTTGGCGAGGACCATCCAGTCGTCATTGCCCTTGCGATGAGCGCGCTGCCAGACCTCCCGCTCGGACTCCGTGGCGAACTGCGGGTTCTCCGGTATGCCGCGCGCCGTCACGTGCCCATGCTGGCACGGCGCTACGACGCCGCCGGAGAACGACGTCCCGGCGTCTGGTCCGTCTCGGTGGACGCCAACAGAGAAGCGAGGTTGCGGGCGAAGCGCATCAAGTCCCCCGGTGTTGCCTTGACCTGCGTTGGCCCGAGTGCCTCCTTGACACGACTATCCGACAGACCAGGAAAGAACTCGAGCAGGGCCTCGACGCCGTAGCTCAGATCCGCCGTCCCTCGCTTCGCCTTCGTCGTGGCGAAGCCGATGACGCCCAGATAGCGACTGTGGTTCTCGGGCGGCGCGATCATGATCGACGCGCGTATACGGCCTGAGAAAGACCGGGACGTCTCGGAGGACGTCGCGGACCTCCCGCAAAGCGTCGCCGAAGCCACTCTCATCGGCATACTCCTGCACTCGGGCCCACCGCTCCTCCGCGCTCGCCGCCTGCTTCGCCAGCTCCTGACCCGGGGAGGTATCGACGTCGGAGCCGGTCTCCTCTCGGAGGATGAGGAGGTCGCCCGACGGGGACTGCGAAGCCCCTGAGCTCGACGACCGACAGCGGAACGTCGTACCTCTCGCTCAGGTGCCTGGTTATCCGGAGAAGCGCCTCGTCGGCCGAGACACCGACGACGACGGCCGAGACCTCACGTGGCTGTCGGCGTCCTCGGAGGCCAGGAGGCCGGCGACCAGTTCCCGAGTCTCCTCGGGCACCAGGTCGAGGTGTGGAGTCAGCCTCGAAGCGAAGTCCTCTGCCGACATGTCGCTCAGGAGGCTGACGTAGTCCAGCGCCTGAGCGGCGACTTCCCGGGCCAATCGGTCCCTTTTGAGCTCGACGATCAGCCAGCGGGACCTGTTCTCGATGCACAGGAGGTCGAGCCGTTCCCTGCTCGGGGAAGACGAACTGCTGGGCGACGACGACGAGCCCGTCTCGCACCAATGCAGGGTCGGCCTTGACCCAGCCCTCAAGGGCCGCTTCGGTGTGCGGAGGCGTCGCGTGCAGCCAACGCGGCATTCCGCCCAAGGGAGCGGACCAGACGGCGACAGCGACCACGGCACCCTCCGACTCTCGACCTTCTGCCCCCGCACCGTATCTTCCCGCCACCGTCCTCCGCGGAACAGAAGCCAGCAGGAATCCACCCCGGCGACGCGCAGCGCTCCCGCGTCCGGACGAGGCACGGCCCCTAGAGCTTGCTCATCCTGGAGAAGGGTGAGGCGATCCGGATCGTCTGGGTGTGGAAGTCGACCGTCACCCCGCCGGCATCCACTCCGATGACGCGGCCCAGGCCGTACGCGTCGTGCGTGACGAGGTCCTCGAGGGCGAACCGTTCCAACTCCGGCGCGGGGATCGGCCGGAACGGGCTACTGGCGAGATGCGGGCGCCGGTTCCCTGATGTGGGTGCCATTTGTACCCAGTATGCGCCCTCGAGGCCCAGGCCGGGGCAGCAATCGATGCGCAGACCACCCGAAGGCCGGCCACGGGCCGGTCCGAGGCGGCGCTACCCCCGGCCGCCGCGGCCAGTACCCGCCGACAGCGGCACCTTGTCGGGATCGTCGCGCCACACCCGGTAGGAGTAGACCATCGTCACCGACAGCACCCCGAGCACCACCGCGATCATCACGATCACGGCCACGGTCCCGCCGATGACCGAGGCCAGCACCGTCACCACCCCGGCCACCATGAACAGCCGCCCACCGAGCCGGTGGGTGGCCTCCCACGACCGCGTGCTGCTCAGCGTCCACGGCGTGCGGATGCCGGCGAACCAGTTCGGCTTCAGTCGGCCCATCGCTCCGCCGAGCACGATGAAGAGCACTCCCACCGCGCCGAAGATCAGCTGCCCGACCGGCACCGACTCCTCGCGCCCGATCGCCAGCTGCGTCACCAGGTCCAGGAACGCCAGGTACACCAGCACCGACACCCGGATGACGAGGTACGTCCCCGCGAACGCCGAGTAGTTCCGCCGCGCCGGGTCGATCCGCGGAATCAGCAAGAGCAGCAGATACACCCCCAGCCCGACCAGCGGCAGCAACAGCAGCCCCATGACCTTGCCGCCGTAGCCGTCCACCTGGCCCGCGGCATTCCAGTGGGTCGGGATCCGGTCCGGCGCCGACGGCCACCGGATCGCCGCCGCCGCGAACATCACGACGAGCAGCCCGATCTGGACGCCCTCCCACAGCCTCCGGCTCCGCATCACCGCTCCCCTTCCCGCGTGCTCGACGCTCCCTCACCACCGTAGACCGCCGACCCGAGCGATGTCGGACACCCCCGCTCCCATCATCGACACGGGCCCGCGAGCACGACAGCATCGGACCATCCGAGGAGGCGACACATGAGCATCTCGACCACACCGGGCCCCATCCCCGGCAGGGTCATCGACCCCCCACCCAAGGCGACGCCCGCGGCGGTCGCGCGCCTCGAGGCACGCCGCGACGCGATCGGCACCGGCGTCGGGGTCGGCTTCCGCGCCTACAGCCGCTTCCTCCAGGCCAAGACAACCCTGCTCGCGGCCGGCACGACGTACTACCTCTTCCTCGCGATGTTCTCCGTCATCGCCTTCGCCTACGGCCTCACCACCGCGCTGGGAGCCGAGGCGGTCGCGGCATACGTCACCGAGGCCCTCTCCGCCGCCTTCCCCGGGCTCCTCGGCAGCAGCGGCATCAACGCCGAACAGCTCCGCAGCGTCGGGCAGGCGACCTCGGTCATCGGCGCCATCGGCCTCCTCTACGGAGGCACCAGCGCCCTCGTCGCCACCAACGCCTCGATCCACACGATCTACGGCGCCCCGAAGGACCCCCGCAACATCGTCCTCGCCCGGCTGCGGGCCCTCGGCTGGCTCTTCGCGCTCGCGCCGCTCGTCCTGCTGTCCTACGTGGCGTCGACCTTCGTCTCCAACCTCTCCGACCGGCTCCTCGCGGCCCTCGGGATCGACTGGTCGCGGCCCGGCCTCCTGCTCACCCCGGTCGCCCTCGCCGTGACGCTCGCCGCCAACGGTGCCGTCGTCTACCTCCTCCTGCGCCACCTCGGCGGCATCCGCCCCTCCCGCCGCGCCGCCCTCATCGGCGCCGCGGCCGGCTCGGTCGCCCTCGAGATCCTCAAGTCCGGGATGGCGCTTCTCGTCGGCTTCACCATCGACAAGCCCCAGTACGGCGCCTTCGCCGCGCCGATCGGCGTGCTCTTCGTCCTCTACCTCCAGACGACCGCGCTGTATGCCGCGGCCGCCCTCACCGCCGGGTTCGCCGAGCAGGACGACTCATCCGGTATGCCGCAGCCCGACGCCGGCTGATCACGTGGCGCAGCTCTCGCCTTCCTGCTGCCGACCTAGCTCGACGGCGGACCCGAGTTCAGGGCCAGCCGGGCCAGCTCCACCCGGTTCGCCGCTCCCGTCTTGTGCAGCATGTTCGACACGTGTGAGCTCACCGTCTTCTCGCTGAGCACCAGCGCCCGGGCGATCTCGCCGTAGGTCCGGCCCGCCACGAGGTGCCCGAGGATCTCCGACTCGCGCGCGGTGAGCCCCGGCAGCCCCGTGCCCTCGTCCGCCCCCGACTCCGCCGGCGAGGCAACGGTCTCCAGCGAGACGCGCGCCGTCCGCGCCAGCCCCTCCACCGCCTCGAGGACCGGGGTCGCCCGCAGCCCGAGCGCCTGACCGTGGCTGGTCCGCAGCGCCTCGGCCGCCGCCTGCCGGTGGCCGGCCCCGGCGTCGAGATGGGCCTCCCCGGCCCGGAACCAGGCGTATGCCGCGTCCCACGGCATGTCGGCCGCGTCCAGCAGCGCGGCGGCCGTCTCCCACAACGAGGGCGCGTCCGCGCGTCGGCGGGCGCGGCCCATCTCCGCGGCATACCACGCCGTGCACGCGTCGAGCTGGCGCCGGTAGCTCTCCGGCGACGGCGGACCGTCCGCGATGACCTCGGGCCACCTCTCGCCCAGATCGTCCACCCTGGCGAGCACCGCACCGACGTCGTCGTGCCGGGCCCGGGCGCTCTCGACGAGGTCGGCCAGGCATCGCGCCGCGAGGGGGATCAGGCGCTCGGCCAGCGTTGGCGGCGAGCCGGGCAGCGACGCCCCGTGGATGGCCGCCGCCAGCGCCCCCTCGGTGTCCCCCGTGGCGAGGAGCACCTCGGAGCGGACGACATCGCTGTCGAGAGCGAGGAACGCCGATATGTCACCACACAGCTCGTCCGCGCGTTGCAGGTGCCCGACCGCCTCGTCCACCCGCCCCTGGAGGGCGGCCAGCCGGGCCGCCACGAGACGGGTCCGCACATCGGCGATGCCGCTCGTCGTGGCACCGAGTGCGACCCGCAGCGGTTCCTCCGCGCGCTGCCACTCCCCCAGACAGACCCACCCGAACGCCTCGTTGCACGCGTGCCAGGCGACGTAGCCGTGCGGCGGCGAGTAGCGCTGGAACTCGACCCGCCGACGTTCGGCCAGCGCAACGCCCTCCCGCGAGGTGTTCCGCCCCGTGCAGTTGATCTCCCACGAGATGGCGTGACCGACGGCCCAGAAGTCCCGCGCCTCGAGGGCCGCCGCCCGCGCCTCCTGGGCGAGCGGCACGCCCTCGGCGTCACGCCCCTCGGACGCCGCCACCATCGCCGACGCGGTGAGGGCGAAGGCCAGCGCCCGGGGATGCCCCACCGCCCGCGCCGCCGCGAGAGCGCGCGCCGCAAGGTCACGGGCGTCGGGACGGGCGGCCCAGATGCTGGCGTGGGCCAGCTCGGCGAGCGCCAGCGCGTGCTGCCAGCTGTCCGGGGCCGGCTCGGTCAGCCTCAGCGCGTCCTCGAACTCGCTCGGCTCGAGGAACTGCTCCCCCGTCATGAAGCGCAGCAGCCCCCGCCGGATGATGAGCTCGGCGCGCAGCAGGGGGTGCTCCTCGTCGGTCGTCACCGCCAGCAGGTCCCCGATGGCACCCTGCTCGAGCTCGAAGTCGCCGGTGCGAGCCGTGGCCTCCCAGAGTCGTTCCAGCAGCGCGAGCTCGGCGTCGTCGGACGTGACGAGCGGACGCAGCTCGATCGCGCGCCGCAGCATCCTCGAGCGCGCCCGGGCGTTCCCGGGACCGCTCGCGGCGTCGGCCGCCCGCAGCGCCCAGTCGTATGCCGCGGGCCATCGTCCCGCCTCGTAGTGGTGGTCCGCGACGCCGATGACGTCGTCGAGGTCGGCGGCGTCCAGCGCGGGCATCCGCTCCTCGAGGAGCTCCGCGAACCGCTCGTGCCACCGCCGCCGCTCGTCCGCCGGGACGTGGGCCTCGAGCAGCTGGGCCTGAAGCGGGTGATGGAACCAGTAGGTCCCGTCGGCCGCGACGTCGAAGACGCCCTGGACGACCGCCTCCCTCAGTCGCGCCGAGACCTCCTCGACGTCCGCATCGCCGCCGAGGACCTCGGCGAGCCGGGCGGCCGCCACCCGCTGCCGGCCCATCGCGACGATCTTGCTCAGCTCACGAGCGCTCTCGCTGAGGCCGTGCCACGAGGCCAGCAGCGCCCCCTCGAGGTCGGAGGGCAGGTCCTCGGGCAGTCGCCGCGTCTGTGGGGTCAGCCCGCCGACGAGGAGCCGGGTGAGGTAGGCGTTGCCGCCGGTCCGGGTGTAGACGTCGTCGACGAGGGTCGCGTGCGGCGGCGCCCCGAGGACTCCGGCGATCTGCAACCCCGTCTCCTCACGGCTCAACGGCTCGAGGGACATGACGTCGAAGCCGGGCAGGCGGCGCACGTCCGCCAGCCACCGGTGGAGCGGGTGCCCCTCGCCCACCTCGCCGCGCCGCAGGGTGAGGATGACCGCGAGCCGCCGGTCCGTCGGGCCGGCCAGCAGGTACATGAGCACGTCGAGGGTCCCGGGGTCGGCCCAGTTGAGGTCGTCGACGACGAGCACGACCGGCGAGGCCCGGCTCACCTCGGACACCCAGGCGTCGAACTCCATCGGGATGTCGGCGGCGGTCTCGCGCCCGTCGAGCCGGGGTGGTTCCGGTGACATCGTGCCGTCGGCGGTGGCAGACCAGCGCGCGACGGCGGAGCGAAGCGGGAGGTAGGGCACGGTCGTCGACGAGAGCGGAAGACATGTCCCGGCCACGAGGACCACCTCGTCGGCGAGGTCGTCGAGGACCTGCCGGACGAGCTCGGTCTTGCCGACCCCCGCATTGCCCTCGATGAGCAGGGTCCCGAACCCGCCGGCCCGGGCTCCGTCGACGAGGGCGCGAACCGTGGCCTGTTCCTCGGCGCGCCCCACGAAGACCGGACTCGAAGCCGCCCCTCGCACGGCCATCCACCCAGTCTGGCATCGCATCCGCCGGCGCGGCCAGCCAGATCCGCGCAGGTCTGAGGGGTCTCCGGGCCGATCTGAGGGGTCTCCCCCGATGTGGCCGGGCCGTCCCGGCCGCGATGGTCGAGGGGTCAGCACGACCATCCAGGCAGGGGATCCGTCATGAACACCAGCACCGTCACCACTCTTCGACGAGCGGCCGTCACCACCGCGGCCGCCGTGACCCTTCTCGCCGGTATGCCGGGTGCCGCCTCGGCCCGTCCGTACCCCGGCGACCCCGCGCCCACGGCGACGCCCACGGTCGCGACGGCGCCCCTGGGCGGCTGGCCGCTGGAGCGGCTGGGCCGACAGCTCGTCCGCGGCGACAACCTCACCGGCGCCGGGACGGCGGCACCGCTGTGGGTGCCCGAGCGGCACTAGCGCGGGGGCGAGTCGGGCCGCTCGCGCCCGCGATCCTTGCAACCGCGAGCACGGGGGCTCGAGCGAGGCGGTGCCGCGCGTCTGGCGCGGCACCGCCTCGCGCTTTCTGCGGCATACCTCCACAGAAGCCGTTGATTCCGTAGCCGTCAGCCGACAACGCAACGGATTCGTGACCGTCTTGGCGTTGTCCCGACCGAGAACGCGCAGTAGTCTCCGGCAATACGCCAGCCAGCGGCGGCCGGCCATGACCCGCTGACCGAGGCCAGGTGAGACACGGCGATGACTGCGCACGACTCGGCATCCCCGACTGCCTCCGGCCGGACGTCCCAGGACGCCTCCGGCGTGGCCGTCAGCCTGCGCGGGCTGCGCAAGGTCTTCGGCGCCGGCGAGGCCCAGGTGACGGCCGTCGACGGGGTCGACCTCGACGTCCTCGACGGTGAGTTCCTCACCCTGCTCGGCCCGTCCGGCTCGGGGAAGACGACGGTGCTGCGGATGATCGCCGGCTTCGAGCTGCCCACGTCCGGCACCGTCCTCCTCGGCGGGAAGGACGTGACCCGAGCAGCGCCCTTCCTCCGCGACGTCAACACCGTGTTCCAGGACTACGCGCTCTTCCCGCACATGACCGTCCAGGAGAACGTCGAGTACGGCCTGCGGGTGAAGAAGACCCCGAAGCAGGAGCGGCGCGAGCGGGCCACGGAGGCGCTGGCCACCGTCCGCCTCGACGGCTACGGCGACCGCCGCCCCTCGCAGCTGTCCGGCGGCCAGCGCCAGCGGGTCGCCCTGGCGCGCGCCCTCGTCAACCGCCCCAAGGTCCTCCTCCTCGACGAGCCGCTCGGCGCCCTCGACCTCAAGCTGCGCGAGGAGATGCAGGTCGAGCTCAAGGCGATCCAGCGCCAGGTCGGCATCACCTTCGTCTTCGTCACCCACGACCAGGAGGAGGCGCTGACCATGTCGGACCGGATCGTCGTCTTCAGCGGCGGCCGGATCGAGCAGGTCGGCGAGCCGGCCGCGGTCTACGAGCACCCGGCGACCCCCTTCGTCGCCGGCTTCGTCGGCACCTCGAACCTCCTCCAGGGTGAGGCGGCCCGCACCGTCCTCGGCAAGGACGGCGTCTACAGCGTCCGACCGGAGAAGATCCGCGTCGCCGCCGAGGACCAGCAGCCGGGCAGCGGCGAGGACGGCGCGGCGCGGCACGGTCCGCGACGTCGTCTACGTCGGCCCGGCCACCCGCTTCCTCGTCGACCTCGACGCCGGCGGCACCCTCGTCGCCCTGCAGCAGAACCTCGAGGCGTCCTCCCGCGACGTCCAGGGCCTGCGCGGCACCCGGGTCCGGCTGATCTGGAACAAGGAACACGAGTTCTCGGTGGCGTCCGTCACCGAGCCCGACGACCACCACGGATGAGGAGGACCCAGATGGCTCACACGCAGCTGTTCAAGGTGGCCGCGATCGGTGCGGTGGCCGCCCTGCTGGCGGCCTGCGGCAGCAGCTCCAGCGGCGGTGGCGGCACCGCCGGTGGGCGCCCAGCCGCCCAAGATGGACGCCCTGCAGTCGCTCGGCGACGGCGAGGGGCAGGTCAACATCCTCGCCTGGGCCGGGTACGCCGAGAACGGCAGCACCGACCCCTCCGTCGACTGGGTCACCCCCTTCGAGAAGGAGACCGGCTGCAAGGCCAACGTCCAGGTCGCCAACACCTCGGACGAGATGTTCGAGAAGATGGGCACCGGCCAGTTCGACGTCGTCTCGGCGTCCGGCGACAGCTCGCTGCGGATGATCTATGCCGGGAAGGTCGCCCCGGTCAACACCGACCTGCTGACGAACTACGCCGACATCCCCGACTGGCAGAAGGGCCAGCAGTGGAACTCCGTCGGCGGCACGGCATACGGCATCCCGCACGGCTGGGGCGCCCAGCTGCTCGCCTACCGCACCGACGTCGCCAAGCCCGCGCCCGACTCGTGGAGCGTCGCCTACGACCCGAGCACCCCCTACAAGGGCAAGGTCACGGTCTACGACTCCCCCACCGACGGGATCGGGATGGCCGCGGTCTACCTCATGGCGACCCAGCCCGACCTCGGCATCAAGAACCCCTACGCGCTGGACCAGAAGCAGTTCGACGCCGCGGTCAAGCTCGCCACCGACCAGAAGGCCCTCGCCGGGTCCTACTGGGCCGCCTACACCGACGCCCAGAAGGCCCTCGAGAACGGCAGCACGGTCGTCGGCTCGACGTGGCAGATCATCGTCAACCTCGCCCAGGCCGACAAGGCGCCGGTCGACTCGGTCCTGCCCCAGGAGGGCTCGACCGGCTGGGCCGACACGTGGATGGTCGACGCGAAGTCACCGCACCCCAACTGCGCCTACCTGTGGATGAACCACGTGACCTCGCCCGACGTCCAGGCGCAGATCGCCGAGTGGTTCGGCGAGGCGCCGGCCAACACCAAGGCGTGCGACCTGACGACCGACAAGACGCACTGCGACACCTTCCACGCCACCGACGAGGCCTACTTCAAGAAGATCTGGTTCTGGTCGACCCCGCAGTCCAGCTGCCTCGACGGACGCACCGACACCCAGTGCATCCCGTACTCCGAGTGGACGAAGGCGTGGAGCAGCCTGCGCAACGGCTGACCCCGCCCACCCCATGAGCTCCAGCACGCGGACGTCGGAGGTCCTGCCGGTCACCCTGGCCGGCAGGATCTCCGACGCGATGTCCCGGCGGCCGCGACTGCGGCTCGCGGGAGTCCTCGGTATGCCGCTGCTCTGGCTCGTCCTCGTCTACTTCGCCGCGCTCTTCTCGCTGCTCCTCACGGCGTTCTACGGCGTCGACGAGTTCACCAACGCCGTCGTCCACACCTTCACGACGCAGAACATCGTCGACGTCGCCACCGACCCCGCCTATCTCAGGGCGACCCTGCGCACGGTCGGCATCGCCGCCGCCGTCACGGTCATCTGCGTCGTCCTTGCTCTGCCGATGGCCTTCTTCATGGCGAAGGTCGCCTCGCCGCGCTGGCGCAACCTCCTCGTGGCGCTCGTCATCACCCCGCTGTGGGCGGCATACCTCGTCAAGGTCTATGCCTGGCAGGCGATGGTCCAGCCGGAGTCCGGCGTCATCGCCTGGCTGCTCGGGCCGCTCGGGATGAGCGGCCCCGGCTACGGCACGACCGCCGTCATCCTCACCCTGTCCTACCTCTGGCTGCCGTACATGATCCTGCCCGTGTATGCCGGTCTCGAGCGGCTTCCCGGCTCCCTCCTCGACGCCGCCGGTGACCTCGGCGCCCGGCCCGGTCGGGTCCTGCGGACCGTCGTCCTGCCGATGGTCTACCCCTCGATCGTCGCGGGCTCGGTCTTCACCTTCTCGCTCAGTCTCGGCGACTACATCACCGTGCAGATCGTCGGCGGCAAGACCCAGATGCTCGGCAACATCGTCTACCAGAACTACACGTCCAACCTGCCGTTCGCCGCCGCGATCGCGCTCATCCCGGTCGTCATCATGGTCATCTACCTCGCCGCGGTCCGCCGGACCGGCGCCCTGGAGAACCTGTGAGGGCCCGGCGATGAACCTCTCCCGACCGACCCGCTGGGGGCTCGGCGTCGCGGCGGCCGTCGTGCTGGCCTTCGTCTACGTCCCCCTGCTCGTCGTGCTCGTCAACTCGTTCAACGCGAGCAAGGTGTTCGCCTGGCCGCCGAGGCAGCTCACCACGCACTGGTGGACCCAGGTCTTCTCCAACACCGGCGTCCGCGAGGCGGTGCTGACCTCGGTCGAGGTGGGCGTCGTCGCCACCCTCATCGCCCTCGTCCTCGGGACGCTGCTCGCCTTCGCCCTCTCGCGCTACACCTTCTTCGGCCGGCAGACCCTCTCGCTGCTCGTCGTCCTGCCGATCGCCCTGCCCGGCATCGTCACCGCCCTGGCCTTCCGGACGGCGTTCCGCTCCGTCCTCGGCATCGAGCTGTCGATCTGGACCGTCGCCGTCTCGCACGCGACCTTCTGCATCGTCGTCGTCTACAACAACGTCATCGCCCGGCTGCGACGCACCGGCACCAGCCCGCAGGAGGCGTCGATGGACCTCGGCGCCGACAGCTTCACGACGTTCCGGCTCGTCACCCTGCCCCTCCTGCGCGGGGCGATGCTCGGCGGTGCGCTGCTGGCCTTCGGGCTGTCCTTCGACGAGATCGTCGTGACCCTCTTCACCGCGCCGCCGGGCGTGACGACCGTGCCGATCTGGATCTTCCAGAACCTCTTCCGGCCCAACCAGGCGCCCGTCGTCAACGTCGTCGCCGCGATCCTCGTCCTGCTGTCGATCATCCCGATCTACTTCAGCCAGAAGCTCTCCGGCGACACCGGGCACGCCGGCGGTCGGCTCTGACCGACGGCGGTCGGCCTCAGGCCGGCAGACCGCCGTCCACCACGGCGACGGCCGGCCCGGACGGCGCCTCGGGTCCCTCCGCCGGCCCCGACGACGGCTCCTCCGGTGGCGCCCAACCGGCGACCACGGCCTGGGTCCGCAGCCCGATCTGGCGTCCCAGCTCGGTGTAGGCCGTGAACTGCCCGTCCTCGAACCACTGGTCACTCGTGGAGTCGTGGGGGAACTCCGGGTGCTGCGCGGCATACGACAGCAGCCCGTAGGGCATGTCCGGTGTCAGCAGCGCGCGGGCGACGAACAGCCGACCCTGCCGAGCGCCCTCGGGCAGGCCGGACGCCTCCGGATAGGTGAACGTCCCGGTGATGACCGGCGTCTGGCTCAGCCTCGGGTTCAGCGCGGAGAGCGCGGCCGCCGGCTGCAGCGGGACCCCGGAGCCCGGCTCGGTCGCCCACGCGTCGTCGAGGGTGAAGGTCACCCCCAGCTCGGCTGTGGCGAGCGTCATCGCCTCGGCCAGCCCCTGCGCCGTCGGCGGCACGTCACCCCCGCCGTCCACGCAGTAGATCGTCGAGCACCGGCGCCGCAGCAGCTCGACGATGCCGAGGTTCTCGTAGTGCCCGCCGTCGGTCACCTCGAGCAGCCGGTCGCCCGCCGGGTGGAGGTTGAAGACCTCCCGCAGCAGGTAGCTGAGCCGCCGCACCCGGGGCAGCCCCGGGAGCGTCCAGTCCGTCACCCGGCCGCCGAGCCGGCGCACGTCCCGCAGCTGCGCGATGAACACGGGGTTCGGCAGCCACGCCCCCAGCCGGGCACCGGTGACGGCGAGCAGCAGCTGGTACCACCGGGCGAAGCGGCCCATCGCCGACGCGAACGCCGCCCCGCTGATCGCGACCGCCGCCTGGACGGTGAGGTCGCGGCGCAGCCGCTTCGTGCTGACCTGCTCGAGCACCGGCGTGTGCACCCAGCCGACATCCGGCCCACCGCACCACGACGCGCTCATGACGAACGACACCGCGCTGAGCCCGGACGGCGTCCGGTGCTCGCCGGTGAGGTTCGCCGCGGCCGCGAAGATGACCTCCGGATAGGGTCCCTCGTCGTCCGGCGCGGCCACGGCATACGTCGACAGCGACGTGCCCTCGTGCGGGTCGAACGGCACCGCCACCGGCGGCGCACCCTCGGCCAGCTCCACCCGCCGGGTCGCGAACGCCGACGCGAGCCGGCCCCGGTAGAACGGGTGCAGGCTGAGGGAGGACTCGTCGAAGACCGCCCCGATGACGAGGACGACCAGCACGAGTGCCACCGCGAGGGTCAGCGACGAGGAGGACGCGCCCTCGGCGATGACCGAGACCTCGGCGAGTGCCGCCGCCCCGAAGAGCAGCAGCCACAGGGCGCACAGGACGCCGAGCGCCGCGATGACGAGGAGCAGCTGCAGCAGCCCGCGCGGGACCGCCGCGGCCTTCGACGGCTTCCCGCCGCCCTCGCTGCCGAGCACCGCGGTGATCTGGGTCCGCTTGCGCCACAGCAACGCCGCCAGGGAGGCGACATAGGACAGGACGACGCCACCGACCGAGGTCCCGACCCCGACCGGGACGCTGATCCGGTCGCCCAGCCACCGGGTCACCCACAGCAGGATCGGGATGCCCACGGCGACGACGGCGACGACGGCCGCCGCGAGCGCCGCGAAGGTCGCCCCCATCTCGGCGTGCGCGTTGACCCACCTCAGCGGTCGGATCCGGGCGTCCTGGGTCGAGATCCGCAGCAGCCACAGGGCGAGCGCCAGGACGCCGACCGCCACCACGGCATACACGTCGCGCGCCGGCAGGGACAGCCCGGCGTCCCGCGCCGTCGTCGCGAGCACGCCGGCGTCGGTCTGCGTGGCCCGCGCACTCCACGCGGGCAGGACCGACAGCGGCAGGACGTGATAGACCCACGCGACGAAGATCCCGAGGGCCACCGCCGGCGCGAAGAGCACGGTGAGCGACGCGACCACCCCGCGGGCGAGGACGACGAGCGCGACGAGCATCTCCCGGACCGTGGCGCTGATGTAGGACGAGTGCCGGCGCAGGTGGTCGTACTCGACGGTCCCCGGCAGGTATGCCGTGTCCGCGTCCCGCACCACCCGCGCCCCGTCGGGCAGGCTCCCGGCCGTGCCGTCCGTGGCGAACCCCGGCGTCAGCGCCTGGAGCAGCGCCCCCGAGGTGTAGCCGCCGCCCGAGATCGACACGAGATAGCGCGCGTGCCGCAGCTCGCTCCGCATCGTCTGGAGGAAACCCATCGCCAGGCTCGCCGAGCGGACGCCGCCGCCCGAGAGGCAGAAGCCGACCCGGTCGGCGGGGTCGCCCTTGCGGAGGCTCTCGGCGGTGATCCCCGGGACGTTGTATGCCGCCTTCCACCGCTGCTCGGTCCCACCGGGCGGCCGGAGCAGCGTCGGGCTCGCTGGCCGAGCCGAGCGCAGCCCGCTCGTCCCGGGCCGTCGCCGAGAGGTCGAGCCGCTTGTCGGCCGGGCGATCGAGCGCGACCAGCTCGAGCGGCGCCGGGTCGACCAGGGTCGAGGCGTCGACCGACCAGTCCCACCGCTTGTCCTCGAGGGCCCTGAGCCACTTCCAGCCGAATCGCGACGCCAGCCGGTCGATGGCGCCGAAGCTCGACACCAGCCGCCCGATGATGACGAACAGCGCGACGATCGAGATGAGGGCGGCCGGCAGCAGGACCGAGAACTTCACCGTCGCGAAGACCGCCGCGACGTCGAGCAGCCAGGGCCGTGGACCGGGACGGGTCCAGGCGAGGCCGAGGCAGAGGTTCTCCGCCATGTCGCACAGCACCGTCAGCACCGTCAGCCACCGGGCCAACCGGGCCAGCTTGGCCGCCCGCGGCGTCCAGAACACCCAGGTGGCCGCCGTCGTCGCCATCCACAGCGCCGTGCCGTAGCCGACGATGAGGGCGAAGTCCCACGACAGCGCCGCGCCGAGATCGACGTCGGGCAGCGTCTGTCCCGCGCCACCGAGCTCGACCGCGATGACCTCGAGCGCCGGAGCCTTCCGGCCATAGACGAGCAGGCCGAAGCCGAGGCTGAGCAGCATCCCCAGGACCCACGCCCAGGCCCACAGCGGGGTCGGCGCCCCCGGCCTGCGCGTGCCGAGGCCGACGGTGCGGCTCGGCAGCACCATCGGCGCCAACGCGACGACGACGAAGGCCGCGCCGAGCCAGCTCCAGTCCCACCCGACCCGCTCCGAGCCGAGCCCACCGAAGCGGACGTTGGCGAGGACCACCCCGACGAGCATGAGGACGATCCACCAGGGGTTGGCCCAGACGATCCCCTTCCCCCTGAGCCAGCTCACGGCGCGGACCATGGCACGACCTCCTTCGGCGAACGGACCACCCGGACGGCGGACCCGTCACGGGGCGAAGAACTGAAGGCGTCCATCACGACCCTCCTCGAGAAGCACGGTGGGGCTGCCCGGCCGCCAGACGCAGCCGTCGCCGGTCGTCCGGCACGGGGCGAGGAACATCCGGTCCCCCTTCTGGATGAGCAGCCGCCACCCGCGGTAGCGGAAGGCGTACTCCTGGCCCTCCGCCTCGGGCAGCGCCGTCTCGACGACGTCCGGCGAGTGCAGGTAGAGCCGCTCGCTCGTGTCGAGGAGGACCTGCGGCAACCCCTCCATGTGGTCGGCCCGGTCCCGGGCCAGGCCGGCGCCGGACCACTGGGCGACGGTCGCCGTGGCCCAGAAGACCCCCGCCGCGACGACGAGCCACAGCGCGACCCGGGCCGCGATCGGCGCCTGCCGCAGTCCGACCGTGTATGCCGCGACGCCGGCTCCCAGCGCCATCACCAGCGGCGTGACGAGCGGGTAGTACACCCACTCCCCCAGGACGGGGAACGCGGCGACGAGAAGGACACCGACCCCGAGGACGGCCCCACCCGCGGCCTCGGCCGCTCGGGTGTGCGCGAGGACCCGCGGCCGCAGCCGCCGGGCCCCGAGCACGGCCCCGGCGGCGAGCAGCAGCAGCACGATGAGCGGCACGAGCAGCGGTTGCCCGCTGCGCATGACGAAGTCCTGGGTGCTCAACCCGATCGTGTCGACGTCGAGCCCGAAGTAGAGGTACTCCTCGCGCGCCGAGACGTAGCCGAAGTAGAACAGCAGCGTCGACAGCGCCGTCACCGGAGCGACGATGCTGCCGCCGATGCTCAGCCACCGCTCCCAGGGCACGCCCGGCGACTCGGTCATCAGCCTGCTCGCAGCTCGGGTCGGTCTCGGTCAGCGGGCTCGAGCTCGGGTCGGCCGACGGGCTCGCACCGCTCTCGGTCGTCAGGCCCGGGTCGGACTGGGTCGTGGCGGGGGGCGGCTCCAGCGGGATCTCCTTCTGGACCTCGGACGCGATGAGATCCCGGAACCGCCGACACCCGGCCGCCCCCACGCTGCTCGGGCAGAAGACGGTGCCCGCCAGGCGGACCGCGACCGCCGCGTCCGGGTCGGCCGTCGGCTCCGAGCGCACGGCGATGCTGCAGCTGATCCGACCGACCCGCATGACGTAGCCGACACAGGTCGGGGCGCCGCCGCACGATGACCGCAGGGCGGTGAAACCGGGGCCGGAGAAGAACGCACGGGTCACCCTCACGGAGTACCCGGACGGGACGTCGGCCGTGCTCGCGCTCCAGCTGACGTCGACGCACTGGAGCGTCGGGTCGTCGGCGTCGGTCTGTGCGCTTCCCCCGATCGGGAGCCGCGCGATCTTGACCGCGGGCGTCGCGTCGGCCTTCGTCGAGGTGGTGAACGTCGTCGACGACGGCTCCTGGGACGGGGTCGCGAAGGTCTCCTCGGGCGTCGGCGTCCCGACCGACCCGGTCGCGGACGAGCCGGCGAGGCTCGGCCCGCCGCATCCGGCCAGGAGCAGGGCGAGGAGGATCGCGGCGCATCCCGTCCCTGCCAGGCCACGTCCCGTCATGGCGGCCTCCTTCCTCGCCGGAGGACGGCGAGGGCGCACCGGTATGCCGCGTGCACCGCAGACGGCCCGACGGGCCCGCGGCGCGCGCACCGACACCCACGCGCAGCACTCCTGACCGTGGAGAGGCGCGGACGGACGCTCCTGATACACGCCGAGGGCGCGCGGCGGTGTCCGGGAGGCCGGCCCCCGGCGGCGAACTCGGCGGACCGAGCCTCAGCGAGGCTGCGGCGGAGGTGGGGCCAGGGCGGTCTCGAGCCGGGCCACGACCGCCGACAGGGCGGGTCCGGCGGTCGGTGGTCCTCCTGGGCGGCCGATGGCGTCGAGCCCTGCTCGCGCACCACGCACCGCATCCCGCAGCCGGGTCGCCCGGGCCGCAGCCTCCTCGTCCGGGGCCGACGAGACCAGGGCGGTCAGCCGGTCCTCCAGCGCGACGATCCGGGCGGACGAGGCGCGCCAGCCGCCGCCGACGGCCTCGACGCTCTGTTCCTGGCCGAGTCGGGGAACGAGGACCCGTGCGAACCACGCCGCCTCCGAGCTCGCCTCGCGCAGCGACTCCTCCCACTCCCGGCGGCGGCCGCGGGCGCGGGCGAGCATGACGCCGCCGATGACCGCACCGACCACGACGAGCGCCAGGAGGAGCCACAGCCACCAGGGCCAGCCGGAGTCGGTGTCGTCGGCGGCCTTCGCCGCGGTGTCGCTGGGCGTGGGCGACGCGCTTCGCGTGCGCGACGGGGTCGGGGTGGGCTCCGGCGCCGCCGTCGTCGGGGCCGCCGTCGTCGGGGCGGCCGTCGTCGGGGCCGGGGTCTCGGTCGGCGTCGCGGTCGGCTGGGGCGTGTCCGTCGCCGTGGGCGTGCCCGGCTCGGTCGGGACGACCGTGGGCTCGCTCGTCTCGGTGGGCGCCTGCGTCGGCTCGACGGTCTCGGTCGGCGCAGCCGACTCGGTGGCCGACGGCGCACTCGACCCGGAGGTCCGGCTCGGCAGGGTGATCCCGCCCTCACCGCACCCGGCCAGCAGCACGCTCGCGCCCACGACCGCCACGAGGACGCGCCCCGCCCCCACCGCACCCCTGACTCGTCGCATCGTCCCTCGTCCTCTCGGATCCGGGGCTCCGGCGCAGGGCCCAGCCGACCCGCACCGCGCCGCGGCTGCCCTCCAGTATCCCGACTTCTCGGGAGACGGCCACCGGGGCGACGCGCCTCGTCGACGGGGCCGGCGGTGGGCCGGACCCGCCCGGCGGCGCTAGCTCCGTGGGTGCATCGCGTCCATCCCGGCGAGCAGCGTCGTCCGTGACACCACTCCCGGAGCGACCGGCACGAGCCGATAGCTGAAGAGCGCGTCGCCCAGGTCCATCGAGAAGACCGGGTCGCCGGCCGCATCGGTCTCACTGAGCAGGCCCGTCCCGCCCCAGGCCACGGCATACCCCCCGGAGCCGACGGGCCGCGCGCTCCCGCAGCACGGGGAGAAGGTCACTCGGGAGTCCTCGACCGTCCGGACGACGTCGGCCGTCCGGGCCGATGGGTCGACCGTCAGCTCGACGACCCGCGGCACCCGGAACCCCTCGCTCCCGTTGTCGAAGACCGTGACGTTGCCGTTGGCGAGCCGACGAGCGTCGTGCTGGGAGTTGAGGAACGGCGTGCGCTCGGACCCGGAGCCCGAGACCGCGAGCGACGCGGAGGTGGTCGTCCCGCCGAGCTTCCACTGCACCGAGCCGTCGGCCTTGGCGATGCGGTAGACGGCGTCGAGGTTGCGGAAGGACACGATGATGCCGTCGCCGTCGTCCTCGACGGAGTTGGGATGGTTGATGTCCCAGTAGTCGTGGCCGCCGATGTCGATCCGCGCCTGCGACACGTGCGACGGCGGCGTGATGTCACTCCACTCGGTGAAGGCGAGGTGGTCGCGCGTCTTCCACGTCCACACCAGCGCCCCCGACGCGTCGAGCCGGACGACCTCGCCGTCGACGATGGTGCCCTGGGTCGATCCGCCGTAGGCCGTCATGTCGACGCAGTCCGCGGCCGCCCCGAGGCAGTCGCGCGGGACGTACCGGATGCCGTACCAGCCTCCCCCGGCGGCCGGGACGAGGTCGTGCATGTCCATCCCGAGCCCGGCGCCGAGGTCGCCGAGCGAGGTCCCGGACCACGTCACCGCGTGGTAGGTCGAGCTGAGCGCGTAGTAGCCGCCCGCCTCGGCCCACCGGACGCCGGTGGCATCGGGCGTGAGCTTGGCGTCGACGGGCCGGTGGGTCGTCACGGCCCGCCACCACACCGGGGTCCCGTGGTTGTCGGCGACGACGACGTAGAGCGGGTTGCCGACGCTCGGCGCTCCGGCCCCGGACGCCGGGGCGAGGACGTACCACTGGCTCGACGGCGTCCCCGGCCGGCTCACGTCCCACGTCGGGAAGTCGGCGGGCAGGCAGCGTGCCTGCTGCTGCACGTCGGCCTGCCCGGGCACCGACAGCGTCCAGCCGACCGACTGCCCCGCCGTGAGCGCGACGTCGACGGTGCCCGGGGAGGTGCGCGCGCGGCATACCGTCGAAGGTCACTGCCCCGCCCGCACGCGCCGTGATCGTCGCGGTGACGCTGCCCGGAGGCGCACCCGACGACGTAGTCGGTCACGGTCGGGTCGGCGTGCCGGTGACATCGAGGCGCCGAGGTCCACCGACGCCAGCGGAGCGTCGTCGAGGTAGTAGCCCGCGACGTCCGCGAGCAGGTCGATCTCGCCGCCGGTGCCGTTGTAGAGCGCGACCTTCCCGTCGGTACCGAGCCGGACGACGACGAGGTTCGGCACGATCTCTCCGGCACGGAGGTTGACGTTGGAGACGATCGGCCGGGTCGTGCCGTCCGGGTATGCCGTGACGTACCCCCCGCTGCTCGGCCGCACCGCCGTGAGGTTGAGGACGACGGCCGAGACCCCGGCCGCGGGAACTCCGCCGGCGACCGTCGGGTCGAGGTGGAGCGTCGCACGGGCGGCGACCCTGGCCGTCGGCGCGCCGAGACCGATGCGGGTGTCGAGCAGGCGGGTCGGCGCCAGCGCGCGGAAGGCACCCGGGTCGACGGGTGACCCCTCGAGGACGTAGCCGGCGACGTCGGCGACGAGGTCGAGGGTGCCGTTCGTGCCGTTGTACAGCGCGAGATTGCCGTTGCTGCCGAGCCGGGCGACGACGAGGTTCGGGACGGTGCGACCGGCGACGACGTTGAGGTTCGACACCTTGGGACGCGACGTCCCGTCCGGGTATGCCGTGACGTATCCGCCGCGGGTCACCCGGGTCGCCGTGAGGTTGAGGACGACGGCCGCCGCGTGCGCGGGGATCGAGGCCACGCCACCGACCGACAGACGGAGGGTCGCGCGGGCCGCGACCTTGGCCTTCGGGGCGCCCCTGCCGGCGCGGGTGTCGAGGATGCGCGTCGGCGCCAGCGCGGCGAACGAGCCCGGCAGCGCTCGGCGCACCGTCGAGGTAGTAGCCGGCCACGTCGGCGAGCAGGTCCATCGGCCCGGCCGTCCCGTTGTAGAGGGCGACGTCGCCGGTGGCACCGAGCCGGACGACGACCAGGTTGGCAACGGTGTGCCCGACCGTGACGTTGAGGTTCGAGGCCGTGGGGCGCGACGCGCCGTCCGGGTAGGCCGTGACGTAGCCGCCGCTCGCTCGGCCGCACCGCGGTGACGTTGAGGACGACGGCGGCCACCCCGTCGGCCGGGACCCCTCCCGCACCCGCCACGCCGAGGTGGACCGTGCCGTGGGCGGCGATCCGGGCCAGAGGGGCTCCCGTTCCGTCGCGGGTGTCGAGGATCCGGGTCGGCTTCAGCGAGACGAAGCCGCCAGGCGCGGTGGGTGCCAGTCGGCGAGCGCCCGCCGCCGCGCGAGCGCCCACCGCCGTCGCCGCGGCTGCGGCCGTCGAGCACGACGCCGGGGGACGCGGCATACCCGCTGACTCGCGGCGCCGCCGCGACCGGGCCGGCGGCGACGACCAGCGCGCCCAGTGCGACGCCGACGACCGACCTGACCACACGTGCGCGGGCCACGCGAATCCCCCTCGAGACGCCGGATGAAACCGCGCGAATCGTAGCGCCGATCGGGCCGGGTCCGGGCGTTTACAGCCGCACGAAGCCGCCGGATACTGGCTGACCATGACGGGTCGGGATGCCGGGCCGGCGGGCCACGTGGAGGAGGCCCCCGCGGCTCCCCCACGCATCGGCGGCGTCGAGTCGGCGATCACGGCGTTCGTCGGGCGGGCCGCCTCCGGGCCGGTCGAGGAGCCGACGACCGTGACCAGCGACGCCGAGTTCGCCCGCCGCTTCGGCGGCCTCACCCACGGCTCCACCCTCGGCCACCTCGTCCGTGACTTCTTCGCCAACGGCGGTCACACCGCCATCGTCGTCCGGCTGCGCGAGTCCCGCCGCTTCGGTCGGCGGCTGCCCCCGTCCAGCGACCCTCTCGGCTCGGGGCCCGGTTCGGGAACCGGGCTCTATGCGTTGGAGCGGGTCGACCGCATCGGCCTCCTCGTCATCGCGCCGGACGCGGTCGGTCGCGGTCGCACCGGGCTCTCCCGCACGGTGGTCGCCGCGGCGGCGCGCTTCTGCGAGCAGCGGCGCGCGATGCTGCTCCTCGACCCACCCGCGACGTGGACCGACCCGGGCGCGGTGGCCGCTCTCGATGTCGGCGCGGCGCTCGGCACTCACAGCCCGAATGCCGCGGCATACCTTCCATGGCTGGTCGAGCCGGACCCGCTCCGGAGCGGCGCTCCGCACACCGTCCCTCCGTCCGGAGCCGTCGCCGGGCTCATCGCCCGCATCGATGCCGAGCGTGGCGTCTGGGCCTCCCCCGCGGGCGTGAGCGCCTCACTGCGTGGCGTCACCGACCTGGCTGCTGCGCTCGATGACCACGGGTGTGGCCTGCTCGCCCCGACGGGCATCAACCCGATCCGGCGCCTGCGCGGCGACATCGTCGTCTGGGGCGGGCGCACCCTGGCCGGCGCCGATCCCTCCCCGAGCGAGTGGCGCTACGTCGCGGTGCGTCGGCTGGCCCTCTACATCGAGGAGAGCCTCGCCCGCGGACTGCAGTGGGTGGTCTTCGAACCGAACGACGAGCCGCTCTGGGCGCGCATCCGGTCCAGCGTCGAGGACTTCCTCCTCGGGCTGTTCCGGGCCGGGGCCCTGCAGGGGCGCACGGCGCGCGAGGCGTTCGTCGTGCGGTGCGGACGTGACACGACGACCCAGGGCGACCTCGACAACGGTCTCGTCGTCGTCGAGGTCGGCTTCGCGCCCCTCAAGCCGGCCGAGTTCGTCATCATCCGGATCGGCCAGCGGACCGGATCCGGTTGACCCAGAACGGGATGAGCGCCGCGACGGCGAGCACCGACCCGGCGAAGACATCGATGACGGCGTACTGGCCGACGTAGTCGAGCCAGGTGTGGAAGGCCGCGAACAGGCCCAGCCCGAGGACGACCCAGCCGACGAGCGCCGCACCGCCCAGGGCCGCCGGACGGAGCCACACCGCCCCGGCCGGGACGACGACGGCGAGGACGGCCGCCCACACCGCGGCCATGCCCTGGCCTGCGGCGTTCTGGGCGAGGGTGAGCGCCGTGGCCGTCAGCAGCACCGCGCCCACGGTCCCGGCGCCGATGATCGACCGGGCCGGCCAGCCGAGCCGCTCCCGGCGCGCGGACGGCGAGCGGGTCGGGACCCGGACCACCCGCCGGCCCATCGCGATCCCCGTCCCCAGCAGCACGAAGAGGGCGAGGACCTCGAGGACGAGGCCGCTGCCGAGACCCTGGACGCCCTGGTCACCGAGATAGGCCAGGACGCCGACGAGGCCCCAGGTGGTGCCCGCCGTCGCGGCCAGGAGCAGGCCGCGGCCGGCGTGCACCGTGCGGCCGCCGACACTCAGCGCGCCCCCGACGACGGCGAGCGAGCCCAGGGCGATGAGGTACCAGGCGGCATACACCGCCCGCTCCGCGATCGGGGCGCCCCACTGGAACGGGAGGTAGACCCCAGCGACGATGATCGCGCCGGCGACCGTCGCGATCGTCGCCTCGACGAGGGAGCGCCGCTCGAGCTGGACGGAGATGACCCCGCCGGTGGGGCCATCCCGCAGGCCGACGGCCGTCGGACGGTCCGGCTCGGCGGGGACCGGTCCGGCCACCGCCGGATCGCCCCGGCCGATCGCCGTCTCCGCCGCGCCACGTCGGCTACGGGCGAGGTAGACGTCACCGTGCATCTCGACGTCGCGGCTGGGCGTCTGGTGCGGGTTCTCGGCGCGGACGGCGTCGTAGACGTAGTCGTACAGCTCGTCGAGCGAGACCCATCCGTCGGCGTCGCGGTCCGCCTCACCCGTCTCGAGCCCGCGCACGACCGCCGAGGTGAACAGCGACGGCCGGCTCTGGCTGGCCGAGGCCAGCGCCGTCCCCTCGAACGCGTACTCCATGGCGCTGGATGCCGTGATGACGGCCGCGGGACCGCCCCCCGCCGGTCGCCGAAGGGAAGCTGTCGAGCGGGTGGGCCGACCCGGATCCGCGCACCGTGACCCCCTCGCTGAAGGCACCTCCGTAGCAGCAGTCGAGGAGGAGGACGATGCTGCGCGACCGACTCGCGGTGAGGCAGCGCTGGACGAATGCCGCGGAGACGGCGGTGGACCCGAGCCGGTCCGGACGAGTGTCGGTGGCGGCGAAGAAGAGCTCGCCCGCGTCGCTCTTGAGACCGTGACAGGAGAAGTGGACGAGCAGTAGGTCCTCCGGGCGTCCCTCCGCGAACAGGTCCTCCAGCCGGACCTCGACGGCATGGGCCGACTCGTTCTCGACGACGTCCACGTCGAAGGCGCCGATGGCGGGGTCGCCGAGGACGCGGGCCAGCGCCTGGGCATCGGCCGACGGCGCCCGGAGGCCGCGGAGCGTCTCGTGCTCGTAGGTGTCGGTGGCGACGATCAGGGCTCGCCGCTCGGCCTGCCATGACCCCTGCTCCGCGAGGCGTATGCCGCTCGACGAACAGTGCGACCAGCCGCTCCTGGTCCTCGGTGCTGGCGGCCGAGAGCTCGATCGAGTCGCCGTCGATCTCGATGTGCACCGACCGGGGTGCCCCGGCGCCGCGGGCGAGCCAGGCGCGGACCGCTCCGAGTGCCGTCCGCAGCCCCGCTCGAGTCGAGCAGCCTGATCGCCAGCGCACCGACCGCGAGGACGTCGAGGGCTCGCGAGCCATCGGGCGCCTCGCCCTCGTGGACGAACCCGACGTCGAGACCGTCCACGTCCACGAGCTCGTTGCGCAGCCCCGACGTCAGGGTCTGCAGCCGCTCGTCATCGGCGCCGTCCTCGGCCAGCCGGATGCGCACCGTCCCGCCCATGACCCCACCTCTCCCGACGGGTAAGCCATGCCTGACCTCGTCACTGTAGGTCACCCGCGCCGACCCCACACCCGTCACGATGCCGCCGGTTCGGCACGGCCCCGCGGACCCGCACCGGAGCCGAGGATCAGCGCCGCCCGATCCCAGTCGGCATCGCTCAACCGCACGCTCAGCCGCGGATGAGCGGGGCGAACTCGTGGCCGTGATCGCCGCCAAGGCCGCGGCGCGCTCTCGCGGCGACGGTGGCGGGACGGTCGGGGCCGTGCCGACGAGCCGCCGCCACCACCGGTCCTCGCGGGAGATGATGTCGATGATCGACCATGACCCCCGCGACGACGACGCCCAGCTCCTTGAAGGCGAGGTACTTCAGGTGCCCCACGTGGCGGACCTCGTCGTCGGGCCGGTCGCTGCGCCACCAGCCGAGCGGAGCCGCCGGAATGGATCGACCGGCGGAGGGCCTTGAGGCGAAGCGCATGGCCCAGAGCGCGACGAGGTCGTCGGCCGTCAGCCGACGTCTCCGACGCCAGCCTCACGAGGAGGGACTCGTAGCGACCCTCGCACTCCGCCGCTCGTTCCAGCAGGGCCCGCCGGGTCTCGGCCGGCACCGCCGCGCTGGCCAGCGGGCGCCGTCCCCCGGGCGTGCGCCCACGCCTTCCACGTGGCGAAGAAGTCCCCGTATGCCGCATAGAACTCCTCCGCGGCGGCAAGGGACCGCTGGTGCCGGGCGCGGGCCGCCTCGTTCCGACGGGTGAACCGCCCCGTCACGAAGTACGCCAGGGCGGCGACGAAGGCCGCGACGACGCTGCCGGAGACGGCCTGGCCCCGGACGGCTCCCCAGTCGACGGCGATGCCGGGCCGAGCCGGAGAGGACGCCGACGAGGGGTCCTGTCATCGGTCGTGACGCGCCGAGACCGCGGCCGACGCCGCGCGAGCGTCGGTGACGGCGAGGGAGGCCGGGCTCACCGCCCGCCGGACGACGAAGGCGAGGATCGCCGCGACCGCCGTGTTGATCGAGGCGATCTGCTCACCGGACAACGTGACGACGTTGAAGACGACGAGCAGGTTGATCGTCGCCATGACGGCACCCGCGGCATACGCCGGTTCGGCCTGGACTCGTGCGCCGAGGGACTGGACGAGGGTCATCCCCACCACCTCCGAGGTCGGGGGCGGCCCCGACGCCGCGGGCCCCGAGCCCGCGATGACCGCCCCATGTGGAGGAGAGCCGGCCGGGACCGTCGTGATACCCGGGACGCCGTCCGGGGCGGGTGCTCGCGGAAGGGACCGGCATTCCGGACGAACCCACGAGCACCCACCGGCACCCGCCCCCGGTGCTCGCGGAAGGGACCGGCATCCCGGACGAACCCACGAGCACCCACCGGCACCCGCCCCCGGTGCTCGCGGAAGGGACCGGCATTCCGGACGAACCCACGAGCACCCACCGGCACGTCGGTCTCCTCAGTGGTCGACGGTGTCGGTCACCCGGCTGCCGTCCGGTGCGACGATCGCCACGGCGATGTGCAGCGACCCGGTGAGCGGGATGAACGCCTGGTATGCCGGCCCCCGCGGGCCCGGCCGACGCCGGTTGCGCACGACCTGGATGCCCGTCGTCCGGCCGAAGCCGCCGTCGTTCCAGGGGATCTCGTCCAGCGGGAACGAGGCCGCGAGGCTGCGCGGCACGACCCGGGGGAACCCGAGACCGGGCGGCCCGCCGGGGAAGACCCCCACGTCGGGCGGCGCGAAACGACCGCCGAGCGACCGGCCGGGCGACCCGCCCTGCGGCCGGAGGACCCCCTCCGGCGCCACCGGCAGGGGAGGCTCGACGGGACGCAGCGGCAGCCGCAGCCCCTGCCTCGCCGCGATCGCCATGACGAGCGGCGGGTCGAGGCTGGCGTCAGCGTTGGTGTCGATGCCGACGACGACCCCGCGGCCGACGATGGTGAACACGTCGGTGATCGTCACCGTCACCCCAGCCAGCGGTGGCACCCACCCGGGCACCGTCACCGTCCGCACCACCTCGCGGCCCAGCGGGTCGACGAGCCGGAGCGAGACCTCGACGTCGTCGGCCGCCACGGGCCGGGTGAACCACAGCGCCACAGGCGAGACACCCGACACCCGATCGCCTTGTTCGAGAACGGGATCCGTCGTCGCCGCAGCCGGCGGCGTCGACAGTGCCGTCACCGGCACGTCGGGCAGCGCGACCGACGCCACGGCCGCCGAGCCCGCCGACCCGTCGAGCCGATGCACCCCGGAGGGCAGGACCCGTGGCGGCGCGGTCGTCGCCGTCCGTACGACGACCCCGCGATGGTCGCCACCCCAGATGTCGGCGACGAGCGGTTCGAGCTCTGGCGCGCCGGGCGGCACGAAGAGCGGCACCGCGTCGGACGCCGGCGACGGCACGCCCCGCTCGGCGTTGACCGGCACGGTGTCGACCGGCACCGCGACGGCCCGGATGAGCCAGGGATCCCACCGACCCGGCAGGGTCCCGGTCCACGTCGCAGTCCACACCGGCTGCCCCAGCACCGGGTCGACGTCGGCCGGACCGGGCGTCGTCGTCACGAGAACCTCGGCGAACGCCGGTCCCATCGTCGAGACGTCCCGCGCCGCCTCGTCTGAGGTCGTGCGATAGAGGGCGAAACGCTGCACCTCGATCGTGCTCGCGGCATACAGCTCGATGGTGACCGTCCCGTCCATCGCGATCGACGGACGGACCACCGGCGGCCCCGGCGAGCGCAGCCGAGGTGCCATGACGGGCCGCAGGTGCGCGTGCGGAGTCCCACTCTCCGGCCACGCGCTCTCCACCCCGGTCGTCGTCATCGTCGTGACGGCGAACAGATGGATGTCCGTCGAGCCCTTGGGGAGCGTCACGTCGTGGGCGCGCACCGCACCGTCGAGCTCCACCAGCCGCCGGAACGCCGCCCGCCGCTGGGTCGAGGTCATCGCGTCGTATGCCGTCCACAGCGCCGCGAGCCGCGCGCCGGGAACGTCGCTGTCCGGGGCTCGAGCGGGCAGCCCCGCGCGCTGACGCAGCGCCGTCTCCGAGCACTCCCAGACGATGCAGGTCCGCACCGCCGCACCGCCCGGCAGCGACCACTCGACCCGCACGTGCGAGCTGCCCTGGGCGTCCGGGGTGCTGCCGAGCGGCACGCCGGGCAGCGGCGGCGGG
The DNA here is from genome assembly GCA_963745335.1 of uncultured Actinomycetota bacterium. GTDB lineage: Bacteria > Actinomycetota > Actinomycetes > Actinomycetales > Dermatophilaceae > CAVSJJ01. Next base: position 28,088 of record CAVUXP010000004.1, read on the forward strand.
GGCAGGGGCGCCACCGGGACCGGCGACGCCGCGGCGGCGAGCGCGGGCGCGGCCGTCGGGCCCGGGGACCACGTTGTCGGGCTGGCCCCGACGGCGAGCCGGGTCCGGGTCCACACCTGCACTCCCCAGCGCGGGGTCCCGGAGAAGTCGAGGAGCGGGACGTCGGCAGACACGGCATACCGGCGGCCGCCGTCGCCCTGTCCGGGACCGGCGGGGACGATGTCGGTCCCGTCCGGACCGAGCGGGTCGACGGTGCAGCCGAACGGCACCGGGACATCGCCGGCGAAATCGAACCCGAGATCCCGCCGGAAGCAGCCCGCGGGGGTGGCCGCCCACGGCCCCATCCCGGCCGGCGGCGCCGTCGACGCGGTCGCCATGGGGAAGTAGATCGCGACGATCTCGACCTTCGTCGGCGTCCGCTCGACCCAGTCGACCGCCACCTGCACGTCGAGCGTCGACGGGCAGCTGGGCGATCCGGCATAGGAGGTGCCGAGCGCCATCGACACGATCCGCGGCGGCTGCGGCGCCGGCTCGATGCCGACCCACGCGACGTCCTGCCACGGCGACCAGACGCCGTGCACGTCACCGACCGCGACGGCATACCCGACCCGGCGGCCTCCGCTGCCGATCGCGATCTCCTGACCACCGTCGACGAGGGCGATCCGGTCGTGGTCGGTCTCGCCCTCGGCCGCGGCCGGGCTGACGAGGAACGGCCGGTCCCCGCCGGACAGCCGCGGCGGCAGCAGCGACTCCGCGTCCCCGCCACCGACGAGCGGGTAACGGGCCAGCGCCGACTCCGTCACCGGCGACATCGCCGCGCTCCTCGGCACCCGGTCCCAGCTCAGCCGGACCGACTCGCGCCACGGCGCGTCGATGCTCGTCGGAGCGAGCAGGCCGCCGAGCTCGCGGGTCAGCGCCGTCGGGGTGGGCACGAGGAGGTGGGGTCCGGGTGCCGGCGCGTATGCCGCGAACTCGCCTCCCCCACTGTGCGGCGGCAGGAGGTCGGCGTAGCGCGCGGTGACGAGGAAGTCGCTCCAGCCGACGGCGATCTGCCGGTCGTGCAGCCGCTCGACGGAGTAGTTCGCCCCGAAGCCGGTCGCGAGGTTGAGGAACGGGTCGCTCTGCGCCGGGAGGTTGAGCATCGGCCAGGGGCCCGCGTCGGCGCTGGCCGACGCCGACGACATGGCGCCGTCCTGCTGCGGCGGGTCGACGGGACGGTTGCTCGTCACCGCGGCCTGCTGGAACTCGCGCACGGCGGCGGCATACATCGGGGGCAGCTCCGGGAACAGGTCGGCGCGCACCTCCTTGACGAGCCGCTTCGGTTCGGGGGCCGTCCACGGCGGTGCCGCGCGCCCGACCTCGGTGAGCGGCCACCAACCGAGCGGCGGACCCCCACGGACAAGGCGGTAGACGGCGGCGTCGACGGGTGACATCGGATGGTCGACCGGCCCCTGGTCATGCGTGTCGTAGTCGAACCCGGCGTCGGGCTGGTCGACGGGGAGCCCGACGAGCTCGAGCGGCTTCCACGCGTCGTCGTTGACGATCCGGTCGAGCGGGTCGACGGCGACCTCGATGTCCTCGCCGTTGTAGACCCGGGCGTAGGTCGCCCCCGAGGTCCGGACCGTCACGGTGACCGGGTCCGGGCTCGTCGGCTGCACCGACCCGGCGGCGACGACGTGGGTCGCGTCGTCGCCGTTGCGGAAGAGGAAGACCGCCACCGGCTTCGTCGGGTCGCTCGGGCCGGCAGCGCACGGCGACCGCACCCGCCTCGATCCCACCCCACCAGACATAGGGCACCCGCAGGCCCCACACGGTGGCGTCCGGACCGTGCGCACCTGGTCCTTGGGCGAGCGGGTCCAGACCATGAACGGACCGCGAGGCACCCCGAGCGCCGGGCCACAGGCCCAGGTGAGGTGGATGTCCATCGACCGGAGCTTGATGGCCTCTGAGGTCGCGCAGCGGGGAGTCCTTGCCGGGCTCCATGTGATGGGAGATCAGCGCGCGGCGCATCTGCTCGGCGATCGTCACCCAGGGCACCTGGACGGCCTTGGCACGGAACCGCGTGGAGTCGGACAGCCTGGCCATCAGAGCTCCTCCTCCCAGGGCGCCCGCTGCAGCGGGATGTCGACGGCGACCGCACGCTTCTCGGGTGCGGCGGCAAGCGGCGTCGGCCGCGACGACGAGATCGAGCGCCACCCGCTTGCCGCGGGCTCCCGCGTCGAGGAGGACGACGGCACGCCCGAGCCCCGGTCCCCGGATGATCCGGGTGATGCCGGCGAGCGGGAGCGACCCGGCGCCGCCGGGGGCGGTGCTCGCCTGGATCGACAGCCAGTCGGCCGGCCGGGCGGCCCACCAATGATGGGTGGGGTCGACCGAGTCGATCGGCCCGGTGACGACCTGCGGCATGAGCCGGGAACGCCACAGCGGCTCGGTGCCCTCGACGACGACGGCGAGCGGTTGCGGGGTGGTGTCTGTCGACCAGAGAACCTGGACCGACGCGACGGTCGGCGTCTGCGGGACGGGCAGCCCGGCCGCCTGGAACGCCGCGTCGAGCTGGTCGCCGGTCGGCGCGTCGGGGAGGGCCGTGAGTGCCCCGATGGCGGGGACGACGGTATGCCGCCAGCGCGTCTGCCGCACCAGGCCGGCCAGCTCGTCCAGGGTGCCGAAGGCGCTCGTCGTGAAGCCGATCCGATGGACCAGGCCCCGGGCGCCGGCCGCCGACCCCTTCGGCACGGCGTGGATGTCGATGAGGTAGTCGGTGAGGGGCTCGAGGTCGTAGGGCAGCTCGAGGATGACCTGCCGGACCCGCTCGCCGCTGGTGTCGATGCACGGCTTGGGGTCGGCGTCGTCGGCGAGCATCTCGAGGATCGCCTCCTCCCACGGGGTCGACACGACGAGGTCGGTCGCGGCCTTCGTGTGCACCCCGTCGATCCCGATCGGGATGGTGAACGGGGACCCGGCGGCGCCGCCTCCGGGCGGTTCGGGGTGCTTGCCGGAGGCGGCGAGGACGATGACCCGCAGCTCCTTGTCGTAGGCGTCGAAGAGGGCCGCGACGTTCTGGGTGGCCAGGGCGATCCGGATCGGCTCGGCGCAGAGCACCCCGACGTCGTCCATGCCGGGCGCCGAGGCGAGCAGCCACGGCCCGAGGTCGGTCGGCGCCTTGTCGGTGCCGTCGGCGACGAACCGGTAGGCGCTCGTGTGCCCGCCGTCCCACGAGGGGGCCGAGGTCGGCGGGTCGTCGGAGACGACGTTGGCGGCCCGCCAGCTGACGGTGACGGTGTAGGGCATGCCCGGGACGAGCAGGGCGTGGTCGTCGGGGTCCTGGGTGATCGCCGTCGACAGGGCGTCCTGGTCGCTCGTGATGGTCTCGGTGTCCCAGTCGTAGCGCCGCGCCTCGCTCGTCGTCACGCCGGTCATCGCGACGACGTGGAACGGCGGCCGCTCGAGGTCCGCGGGGAACCGGTCGCCGTTCCAGCCGATCTCGATGGTCGCGACGTCGTGCATCCCGCGGCCGTCGACGAGCAGGAACGTCTGTTGCCAGGTCGAGGTGAGGGCCACCCGAGCGGCCACCATCCCGGCCCGGAGCACCGGGTCGAGCCACGGCCCGGCCGGGTCCAGCCACGCGCTCGGGATCGGGTTGGCCGCGCCGACGTGGTCGCCGTTGCCGAGGGCCCGCTGGTCGATGACCCCTCCGTCCTCGTCGAGCCAGCGCACGACGAGCCGCTCGACGAAGAGCTCCTCCGGCGCCATGAGCAGGAGCACGAGGTCACCCGCGCCGCCGCGTGGCCGCACCCGGACGGCGTCGCGCAGGACGCCCGGCTCGAAGCCCAGCCGGTCCCAGGCCCGCTTGACCCGCTCCTTGTCGACATCGGTGCCGAGCCGCGCCGGCTCCTCGCTGTCGAGCGTCGGCGAGCGGAGGATCCGCCCCTCGCAGCCGAGGTCGGCCACGGCGGCGGCGCGTGCCGCGGCGTTCCCCGCCTCCGCGGCATTCCCGACCTGCTCGTCCTCGGCGGCGCGCAGGGCCACGGCGATGCCCGGGTCCCACCCGGTAGCGAGCCGGTGGGCGAGCACGTCACCGATGCCGGTTCCCCCGACGATCGCGTCGGCGACCTCCGCCCAGGCCGGTCCGTCGGTCGGCGCGGTGCGGTTGGAGTGACCGGTGCCGGCGACGGCGACCCACGCCTTGAGCGGGTTCGTCTTCGCATCGGGGACGTCCCGCTTGAGGCAGGGCACCGCGTCGCCGACGACAACCGCGGGCGAGGTCCCCTGGAGGACGTCGATCAGCGGGTCGCCGGTGCGCCACGGCTCGGACACGTCCTCGATCGCGACGACGGGCTGGGTCCGCACGGTGTCGGGTGGGTCGGGCCAGGGAACGCCGGTCAGCGACCAGCCCACGGTGCTCGGTCCGAGCGGCTTGTGGTCGAAGGTCCACAGCACGGGTGCCGGCGGCGCGGCACGATGGCACACCGTCCCCCAGCGGTCGGTGATGCTCGTCGTCAGCGCCTCGCCGTAGGGGACGGCCCGGCTGAACGGCGTCGGGAGCCAGTCGAGCAGCGCCAGCGCGGGTCCCGTCGACGGGTCGGCCGGGGAGAACTGCTTCCACCAGGCGCTGGGAACCTGGCCCGTCGGCGGCATCGGCTGCAGGTCGGGCGAGCTGTCGCCGACGAGCGTCACGGCCGTGACGTCGTAGGCCCACCACCGGTCGCCCAGGCGGTACCACGGCTGGGCGCCGCTCGGGCCGTGTGGGTCCTCGCCGAGGACCTTGCCGCTCAGACCCGGCGCGACGGTGAACAGGACGACGGGGATCGCGTCGAGCGGGACCGAGGGCAGGTCCCCGGCGGTACCGGTCGGGAGGGCGTCGGCGATCTTGCCGTCGACGGCCCGGTCGGTCGCCGTCCCCTCGACGAGGGCGGGCGAACGGGAGACGAGGCTGACCCCGGCGACGAGCGGCGGCGGCTCCAGCGTCGGTGACGGCTCGCTGCCGATGGTCAGCGAGACGCAGCCCTTGACGCTGAAGAAGAAGAAGTCGACCTCGCCGCAGACCTCGCCGTGGACGTAGGTGATGTCCGGGCTGTCCTGGGTGACCCGCCCGACGACGACGTCGAGCTTGGCGCTGGCGCCGATGCTGACGATGAACAGCCGCAGCTCTCCGCTGACGACGATCTTGCCGGCGAGGAAGAACGGGTCGAAGCCGAGGATCGCGTCGAAGCCGCCGGCGACCTCGAGGTAGAGCCCGGCGGCCTTGCTGCCCATGAGGACGCAGCTGATGTGGAAGCCGGTCCCGACGGCCATCCCGCCGGTGACCGGCGGCAGACCGGGCAGGGCGAGTCCGTTGCCGTGGACCATGAGGTAGCCGCTGCCGCTGATGACGTCGAGGACCGTCACGGTCACCGGGTCGTCGAAGCGGCCGAGGTCGACGAACCAGTTCTGCGGGTTGTGGGTGTCGAACTGCGCGCCGACCGGCACCCGGATCGACAGCAGGTGCGTGATCTCGTATGCCGCGACGATGCCGATCGTGATCGTGCCCCGGCCGAAGTCGATGTCGAGGACCGCGAGGAAGGTCGCGCTGGCGCTCGGGTCCTTCAGCTCCGGCGGGATCTGCAGGACGTCGGCCTTCATGACGAGGAGCAGTCGCGGCCCGGGGACCTCGATGAGGATGATCCCCTTGAGGTGGACGACGAAGCCGCCGTCGACCGTGCCGACGAGCATCCCCGCGGCGAAGGCATAGGCCCCCGGGGTGAGGCTCCACCCGTCCGGATGCATCACCGACCCGCGCTGGAGCTGCGCGGTCAGCCAGTCGAGCGAGGGAACCGGGCGCGCGGCATACGGCGTCTCGTTGCGGGCGTAGTTGACCCCGACCCCACCGAGGAAGCCGTAGATGCCGAGGCCGGAGTTGCCGAGCAGCAGCGGCACGGGGAACTCGACCTCGGCGCCGATGAGGACGCCGGTGACCCCGCCGGAGGACTCGACGGCGAGGACCGCGCTGGCCCGCAGGTTGATCGGGGTGACCGTGAGGTCGAAGGCGCCCTTGAAGCCGAGGTCGGTGAACTCGAGCGACCCCGTGCCGTGGAGGGTTCCGGGGACGTCGATCGTCGCCGCCAGCTTGGTGAGGGTGAGCTCGAACGGGCCGTCGAGCCGGGCGCGGATGCGGACGGTGTCGACGGTGACGATCCCGAGGTCGAGGCCCATCCCCACCTCGACCTCGAGGTAGGTCGGGTTGTCCCGGCTGACCCGGAAGCCGAGGACGCGGAGGATCTCGTCGAGCGGCGGGCTGGCGGTCAGCGCTCCGGCCGGCACGTCGAGGGTGTAGCCCTTCGTGGGGTCGAAGACCGGGACGGGCAGGTAGTCGACGCCCCCGCCGGTCGCGGGCGCGGTGTCCCAGGAGGACTTGACGCCGATCGCCTTGTAGCGGGTCGTCACCGGGTGGTCCGGGTTGACCTTGACGATGGTGAGGTCGAAGGTGAAGGTCACCTCGACGTCGAGCAGCACGGCGACCGTCGTGCCGCGGGGGTCGGTCGTCGCCGACCCGTCCGGGGCGATGGTGCCCTGGCTGACGACGAGCTCGCCGCCGCGCAGGATGATCTTCTGGGTCTCGATGAGGCTGCTCGCCCCGAGGGCCACGGTGCCGAGCGAGACGAGGGCGCCGGCCGCCGGGGACAGCTCCGCGGCCGCCGAGCTGAGCGGGGCGAGGACGCTCACGGCGCCGAGGACGTTGAGGGCGGTGACGTCGGAGTGGGCCCGGTCCATCTGGGCCAGCCCGTCGAGATCGGCCTCCGCGGCGCGGAACTCGGCGCTGACGAGCCACGAGTCGCGGTCCTCGGCGATCCGCAGCCGGACGAGGAAGGTGCAGATGCCGTCCGAGGGGTTGCGGGGGCCGGTCCGCAGCGGCGGCTGGGAGTGGTGGGCGAGCGCGGTCTCGGTCGCCGTCTCGATGTCGAACTCGCCGTAGACCTCGGCGCGGATGACGGTGCTGCGCAGCAGCTCGACCCGGACCCCGATCTTGCGGAAACAGTCCGGGCGACCGCCGTCCGGTGGGCGCTGGTCGACCTCGTGCTGCGCCGGCGGCGCGACCCGGCGCACCTGGGCGGTGACCGTCTCGGGACCGTTGCCGGCCGTCGTCGCCCGGGCCCGCCACCAGGCGCCGTCACCGGCGGGCGGCGGCGGGGTCGTCCCCTCGACCGAGGTCGTCTGCGACTTGGCGAGGTCGAAGCCGTCGGCGCTGTGCGTCGGCGCCGCCGTGACGTTGGTGAAGCCCTGGCTGGTGAGCAGGTCGATGAGGACGTCCCGGCGTCGCTCGCTGAGCGAGACGTTGTATGCCGCGTCCGCGGCGGAGTCGTGCTGCGGCCCCTCCCACGAGGCGTAGCCACTGACGGTGAGTGGGGTGTTCGCGCCGATCTCGGTGACCACGTCGGGCGTCAGCGAGTCGATGAGGGACTGCGACGTCCCTGGTTCGGAGCGGGTGGAGGCCCGGCCGACGTGGACGTTGTCGCGGTTGGTCGCCCAGGTGTGCAGGGCGCCGGGGATGTTGGGGTTGAACGGGTCGGGCTTGGCGAAGAGGTAGTAGGCGTCGATCGCCTGGGGCTCGGTCCCGGTGGTCGTCGCGGTGACATCGACGGTCGCGCCGGCGGCGACCGGGACGTCCGCGGTGACCGACGGGCCGGTGCCGCCACCGGCCCAGCTCCACGTGGCGGGGACCGGTGGCTGGGTCGTGAGGGTGACGGTCGTCGCCGTCGCGGAGACGCGCTCGATCGTGTGGGTCCGGTGGCTGGTCTGGGTCACGGTGACCGTCGCGTCACCGGTGCCCGGGCTGCTCGGGGTGGCCCGCCGCACCGCGCTGAACGACCGGGTCGTCGCGTGGGAGCCGCCGTCGGTGGCCGTGACCGAGATGCTGAGCGACCCGGCGGCAGGAACGGTGAGGTCGACCCGGTCGGCCGTCGTGACCGTCCCGTCGACGGTGATCCGGACGGTGACCGGGGCCAGCCCCCCGGCGGTGTCGACGACGAGCGTCGCGTGCTCGGGCAGCTGCGCGGCGCCGGTGCCGGGGTCGGCGATCCACTCGCCCGTCGGGGTGCGGAAGCTGACGGCGATCGACGGCGCTGCGCCGCGGTTGACGACCTCGGCCTCGAAGACGCCGGTGACGCCGGCGTGGACACCGAGCCCGATCCACAGGTCCCGCACCCCGGCGCTGACGGCGATCCCCTCGAGCCCGGTCGGGGCGACGAAGAGCCGGGCGTCCGGGAGCCAGAAGCCCTGCCAGTCCGCCGGCATGGCACGGGCTCCCGCCGGGACGCCGGGCCCCGCGGTGCCGGACAGGTCGAGGACGGCGGTGCGGAAGGCGAACCCCACGACGTCGGACGGACCGACGAGGGCGTAGGGCGGGTTCATGCTGATGAACTCGTAGATGTGGTCGGTCGGGGTCCCACCGGTCTCGGCCGACAGCAGCTCGAGGTCGACCGACTGTCCCGCGAGCTGCTTCGCACGGATCCGCAGCGCGGGCAGGGTGAACGTGACCGGCATACCGTTGGCGCGCAGCTGTCCCTGGGCGTCGAGCTCCGCGCCACGGAGGAAGGGCAGTCGGACCAGGCAGATGGGCACCGCGAGGGTGACCCGCCAACCGCCGTCGTCGGATCCCCCGGTCTGGTGCAGGGCGAGCTCGACGCCGACGCTCGGGTCGGGGAACTCGATGGGCGTCGTCGACGTCGCGCCGCCGGCGCCCAGGCCCCCCGAGCCCGGGTCGATGGTGATCGGAGTGGGCCAGGTGCCGGTGCCGGTGTAGACGTGCCAGGTGCCGTCACCGTCCGTCTGCAGGCCGTCGTCACTCCCGCTGAGCCCCTGGAGCAGCGGGCGGGCCTGGTCGAGGGCGCCCGAGCTCTGGGCACCGGACGGGACGAGGTCCCACAACGTCGGCACGGCGCACCTCCCCGATGAGGTGGAGCACGAAGAAACCCTGAGTGTGACACGGGTCACCTGGCCGGGTGCGGCGAAGGCCGTGTCGAATTTCGACACCGACCCGAGGCCGGCTCACGGTCGACGACGAGCGTGCCGGATGCTCGCGTGGTGGGTGCTCGTCAACCCGACCGGAAACCCGGACGAACCCACGAGCACCCGCCGCGCCCTCTCGCCGGGTGCTCGCCACCCGACCGGAAACCCGGACGAACCCGCGAGCACCCGCCGCGCCGCTGCGGGCGGGGGCGCCCCCGGATCAGGCGTAGGTCGTGTACCCGAACGCGGGCGTGTCCTTGAGCGCATCCAGCCCGGCGAGGTCGTCCTCGCTCGGTTCCCACAGCCCCGCCTCGACGTTGGCGAGGACCTGCTCGGGCTTGCTCACGCCGGAGATGACGCTCGCCACGGCCGGCTGGGCCCGCAGCCCGCCCATCGCGAGGGTGAGGATCGAGATGCCGCGCTCCGCGGCATACGCCTCGAGGGCCTCGATCCGGTCCCAGTCGGCGCCGTCGAGCCGCGAGGACTGGTTGGCGAAGGTCAGCCGGCTGCCCTCGGGCGCCGGCTCGCCGCGGCGGTACTTGCCGGTGAGCAGGCCGTAGGCGAGGGGGAAGTACGGCAGGATCCCGACCCCGACGCTCTCGCAGGCGGGCACGAGCTCGGCCTCGGCCGAGCGGTTGTAGAGCGAGTACTCGTTCTGCGCCGACACGAAGCGCTGCAGCCCGCTCGTCCGGGCGACCCAGTCGGCCTCGACCACCTGCCAGGCGGCCATGTTCGACCCACCGATGTAGCGGACCTTGCCCTCGGTGACGAGCTCGCTCATCGCCTCGAGGGTCTCCTCGATCGGGGTGATCGGGTCGGGCCGGTGCAGCTGGTAGAGGTCGATGTAGTCGGTCCCGAGCCGCCGCAGGCTCGCCTCGACGGCCCGCCGGACGTAGCGCCGGCTGCCGTGCGCCCCGAAGTGCTCGCGCTCGTCGCCGCCCATCCCGAACTTCGTCGCGACGACGACGTCCTCGCGGCGTGACCCGAGCGCCCTGCCGAGGGCCTCCTCGCTCGCGCCGTCGGCATAGGCGTCGGCCGTGTCGAACAGCGTGATGCCCTGCTCGATCGCGGCGTCGATGACCTGCTGCACCGTCTCGTCGCCGATCCGCGCGCCGAAGGCGTTGCAGCCGACGCCGACGACCGACACCATGAGGCCGCTGTCTCCGAGGGGTTCGTAGCGCATGTCAGCCATGTACCCCAACCTATGCCCCGGGTATGCCGCCCCCTCCCGGGGGCGCCGCCGCGTCCCCCGCGAGGGGCGCGCCGGGACGGGTCAGCGACCGGCGGCCCTGGCGTCGGCGGCACCGATGGCGGCGAGCAGCTCGGGGTCGGTCGCCAGGGGCGGGAAGTCGGACATCGTCCGGGTGGCCGCGCGCCGGACGTCCGCGGGCGTCAGCCGCGACGCCCTCGAGGCGAACCAGTCGACGAGCCGCGACGCCGGCACGACCCAGACGCCCCGGATCTTGCGGGGTGCCGCGAGCCGGTCCTCGAAGACGCCCGCGAGCGACAGCACGGGCCAGACGTCCCGGCCGGAGCGCACCGACATGGCGATGGCGATCCCCGCTGCGCGGACCAGCTCGCGCGCGAGCTCCTCGCTCTCGTGACGGCCGACCGGCGTCAGCCGCTGCACCGGTCCACCCAGCCACCCGGTCCCCCGCCCCGCCGTGTTGCGCGAGTCGACGAGGAAGGTGCCGGCCGGCCCGATGACGACATGGTCGGCCACCGCCTCGGAGCGGCCGGGGCGCACGAGCCGGTCGTGCAGCACCGTCCATCCGGCGGGGAGGTCGGCGAGCGCGGCGGCCGTCTTGGCCCGGCTCGTCGCCCGGCACCCGGTGTCGGGCGGGCACCCGGTCTCCGAGCGGCATACGTCTGCGGCAGCGCAGACGGCGTGGAGCCGACACCAGCGGCCGGCGTCACCCGCGTCGGAGGGTGGGCAGCAGGAGCCCGCGGCGTCCGGCGCCGGGACCCGCCGGGGGGCGGGGCTGCTCGACCATGAGGCATCCGATCGGTGAGGGGGAGACCGATGGCGCGTAGCGTAGATGAAAGCGCTCCCAGCTGTCCGGTCATGCCACAGCGATACCGGACAGTAATGGCCGAACGGATGAGGAGCCCCCAGGGTCCCGTCACGCCACGTTGACGGCCTGCGCGATCGCGAGGGCCATCAGGCGGGCCTGCTTGTCGCTCGCCCCGAGCAGCTGCCGGGACACGACGACGTGGGTGTCGCCGAGGGCGGTCGTCGCGTCCGAGCCGACGCCCATCGGCTCGCCGCCGGCGACCCAGAGGGCCGTGGCCGGGCCCGAGCCGGCGTCCGTGTCGGTCCCGTAGACGACTCGCTGCTGCTCCCGGGACGTCTGGAATCGCGCGTCGTAGGCCTCGCCCACGGCATACGTCTCGATCCGGACGAGGACGGTCGAGGGGTCGTCGATGCGGGTGCCCCACGCACACCCGGTGGTGGTGGCCACGGGCTGGACGGCGCGGCCGAGCGCGGCGGCGATCTGCGCGCCGGTGACCGCGTTGCAGTCGAGCGCCGCGGGCTGCGCGGCGACCGGCGTCGCCCCCACGGTGAGGGTGAGGCTGCCGAGAAGCGAGGGCAGGTAGCCGACGACGAGCGCGAGCGCGAGGGCCGCCGAGACGAATCCGCCGATGGCCCGGCCGAGGCGCGTCCTCGTGCTGAGTGCCCGGTGCGCGGGAGGGGACGGCGGGGGTGGCCGGCGCGGCCGGCATCGCGGCGAGGACGGGCCCCGGGGAGCCGTGCCCCGGCGGGAGGACGGCCGTGGCAGCGCCGCCGACGGTGGCGGTCCGGGCCCGGGCGCGGGCCGCACCGACCGCTCGCCGGGACCCCGCGACGCGCATGCCGCCTGCGGGCCGCGGCGCCGATGGCGAGGAGCAGCTCGGGGTCGGTCGTCGAGGACGGGAAGTCGGTCATGACCCGGGTGAGAACGCGGCCGCGCAGCGGCGCCGGGAGCACGGTCTCCTGCGCGGAGAGCCAGTCCGCGAGCCGCGAGACGGGGACGACCCAGACGTCGCGGAGCTTGCGCGGCTCACCGAAGCTCGCATCCTGCGCGCCGGCGAGGCACAGGACGGGCGTGACCTTCCGGTCCGACTCCACCGTCATGTATGCCGCCATGCCCCGCGCCTTCGCGAGCTCCCCGGCGAGCGAGATGGTCTGGCGGTAGCCGCCCCGACGGACGTGCTGGAACAGGTCGCCCTCCCACGCGCGGATCTTGCCGGCGCGGACCTGGGAGTCGACGAGGAAGACGCCGGCGGGGCCGACGACGACGTGGTCGAGGTGGGCGCCGGTCTGGCCCGGACGCAGGAGCCGGTTGTGCAGGACCGACCACTCCTCACCGAGCCGGGCCAGCTCCGCGGCGACACGGCGCCCCCCTGTAGCGCCGGTCGCCGCGGCTGGGGCCAGCGGCCCGCCGACGCGGAAGGCGTCGGCCCGGTCGGCGGCGCGGAGGCCGCCGGGGGTGTGGTGGTCGGTCGGGCTCGTGGGGGTCTCCGGGGGGGCGGCATCCGTGCCGGTGGAGTCCTGGCGAGCGGGCTGAGGGAAGTCCGGCTCGATCATGGCTACGTCCTTGTATGTGAAGTCGAGGACTGGAGGCTATGCCCTCCCATCGGCCGCGGGGACACACCGACCGGCTCTGCAACCGAACATCGTCCGAACGTCGGAGGCGCGCATCCGACGCGCATCCACATCTCGGTTGCAGGCCGTAACGAGAGGGCCGCCGACCGGCGTTCTCGCAGGTAGCAGCCTCGACCGGCGGTGGGGCACGAGCGGGGAAGTGGGGTCACGCGGTGGGTCACGAGGTCACCTCGCCCGGGCACCGCCTGGAATGATGGGGGGCCCGTCGCCCGCCCGGCACGGCCGTGTGGTGAGGAGGCCGCCATGACCGAACCCCTGTGGCAGAAGGTGCTCGTCGCGGCCGTCGGGCCGGCCGTCGCCGCCGTGCTCGCCCTCCTCGTCGCGAACCGGGTCACGTCCCGGGCCCAGGCCCGGCGCGAGGCCGGCGACCTGCGCGAGTCGCTCGCCGCCGAGATGGACGCGATCGCCGGAGAGCTCTACTTCACCCTCCAGTCCTTCTGGCGGGCCGCCAGCGAGGTCCCCCTCCCGCAGCGGGCGACCGACCCGACCCTCGCGGCCGACCGCGAGCGTCTCGAGGCGGCATACCTGCGGGCGCGGACGACCGGACAGGTCCTCGAGCGGCGGTTGGGCATCTACTTCCGCGACGACGCACCGCGACGGACCTGGCACCGCGTCATGGACCTGCTGTCGGTCCGCTACTTCCTCCTGCTCCTGCCCGAGCCGGACCGGCGCGAGACGATCCGCGAGCGCAACGCCGGGCCGGACCACTCCGGCCTCACCGCGGAGGAGCTGGAGGACCCGACGCGGCTCCTCGATGCCATCCGCTCCGCGATCCCCGAAGCGGTCGCCGCGCTGTGGGCCCATCCGATCGACCGGTCCGGCGCGCCGTCGGCCTCGCTCGACGCCGGCCGGTGAGGGACGCCTCGTGAGCCGGTCCGACCACGTCGACGACCCGGACGCCCCGCGCGCGACACACGTCGTGCCGTCGGTCGTCGCGGTCGTCGCGGATGCGGAGGGACGGGTCCTGCTCGTCCGGCGCGCCGACAGCGGGCGCTGGGCCCTTCCCGGCGGCGGGCACGAGATCGGCGAGACCATCGCCGAGACCGCCGTCCGCGAGGTACGCGAGGAGACCGGGTATGCCGTCGAGGTCGAGGCGCTGACCGGCATCTACACCGACCCGCGGCACATCATCGCCTACGACGACGGGGAGGTCCGCCAGCAGTTCGCCCTGGCCTTCCGCGCCCGGCTCGTCGGCGGCGAGCCCCGGCTCAGCGACGAGAGCACCGATCTGGCCTGGGTCGCGCCGGACGACCTCGACGCCCTCGACCTCCACCCGTCGATGCGCCTGCGGATCACCCACGCCCTCGACCGCGGCCGCGCCCCCTACCTCGGCTGACCGCGCGCCGGCCGCCCAGGGGTGGCTTGGGTGGCGAAGAGGGCGGTGAGCTCGTCCTCGACGACCTGCGCGACGTCGGCGACCGTCACGCCCGGCACCCACCGGTCGACCGAGCCGACCGACGCCGGGTCGAAGTCGAGGCCGAGCGCGTCGTAGGCGTCGGTGAGCATCGCCCGCAGCGGCTCCGGCCGGGTCACGGTGATGACGGCGCTGAAGAGATAGCCCCGCTTCGAGATCCGCTGCCCCGTCCCGGCGAGCTTGTGCTGCCCGGAGCGGTTGACGCTCCACTCCCCCTCGCAGTACTCCCCCGGCACCGACCCGACCCGCACGTCGGTCATCCCGAGCGAGGTCAGCGCGGCGGCGAGCGCGGATCCGACCAGCTCGAAGCGCCGATGGATCCCGAGCCGCGCCTCCGGGTGCCCCGCCAGCAGGTGGACCACGAGCGACCCCTCGTCGTATGCCGCCAGCCGCCCACCGACCGGCCGCACGACGGGTTCGAAACCCTGCACGACAACGGAATCCACGGCAGCGGCATACCCGTCGAGTAGGACGTCACGGCGGCTGAACGCGGCCGTCGGTCGGCACACGCCGAGGCGCAGCACCGGCCCGTCCTCCACCGCGAGACGACGGAAGGCGCCCATCGCCGTGTCGAGGTCGACCGACCCCGCCACCGGGCCCGTCGGCAGGAGTGTCTCCACCGGGCCGGCACCGAACAGCTCCTCGGCGCTCGGCCCGGTGGAGACCGCAGGGCCGGGACCGGCCGGCCCTCCGGGCAGGGGTGGGGCGAGAGAGGTCATCCAGGCTGCCCGGTGACGGTGCGTACGGCGGCCTGCCATCCGGCATACCGCTCCTCGCGCTGGTCGGCGGACATCTGCGGCTCGAAGACGCGGTCGACGTGCCAGCGGGCGGTGATGTCGTCGACGGCCCAGAGGCCGACCGTGGCACCGGCCACGTGGGCGGCGCCGAGGGCGGTCCGCTCGAGCTCGGTCGGCCGCAGCACCGGCACCCCGAGCAGGTCCGCCTGGAACTGGCAGAGGACGTCGCTGCGGGCCGCGCCGCCGTCGACCTTGAGCTCGGGGACGGGGATGCCGCCCTCGACGAGGACGTCGACGTTGTCGCGGGTCTGGTAGGCCATCGCCTCGACCCCAGCACGCAGGACATGTGCCGCGCCGCTCTCGAGGGTCAGCCCGACGATGCTCGCCCGCGCGTCCCGGGACCAGTGCGGTGCGCACAGCCCGGCGAAGGCCGGCACGACATAGACGCCAGCGCTGTCCGGCACGGACGTGACGACCGCGTCGATGTCGTCGTCGGGCCCGATGATGCCGAGCCGGTCGCGCAGCCACTGGACCGTCTGCCCGCTGTGGAAGACGACGCCCTCGGCCTCGTAGCGGGTCTCGCCCCCGATCGTCCAGCCGACGCTGGCGGTGAGCCCGTCGAGGATCGCCGGCTCGGCCCCGGTGTTGGCGGTGAGGACGCCGGCGGTGCCGAAGGTGTTCTTCACGGAGCCGGTCTCGAGGCAGGCATGCCCGAACATCCCCGCCATCTGGTCGCCCATGATCGATCGGATCGGCACCGCCTTCGACCCCGGGAGCCCGAGGTCGCCGGGTCGCATCTCGCCGAAGTCGCCGTCCGAGGGCAGCACCTCGGCGAGCAGCTGCACCGGGATCCCGCAGGCCTTGGTGAGGTGCTCGTCCCACGTCAGCGTCTCCAGCGAGAGCAGCGCGGTGCGGGAGGCCTCGGACTGGTCGGTGAGGTGGGAGCGACCGGCCGTGAGGTTCCACAGCAGCCACGTGTCTGGGGTCCCCGCGGCGAGCTCGCCGCGCTCGGCCCGCTCCCCTGCACCCGGGACGTTCTCGAGGAGCCACGCGAGCTTGCCGGCGCTGAAGTAGGAGTCGTTGCGCAGCCCGGTCCGGCGCCGCAGCTCCTCCTCGAGGCCCTCGGCCTGCCAGCGCGCGACGATCTCGTCGGTCTGCTTCGACATCCACATGATGGCCGGATGGATGGCCTCTCCGGTGGCCCGATCCCAGACGAGGGCGGTCTCGCGGTGGGTCGTCACGGCGACGGCGACGAGGTCGTCGGTCGTCACCGATGCCTGGTCGAGGACGGCGCCGATGCTGTCCCGCAGCGCGTTCCACAGCATCGGCGGATCGAGCTCGACCCAGCTCGGCCGGGGAAAGGTCGGCGTGATCGGGTTCCGGGCGTCCGCGACGATATGGCCGTCGGGGTCGACGAGGAGGGCGCGCGCGCTCGTCGACCCCTCGTCGAGGGCGAGGACGAAGCGACCGCTCATCGCGGGGCGCCCTCGGTGGCGATCTGCGTGGCCTCGGCCGAGGCGTCGGGGGCTTCTGCCGGAGCGGAGGCCGACAGAGCGGGCACCGCCGGCGCGGCACGGCCGGGTACGGCGAGGCGCTCGAGCCACGCCACGTACTCCGCGATCTCTGCCGCGCGACGGGCGTCGTCCCAGCCGAACCGGTCGCCGACGATGGCGGCACACCGCTCGACGCACTCGAGGCCGTGCCCCGGCTCGAAGGCGAGCAGCACGCGGCGGGCCAGCACGTCGCAGAGGGTCACGGCGAACTCGTGCCGCATCGCGTGGACGAGCTCCGCGCCGATCGCGCCGGTCGGCTTGTGGACGACCTCGAGCAGCTCCGGGTCCCCGTCCGCCTCGGCGACGACATCGAGGCAGCGCCCGCCGTAGCGGCCGACGAGGCGCTCGGCCGTCCTCTCCGGGATGCCGGCCGCGAGGAGCGCGCCCCGTGCCTCGTCGAGGTCACCGCGGACTCCGGGGAGTGGGAGCTCCCTCGTGACGCAGCGGGGGCTCGTGCGGCCGAGCCGCTCGAAGACGTCGTCGATGGCGTCCTCCGCGAGCTGGCGGTACGTCGTCAGCTTCCCGCCGACGACGGTGACGATGCCGGGCAGGTCGGGGGCGTGGTCGTGGAGGACGTGGCTGCGCGGGACCTTCGACTCGGGCAGGTCGGGGGCGTAGGGGAGCGGCCGGACCCCGGAGTAGGTGAAGAGGACGTCCTCGGGCGTCAGCTTCGCCGACGGGATGAGGTCGTTGACCTCGCTGAGCAGGTAGGTCATCTCATCGGCGTCGCAGCGCGCCTCGCCCGGGTCCTCGTCGAAGCGGATGTCGGTCGTGCCGATGAGGTAGCGGCCCATCCACGGGATGACGAGGATGAGGCGGCCGTCGGTCTTGGACTCGTAGTAGACGACGTCGTCGGGGGCTCCGGGGAACGGGTCGACGACGAGGTGGCTCCCCTTCGTGCCGCCGTTGAGCCGGGGCTGCTCGGGAGCGTTGCGGCGGAAGACCCGGTCGATCCACGGGCCGGCGACGTTGAGGATGACGGGGGCGTGGACCTCGCGGGTCTGGCCGGTCGTCGTGTCGAGGTAGCGCACGCCGACGACCCGGCCGCCCTTCCACACCGGTTCCTCGACCCGGGCCTTGGTCCGGATGACGGCGCCGTCGGCCGCGGCGGCGAGGCCGACCTCGACGCACAGCCGCTCGGCATACTCCACCTGGCCGTCGGTGAAGACGGCCGCGCCACCCAGGCCCTCCCGCGAGATCCCCGAGAAGCGGCTCAGTGTCTTGTCGGTGTCGAGGATCTCGTGACGGGCGGTGTGCTTGTCGAAGGAGAGGGCGTCATAGGCGACCATCCCGAGCCGGATGAGCCAGGCCGGGCGCCGGTTGTGCGTGTAGAACGGCATGATGAGCCGCTTGGGCTTGACCAGGTGGGGCGCGAGCCGGAAGAGGAGCTCGCGCTCGCGCAGCGACTCGCGCACGAGCGGGAAGTCCTTGTGCTCGAGGTAGCGCAGGCCGCCGTGGACGAGCCGGCCGGACCACGCCGACACCCCGCTGCAGATGTCGTCCTGCTCCAGGAGGATGACCCGCAGGCCGCGGATGGCCGCGTCCCTCGCGATCCCGAGACCGTTGATGCCGGCGCCGACGACGATGAGGTCGTACGGGGCGTTGAGGTCGTCCATCTGCTGGCCCTTCCCTTCTGCGGGATCGGACACCCGAGACGGCGTCGTCCGGCAGTCATATCTTTATTCATGCAATGCATTGACATGTAGTAGTGTCGTCGTCGGCTCCGATCGTGTCAAGAGGCGGCCCCGCCCCCCGCCCCGGAGGGAGCACCGGTCCGTCAGGAAGCGGCCGGACACATACAATCCGTCAGGGCCGAGGACGACTCGGCGGAGGAGTGGAGACGAGCGGGCATGACTGACCTCGACAGCCAGCGCCTCATGATCAAGGTCGCCAGGCTCTATCACACCCATGGCCTGCGCCAGACCGACATCGCCAAGCGCCTCCAGATCTCGCAGTCCCGCGTCTCCAGGCTCCTCACCCAGGCCGAGGAGGCCGGCGTCGTCCGCACCGTCGTCGCCGTGCCGTCGCACATCCACGCCGACCTCGAGGAGGCGATCGAGGCCCGGTACGGCGTGAGCGAGGTCCACATCGTCGATGCCGTCAGCGACGACGAGGCCGAGGTGACCCGCGACCTCGCCCACGCGATGGCGTCGCTGCTCGAGGAGATCGCGTTCGAGGTGCCGACGATCGGCGTGACGTCGTGGAGCAAGACGATGCGACAGGTCATCGAGGTCCTCCAACCGATGCGGACGAAGACCCAGCACGTCGTCGAGATGCTCGGGGACCTCGGCCCCCCGGACCTCCAGCACGCCGCGGCCCGCTCGACCCAGCGGCTCGCGACGCTGACCGGCGCCCAGCCGGTGTTCCTGCGCACCCCGGGGGTCGTCCCGAGCGCCGAGATCCGCGCCCTGCTGCTCGACCAGGACACGTATGCCGCGGAGGCGCTGGCGATGCTCGACGCGGTCGACCTCGCGCTCATCGGCATCGGCGCGAGCACGGTCGACCCGGTGCTGCGCGCCGGCGACAACTTCTTCTCCGAGGAGCAGTTCGAGCAGGCCCGCGCCCGCGGGGCAGCCGGCGAGGTGTGCCTGCACTTCATCGACGCCGACGGCGCGCCGATCGACACCGAGCTCGACGACCTCGTCATCGGGGCCTCGCTGGAGCAGCTGCGTGGCGCGAAGCGCCGGTGGGGCGTCGCCGGTGGCCTCCGCAAGCGCGAGGCGGTCCGGGCGGCCCTGCGCGGCGGATGGATCGACACCCTCGTCACCGACCGCGCGACCGCCGGCTACCTCGCCGATTCCTGACCCCACCCCCCGCCAAGAACCCACCCAATAGGGGACTTTTCGACCTCGACGACCGGACCGTCGTGGCCACGACCGGACCGACCCCGCCAAGAACCCACCCAATAGGGGACTTTTCGACCTCGACGACCGGACCGTCGTGGCCACGACCGGACCGACCCCGCCAACAACTTCCCTATTGGGTGAGTCGCCGCCGGGCCAGACCACTCCCGGCCGACAACAACTTCCCTATTGGGTGAGACGCCGCCGGGCCAGACCGCTCCCGGCCGACAACAACTTCCCTATTGGGTGAGACGCCGCCGGGCGGCCGGGTCAGGACGGGACACCACCGAGGTGCCGGACCTCGGGGGCGAGCAGGCGCGCCGCGTTGGCGGACGCGTCGTCGGGGGCGCTCTGGGCGAGCAGCTCGGACTCGACCCGCGACTGGTAGGCCTCGATCTCGGCGCGCACAGTCTCGTCGTCCCAGCCGAGCAGCCCACCCGCGATCGACGCGACGTCGGCCATCGACTCCAGCCCGCGGTGCCGGGTCTCGATCGAGATGTGGGTACGCCGGGTCAGCAGGTCGTCGAGGTGACGGGCGGCCTCGTGCGTCACGGCATAGCGGATCTCGGCCCGGAGGTAGTCCGGTGCGCCGGCCACCGCCTCGAGCAGCGACGGGTCGGAAGCCGCCGGCGCGAGGACCTCGGGGGCGAGGCTTCCGTAGCGGGTGAGCAGCCGCCGCAGCCGGTCCTGCGACACCCCGAGGTCTCGGGCGAACGACGCCACGTCGCGCAGCATCGGCTGATAGCCCTCGGCGCCGAGCAGCGGGATCCGCTCCGTCTCCGAGGCCGGCACCGAGCGCCCGAGCTGGGCGGCGCCGGTGTCGACGACGTCGCGCGCCATGACCCGGTAGGTCGTGTACTTCCCCCCGGCGATCGCGACGAGGCCGGGCGTCGAGGCGTCGACCCGGTGCTCCCGGGACAGCTTCGCCGTCTCGGCCGCGGCCCGGCTGACGAGCGGCCGCAGCCCGGCGAAGGCGCCGACGACGTCGTCCCGGGTCAGCGGGGTGGCGAGCAGCGCGTTGGCCCGCTCGAGGAGGTAGTCCACATCGGCGCCCGACGTCGACGGGTGGGCCCGGTCGAGGTCCCAGTCGGTGTCCGTCGTCCCGATGACCCACCGGTCGTTCCACGGGATGATGAAGAGGACGGACTTCTCGGTCTTCGTGATGATCCCGGTGCCGAGGTCGAGCCTGTCCTTGTCGACGACGAGGTGGACGCCCTTGGACGCGCGCACCTCCATCTTGCCTGCGCCGCCACCCATCGCCCGGACGGCGTCGGTCCATACCCCGGTGCAGCCGAGGACCACCCCGGCCCGCACCTCGCACGTCGCGCCGGTGTCGGCGTCGCGCAACCGGGCCCCGACGACCCGGCCGTCCTCGTGGAGGAGGGCGACGACCTCGGTCGAGCTGCGGACGATCGCCCCGTGCGCCGCCGCCGTGCGGGCGAGGGTGAGGGTATGCCGCGCATCGTCGGTCTGCGCGTCGTAGTAGCGAACCCCGCCGACGCAGGCGTCCGGAGCCAGGGACGGCGACATCGCCCGGACGGCTCTGCGGGACAGGTGTCGGTGTCGCGGGACGGAGCGTCGGCCGCCGAGGGAGTCGTAGAGGAACAGGCCCGCCCCGAGGTAGAGCCGCTCCCACCCGCGGTGGCGCAGCGGGTAGAGGAACGGCACCGGGCGGACGAGGTGCGGCGCGATCCGGGTCAGCATGAGGTCGCGCTCGCGCAGCGCCTCACGCACGAGCGAGACGTCGAACTGCTCGAGGTAGCGCAGCCCCCCGTGGAACAGCTTGCTCGACCGGGAGGAGGTGCCGCTCGCGATGTCCCGCGCCTCGACGAGTGCGGTCGTCAGGCCGCGGGACGCGGCGTCGAGAGCGGCCCCGGCACCGGTCACCCCGCCGCCGATGACGAGGACGTCGAGCTCGCCTCCGTCCAGTCGCTCCCAGGCTGCGCGGTGGTTCTCCGGGCCGAGGCGCCCGCTCGAGGCGGTAGCTGACATTCGGACTGCGTCCTTCCAGTGACGAGGTGGTCTGTGCGGGTGGGTGGGCGAGCGTCCCGGCGTCGAGCCGCCGGGTGCCGAGTGGGGCGGCCGGGCACCGCCGGCAGGGTCCGGCGACGGCGTCGCTCAGCCGGTCGCGGGGGTGGACTCGAGGCGGTCGCGCAGGGCGGCGAGGAAGCGGGCCCCGGCGGCCCCCTCGAGCGCCCGGTGGTCGCAGGTGAGCGTCATCTCCGCGACGGGACGCCACTGAGGGTCGCCGTCGTTCCACACCTGACGCTGTCGGGTCGAGCCGACGGCGAGGATGGCCACCTGAGGGACGTTGAGGATCGCGTCGAAGTGGTCGATCCCCATCATCCCGAGGTTGGACACGGTGAAGGTGCCCCCGGTGACGTCGTCCATCGTCACCGACCGGCTGCGCGCCCGCTCGGTCAGGTCCTTGCGGGCGGCGGAGACCCCGCCGAGGTCGAGGTCGTCGGCGCCGTGGATGACCGGGACCATGAGCCCCGCATCCGTGGCGACCGCCATGCCGAGGTTGACCCGGTCGAACGTCGTGACGACCTCGTCGGCATAGGTCGCGTTGACCTCGGGGAACTCCTGGAGGGTCTGCGCACACGCGTGCAGCAGCACGTCGGTGACCGTGGCCCCCTCGACCGCCGTGCGACCGGCGAGGGCGGCGGTCATGTCGACCTGGACGCCGAGGTGGAAGACGGGCGCCTCCCAGGCCGTCACCATCCGACGGGCCGCCGTGCGGCGGATGCCGGTCAGCCGGGTCTCGGCGCCGACCGGCATACCGCCCGTGGCCACGTCCTGGGACATCACCGCGCCGCGCCGGCGCAGCCGTAGAGCGCCATCTTCTCGACGGTGGCGGCGACCATCCGCTGGCGACCCTCGGCCATGGCCTCCTCGAGCTGACGGTCGCCCTGCGACCAGACGTCCAGGACGCCGGACCGGAAGGCATGGCGCAGGTCGGTGTCGGCGTTGAACTTGTGGACGCCGGCGGACTGTGCGGCCCGGATCTCGTCGTCCGGGACCCCGGAGGCGCCGTGGAGGACGAGCGGAATGCCGGTGACGGCCCGGATCTCCTTGGCCCGCTGGATGTCGAGCGGCTGGGAGTCCGAGGCCGGGGTGCCGTGGACGATGCCGATCGAGATGGCCAGCCAGTCCACGCCCGTCTCGGCGACGAAGCGCTCGGCCTCGGCAACGTCGGTGTGGTACGACGACCAGTCGATGCCCGCGCCGGCGTCGGGGATCTTGCCGAGCTCGGCCTCGACCGTCACGCCGAACGCGTGGGCGATCTCGACGATCTTCCTCGTGCTCGCGATGTTCTCCTCGAAGGGCAGGTGGGCCCCGTCGTACATGACCGAGGTGAAGCCGAGCCTGATGGCCTCGATGACCTCGTCCCACGGGCCGTGGTCGAGATGGATGACGTAGTCGGCCGAGGACTCCTCGGCGACCCGCTTCGTCATCTCGAAGGCCTTGCGCAGCCCCATGTGCGGCACGATCGCGCGACCGACCTGGAGGAAGACGGGCGCCTTGGCCTCCTCGGCCGCGAGGACCAGGGCCTCGGTCGTCTCGGGGTTGTGCATGTTGAACGCGCCGACGGCGTAGCCGCCGCGCACGGCGTCGTCGATGGTCTGGCGCGGGTCGATGTTTCCCATGGTGGTGCTCCGTTCCCTCGACCGGCGTCAGGCGGTCTCGATGTAGGCGACGACGGTGCGGACCTCGACGGTCTCGCCCGCAGGGACGACGATCTCGGCGAGCGTGCCGGTCGCCGGTGCCTCGAGGGTCTCCTCGACCTTCTCGGCCTCGACCTCGGCCAGCGGGTCGTCC
The DNA here is from genome assembly GCA_963745335.1 of uncultured Actinomycetota bacterium. Taxonomy (GTDB): domain Bacteria; phylum Actinomycetota; class Actinomycetes; order Actinomycetales; family Dermatophilaceae; genus CAVSJJ01. The sequence continues at coordinate 51,085 of CAVUXP010000004.1, forward strand.
TCCGCGATGCTGTCGCCGACGTTCTTGAGCCAGGTCGTGATGGTGCCCTCGCTCATGCCCATGCCCCACTGCGGGAGCAGAACCTCGATGCGTGCCATTGCCGTGTTCTCCTTCTGACGTATGCCGTGGTGGTGGGTGCTCAGCCGACCGGGACGCTGGGTGCGTGGTCGAGGACCCGGCGGACGGCCGCGGCGATCCCGTCCCGACTGGGGTAGAGCTGCTTCTCCAGCGCGGGGCTGAAGGGGATCTGGGTGTCCGGCGTCACGACGCGGACGATGGGGGCGCGCAGGGCGTCGAACGCCTCCTCGGAGACGAGCGCCGAGATCTCGGCGGCCGCGGAGCACGTCTTGTGCGCCGGGTCGGCGACGACGAGTCGGCCGGTGCGCTGGACCGAGCGGATGATCGTGTCGATGTCGAGCGGGACGAGGGTGCGTGGGTCGATGACCTCGACCGAGAGGCCCTCCTGGGCGAGCGACTCCGCCGCGGCGACGGCCTCGGGGACGGCCGTCGAGATGGCGACGACGGTGACGTCGCTGCCCTCCCGCACCGTGCGGGCCTGGCCGAAGGGGATGTGGTACTCCTCCTCCGGCACCTCGCCCTTCGTGCCCCAGAGCATGCAGGCCTCGAAGATGAGGACCGGGTCCTCGCTGTCGACGGCGGTGCGGAGCAGGCCCTTGGCGTCGTACGGCGTCGAGGGGACGACGATCTTGAGGCCGGGGACGTTCATGAACATCGGGTAGGGCCGGTCGGAGTGGTGCGCCGCCGGTGCTGAGGCCGTAGAACATCGCCGAGCGGAAGACGACCGGCATCGAGGCCTGGCCGCCGAACATGTAGCGGTTCTTGGCGACCTGGTTCACGAACTGGTCCATCGCCATGTAGAGGAAGTCGAGTAGGACAGGTCGACGATCGGACGCAGGCCGGTCATCGCGGCTCCGGCGGCGGCCCCGACGATGACCTCCTCGGAGATCGGCGTGTTCCGGATCCGGTTGGCGCCGAACATCTGGAGGAAGTCGCCCTCGGCCGCGCGGGACTTCCCGCCGCCGCCGGTCGTCCCGTAGACGTTGGCCTCGACGTCCTCGCCGATCATGACGACGCGCGAGTCGGCCTCCATGGCCTCCCGCTGCGCGGCGCCGATGGCGCCGAGGTAGCGTCATGGTGGTCATGCCGTGACTCCGATCGGGTCGGTGTAGAGGTCCTTGAAGGCGACGGAGGGGTCGGGATAGGGGCTCTCGTCGGTGAAGCGGACGGCGTCGTCGACCTCGGCGGCGACCTCGTCGTGGAGGGCCTGCACCTGCTCCTCGGTGAGGACGCCGTCACGGACGAGCCGCTCGGCGAACAGGACGATGGGGTCGCGCCCGGTCCACTCCTGCTTCTCGTCGGCGTTGCGGTAGTCGACGCCGATCCGCAGGCCCTCGGAGTGCTCGTGGAAGCGGTAGGTGACGACCTCGACGAGGGTCGGGCCCTCACCGCGCCGGGCGCGGTCGACGGCCTCGGACACCGCCGCGTGGACGGCGAGGACGTCCTGGCCGTCCTCGACACGGACGCCCGGCATACCGAATCCGGCGGCGCGCTCGGCGATGACGCCGGAGGTGACCGTGTGGGCGGGCGTCGACAGGGCGTACTGGTTGTTCTCGCACAGGAAGACGACGGGGAGCTTCCAGACGCCGGCGATGTTCATCGCCTCGTAGAGCCCGCCCTGGTTCGCGGCGCCGTCGCCGAAGAAGGCGAGCGCCACCTGGCCGGTGCCGAGCACCTTGCTCGACAGGGCCGCGCCGGCGGCGATCGGGATGGACGAGCCGACGATGCCGGACTCGCCGAGGCTCCCCACGGAGAAGTCGGCGAGGTGGAGGGACCCGCCCTTGCCGCCACAGACGCCGGTGGCCTTGCCGACGAGCTCGGCCATGAGCGGGGCGAGGGGCGAGCCCTTGCCGATCGGGTGGCCGTGGCTGCGGTGGTTGCCGGTCATGTAGTCGTCGTCGGCGAGCGCCATGCACGCGCCGACGACCTGGGCCTCCTGGCCGATGCTCGTGTGCACCGCGCCGGGGATCTGGCCGCGCTTGACCATCTTCGCTGCTCGCTCGTCGAACAGCCGGATGCGCACCATCCGTCGCTGCATCTCGACCAAGGTCTCGGAGTTCAGCACTGTTGCTCCTCTGGCATCTTTATTCGTTATCCGCATGTACATGCTATAGGTCGGCGACGAGGAAGACAAGCCGCGTCCCGAGCCACGTTCTAGGTGACGAGCCACCCGGCCGTGACGGTGTCCGTCACCAGGAGGTCCACCCACCCGCCGGCCAGCGCGGCGACGAGCGGGTCGAGCTTGTCGCGCCCTCCGGCGACGACGATCCGGCGCCCGGCCCGCCGGATCTGGTCCAGCGTGCTGCCGACGACGAGGTCGTCGAGCGGGGTCCGCACGGCCGCGCCCGACCGGTCGAGGAAGCGCTGGTTGACCTGGCCGACGGCACCGGCGGAGACGACGGCGTCGAGCTGGTCGGGGGTGAAGTAGCTCCCCTCGGAGAGCATCGAGTGGACGGCCGGCGGCCCGATCCCCACGAGCGCGACGTCGATCCGGTCGAGGAGGTCGAGGGCCTGGCGGACATAGGGGTCCCGCAACGCCGCGTCCCGGAGCCCCGGAGTCGCGACGACGCCCGGGGTCCGCAGGTACGCCGCCTCGGCCCCCATCGCCGTCGCGAGCCGCTGGGTCGACCGGGCCGCCGCGTGCTGGAAGTAGGGCGAGCCGAGGTCGCCGAGCATCTCGACGACGTGGCGGGTCCCCGCCCGCGGCAGCGGCCCGAGGGCGTGGGCCATCTCCTGGAGCGTCCGGCTCCACGACGTGAAGCCGACGACCTCCCCGCCGAGGGCCGAGTCGGTGAGCAGCCGCGCCGCGGCGCGGCCGAGCGGCGGCGCGAGGTCCGGCAGCTCGGGGGGGATCTCGACGACATGGACCTCCTGGACGTCGTAGGTCCGCTCGATGGCCTCCTCCAGCTCGGAGGAGATGCCCTCGGGAGGGCGGACGACGGTCCGGATGAGGCCCTGCGCCTCCGCCTGCTGGAGGAGCCGGGAGACCTTGGCCTGGGACATTCCCAGGCGCGCGCCGATCTCGCGCTGCCGCACGCCGTGGACGTGGTAGAGCCGGGCGATGATGACCATCTGCCGCAGCTGTTCACTCGTCTGATGCGTCGCGGTGCTCGTCATGGGGCCTCACCCCGCCCCGGGTGGAGCAGCTCGTCGATCCGCTCGAGCACGTAGGTCGGGCGGCGGTCGACGGGGAGCCCCTCCACCGTCTCGCGGGTGCTCTCGCCGGTGAGGACGAGGGCGGAGTCGATCCCGGCGTCGACGGCCATGGCAATGTCCGTGTAGACCCGGTCGCCGACCATGACGCAGTCGGTCGCGGGGAGCCCGAGGATCTCGAGGACGGCCTCGAGCATGACCGGCGAGGGCTTGCCGACGTTGACCTCACACCGTGCCCCGGTGCTCGCCTCGATCGCGGCGACGATGGCCGCGGCATCGGGCTCGCCCCGGCCACCGGGCATCGGGCAGTAGGCGTCGGGGTTCGTCGTGACGAGCCGGGCCCGGCGGTGCTGCCACAGGGCGTCGAAGGCCGTCTGCAGCTTCTCGTAGGTGAAGCCGCGGTCGTAGCTCGCGATGACGATGTCGATCTCGCTCGGGTCGGTCGTCATCCGGATGCCCGCCGCGCGGATGGCCCGCTGCAGGGGCTCCTCCCCGATGACGTAGACCGCGGCGTCCGGGGCCTGGTGCCGCAGCCAGGTCGTCAGCGTGACCGTCGGGTTGATGATGTGCGAGATCGGGGTCTCGATCCCCAGCCCGCGCAGCTTGTCGACGTACATCTGCGGGTCCCGGGTGGGGTTGTTGGAGAGGAAGACCGTCTGGCGGCCCCGCTCCCGCAGCCGGGTGACGAGGTCGCGGGCCCCGGGCAGGAGCTCGTTGCCGAGGTAGATCGTCCCGTCGAGGTCGAAGATGTAGCCGCCGTAGACGCGCGAGACCGGGCGGGTCGTCGCCGGGGCGGTGAGCGCGGACATCACAGGACCTCCGCCAGCCTGGCGAAGATCTCGCGGTTGGCCGGGTAGATGTCCGCGTAGACGTCGTAGATCCGGTCGTATGCCGCGGACACGTCCTCGCGCGGCTCGTAGCCGCACGCCGTCCCGCTCATCGCCCGGGCCGCGTCGGCGATCGAGGGGTGGATGCCGGCGGCCGCCGCCCCGAGCATCCCGGCGCCGAGGCAGGTGCTCTCCGGCTCCTTGACGACGGAGACGCGCCGCTGCATGACGTCGGCGATGATCTGGCACCACACCGCGCTGCGCGACCCGCCGCCGAGGGCGATGACGTCCTCGATGGGTGCGCCGAGGGCCTTCTCGGCGCCCGTCGTCAACAGCCGCTGCTCGAGGGCGATGCCCTCGAGGATCGCTCGGTAGACGTGCCCCTTGCCGTGGATGCCGCTCAGCCCGAGGAGGACGCCGCGGGCGTTGTGGTCCCAGTAGGGCGTGAGCGCCCCGGTCCAGTACGGCAGGGCGAGCAGGCCCTCGGAGCCGGGCGGCAGCTGGGCCGCCGCCGTCTCGAGCACCTGCTCCGGCGACAGGTCGAGGCCGAGGGCCCGCGCGTCGACCCCGGCGAACTTGTCGACGAACCAGCCGAGGGTGACCGCGCCGCCGCCCATGAACGTCTCGAGCGAGTACTCCCCCGGCACCGCGGCCGCGAGGGTGCGGAACTCCGGCCCGTGGAGGTAGGTCGGGCTGTGGGTGCCGGAGACGACGCCGCTGCCGAGGTTGAGCGAGGCGGCGCCCGGCGCGATGACGCCGCTGCCGAGCTGCGCGCACTGGCCGTCGCCGGCGCCGGCGACGACGGGCACTCCCGCCGGGAGCCCGAGGCGGTGGGCGGCCGCCTCGGCGAGCGTGTCGATGACGGCGCCGGGGGCGCACAGGTCGGGCAGCTGCGTCCGGGTCAACCCGACCGCCTCGACGAGAGCGTCGTCGTAGTCGAAGGTCGTCATGTCGACGAGGCCGAGCGGGTCGGCGCTCGCCCACGAGGTCACCCAGCGACCGGTGAGCCGCTGGACGAGGAACCCGTGGACGTCGACGACCTTCGCGGCCCGGGCGATCGTCTCCGGCTCGTTGCGGCGCAGCCAGTGCAGCTTGTACCAGGCCGGTGTCGGGTTCGGCGGCTTGCCCGTGGCCCGGTGGACGTCGTCCGTCCCGAAGTCCTGGACCTCCTTCGTCGCCCGGACGTCGAGCCACAGCATGGCGGGACGGAGCGGGTGGCCGGCCTCGTCGAGGCAGACGAAGGACTCGCGCTGATGGGTGATCGTCAGGGCGCCGATCCGGCCGGTGTCGACGGTCTGCACCGCCCGCCGGATCGCGTCGGCCGTCGCCGTCCACCAGTCCTCGGCGTTCTGCTCGCCCCAGCCGCGGTGCGGCTGCTGCAGCTCGAACGGCATCCGACTCTCGGACAGCGACTCGCCCGCCGCGTTCCAGACGACGGCCTTGGCGGCGGTCGTCGAGCAGTCCACCCCGATGACGTAGTCGGCGCCCATGGCCCGCTCCTAGCCCTGCTCCGCCGCGGCGACGGCCGCCGCGGCCCGGGCGAAGACCTCGGTGACGTCCTCGTCGGACCACCAGCCGAGGAGGGTGAGCAGGTCGACGACGTTGACCCGGTTGCGCATGAGGCCGCAGCCCGCGACCGCCCAGCGGGCGAGGTCCTCATCGACGCTGGGGTCGAGCTCGACGAAGGTCGCGGCTGCGCCGGCGGCCCGCAGGCCGGCGGCCAGCGCGTGGCTGGAGCGGACGAGACCCATGAGCGGACCCCGTCGGTCTGCCCACTCGCGGACCAGCTCCTCGACCTGGGAACGGTTGCGGGACAGGCTCTCGAGCTTGGAGGAGTAGTCACGCCAGCACTCCTGCGCGATCCCCCCGGTGACGTCGAGGGGGCCGAAGGTCGCGAACACCCGCTCGCGGGCTCCGACGAGGTCGAATGCCGCCTCGTCGAGGGTGGGGCCGGACGCGGCGGTGAGCCGTTCGTCGAGCATCTCCCACGCGGCCGCGGCGACGACGCCGGCAACCCCGACCTGGGCGCCGTGGAAGCCGATCCGCTCCTCGTGGGCGGTGTGGTGCTGGTCGAGCATGTGGCTGACGACGTGCTCCATGCCGGACAGCACGGCGGTCGTCCCCGCGACACCGGTGACGAGCCCCCGCAGGGCGAGGGCCCGGGTGAGCGAGGCGACCGCCGAGGGGTCGGCCTCGCGGACCCCGGGCGACCACTCGTCGAGATCCGCCCCGACGTCCTGGAGGAGCCGGACGGCACTCTGCTTGTACGTCGCGTCGGCGCCGACGACGAGGGAGAGGAGCCAGTCCGCCGGCGCCACGAGCATCGAGGTCATCTCGCCGTAGCCGGCGCGGTTCATCGCGGCCGGCGCCTCGGCGATCGTCTCGTCGTCGGCGATGACGGCGTCGGGCCACCGCGACGGGACGGTTCGCTTCACCCCGTCGCGGAGGACGACGGACACGTCGTCGGTGTAGCCGTCGACGGACGCCGCGGTCTGGACCGTCACGAGAACGGGTGCAGCCTCCGAGCGGGCCGCGGCGACCTTGCCGATGTCGCTGATCGTCCCGCCGCCGAGGGCGACGACCGCATCCATGCCGGCGACGCGCTCGGTCGCCTCCTGCAGGATCGGGTCGACGACGTGCAGCTCGGGCTGACCGTCGTCGAGCCGCACGCGGTGAACGTCGAACCGTTCCCTCAGCTGCGTCTCCACCAGGTCCTTCACGTCGACGCCGGCCCGGAGGATGGGCGTGGCGTCGACGAGCAGCGCGACCCGACGACGGCCGGTCTCGGGGGCGGGCCCCGACCCGGCGAGGAGCGCCTCGACGGTGTCGGCCACGGTGTCGATGGTTCCGCTCCCGAGAATGAGCCGCTTGAGCCCGCACGGCGCAAGCTCGCGCTCGGGGTCGGCCGCCGCGATGAGCTCGCGCACGGGGTAGCCCGCCTGGGCCTGCTTCATGATCCGTCCCTTCTGACGTCGCGCGCCTGGCGTGGGCCGTGTCCCTGTCCCGGATGCCGGTGGGTCAGGTATCCGCTCGCGAGCGCGCACCGGCCCGGTCGGTGAGGACGGCGACGATGATCGCGGCGCCGATGACGACCGGCTGGAGGTTCGGAGAGACGTTGAGCAGCGACATGCCGTTGTTGAGGACGCCGATGATCGAGCAGGCCGATGAACGTGTTGAGCATGCCGCCGGAGCCGCCGGCCAGGCTCGCCCCACCGATGACGACGACGGCGATGACGTTGAGCAGGGAGGCGGTACCCGCCGTCGGTTGCGCGGAGTCCAGGCGCGAGCCCACGACGACGCCGCCCAGGGCCGCGAGGAACCCGGCCGTCGCGTAGACGCGGATCTTGACCCAGGTGACGTTGATGCCGGACAGGCGCGCGACCTCGGCGTTGCCGCCGACGGCATACAGGGCTCGGCCGCTCGGCCGATAGCGCAGCCAGAAGGCGGTGACGAGGTAGGTGCCGAAGAGGAGCAGCGCCTCGAGCGGGACACCGAACACGTTCGTGTCGGTGATGGCGAGGTACCAGTCCGGGAAGTTGTTGATGGGCTGGCCGTTCGTGAGGTAGAGCGCGAGGCCGCTCGCCGCCGACATCGTCGCGAGGGTCGCGACGAAGGGCTGGATCCTGCCGTACGTCGACAGGACTCCGTTGAGCCCGCCGATGGCCGCGCCGACGAGGAGGCCGGCGATGACGCAGAGGCCGAACGGCAGGTCGTGCACCCGGTAGAGCCAGGCGCTCGTCATGAGAGACAGGGCCAGCGTTGCTCCGACCGAGAGGTCGATGCCGCCGAGGAGGATGACGAGCGCGGCACCGACGGCCATGATCCCGATGTCGGCGTTGAGGGTGACGATGTTCGTCAGGTTGCGCCAGGTGAGGAAGTACGGCGACATGAACGACAGCGCGACGAAGACGACGAGGAGGCCGAGCAGGGGACCGGGGAGGGTGCGCAGGATGCGCAGGGCCGTGCCGGCGACCCCGCCCTCGAACCGGCCGCCCGGGCCACCGTGCATGGCTCCGGTGCTCGGGGTGGTCGGGGACGGCCGAGGCGTCGTCTCGCTCTGCTCCGTTGCAGAGCCGGTCGTCGTGTTCATGGCTGCCTTCCTGTCCAGGGTGTCGTCGGGCATGGCGTGCTCCTGTCGCTATGCCGGGATGGTTGTCGAGTGCACGGCGAGGGACATCACCCGGTCGGGTGTCGCCTCGTCGCGGGTGAGAAGGCCTCGCTGCCGGCCCTGGGACATGACGAGGACGCGGTGGGACAGGCCGAGGACCTCCTCGAGCTCGGACGAGACGACCACGACGGCCATCCCCTCCTCGGCGAGGCCACGGAGGATCTCGTAGATCGCCATCTTGGCTCCCACGTCGACCCCTCGCGTCGGCTCGTCGACGATGAGGACCTTGGGGTTCTGACCAGCCACTTGCCGATGAGGACCTTCTGCTGGTTGCCACCGGACATCGACTTGACCGGCTGGTTGAGGTCGCCGCGGATGTCGAGGTGGGCGCGCTGCTCGTCGGAGACGCGGCGGGAGACGCTGCGGCGCATCATGCCGGTGTGGAGCAGCTGCGACTCCCAGGGGAGGGTGAGGTTGTCCGCGCCGGAACGGCTGAGGTTGAGCCCCTGCCCCTTGCGGTCCTCGGGGACCATCGCGACGCCGGCCCGGATCGCCGCCTTCGGGCTGGCGAGCCGCAGGGCCTTGCCGTCGACGAAGACCTCGCCGGCGTCCGGACGGTCGACTCCGGCGATGGCTCGGACGACCTCGGTGCGCCCCGCGCCGACGAGCCCGGCGATGCCGAGGATCTCGCCCGCCGACACGGTGAAGGAGATGTCGCGGAACATGTCGTCGCGGCTGAGCCCGCGGACCTCGAGGACGACGCGGTCGGTGCTCGCCTTCGGCGTCGAGTGGGCGAAGACGAAGTCGCGCCCGACCATGGCCTTGACGAGGTCGTCCTTGGGCACCGCGCCCTCCGACCACTCGGCGACGCGCCGGCCGTCGCGCAGGCAGACGATCTCGTCCGAGATGTCCTGGACCTCCTCGAGACGGTGCGAGATGTAGACGATGCCGACGCCCCGGTCCCGGAGGACGTTGATGCGCTCGAGGACGTGCTCGGTCTCCGCCTGGCCGAGCGAGGCCGAGGGCTCGTCGAAGATGACGTAGCGCGGGTCACGGCTGATCGACTTGGCGATCTCGATCTCCTGCTGCCGCGCCATGGACAGCCCCCGGACCTGGCGACGGGGGTCGAGGTCGACGCCGAGGGAACGCAGCACCTCGGCGGACTCCTCGTTGATCCGCCGGTAGTCGACCCGCCCGCCCCTGCGGGGCAGCCGCCCGAGGAAGATGTTCTCGGCGACCGTCAGCTGGGGCAGGAGCCGGATCTCCTGGTGGATGAGCCCCACCCCCTTCGCGAGGGCGTCGGCCGGGTCGTCCGGCGCGTACGGCGCGCCGTCGAGCGTCATCGACCCACCGTCGGGACGGTTGACGCCGGTGATGATCGAGCTGAGCGTCGACTTGCCGGCGCCGTTCTCACCGATGAGGCCGACGACGCTGCCCGGCCGGACGGCGAAGTCCACCTCCTTCAGGACCGTGACTCCGCTGTAGGTCTTGACGAGACCGGTGCACACGAGCCCGTCGGATGACGTGTTCTGCGGCATGGGGTGTTCGCCCTTCTCGAGGTGTGACGTCGTCGGCACTCGGGTGAGGTCCGGCCCGCCCGGGTGAGCGGGCCGGACCTCGCGCTCGAGGGGTGTCGCTTACTTGAAGGACTGGGCCTCAGGGCCGTAGAAGTCCTCGACCTTGTGCGACCCGATGGTGTCCTTGTTGATGAGGACGGTGTCCTGGTACTGGATCGCGGGGATGTCGCCCTTGGCGGGGATGTCCGTGCCCTCGCCGCCCATGAACGCGATGGCGTTGCGGACGGCCATCTGGCCCATCATGTAGGGCTGCTGCGCCATCGTCGCCTGGGTCAGGCCCGAGGCGACGTCGTCGAACATCGTCGGGAAGCCGTCGATGCCGACGGAGAAGATGTTGCGGCCGGAGTCCTTGGCCGCCTTCGCGGCGCCGATCGACATCGCGTCGCTCTCACCGAAGACCATCGTCAGCTGCGGGTGAGCCGTGAGGATGTTCTGCGTGGCCTTGTACGCCTCGGTCTCGTCCCAGTTCGCCGTCTCCTCGGCGACGACCTTGACGTCCGGGTTCTCCTTGAGAGCCTTCTCGCAGCCCTCGGTGCGCTGCAGCTCCGCGGTGGAGCCGAGGACTCCGTGGAGGATGGCGAGCTGGCCGGAGTTGCCGTTCTGGTCGAACATCCACGTGCACAGCTCGTAGGCGGCCTTGACGCTGTCGGTCGCGATGTAGGTCGCGAGGTCGCCCTGACCCGACTCGGGGCGCTGGTCGACGGCGACGACGGGAACGTCGGCCTGGTTCGCCGCCCGCACGCCGGCCGCAGCGGCCGTCGAGTCCTGCGACGTGAAGATGAGGGCGCCGATCTGCTGGGTCAGCAGGTCGTTGACCTGCTTCACCTGCGCCTGGGAGTCGTTGTTCGCGGACACGAGCTTGATCTCGTAGCCCTGCTTCTTCGCCTCGTCCTTGATGCCGGCGACCTCGGCCACGTAGAACAGGGACTTCTGGTCGGCCACCGAGACGCCGATGACCTTCTTGCCGCCTCCGCCGGAGGCGGAACCGCTCGAGCCGCTGCCGCACGCCGCCAGGCTGGCGGCCAGTGCCGTCACCGTGAGGGCACTGAGGCCCACCTTGACGACCGTCGACCGTGGTGTCATGCCATTTCTCCTCTTTGAGATCACGCCGGGCAGGGTGTCGGGAGGGACTCCCTGTTCGAGTAAATATTCGCTTGTGTAATGACGATGCATGAGAGTCTGACCGCCGCGCGGGGATCCCGTCAAGACCCTCGCGCATATATTTTCGATCACGGCATGGACTCTCACCGGCGACGAGCGGCGTCGGGCCTCCGGCGGCCGGGCGGGGCGTGGCGGACGTCATGCGCATGGTGGCAGCGACGCCCCGCCGTCCTGGGAGTACGTTCGGGGGACCGGTCGCACCTCCGCGCTGACAGGAGCCGCCATGGAGTTCCTTCGCCCTCTGACGTGGGCCGATGCCCTCGCCGCGAAGGCCGACCGTCCCGACGCGACACCGATCGCCGGCGGCACCGACGTCATGGTCGAGCTGAACTTCGACCGCCGCCGACCCAGCGCCCTCATCGACCTCACGGCGGTCCCCGACCTCACCGACTGGGACGAGCAGGAGGGGCGGGTCCGGCTCGGAGCCGCCGTCACCTACGCCCGCGTCATCACCGAGCTGGGCGACCGGTTGCCCGGCCTGGCCATGGCAGCCCGCACCGTCGGCTCCCCCCAGATCCGCAACCGCGGAACCGTCGGCGGCAACCTCGGCACGGCCTCCCCCGCCGGTGACGCCCACCCACCGCTGCTCGCCGTCGGCGCCGAGGTCGAGGTCGCCTCGACCCGGGGGGAGCGGCGCATTCCGATCGGCGACTTCTTCACCGGGGTCAAGCGCAACGCCCTCGCCGAGGACGAGCTCATCCGGGCGATCTGGGTGCCGACCGCGGCCGGACCTCAGCAGTTCGCCAAGATCGGCACCCGCAACGCCATGGTCATCGCGGTCTGCGCCTTCGGCCTCGCCCTCCATCCCGAGCCGAGACGGGTCGGGACCGGCATCGGGTCGGCCGCACCCACGCCCCGGATCGCCACGAGCGCCGGCGAGTTCGTCGGCGCCGCCCTCGACGAGGCGGGCCTGTGGGAGAGCCGGGCAGCCCTCCCGGACGCCGTCGCCACCGAGTTCGGCCGCCGGGTCGCCGACGCCGCGGACCCGGTCGACGACGTGCGCGGCACCGCGGCATACCGTCGGCACGCCCTCGAGGTCATCGCGCGGCGCTGCCTCACCTGGGCGTGGAACGACTACCGGAAGGCGGCCTGAGCGATGCGACTCTCGACGACGGTCAACGGCGTACGCCGCGACATCGACGACGTGTGGGAGGGCGAGAGCCTCCTCTACGTCCTGCGCGAGCGGCTCGCCCTTCCCGGGTCGAAGAACGCCTGCGAACAGGGCGAGTGCGGCTCCTGCACCGTGTACCTCGATGGGCTGCCGGTCTGCTCGTGCCTCGTCGCGGCGGGCCAGGCGCAGGGCCGCGAGGTCGTCACCGTCGAGGGCCTGCGTCCCGCCGCGGCCGAGGCCGCGGACGCGCTCGACCCCGTCCAGCAGGCCTTCCTCGACGCCGGTGCGGTCCAGTGCGGCTTCTGCACACCGGGTCTCGTCGTCGCGACCCACGACCTGCTGACCCGGGTGCCGAACCCGAGCGACCCGCAGATCCGCGAGGCGCTGGCCGGGAACCTGTGCCGCTGCACCGGCTACGAGACGATCCTCACCGCGGTGCGGCTCGCGGCCGACCGACGCGTCGGAGGCGAGTGAGATGCCCACCCAGCCGACGCGGACGGTCATCGACGGCTGCGCGATCGCCACGGTCGACGCGGCCGGCACCGAGCACGCCACGGGACACGTCGTCGTCGCGGCCAACCGGATCGAGAGTGTCAGCCCCGGGCCGGCCCCGGATACCGTGCGCGACGGCGCGCGCATCGTCGACGGCTCCGGCTGCCTCCTCACCCCGGGGCTGGTCAACACCCACCACCACCTCTACCAGTGGGTGACCCGCGGCCTGGCCGCCGACGCGACCCTCTTCGAGTGGCTGCGGACGCTCTACCCCGTGTGGGCCGGGATCGACGAGTATGCCGTGGGCGTGGCCGCGCGCGGGGCCCTCGCCTGGCTGGCCCGCACCGGATGCACGACGACGAGCGACCACCACTACGTCTTCCCCCGCGAGGGCGGCGACGTGTTCGCCGCCGAGATCGGGGCGGCCCGGGACGTCGGGCTGCGGTTCCACCCCGCCCGCGGTTCCATGGACCTCGGCGTGAGCCGCGGCGGGCTGCCGCCCGACCATGTCGTCGAGGACCGCGATGCCGCGCTCGCCGCCACCGAGGCCGCGGTCGCTCGCTGGCACGACCCGTCGCCCGGCTCGATGCTCCAGGTGGCCGTGGCCCCCTGCTCGCCGTTCTCCGTCACCCGTGAGCTGATGGCCGATGCGGCCAGCCTGGCCCGGCGGCTCGGCGTCCGGCTGCACACCCACCTCGCCGAGACCCTCGACGAGGAGGACTTCTGCCGGGAGCGCTTCGGCTGCTCCTCCCTCGAGTACGCCGAGGACCTCGGCTGGCTCGGCGACGACGTGTGGTTCGCGCACGGCATCCACCTGGACGACCGGGCCGTCCAGCGGGTCGGCGAGACGGCCACCGGCATCGCCCACTGCCCGACCTCCAACGCGCGGCTCGGCGCCGGCATCGCCCGGACCCGCGACCTGCTCGACGCCGGCGCCCGCGTCGGCCTCGGGGTCGACGGCGCCGCGAGCAACGAGTCGGCGGCCCTGCTCGAGGAGGCGCACCACGCCGTGCTCTTCGCGCGGGCCCGCGGAGGTCCCCAGGCGCTCGGCGTCCGCGAGTCGCTGGCCCTGGCGACGATCGGCGGGGCGCGGGTCCTCGGCCGTGCGGACGAGCTGGGCTCGATCGAGCCGGGGAAGCTGGCCGACCTCGCCCTCTGGCGGCTCGACACCCTCCCCCACGCGGACATCGCCGACCCCGTGGCGGCACTGGTCCTCGGTAGCCCGCCCCCGCTCGAGCTCCTCCTCGTCGACGGCCGCGTCGTCGTCGAGCGCGACCGGGTCGTCACCGTCGACGAGCACGCCCTGGCCCGGAACGCCGCCGACGTCCACCGCTCCCTCATCCGGAAGGCGGGGTGATCCACGATGCCGAGGACCCACGCGACCGACACGACGACGGCACCGGCCGGGATCGACACGACGCGAGGCGTCGACACCGCCACCCCCGGCGGCGTCGGCGACAGCCCGCACCGGCCGGACGGCATCCTCAAGGTCACCGGAGAGTTCGCCTACGGCAGTGACCTGTGGATGGACGGGATGGTCTGGGGCTACACCCTGCGCAGCCCACATGCGGCGGCCCTCATCCGCTCGATCGACACGAGCGCGGCGCTCGCCGTCCCCGGCGTGCACGCCGTGCTGACCCACGAGGACGTCCCCGGCCAGCAAGACCTACGGGCTCGAGATCCCCGACCAGCCGGTCCTCGCCATCGACGAGGTGCGCTACCACGGGGAGCCGGTCGCCCTCGTCGCGGCGGACCACCCCGAGACCGCCCGGCGGGCCGCCGCGCGGATCGCCGTCGACTACGAGCCCCTCGACCCGGTCACCGACCCGGTCCGGGCGCTCGGCCACGGCGGGTGGGACGAGCCCCAGGCCTCGGACGAGGCGGCACGTCCCCTCCATGCCGGGGGCAACCTCGTGCGGCACCTGAAGATCCGCAAGGGCGAGGCCCGGCCGCAGGCCGACGTCGTCGTCGTCGGGGACTACGAGGTCGGCACCCAGGACCAGGCCTTCCTCGGGCCCGAGTCCGGCCTCGCCGTCCCGGGCGAGGACGGCGGCGTCGACCTCTATGTCGCCACCCAGTGGCTGCACGTGGACCAGCGGCAGATCTGCGCATCGCTCGGCCTTGCGCCGGAGCAGGTCCGGCTCACCCTGGCCGGCGTCGGGGGCGCCTTCGGCGGGCGCGAGGACCTCTCGATGCACATCCATGCGTGCCTGCTCGCCCTGCGGACCGGACGGCCGACGAAGATGGTCTACAGCCGCGAGGAGTCCTTCGTCGGGCATGTGCACCGCCACCCCGCCCGGATGCGATACGAGCACGGCGCGACCCGCGAGGGCGACCTCGTCTACGTCAGGGCGACGATCTACCTCGACGGTGGCGCCTACACGTCGAGCACCCCCGCGGTCGTCGCCAATGCGGGCACACTCGGGGTCGGTCCGTATGCCGTTCCGTCGGTCCACCTCGACTGCTACGGCGCCTACACGAACAACCCTCCGGCCGGAGCGATGCGTGGCTTCGGCGCCGTTCAGGTCGCCTTCGGCTACGAGGCCCAGATGGACCGGCTCGCCGCCGAGCTGGGCATGGACCCCGTCGAGCTGCGGATCCGCAACGCGATGAGCGAGGGGTCCGAGGCGCCCACCGGTCAGGTTCTCGATGCACCGGCTCCCGTTGCCGAGCTGCTGCGCCGGGTCCAGGCGATGCCGTTGCCGCCGCCGCCCACGCCGGACGGCGCCGGCGACCCGCGCGCGCTGCCCGGTGGGATCGCCAACGTCACCCACGGCGAGGGCGTCGTCCGCGGCGTCGGCTACGCGGTGGCCTACAAGAACGTCGGCTTCTCCGAGGGCTTCGACGACTACTCCACGGCCCGGGTGCGCCTCGAGGTTCTCGGCGGCGAGGCCACCGCGACGGTGCACAGCGCCGCCATCGAGGTCGGCCAGGGGCTCGTGACCGTGGAGCAGCAGATCTGCCGGACCGAGCTCGGCGTCGACCGGGTCGTCGTGCAGGGCGCGGACACGACCGTCGGCTCCGCCGGGTCCACCTCGGCGTCCCGGCAGACCTATGTCACCGGCGGCGCGGTCCTCGCGGCCTGCGAGCGGGTTCGCGCCCAGGTCCTCGACCTCGCCCGACGCCGACTCGGGCCCATCGACGACCTCCGCCTCGAGGGCGGCAAGGTCGTCGGCGCCACCGCGGGCGCCGTCGCCACCATCGCCGACGTCCTCGGAGACACCGTGCTCGACGAGACGGTCGAGTGGCGGCACCGCCCGACGACGCCACTCGACCCCGAGACCGGCCAGGGGGACGCGCACGTCCAGTACGCCTACTCCGCGCATCGGGCCGTCGTCGACGTCGACGTCGAGCTCGGGCTCGTCAAGGTCGTCGCGCTCGACACGGCCCAGGAGGTCGGGCGGGCGGTCAACCCCCAGGCCGTCCTCGGCCAGATCCACGGCGGCAGCGCCCAGGGGCTCGGCCTGGCCGTCATGGAGGAGCTCGTCGTCGACGGCGGGGTGATCCGCAACGCCTCCTTCACCGACTACCTCCTCCCGACGATGCTCGACATGCCGCCGATGCGCGTCGACATTCTCGAGAACCCGGACCCCCACGCGCCGTACGGGTTGCGGGGCGTGGGTGAGCCGCCGACGATCTCCTCCGGACCGGCGGTCGCGAGTGCCATCCGCCGGGCGGTCGGCCGCCCGCTCGCCCGGCTGCCGATCCGCCCGGAGCACATCACCGACACCTGACCGGCCGGGCGCGGGCGCCGGGTGGCAGGATCGAGGGATGCCCGACGACGCCGGCTCCTACTTCGTCCGTACCGGCCCCGATCGCGTTCTCGCGACGCGG
This sequence comes from uncultured Actinomycetota bacterium, assembly GCA_963745335.1. GTDB lineage: Bacteria > Actinomycetota > Actinomycetes > Actinomycetales > Dermatophilaceae > CAVSJJ01. Next base: position 67,426 of record CAVUXP010000004.1, read on the forward strand.
CATACGAGCGGTGCCTGGTCGACGAGCGAACAGCACATCGCACCGCTGACCGGGCTCCTCGCCCACGAGATCGCCCGCGACGCCGCCGCCCGCGGACCTGCCGACGGCAAGGTCATCGCCCGGCTGTCCTACGACATCCTCGGGGTCGTGCGGATCGCCGAGTGCGACATCTCCGTCGACGTGGTCCGGCCCGGCCGGACCATCGAGCTCGTCGAGGCGACCGCTCGTCAGGACGGCCGGGACGTATGCCGGGTGCGCGCCTGGCGCCTCTCGGCGGGAGACACCGGGTCGGTCGCCGGAGGGGAGGCCGAGCCGCTCCCCCACCCCGACTCCCTCGCGCCCGGCGCCCTCGTCGACGTGTGGCCGGGTGGCTACATCGGCGGCCTCGACGTCCGGCACGTCGGCACCCCCGAGCCGGGCCGCACCCGCACCTGGGTCGCGACCGGCATCCCGCTCGTGCCGGACGAGGAGGTCGACGACCTCGCCCGCTTCGTCGGGCTCGTCGACACCGCCAACGGGGTCGCGGTCCGCCAGCCGCCCGCCGAGTGGCTCTTCCCCAACGTCGACCTGACGATCCACCTCCACCGCTCCCCGCGCGGGCGATGGGTCGGCCTCGACACGACGGTCGTCTTCGGTCCGGACGGGATCGGGCTGACGAGCACGACGCTGCACGACACCCGCGGCCCCGTCGGTCGCGCCGAGCAGTCCCTGACGCTCAGGCCGACGCCGGGAACCGGTCCCACACGCGGTGGGCCGACATGACCTCGACGAGCTCATCGACCACGGAGTCACCGTCACCGCGGACGACACCGGGCGAGGACTCGCCGACCCCGGCGGCGGCCAGCGCCGCCGAGCCCGCGTCGAGGCACGCGATCGGCTTGGCGTGGCGGTAGGCCTCTTCGACGAGGAGGACGACGCGCGGGTCGACCTCTCCCTCGCCGGCGGCCTTGGCGTCGAGGGGCTGGTGCGCGTCCGGCGCGGGCGTGGGCGAGGCGGCGAGGACGACGGCATCGAACTCCACCGATCGGGCGGTGAGGAAGGACCGCTGCGTCGCGAGGTCCGAGCCGCCCAGCATCCCGCCGTGCGGGGCGACGAGGAGCGGTGACACCTTGGCGGCGTGCAGGGCCTGCTGCAGTCCGAGTGCCACCTGCGGGTCCGTGTCGTCGTCGACGACGATGCCGACGACCCGGCCGTCGACGGGCCAGGTCCGACCGAGCTGCGACAGGGCCGGGCTGGGATCGCTGTCGTGCACGCGGTCCAGGTCGGCCTCGTCGACGTGCGGGGCGGCGAGACCGAGCCCGTTGGCGACCCGGGAGGCCAGTTCGGCGTCGATGAGGGCGAGTGATGTCAGCTGGCGCTCCCGCACCGCCTGCTCGTAGCACTTGCCGAGCTCGAACGTGTACGCCCGGACGATGTGGTCCTGCTCCGTCGGCGTCATGCTCCGCCAGAACAACCTGGCCTGGCTGTGGTGGTCCGCGAACGACTCGGGCGCCTCCCGCGTCTTGGGCGCCGCGGGCAGCTCGTGCGGGACGTCGATGAAGGCGGCCTCGTCGCCTCCCGCCGTGAACGGGCATCCGCCGTCGAGCGAGTTCGGCCGGTATGGCGCGACACCCGCATGGTCGGCGTGCTGGTGGAAGCCGTCGCGGAACATGTCGTTGACGGGGACATGCGGCCGGTTCACCGGGATCTGGCTGAAGTTGGGCCCACCGAGCCGGGTGATCTGCGTGTCGATGTAGGAGAACAGCCGGGCGTGCATCAGCGGGTCGTCGGTGACGTCGATGCCGGGGACGAGGTTGCCGACGTGGAACGCGACCTGTTCCACCTCGGCGAAGAAGTTCGTCGGAGCGGCGTCGAGCGTCATCAGCCCGATCGGCTGGACGGGGGCGAGCTCCTCGGGGACGATCTTCGTCGGGTCGAGCAGGTCGATGCCCTCGAAGGTCTGCTCCGGGTTGTCCGGCATCACCTGGACCCCCAGCTCCCACTGCGGGTAGGCCCCCGCCTCGATGGCGTCGTAGAGGTCGCGGCGGTGGAAGTCGGGGTCCGCGCCGTTGACCAGCTGCGCCTCCTCCCACAGGAGGGAGTGGGTGCCGAGCCGCGGCTTCCAGTGGAACTTCACGAGCGAGGTCTCCCCCGCCTCGTTGACGAGCCGGAAGGTGTGTACCCCGAAGCCCTCCATCATCCGGTAGGACCGCGGGACGGCCCGGTCCGACATCTGCCACATGGTGTGGTGCTGCGCCTCGGTGTGGAGGGACACGAAGTCCCAGAACGTGTCGTGGGCGCTCTGGGCCTGGGGGATCTCCCGGTCCGGGTGGGGCTTGGCGGCGTGGATGATGTCGGGGAACTTGATCCCGTCCTGGATGAAGAAGACCGGCATGTTGTTGCCGACGAGGTCGAAGTTGCCCTCGCTCGTGTAGAACTTCGTCGCGAAGCCGCGGGTGTCGCGCACGGCATCCGCCGAGCCCCGGAAGCCCACCACCGTCGAGAAGCGCACGAAGACGGGTGTCTCGACGCCCTCGGCGAGGAACGCCGCCCGGCAGATCCCGGAGGCGGTGCCGTAGCCGCGGAAGCGGCCGTGCGCCCCCGTCCCCCGGGCGTGGACGACCCGCTCCGGGATGCGTTCGTGGTCGAAATGGGTGATCTTCTCGCGCAGATGGTGGTCCTGGAGGAGGGTCGGCCCCCGGGCACCGGCCTTGAGCGAGTGGTCGGTGTCGCGCAGCCGGACGCCCGTGGAGGTCGTCAGGTGGGCGCCCTGCTGGTGCGAGGCACCCTGCGGCTCGACCTCCTCACCGGTCGGGGAGGATTCCCGGGGCCCGCGCTGGTCCTCCTTGGGGGGCGCGGGCGGCGCCGGCGTCACCGGCTCCTCGACAGAGGGCGTGACGGCCCCGGGCGCTCCCGGGACCGGCGGCTGGTCGGCATTCGTCGTCGCGTGGTCCGTCATGTCTCGCCGATACCCCGCGAGTCCCCGGCGATGCGTCGCCGATCGCAAAGTTCTCACCAAATAGTTGCGGTATGCCGCAACACTTTTCGTCGCCCGCCGTCACCTCTCGATGGAGCGAGAACCTGTGGTGGCGGCATGCATGACCGCGGCATCCGGGGGTAGCAAGCAAGGACACCGCGCGCGAGCGCGTCGACCACACCTGACTTTCCGGAGGCTGCCATGAGCACCGAGACCCAAGCCAACCCCAACGACGCCATCGATCTGCTGCTGCGCCAGCACGACCGGGTCCGAGCCCTGCTCGACGAGGTCGAGCACAGCGACGGCGAGAAGCGCCGGTCCGCCTTCGACGAGCTGCGCCGGTTCCTCGCCGTGCACGAGACCGCGGAGGAGATGGTCATCCACCCGAGCACCCGACTCCAGGGTCCGGAGGGGGAGAACATCGCCGACGCGCGCCTGGAGGAGGAGCACGAGGGCAAGGAGGTCCTCTCGGCGCTGGAGGACCTCGATGTCGACGACAGCGAGTTCGCGAAGAAGTTCGCCGAGTTCAAGAAGGCCGTGAGCGAGCACGCCGAGAACGAGGAGAAGCAGGAGTTCCCCCTCCTGCGCAAGAACCTCGACGCGGACGACCTGTCCTCGATGGCCACGGCGCTGCGGGCGGCCGAGAGCATCGCGCCGACGCACCCACACGCCGGCGTGGAGTCCGCGACCGCCAACACGGCGCTGGGTCCGATCGCGTCGGTCATCGACCGGACCCGGGACGCCATCCGCAACGCGCGTCGCTGAGCCCGGTCCGGACGGAGGGGTGGCGCGGCCGGGGGCGCCCGGCCGCGCTACCGTGCCGCTCATGATCGTTGCCTTCAGCATCGCCCCGTCCACCGCCGACGAGACCGGTGGGGTGAGCGAGGCCGTCGCCGCCGCCATCCGGGTCGTCCGCGAGTCGGGCCTGCCCCACGAGACGAATGCGATGTTCACGAACATCGAGGGCGACTGGGACGAGGTGATGGCCGTCGTCAAGCGGTGCGTCGACACCCTGGCCGCGGTCGCCCCGCGGGTGTCCCTCGTCCTCAAGGCCGACATCCGCCCCGGGTTCGACGGCCAGCTGACGGCGAAGGTGGAGCGGATCGAGGAGCGCCTCGCCGACGGCTGACCCCTCCCCTTGTGTCCGGGTATCTGGTCGCCAGGGCGACCGTCCACCCGGACACCAGCAGCAAGGCACCCCTCCGACAGCCGTTGCGTCCGGGTATCTGGTCGCCAGGGCGACCATCCACCCGGACACAAGCAACGGGAAGCCCCCCAACAGCCGTAGCGTCCGGGTTTCTGGTCGCCAGGGCGACCGTCCACCCGGACACCAGCAGCAAGCCACCCCCCGACAGCCGTTGCGTCCGGGTATCTGGTCGCCAGGGCGACCGTCCACCCGGACACAAGCAAATCGGCACCCCTCCGACAGCCGGTGCGTCAAGCGTCGCCGGCTACCCGGACACCAGCGGGTGGCCGCACACCCCCACCTGCGCGGGGCACTCCGGGCGCGGCGGTCAGGCAAGTGGGGCGTCGCCGAGACCCTCGACGCGGAGCCGGTAGCCGAGGGTGTGCGACGACCCCGGCGCGACGGTGACGTAGTCCTCGAGGGCGTTGGCCGCCTCGACGCAGACGAACGACGTCCATGCCGCCTCGCCGATGTCGCCGGCCTGGCCCGCCTTGGCCCACCACGGCGTCCACACGACGACGTTGTGCGCATCGCGGGTTCCGACGACGAGGGTCCGGCCGAGCTGGGGGTCGACGAGCCGCACCGGGCCGCCGGAGTGGTAGACGCGGTCGGTCTCGCCCGTGAACCGGACGTCCCCCTGCTGGGTCCCCTCCCCGTCGCCGACCTTGTCGAGGTAGCGCGCACCGTCGAGCCCCTCGAGCCACACCTCGCGCACGTCGCCGACGGCGAGGTAGGCGTGCAGCGCCTCGTCGACCTCGAAGGGCTCGTCGCCGGTGTTCGTCACCGTGAGGTCGAGCGCGAGCTCGGGGCCGAGGCCGACCCGGTATGCCGCGTGGTAGCGATGCGGGAACGCCTCGGCGCTCGCATCGTCCTGGGTCAGCTCGAAGGTGAGGTTGACGGCGGCCTCGCCGACGACCTCGGCGGTGAGCCGCCACGGCGTGATCCGGGCGAAGCCGTGGGCGGGCGCGAGGTCGCCGGAGCGGCCGGGGCCGAACCACGGGAAGCAGATCGGCACCCCGCCGCGGATCGCCGCACCGGGCTCGAACCGGGCCCGCGGGCTGAGCCACAGCACCGGGTCGGCGCCGGTCGGGGCCCAGCGGGTGACCTGGGCGCCGTAGTCGTGGACCTCCGCCGTCATCTCGCTCGTCGCGTACGTCCGGGCCGGGGGGAGGTCCTCGCTCATGACCACAACCTACGCGGCAGAATGCGGGCATGGACCTCCCGACGTTCGGCACCCTCGAGGACGGCACGACCGTCCACTCCATCCGCCTCCTCGCCGACGGCATCGCGGTCGACATCCTCGACTACGGCGCGACGATCCATCGTCTGGAGGTGGCCGATCGGGAGGGGGCGAGCCGGAACGTCGTCCTCGGCCACGCCGACCTCGCGGCCTACCGCTCCTCGTGGGCCTACTTCGGCTGCGCGATCGGCCGCTACGCCAACCGGATCGCCGGAGGCCGGTTCACCCTCGACGGGGTCGAGCACGTCCTGGCCACGAACGAGGGTGACAACCTCCTCCACGGCGGCCCGGAGGGCTTCGACAAGCGGGTCTGGACGGTCACCGAGGTCGATGCGAGCCACGTCGTCCTCGACCTCGTCAGCCCGGACGGCGACCAGGGCTTCCCGGGCGAGCTGGCCGTGACGATCACCTACACCGTCGCGCCGGGCGAGCTGCGGATCGGGTATGCCGCGACGACGTCCAAGCCGACCGTGCTCAACCTGACGAACCACAGCTACCTCAACCTCGAGGGAGAAGAGGCGTGGAGCGTCGAGCGCCATCTGCTGCGGATCAACGCCGACCAGTACACGCCGACGACGACCGACTACATCCCCACCGGCATCGCCCCGGTCGACGGCACCGCCTTCGACTGGCGCGAGCCGCGGGTCATCGGCGACCAGCTGCGGCGCGCCGGTGACGACCAGCTCGTCATCGGCGGCGGCCTCGACCACAACATGGTCATCCGCGGCGAGGGGATGCGCGAGCACGCCGTGCTGACCTCCCCCGACAGCGGGATCACCCTCACCGTCCTCAGCGACCAACCCGGCAACCAGGCCTACACCGGCAACTACCTCAACGGACGGCTCGTCGGCACGTCGGGACGCCCGTACCGGCAGGCCGCCGGGGTCGCGCTGGAGACCCAGCACTTCCCGGACAGCCCGAACCAGCCCGACTTCCCCTCGACGGTGCTCCGGCCCGGCGAGACCTTCTCGTCGACGACGCTCTGGCGGTTCACGGCACAGGGGTGAGCGCATCGCGCCGCTCGGCGCGCAGGCTCGTCGCCGTGACGAGGGCGAGGATGCCGAGGATGACGCCCAGCGAGAGCAGCGTCGGGATCTCGGGGACCCAGGTCCAGACGCCGTGCGCCCAGTGCAGGACGAGCTTGACGCCGATGAAGCCGAGGATGGCGGCCAGACCGAAGCCGAGGTGGCGCAGGGTCGACAACGCGCCCTCGAGGACGAAGTAGAGCGCCCGGAGCCCGAGCAGGGCGAAGGCGTTCGTCGCGAAGACGAGGTAGGGGTCGCCGGTGATGCCATAGACGGCCGGGACGGAGTCGATGGCGAAGACGACGTCGGTGCCGAGGATGGCGACGATGACGAGAGCCATCGGAGTGAGGGCGCGCCGACCGTCGCGGAGCACGGTGAGGCGGGGGCCGGCATACGACTCGGTCACCGGCCAGAAGCGCCGCAGCAGCCGCACGCTGCGGAGCGAGCCGGGGTCGATGACGTGTTCCTCGTGCCGGAGGGCGTCGCGGAGGACCTTGACCCCGGTCGCGAGGAGGATCGCGCCGAAGAGGAGGAAGGCCCAGGCGAAGTTCGAGATGAGCTGGGCGCCGAGCGCGATGAAGATGCCGCGCATGACGAGGGCGCCGGCGACGCCGATGAGCAGGGCCCGTTGCTGCAGCTCCCGCGGGACGGCGAAGGCGGCGAGCAGGAGCATGAAGATGAAGAGGTTGTCGATCGACAGCGACTTCTCGACGAGGTAGCCGGTGTAGTACTCGACCCCGCGCTCCGCGCCGTAGGACAGCCAGACCCACAGGCCGAAGCCGACGGGGATGGCGATGTAGAAGAGCGACCAGCCGATCGCCTCGCGCATCGAGACGGCATGCGGGCGGCGGGTCACGGCGAAGTCGAGCAGGAGGAGCACGGCGATCGCCGTGATGGTGATGGCCCACAGCAGGGGGGTCCCGACGGGGGCGTCGACGACGATCGGGTCGACGGCGGCCGCCGCGGTGCTCGGAACGACGCTCGCGACGGTCTCAGGGACCGCCGCGAGGGGTTGGAGGAAGGGGGACATGAGGTCTCCTCACGGTCAACGCGTGAGGTCTCCTTCATCGGCGCCGGGGCGCCGACCCTGCCCGGGAGCGCCATCGGGATGCTCGGGATGACCGGGACGAGGTCTGGGAAGTACTCCCCTCGGGGTCCATGCTACGGAACCCGCGCCGAATATCGCAACACGAGTGTGGGGAAATAGTCGTCCCCGACGTGACGTGGGTCCTTGCCGGGACTCGAACTGCCCTGCCAGCGTGGTGTCGGAAGGGGTGGTGACCATGGGTGAGCAACAGCGACGTCCGCTCATCGTCGTCGGCGTCGACGGGTCCGACATCAGCGTCGACGCCCTCCGCTGGGCCGTCGGACAGGCCCGCCTCGTCGGTGGTGAGATCCTCGCCGTCCTCGGCTGGGAGCTGCCGACCGCGGTCTGGCCGGCCATGGCGTTCGACGACGTCGAGTTCGAGCGCGACGGTGTCGACCTCGTCGCCCGGGCGGCGGCCGCGGTCGGCGCGGACGCACCCGACGTGACGATCTCGACGCGGGTGATCCGGCTGCAGCCGCGAGCGGCCCTCATCGAGGCGTCGAAGGGGGCCGACCTCCTCGTCGTCGGGAGCCACGGCGTGGGGACCCTGCCCGGCCTGCACCTGGGGTCGGTGGCGTCCTACGTCGTGCACCACGCGCCGTGCCCGGTCCTCGTCTACCGCACCGCGGAGACCGGCCGGTAGGCGTCGGCCCGACCGGGACCCTCAGCGATCGAGCCCGGCCGCCTCGGCGACCCAGTCCCACATCCGGGCCCGCTGCTGTTCGCTCGGGCTCGTCCGCGGGAGGACGGCGGTCGGCCGCTCCCGGCGGTCGTGCCACAGGCCGCCCTCGGGGCGCGGGTCGACGGCGAGCAGCCATGCCGTCGTGTCGGCACCGGCGTCGGCATCGCGCAGGATGGGCCGCATCACCCGCTCGAACGTCGGCAGCGACTCGGTCACCCCCGGCGTCGCCGCCCAGCCCGGGTGCATGGCATAGGTCGCGATGCCCGCCTCGCCCCAGCGCCGGCCGAGGACGGGGAGGAGCTCGACCTGGGTCCGCTTGCTCCGGGCGTATGCCGTCGCGCCGGCATACCGTCCCCGGCGGTACTCCGGGTCGTCCACCGGCAGCGCCTGGGTGTACATCCCACCCGAGGTGACGAGGACGACCCGGGCGTCCTGGCCCGCGAGCGCCGGTCGGAGCAGGTCGGTCATGAGGACCGGACCGAGCACGTGCAGGGCCATCGTCAGCTCGTGCCCCTGGGGCGACTCGGCGCGCTCGGGAGGCAGCGCGCCCGCGTTGTGGACGATCCCGGCGAGGCGCACGCCGGAGGCCAGGACGTCGGCGGCGAACCCGCGGACGCCGTCGAGGTCGGCGACGTCGCAGTGCCAGACGGTGCTCGGCACCCGCAGCCCGGCGGCCGTCCGGTGACCCTTCTCCTCGTCCCGGACGACGAGGTGCACGTGGGCGCCGAGCCGGCCGAGCCGTGCGGCCGTGGCCGTGCCGAGACCGGAGGACGCCCCGGTGACGAGGACGTCCCGCCCGGCGAGCGCGTCGGGCGCGGGATCGGCGGGCCACCCCGGGAGGCGGCGGCGCACGGCATACCCGATGGCGGAGAAGCCGGGGACGACGAGCCGGTCGAGGGCGGTGTCGACGATGCCGCCCGCGGCGCCGAGGACGGTCTCGGGCGCCACGAGAGGTCGGGTCATCCCGCCACGCTAGACGGTGCCGGGCGAGCCGGCCCCGACCCTCGACAAGATCGATCCGGTCCGGGTGCATCCGAACGCCCCCGGTCCGCGGAAGTAGGGGACGAGGCCGCATCGCGGGCTCATCGCGCAGCACAGAAGAGAGGGACAACGATGCACCTTCGACGACTCGCCTCGGCCGTCATCGGCCTGGGCCTGACCGCAGCTCTCGTCGCGCCCGCCGCCTCGGCGAGCGCCTCGAGCCACTCGACGCACCCCGGCACGGGCACCCGCAGCCTCGCGGAGGTCCTCACTGCCGACGGCAACCGCTTCGATCGCAACTGGTCCGACTACGACATCGTCACCGAGGCGGTTCTCGCCGTCCTCGCCGCGAAGCCGAGCAGCCCCGTCGGCGTGCTCGCCGACGGCTCCGTGGCGCTCACCGCCTTCGTCCCCAGTGACCAGGCCTTCCGGCGCCTCGTCCACGACCTCACGGGCAGGTGGATGTACCGCGAGTCCGCCGTCTTCGACGCCGTCGCCGGCCTCGGCATCGACACGGTGGAGCAGGTGCTGCTCTACCACGTCGTGCCCGGCGCGACGATCACGAAGCGGATGGCGGCGAAGTCCAACGGCGCGAAGCTGACGACCGCCCTCGGCCCGACGATCACCGTTCGCGTCTACGGCCGGTGGATCCCGCTCATCAAGCTCGTCGACCAGGACCGCAACGACGCCAACCCGTGGGTCAACCCGTTCGCCACGGACATCAACAAGGGCAACCTGCAGATCGCCCACGGCATCACCCGGGTGCTGAGGCCGGTGGACCTCTGACCCGTCTCGTCCGCCACCGCCGGGGAGGGGGGCCGCCGCGAGGGCGGCAACCCTCCCCGTCGGGCTGCCCCCGGGACCAGGGATGGCTATCGTGACGGACGTGCGGGTCGAGCAGGACCAGGCGTCGGAGGAAGAGCTCCTCCTCCGGCTGCGGTCGGGTGACCGGGAGGCGCTGGCCGAGGTCTTCCACCGGTGGAGCGCCCTCGTGCACACGATCGCCCTGCGCTCGCTCGGCGACCACCACGACGCCGAGGACGTCACCCAGCAGGTCTTCGTGTCGGCCTGGCGCAGCCGCGAGCGGCTCCAGGCAGGGGCCGGGTCCCTGCCCGGCTGGCTCGCGACGATCACCCGTCGACGGTGCGCCGACCTCCACGCCGCCAGGGCCCGGGACCGGCGCAACGAGCTGGCGATCGCCAGCGTCCACGGACGGGGCAGCGACCCCCCGGAGAGCGACCGGGTGACCGACCAGGTCCTCATCGCCCAGGAGCTGAGCGAGCTCGGCGACCCGAGGGCGACGGTCATCCGGCTGGCCGTCATCGAGGGCCGCACCCACGAGGACGTGGCCGCCCAGCTCGACATGCCACTGGGAACGGTCAAGAGCCACGTCCGCCGCGGACTCCTGCACCTACGACGCCGCCTCGAGGAGGTGAACCCATGAACCACATCACCGACGAGCTCCTCGTCGACCTCGCCCTCGGCGAGCCCGCCGACCCGACGTGGGCCGGGCACCTCGGAGAGTGCCCCGAATGCCGCGACCGGCTCGAGTCGCTGCGCCGCACCGTCGACGCGACCGTGGGCTCGGCCGGCGTCGAGCTCGTCGCGCCGCCCCCGACGGTCTGGGCCGGCGTCGAGGCCGAGCTCGACCGGACAGGGACCGAGCTGGACGTGCCCGAGGCCGAGCCGGCCCGGCCCGAGGCCGACACCCCGACCGACGTCCGGAGCGGCGAGCCGACGCCCGCGCCGACCCCGATCGGGGCCGGGCGATCCAGGCGCCGGGAGCGGCCGGCCACCGGCTGGCTCGCCGCCGCGGCGGTTGCCGGCATCGTCGTCGGCTCCGGAGTGACCGCCCTCGTCACCGGACGCGACGAGGGCCCGGCACCCTCCCCGACGGTCGCCACGGTGGCCGCGGCGCAGCTCGACACGCTCGACACGGGCCGCGACCTCGGTACGGCACAGGTCGTGCGCTCCCCGTCGGCCGTCTCCCTCTCGATCAGCACCCACGATCTCACCCCCGAGGGGGGTTACCTCGAGGTGTGGCTCATCAACGAGGACGGCAAGCGGATGGTGTCCGTCGGCGTGCTCCCCGGGGGCGGCACGCGGGTCTTCCCCATCTCGCAGGCCCTCATCGACCGGGGCTACACGATCGTCGACATCTCCCGCGAGGCCTACGACGACGACCCCGCCCACTCCGGCGTGAGCCTCGTCCGCGGCACCCTCCACGCGTGACGGGACCCGCTCAGCCCCGCGCGGCGTGGTAGCGGCGCAGCGCCTCCTCGCGCTCCGCGCCGTGGTCGACGATCCGCTCCGGGTAGCCCCGGGCGTACCCGTCGTCCGCGCTCCACGGTTCGTGGACCGCCACGCCGGACAGATGCTCCAGCTCGGGGACCCAGTGCCGGACGTAGGCCCCGTCGGGGTCGAACCTCTTGCCCTGGAGGATCGGGTTGAAGACCCGGAAGTAGGGCGCCGCGTCGGTCCCGGTGCCGGCGACCCACTGCCACCCGTGGTTGTTCGACGCGAGGTCGCCGTCGAGGAGGTGCTCCAGGAAGTGTCGGGCGCCGACCGGCCACCAGACGTGGAGGTCCTTGGTGAGGAAGCTCGCCGTGATCATCCGCAACCGGTTGTGCATCCAGCCGGTGGCGAGCAGCTGACGCATCCCGGCGTCGACGATCGGGTAGCCCGTCCGCCCCGTCTTCCATGCCTCGATGGCGTCCTCGGGCGCGTCGTAGCGCAGACCCGACAGCTCCTCGCGCAGGTCCGCCCAGGCGCTGCGCGGGTGGTGCCACAGCACGTCCGCATAGAACTCGCGCCAGGCCAGCTCGGTCTCGAACGTGTGGGCACCCTTGCTCCGCAGCGGTGCGAGATCGGCGAGCATCGTCCGCGGATGGATGACGCCGAGCTTGAGGTACGGCGACATCCGCGAGGTCCCGGGCCGGTCGGGCCGGTCCCGGTCCTCCCCGTATGCCGTGACCGCCGCGTCGACGAAGCGTCGCCAGCGGCGCAGCGCGGCATCCTCGCCGGCCGGGGGAAGGTCGGGGAGGTCGTCCTCGGACAGGGCGGCGTCGAGCATCGACCAGGCGGCCCGGTGGCTGTCGGCCTCGACGAGCCGCAGCCCGCTGGGCGCCGGTGCAGGGTCGGGCCAGCCGTGGCCGCGCCAGGCCTTCGAGAAGGGGGTGAAGACCCGGTAGGGGTCGCCGGAGCCGTTGCGCACGACGCCGGGGCCGACGGCATACGGCGTGCCCGTCTCGACCCAGTCGACGCCGGAGTCTCGCAACGCGGCCGCCACCGCCTCGTCCCGGCGACGGCCGGTCGGCGTCGTCTCGCGCGACACGTGGACCGAGGTCGCGCCCACCTCGGCGGCGAGCCGGGGGATCGCGTCGCGCGGGTCGCCGTGCCGGAGGACGAGCCGCCCGTCGTAGGCCGCGTCGAGCTCGCGGAGGTTCGCGGCGAGCCAGGCGCGCCGGACCGCCCCGCCGCCTCGCCACAGCGCGGGGTCGACGACGAAGGTGACGACGACGCCCTCGTCGCCACCGGCGTCGGCGGCGGCACCGAGGGCCGGCAGGTCACGGCGGCGCAGGTCCCGCCGCAGCCAGAGGAGCGACGTCACGTGGTCAGTGCCGGAGTCCCGCCAGGGCGTCGCTGAGCGACTCGGCCGTCTTGTCCCCCAACCGGTTGAGCAGCGGCGTCATGAGTGGGCCGAGGAAGCGCGCCGCCCCGGCGAAGGTGAACTCCGCGGTGTAGTCGACCTCGCTGCCGGCGTCGGTCTTGGTCACCGTGATGGTGTCCCGGCTCGTCGTCGTGTCGTTGCGGCCGACGATGACGAAGCGGGGCTGGTCCACCTCCTCGACCGTGTAGTCGAGCTCGACGGTGCGACCGGCGAACTCGGACACGTTGCGGTAGACCGTGCCCGGCCCTCCGTCCCCGGACACCCGCTCGCACGAGACGGTGCCGGAGTCCCACTCGGGCGCGTTGCGGAAGTCGACGAGATAGGGGAAGACCTGGTCGGGTGGTGCGGTGGTCCGCACGGTGCGGCGAAGGGTGGTCACGACTCCTCCTGGGGTCGGTCGGGTGCGGTCTGGGTGGTGGGGCAGGGCCGCGCGGGTCAGGCCGGCAAGGCCGAGGACGGGCGCGGCATACCGTTCTTGGTCAGGGTGAGCTGGGCGACGTCGAGGTAGCGGGTGGCGAACCCGGCCTCGCAGTAGGCGAGGTAGAACTCCCACATCCGGCGGAAGGTCTCGTCGAACCCGTGCCGGGAGATGGCCGGCCAGTTCGCCATGAAGCGACCTCTCCACCGGCGCAGCGTCTCCGCATAGTCGGTGCCGAACGAGTGGACGTCGGCGACCCGGAGGGAGGTATGCCGCTCGGTCACCTCGTCGATGGCCGTCAGCGAGGGGATGATCCCGCCGGGGAAGATGTACTTCTGGATCCAGCCGTAGGACCGGCGGGTCGCGAGGAAGCGGTGGTGGTCCATGAGGATCGCCTGGATGGCGACCGTGCCGTCCTCGGCGACGAGCCGGTCCAGGGTCGCGAAGTAGACGGGCCAGAACTCCTCGCCGACCGCCTCGATCATCTCGACGGAGACGATCGCGTCGAAGGTGCCCTGCGTCTCGCGGTAGTCCTGCAGCCGGATCTCCACCCGCTCGCCGAGGCCGGCGGCGTCGATCCGCCGGCGGGCCAGGGCCGCCTGCTCCGAGGAGAGGGTGATCGAGGTGACGTTCGCGCCCCGTCCCGCGGCCCGCAGCGCGAGCTCGCCCCAGCCGGTGCCGATCTCGAGCAGCCGGGTGCCCTCGCCGACCCGGGCGGCGTCGAGGATCGCGTCGATCTTGCGCCGCTGGGCCTCGGCGAGGTCCTGCTCCGCCACGGGGCGAGCCCGGTCGAAGAGGGCCGAGCTGTAGGTCATCGTCTCGTCGAGGAAGCCGGCGAAGAGATCGTTGCTGAGGTCGTAGTGCGCCTCGATGTTGGCCCGCGAGCCGGTGAGGGTGTTGCGCTGCTGCGCGGGCAGCCGCTGGTCGACGAAGGCGCGCATCGTCTGGAGGGGCTTGGGCACGAGCCGGCTGACCCGCGCCGCGAAGGGCGCGAGCAGATCGGCGAGGTCCGTTCCGGGGGCGGCCCGCCAGTCCCCCGCCATGTAGCCCTCGCCGAGGCCGATCTTGGGGTGGCTCTCGAGCCGGCGGAAGAGGGTCCGCGGGCGGACGACGTCGAGGACGGGAGCGTCCGCGCCGCCGCCGCCGACGACCGAGCCGTCGGGGTAGCGCAGCAGGACCGGCAGCCCGGAGACGGCCTGGTGGACGATGGCCCTGGCGACGGCGCCCTGGGTCAGGTGGGCGCGCAGGCGGGGCATCTCGAAGCGGTTGCTCAAGGTGGTGGCGGTCATCGAACTGGCTCCACATGGTCTCGGGGTCTGGGTTGGACCGGGAGGCGACGCAGCCACAGCCAGATGCCGTGGGCCCGGATGAGGGCGGCGACCCGCTGCGTCATGAGCGGATGGGTGACGGCGGTCCGGACCACGGCACCGGTCGTGGCCGGGACGCACCGGCCGGCGACGCTCGCCGTGATGAGGGGTTCGGAGCCGCGGCTCAGCCGGATTGCCACGCCGGCCCGGTCGGGACGGAGGTGGATCCGGATGTCGTAGTCGCCGGACACGTCGTTGAACGGCGAGACGTAGAAGGCCTTGGCGACCTCGTCATGCCCCCGGGCGTCCGGACGCAGGACATAGGAGTGCCGGCCGCCGTAGGTGTTGTGGACCTCGACGACGACGGCGAGCAGCCGCCCGTCGGAGGCGAAGCACCAGAAGGCGCTCATCGGGTTGAAGACGTAGCCGAGGACGCGGGCATGGGCGAGAACGACGATCCGGCCGAGGTCGGCGGTGTCGACACCGCCACCCTCGAGGAGCCCGACGATCTCGTGGCGCAGCCCGGCCCAGTCCGAGCGCCCCGACAGGTGGTCCGATCCGCGGAAGCCCGCGAGCCAGCGCAGCCCACGCGGCAGCCGGGGCGGTGCGTCGAGGTCGACGAGCCACGCGTAGTGGCGGTGGGTGAACGCGTGGTGGATGGGCGTATGCCGCGCATGACGGACCGACCCCACCGCGAGCGCGGGCAGGGCGGGCAGGTCTGCGGTCGTCGTCATCGTCGCCTCCCCCGAGACCTCACCACGCGGCCCCGAAGGCGCGGGCCGCCTCGACCCCGGCGCGGCAGCCGTCCTCGTGGAAGCCCCAGCCGTGGTAGGCGCCGGCGAAGGCGATCCGGTCGGTCGTGAGCTCGGGCAGCCGACGCTGCGCGGACACCGCGGCGAGGTCGTGGATCGGATGGGCGTAGTCCATGACGGCGAGGACCGCGTCCTCGTCGAGGAGGTGCCGCCCGTTGAGCGTGACGAGGAGGGGGTGCTCCTCCGGCAGCCCCTGCAGCCTGTTCATCCAGTACGTCACGATGGGGCCCTGCCCCGCGCGACCGTCGCCGAACCCCTCCGGAAGGAGATAGTTCCACGAGGCCCTGGCCCACCGGGCGCGCGGCAGGAGGCTCGTGTCCTGATGCAGGACCGTCTCGTTGCGGGAGTAGCGGAACGCACCGAGGACCTCCTTCTCCAGGGGCGTCGCGTCGTCGAGCAGGTCGAGCGCCTCGTCGGCATGGGTGGCGACGACGGCCCGGTCGTAGTGCGCCCTGCCACCGGTGGCGTCGGTGACGACGACGCCGTCGTCGGTGCGGGACAGGTTCGTCACGGCCGCGCTGAGCCGGACCGCCTGGAGCCGTCGGGAGATCTCGTCGACGTAGGTCGCCGACCCGCCGACGACGGTCATCCACTGCGGGGAGTCCCCGATGCTGAGCATCCCGTGGTTGGCGAGGAACCGGAAGAGGTAACGCGCCGGGTAGTCGAGGGCGTCGCCCGGGCCGCTGGACCACACGCACGAGACGAGGGGCACGGCATACAGCTCGGAGAAGGAGGCGGGGTAGTCGCCGGCGGCGATGAACTCGCCGTACGTCGTCTGGTCGGTGTCGTCGGTCTCGTCGAGGAAGGCCCGGGCCGCGGCGTGGAAGCGGCGCACGGCGAGGAGCATCGACACGTAGTCGCGCCGGCCGAGCTGACCGGGGCGGGCGAGGAACCCCTTGAGACCGCGGCCGCCGGCGTACTCGAGGCCGCTGCGCTCGGCGCGGATGCTCATGCTCATCTCGGTCGGGCGGGTCCGGATGCCGAGCTCGCGGAACAGCCGCCGCAGCAGGGGGTAGGTGCGGTCGTTGTGGACGATGAAGCCGGTGTCGACCCGGATCTCCTCGCCGCCGCCGACGGGGATCGTGTGGGTGTGGGCGTGGCCGCCGAGCCGGTCCTGCGCCTCGTAGAGCGTCACGTGATGACGACGGGCGAGCAGGTAGGCCGCGGTCAGGCCGGAGACCCCCGAGCCGATGACCGCGACCCGCGAGGCGCCCGCCGAGGAGGGCGGGGGCGGAGGTGTCGAGGGAACGGCCATGACATCGACGGTAGGCGTCCGGTGATTTTGTGTCAAAGGTTTGTCTAAACTTTCGGAAGCGTCTACGGTGGCGGTCATGAGTGGTTCGGCGCCACGCGGGATCCGGATCGGTGAGCTGAGCAAGCGCACCGGTGAGAGCCCGCATGTGCTGCGGGCCTGGGAGGAGCGCTACGGCCTGCTCCACCCGGCGCGGACCGCGTCCGGCTACCGGCTCTACGGGCCGGAGGACGAGCGACGCGTCCACGCGGTCATCTCGCTGCGCGACCAGGGCATGTCGACCGGCCAGGCGGCGGCCGCGGTCCTGGAGTCGGAGCGGATGCAGCCCCCCGACGCCCCACCCGACGAGCCCCTTCGGCAGCGGGTCGCCGGCGAGCTCGTCCAGCGGCTGCGCGACGCGATGGACAGCTACGACGAGGAGGCCGCGCACATCGCCCTCGACGAGGTGCTGACGTCCGTCTCCCTCGAGGCCGCGATCCGCGACGTCATCCTCCCCTACCTGCACGACCTCGGGGACCGGTGGGCGAAGGGCAAGGCCGAGATCGCCGCCGAGCACTTCGCCAGCTCGATCATCCGGCGCCGGCTCAGCGTCCAGGCCCTCACGTGGGGGGTCGGCAACGGCCCCGTCGCGGTCCTCGCCTGCCCGCCCGGGGAGCTGCACGACATCGCGCTGCTCTCCTTCGGCCTCGTCCTCGGCCGGGCGGGCTGGCGGGTCCGCTACCTCGGCCAGGACACCCCGCTGCCCTCGCTCGCGGCGGCCTGCCGGATCATCCAGGCCGACCTCGTCGTCCTCGCCGGCACCCGCCCCACCGTCTTCCTCGCCCACGCCGCCAGCCTGCGCCAGCTCGCGAAGAACTACACCCTCGCGATCGCCGGCGCGGGCGCGAGCACGGAGCTGGCGACGTACGTCGGCGCCCACCACCTCGAGGGCGACCCGGTCAGCGCGTCCACCCAGGCCGCCCAGCTGCTCCCGACCCGGTTCACGGGCCGGTCGCCCGAGAACCGCCCCCGCTCCCGACCGACCGTCAGGAAGGCCACCCCGTGACGAGCACCCTCACTCGCCCCGACACCACCGCGAGGGGCGGCCTCGCCGCCCGGATCGAGGCAGCGCTGGCACCGACGCTGCGCGGCCCTCTCCCGGTCGGGCTGCGGGTCTGGGACGGCTCGAGCGCCGGGCCGGTCGACGGGCCGACCGTCGTCCTGCGCCGCCCGGACGCCCTGCGCCGGCTGCTGTGGCGGCCCGGGGAGCTCGGCGCCGCGCAGGCCTATGTCACCGGGGAGGTCGACATCGAGGGCCCGGTCGGCGACCTCCTCGACCGGATCCGGGCCGTGGGCCTCGAGCGTGGGATCACCCGCCCCTCTCCGCTGTCCCTGGCCCGGGCGCTCCCCGCCCTCACCGCGCTCGCCCGCGAGCTCGGCGTCCTCAGGGCCCCGCCCGAGCCGCCGGCGAGCCAGGCCGCCCTGCGCGGGCGGCGGCATACCCTCGCCCGCGACCGGTCGGCGATCCACCACCACTACGACCTGTCCAACGACTTCTACGAGCTCATCCTCGACCCGCACATGGCCTACTCGTGCGCGCTGTGGAGCGGCGATCCGGCCCAGACCCTCGAGCAGGCCCAGGCGGCGAAGCTCGACCTCGTCTGCCGCAAGGTCGGGCTGACCGAGGGCGCCCGGTTCCTCGATGTCGGCTGCGGATGGGGGTCGCTGTCGCTCTATGCCGCGGAGCACTTCGGCGCCAGGGTCACCGGCGTGACGATCGCCCCCGAGCAGAAGGCGTTCATCGACGAGCGGATCCGTCGGCGCGGCCTCGAGGACCGCGTCGAGATCCGCCTCCAGGACTATCGCGAGGTGACCGACGGACCGTACGACGCCGTCGCCTCCCTCGAGATGGGCGAGCACGTCGGGCAGGGCAACTACCCGACGTACGTCGACGCGCTCCGCCGGGCCGTGCGGCCGGGTGGGCACGTCCTCGTCCAGCAGATGTCCCGCCACGACAAGCACCCCGGCGGCGGGCCGTTCATCGAGGGGTTCATCGCTCCGGACATGCACATGCGCCCGCTCGGCGAGACCGTGGCGCCCTGATCGAGGAGGGCGGCCTCGAGGTGCGTGGTGTCGAGGCGATGCGCGAGCACTACGTGTGGACCGTCGATGCGTGGGCCGACGACCTTCGAGGCCAACTGGGACCGGGCCGTCGCGCTCGTCGGCGAGGAGGTCGCCCGGGTGTGGCGGCTGTACCTCGTCGGGGGCTCCCAGGCCTTCCGCGACGGCCGGATGGGCGTCGACCAGATCCTCGCCCGACGGCCCGGCGGCCCGGGGTCGACGTGACCGGCCTGACCGGCTGGGCCGGCTTCTGGGCCGTCACCGGCGCCGCGCTGCTCACCGCCCTCGTGGCGATGGGCGCGACCGCGCTCGTCGCGCGCCGGCTCGGCAAGGTCAGCGTCGTCGACATCACCTGGGGGCTGCTCTTCGTCGCCATCGCGTGGGTCAGCGCGGCCGTCGGGGGCGGCGACCTCTGGCGGCGGCTGCTCCTGGCGGTCCTCGTGACGCTTTGGGGCGGGCGGCTCGCCTGGCACATCCGGCGCCGGGCGCTCGGGGCCGGCGAGGACCCCCGCTACGAGAAGATGCTCGCCGATGCGCCCGAGGGGAAGCGCTTCGGGTATGCCGTCCGGCGGGTCTTCCTCGTCCAGGGCCTGGCCGCGTGGTTCGTCTCGCTGCCGATCCAGGTCGCCGCGGTGACCCGTCATCCCGTGTGGTGGGTCGTCGTCGCCGGGGCCGTCATCTGGCTCGTCGGCGTCGTCTTCGAGGCGGTCGGCGACGCGCAGCTCGCGGCATTCAAGCGGGACCCGGACAACCGCGGGAAGATCATGGACCGCGGCCTGTGGGCCTGGACCCGGCACCCGAACTACTTCGGCGACGCGGCCGTGTGGTGGGGCATCTGGGTCATCGCGGCGGCGGCCTGGCCGGGGGTGCTCACCGTCCTGTCGCCGGGGGTGATGACGTACTTCCTCGCGTTCGCGACGGGCGCCCGGCTGCTCGAGCAGGAGATGGCCAAGCGCCCCGGCTATCCCGAGTACATGGAGCGCACGAGCGGCTTCTTCCCCCTGCCCCCCAGGCGCTCCCCGTCGCCCCCCTGACCCCAGCCGTCTCCACTTCCCCACCTGAGGCGGGGAAGTGGCACTTCACCCCAGAACATTCCCGGGGTGAAGTGCCAGGTTCCTGGGTGAAGATCGCTGGCCACACCCTCTCGTCGGGCGGGTCAGGCGGTCTGGTCGTCGATCTTGGCGTCGGGCGCGTTCTTCATGACCGACCTGATGCCGTTCATGGCGCTCGCCTTGCTCTCGTAGGCCTCCCCCGTCGCGATGATCTGGCCGTTGGAGGCCTTGAGGCGGAAGCGGAACTTCTTGGACCTGTCCTGGTAGAGCTCGAACTTGCCGGCCATGGCGCATCCTTCGTCGGTGGAGGTGTCGTGCGACCCTCGCCACCGTAGTGACCGACGGACCCGCCGAGGTGGGTTGCGCCGCACCGACTCTCCGGCCGGCGAGGGTTGCCTCAGCCCGCCAGCTGGGACAGGGCGTGAATCAGCAGCCCGGCGAGGGCCCCGACGATCGTGCCGTTGATCCGGATGAACTGCAGGTCGCGGCCGACGTGCAGCTCGATCCGCTCGGCCGCCTCCTTGCCGTCCCAGCGGTCGACCGTCACCGAGATGACCTCGGCAAGCTCGTCACCGTAGGTGTTGACGACGAACGAGACCGCCTGGCCGAGGGTGTCCTCGAGGCGGCGACGCCAGGGGCCGTCCTCGACGAGGTGTCGACCGAGGTGGGTGAGCAGCTCGTCGCCGCGGGTGTAGAAGTAGGACCCTGGATCGTCCATCGCCGTCGTCAGCGCGGAGCGGAGCGACTGCCACAGGCCGACGGCGGTCTCCGGGACCTGGGGATGTGACAGCAGCCGCGCCTTGAGCGACTCGGCCCGCTCCATCACCTCGGCGTCGTGCTGGAGGTCGTGGGCGAGCCGGCGCAGCAGGTCGTCGAACGCCAGCCGCGCGGGGTGCCCGACGTCCCCGCGGATGTCGTCGAGCCAGGAGAGCACCTGCTGGTAGGTCCACCCGATGACCCGGTCGTCGACCCACGGCGGGGTCCACCACGGGGCGCGCTCGCCGAGCACCGCGGCATACGTTCCGGGGTTCTCGGCGAGCCACTCGCGCAGCTGCTCGAGCCCGAGGTCGACGAGGCCACGGTGGGTCTGGTCGGCGACGACGCCCTCGAGGAGCGTCCCCGCGATGGGGCTGATCGGCTCGGCGACCAGACGCGGCAGGAGGACGTCACCGACGAGGCCACGCACCTCGTCGTCGCTGAGCCGCCCGAGCCCGGCGCGGGCGACCCGGACGATCTCGGTCATGACCCGGTCCCGGTGGGTCCGCTCCCCCAGCCAGTGGCCCACCCGCTCGCCGACCCGGGCCGCGGCGAGCCGATCGCGCGCGATCTCCTCGGTGAGGAAGTTCTCGGTGACGAAGTCCTGGAGGTTGCGCCCGATCTCGGCCTTGCGCCGCGGGATGATCGCCGTGTGCGGGACGGGCAGCCCGAGCGGGTGCCGGAACAGCGCCGTGACCGCGAACCAGTCGGCGAGCGCACCGACCATCGCCGCCTCGGCCGCCGTGTTGACGTACCCCCACGCGCCGCTCCGGTCGTGCAGCGTCGCGACATAGACGACCGCCGCGAGCAGGAGGAGCGACAGGGCGAGGGTCCGCATGCGCCGCAGCCCCCGGCGACGCTGGACGTCGGCGGGCGAGGGCGCCATGAGACTCACCCCCCGATCTTGCCCGACCGGCCCACGAGGTATGCCGCCCCACTCGCCCCACGCTGGCCCTTCCCTTGTGTCCGCGTCTTCGGTCGCCATGGCGACCAGTTCCGCGGACACAAGCGGACGTATGCCGGCCGCCCGCCGCCGGCCCGACGCCTGCCCACCGGGCGCCTACGCTGTGGGGGTGAAGCATCTCGGTGGCCTGCTGCCTCAGTTCGACCTCACCTACGAGGACGTCTTCCTCGTCCCCAACCGGTCCGACGTCTCCAGCCGGCTCGACGTCGACCTCTCGACCGTCGACGGCAGCGGCACGACGATCCCGATCGTCGTCGCGAACATGACCGCCATCGCCGGCCGCCGGATGGCCGAGACCACCGCGCGCCGCGGCGGGATCACGGTCATCCCGCAGGACATCCCCGTCGATGTCGTCAGCGAGGTCATCGGCTGGGTCAAGACCCGCCACCTCGTCTACGACACCCCGATCACCCTCACCCCGACGACGACCGCCGGCGAGGCCCTCGTCCTGCTGACGAAGCGCGCCCACGGTGCGGCGGTCGTCGTCGAGGGCGAGCGGCCGATCGGGATCATCACCGAGCACGACCTGCTCGGTGTCGACCGGTTCGCCCAGGTCCGCGACGTCATGGTCCAGGAGATGGTGACCCTCCAGGACGGGGTCGACGTCGAGGAGGCCTTCGACGTCCTCTCGCACGCCCGTCGCCGGCTCGCCCCGGTCGTCGGCGTCGACGGCCGTCTCGTGGGGATGCTCACGCGGCAGGGCGCGCTGCGGGCCCACCTCTACACCCCGGCCACCGACGACGCCGGACGGCTGCGGATCGGCGCTGCCATCGGCATCAACGGAGACGTCGCGACGAAGGCGAAGCAGATCATCGAGGCCGGCGCCGACGTCCTCGTCGTCGACACCGCGCACGGGCACCAGGAGAAGATGATCGAGGCGCTCCGAGCCGTCAGGTCCATCGACCCGA
Source organism: uncultured Actinomycetota bacterium (assembly GCA_963745335.1). Taxonomy (GTDB): domain Bacteria; phylum Actinomycetota; class Actinomycetes; order Actinomycetales; family Dermatophilaceae; genus CAVSJJ01. The sequence continues at coordinate 89,822 of CAVUXP010000004.1, forward strand.
GCGTCCCCGTCGTCGCCGGCAACGTCGTCACCGCCGAGGGGACCCGCGACCTCATCGAGGCCGGGGCCGACATCGTCAAGGTCGGCGTCGGGCCCGGGGCCATGTGCACGACCCGGATGCGCACGGCAGTCGGGCGCCCGCAGTTCTCCGCCGTCCTCGAGTGCGCCACGGCGGCCCGCGAGCTCGGCAAGCACGTATGGGCGGACGGCGGGATCCGACACCCGCGCGACGTCGCGCTCGCCCTCGCCGCCGGCGCCGCCAACGTCATGGTCGGCTCGTGGTTCGCCGGGACGCTCGAGTCCCCGGGCGACCTCTACACCGACGAGGGCGGCCGCCACTACAAGGAGTCCTTCGGGATGGCCTCGTCGCGGGCCGTGCGCAGCCGCACCGCGGCGGACACGGCATACGAACGCGCCCGCAAGGCGATGTTCGACGAGGGGATCAGCACCGCCCGGATGTATGTCGACCCCGAGCGGCCGAGCGTCGAGGACGTCATCGACGAGATCGTCGCGGGGCTGCGCAGCGCCTGCACGTATGCCGGTGCGCGGACCCTCGAGGACTTCCACGCCTCCGCGACGGTCGGGATCCAGAGCACCGCGGGCTACGCCGAGGGACGTCCCCAGCCGACCTCCTGGTAGCGCCGCCCTCGCCGCCTCACCTCCGTAGCGTCCGGGTTTCTGGTCGCCCTGGCGACCACTTCCGCGGACACAAGCGAGTCCCCCTCCGGTGCGTCCGGGTTTCTGGTCGCCCTGGCGACCACTTCCGCGGACACTAGCGAGAGGCGCACCGGGTGGTGGCGGGGGCGTATGCCGCCCGGAGCCGGACCGGGTGGAGGATGGACGGGTGACTCGACACCGCCCCGACCCGACCGGATACGACGTCGCCCGGGTCCGCTCGCACTTCCCCGCGCTCGCCGAGGGCGCGGCCCACTTCGACGGCCCCGGCGGCACCCAGACGCCCGACGTCGTCGCCGACGCCGTCCGCGACACGCTCGTCTCGGCGGTCGCGAACCGCGGCACCGTGACGAGGGCCGAGCGGCGGGCCGAGGAGATCGTCGCCGCCGCGCGCGCGGCCGGAGCCGACCTCCTCGGCGCCGACTCCCGCGGCATCGTCTTCGGCCGGAGTGCCACCGCTCTCACCTACGACCTGTCCCGCGCCCTGGCCAAGACGTGGGCGCCCGGCGACGAGGTCGTCGTGACCCGGCTCGACCACGACGCCAACATCCGCCCCTGGGTCCAGGCCGCCGAGGCGGTCGGCGCGACGGTGCGCTGGGTCGACTTCGACCCCGCGACGGGCGTCCTCGACGTCGACGACGTCGCCGCCCAGCTGAGCGACCGGACCCGGCTCGTCGCCACGACAGCCGCATCGAACCTCATCGGCACCCGACCTCCCGTCCACCAGATCGCCGACCGGGTGCACGAGGCCGGAGCGCTCTACTGGGTGGACGGGGTCCATGCGACGGCCCACGCCTCCGTCGACCTCGCGGCCCTCGGCGCCGACCTGTGGGTGTGCTCGCCGTACAAGTTCCTCGGCCCGCACTGCGGGATGCTCGCCGCCGACCCGGCGCTGCTCGAGACCCTGCACCCGGACAAGCTCCTGCCGTCGATGGACGCCGTGCCCGAGCGCTTCGAGCTCGGCACGCTCCCCTACGAGCTGCTCGCCGGGACGACCGCGGCCATCGACTTCCTCGCCTCGCTCGTCCACAGCGGCGACGAGGCCTCCCACCGTCGCGACCGGCTCCTCGTCGAGCATGGACGCGCTCGAGGCCCATGAGGGCCGGCTCGGCGCCCGGATGGAGGCGGGGCTGCGCGGCATACCCGGCGTCGTCGTGCACAGCAACGCCCCCGCCCGGACCCCGACGATCCTCTTCACCGTCGAGGGCCGCGACGCGCAGGAGATCCGCGGCGCCCTCGCCGAACGCCGGGTCAACGCACCGGCCGGGAGCTTCTACGCGATCGAGACCTCGCGGCACCTCGGGCTCGGCGACGGCGGCGGGGTCCGGGTCGGGCTCTCGCCCTACACGGACGACTCCGACGTCGACCGGCTCCTCGAGGCGCTGCCGAGACCGTCTGAGCCCTTCGTCGCGAAAGCGGCTGTCCGTCAGGCATTTCCGGCACGACGGACCTGCTCCGGGTGCTAGGTTCACCGCGGCGGAAATCGGGACCGCCAGAGAGAGAGGACAGATGTCCTGGCGCAGGCGTGCGGTCCATCCGGATGTATGCCGCGGGCACGGCTCTCGCGGCCGCCCTCGCCCTCGCGACGGGGCCGGCGTCGGTGGCGAACGCCGCTCCGTCCGGCGACGACCCTCGAGCGAGCGCCGGCGGTCGCGTCCGCGGCGACGCCCGGCGCCTGCCCGCGAACGCCCACACCCCCGGCAGCTACGTCGCCCGCGCCCCGCAGCGGGTCCTCGACACCCGCACCGGCAACGGCGCATCCGGGGCCGGTCGAGCCCCGCGGCGACAATCCACCTCCAGGTCGCCGGGCGCGGCGGGCTGCCCACCGACGTCGCGGACATCTCCGCCGTCGTCCTCAACGTCACCGTCGTCTCACCGACGGGCAACGGCTACCTCACCGCCTACCCCGACGGCACCACCCGCCCGACGGCGTCGAACCTCAACTTCGTCCGCGGACAGGACCATCGCCAACCTCGCAACCGTCCAGGTCGGGGCGAACGGGATGGTGGCGCTCTACAACGGGTCGGGCGGCTCGGTCCAGCTGGTCGCCGACGTCGCCGGCTACTACGTCGGGGCGATCCGCGACCGACCCGATGATGGTCGTCGGCCTCGCACCGACGCGAATCCTCGACACCCGGCACGCCCTCGGCCTCACCGAACCGATCCCCGCCCACACCTCCGTGCCGTTCACGGTGGCCGGAGCCGGCGGCCTGCCGTCGTCGGGCATCCGGTCCGTCATCGTCAACCTCACCGCGGCGGGGCCGCACCGGCAACGGCTTCCTCACCGCCTACCCCGACGGCGTCGACCGGCCGACCACGTCGAACCTCAACATCGTCGCGGGCCGCACCGTCGCCAACCAGGCGCTCGTCACGGTGTCGACCGACGGGGTGGCCCGGCTCTACAACGGCACCTCGGCGCCGCTCGACGTCGTCGCCGACGTCGCGGGCTACGTCATCGACGGGGCCTACTCCTTCGCACCCCCACAGGGCGCCGTCGTCCCGATCGGGCCGCAGCGGGTCGTCGACACCCGGCAGGACCTCGGGGCGAGCGGACCCGTGGCCGCCCGGGGGACCATCCACCTCTCCGTCGACGGCCTCAACCCGTGGGACGGCTTCAACGCGGTCACCGCCGCGGTCGTCAACGTCACGGTGACCCGGCCGCAGGGCGGCGGCTACCTCACGGCATACCCGGGCGGCAGTGCCCGGCCGACGGCGTCGACCCTCAACTTCACCGCGCACCAGTCGGTCCCCAACCTGGCGCTGGTTCCGGTCGGGACCGACGGCACGATCGCGGTCTACAACGGCTCGTATGCCGCGGTGGACATCCTTGTCGACGTCGTCGCCATCGTCGCCTTCACGAATGCCGCGGTGCAGCGTCCCAGCATCGCCACGGGCACGGACCACACCTGCGCCGTCACGCCCGGCGGGGGCCTCCGCTGCTGGGGCTACAACGAGAACGGCCAGGCCTATGGCGTTGACGCGACCGTCTACCCGACGGCACATGAGGCGCTTGGCGGACGGGGTGGGACGTCCGCAGGTGAGCGCCAACGGCGAACTCGTCCTGCGCGGTCGTCGGCCAACGGGTCTACTCCGATGGGACGGCGGAGTGCTGGGGCAGCCAACGCCTTCGGCCAGCTCGGCGACGGCACGACGCAGGACGCGCCGCTCGGAGTCAACGTCGGTGTCGTCGGCTCGGTAGTGACCCAGGTCGCCGTCGGAAGCGACTTCGGCTGCCTCGTCCAGGCCTCCGGCCGCGTCTGGTGTTGGGGAGGGAATCGCGACGGGCAGCTCGGCAACGGCAGCACCGCGGACCGCTCACTCGACCCGGTCCAGGTGACCGGCCTCGACCAGGGCGTAACCGCCGTCTCGGCGGGCGGTGACCACGCCTGTGCGCTGACGTCGGTCGGATCGGTGTGGTGCTGGGGCAACAACAGCTACGGTCAGCTCGGCAACGGTGGATCGGGAGTCAGCCGCACGCCGGTGATGGTGAAGGGCCTGGCGCCCGCCAGTCGCCATCGCCACCGGCGCCTGGCACACCTGCGCGGTCCTCGTCGATGGGACGGCACGGTGTTGGGGGTACAACGCGCACGGTCAGCTCGGCACGGGCCGGGCGACGGCTACCACCTCTGCGCGCACTCCGGCGACCGTCGTTGCGGCCGCCGACCTCGCCGACATCTCGGCGGGAGGCGAGCACACGTGCGCCCTCGACCGCGAGGGCAGCGTCTGGTGCTGGGGTCTCAACACCGAGCGGCGAGGTCGGGACCGGAACGACATCTCTCAGTGAGAGCACCCCCAGCCGCGTCGTCGGCCTCGCCCGAGGCCGCAACGGCCGTAGCGGCCGGCCAGATGCACACATGCGCGCTCCTCGTCGATGGCACGCGCGGAGCTGCTGGGGGCGCAACGACCTCGGCGCCGTCGGAAACGGCCGATACATGGCGCCAGCCGACATCCCACCGCCGTCACCGGCCTGGACGGCGGTGTCACCGACCATCGCCGTGGGACGACCGATGCGCCATACAGAAGGGCTCCCTGTGGTGCTGGGGCCGTGGCGACTCGGCGGGATCGGCGACGGCGCGCGGACGGACCGAGCGACGCCCGTCAAGGTGACCGGGCTCGGATCGCGACGGCGTACGGCGTCTCGACCAACAGCCACGCCTGTGCACTGCTCGGCGACGGTACGGTCGACTGCTGGGGGTACAACGGCAACGGGCCAGGTCGGCAACGGCACGACGACCGGGCTGGTGGACGCCCCGACGCAGGTCAGGGGGCTTCCGGACGATGTGACGTCGGTGTCGGTCGGCTTCGAGCCACTCGTGCGCGGTGACGGGCTCGGGCGGCGTGTGGTGCTGGGGTGGAACACCCACTGGCGGCTCGGCGACGGAACGACCGCCCCGACGCCCCGGTGATGGCCGGCTCGGCGGACCGGTCGACCGCGGTGGCCCTCGGCGCTGCCCACACCTGCGCCCTGCTCTCCGACGGGACGGTCCAGTGCTGGGGCGACGGCGCCACGGGCAGCTCGGCGACGGCACGAGCACCGCACGACCAGCCCCGTCACGGTGGACTCGCTGTCCGGGGCTCCGCCATCGCTCTCGCGCGGGCGTACTTCACGCTGCGCCGATCGTCGGTTCCGGGTCGGTCCAGTGCTGGGGTGCGAACGACTCTGGCCAGGTCGGCGGCGGGTCGACCGGCGGTTCGTATGCCGTGCCGGTCACCGTGTCGGGTCTGGGCGGGCAGGCCACGGACGATCGCCGCCGGGTACGGCCACGTGTGCGCTCTCGTCGATGGAGGCGTCGACGTGCTGGGGCCTCAACGTCGTCGGTCAGCTCGGCGACGGGCACCACCACGACTCCGCGAGCCCGCACGCCGTCCCTGGCCTCGGCGACGTCACCACACTGGGCTTCGGCGGCGATATCCACGTTGTGCCGTCTCCGGCGGAGCCGCCTCGTGCTGGGGATGGCGAATGTACGGGCTGCTGGGCGACGGGACGTCAGAGAGCGAGCCGACACCCACGCGGTGCTCGGCTTCCCGTCCTGAGGCGGGACGCGGCATACACGGCTCTCCACGACCCCGCCACCGAGGCGGACGCCATCGGCGAGGATGGGGCGATGACCACCCCCGCCGACCCGATCCTGCTCACCGGCTGCTCGACCGGCATCGGCCGCGCCACCGCCGAGCTGCTGGCCCGCCGCGGCCACACCGTCTACGCCACCGCCCGCAAACCCGAGACCCTGGCCGAGCTGGTCGACCACGGCGCCCGCGCCCTCGCCCTCGACGTCACCGACGAGGCGTCCATGCAGGCGGCCGTCGACGCGATCGTCGCCGAGCACGGCGCCGTCGGCACGCTCGTCAACAACGCCGGCTACGGCGAGTACGGCACCATCGAGGAGACGAGCATCGACGCCGTCCGCCGGATGTTCGAGACCAACGTCTTCGGCCTGGCCCGGCTCACCCAGCTCGTCCTGCCGTCGATGCGGGGCGCCGGGCGCGGCCGGGTCGTCAACATCAGCTCGATGGGCGGGCGGATGACCTTCCCGCTCGGCGGCTACTACCACGCCTCGAAGTACGCCGTGGAGGCCATCTCCGACGCCCTGCGCAACGAGGTGCGCGGCTTCGGCATCGACGTCGTCGTCGTCGAGCCCGGCATCACCCGGAGCAACTTCGAGGAGACGATCAGCGGCTCGGATGCCCTTGCCGCACAGCCGGACTCGCCGTATGCCGCGATGGTCGCCTCGATCAGTGAGGCCAACCGGGACGCCTACTCCAACCGGATGATCTCGGCGTCGTCGGAGAGTGTCGCCGAGGCGATCGTCAAGGCCGTCGAGTCCGACAGGCCCCGCGCCCGCTATCTGCTCACCCCGGCCGCCAAGGGGATGGTCGCCGCCCGGACCCTCGGCGGGGACCGGGTGTGGGACCTCATCGTCCGTCGGCAGTTCGGGGTCTGAGGCTTCATGGTCGCTCTGCTCGACCCCCTCGAGGCGCCGGTCGACCCGGTCGACGCGCTACGCCGCATCGCCTTCCTCCTCGAGCGGACCAGAGGGGGGACCTACCGCGTCGAGGCCTTCCGCAAGGCCGTCGTCACCGTGCGGGGCACCGACGCCGGCGAGCTCGCCGAGCGGGCCGAGGCCGGGACCCTGCAGGAGCTCCCCGGCATCGGGAAGTCCACCGCCGGAGTAGTCGGCGAGGCAGCGCGCGGCGAGCTCCCGGCATACCTGGCGTCGTTGCAGGAGAAGGCCGGTGGCCCGCTCGTCGACGGCGGGCAGGAGCTGTATGCCGCGCTCCGCGGCGACTGCCACCTCCACTCCGACTGGTCCGACGGGGGCTCCCCCATCGACGAGATGGTCCTCACCGGCGTCGAGACCGGGCACGAGTGGATGGTGCTCACCGACCACAGCCCGCGGCTCAAGGTCGCCAACGGCCTCACCGTCGAGCGGCTGCGCAGGCAGCTCGGCGTCGTCGACCAGGTCAACCGGTCGGTCGGCGACCACCTGCGCCTCCTCAAGGGCATCGAGGTCGACATCCTCGACGACGGCGGGCTCGACCAGACCGACGAGATGCTCGGCCGGCTCGACCTCGTCACCGCCTCGGTCCACTCCAAGCTGCGGATGAACCGTGGCCCGATGACCACGCGGATGGTCGCCGCGGTCTCGAACCCGCGGGTGAACGTCCTCGGCCACTGCACCGGCCGGCTCGTCACCGGGTCGCGGGGCACGAGGCCGCCCTCGGAGTTCGACGCCCGGGCGGTCTTCGAGGCCTGCGCCGAGCACGACACGGCCGTCGAGATCAACGGCCGACCCGAGCGCGAGGACCCGCCGGACGAGCTCATCCGGCTGGCCCTCGACATCGGGTGCCTGTTCTCCATCGACTCCGACGCCCACGCGCCCGGACAGCTGGACATGAAGGCCCACGCCTGTGAGCGCGCCGAGCGGCTCGGGGTGCCCGCCGAGCGGATCGTCACGACCTGGCCGCTCGACCGCCTCCTCGCGTGGGCGAGTCATTGAATCAATGCCTTGACACATTGAGACATTGAGGGGCACTATCGATCGTCCCGCGGCACCGGTCGCGGGCCGCCGATCGGAGTCGCCATGGTCGAGGTCGCCGGCGCCACCCTGGGCGTCATCGGACTCGTCGTCCTGGTGGGCGCCCTGTGGGCGCGGCTGCTCCGCCCCCGCCCGGCAACCGCCGGCGCGCCCGAGCGGCCCGCCCGAGCCAGCACGACCGCCGCCCTCGCCACCCTCTTCGTCCTGCCGCCGTGGGCCCTGCTGTCCGGGATCGGGAGCACCCTCCCCACGGCCACGTTCCCCCTCGTCATCTCGCTGGCGGTCACGGCGACGACCGCCCTCGCGACGCGGCTCTGGCCTCGACCCAGTGGCCCGATCCGCACCGCCGCTCTTGCTCCGCGCCGGGTCGGGATCGCGACGATCCCCCGCCTGCGCCGGCTGCTCGTCGCATCGACGGTCGCCCTCTTCGCCCTGCTCGTCGCCGGGGCGGCGACGGCGGACCCGAGCGGGCACTCGGTCACGCGCACCGTCGCCGGTCAGGCCGGGACCGACGGCGGCTACCCCGGATGGCTCTACGCCATCCCCCTCGCCCTGCTTGCCATCGCCACCCTGGTCGCCACGGGGTGGGCGCTGCGTGAGGTCGAGGCGCAGCCCGCCATGTCCGACCCGGCGCGGGACGCGGCATACCGCGTCCGGACGACGGCACGGGCCCTGCGGGCCGCGCTCTTCGGCATCGCCGCGACGGCCGCCGGGGTCGCCTTCGCCCTCGGGTCCTCGCTCAACCAGGCGACCCAGCAGATGCGGGCGCGTGCCGGTGAGGCCGGGGTCGCCGACGCCCTCCGTCAACCGCCGTGGGACTGGGTCCAGAACACCGGCTTCGTCGTCATCGGCCTCGGCGTCGTGATGCTCCTCGTCGTCCTGTATGCCGTGGGTGCGGTGCCGACGAACCGGGAGGTGGAGGCGGACCTCCGCCGCATCGAGGAGCGACCCGCGTGAACGCGACGCCCCTCACCCTCGACCTCTCCGCCGCCGAGCCGCCCTACGAGCAGGTGCGCCGCCAGATCGCCGGCCACATCGCCACCGGGGCCCTGCGCGCAGGGGACCGGCTGCCGACCATCCGCGCCCTCGCCGGAGACCTGGGCATCGCCGCCAACACGGTCGGGCGGGCCTACAAGGAGCTCGAGGCGGCGGGCCTCGTCGAGACCCGTCGCCGGACGGGGACGAGCGTCCGCTCCGGCGCGGGCGTGGGCCGCCAGGCCTCCGCCGCCCGGAGCGGGGCATCCGACTTCGCCCGCGCCGCGCTCCGCGCCGGCCTGACCGAGGGCGAGGCGATCGACCTCGTCCGCGCGGCCTACCGACAGGCCACCGGCTGACCCACCCACCCCGTCAGGCGGAGCGGCGCAGGCGCCCCTCGAGGTCGGCGCGGAGCGCCCCGGCGTCGACGCTCAGCTGCCAGAGGACCTGGCGGACGAGGTCGTCGTCGACGCGGAGCAGCCCGAGCGCGACGTGCTCGACCCGGATCTCGCGACCACCGGAGCGGATCGCCTCGCGGACCGCGAGCTCGAGGGTCTTGCGAGCGCCCTTGCCGAAGCCGATGTGCCCACCCCCGAAGCGGAACCTCCCCCGCCGCGGCCCCGGCGTGACGAGGTCGTCGGCGTCGACGTCGTCCCGAGCCCGCTCGGCATCGGAGTCGGCCGGGCCGGTCGCGTCGAGCGCGCCCTCCCCGAACTGGCGCTCGACGGCGGCCCGGATCGCGTCGAGGTCGATCCCGAGCGCCCGCAGCGCCTCGGCGTCGGCCTCGTCGAGCGGCCGGCGCTCCCGGGGCGGCGCCTGCTCGAGGTGCAGGGCGCCCGCGACCGAGGCGCGCGTGACACCGCGGTCGGCGAGGATCTCCCGGGCCGGGCTCTCGACCTCCGTCATGGCGAGGAGGAGGTGGACCGGACCGACCTCGGGAGCCGCGAGGTCGCGGCATACCTCCTGGGTCGCGACGACGACGGCCCGGGCGTCCTCGGTGAAGCGTTCGAACACGGCCTACCTCCTGGCGTGCTTGCGGTGCACGGTCTGCTTGGTGACGCCGAGCGCCTCGGCGATGTCCTGCCACGACCAGCCCTTGGCCCGGGCGTTGCGGACGTGGAGGTCCTCGAGCTGCTCGAGGAGCCGGCCGAGGGCGGCGACGGCGCGCAGGCCGACGGCGGGGTCGGCGCTGTCGAGGTCGCCGGCGAGGTCGGTGGCGGATCGGGTCATGTCCGTCAGCATATGCTGACACGCCCGTGGTCGTCAACATATGCTGACGCCCCCCTCCCCCTTCGAGCGTCCGCGTCTTCGGTCGCCATGGCGACCCGTTTCGCGGACGCAAGGGAGGGGGCGGGGCGGCCGGAGGGGGCCGTTTTGGCGAACGGAAGGGCCTCCCTCTATGCTTGCTCAGTCCTCGACGGATCCGAGCGCTGCTCGCTGGTGCCTGGTGTCGCAGCGGGGGGTCGTGGCCGAGGCCAGGTCCCCATCGTCTAGCGGCCTAGGACCCCGCCCTTTCACGGCGGTAGCACGGGTTCGAATCCCGTTGGGGATACGCGCGCCTTGCGCACAGCAAGGCCCCGTAGCGCAGTTGGTTAGCGCGCCGCCCTGTCACGGCGGAGGTCGCGGGTTCGAGTCCCGTCGGGGTCGCCACCGGCCGGAGCTCCTCTTCCCAGAGGGCTCCGGCCTTGTGCGTCGTATGCCGCGCCCGCGCCGCGGGCGACCACCCGGGCGGCGCGGTGGGCGGGCGGCATACCGCGCTCGGCCCGCCCACTTCCGCGATCGGGGGCCGGGGTGGATCCTGAGCCATGGCACCCACCCTTCTCCGGCCGTTGCTGCCGGATCACCAGCGGCGAACCCTGGCCGAGCTGACCGCCGACCTCGACCTCGCCGACGGCGACGCCTCCGCCAAGCGGTCGGCCTTCTGGACGATGCTCACCCTCTCGGCGCTCATCGCGACCGCGGGGGTCCTGTCCGACTCCACCGCCACCGTCATCGGCGCGATGATCATCGCACCGCTGTCGACGCCGATCATGGGCGTCGCCCTCGGCCTGGCCAAGCGCGACGGCCCGACCAGCCGCCGGTCGGGGACCACGGTCGCCGCCGGGGCCGTCGCTCGTCATCGCGATCGGCACGATCTTCTCGCTGCTCCTGCCGGACACCTTCGCGCTGCTCGCCGACTCGCAGATCGCGGCACGGACCTCGCCCGGGGTCCTCGACCTCGTCGCTGCCGTCGCCACGGGGTTCGCCGGTGCCATCGCGCTCGCCCGCCGGGACGTCGCCGCCGTGCTGCCCGGGGTGGCCATCGCCATCAGCCTCGTGCCACCCCTGGCCGTCGTCGGTGTCTGCCTGGGTCAGGGCGAGCTGGCCCTCGGCCCTGGGCGCCCTCCTGCTCTTCGTGTCGAACCTCCTCGCCCTCGTCCTGGCCGGGACGCTCGTCTTCACGGCCCTCGGGTACACCGGGATCGAGCAGGGCCCCATCGGCCTTCGCGGGCGCCCGACGCTCACCATCGCCGCGCTCCTGCTCGTCGTCGGGATCCCGCTCGTCGCGAACACCGTCGGCGCCGTCCTCATCGCGATGTGGCAGGGCCGCGTCGAGACCATCGCGAGCGAGTGGGTGTCCACCGTCCCGGGCGCCAGCGTCGACAGCGTCGACGTCGTCACGCGCGACGTCTACATCCGAGTCCGGACCCCCACCGAGCTGCCACCGGTGGAGGGCCTCATGTCGGCTCTCGCGGGCCAGATCCCCTCGGGAGTCCCCATCCACGTGACGACCTCGCTCGGCAGCCAGATCGACGCCGGGGAGGTGGGGTCGGGCTGAGCGACACCGCCACCGGGGCGTCAGGGATGGAACCCCGCGAGGACGCCCGACAGCCAGGTCATCGCCTTGGGCAGGAGCGGTGGCACCTGGCCGACGGTGTGCCCGCCCGAGGACTCGATGAGCGAGGTGACCGACAGCGGGGCCCGGGCCGCCTTGATGAATGCCTCCGTCGTCGGGAAGGCCCGCCGGTCGTTCTTGGCCGCCATGACCCACATGGCGATGGGCGGTGGCGCCGTCGCGGCGAGCCGGACGAGGTTGTGGCTCAGGGCCGCGGGCGACCCGGGCGCGAGCGGGTCGTAGGTCGGGAGGAACTCCGGGTGGAAGTAGCCCATGAAGACGACGGCCGCGCCGAAGATGTCGGGGTGCCGCATCCCGATCATGGCGGAGCACCACCCCCCGAGCGAGTACCCGAGGGAGGCCCACGACGTCCGGGTCCGCGCGACGCGGAAGTGATGGACGACCCAGTCGGGGATGTCGTGGGAGAGCCACGTCTCGACCTGGGGCCCGTGCCCGACGGGCGCGTTCATGCACTCGGTGTCGAGCCGGTTGGGGTTGTCGGTCTGGGGGATCACGACGATGGACGGCGCGATCTCGTGCCGCCGGACCGCCGCGTCGAGCGTGCCCGGCAGCTGGAGCGCATGCTCCGCGGACAGCGGCACGCCGGGGTACCCGTGGAAGGCCTCGATGACGGGATAGACCCGTGCCGACGTCGGGTTGTATCCGGCGGGCAGGACGACGAGCACGGTGCCTTGGACCCCACTCGCCGCGCCCGTGACGGCATACGTCTGGATCCGGGCTCCCGGCTGGGGTAGCGGTGGCAGCACGGCGGGCGTCCGCAGCCTCGCCAGCCCGGGCCCCAACGGCCGGGCCGTCACCGCCGCGTGGGGGGTGGCGCCGGCCGTGTGGGTCGCCGGAGGAGCCGAGGGACCGGCGAGGTCGGACCAGGAGACGAAGAAGTCGTACTGGTCGTTGAGGACGACGCCGGCGCCGAGGACGACGACGAGGTTGAGCACGAGGACCTCGGCGCCCCGGGTGAGCATGCGTGGCCCACGGCGGGTGGGCCGGGGGCGGCCGATGACGACGAGAACGAAGAGTCCCACCGCCAGGGCGCCCAGCAGGAGCGGTAGTGCCCTGCCGGTCAGGGTGATCACAGGGACCTCCGATCGTCTGCGGATGCTGCCGTCATCCCCCCATCGACTCGTGAGACATCGCTGACCGGACGCCCGGAAAGGCCTTCGTGCTTGCCGTGACTTTGCTGAGGCGGGACACCGCGGCGCCGATTCCGCTGCCGACACCGCGCGGCGCGAGTAGATTCCCCCTGCAAGGCAGCCAAGCGCCGCCGCCTCCCGCATGCCGAGGCGGCCGGCATCCGAGCAGCGAGTGAGCCGTGGGCACGAAGCACGGGGACCACCACGAGGCGACCGACGACGCAGCGGTCGCCACGGGATCCGCCGTGGGCGGCGCCGAGCCGGAAGCCGCCCGCGCCACCGACCCGGAGCCGACTCCACCGGAGTCCGCGTCCCCGGAGTCCGCGTCCCCGGAGTCCGCAGCCGCCCGGCGGACGAACCGAAGCCGCCGACCCCCACGGCCGCCGAGCATGCCGCCCGGATCCCACCCGACCCGCCGAAGCGCCCACCCCGCCGCGAACCGGTCCGCTATGCCGACGGCAAGCGCGCCCCCGCCTACGCCCGGGCCGCCGCCGAGATCGCCGCGGAACGGGCCGAGCAGCGAGCGGCCGAGCTGGCCGCCCGCCGGGCCGAGCGGACCCAGGACGCGCCTCCGGACGAGGGTGTCCTCCGCCGGCACCGCGCCGTCGACTACGACCTCGACGCCGAGATCGAGCACTGGGCCGTCAAGGCCTTCCAGGCGGCGACCCCCGGGCTGACCTTCCTCACCCAGCACTACGACCGCGCCTGGCTGCGCCGCGACGCGATCGCCGGGGTGACGGTCGCGGCATACCTCGTCCCCCAGGTCATGGCGTACAGCGCCATCGTCGGCGTCCCGCCGGTCACCGGCCTGTGGACCGCGCTCGTCGCGATGCTCGTCTACGCCGTCATGGGCAGCTCCCGGGTCCTGTCGGTCGGGCCCGAGGCGACGATCTCGCTCCTCGCCGGGCTCGCCATCGCCCCGCTCGCCGCCGGCGACCCGGCCCGGCTCGTCGAGCTCGGGGCGGCCCTCAGCCTCGTCGTCGCGTTCTGGGCGTTCGTCGCCCGGCTGTTCCGGCTCGGCGTCCTGGCCGACCTGCTCTCGCAACCGCTCCTCGTCGGCTACCTCGCCGGTGCGGCCGTCCTCATGGTGGTCGGCCAGCTCGGCAGCCTCACCGGGACGGTCGTCGACGGCGAGAGCATCGTCGAACAGGTCCGATCGTTCGCCTCGGCCGTCGTCGACACCGACCTCACCACCCTCGCCGTCGGCCTCGCCACCCTCGCCGTCATCCTCACCATCCACTGGGTGCGGCCGCGCTGGCCCGCCTCGCTCATCGGGGTCGTCGGCGCGACGATCGCGTATGCCGCACTCGGCCTCGGCTCGCGTGGCGTCGCCGTCGTCGGCGAGGTCCCGAGCGGCCTGCCCGTCCCGCACATCCCCGCGATCTCCTGGCCGGAGCTCAAGGTGCTCGTCGTCGCCGGGCTCGGCGTGACGCTCATGGCCTACAGCGACAACATGCTCTTCGGCCGCGCCTTCCCGGCTCCGGCGCTGCCCGACGAGCGCCCGTCCGAGCGTGAGGTCGACCCGCAGAGCGAGCTCGTCGCCCTCGGCGGTGCCCATCTCGCCGTCGGGCTCGTCGGGGGCTTCCCCGTCTCGTCGTCCGGGTCGCGCACGGCGCTGGCCGTCGCGGGTCGCGCCCGCAGCCAGATGTACTCCGTCGTCGCAGCGCTCGTCGTCCTCGTCATCCTCTTCGTCGCCAGCCCCGTCATGCGGTACCTGCCCCAGGCCGCGCTCGGCGCCGTCGTCGTGTATGCCGCGTCCAAGCTCGTCTCGCTGCGCCAGTTCCACCGGCTCTACCGGTTCCGGCGGCGCGAGCTGATCCTCGCGTTCGTCACTCTCGTCGGGACGGTCGTCTACGGCATCCTCGCCGGCGTCGGGCTCGCGGTCGCCCTGTCCCTGCTCGAGATGGGGTCCCGGCTCGCCCGGCCGCACGACGCCGTCCTCGGCCGGGTGCCCGGGCTCGCCGGCATGCACGACGTCGCCGACTACCCCGATGCCGAGACCCTTCCCGGGCTCGTCATCTACCGGTTCGACGCGCCGCTCTTCTTCGCCAACGTCGGCGACCTGCGCCGCCGGGTGCAGCTCGTCGTCGACAAGGAGATCGAGGCCTACCCCGACGCCCCGCCGCGGTGGCTGCTCCTCAACGTCGAGGCGAACACCGAGGTCGACCTCACCTCGGCCGACGGCCTGCGCGAGCTGCAGGGCGACCTCGAGGCGCAGGGCATCCGGCTGGGGCTCGTCCGGATCAAGCGGGACCTCTACGAGCCGCTGCGCCGCGCGGGGGTGATCGAGGCGATCGGCGAGGACATGCTCTTCCCGACGCTCCCGGTCGCCGAGGAGGCCTATGTCCTCTGGGCCACGACCCACCCGCCGGCCCCTCCGGCGCCCGCCGACCCCGCCCCCTGACACCTCCCGCGAGGGGTGGCGATCCGCCCCTGGCACTCCCGCGAGGGGTGGCGATCCGCCCCACGATGGCACCCCACGCGAGGGTGGCGATCCGCCCCATCAGGGGCCCTGATGGGGCGGATCGCCACCTCTCGCGATGCGGACGGCGGAATGTGGCCGGGCGCGGCATTCGTTCACCCGGGTGAACCGATCCGACCCCAGGAGGAGCGACATGCCCATCGACGCCGACGTCCACCGCCTCGCCACCGGCCAGAACCTCGCCACGGTCGTCACCCTCATGCCCGACGGCCAGCCCCAGGCCCTGCCGACCTGGATCGACAGCGACGGCGAGCACGTCCTCGTCAACACCGAGCCGACCCGCCAGCGCAGCAAGAACGTCGGCCGCGACCCCCGGATCACCGTCCTCATCCAGTCGAGCGACGACCCGTGGGACTGGGCCGAGGTCCGCGGCACGGTGACCGAGGAGGTCACCGGCGACGAGGCCCGCGCCCACATCGACGCCCTCTCCCGGCGCTACGTCGGCACGGACTACGCGAACCCGATCGGCCCCCAGGGCCGGGTCATCCTCAAGATCTCCCCGACCAAGGTCAACACCCCCGCGCGCCTCGGCCGCCGCTGACGACCGGCGGTGCCGGCGGGCGGGGGCGTAGGGTCGACCCCGAGGAGCCACGCTGGCTCCCAGCAGGGAGCATCATGGCCGACAAGTCCCCCCGCCAGCACCTGAGCAAGAAGGCCGGCAAGTCGCTCAAGGAGAAGCGGGCCGAGAAGCGCGCCAAGGCAGAGACGGGCACGACGGAGATCTTCCCGCCGGGCAAGAAGCGCTGACGCCCGGACCGCAGGAAGCGGCGACTCCCGCGCGACTCCAGGCGACTCGCGCCGACTCCCGGCGACCCCGACCTCGGATTCCGCCCGATCACCCGTCGCTCTGGACGAGCACGACGTGGAGGGTGCGAGGGCCGTGCACGCCCTCGACGCGGTTGAGCTCGATGTCGCTCGTGGCGCTCGGCCCGCTGATCCAGGTCTGTGGCGCCGTGGGTTCGAGGTGGCCGAGGGCGTCCGGGACGTCGGGCACGACCTGTCCGGCTCCGACGATGCACACGTGCAGGTCGGGCACGAGGGTCAGCGCCCGCCGGCCCTGACCCGGCCCGTGGGTGAGCACGATCGTGCCCGTCGTCGCGATGGCGACGGTGGCGGTCGTGACGACGGCGTCGACGTCGTCGAGGTCTGCGTGGCTCATCCCGTCGCCGGAGACGGCGGCGGGGATGGGCAGGTCGAGCCCGTCCGGGACGACGACGGGTGCGGCGCCGGCCAGGGCCCGGATCACGGCGTGCTCGAGGTCGGCGTCGTGGCAGCGGGTCACCGTGGCCCGGTAGTCCTCGACCCGCTCGACGAACAGGTCGACGAGGTCGCTGCCGGTCGGCGGTGGCCCGGCGGCGTCGCGGTAGCCGCGCGGCACCTCCACCTGCGGCCGGTCCTGGCCGGCGTATGCCGCGCCGATGGCAGCGAGGATGTCCTCCCGCGCGCCCATCACCGCTCGCCGCCCTGACCGCCGTCGCCGGGGGACGTCGGGCCACGTTCGTCGTGCCACCACTGCCGGAACGAGCGCTCCGGCGGGGTGGGCAGGTCCCGGGCCTCGGTCCACCGGTTGCCGAGCCAGGGCAGCCTCGCGATGACCGACCGGCCCATCGGGGTGCTCCGGCCGACCCGCCAACGGGAGAGCAACCGCGAACCCGTGCTGGCGGCATACTCCCCCGCGCCGAGCCGACGGGCGTCCCCGAACGCCCAGCCGGCGGCCCTCATCGCGATGGCCTCACCCTTGGGCACGGGCGCGCCGCGGTGGGCGTCGACGACCTGCGAGCGCAGGTCGACGAGCACCGAGGGGATGTCGATCTTGACCGGGCACACCTCATAGCAGGCGCCGCACAGCGAGGAGGCATACGGCAGGGAGTCGGTCTGCTTGTCGTGACCCACCCCCTTGAGGAGCGGGTTGAGGATCGCGCCGATCGGGCCGGGGTAGACCGACCCGTAGGCGTGGCCGCCGACCCGCTCGTAGACCGGGCAGTGGTTGAGGCACGCCGAGCACCGGATGCATCGCAGCGCCTGCCGCCCCACCTCGTCGGCCAGTGCCCGGGTCCGCCCGCCGTCGAGCAACACGACGTGGACCTCCTGCGGCCCGTCGCCGGGCGTGACCCCGGTCCACATCGACGTGTAGGGGTTCATCCGCTCCCCCGTCGAGCGAGCGCGGCAGCAGCTGGAGGAAGACCTCCAGGTCGCGCATCGTCGGGACCACCTTCTCGATCCCCACCACCGAGACGAGCACCTCGGGCAGGGTCAGGCACATCCGACCGTTGCCCTCGGACTCGACGACGACCAGCGTCCCGGTCTCGGCGACGGCGAAGTTCGCCCCCGACACGGCGACCTTCGCCCGGAGGAACTTCTCCCGCAGGTGCAGCCGCGCCGCCTCGGCCAACCGCGCCGGCTCGTCGGTCAGGTCCTCCGGCGCCGCCCGACCCGCCGCCCCCATCGACCGGACGAAGATCTCCCGGATCTCCGCCCGGTTGCGGTGGATCGCCGGGACGAGGATGTGGCTCGGGAGGTCGTCCCCCAGCTGGACGATCAGCTCCGCCAGGTCGGTCTCCCACGCCGCGATCCCCGCCTCGGCGAGACGCGCGTTGAGGTCGATCTCCTGGGTCGCCATCGACTTGACCTTGACGACCTCGTCCACCCCGTGTGCCCGCGCCACGTCGGCGACGACCGCCGACGCCTCCGCCGCGTCCCGGGCCCAGTGCACGACCGCACCCCGCGCGGTCAGCTGCCTCTCCAGCTCCACCAGATGATCGTCCAGCCGCGCCAGTGTCGCGTCCTTGACCGCCGCCCCGGCCTCCCGCAGCTCTTCCCACGCGGCGACCTCGCCGACGACGGCGGCCCGCTTGGCCCGGATCGTCCCCGTCGCGTGCGCGAGGTTGGTCCGCAGCTGGGAGTCCGCGAGCGCCGCCCGCGCGGCCGTGGGGAAGGCCGGCATACCGACGAAGGTCCCTGACATCACGCCACCGCCCCACCGACGCGAGCCGGCTCCGCCTCGGTCGAGGCGAGGATCTCCGCCAGGTGCATGACCCGCACCCCCGACCGCTGCCGGGACAGGACGCCGCCGATGTTCATCAGACACGAGGAGTCCCCGGCCACCAGCACCTCCGCGCCGGTCTCACGCACGTGCCGCGCCTTGTCCGACGCCATCGCCACCGACGTCTCCGCGTTCTTCACCGCGAACGTCCCCCCGAAGCCGCAGCACTCCTCGGCCCGCGGCAGCTCCTCCAGCCGCAACCCCCGCACCGCACGCAGCAGTCGCTCGCGGCCGGTCCCCGACCCGGGTCATCCGCATCGAGTGGCACGTCGGGTGGTAGGTCACCGCGTGCGGGAAGTACGCCCCGACGTCCTCCACGCCCAGCACGTCGACGACGAACTCGCTCAGCTCGAACACCCGCGGCGACAGGGCCGCCACGGCCGCCACCAACCCCGGGTCACCCGAGCGCCGCGCCACCAACCCGTGCTGGTGCCGCACCGACCCCGTGCACGACCCCGACGGCGTGACCACCGCGTCATAGCCCGCGAACGCCGAGACGAACGCCCGCACCGCCGGGACCGCCTCGTCGAGGTACCCACCGTTGACCATCGGCTGACCACAGCACGTCTGGGCCGGTGGGAAGTCGACCGACACCCCGAGCCGCTCCAGCAGCCGCACCGTCGCCACCCCCACATCCGGGAACAGCGCATCGTTGACACAGGTGACCTGCAGGGCGACTCGCATGGGCGCCTCACTCTCCGGTGGCTGCGGCTGGGCGGGTGCGTCCCTCGAACGGTAGCCCCTTGCCGACCGGTCCGCTCAGGTGAGCGAGAGCTCGGCGAATGCCGCGACGAGGCCCTCGTGCTCGGGCCCGGCCGCCGTCCGGTCGGCGACGGCGAGCACCCGCGGGTCGGAGCCCTCGATGGCGACGCCGACGCCGGCGTACTCGAGCATCTCGACGTCGTTGGGGCCGTCACCGATGCCGATGACGTCCTCGCGGGCCAGGCCGAGCCGCTCGACGACGGCCCGGATGCCGACGGCCTTGTGGACCCCGCGCATGAACAGCTCGCCGGAGGAGTCGCCCATCCCGGGGATCGAGCTGGGCAGGGCGTCGACCTCGTGCCCCATCTCGTGGGCGAGCGTGTCGACGGGGACCGGGGAGTCGAAGCAGGTCACCTTGCCGAACCGCGCGTGGCCGAGGTCCGTCGGCCGTCTGGAGGACGTCGAGGATGTCGCGCGGGCCCTCGTGATGGCCGGCCGAGTGACCGAGCCGCCCGGCGAGAAGCTGGGTGAGCCGCTCGCCGACGCCGACCGGGCCGTAGAGGGCCTCGGGGGCCTCGAGCACGTAGGCCACATCGTGCGCATCGAGGACGGCGACGACCCGGGCGGCGAGCTCGTCGGGGAAGCGCCGGTCGGCGACGACCTCGCCGCCGATCTCGACATAGCCGCCGGCGCTCGCGACGAGCCCGTCGAAGCCCGCCTCCCGGATCCGCTCGGGGACCATCGACGGCGGCCGGCCGGTGCAGAGGAAGACGAGGTGACCGGCCGATCGGACCGCCCGGACCGCCTCGACGTGACCCGGCGGGACGTCGCCGCGCAGGGCGTAGGTGCCGTCGACGTCGATGAACACCGCACGCCGTCGGCCGACGGTCGATGACGCGGGTGCTGGCTGTGCGACGTTCACGTGGATCGAGCCTAGTCGAGGTCCGGGCCCGGCCCGTGCGAGGTTCGGCGAGCGGACGGGGAGGTTGGTCGCGGTGGTGGGCACGCGGCATACTCGCGAGTAGGACACGCGAGGAGGAGGTCCGGTGACCAGCGCAGCCCACCCCGGGGAAGGGACCGACGCCCCCGAGCCGACGCCGACCGCGCGCTGGGTCGACCTCGACGGGCCGGTGCACTACGCGGACTACGGCGGGCCGGCGGAGGCGCCGCTCATGGTCCTCGTCCACGGGCTCGGCGGGTCGGCGGTCAACTGGGCCGCGATCGCGCCGGAGCTCGCGAGCGACCACCGGGTGCTCGCGATCGACCTCGTCGGCTTCGGGCGGACCCAGCAGCACGGGCGCTCGACCCGGGTCGGCGACAACGCCGCACTGCTCGGCCGGTTCATCGACGAGGTGTGCGGGCAGCCGGTCATCCTCGTGGGCAACTCGATGGGTGGGCTCATCTCGGTGCTGCTGACGGCCGACCGGCCCGAGCTCGTCGCGGGCCTCGTCCTCGTCGACCCGGCGTTGCCCGTCGGGGTGCGGGCGCGGCCGAGCCCGATCGTCACGGCGATGTTCGGGGCCTATGCGCTGCCGGCCGTCGGGCGGATGTTCATCAACAGCCGGCGCGGACGGGTCTCGGCCGAGGAGGAGGCGTATGCCGTCCTCCGGCTCTGCACCGTCGACGCCGGCCGGGTGCCCAAGCCGGTGCTCGCGGCGCACGCGGCCCTGGCCCGGGAGCGGTCCGGGTATCCCGACGTCGACGCCGAGCTCGTCGTCGCGGCGCGGTCGCTGCTGCTCGTCATCGGGCGGCGGCGGTGGCTGTACCGGCGGATGGCGTCGATCGCGGCGCCGGTGCTGCTGCTCCATGGTGACAAGGACCGGCTCGTCCCGATCGCGGCCGCCCGGGCGGCTGCGGCGGCGAACCCGACCTGGCGGTTCGAGGTCGCCCACGACATCGGGCACGTCCCGCAGCTCGAGGACCCCGAGTGGACGGTGGCGCACATCCGGTCCTGGCTCGCCCACGAGGGCGCCATCGCCGCCACGGCCACCCGCCCCTGACCCGCTCGTCGCCCCCTGCCGCCGAGACCGATCCCCCGGGGCCAGTCGGGTCCGGGCCGGGCCAGCCGGGCCCCGACGGTTTCTCACCCAATAGTGCAGTTGTTGCCGGACCAGCCGGGCCAGCCGGGCCAGCCGGGCCGCGACGGTTTCTCACCCAATAGTGCAGTTGTTGCCGGACATGCCGTCGACAACTGCACTATTGGGTGAGAAGTCGACCCTGCGTCAGGGGATCGTGGCGAGGAGCTCGGCGACGGCCTCCTCGGTCCCGGTCGCCAGCTCCGACACGTCCGGCACCGACGCGGCGTCGCCGGTGAACCCCCAGCCGAGCCGACCGGCATACGACATCACCCCGACGTTGATCCGCAGCTCGATGGCGAGCGGGATGTAGGGGTGCATCGAGCGCAGCCGGCTGCCGAGCAGATAGAGCGGCTGCTGCGGCCCGGGCACGTTCGTCACGACGGTGCTGATCGAGCGCTGCGGCAGCCGCCCCCACGTCCGCACCCCGAGCGCGAACAGCCCCGCCGGCAGCAGGTCGGCCGCCCCGAGCAGCGCATCCATGCCGAGCGCCGTGCCGCTCGTCTTGAGCGACCCGAGCTGCGCCGAGACGGCGTGCAGCCGCTCGACGGGGTCCTCGATGCCGACCGGCAGGTCGGCGAAGATCGCCGAGACCCGGTTGCCGAGCGTGCCGCGCTCGTCGGTATGCCGCGTCGAGACCGGGACCATCGCCCGCACCGTCCGCTTGTGCACCGACTCGCCCCGCGACAACAGCAGCCGCCGGAAGCCGCCCGCCGTCGCGGCGAGCACGACGTCGTTGACGGTCCCGCCGTGGGCGCGCTTGATGGCCTTGACGTCGTCGAGCGAGGCGTCGGCCCAGACCCAGCGCCGCGAGGCCCCGAGCGAACCGGTCAACCCGAACTCCGGCCGCGCGAGCTGCTCGCCCGCCCGGGCCACCCCATAGAGGCCGGACGCCGCGGCCACGACGCGCTTCGGCGACACGAAGCCCACGGCCCGCCGCGCCACCCGCCACGGCATCGTCGCCAGGCCCAGCGCCCCCGAGACGCCGAGCGACAGCGCCGACGGTGGGGGCGCCGGCGTCCACGGCTCGATGTCGCCCGACGCCGGGTGCTCCGGCGTGGTGCGCAGCATCGCGCCGAGGATGTCGGTCCCGGAGATGCCGTCGATCATCGCGTGGTGCGTCGAGCTGACCATGGCCCACCGGTCGTCGGTCAGCCCGGTGACGAGCCAGGTGTGCCACAGCGGCCGGTCGAGGTCGAGCGGCGCGGCGATGAGGTCGACGGCGAGCTCGCGCACCTCGTCGTCACTCGCCGAGCCCCCGAGCCGGTGTTCGCCGAGATGGTCCTCCAGCCGGAAGCCCGCGTCGTCCACCCAGAACGGTGGCCCGAGGTCGAGCGGCGGCCGGCTGACCCGCTGCCGGTAGCGCGGGAACTGCGGCAGGAGCGCCGCCACCTCCCCGCGCAGGTCGGCGAACGTCGGCGCCGGCCCGTCGAAGAGCAGCACCGACCCGACGTTGAGCTGGGCGACATCTCGCTCGAGGTGGAGGAAGGACGCGTCGAGCGGGGTCAGCCAGTGCATGCTCGCCATTATCGGGGGCGGCTCCACGCCGGATGCCGCGGCCGTGACCGACCCCGCACCCGGCGGCATACGTCGGCTGCGCCCGCCGTACCCCTAGCCCGTCCCGGTGAGGACGACGAGCTGCTCGGTCGCCCGGGTCATCGCGACGTAGCGGTCGACCGCCCCCTCGACTCCGTCGCCGAGCCGCTCGGGCTCGAGGAGGACGACGAGGTCGAACTCCATCCCCTTGGCCAGCTCGGGCGTCAGGGCCCGGATCCGCGGTCGCTCGACGAACCCGTCGTATGCCGCGGAGCCCGCCGCTCCGATGACGCACCCGAGGCCCTCGGGGTGGGCCGCCTCCCACTCGGCGACGACGGAGGCGAGCTCGTCCACGGAGCCGCGACGGACCGGCATACCGTTGTCGCGCACCGACATCGGCACGTTGGCGTCGGGGATCGCGGTCCGGATGACGGGCTCGGCGGCCTCCATGACCGACGACGGCGTGCGGTAGTTGACGCCGAGCGAGCGCTGCGCGACCGAGGTGAGCCCCACCCGGGCGAGCCGCTCCTGCCAGGTCTCGGTGAAGCCGTGCCGTGCCTGGGCTCGGTCGCCGACGACGGTGAGGCTGCGCGACGGGCAGCGGCGCAGGACCATCTGCCACTCGGCATCGGTCAGCTCCTGGGCCTCGTCGACGACGACGTGGGCGAAGGGACCCTCGAGGGCGTCGGGCTCCCGCAGCCCCAGCCCGGAGTCGTCGACGAGGGCGCCGCGCAGGTCGTCGCCGCGGAGCATCGACATGAGGTGCATCTCGGAGTCGTCGGACTCGATGAGGTGGGTGACGACGCGGTCCATCTCCTCGCGCTGCGCGGCGAGCGCGGCCTCGCGGCGTCGACGGCGGGCGGGCGCCTCGGGGTCGCCCACCCGCCGGCGGGCGGCGTCGAGCAGCGGGAGGTCGGCGACGGTCCACGCCTGGGGGTCCTCGCGCTGCAGCGAGCGGATCTCGTCGGCGGTCAGCCAGGGGGCGCACCGGCGCAGGTAGGCCGGGACCGACCACAGGTCCCCGACGAGCTCGGCCGGGTCGATGACCGGCCAGGCGCGGTCGACGGCGATGCTGAACTCCTCCTCGCGGCGCAACGCCCGGCCGAGCCGCTCGAGGGACGGCGTGTCCGGGTCGTCCTCGTCGAGGTCGAGCCGGTCGTGGACGATCTCGACGAGGGCGTCCCAGACGGTGTCGCGGGCGTCGTTGTGCGCAGTGCCGGGCTCGGGCGCCTCGAAGGCCTCGGCCCAGTCGGATGCCGTCAACCACGCCTCGCCCCAAGGGGTTTCGACGCTGAGGCCGGTGGTGGGCGGCTCCTCGTAGAGGCCGATGGCGGGCTCGATGGCGTCGGCCATCCGGGCGTCGGCCTTGAGGCGGGCGACGGTCTCGTCCGCCTCGGTGCCGGCGGCCGCACCTTCGGCGACGAGGTCGCGCAGGGTGCACGTCGCGACGCCGTCCTCGCCGAGGTTGGGCAGGACGTCGGAGATGTACGTGAGGTAGGGCTGGTGCGGGCCGACGAAGAGCACGCCGCCGCGCCCGCCGCTGAGCCTGGGGTCGGCATACAACAGGTATGCCGCGCGGTGCAGCGCGACGACCGTCTTGCCGGTGCCGGGTCCGCCGTCGACGACGAGGGCCTGGCGCGAGCCGGCCCGGATGATGGCGTCCTGGTCGGCCTGGATCGTCGCGAGGACGTCGCGCATCCGTGCCGTCCGACCGCCGCCGAGGCTCGCGATGAACGCCGACTCGGTGTCGAGGGTGGCGGTGGCCCGCAGCTCGTCGAGGGCTGCGGGGGTGAAGGCCTCGTCCCAGTAGTCGGTGATGCGACCGGCCGTCCAGCGGTAACGGCGGCGGCTGGCCAGCCCCATCGGCTCGGCGAGGGTGGCGCCGAAGAAGGGCTCGGCCGCCGGCGCCCGCCAGTCGATCAGCAGCGGGTCGCCGTCGTCGTCGGTGAGGCCGATGCGGCCGATGTAGACGGGCTCGTCGTCGCCGTCGCGGACCATCCGGCCGAGGCACAGGTCGAGCCCGAAGCGGCGCAGCGTGCGCAGCTGTGTGCTCAGCCGGTGGGTCTCGAGGTCGCGCTCGAGGATCTCCTGGCCGCTGCGGGCGGGGGTCCGGCGGTGGTGGTCGAGGCGTTCGGCGAGCGCGGCGATCTGGGCGTCGAGGGTCAGGGCGACTCTGGTGAGGTGGCGCTCGTCCGCGGCGACGAGGCTCGGCGTCGCCTTGGCGGGGTGGGTGGCGAGGTCGAACGGGGAGGTGTCGACCTGGGGCTGGTCGACGGTGGGGCGGTCGGTCACGGGCGGCTCCGTCTCGGGGGATCCGAATCGGGTGGAGGGCGTCGATTCTCCGCCGGGACCGGGGTCTTGCGGCAAGCCCCCGGTGCCGGTATACGTTGAAAATGGAGGGAGTGGGTCATCGATGGGTATGCCGGGTGCTCGGCCCCGCGAGCGCCGCTCCCCTCCCCCTCACCCGCCCTCGCCGGGCCGGGTCGCGCACCGTCGCCGGGCCCGGTCTCGCGCCGTCCGGCGCTCGGGCGGCCCGTCCTGGAGCGGCGCGGTGATGGGCTATGATCGGTCCGTCGCGACGGGCCTCCCGAGCGGGAAACCGCAGGTCAGACCGGTCGCGAATGCATGTCCCGGCCAGGTAGCTCAGTTGGTACGAGCGTCCGACTGAAAATCGGAAGGTCGGCGGTTCGACCCCGCCCCTGGCCACCGTTCAGAACCGCAGGTCCGCGCCAGCGACCTGCGGTTTTGTTCGTCTGCTCGACGTCGACCGGGTCTGCTGCACCAACAGGTGACAACCGATCTGTGGTGCCGAGAGGTGCTCCTGGAAGGATGTCGCTGTGCCCAAGCCGCATCCCAAGGAGTTCCGGGATGACGTGGCTCGCGTCGCGCGCAACCGAGAGGCCGGTGTTCACCTGAGCTCAGGAGGCGTGGGCGGGGCGTCGTGGGTACGGGCAGGAGCCGGAAGAGAAAGCCGGTTTCGCCGCGGCGAAGACGTTCAGGACCGCCGGTCCGCGCCAGCGACCTGCCGTCCTGCGCACCGACCGAGGTCGGCGCCCCCCGTTGACGCGACGGTTACGACGCGGCGCTCGGCCCCATCGGGGCCGGGGCCGTGGCCGACGGACGATGGGCGCTCGGCCGGTCGATGGTCAGGGTGCCGGTCTCGGCCACGTCTGCGGCGACGTCAGCGAGCTTGCGGTTCGAGTTCTGGCTCGCAACGCGCAGCGCGTCGAAGGCCTGCCCTCGGGTCATACGTTCCTTGTGCATGAGGATTCCGATGGCGATCCCTATCACGCGGCTGGTCTCCAGGGCCCGGCGCAGGCTGGTGGCGCGTTTCGCGGCCAGCGACTCGCCGACGACGGCGGCCGCGTGGGTGGCCAGTACCAGGGCGACGCCGACGGCGTGGTCGTCGAATGCTGCGGTGTCCTCGGAGTAGAGGTTGAGGCCCGCGATGGTCTCGTCCGCATCGTGAAGGGCCAGCCGCTGGGCCAGCACGCTGCGCACCCCCAGCTCCGAGGCGACGAGGCTGCCCCACTCGGGCCAGCGCCGGTCGGAGGCCACGTCGCCAGTGACGAACAGCGAGCTCTCGAGGACGGAGTCGACGCACGGGCCGGCGCCCAGCTCGTACTGCAGCTCGTCGGCGCGAGTGGCGGCCGGATCGGTGGAGGCAGGAGTGACGAAGTGGCCACCGCGCAGCAGGCTCACGCTGGCCCAGCTGGCGCCGGGCACCGCCTCGACGGCATGACGAACGAGCACCTCGAGTGGCGACGCATCGTCCGTGCTGACCCGCTCGGCGAGATCCTGCATTGCCGTGGCGATCTCGTGAAGGTCGAAGTTCGATGTCCGCTCGTGCGTCATGCGATCTTCCAATCCGTGAGCCATCTTGGTGTATGCCGTTGCACATCCGTACAGGGTCCGCCACTCCGCACCGCGGGAGATGGTGGCCGCAGCGCTCAGGTCATCCGCGTATCCGCGACTCGTCCAGCCGTCCCGCGCGGGCCAGCTCCATCACCCGCCGCGCTCCCTGGCCGAGACTGATCCCTTGTCGCCGGGAGAAGGCGGTGAGCTCGTCGAAGGCCGTCGCCATGCCGGTGGACAGGATGTGCGCCAGCGCCCCCTTGGCCTGCTCGACCGCGGCCCGACCCTCGAGGGCGGCCAGGATGCCATTGGCGACCGTCGTGGAGTCCAGCCTCCCGGTGGCGAGGATGAGGGTCGCGGCATCCGCCACGGCACCGCTATCGCCGTGGAGGTGCTCGTTCCCGAAGGGTCCCTGGGCGAAGAGGTTGAGCGCCCCGATCGTCTGCCCTTGCCAGCGCAACGGGGTCGCGTGGACCGAGCAGTAGCCGGCCTCGACGATCGCCGCGCCGGCTCGCGACCAGCACCCGGTGAGCGCATCGGCCCCTTCGAGGTGGACGACACTGCCGCTGTGAACGGCATCCAGGCAGGGGCCCTCCTCGCTCTGGATCTGGTATGCCTCGAGGTCCGCGACCCGATGAGAGGTCGACGCCAGGATGTCCAGGCCACCGGCTACGCCGATGAGGATGGCCGCCGCATCTGCTCCCAGGGCGTCCGTCGCGCTGGAGAGCAAGGCAGCCAGGCCGCCGGTGACGTCGGGGTCGGGTTCGACCATCCTGGCGTTCGCCTGGGCGAGGACACTGGAGAGGTTCGGGTAGCTCATGTGGACTCGATTTCCTGATCCGGTGACGCCGAGAATGTCAGCTGCCTGGTGATGACTGCGTGAGCGGAGCTGGCCACGCTCTGGTCGTGCGAGTATGCGTGAGCCCGAAGGAGGGCCAGAGCATCCTCCTCGGGTATGCCGAGCTGAGCTACCACCATCCCCGTCGCCTGATGGACCTCTGCGCGTTCGGCCCATGGGCCGAACTGCGCATCCAACGGCGTCGGCGCGTCGGCGATCAGTGCCGCGGTGACGGCCCGAGCGATCACCTCGGCGGCCTCCAGGTCGAGGTGGTCCTCGGTGCCCCGGCGATACAGCGTCAGCACCCCCACCACGGAGCCGTCCGACGGGAGGGGGACGGCATGGACGACGATGGGCGCCAGCTCTGGAACGCCGTCGAAGCGCAGCAACGGCCACCGCGAGTCCGCATCATTCCCATCCGTCAGGACCATCTGCCGATACGCGGCGGCGGTGAAGGCCTCCGGGCCCGGCCCCTGCCCCGTCACGTCCTGGGCCTCCTCGAGGGTCAGCGCGATGTCGTCGGTGGTGGCCAGGGTGACCCGCTCGGGCCGGGTGTAGGCCATGGTGATCGCCGCACCGTCGCAGTCGAGGACCCGGGCGGCCGACCTGCACAGCCTCGTCGGAAGCGGCACGCCACCCTCCACGCCCTCCACGAGGCCCAGCGCGAGCCGCCTGACGAGATCATCGAGGTCAGCCACACTCGTCCCCCTTCCGGGGAAGGGTTCTTCCCGCCGCTTTCCACCGTACGCCCAGGCGCAAGCGATGGCGCGGTGGCCGAGCGCCGCCCCACCACCTGGCCTGCGGCCTCCGCCCGGGGCCGCTGCGGTGGCAATCTGGGACCATGCGCGGCCAAGGAGCGAGCGACGAACCGAACAACAAGCCGGGCCAGCACCGGTTCACCCGAACGCGCGACGCATTCACCCGGTGGGTCGTCTCCCCGATCACCCATACGGACGCACTCCAGTACGGCAAGGCCACGGCGGCGGCCGTGCTGGCCTGGGTGGTAGCCGACACCGTCCTCGGGCTGCACCAGGCGTTCCTCGCGCCCTGGGTCGCCCTGCTGACGATGCACGCCACCGTGCAGCGGACCCTGCGACGCGGCGCCGAGACGGTCGCCTCGGTAGCGGCGGGCATCCTGCTGTCGTTCGTCATCCTGCAGCTGTGGGGCGCCTCCATCGCCTCGCTCACCCTCGCCCTGCTCGCCGGACTCGCCCTTGCGCAGCTGCCGTGGCTGCGCCATGAGGGGACGCTGGTCGCGACGACGGCGCTGTTCGTCATCACGACCGGAGCGGAGGCGTCGCAACGTGTCGCGATCGCGGCGCTCCCGGCGCGCCTGCTCGACACGGCGCTCGGCGTCGCGATCGCGCTTCTCGTCAACCTCGTCGTGGTTCCGCCCCTCGATGACCAGAGCGCCGAGGAGCAGGTCGACAAGGCGAACCGCCGCCTCGGGCGGCTGCTGACCGACATCGCCGCAGAGGTCGACCGGCGGGGCGACATGGGCCGCGAGGACGCAGAACGCGAGGACGCGGAACGCGAGGACGCAGAACGCGAGCACGCGGACGGCAAGGACGACTGGATCGCCCGCACCCGGTCGATCGATGACGACCTGAACCGCGCGTGGTCCCTGGTCTCGCTCTCGCACGAGAGCCGACGCCTCAACCCGCGACGTCGCCGGTTCGACGACGACACCCCCGCCCACCTCGGGGACGTCCTCCTCCGCCTCGAGGAGGGCGTCGCCCAGACCCGCAGCATCGCCCGGCACGTCATCGCCTGGGGTGGCGACACCGACGACTGGGAGCCTCTCTTCAGGGACAGGTACCTCCCGTTGCTGACCGCCCTGGGAGAGGCGGTCGCCGATCCGCGCGGGGACGTGGCCCACCTCCGCGACCAGCTCGACGGCCTCGTCGCCGATCTGTGGGACGGACGGCTCCCCGAGAGCTCCTGGCCGAGGTACGGCGCGCTGCTGGCCAACACCCGGATGATCATCGACGTCGTGGACGACGTGGCCAGTGCCCGGCCGGTCCGCACCTGAGGGAGGCCGGACCGCTTGCGCCGCCACGGCCGGGCCCAGCCCAGCTCGCGCCGGCCTGCCTGACGCGGCGGCCGGCGCTGCCCGGCAGGCCGGCCGGGCGCCGGCTCGTGATGACGAGGGACCATGGTCGACATGAGCGACACGGCCGACAGTCAGACGCCATCCCCAGCGTGGTGGAGGTGGCTGGTGCTGGCCGGCGCGGCGACGGCCGTCGCCGTCGTGGCCTGGGTCTGCCTCACCGAGTGGCCAGGGGTGACCCACGGTCATCCCGCCTACCCGGCCCTCCTCGCCCTGACCCTCCTCGCCGCCCTCGTCGTGGCCTGGCGTGCCCGACGGCGGCTGCCCCGCCGCACGGGGTGGCGCCGGGCCATGGGGCCGGTCCTGTTCATCCTCGGCGTCGGGTGGCTCGTCGGCATTGCCTGGCTCCGCCCGCTCTCCGCGGTCGAGCCTGCCCTGACGGCCATGCACTCCGACGCCACCGTCACCGTCACCGAGTCCCCGACTCGGATCGTCCTGGCGCCGACCAGCGCCCCGGACGACACTGCGGTGTTCTTCCAACCCGGCGCGCTCGTCGACCCGCGTGCGTATGCCGCCGTCCTCCGACCCGTTGCCGAGGCGGGACACGCGGTCATCATCACCAAGCCACCACTCGGGATCGCCTTCCTCAACGTGGGCGCCTTCGACGCGGCCCGAGCGGACCACCCGGACATCCAACGGTGGGTCCTCGGCGGCCACTCGCTCGGTGGGGTCGTGGCCGCGATGGAGGCCGACAACGCGGACGGCGACGCGACCGCACCGGCCACCGGCCTGTTCTTCTACGCGTCCTATCCCGCCGGCGATATCAGTGGCTCCCTCACCTCCGCCGTCCTCTCGATCTCCGGATCCCGAGACGGGCTGTCCGGCCCGGAGCGGGTCGACGCCTCCCGCGCAGACCTTCCGGCCGGGGCACGGTTCGTCGTCATCGACGGGGCGGTCCATGCCTTCTTCGGCGACTACGGCACCCAGCCCGGGGACGGCATACCCACGATCAGCCACGACGAGGCCCGCCGGCAGATCTCCCAGGCCACCGTCGACTTCGTCGAGAACGCCACACCCTGACCCGGGGCCGGCCCGCGGGTCGCACACACGGGCCGGCAGGCCCGGTCGAGAAGGCGCCCCGCGCCGGCCGGTGAGGGAGGTCTCACCCCGAAGCCCTACCCGCGCGGCACGGCCGACGCCACCATCGAACCAGCACGCTCCGCAGCCGAGGTCACCATGTCCGCACGCCTGTCGACACCCGATCGGCGCCCGCTGCCCTCGCGCACCGACTCGAGAGTCCGTGACCGTCGAAGCGGCGCCGGGTGGACGGGCCTGGGGATCCTCGAGGTGCTGCTCGCGTGCGCCGCAGTGCTGGCGGACTACCTCCTTCCGGCCCTGGTCCTCACCGCCCTGGCGGGGCTGTCCCTCCTCGTTCGCCGGGAACCGCCGAGCACCCTCGGGTTCCACCGACTCGCCCGACCCGGCCCACAGCTCCTCCAGGTGGCGATGCTCGCGCTGGGATGGACCACCCTGGTGTTCCTGCTCGTCATGCCGGTCGCCGAGCACCTCACCGGCACGAAGCAGGACACGAGCGAGTTCGCCGACCTCGAGGGCAACCTCCCACTCCTTCTCCTGTTCATCGCCCTCAGCTGGACACTGGCCGCCGTCGTGGAGGAGCTCGCCTTCCGGGGCTACCTGCTCACCCGGATCACCGACCTCGTCGGGACCTCCGTCGCGGCCCGGTCCCTGGGCGTCGTCGGCGTGGCCGTCCTGTTCGCCGGCATCCACACCGAGCAGGGCGTCGTGGGGATGGTCCTCGTGTTCGTCGACGCGGTGTTCTTCGGCGTCCTTCGCTATGCCTACGACTCGCTGTGGGCTCCGATCGTCGCCCACGGCCTGAGCAACACCGTCGGGATGACGGCCTTCTTCCTCTTCGGACCCTTCAGCGCCCTGTGGTGACCGCCCGTCTCGCGTCCCGTCGACGCGACGGCTGCCCGTCCGCGGCCGAGCTCGTGGAGCGGCCAAGCGGCCCCGTGAGACCAGGCAAGACAAACACCGGCTTGGCAAGACAACGGAAGTCTT
Organism: uncultured Actinomycetota bacterium; assembly: GCA_963745335.1. Taxonomy (GTDB): domain Bacteria; phylum Actinomycetota; class Actinomycetes; order Actinomycetales; family Dermatophilaceae; genus CAVSJJ01. The sequence goes on from CAVUXP010000004.1 coordinate 121,197, forward strand.
GCCAAGCCGGCGTGTCCACCATCGGGCGGGAAAGGTGGGACGGCGCCGCCGGGCTGCGATGAGACGAACCTCACCCCGCGCCGAGCCGACACGAGGGCTCGAGAATCCACCCCTGGCCGTGGTCGCACCCGCGGTGGCGCTAAGGTTCAGATGTCCTGCTCTCGGGGGCGACGAGTGAGGACCGGCGGCGGGTCGGGTTCGCCACCGCACACGGTTCGGTGACGCATGCCGCGAGGCGAGACAGGGGGCATTGATGGGGACACCTCCGCCCGACAGCTGGGGGGTGCCGGACGTGACCGTCCTCGAGGGCCCGGCGCGGGTCTACCTGGCGCCGGCCGGCCTGCGGGACAACCGGGTGGTCGTCCTCTGGCACGAGTGCACCGGCGTCGGCGCATCGCCACGGTGGATCGGCACACCGCTCGGGGACGAGGTCATCGTCGAGCGGGACCCGTGGACGATCTCGGTCCCGCTGGGGTGCGCAGCCTGCGGCCTGAGCGGGATGGTGCGCGAACGGCCGGTGGGTCGAGGGACCCCCCAGGCAGACACGGCGTGACGCCGATCAAGGGAGCCTCCGCCCCCTTGATCGGTAAAGGCACGGTCACGGTTCGCTGAGGCTTCGGTCAACTCGTCGGGCGGGCCACGACGGCGCAGGTACCGTGAGGGGGTGCGCCTCACTCCTCCCGTCTGCGGGCGCACGCCCCGCGCCGACGCCGCCCTCACGGTATGGCGCGGGCGAGGTCGAGCGGGCGGCGCACATCCCCCCCGAGCGCCGCCCGCTCCCTCACCACCCGACCGCGACGGGCGACTCCGCGTGAGCGTGGCCCGTCTTCCCGACGACGCGACGGACGCATCGACATGCCTGACCTGAGGAAGCTCACCGACAACGAGCTGCGGCGCCTGCTGCACGAGAAGGTGGTGCAGGGACCGCATACACGCTCGGGGCTGGAGTGGCGCTGGATCGTCGGCGAGGTGCAGCACCGGGGATGGGACGTCGACGAGGTCATCGACGACATGGTCGAGACCATCGAGGGCCGCCGCTGAGCCGCCGGACCTTCGGGGCCGCACCGACGCCCACGTCACGACCGCCGCCGCCTCGTCCAGGCGTAGCGTGACGCGACGTGAGCCGCCATCCCGCCGACGTCCTCGACTCGTTGGCCGCCGACGGGCGCGAGCCGGGCGGCGCCGTCGCCGTGGTTCGCAACGGCCGGGTCGAGATCGACCACGCGGCCGGCACCCGCGACGGCGAGACACCGTGGACGTCCGACACCCTCGTGATGACCTTCTCGGTCGCCAAGCCCTTCGCCGCCCTGGCCGTCCTCGACGCGGTCGCCGAGGGCCACCTCGGCCTCGACCAGCCGGTCCGCGAGGTCTGGCCCGAGTTCGCCCAGGCCGGCAAGCAGGACACGACGATGCGGCACCTGCTCAGCCATCAGGCCGGGCTGCCGGCATTCCCGGAGGAGGCGGCGGGCCTCGAGTTCGACGACAGGGAGCGGCTCGTCGAGCTCCTGGCGACGGCCGCCCCGGTCCATCCGCCGGGCGGAGGCATCGCCGAACACGCCTTGACCTACGGCCACCTGCTCGACGAGGTCCTGCGTCGAGCCACCGGTGAGCCGCTGCACGAGCGGTTCGCCCGCGTCGCGACCGCGGCCGCGTGGGACCTCCACCTCGCCGTCGACCCGCCCGACCTCGGCCGGGTCGCCACCCTCGAGGCGCCCTCGGGCCGCTGGAAGGCCGACTACCTCGACGACCCGCGATGGGGTCCGGCCCTCGGCCGACCACCCGGGCTGCTCGACGCCGAGGTGCTCAACTCCGACCGATTCCGCCGTATGCCGTTCCCGGCCGTGTCCCTGCACGCCACCGCCCTCGCCTTGGCCTCCTTCTACGACGACGTCGTCAGCGCCGAGGGCGTCGTCGCCGCTCGCCTCGGGCACGACCTGTGGCGGGCGTACGTCGAGCCGGCGGCAGCGGGCCACGACCTCGTGCTGAACGGGCCGGTCACCTGGACCCTCGGCTTCCAGCTCGACGTCGCGGACGGCCGCACCGAGCTCGGGATGGGCGGCGCCGGTGGCTGCTCCGCCTGGGGCGAGCCGGCCGCGCGGTACGGCGCCGCCTACGTGACAAGGGGTCTGGGCGGCCACGACCGTGCGGACCTCGTCTGGGAGGCCGTCGCCGCGACCTTTCCCCCGCCGAGCCCCTGACCCGTCGTCGATCGCCTCGCTGCACCTACGGAGTGGTCAACGATCGCGCTGGTCAAGCGCTGAGCTGACTCCTGAACTGGTAGGAGCCCCCCGGACGATCGTGACTGACAGTCGTTGTTCTGCCGACCATGTGACCCCACATGTGTCCCCGGACGGATACGGCGGGCCGACGTCGCTAGGCAGAGCCTCTGAGTTGCGCCTTGACGTGATCGGACGGGGCGCCTCGACCATGTAGTGCTTGTCGTCCACCTGCGTGATGACCCATTGCAAGAGACCGGCTGGTCTGTCGAGGTGTCGATTGGTCAACACCTGGATACCGCACGGTTCGAGCTCGAAGTCTTGTCGGGTCTCTGCGTGCCAAGAGTAGGCGTCACCGTTCACCGATCCACCCCCGCGAAGAACTCCAGTACGAGTGTGCCCCAGAGCTCCTGGTCGCCATGGCAATGGACGAGGCGCGACTTCTGAGTGGTCATCGCCGAGAATGTGTTGGGTCATAACTAGTTTGAGGGGCTCGTCCTCGGCCGCCACGAAAGACCCCCTGTACCGGCTAGCTATGGTGGGCGTCGGGAAGTAGAGGCCTGATTCGGTCGCATCGAGTACGCCCCGGACATTCTCCCACACCGGCAAGACTGAGCGGGCTTGATCGACTAGTGCCTGCCGCAAGTGAGAAGTGCGTGGGTGGAACGTACGTAGTCGCGCAACAACGCCAGCGGCTTTCCTCTGCTTGTCCAAGTCTTCGACAACCCAGCGTGGCGCTGCATCACTCATTATCGCGTCGGCGAAATGTAGGCGATCATTGACGAAGAAGGCCAGGAATCCTTGCGCCTGCCACAACCACTGGGTGGCTCGGTCCTGGTCCTCTCGATCTGCGAAGCTAGTTGCCAGAAGGATTGCTGCCGCGGCCCGATCATCAGGCGTCAATCTCGTGTCGTCGGCCGCGACCAATAGGTGATCCTCAGCGGCGCTGCGCCGGCGTGCCCGATCGCGCGAGTCCCCAGTAGTGATTGCGTGCCGCAGTAGGGAGATTCCCTGTCGAAGGGGCTCACGGTGTGCGTCGGCGGTCATCGTTGCCAGCTTGGCTTCAATCGACGAGAGGCGCAGACCCACGTCGTTGGCAGGGAGCAGACGCGATCCGGCGCGACCTGCGAGTCCTCGCGCGAAGGCGAAGCCCAGACTCCCAACCAGTGTCAGCGGTTCCATGATGCATCGAACCACAGCTGGTGACCTGGATCTACTATTGGCCTGCAGCGCCGCACACAGCGGCCGACGCCGGCCTGCTGGCAAGTGCCGACCGCCGCTAAGGTCCGACTATCGGGGGCGAACGCCGCCCCCGTTACGACTAAGCGGATGTGGGGCATCAGTGGCACCGCGGGCTCTCGAGCGGTTCCTTCAAGACGCACCGGCACGGCCTATCGGGCAGCAGTATGGACTCATGTCTGCTGAGCCGCTGGACGAGGACCTGGCGCGTCAAGGGCAGGGGTCTGATCGCCTCGCGTCCGAAGACGCGCTCGTCGCAGCGGGTGCTCGTCTTGCCCGGCTGGTGCCTGATCATGCTCCTGGAGCGGCGCGCTCGCGTGGGAGCGCCGGATGGAACGGTATTCGCAGACTCCCTCGGCGGCTACCGCGATCGGAACAACGTGGGAGCGGCGTTCCGTCGGGTTCGGACAGGCACTGATTACGAATGGGTGACGCCGCACACCTTCCGCAAGACCGTCGCGACCCTCCTCGGCAGCAAGGGCGCCAGCGCTCGGATGATCGCCGACCAGCTGGGTCACTCCAGGGTCTCCATGACCCAGGACGTCTACATGGGCCGGCGCGCGGTGTCGCCTGAGCTCGCCGACGCGCTCGAGTCCCTAGACAGCCATCAGCGCCCAACATCCCGGGACCAGGACGGGGACGTTGAGCGGCATGCGTCCTGCCATGTGTCCTGTCAGCCGTTTCGAGGCCCAGCCGTCGGCGCAGGCCCAGGCCGCTGACGTGTGGAATGGTGGGCCCCGTGGGGCTCGAACCCACAACCTACCGTCACCTACGCTGAGGCCCGAGACGAGCGGCACCGTCCGCGCGCGAGAGAGGTGCGGGACGTGGCAGGCAAGCCGGCAGGCCGACGCGGTGGCAGCGGTACCCGGGCGGCCGTCGCCGCATCCGGCGTGTTCTTCGCGGTTCTCGTGCTACTCGTCGCGCTGGGCCACCTCCCCGTTCTCGTGCCCATCGCGGTGGTCGTGCTGAGCGGCCTCGCCGTCCTCATGTACCGCGCCGACAAGTCCGCCGCCCGGGAGAACCGCTGGCGGGTCGCGGAGTCGAGCCTGCACACCGTCGCCCTGCTGGGCGGCTGGCCGGGCGCGCTCATCGCCCGGCAGGTCTACCGGCACAAGACGACGAAGCAGCCGTTCCGCACGATCTTCTGGCTCACCGTCCTCGCCAACTGCGCCGCCCTCGCCGCGCTCGCGTTCGCCTGGCCGATCTCCCTCTTCTGACGCGACGCGCCCACCTCGGTCCTCGGCCCGGCCGGCCTCAGCCCAGCTCGCGCAGCCGCGGCAGCTGCTCGGCCACCCGCTCGCCCACGCCCAGCGCGTCGCTCCCCCGGACGATGAGGATGAGGTCGGTCACGCCGACCGCGACGAACTCCTCGACGGCACCGGCCAGGCCGGCCACGTCATCCACCCCGACCCCGATCTGCACCGACCGCCGGATCTGCGCCGGGTCACGCCCGACGTCCGCGCAGTGCCGGTCCAGGATCGCCGACGACGCCGCGACCTCCGAGGCCGAGCCGCCCGCGGCATTCCACACGTCGGCATACTCCGCGGCGAGCCGCAGCGTCCGCCTCGGTCCCGAGCCACCGATCCAGATCGGCGGGTGGGGCCGCTGCACCGGCTTCGGCTCCGCCACGGCCTCGGACAGCGAGTAGTGCGAGCCCGCGAACGTCGTCCGTGGCTCGGTCCACAGCGACCGGATGATCTGCACGGCCTCCTCGAGCCGGTCGGCGCGGTCGCCCCGGGTGCCGAACTCGAGCCCGAGCATCGTGTGCTCGTTCTCGGCCCAGCCGGCCCCGATCCCGAACTCCAGCCGCCCACCCGAGAGGTGGTCGACCGTGACGGCCGTCTTGGCGAGGACCGCCGGGTGCCGGTAGGTGTTCCCCACGACGGCGCAGCCGAGCCGCGTCCGGGTGGTCAGCGACGCCATCGCCGCGAGCATCGCCCACGCCTCGAAGATCGGGCCGTCGTCCCGCGGACCCAGGGTGGCGAAATGGTCCATCACCCAACAGCTGTCGAAGCCCGCCTCGTCCGCGAGCCGCCACATCGAGCGGAGCTCGTCGATCGTCGCGTTCTGGCTGAGCTTGAGTCCGAACCGCAGAGTGGTCACGGACCAGTGTTACCCAGACCTCCGGGTGCCGATGCGGGCTGGCCCGCCTCCGCGGCGAGCGTCCCGTCCCCGATCGCCGCGGCCCCGGCCGACTCCGCGGCCGCCGAACCCGAGGCGGTCGGACGATGCCGTCGCGAGGACGCGACCGCTGCAGCGGCCCGCGCGTCCGCACGGCGTCGCGCTTCGCGGCATACGACTCGACGACGCTGAGCACGAGCCGGATGACGACGTACGACACGGCCACCGACCCGATGAACCGCAACAGCGCCGTCTGCACGGGCATGTTGCCCTCGAGCGTCTCGCGCAGCGCCGGCGCGAAGAGGACGAGCGCGACGAAGAGCACCGGCTTGTACGGCGAGATCGTCGCGCGCCCCGAGTCGGAGACGTCCGGCGCCCCCGAGGATGCCGCCGGCGGGAGGTGGGTCGTGGCGCTCATCAGGCCTCCTCATCGTGGGTCAGCATGGCCATCCAGCGGGTGACGGACGCGCGGCGCCCGTCGAGCATGCCGACCGCGATCGGGCCGGCGAGCGAGGCGGCCGGGTCGGCGGTGGCCCCGAGGTTGACGAGGGCGAGGGCGTCGACCTGGCCGATCTTCTCGGTCCACGCGGTCACGTCGCTCACCTTCGTCGACGCCTGCGCGACCGCCCAGGTGAACGTCGGGGCGAGCGCCGCCACGGCCTCCTTGAGCCAGGTCGGGTCGGCGGGCGGCATGCCGGCCTCGACGACGACGATCGTCGACGCGGGGTGGTACTGCCACTGCGAGCGCCGGACGGCGATGTCCGACACGTCGGTCATGAGCCGGCCGGCGGAGACCATCGACAGCAGCCGGGTCGCGGAGACGTCCGGACGGGTCGTCGGCGAGACGACGAGGTTGACCTCGGACGGACCCACCCGCAGGCTCGCCGCGAGGTGGTCGGCGACGCCGAGCGCGGTCTGCATCTCGCCGACGACGACGACGACCTGGCCCGGCTTCGAGACGATCATCGGTGCCGCGGGGCGCGACTGCACCCACGAGAAGACCCTGCGGTAGACCTCGGCCGGGTCCTCGACGCCGGTGAGCAGCTGGGGCGGCACGCCCTTGGCGATCGCCCGGGCGGCCATCTGCAGCCCGGTCGGGACGGGGCGCGGCTCGGGGACCCGGCGCAGCGTCGCCGGCTGGGGTTGCGGGGCCACCACCGCGTGCCGAGGGGCGAGCGGCTCGAAGCCGCCGTCGTCGGGGACCGCGGTGAGCGGCCGGGCCGGCGGCGTGGCCTCGGCCGGCGACGCGAGTGGTGCGCTCGATGTCTCGCCGATGCTCTGCTCGAGCCGGGCGAGGATGTCGGCGAACGTCGCCGACTCCGTCGACACGGGCGGGCGGCTGGGGGCGGGCGGCTCGTCGTCGAGGAGGGCGAGGGTCGACGGCGTGTGGGCCGTGTGCGCGTATGCCGCCTGCGCCGTGGCCGTGCCGAACGTCGCCTCGGTGCCGGTCGCCGACCCGTTCGGGCCGTGGCCGTTCGGGCCGTGGCCGTTCCTGCCGGCCGCGAGGGCCGCGCCGTCCGACGAGAGCACCGACGAGGCGCCGAGCGGCGTCGACACCGGCTGGGACAGGACCGGCTCGGAGGCGAGGGACCCCCCGGAGCGGAGCGAGCTCGCCGCCGCCTGGAGACCTGCCTGGAGCGCCTCCTCGTCCTCGTTGAGCTTGTCGACGAGGTCCATGACCGAGCGCACGGAGCTGCCGTCGCCATCGGCCTCGACCAGGGCGGCATACGACTCGGGGACCTCGACCTGCACGTGGAAGGCCTCGTGGGCGAAGAAGCCCGCCACGCCTCCGCGACGGATCTTCTCGGCCTCGACGATCGTGGCGTCGGGGCCGTACTTGCTCCGGATCTGCTCCAGCAGGGCCTGGAGGTCAGGGCCTTCAAGCAACAGGCGCATAGGCGACATTCACTGCTCCGAGGGGGTGAATGCTCAGCTGAGAGCCGAGCTCCGAGTAGGACAGGACGGGAAGGTTCGGGGCGGCCGACTCGACGAGCCGGCGGACGGGCAGGCGCAGCGGCTGCGCGCAGACGAGGACGGGGCGCTCGCCCAGCTGCTCGGCCTCCTCGGCGAGCCGGGCGGCCTCGATGGCCAGCCGCTCGGCGAAGCCCGGGTCGAGGAGGAGGAACGAGCCGGCGTCGCCGGTCCGCAGCGACTCGAGCAGGCTCTGCTCCATGAGCGGGTCGAAGGTGATGACCGGCAGCCGGCCGTTCACCGCGTGGGCCGCCGAGATGGCCGGGCCGAGCGCGGACCGGGCCGCCTCGACGAGGCCGTCGGGGTCGGTGCTCGCCCGGGCCCGGGCCGACATCGCCTCGAAGATCCGGACGAGGTCGCGGATGCAGACGTTCTCGGCGAGCAGCGACTGGAGGGCCCGCTGCACCTCGCCGAGGCTGAGCGGCGCCGGGGTGAGCTCCTCCACGACGACCGGGTGGGTGGCCTTGACCATGTCGATGAGCGCCTTGACGTCCTCGCGCCCGAGCAGGTCGGCGGCATGCGCGCGGACGATCTCGGCGAGATGCGTGGTGATGACCGAGGACCGGTCGACGAGCGTGGCGCCGGACATGCCGACGTGCCGGCTCATCTCGACCGGGACCCATTTGGCGTCGAGGCCGAAGACCGGCTCCCGGGTCGCGGTGCCCGGCAGAGCGGCGAGGTCGTCGCCGATGGCGAGCATCATCCCGGGAGGGGCCTCGCCGCGGGCGACCTCGACCCCGTGGACGCGGATCGTGTAGGTCTTCGCCGGCAGGTCGATGTTGTCGCGGGTCCGGACGAGCGGGATGACGATGCCGAGCTCGAGGGCGAGCTTGCGGCGCAGCGCGCGGACCCGGTCCAGCAGGTCGCCGCCGGTGGAGGAGTCGACGAGGTCGATGAGGTCGTAGGCGAGCTCGAGCTCGAGCGGCTCGACCCGCATGTCGTTGACGATCTGCTCGTGCGAGTCCGGGGAGGGCACCGCGGCCGCGGCGGCCGCTGCCGCGGCCTCGGCCTCGACGGTCTCCGGCTGGCGCTGCTGCGGGAGCCGCTGGGCGATGAGGAGGACGGCCGCACCGACGAGGATGAACGGCAGCTTGGGCAGGCCCGGGACGAGGGCGAGGAGGAGGATCGCCGCCCCGGCGATCTGGAAGGCGCGGCGCTGCTGGCCGAACTGGTGGAGCAGGTCGCTGCCCATGTCCCGCTCGGTCGTCGCGCGAGTGACGATGAGGCCGGTCGAGATCGAGATGAGCAGGGCGGGGATCTGCGAGACGAGGCCGTCGCCGACCGACAGGAGGCTGTAGGTCGAGATCGCGTCGGTCACCGACTGGTGCCGCTGGACGACGCCGACGAAGAAGCCGCCGAAGAGGTTGACGAGGGTGATGACGATGGCGGCGATCGCGTCGCCCTTGACGAACTTCGAGGCGCCGTCCATCGCGCCGTAGAAGTCGGCCTCGCTCGAGACCTCCTGGCGGCGCCGGCGAGCGGTGTCCTCGTCGATGAGGCCGGAGTTGAGGTCGGCGTCGATGGCCATCTGCTTGCCGGGCATCGCGTCGAGGGTGAACCGGGCGGCGACCTCCGCGACGCGGCCGGCACCGTTGGTGATGACGACGAACTGGATGACGACGAGGATGACGAAGATGACGAGCCCGACGACGATCGAGCCGCCCACGACGAAGTGGCCGAAGGAGTCGATGACCTTCCCGGCGAACCCGTTGAGGAGGACGAGCCGGGTCGCGCTGACGTTGAGCGCCAGCCGGAACATCGTCGCGATGAGCAGCAGCGACGGGAAGACGGCGAAGTCGAGTGGCCTCGTCACCGAGAGGCTGACGAGGAGGATGAGGACGGCACCCGTGATGTTCAGCGCGATGAGCAGGTCCAGGACCACGGTCGGCAGCGGCACGACCATGAGCACGACGATCGAGATGATCCCCGCGGGGATACCGATCTGGCCGATGTACCTGGAGTTCAAGGGGGACCCTCGCGCGCTCGGATGGACCATCCTGGCCTTCGGGGTCGCCGTCCTGGCATCTGGCCAATCGGCCCCGGGCCGGCCCACCTGAGGTTTTGCCCGCCGTTTTCCTCAGCCGGCGGGCCGACCCCGCGTCAGCGGGCGGCGGCGAGGGCCCTCGGCACGGAGTGGACGCCGTCGAGGGACCGGCCGCTCCTGCGCAGCGACATGACGAACGCGAGGACCCGGGCGACGGCGTCGTAGACCTCGACGGGAATGGCCTGCCCGATCTCGACATCGGCATAGAGGAGCCGGGCGAGCGGGATGTCGGCGACGAGCGGCAGGTCGTGCTCGCGGGCCCTCTCGCGGATCTTCGCCGCGATGTGACCGGCGCCCTTGGCGACGACCCGCGGGGCCCCGGCACCCGGCTCGTACTTGAGTGCCACGGCGATCTCGGTCGGGTTGACGATGACGACGTCGGCGTCGGCGATGGCGGCCATCATCCGGTTCTGGCTCAGCTCGCGCTGCCGTCGACGCAGGGCGCCCTTCTGGTAGGGGTCGCCCTCGGCCTGCTTGTTCTCGCGCTTGATCTCGTCGCGGCTCATCATCATGCCCTTGTTGATCCGCCTCCGTTCGACGACGTAGTCGACCGCCGCGATGAGCAGGCCCGCGAATGCCGCGGTCCGCACCATGGACAGCGCCGACTCCGCGGCGCCGGAGACCGAGCTCGACAGGGCGAGGTTGCCGCCGCCGGACATCGTCTTGGCCATCGAGGCCTGGACCATGTACCACGCGACGACGGCGAGGACGGCGAACTTCAGCAGCGTCTTGACCAGGGTCCACGCGGTGTGGGCGCTGAACCAGCGCTTGACGCCCTTGAGGACGTTGAGGTGCTCGAACTTCGGCTTGAAGCGCTTGGACGAGATCCGCAGCCCGCCCTGCGCGACGCCGCCGGCGAGGGCGAGCGCCATCGCGGTGAGGACGACCGGGGCGAGGGCCATCGCGGCACCGGTGGCGGCGGTCTTGAGGACCTCGGACGGCCGGGGCCGGCTCGGGCGTCTTCATGATCGCCCGGGACCTGGTGCATGAGGGTCTCGAAGGTCTCCCGCGTCTTCGTCACGGCCATCGGCCCGACGAAGCTGAAGGAGAGGACGGTGAGCCACGCGGTGATGTCGGGCGAGCGCGGGATCTGGCCGTCCCGGATCGCCTCCTTGCGCCGCTTCGGGGTCGGCTTCTCGGTCTTCTGTGACTTGTCGGCCATGCCTCACCCCCCGAAGGAATGGGTCGCGGACCCGAGGCCGGTGAGGATGTGGTCGACGATGCTGCTGACGACGCCGGGGAGGGCGGCGACGGCGACGCCGGAGACGGTGAGGGTGAGCAGGATCTTCACGGGGAAGCTCATGACGAGGACGTTGAGCGACGGCACCGCCCGGTTGACGAGCCCGAGGGCGAGCTCGGCGAGGAAGAGGACGACCATGACCGGCGCCGCGATCTCGAGCGCCGAGACGAAGAACGTGCTCGTGTTCGACGTCACCGTGCGGGCGAGCGAGGACAGGCTCACCGGGTGGATGGGGAAGACCGAGAAGGACCCCATGAAGCCGCGCAGGAGCAGCAGGTGCCCGTTGAGCGCGAAGAGCAGCGTCACCGCGACGAGCTGGTAGACCCGGCCGAACGGACTGACGCTGACGTTGGACGAGGGGTCGAAGGCCGACGCGAGGGTGAAGCCGCTCGCGAAGTCGATGAGCTGACCCGCGGCCTGGACCGCCGCGAAGAGCAGCTGCGTGATGAACCCGAGGCTCATCCCGACGGCGATCTGGAACAGGACGGCGACGGTGAGGGCCGGCACCTCCGGCGGCGGCGCCTGGTCGGCCAGCCCCGGCCCGACGGCGATGGCGAGGGAGAGGGCGATGGCGACCTTGACGATCGCTCGGTATGCCGCGGTTGTTGAACGGCGGCGCGACGACGAGCCAGGCCGAGACCCGGACGGTGACCAGGAGGATGGCGAGGAGCTCGGCGACCGGGACCTGGACGTTCATGGACGACCCACGCGGATCACCCGGACAGGAGCGTCGGGAGGAAGTCGAACAGGTCGTGGGTGAAGTCGACGGCCTGGTCGAGCATCCACTGGCCGCTGAGGAGGATGACGAGCGCGACGCCGATGAGCTTCGGGACGAAGGAGAGGGTGATCTCCTGGATCTGGGTCACCGACTGCATGACGGAGATGCCGAAGCCGATCGCCAGGCTCGTGAGGAGGATCGGCGCGGCCAGCTTGGCGGCGAGCTCCATCGCCATGACGGCGATGTGCACGACGGAGGCGTCGTTCATGAGGGCTCCCGGATGTCCGTCAGTGGTAGCTCGAGATGAGGGCGGTGGCGATGAGGTCCCAGCCGTCGACCATGACGAAGAGCAGCAGCTTGAAGGGCAGCGAGATCATCACGGGGGGCAGCATCATCATGCCCATCGACATCAGTGACGAGCTGACGACGAGGTCGATGATGAGGAAGGGAATGAAGATGACGAAGCCGATGATGAAGGCCGACTTCAGCTCCGAGAGGACGAACGCCGGGATGAGCGTCGTCATGGGGACGTCGTCGGCGTTGGCGGGCTTCTCGCTCTTGCTCAGCTTCGTCATCGTCGCGAGCTCGGTCTTGCGTGTCTCGGCGAGCATGAAGGTCCGCAGCGGCTTGACCCCGGCGTCGTAGGCCTGGGACTGGGTGATCTTGCCGTCGAGGTAGGGCTGGAGCGCGTGGTCGTTCATGTCCGACAGCACCGGCGCCATGATGAACAGGCTGAGGAAGAGGGCGAGCCCGGCGAGGACCTGGTTCGGCGGGATCGTCGGGGTCCCGAGCGCGTTCCGGGTCAGTGACAGGACGACGATGACCTTCGTGAAGGCCGTCGTGAGGACGAGCAGCGCGGGCGCGATCGACAGGACCGTCAGCAGCAGGATGATGGTGATCGTCTGGCTGGGCTTGCCCTGGCCGGGGTCGAGGCTGACCGAGACGTTGCCCGGGTCGGTCGGATCCGTCGGGTCGGTCCTGACGCTCGCCGGCACACCGAGGAGCGGGGTCCCGGCGACGGGTGCGGCCTCGACGGAGGCGACGAGCAGCCCGCCCGGGTGGGCCGCGACCGACGCTGCGGCGGGTCGAGCCGGGACGGCGTGGGCCGTCGCGGCATACGCCGTGCCACTGCCACCGAGCACGGACGGGCCGAAGACGAAGACGAGTGACAGCGCGGCGAAGAGCCATCCCGCCCGATGCCGACGCCGAGCCGGACGCCTGCGCACGGGCACGGCGGCGCCCGGGGTGCCGGGAGGGCTCGACTGTCACGTAGCGACATATCGGCCAGGGGCCTGGCGACCTGAGAGGTCGCGAACGATCACCGCGTCAGCGCGCGATGTGACCTGCATCCGGGAGCCGGGCGGCGCTCGTGCCGCCGGCTCTCCGGGACCATGCACCGGCTGGGGGGCGGTGCGGTCCAGCGGGCCCAGACATGGAAGGTGGGTGCGTTTCCCCAGGACCCACGGCGCCGTCTCAGGGGCCGTCACCCCCTCGCCGGCCGCGGGTGAAGCGGCCCCGTCTGCGGTATGCCGCGGGGGTGGGTTCGGCGGCGGAGGGCGCGCCGTCGGTGGTGGTCCGGTCGGGGGCCGGACCGGGGACGGAGCCGGGGTGGGGGGACGCACCGGGCGCGGTCCACCGAGTCGGGCGCCGGCCACCCACCGACGAGCCCACTGTCGAGGAACTCCCCGACGATGAGCTGGCTCCCGTGGAGCCGGGTGATGAAGATCATGGCGTCGCCCGTCCGTGGCTGTCGTGCGCGGTGTCGATCCGTGACTCCGCACCCTCCTATCGGCGGGGCGCCGGAGGACCTGAGGTCCGGGGGGGAATTCTTCCGGCGGGCGACCCGGGCGGGGGCAGCCGCGCCGGACGGTGCGGTCGCGCAGGGACTCGAGGACGGCGGTCGGCCGCGGCGGACGCGCCGCCATCGCTCGCCGCTTCTGACAGAGGTCGCCGCCGTAACGGCGCACCGCGCCAGAATCGGCGCACCGCGGCAGAATCGGCGCACCGCGCCAGGATCGGCGCACCGCGGCAGGATCGGCGAGCCGGACGTCGACGCCAGGAGGTCGTCGAGACGGAAGGGGACGCGTCAGCCGCGGCGGACGGTGCGCTCGCGCAGGGACTCGAGGACGGCGCCGACGCCCTCGCCCGAGGCGAGCCGCAGCACCGGGGCGGTGGGGCGGCCGTCCTCGGGTATGCCGCCGGCCTCCTCCGCCTCCTCGCTCGCCTCGTCGATCTCGCGCAGGACCGACACGCTCGACTCGGTGACGCCGAGCAGGAGCAGCTGTCCGGAGACCCGGACGACGGCGAGGCTGGACGCCCGGGACAGCCCCTGGCGACTGACGACCTCGAGCACCGGGGCCGCCCCGCGGCGATGGGCGCCACCGCCGCGGACCGCGCCGACCCGGCCGCCGCCGATGCGGATCTGCCGAGCGTTGAGGAATCGGGCGAGGGCGAACATGAGGGCCAGCACGGTCCCGAGCGAGAGGATGAGCCGCAGGAAGGTGCCTAGCATCGCTCCCCCGCTCGCCGGGTCGCGCGGGCCATCGGGTCGCTCACCGCGTCAGGCACCGAGCTGGTCGCCCTGCTCGGGCGAGACGATCTCGGAGATCCGGACGGCGAACTCCTCGTCGATGACGACGACCTGTCCGCGGGCCATGAGGGTGCCGTTGACGAGGACGTCGACGGGGGCGCCGGCGGCCTTGTCGAGCTCGACGATGGCACCCGGGGCGAGGCCGAGCAGATCGCGGACGGCCATCCTGGTCCGGCCCAGCTCGACGCTGACGCCCATCTCGACGTCCCTCAGGAGGTGCATCCGGCGTACCTCGCTCGCGACCGGATCCGAGGCGGAGAAGGCCTGGAAGACCGGCGCGGCCTCGGGTGCGGCCTGCGGCTCGACCGTCGCCTCCACCGTCGGGGCGGCGGCCGGAGCCGGGGCCGCCTCCGGGGGTGCCGGGGGCGCGGCGGCGACGAAGCCGACGGCCGCGACGAGGATGTCGCCGAGGTAGACGCCGGCGGACTCCCCGGCCGGGTCGATGGCCGGGCCGATGCCCTCGGCGGGGTCGACGACCTCGCCCCCGCCGATCTCGAGTCCGGTCACGTGCCCGGCGATGGCGCTGACGACGTCGGAGAGGATGTCCGGCCACGACGTGAGGGCGTCGCCCTTCTCGGCGAGCGCCTCGACGGCCCCGGGGCTGGCGGCCAGGCCGAGCCGACCCTCCGCGGCACCGGACGTCGGGACGACGAGGGCGACCCCGTCCTCGAGGCCGTGGAACGACCGCTCCTCGGCGCCGATCTCGCGGACGCCGAGGGTGCCGATGGCCGCGAGACGCGCGGCGGCGGCATTCGCGCCGACGAGCAGGGCGTCGAGGTCGACGAGAGTGGCGGTGGCCGGGATGGTCATGGTCGGTCCTTCGAGGTATGCCGTGGGCTAGAGACTGACGATCTGACAGGCGAGATGGGAGCCGTGGCTGCCGGGCACCGCGCCGGCGACCCGGACGCCGTCGGCGCGGACGGTGAGCGGTCGAGCCACGGGATGGCGCAGCGGGAGGACGTCGCCGATGGCGAGCGAGAGAACCTGGGCCGCCGAGACGGTGACGTCGTTGAACGCCACCGAGACCTCGACGGGGACGACGTTGAGGTGGCGTTCGACGGCCGCGGCGGCGCGCTCGTTCTTGTCGGTGCGATGCGTCGTCCGGCTGCTCGACAGGGCGTCAAGGGCCGGCTTGAGCGTGGCGAACGGGATGCACAGCGTGCTCCCCTCGACCCGTTCGCCGATCCGCACGACGAAGTCGGCGACGATGACCGGGTCGGACGGCGCCGCGAACTGGAGGAACTGGGGGTCGGACTCGAGGCTCTCGATGACGGGCGAGACGGGCGCGAGCGACTCGAAGGCCGTCGTCAGCTCGTGGACGATCCGGACGAGGAGCTGGCGGACGAGGCCGACCTCGATGTCGCGCAGGGCCCGGATGGGCTGGTCGGGGCCGCCGGAGCCGCCGAGCATCCGGTCGAGCATCGACATGACCATCCCCATCGGCATCTGGAGCACGCCGGCGCCCGAGACCTGCCGGTCGGACGGCACCTCGGGGCCCCCGTCGCCGTCGAAGTCGAGCACGGCGAGCAGCGACGGGTTGGGAACGCCGCGCACGTAGCCCTCCGCGGTGTCCTGGCGCACGGCCGTGACCGACACGAGGGAGCTCATCCGCAGCATCGTCGACAGCACCATGCTGAACTGCCGGGCGAAGGTCTCGTTGACGATCTGCAGCGCCCGAACGTGCTCACGGCTGAAGCGGTTCGGGCGACGGAAGTCGTAGAGCACGGGCTCGGCTGTCACATTGGGTGATATCGGCCGGCTCGGGCCCGACCTGAGGGGTCTCCCCGGGCCGATTCGCCGGCCGGGTCGACGCCGCCGAAGGGCTACTGCATGAGGAACTCCGTGAAGTAGACGCCGAGGACGTCCCCGTCATAGAGCTCCTTGACCTTCGCCGTCAGCGCCTTCTGGGCCTCCTCGCGGCCGCCCTTGGCGATGAGCTGGTCGTAGGTGCGCTGGCCGAGGACGGAGATGGCCGCGTCGAGCGCCTTCGCGCCGTCGACCGCCGGGCCCGTCGCGGCGGCCGCGTCGACCGACCCCGCGGCGGCCGTGGCGGCCTGGCTCAGCTGGAGGGCGAGGGTCACCTTGAGGTATCGGCCGTCGGCGAGGTTGAGCGTGATCGGGTCGAGCGTCTCGACGTCCCCCTCGACCGTCGTCGGGTCGGGCGTCGCGGCTCCCGGGCCGCCGCCGAGCAGGAACGTCTTGGCCGCGAACCCACCGCCGCCGAGGACGACGAGGGCAAGGACGATCATGATGAGGAGCTTCTTCTTGGACTTCTTGCCGGTCTCGGCGGTGGGAGCCGCCGCCGGAGCGGCCGTGGCGGTGGGCATCTCAGCCTCCTGAGGTAGTGGGAGTGGCGGTCGGGGACGGCGTCGTCGCCGTCGTCGAGTCGATGGGCGCGGACAGGATGACGATGGCGACGCGACGGTTTCGGGCGTTGGCTGGCACTCGTCCCCGCGGCGAGCGGCCGCGTGTCGGCGTAGCCGGCGGCCGAGATGCTCTTCGCCTCGAGACCCTTGCGGAGCAGGTAGCGCAGCACGGTCGTCGCCCGGGCGGTCGAGAGCTCCCAGTTCGAGGCGAACTGGGCGGAGCTGATCGGCTGGCTGTCGGTGTGCCCCTCGACGACCATCTCGTTGGGCAGACCCCTGAGGGCGGGAGCGAGCGCGTCGAGGACCCGCGCGCCCTGGGGGCGGAGCGTCGCCTTGCCCGTGTCGAAGAGCAGCTTGTCGGTGACGATGTTGAGAACGAGTCCCTTCTGCTCCAGGGTCTGGAACTCGACCGACTTGGCCAGCCCTCGCTTCTGCAGGGCGGCCTTGATGTCGTTCTCCAGCTTGAGGCGCGCCGCGTCCTGGGCCTGCTGTGCGGCGAGGACCGCCTCGCGCTGACGCTGGAGCGCCTGGTCCCCGGCGATGGCCTCGTCCGGCGCGGAGACCTGCTGGGCGCTCCCGTCGAGCAGCCCGGCCCCGCCGTCGAGGACGGTGGAGTTGCCGAACTCCTTGGCGAGCCCGTCGTGGAGCTTGTCGAACTTCTTCTGGTCGACCTGGCCGATGGCGAACAGGACGATGAAGAGCACCATGAGGAGGGTGATCATGTCGGCATAGGTGAGCAGCCAGCGCTCGGCGTTGTCGTGCTCCTCGGCGTTGCTCCCCTTCTTCTTGCGTCGCTTCGACATCAGGCCGCCTTCTCGGCGTCCTTGGCTCCCTTGGCGGGCGCCGGGGGGATGAGCGAGCGGAGCTTCTGCTCCACCAGGCGCGGGTTGGTGCCGGACTGCACGGCGAGGACGCCCTCGAGGACCATCTCCATCTGGGCGCTCTCGTAGTCGCTCATCCGCTTGAGCTTGGACGACAGGGGCAGCCAGATCGCGTTGGCGCTGAGGACACCCCAGAGGGTCGCGACGAACGCGCCGGCGATGAGCTCGCCGAGCTTGTCCGGCGAGCTGAGGTTGCCGAGGACGTGGATGAGGCCGATGACGGTGCCGATGATGCCGAGGGTCGGGGCGTAGCCGCCCATGTCACCGAAGAACTTGATGGCGATCTTGTCGTCGGACTTCTTCGCGGCGATGACGGACTCGAGGATCTCCTCGATCTCGTCGGGGTCGGTCCCGTCGATCGTCAGCTCGATCCCCTGCTTGAGCAGCGGGTCCTCGACGTCGCGCACCTTCTCCTCGAGCGCGAGCAGGCCCTGGCGGCGGGCGAGGTCGGCCATGGCGATGATGGCCTCGACCGACTCCTGGGAGTCTGCGGACTTGCCGAGCAGGGCCTTCTTCAGCCCGCCGAAGACGGTCCCCAGGTCCTTGACGAGGTTGCCCGCCATCGCCGCGGCGAAGGTGCCGACGAAGACGAGCAGGAGGGCCGGGAGCAGGATGATGTGGCTGGGGCTGCTCCCCTCCAGCAGCATGGATACGAGGACGGCGACGAAGACGCCACCGATCCCGGCCATGGTGCCGAACTCCATGTCAGACCCCCTCGCGGTCGGACACGGGTCGCAGGTACGAGGGCCAGGTGGTCTGCTCGGTGGGCGGCGCGGTGGCGGCCTTGAGCACGTCGGCGCGGTGGTTCACGACCTCGGCGATGATGTCCTGGAGGCTCTCGACGACGACGTACTTCGTCCCTCCGACGAGGGAGATGACGGTGTCGGGGTTGGCTTCGACACGCTCGATGAGATCGGGGTTGAGCGCGAAGACGCTTCCGTTGCGTCGCGTGACCATGATCATGGCTATGTCCATCCGTGGCTGTGTGGGCGGTGTCGATCCGTGACGTCCGCTTCTTCCTATCGGCAGGCCCGCCGGGGTCCTGAGGAACGCGGCCCGGGGGCCGCCACGCGGGCCCGGGCCCGCGACATGACCGGATGGCGGGCCCGGGAGGCGCGTCCCGGGCCCGCGTCACGCGGCGAGGGTCACCGCTTGAGGTTGACGAGGTCCTGGAGGATCTCGTCGGACGCGGACACGATCTTGCTGTTCGCCTGGAACCCGCGCTGGGCGATGATGAGGTTGGTGAACTCCTGGGCGAGGTCGACGTTGCTCATCTCGAGCGAGCCGCTCGCCATGAGGCCCCGGCCGCCCTGGCCGGCCACGCCGACCGAGCCGATGCCGGAGTTCGACGACGCCCGGTAGAGCGAACCGCCCGCCTTCTCCAGGCCCGGCGGGTTGTCGAATGCCGCGAGCGCGACCTGGCCGAGCTTCTCCTGGACCCCGTTGGAGAACACCCCGATGAGCGTGCCGTCCGGCGCGAGGGAGAAGGACTGCAGCTCGCCCATCCCGGCGCCGTCCTGCGAGACGACACCGGCCGTGTCCGGAGCGGAGAACTGGGTGAGCGGACGGGTGGACTGGCCGAGGGTGACGGTCATGTCGGTGTCGACGTTGTAGCCGGCGCCCGCCATCGAGGCCGCACTGAGGGTGGCGGTCGTGACGTCGAAGCTCTTCGTCGTCTGGTCCCACGTCATCGTCGCGGTGCCGATGCTGACGTCGGCGCCGGAGGTGACGTCCGGGACGGTCACGTCGAGGGCCCACGTGTCGGTCCCGGTCTTCGTGTAGGTCAGGGTGGCCTGGGCCCGCACGCCCTGGGTGTCGTAGATGTCGATCGAGCTGACCGACGTGTCGCCGATGGCGGCGTCGGCAGGCAGGTTGCCCCCGACGACGATGGCGGCCGTCTGGCGTGGCGGGACCGTCTGGCCGATCGGGAGCTTGAGGTTGCCGATGGGGGCGGTCGTGTCGATGACGCCGCGGGTGGCGGGCCAGCCCTGGACGATGGCGCCGTCGGGGTTGACGATGTTGCCGGAGACGTCGACGTCGAAGGCGCCGGCCCGGCTGTAGAGGGTCTCACCGTCCGTCTTGACGATGAAGAAGCCGTCGCCCTGGAGCGCGACGTCGGTCGCCCGACCGGTCACCTGGGTGGCGCCCTGGCTGAAGTTCGTCGCGATGCCGCCGATGCGGACGCCGAGGCCGATCTGCGCGGGGTTCGTGCCGCCGCGCAGGCCCTGGGGACCGGCGCTGGAGCGGACGACCTCGCTGAGGGTGTCCTCGAAGACGGTCGAGCTGGCCTTGAAGCCGGTCGTGTTGACGTTGGAGATGTTGTTGCCGACGACGTCCATCATCGTCTGGTGCGCCCGGAGTCCGGAGACGGCGGTGAAGAGGGAGCGAAGCATGGGAGGCCTTCCTGGGATGAGACGGACCGGCGTCAGCCGGCGGCGCTGATTTCGGTGATGGACGACAGGGGCACCTCGGTCTCGCCGACCGTGAGCAGGGGCCCGGAGGACGTGAGCCGGATCGATCCGACCTGTCCGCTGTGGGTCTCGCCGTCCTGGAGGTAGGTGATGGTGCGCCCGACCAGAGCGATGGCGCTGCTGGCCTGCTGCTCGCTGAGCAGCTGGGTGTTCTGGTCGGCGAGCAGGTTGAGCTTCTCGACCATCTGGAACTGGGCCGTCTGGCCCAGCAGTGCGGTCCCATCCGTGGGGTTTGTCGGATCCTGGTACTTCAGCTGGGCGACGAGCAGCTTGAGGAACGTGTCGCTGCCCATCGCGTCGGTGGGTGAGGAGGCGGAGCGCGGACGTGCCGAGGTCGGCCATCGACTGGACCGGCGGGGTCCCGATCGGGGTGGTCATCGCATGGTCCTCACATTCGTAGGTCGAGCCCGGAGCGGATGCCCGGTCCGGGGCTCGTCGAGGGGAGCGGCTCGGGGTCGGAGCCGGCCGGACGGGACAGGGAGCCGAGGCGCTGCCAGGGCGTCTCGGGCTGGCGAGGCTCGGCGCCGCCGGAGCCGACCTCCATCGAGCCCGCGCTGAGTCCCTGGTCCTCGAGCTGCTGGCGCAGGTCGGAAAGGCCGGACCGCAGGGCGTCCCGGGCACCGGCATCGGGGGCGTTCATCTGGATCGACACCTCGCCGTGGTGGACGGTGACGGCGAGGTGGACGACGCCGAGGTCCTTGGGGTGGAGCTGGAGCTGGATGTCGTAGCTGCCGTCGGCGCCGCGCAGCAGGGGGGTCGCCGCGGCGAGCACCTGCTCGTGGGGTGAGGGTGGGGTCCAGACCGGCGCCGGCTGGGCGGTGGCGGTCGCCGCGGCCGGCGCGGCGACCGGGGCGGCGGGCGTCGCCGGGGTCGGGGCGAGCTGACCGGTCGCGCCGGCGGTCCGGGTGGTGTCGGCCGCCGAGGCGGTCGTCGCCGCCGTGGGGGCGGTCGAGGAGTCGGCGCCGCGCCGAGCCGGGCCCGGCTCGGCGGCGCCGAGGCGCGTGGCCGGTGCCGAGGGCTGGTCGCCCGCCTCTGCGGGTATGCCGCCTGCGGCCTGCTCCGGGTCGGCGCCGGTGCCACTGCCGACTGCGGCGGCGGCGGCGCCCCGCCCGGGGTGGGCTGCGGTGGTCGTCGCCGGACCGTCACCCCGGCGGCGATGGCGCCGCCGGTGGTCGTGGCGGGGGTGGTCGTCGCGGGGGTGGTCGTCGCGGGGGTGGTCGTGGCGGGGGTGGTCGTCGCGGGGGTGGTCGTGGCGGGGTGGTCGTCGAAGGGTCGGCGGCGGGGAGGGCGTCCTGGCCGGGGGCGATGCCCTCCGCACCCTCCGTCGCCTCGAGTGCGTGGCCACCGGGGCGGTGCCGGTCGCGGCAGCGCCGACGCGGGTCGCGCTCGCCGCTCGCCGACGCGGACGGCATACCGGCCGGGGCGGCCGGCGCCTCGACGCCGGTGGCGACGGCGGCCGTCGGGCCGGCCTCGGCCGGGGCAGCGGCGGGCGAGGAGGCGAGCAGGGCGACGACGGCCGAGCCGTCCGCGGTGGCTCCGTCCGCGGCCGCGGCGCTCCCCTGCGATGGTGGCGGCGTCGGCGGCCCGAGCGGTCCCGTCGCCCTCGCCGGCCGGGGGGCCCTCGGTGGCGCCGGCCGCGCCGGCCTGCGCTGCGGCGCCGACGCTCGGGTCGGAGGTGCTCGGCTCGGCGGGGGCCTCCGCGGCGGCCGCGGCCTCGCAGTGCCCGGCCAGCACGGCTCCGAACGAGCCGGACGAGCCGGAGTCGGAGCCGCGGGCGACCTGGGCCGCGGGCGCGGGGGACATGCGGGACGGCATCGTCATCCCGACGGCGGTGGCACTCATCCAGTTCTCCCGGCTGCTGCGAGGACCTTGCTGACGTAGGCGCGCGTCTCGGCATAGGGCGGGACGCCGTGGTACTTCGTGACGGCACCCGGGCCGGCGTTGTAGGCCGCGAGCGCCAGGCTCGTCGAGCCGAAGCTCTTGAGGTGGGACCGCAGCAGCCGGGCCGCCCCGTCGACCGCCTGGGCCGGGTCCATGGGGTCCACCCCCAGGCCCTTGGCGGTGGCGGGCATGAGCTGCATGAGCCCCCGCGCCCCGGCGCCCGAGACGGCCCGGGGGTTGAAGGAGCTCTCCGTCTTGGCGACGGCCGCGAGGAGGTCGGCGGAGATGCCGTACTGCTGCGCGGCCTGCCGGAAGAGCGCCCGGTATGCCGCCGGCGCGGCGGCCATGGCGGGCGAGGACGACGCCGAGCCGGTCGTCGCGGCGAGCGAGGAGGAGCCGGCCAACGTCGACAGCGCCGACGCGGACAGCCCCGAGGCCGAGGCGGTCGCGCCGCCGGTCGAGGACGTCGGGATGATCCGGCGGATGTGGCTCGGGGTCTCGTAGACCTCCTGCACCTTGACGACGTCGCCGGTGTGCGGGGCGACGATCATCTTGTTGTCGCCGATGTAGATCCCGATGTGGTTGGCCGGCACGCCGAAGGTGACGAGGTCGCCGGGCCGGGCCTGCGCGAGGCTCGGGATCTCGACCCCCTCCTGCGCCTGGGCCCGGCTGCCGCGCGGCAGGTCGATGCCGAGGTCGTCGTAGACGTGCTGGACGAGACCGGAGCAGTCGAAGCCGGTCGTGGGGTCCGAGCCTCCCCACACGTAGGGGATGCCGAGGTACTTGCGGGCGTCGGCGACGATCGCGTCGCCGGTCACGCCGAGGCTGGAGCCGGCGACGCCGCCGGCGACCGGGGCGTCACCGGTCAGCTGCGCGAGCGCGGTGGCGAAGTCCGTGCCGGACGCTCGCGCGCGCTCGAGGTCGCCGGCTCGACGTGCTCGAGGCGGGACTCGGGGCCTCGAAGCGGCTGCGGATGTCGAGGATGCGCGACTGGATCTCGACGAGGCCGGCGGGCTGGACGCTCATCCGGCACCTCCCCGTACGGGACCGGTCCTCGCGGAGGGCGGCCGCGGCCTCCTCGGCGGTGCGCTGCTCGGCGGCGAGCTGCTCCAGGCGGGCGGCCTCGGCGGCCCGCTCCTCGAGCCGATCGAGGGCGGCGACCCGCATGGCGGCCTCGCTCCACCCCTGCCGGGCGACGCCGGTGGCCTCGACGGCCGACTCGACCCCGCGCCCGGCGGACCGGACCGAGCCGGCGAGGGCGTCCCGGTGCCGGCGCTCGACGAGGAACTCGCGGGTCTCCTGGACGGCGACGGCCGCCGCGGCACCGGGGACGGCATACCGCTCCTCGGCCGCCAGGAGAAGGCGACGGGCCTCCTCCTCCGCCGAGGTCTCGGCGATGAGCCGGGCGCGGGCGACGTCCTCCTGGATCCGGCGGACCCGGAGCAGTGAGCCGAGACGCGAGGTGCGCTGGGTCATCCGGCCACCGCCAGGTCGTGGAGGGCGGCCCAGCTCGAGGCGGTGTCGGCGACGTCGTCGACGGGCTGGCGCAGGAAGGCGTCGATGGCATCGGAGGCCGCGAGCGCCCGGTCGACGAGCGGGTTGGAGCCGCTGACGTAGGCGCCGATCTCGACGAGGTCCTTGGCGTCGCGGCGGGCCGCGAGCAGCCGACGGAGGGCGGTGGCGTCGGCGCGCTGCTCGGCGGTCGTGATCGCGTTGCCGCTCCGGGAGATCGACTCGAGGACGTCGATGCTCGGGAAGTGCCCGGCCGTCGCGAGGCGCCGGTCGAGGACGACGTGCCCGTCGAGGATGGACCGGGCCGAGTCGGCGATGGGGTCGTTCATGTCGTCGCCCTCGACGAGAACCGTGTAGAGGCCCGGTGATGCTCCCCCGGGCGGCGGTGCCGGCCCGCTCGAGGAGCTGCGGCAGGAGGCCGAAGACCGAGGGCGGGAATCCGCGGGTCGCCGGGGGCTCGCCGGCGGCCAGCCCGACCTCGCGCTGAGCGGTGGCGACACGGGTGACGCTGTCCATCGCGAGGAGGACGTCCTCGCCGCGGTCGCGGAACCACTCCGCGATGCGGGTCGCAGTGAAGGCCGCGCGGAGCCGGACGAGGGCCGGCTCGTCCGAGGTCGCGACGACGACGACGGAGCGGGCGAGGCCCTCGGGCCCGAGGTCGCGCTCGACGAACTCGCGGACCTCACGGCCACGCTCACCGACGAGCGCGAGGACGGAGATCGGGGCGTCGGTGCCGCGGATGATCATCGACAGCAGGCTCGACTTGCCCACACCGGAGCCGGCGAAGATGCCGATCCGCTGGCCACGGCCACACGGGACGAGGGTGTCGAGGGCGCGGACGCCGAGCCCGAGCTGGGTGTCGATGCGGGCTGCGGCTCATCGAGCCGGGAGGCGTCCCCTCGACGCCGGTCGGCTCGACGTCGCGCAGCGGGGGGCCGCCGTCGATGGGCCGCCCGAGCGCGTCGACGACCCGGCCGAGCAGGCCCGGGCCGATCGGGCACGGTGAGGGGGGCGCCCGAGGCGATGACCCGGTCGCCGCGCCGCACTCCGCGCAGGTCCGAGATCGGCATGCACGTGACGTGGTCGTCGTGGAGGGCGACGACCTCGGCGAGGACCGGGCCGCCGGCGCCGGCGACCAGGGTGACCGCCTCGCCGACGGCGAGGTCGAGGCCCGGCGACGTCGACGCTGAGACCGACGGCCCGGACGACCTGACCGCTGACGGTCGGCGCCGCGGCGCGGACGAGCCGGTCGAGCACGGCGGTCATGCGAGCACCTCGCGCAGCCGCTGGATCGCCGGGCCGAGCTGGGCGTCGATGGTCCGGTTGCCGGCCTCGACGATGCAGCCGTCGGCGCTCGACGGCCGGGTCGGCGACGACGGTGACCGTGCCGCCGGGCAGGCCGTCGGCGAGCTCGGCACCCCCGTCGGGGAGCTGCGCCACGTCGGCCGGGTGGAGGCGGACGACGGCGGCGGACTGTCGGGGCGCGAGGGCGAACGCCCGGTGCACGGCATCGACGGCCGGCACGTCGGCGACCTCGAGATGGCGGCCGACGAGGACCTCGGCGATCTCGACCGCCATCGAGGCGACGGTGCGCTCGACGTCGGCGAACGCGGCGGCCTCGCGGGCGTCGAGACGGGCGAGCGGCCTCGTGCACGGCCTGCAGGGTCCGGGCCCATTCCTGGTGGCGCCGAGCCTCGGTGGCCTCGATCTCCCGAGCCTGGGCGTCGGCGGCGCGGCGCCGCCTCGCGCCGACCGGCCTCGAGTCCCTCGCGGCGACCGTGCTCGAACCCGGCCGCTCGGGCCCGCTCCCCCGCCTCGGCGACGACGGCCACGAGGGTCGGGTCGACGAGCCGCGGGTCGACCCCGGCACCGCCGGCATACGGGCTGGTCCGCAGGTCGGCGGCGATCTCGGCCGGGCGGGCGTGGCTGGCCGCCGCGCCCTGGAGCACCCGCGTGACGCGCAGGTCAGCTGACGAACTCATCGCCGTCTCCCTGGGAGATGATGATCTCGCCGGCCTCCTCGAGGGTGCGGATCTCGCGGATGATCTTCTGCTGGGCCTCCTCGACCTGCTTGACCCGCACCGGGCCGAGCACGTCCATGTCCTCGACGAGGCCCTGGGCCGCGCGCTCGGACATGTTGGTGAGGAACTTCTGTCGGACGTCCTCGGTGACGCCCTTGAGGGCGACGGCCAGCTCCTTGGTGTCGATGTGGCGCATGAGGGTCTGGACCATCCGGTCCTCGAGGCCGCGGATGTCCTCGAACATGAACATCTGGGCACGGACCTCCTCGGCCAGCTCGTGGTCGAGCGCCTCGAGGCCCTCGAGGATGAGCCGTTCGGTGTTGCGGTCGCTGTGGTTGATGATGTCGACGAGCGGCTTGAGGCCGCCGACGTCCGAGGACTCGCTGCCCTGGAAGACCGTCGAGATGCGCATCTGCAGCTGGTGCTCGACCTCGCGGACGATGTCCGGCGACGTGTGCTCCATGACGGCGAGCCGGTGCGCGATGTCGGCCTGGACGTCCTCGGGCATCCCGCTGAGGACGAGCGCCGCCTGCCTGGCATCCATGTGCGCGAGGACGAGGGCGATCATCTGCGGGTGCTCCTCCTGGAGGAAGGAGAGCACCATGAGGGGGTCGACCCGGCGGAGGAAGGCGAAGGGGATCCCGACCATCTGAGCGGCCTGCCGGGAGAGGATCTCGCGGGCCTTCTCCTTTCCGACGGTCGCGATGAGGATCTCCTCGGCGTAGCGCAGGCCGCCGCGCGCGAAGAAGTGCCGCTCGGCGGCCATCCCCTTGAACTCCTCCATCACGTCGTCCGCGACGTCGGGGTCGACGCCCTCGAGGCGGGCGATCTCCGCACTCAGCTGCTCGATCTCGGCCTGGCTCAGCGACTTGAGGACCTTCGCGGACTGCTCCTTGCCGACCTGCACGAGCAGGACGGCGGCCTTGCGCAGGCCGGACATCTGGGCCGTCGACATCAGGCGTCAGCCTCCGCGAGCCAGCCGCGCAGGAGCCGGGCGACCTCGTCGGGCTGGTGGTCGATGAGCAGCCCGATCTCGCGCCGGGACTGCGCCTGCTGCTCGGCCTGGCCGATCGCCGGGACGTGGCCACGAGGCTGCGCCGGGGTGTCGCCGGCGGCGGGGGCCTCGATCGCTGCCTGCTGCTCGCGGAGCACGGTCAGCTCGCCGATGTCGACGGGGGTGACGTCGACCTTGCGGCTCTTCTTGAGGACGATGAACAGGGCCAGGAGGATGATGAGGATGAGACCGCCGGTCTTGCCCATGCTGATC
Organism: uncultured Actinomycetota bacterium; assembly: GCA_963745335.1. Lineage (GTDB taxonomy): Bacteria > Actinomycetota > Actinomycetes > Actinomycetales > Dermatophilaceae > CAVSJJ01. The sequence goes on from CAVUXP010000004.1 coordinate 147,735, forward strand.
CACTCGGCCCGGCTCTTGGCCGACGCCGCCGCGTCGATCTCCTTCTGGGCCTGCGCCGCGGCGGTCGTGTCGAACGGCATCTTGCTCACCTCGACGACGTCCCCGCGGGTGGCGTCGAGCCCGGCGGCGGCCGAGATGAGCTTCGTCAGCTGGGTCTGGTCGACCTGGCCCGCGACGGCGTCGTCGAGGATGACGGCGACGCTGACCCGCTCGGGCCGTCCGGGCGCGACGGTGGTCTGCGTCTTGAGGGTGCCGACGGCGTTCTGCTGGGACTGGCTCTCCTTCGTGTAGGACGAGCCGCTGCCGGCGGTGGTCCCGCTCGGCACCGACGTGTTGTCGGGGCCGAGGACACCGCCGACGGGGGTGCCGGTGCCGCTGTAGGTCTCCTTGGACGTCGTGTCCGTCAGGGCCGGGTTCTTGGGGTCGCTGATGTACTCCTGCCGGTCGGTCGTCGACTGGTCGAAGTTCAGCTGGGCGTCGACCCGGGTGACCGAGTGCCCCGGTCCGACGAGCTTGTCGAGCATCGTCTGGACGGCGGTCGTCGTGTCGTCCTCGTAGGACTGGGCCTGCGCCGCCTGCGCGTCGGTCATCGTCGAGGCACCACTCGTGCCGCCGCCGGTGCTGAGGACCTTGCCGGAGGCGTCGGCGACGGTGACCTGGTCCGCGGCCAGCTTGGGGACCGAGGACGAGACGAGGTGGACGATCGCCTCGACCTGGGCGGTCGAGAGCTGCTGCGTCGGGTCGGTCTTGACGAGGACCGACGCGGTCGGGACGCCGGCCGAGTCGGCGAAGACGTCGTCCGCCGGGATGGCGAGGTGGACGACGGCCGTCTGGACGCCGTCGACCGCCTCGATCGTCTTGCGCAGCTCACCCTCGAGGGCCCGCTGGTAGGTGACCTTCTGCTGGAAGTCCGAGCTCGTCATGCTCGCGTTGTCGAGGAGCGAGTAGCCGTCGCCGTTGCCGTTGCCGGTCGGCAGGCCCTGACCGCTGAGGTCGATCCGCTGCTGGTAGACGTCGGCCTGCGGGACGAGGATCGTCTGGCCGCCGTCGGCGAGCTGGTAGGGCTCCTTGGCCTCGGTGAGCTTCGCCGTGATGGCCGCGGCGTCCGAGCTGGACAGGCCGGTGAACAGCGGCGCATAGGTGGGGCGAGCAACCCACGAGACGAAGAGCACCGCGCCGATGAGGGCCGCGATGACGGCGATGCCGGTCGTCGCCTTCTGGCCCGCGGTGAACCCGGAGAGAGTGGTGCGCGCCTTGTCGGTGAGCGCGGTGACGTCGGGGGCCTTCACATCTGCATCCGCATGATCTCGGTGAACGCCTCGACCGCCTTGTTGCGGACGGCGACGGTCAGCTGGGTGGCAAGGGTCGCCTCGTTCGAGGCGATCATGTAGTCGTGGATGTCCTGCAGGTCACCCGTCGTGGCCTGCACGGCGAGCGAGTCGCTCGTGCTCTGCGCGTTCTGGAGCTTCTCGAGGCCCTGGGCGACGAGGTTGCCGAAGTCGGGCCGGGCGGCGCCGGCGGTGGCCGTCGTGCTCGTCGCCGCGGTCGCGCCGGAGACGGCGGGCGACGCGGCGCTCGACGCCGACGGACCGATCGGGGACATCGGCAGGGCCGCGATGGAGGAGATCGGGGGGATGGTCATCGTCACTGACCCAACTTGAGGGCGGCGGAGTAGGCGTCGTGGGCCCGCTCGACGACGGCGAGGTTCGCCTGGTAGCCGCGCTGGGCGATGATGAGCTGGGTCATCTGGTCGGACAGGTCGATGTCGGGGACGCGGACATAGCCGTCGGCGTCGGCGAGCGGGTGGTCGGGCTGGTAGACCAGCCGTCCCTGCGCCGAGCCGAACGCGGCGCCGGCGACCTGGACGCCACCGCCGTTGCCGTAGTTCGCGGCCTCTGCGACGACGTAGCGGGCCTGGAAGGCCGAGTCGCTCGTGCTGCGGACGTCGTTCATGTTCGCGATGTTGTCCGAGACCGCGTCGAGCCACTTGCGGTAGACGACGAGCCCGGAGTTCGCGACGTCCATGGAGCCGAAGATGCCCATCAGACCGCACCCCCGGCTGCGATGCGGAGCTGCTGGAACTTGGCGCGTCATCGCCTCGATGGCGAGGTTGTAGGCGAGGTTGGTCTCGGTCCCGGCGATCGTCTCCTCGTCGAGGTTGACGTTGTTGCCGTTCGTCCGCGTCGGCTCGAGCGAGCGCGCGGTCGTGAAGGACTCGGCGAAGGGGTCCGTGCCGTCCGCCACCGAGCTGCGCAGCGCGGACTCGAAGCTCACCTTGCCGGCGAGGAACCCGGGCGTCTCGATGTTGGCGACGTTGTCCGCGATGGTGCGCTGGCGCAGGGCGAGGCCGCTGAGCGCATAGTGCAGGGCGCTCATCGTCGCGTCGCCGATTAGCTCCGACATGACTTCCCTCTGCTCGGTGGACTGGCTGGACCCGGTGGGTCCTGGTGCGCCGCCAGTCCGTGGCAGCGGGGGTGGTCATCCTGACCGCACCCCTCATCGGCCGGTGCCGGGGCGACCTGAGTGGGCCGAACGGCTGATCTTCGTCGAGGTCAGCGGCCGGGTCGGTCCCCCGCGGCAGGGCAGGGCGGCATACGGAGCCGGTATGCCGCGGGCCGCGGCTCAGCGCGGAACGCGGCCGCCGGGCGCTCGGGCCGGGCAGGCCGGGTGGCGGGGTCAGCGCAGGAAGTCCATGCAGCGACGGCTGGATGATCTTCGCCGCCGCGCCGAGGGCCGCCTGGTAGGCCGTCGACTGGACCTGCATGTCGATGATCGTCTTGGGCAGGTCGATGTTCTCGGCCGTCGACAGGTCGGCGTCGACGACGTCGAGCCGGTTCTGCTGCGCGGTCTGGATGCCGAGCAGGCGGTTGTAGCGGGCACCCACGACGCTGCGGGCCTTCTGCATCGTCGCCATGGCGCGAGTCGAGGTTGGCGAGCTCGGTGTCCAGGGCCGCGTGGCCGTTGGGGTCGCGCAGGGCAGCGGAGATCCGCTCGAGGATGCCGGCGGAGCCGCCGTCCTCGAAGAGCGTGGTGAAGGCCTTGTCGCCGGTCACGGTGACGTCGAGCCGGGTGGAGCCGTCGTCGGAGACACTGCGCTGCACGGCGTCTCCGTTCCCCAGGTACTGCCCGGTCGTCGTGTCGAAGGCCGCAGGAACATCCTGCGTTCCCGGCAAATATAGGGCGTCCGAGGTACTGTCGTGTTGGCGAGGGCGACGAGCCCTCCGTGCAGGTCGTCGATCTCCGCGGCGATCGCCGCCCGGTCGTCGGAGGCGAGCGGTGTCGTTCTGAGCCCTGGACGACGAGCTGGCGGACGCGCTGGAGCATCGTGCTCATCGACGTGAACGCGGAGTCGGCGGCGCCGAGCAGGCTGAGCCCGTCGTCGATGTTGCTTCCCGACCTGGGTGTTGGTCGCCTGCTCGGCACGCAGGCGCATCGCCGCCGCGGCGTCGACCGGCGAGTCGGACACCTTGTTGATCCGACGGCCGGAGGACAGCTGCGACTGCGTCTTCTGCATGCGCGCGAGGTTGGCCTGGAGCCCGACCATGACGTCGCGGCTGAGGCTGGCGGAGGAGACCCGAACGTGACATCGTCGATCCTGCTTTCAGCGCACCATGTTGATGAGGGTGTCGAGGGTGGAGTCGATGGCGGAGACGTACTTCGCCGCCGCGGAGTAGGCGTGCTGGAACGCGACGAGGTTGGTCATCTCCTCGTCGAGGCTCACGCCGGAGGCGTTCTGCGCGGTCGTCGTCGACCCGGGTGACGACGGCCTGCTGGGTGTCGACGTGGCGCTGGACGCTCTGCGCCTGGACCCCGAGCCGGATCATCATCTGCTGGAACAGCGTCGTCGGGGCCGCCGGCGTCGCTCGGAGTGCGAGCTCATCGCGAGGGCGTTGTCGCCGTTGAGGACCGGCGGCGCCTGCGAGGACGTCGCCACGCCGTTCGGGGTCGGTCATGACGACGGAGAAGGTGGCGGCCGTCGTCCCGGAGAAGATCGGGGCGCCGGGGTTGCCCGACCCGTCGAAGCCCGCCGCCTGCTGGGCGTTGACCGTGGTCCCGAGGGCGGTGACGACGGCGTCGAGGTCGGCCATCGACGCCGGGATCGTCGCGTTGACGGCGGTGAGCTGGCCAGAGAGGACCCCGCTCGTCACCGTCGCCGGCTGGCCGGTGGCCGCCCAGGAGACGCCGATCGTGCCGCCGGCCCCCGGGTAGCTCGTCGGGCCCGTCGACCTGGAGGTCGGCGCTGCGGTCGACCATGACGAGCGAGCGTCCGGCCAGGGTGAGGTTGACGACGCCGTTCTCCCCGTCGGACGCGACGGCGCCCGTCGCCTTGGCGATGTTGAGCGACGAGCAGGTCGCGCTGGTCGGCCAGCTCGTTGGGCGAGCTGCCGTTGAGGTTCGCGGTACGGATGGCGGCGTTGAGCCGGGCCACCTCGGCGGTCATCGAGTTGACCTGCTGGACGGTGCTCGCGGCGTCGCTGCGGGTGGCCTCCCACTGGGCGGCCAGCTGGGTCGCGAAGCGAGTTGACCTTGCCGGCGACCGTCCCCGCCTGCTCGAGCATCAGCGCCGCGGGTCCGGAGTCGCCGGGGTTGTTCGCGACGTCCTGCCACGAGGTCCAGAAGGTGCTGAGCTGGGACTGCAGGCCCGGTCTCGCTCGGCTCGCCGAAGGTCGACTCGAGGTCGGCGTAGGTCTTGCTCAGCGTCGTCAGCGAGGAGTACGGACGCGTGCTCCTGCTGGGCCCGCAGCTCGAGGAAGTTGTCCCGGATCCGCTGGGTGCCGGTGACGTCGACCCCGCCGGAGGACGCGTCGCTGCGCGACCACATGGCCGGGATGACCGAGGCGCCGCGCGCGAGCTGCTGGACCCGCTGGCGGGAGTAGCCCTCGGTGTTGACGTTGCTGACGTTCTGGCCCGTCACGTCGAGGGCACGCTGGGCGGCGAAGAGCGCCTGCGTGCCCACATTGAGGCTGGAGAATCCGGACAACGTACTTCCTCACGCGACGAGGGGTCTTGTCGTCCTATCGGCATCCGCGTTCGGCACCTGAGCGATTCGGGCGAAACGGCGCGGCGGCGGTCAGGCGAGGCGGTCCACGTAGGCCGCGGTGGGCTGCCGGAAGAACGCCAGCCGCCGTCGTGACGTGACGCGGCGGGCGGTCTCCTCGCGCAGCCGCTCGCCCTCCTCGACGAGCTCCTGCGCACGGGCGAGGAGCTGCGGCCGCCCTGGGGGCCAGCGACTCCGGGCAGCGGCGGGCAGGTCCGGCGGGGGCGCGAAGGCCGAGACCTCGGCATACCGCTCGGCCGTCGACGAGACGCGGCCTGCTCCTGACAGGTGACGCTCGAGGTCGTCGAGGACCTCGGGCCAGCCCTCGGTCATGAGCCGACGGCCTGGGCGTTCGCGGCCTCGTGCCAGGCCTCGCGCAGCGACTCGACGACCTCGCGGACCGGCGTGAGGACGGAGCCGTCCTTGGTCAGGTTGGCGGTGACGAGCTGCTCGAGCAGCCAGGTGTAGAGCCGCTGCAGGCCCTGCGCCGCCGGACCAGCTGGTGACGTCGAGGCTGGCGGAGAGCTCGGCGACGATGTCCTGCGCGTGGCGCAGGGAGTTGTGCGCGGCCGCCGGGTCGGAGACCGAGATGGCGAGCTGGGCGTTGTCGATGTCGCGGGCGAGACGGTCGTAGAGCATCGTGACGAGCCGGACGGGAGAGGCGGTCTGCACGGCGTCGCGCGCGTAGCGGTTGCGGAGCTGGACTGCGGTGGTCATCTCTCGGTCCCTCAGTTCTTCGAGCTGTAGGAGTAGGTGGGCAGGGAGGCGAGCTGCGACGCCAGCCAGTCGCTCTGCGACTTGAGGCTGCCGAGCGCCGTCTCCAGTGCGGCGTACTGCGTCTGCAGGGTCTGCTGACGCAGGGTCATCCGGTCCTCGAAGGCGGCGATCTGCGCCGTGTAGTCGCGGATGACGTTCTGTTCGGACGTGATCTGGGTCGTGATCGAGCCGTCCACCGGGTCGGACGCCTGGTCGGCCGCGTCGGCGATGTTCTGGGCCATCGCGGTCAGCGCGGTCTGGACGCCGCTCGGGTCCTTGGCATACGCCGCGAGGAAGGCGGTCCGGTCGAAGCGTGATCGTGCCGTCCCGCGCGACCGAGACGCCGTACATGGCGGGCGTGCTCGACGAGCTGCCGACGACGGCGTCGGTGACGTCCTGGCTGAGCGACCGGCTCAGCGAGTCGCCGAGCAGCGGGCCGGCCGGTCTTCGTCGTCGAGTCGTAGCTGTCCTTGGAGCGAGACGTACTTCAGCAGCGAGTTCGCCGAGTCGACGAGCGAGGACATGGCGTCGGCCATGCCGGCGCTGTCGGCGGTGACCGAGATCGTCACCGGCGTGCCAGGGTCGGCCTTGGCGGCGGTGATGGTCACGCCGGTCATGAGGCCAGTGACGGAGGTCGTCGAGGAGCGCACGTCGTAGGCCCCGACCCCGGTGCCGACGTGCAGGACGGTGTCGGTGCCGGCATACAGCTCCTGCATGTCCCCGAGGCCGCCGCTCAGCGCACCGCTGCTCAGCGTGATGCCGGAGTCGGCGCCGGTCGTCGTCGAGGTGAGCTGGAGCCGGTATGCCGCGCCGCCCACCTGGACGGCGCTGGCGGAGACGCCGGCGCCCGCGGACGTGATCGCCGCGGCGACCTCGGTGAGCGTGGCGCCGGCGGCGACGTCGATGCTCGTCGAGGTCGCGGTTCCCTGTCGGAGGCCACCGGCGAACGTCGGCGCTGACCGAGTCGCCGTTCGCGCCGGTGAGGCTGAGCGTGTCGCCCGCCCTCAGGCTGGTCAGGGTGACCGCGTTCTGCCCGTCGAGGGAGACGATCGCGTCGGTGCCGTGGGCGACCGTCGTCGTGTCGGTGAGGCCGAGGGTCGCGTTGGCGGTGCCGGAGCCGTCGAGCTGGAGGCTCGCGTCCGACCCCTCGTGGGTGCTCGTGATCTGGACGTGGCCGGAGGAGTCGACGGCGGCGGTGACGGCGCCACCGGAGGCTCGGCCGATGGCGGCCGCGAGAGCGATCGGGGTGTACGTGCCGGCGGCGAGGGAGATCGTCGTCGGGGTGCTCGCGCCGTCGAGGTAGTAGGCGATCGTGTTGTTGCTCGAGTCGATCGTCACGGCCGGCGGCAGCGTGCCGAAGCCGGACACGGGGTCGGATCCGGTGATCGTCGCGCCGGCCGAGGACTGGGTGACCTCGATCTGGTGCGCGCCGGAGGACAGGGTCGCCCCAGCGTCGACGCCGGAGAGACCGATCGCGGACGCGCCCTTGGTGAGGAGGAAGGGGCCCGATGCAACGGCCGTGGAGAGGGAGGCGACCGTGCCGCTCGAGACGGCGGCGCCGGCGGAGGCGACGCTGGTGACGGTGAAGGTCGCAGTTCCGGCGACGGCGCCGGCCGAGGTCGAGGCGCCGGCGAGCGCGCTGTTCGAGGAGGAGGCCGTCGTCGAGGCCCACGTCGACTGCGTCGTGATGCTGTCGGGGGCGAACGCCTTGGCCGCGGTCGCGAGTTTGGACGCGAGGCTGTTGAGCGTCTGGAAGGTGCTGACCCGGGTCTGGCTCGCCGCCTTGGCGTTCGTCAGCTGCTGCTCGGGCAGCCGCTCGGCGGCCATGAGCTGGGAGATGATCGTCGTGGTGTTGAGGCCGGAGATGAGGCCGTCGACGCTCGTCATCAGTGCCTCCTTCTGCTGGCCCGGGCGAGGTGGGTGGTGTGCTCCGGGGCGGGCTGGTCGGCCCGCCCCGGAGCGTCAGATCAAGCGCTCAGGATCAGCCGAGGAGCTTGAGGACCGACTGCGGGGCCGAGTTGGCCTGAGCCAGCATCGAGACACCGGCCTGCTGGAGGATCTGGCTGCGGGTGAAGGCGGTCATCTCCTTGGCCATGTCGGTGTCGCGGATGCGGGACTCCGCCGCGGACGCGTTCTCGGCCGCGACCGAGAGGCTGTTCACGGTGTGCTGGAGCCGGTTCTGCACCGCACCGAGGTCGGCGCGCTGGCCGGACACGGCCTTGATCGCGCCGTCGATGTTGGTGATCGATGCGCTGGCATTGGCCTGGGTGCTGACGTCGACACCCCCGTTGGTGACGGTGAATGCGCCGGTGCCGCTGGACGCCACGTCCTTGTCGAAGACGACGGTGCCGAGCGCGGCCTCGGTGAAGGTCACGGTCGTCGTACCCGAGGCGTAGGCACCGACCTTGAGACCGGCCGAGTCGAGAACGTCGCCGGCGACATTGATCGAGAAGTTGCCGGTCGGGGTGCTGCCCGTGAAGGAAGTAGCGATACCGCCGTTGGCCGAGGTGGCCTTGGCGCTGCTGCCGAGGCCGAGGCCGTCCAGTGTCCATTGTTGTCGATGCTGACGTCGATGCTTCTGCCCGCATTGGCGCCGATCTGGAAGTTGCCGGAGAAGGAGCCGTCGAGCAGCTTCTTCCCGTTGAACTCCGTCGCGTCGGAGAGCCGGCCGAGCTCTTCGCCGAGGGCGTCGACCTCCTTCTGGATCGCGAGCCGGTCGTCGTCGCTGTTCGTGTCGTTGGCGGACTGGACGGCGAGCTGACGCATGCGCTGGAGGATCGCGTGGCTCTCGTTGAGCGCACCCTCGGCGGTCTGGATGAGGCTGATGCCGTCCTGCGCGTTGGCGGTGGCCTGGTTGAGGCCGTTCGCCTGCGCCCGCAGCTTCTCGGAGATGGCGAGTCCGGCGGCGTCGTCGGCAGCGCGGTTGATCCGCAGACCCGAGGACAGACGCTCGAGGCTCGTCGCCATGGAACCCTGCGTGCTCGACAGGTTCCGGTAGGCGTTCATCGCCGCGATGTTGGTGTTGATCTGAAGACCCATGATGTTTCCTCCTTGGATGGGGTCCGGGGGAGTCCATCCGTGGGCTCCCCGTGTCGGCGCATCGGGCGTCGACAGAGTGCCTATCGGTCAGAGCTCAGACGACCTGAGCAGTTTGCCGGGATTCGTTCCCGATCCAGTTCCCGCGGCCGGCGGTGCTCGCCACCGGCATGCTGAGCCGGGCGTGGAAGGAGGAGCGGCCGGCGATGGTCGCGTAGTACGCCTCACGGCGGCCGGCGGCAACCCCACCGGAGGACCTGGGCATGAGGTCGGGCTCGAGGTGGGCGTTCATGCCGTCGCGCAGCATCTTCAGCGCCTCGGAGCGCAGCTGGGAGATCCGGGACTCGGAGACGCCGAGCTCGTCGGCCAGCTCGCGCATCGGGCGGTCCTCGAAGAAGACGCCGATGACGACTGCCCTGAGCCGCTCCGGGAGGGACTGGACGGCGTCGCGCAGATAGGACTGGCGCTCGCGCTCGACCATGACCGACTCGGGGGTCTCGCTCGTGGACGGAAGCAGCGAGTCCGCGCTGTTCTCGACGCCGAGGTGGTCGAAGCGGAGGACGACCGACTGGTGCAGGTCGGCCTCGGTCCGGTCGAGCTCGGTCCGGCTGACGCCCATCTCGCGGGCGACCTCGTCCGCGTCCGGGGTCCGGCCGAGGCGGGCCGCCAGCGACTCCTGCGCCGCGTCACGGGCCCGGACCCGGGCCCGGAGGGACCGGGTCGCCCAGTCGGCCGAGCGCAGCTCGTCGAGGAGCGCACCGCGGATCCGGCGGGCGGCATACCGGGCGAAGGGGACCCCCAGCTCGGGGTTGAAGGTCGTGGCCGCGCCGAAGAGGCCACTCATCCCCGCCGACGTGAGGTCGTCGACGTTGACGTGTCCGGGAAGACGAACGCTGATGGACCGCACCTCGTGGTCGACGATCGCCATGTGGGTCCGGCAGAGCTCGTCGACGCTGAGGACGGGGGCAGCCTGCTCGGAGGGCTCGAGGGGCTGCGACGCTGATCTTTGCACAAAGCAGAAACTACTTCGGGGTTCCACCCCATAACCGCCAAGAAGGGGCTGTTCGCGCCGTCCGGCGAGCCCACGCCAGCCAAAAGGACTATGCGTCCTGGGTCTCCTGGAGGAGCCGCCCCTCTCTCGGCAGCGCCGAGTAAAGAATGAGTAAGTCGACGCTCAAGATTTCGCTGGGTGCCGCCGCCGAGCACGAACTCCCTTGCAACAGAATGATTTTCAACGTCGGCGTGACGCCCATGGACGGTCCGGAAGGGCTCGAGCATAGGATCGCCTCACCTCACAAATGGCGGGGATCGGCGGGTCTTAGTCAGCAGACAGTAAAGAGCGGGTAAATCGCATCAATGGACCGGTAAAGAAACCGGTTCGCATCTATGTTGCACCCGTCCGGCAACCGTGTGGCGACGATCACACGGAAATGTCCTCGCAAAAGCGAAACGGTTCACGGGGCCACGACGTTCGCGCGAGACGCGGCGGCGGCCAGGCGCCCGGCGCCCCTCAGGTCCGCGCGCTCCGTGCCGATGATGACAGCAGTCGCTGGGGAGACCGGCGAGCCAGGGCTAGTCAAGGAGACGTCCAGTGGAGGTCATCGACGAGATCGTGGCCGAGTTCCTCGTGGAGAGCCACGAGAACCTCGACCAGCTCGACCGTGACCTGGTCGCGTTGGAGCGCGAGCCGGGGTCACGGGAGCTTCTCTCGAGCATCTTCCGCACCGTGCACACGATCAAGGGCACGTGCGGGTTCCTCGCGTTCGGAACACTCGAGTCGGTCGCGCACGTCGGCGAGAGCCTCCTCGCGCGTCTGCGCGACGGGAAGATGACGCTCAACCCGCATCTCACGACGCTGCTGCTCGAGATGGTCGACGCCATCCGGCTTCTCCTCGCCTCGATCGAGGCCACCGGCTCCGAGGGTGACGCGGACTACTCCGACCTCGTCGGACGGATGCAGGCGGTCCTCGACGGCACGGCCGTCGTCCCCCTGGAGGCGCCTGAGCCGGAGCCCGCGCCGGCCACCCCCCAGGCGTCGAGTCGCCAAGGCGACAACGCCGAAGACGAGGAAGAAGGCCGCCACCGTGGCGAAGCAGACGGCACCCCCCGAGACCCCCGCCGCCCCCGTCGAGGAGGCCGAGTCCGCGCCCGCGCCGGTCGCGCCCGTCGTCGAGGCCGCCGAGGTCGAGGATCACGACGAGCGTGTGGAGCACGTCGACGCGCCCCCGGCCGACGGCCAACCCCAGCCGGGCAATGGCCGGCGCTCGGTCGCCGAGAGCAGCATTCGCGTCGATGTCGACCTTCTCGACGGCCTGATGAACCTCGTCGGCGAGCTCGTCCTCACCCGCAACCAGCTGCTCCAGCGGGCGGCCACCCGCCAGGACCCGGAGCTGCAGCGCACCGCGCACCGGCTCAACCTCGTCGCGGGCGAGCTGCAGGAGGAGGTCATGAAGACCCGGATGCAGCCCATCGACAACGTGTGGAGCAAGCTGCCCCGCGTCGTCCGCGACCTGTCCGTCAGCCTCGGCAAGTCGGTCCGGGTCGAGATGGAGGGTCGCGACACCGAGCTCGACAAGACGATCCTCGAGGCCGTCAAGGACCCGCTGACCCACCTCGTGCGCAACAGCGTCGACCATGGCGTCGAGAAGGCCGCCGACCGGCTCGCGGCCGGGAAGCCGGTCGAGGGCCGACTCCTGCTCCGCGCCTTCCACGAGGGCGGCCAGGTCATCATCGAGATCACCGACGACGGCGCCGGCATCGACCCGGCGACGTTGCGGGGCCAGGCCGTGGCCCGCGGGCTGCTGACCCGCGAAGCCGCCGATGCGCTCGGTGACCGGGACGCGCTGCACCTCATCTTCCAGCCCGGCTTCTCGACGGCGAAGGCCGTCACGAACGTCTCCGGCCGCGGCGTCGGGATGGACGTCGTCAAGACGAACATCGAGCGGATCGGTGGCGTCATCGACGTGACGAGCGTCGTCGGCCAGGGCACGACGGTCCGGATCAAGATCCCGCTGACCCTCGCCATCATCCCGGCGCTCGTCGTCGGGGCCGAGGCCAACCTCTACGCGATCCCCCAGGTCAACCTCCTCGAGCTCGTCCGGCTCGAACGCGAGCAGGCGCAGGCCCGGATCGAGACGATCCAGGGCACGCCGGTGTACCGGCTGCGCGGCGACCTCCTCCCCCTCGTCGACCTGCGCGAGCAGCTCGGCCTCGACCCCGTCGAGCGGGAGACGACCTTCATCGTCGTCCTCCAGGCCGACGGGCGGCAGTTCGGCGTCGTCGTCGACGAGGTCAAGGACACCGAGGAGATCGTCGTCAAGCCCCTCGGCAAGCAGCTGCGGCACATCGCGCTGTATGCCGGGGCGACGATCATGGGCGACGGGCGCGTCGCGCTCATCCTCGACGCCAACGCCCTGGCCCGCCAGGCCGGCATGGTCAGCGAGGCGGCCCAGTCCGCCGCGGACGACGGCGGCGCCGCCGAGGTCGAGCGGGCCAGCCTGCTCATCGTCGGGCTGTCCGACGGACGGCGCGCGGCCCTCCCGCTCGCGGCCGTCGACCGCCTCGAACAGTTCCGCGCCGCCGACATCGAACGGGTCGGGGGCCACGAGGTCGTCCAGTACCGCGGCGAGATCCTGCCGCTCGTCCGACTCGACCAGTCCCTCCGCTCGTACGCCGAGCGCGAGGACGTCGACCCGCTCCAGGTCATCGTCTGTCGCCACCGCGAGCTCGCGGTGGGCTTCGTCGTCGCCGAGATCCACGACATCGTCGAGGACGAGCTGTCGGTCCGGACCCACCTCGACACCGGTGGCCACCAGGGCTCCGCGCTCGTCGGGGACCACGTCACCGAGCTCGTCGACGTCGAGCGCGCCGTGTCCGCCATCGACCCGGGGCTGCTCGCCCCCGCCGTCTGAGCCGCTGAGGAGAACCATGTCCCGCCAGTACTGCACCTTCCGTCTCGACCGCCACCTCTTCGGCGTTCCCGTCGAGTCCGTCCAGGAGGTGCTCAAGGAGCAGGAGCTGACGACCGTGCCCCAGGCGCCCAAGGACGTCAGCGGGCTCATCAACCTCCGCGGCCAGATCATCACGACCGTCGACCTGCGGTCCCGGCTCGGGCTGCCGCACCGAACCGGCGAGACGCAGCCCGTCAACGTCGTCGTCCGCACCGCCGAGGGCGATGTCGTCAGCCTGCTCGTCGACGAGATCGGCGACGTCCTCGAGCCCGGCTCCGAGTTCTTCGAGGAGCTCCCCGAGACGGTCCCGACGGCCGTCCGTGCGGTCGTCACGAGCGTCTGCAAGCTCGACGGCCAGCTCATGCTCGTCCTCGACGTCGAGCAGGCCGTCCAGGTCCTCGAGCGCGTCTGACCCTTCCCCCACCCCTGCCAGGTCACGCCCAGGAGGCGATCTCCTCACTGCGAGGAGGCCGCCTCCTGGGCGTTGGCATGCCGCCTTGTCGGCGCGCCGGTATGCCGGCGGCCGTGGCAGGGGCGGCATACCACAGGACCGGCCGGAAGACCCCTCAGATGAGGCCGATTCGTGCCGATGGGCGGGAAGAGAAACCTGTTCACCCCGCCCTCACGGGGAAGCCGAAAGGGACCACCATGGCCAAGCCGACCAGCCGGGGAGCGCTCGCGCTCTTCCGGAACCTGCAGACCTCGCGCAAGATCCTCGCCGGCTTCGCGGTGCATCGCGGTGCTGCTCATCGCGGTCGGGACGCTGGGCATCTCCCGGTTGGCCAACGCCCAGACCCGGCTCGAGCAGCTCGATGTCGACAGCCTGCTGGCCATCACCTACCTCGGCGCAGGTGGAGACGTACCAGGCACGGGGCCGCGAGGCGATGCTGGAGATCCCGCTGGCCCACGACCAGAAGGACATCGACGCCGCGAAGGCCACCATCGCCGAGGACGACAAGGCCGTCGACGAGGCGTGGGCGGAAGTACACCGCGACCGACATGACCGGCCGGGAGAAGCTCCGCGAACGACTTCGACGCCGCGCCTGTCCGAAGTACCGCGAGGCCCGCGACGAGCAGGCTGCTGCCGCTGCTCCGACGCCGGCAAGGAGCACGAATTCTCGAACTTCCGGGACAGCGACGCTCGTCCCGCTCAGCACCAGCTCTCCGCCGACACCGGCCGGCCTGATGACCGCTCGAGAGCGACAGCGCCGCCCAGAGCGTCAAGGACGCCGAGGCCGCCTACACGAGCGCCCGGAACCTCATCATCGGCGTGATCGTCGGTGCATTGGCGCTGGCCGTGGTCATGGCCATCGACGATCGGTCGGATGATCTCCAAGCCGCTGCAGGACACGGTCGAGGTCCTCGAGGGCCTGGCCGACGGCAAGCTCGACCAGTCCGTGACCGTGACCTCCACCGACGAGATCGGCGCGATGGGCACCGCCTTGAACAAGGCCATGACCCGGCTGCGCGAGACCATGTCCACCATCGGCACCAACGCCGAGGGCCTGGCCGCCTCCTCCGAAGAGCTCTCCGCCGTCTCGGCCCAGATGTCCGGCTCCGCCGAAGAGTCCGCCACCCAGGCCAACCTCGTCTCCGCCGCCGCCGAACAGGTCTCCCGCAACGTCCAGACCGTCGCCACCGGCACCGAGGAGATGTCCGCCTCCATCCGCGAGATCGCCAAGAACGCCCAGGACGCCGCCGGCGTCGCCGCCCAGGCCGTCACCGTCGCCGAGAACACCACCGCCACCGTCGCCGCCCTCGGCACCTCCTCCGCCGAGATCGGCAACGTCATCAAGGTCATCACCTCCATCGCCGAACAGACCAACCTCCTGGCCCTCAACGCCACCATCGAAGCCGCCCGCGCCGGCGAGGCAGGCAAGGGCTTCGCCGTCGTCGCCGGCGAGGTCAAGGAACTGGCCCAGGAAACCTCCAAGGCCACCGAGGACATCGGCAGCCGCATCCAAGCCATCCAGGCCGACACCGAAGCCGCCGTCACCGCCATCACCCAGATCTCCGCCATCATCGCCCAGATCAACGACACCCAGGCCACCATCGCCTCCGCCGTCGAGGAACAGACCGCCACCACCAACGAGATGGGCCGCAACGTCGCCGAAGCCGCCACCGGCTCCACCGACATCGCCACCAACATCACCGGCGTCGCCCGCTCCGCCGCCGACACCACCACCGCCGCCACCTCCACCAGCAGCGCCGCCGACGAACTCTCCACCATGGCCGCCACCCTCCAAAAGCTCGTCGGCCAGTTCTCCTACTGACGACCACACCCACCGACCGGAGAAGAGGAAGACCGTGCGAGCACTCGTCGTCGACGACTCCCGCGCCATGCGCTCGATCCTCACGCGCACGATGGACAACCTCGGCTTCGAGGTCGAGACCGCCGGCGACGGCGCGGAGGGCCTCGAGGCGGTCCGCCGCGGCCCGCTCCCGGACGTGGCGCTCATCGACTGGAACATGCCCGTCATGGACGGTCTCGAGCTCGTCACCGCGCTGCGGGACAACCGCGAGTGGCGTGGCATCACCCTGATGATGGTCACGACCGAGAGCGAGCACTCGCAGATCGTGCGAGCCCTCGCCGCCGGCGCGCACGAGTACGTCATGAAGCCGTTCACGGTCGACGCGATCAGCGACAAGCTGCGCGTCCTCGGGCTGATCTGACCGCCATGCCCGCCATCTCGGTCCTCGTGGTCGACGACTCCGTCGTCGTCCGCCGCCTCGTGTCCGACGTCCTCTCGGGCGACCCGGACATCGAGGTCGTCGGGGCCGCCTCCAACGGCAAGATCGCCCTGGCGAAGATCCCGCTCCTCAACCCGGACATCATCACGCTCGACATCGAGATGCCGGTGATGGACGGGCTCGAGACGCTCGTCGAGCTCCGCAAGCTCTACCCGCGGCTTCCCGGTCATCATGTTCTCGACGCTGACCGAGCGGGGCGCCTCGGCGACCCTGGACGCCCTCGAGCGCGGAGCCAGCGACTACGTGACGAAGCCGGCGAACGTCGGCAGCATCAGCGCCTCGATGGACGCGGTCCGTGCGGACCTCATCCCCAAGATCAAGTCGCTCGCCCGCGGCCGCACCGGCGCGGCCATCCCGGTGGCGCCTCCGGTCCATGCCGCACCGGTCACCCGCCCGGCGGTGAGCGGCCCCGCCGCGCGCGTCGACGTCGTGACGATCGGCGTCTCGACGGGTGGGCCCGACGCCCTCACGACCGTCATCGGGTCGCTGCCGGCCGACCTTCCCGTGCCGGTCCTCGTCGTGCAGCACATGCCGCCGATCTTCACCGGGCTGTTCGCCAAGCGACTCGACTCCAAGAGCCCGCTCTCGGTCTCCGAGGCGCAGACGGGCGACGAGATCGTGCCCGGCCGGGTCCTCATCGCTCCTGGCGACTTCCACATGCGGCTGCGCTCGGACGTGCACGGCGTGCGGGTCCAGCTCGACCAGGGCACGCCCGAGAACTACTGCCGACCCGCGGTCGACGCCCTCTTCCGGTCGGCCGCCGAGGTCTACGGCGCCAACACCCTCGCCGTCGTCCTCACCGGCATGGGCTCGGACGGCATGCGCGGCACCGCCCTCGTCCTCGAGGCCGGCGGGTCTGCCGTCGTCCAGGACGAGTCCACCTCCGTCGTCTGGGGTATGCCGGGCGCCATCGTCCACGCCGGCCTCGCCGCCGAGGTCCTCCCCCTCGGCGCCATCGGCCCGGCCATCCAGGCACGCGTGACGCACGGACGATCCCTCCTCGCTGCCGGAAGGGGTGCTCGACGATGACCGTCGCCACCGCCGACTTCGACTTCATCAGCACGCTCGTCCGCGAGCGGTCCGCCATCGTCCTCGAGCACGGCAAGGAGTACCTCATCGAGGCACGCCTCCTCCCGCTCGCCCGAGAGCGCGGCGCGGAGACGGTCGGCAGGCTCGTCGACGAGCTGCGCCGCTCGCCGAACGGGCCGCTGCGCGACCTCGTCGTCGAGGCCATGACGACGAACGAGACCTCGTTCTTCCGCGACCTCCACCCGTTCTCGGCCCTGTCCGAGCACATCCTCCCCGACCTCGTCCGGGCCCGCAGCGGCGAGCGCCTCGTCAACATCTGGAGCGCCGCGTGCTCGAGCGGCCAGGAGCCGTACACCATCGCCATGCTCGCCCAGGACGTCCTCGGCGCCGACCCGTCGTGGCGGGTGCGCATCCTCGCGACCGACATCTCCCAGGCCATGCTCGCCCGGACCCGGGAGGGCGTCTACAGCCAGTTCGAGGTCAACCGGGGCCTGCCGGCCAACTACCTCATCCGCCACTTCCGCAAGGTCGGGCTCCAGTGGCAGATCGAGGAGCCGCTGCGCCGGATGATCGAGACGCGGCTGCTCAACCTCGCCGAGAACTTCCCGCCGATGCCCCTCATGGACGTCGTCTTCATGCGCAACGTCCTCATCTACTTCGACACCGCGACCAAACGCCAGATCCTCGCCAAGATCCGCCGCGTCATGCGGCCCGACGGCTA
Organism: uncultured Actinomycetota bacterium; assembly: GCA_963745335.1. Taxonomy (GTDB): domain Bacteria; phylum Actinomycetota; class Actinomycetes; order Actinomycetales; family Dermatophilaceae; genus CAVSJJ01. The sequence goes on from CAVUXP010000004.1 coordinate 165,016, forward strand.
TCTCGTCCTCGGCGGAGCCGAGACCACCCTCAACCTCGACGACTCCTTCGACCGAGTCCAGATCGGCCGCGCACCGGTGTACCAGCTGCGCGGCGGGAAGGCATGACGACAGATGACCACGATCACCGAGCACATCGAGATCGTCGAGATCGCGAAGGATGTGTGGTCCTCGCTTCTCGGCATGACGCTGGAGGAGGTTCCCGCATCCGATGAGGCACCCCACGCCGCCTCCGTGACCGCGACGATCCACATCACGGGCATGGCGAACGTCTCGCTCGCACTCTCCGGCTCCCGGACCCTCGCGGTGCGCTCCGCGGCGATGATGTTCGACCTCGACGAGGCCGACCTCACCGACGAGGAGGTGGCCGACGCGTTCGGCGAGATCGCCAACATCATCGCCGGCAACCTCAAGGCGCTCCTGCCCGAGCCGAGCGAGCTGTCGCTACCGACCGTGGGCCTGGGCAGGGATCTCGTCATCGCCATCCCCGGTGCCCGGCTGCTCGAGCGCATCCACCTCGAGAGCGAGGGCGAACCGCTCTGCATCGCCCAGTGGGCCTGCGACGCCGCCCCCGACGCCTCCCGCCACGACCAGACCGATCCCTCGAGGAGCGACCGATGAAGATCCTCATCGCCGATGACAGCAGGGTGATGCGGCAGATCGTCAAGCGAACCCTCCGCCAGGCAGGGTACGACCACGCCGACGTCACCGAGGCCGAGAACGGGGCGGAGGCGCTCGCCGCCATCGCCTCCGCGACACCGGACCTCGTCCTGTCCGACTGGAACATGCCGGAGATGAACGGCCTCGACCTGCTCAAGGCCCTCCGGTCGCAGGGGCACGCCGTCCCCTTCGGCTTCGTCACCTCCGAGGGCTCCCCGGAGATGCGGGAGAAGGCCGAGGGCGCCGGCGCGCTCTTCCTCGTCTCGAAGCCGTTCACCCCTGAGTCCTTCAGGGAGGCCCTCGAGCCGGTGCTGGGATGAGCGTCATGGCCGAGCCCCAGGTCCTCCCGCCGAACATGGTCGTGCGGGACATGCTCCAGGACATGCTGGGTCGGGACGTCCAGGTCTCCCCCGCCGACCCGTGGACCCCGACGCCGCAGCGCAAGGCCGCCGTCGCCGTCTACGTCAACGACAGCGTCCGGCTCAGCGCCGTCATCGCCATCGACATGCCCCTCGCGGCCTCGCTCAGTGCCTCCATCGCGCTCATCCCGGCGAAGACGGCCGAGGAGATCGCAGTGGAGGGCGAGCTGCCCGACGACATGGTCGAGAACCTCAACGAGGTCCTCAACATCCTCGGCGGGATGTTCAACCGCAAGCACTCGCCGCATGTCCGGCTCTTCCAGCTGCACGCCCCCGGCTTCCCGCCCCCGACCGACATCTCCGCCGCCCTGCGGCGGCTCGGCAACCGGTCCGACCTTCGGGTCAGCGTCAACGGCTACGGCAGCGGCCTGCTGTCGATCGTCCTTGCCTGACCATCCGACGTCGCGAGGACCGAGGTTGCGGTCCCCGATGACGGCGTGTCCAAGGCGTAGGGTGACCCACACTGGTGTCATCGCCCTCCGTGACCCGCATCCCCTGCGAACTCTCGGCCAGAAACCATCAGCAACACGCCCGTGCGGCCGATGGGAAGGAGTGATCGACATGTCGCCCCCGATGGTCTCCGTGCCGGGCGGCGAGAGCCGTTCGGAGATGGTCCTCGCCAACGTGTCCTCGGCGCTGTGGGGGATCCGTGAGCTCCTCGAGCTGCTGACCTTCAAGCTGGAGACGGAGCAGGTCCTCGTCGCTGCCGGCCGGACGCGCTGGCTCGGCCGCGCGACCCACGAGGTCGAGCTCGTCCTCGAGGAGATCCGCCACGCCGACCTGCGCCGCACGATCGAGCTGGGCGAGGCCGCGGAGGTCCTCGGACTCGACCCGGACGTCTCGCTGCGCGAGCTCGCCGAGGCCGCCCCCTCCCCGTGGGACGAGGTGCTCACCGACCACCGCGACTCCCTCGTGCGGACGACGGCCGAGATCACCGCCCTCGCCGAGAGCAACCGTCAGCTCCTCACGACGAGCTACAGCGCGCTGAAAGAGGCCCTCGGCCTCGTGTCCAACGCGCCGGACCCCTCCACCTACACCGCCGACGGGGCGAAGTCCAAGCCCACCGCGCGGCGGCTCTTCGACCAGTCCAGCTGACCCAGCCCCTCTGGAGAGACCGTGATCGCCACTTCCACGCCGCCCCGGACCGAAGCCGACGCTCTGGACCAGCCGGAGATCCACTTCCCCGCGGGCCTCGTCGGGTTCCCCGACTCGCGCCGGTTCGTCCTCGAGCAGGGCGACGGCGGCGTCTTCGAGCTGCGCGGCCTCGGCACCGAGGACCCCGACTTCGTCGTCGTCGCCCCGGCCCCGTTCCTCCCCGACTACGCACCGGTCATCGACGACGAGACCGTCGAGCGGCTCGACCTGCGCCAGGAGGACGCGCTCGTCCTCCTCGTCGTCACCCTCGGATCCCGTCCCGAGGATGCCTCCGCCAACACGCTCGCGCCCCTCGTCATCAACGCGCGGACCCGCGAGGCGGCCCAGGTCGTGCTGACCGGCCAGCCCTTCGACCTGCGCCACCGCCTCCTCGCCTCCTGATCCGGCCCTCCGGGACGAGACACGTCCCGCGAGAATGCCGCGCGCCGCTTAGGGTGGTGCCGTCAGCCGGCAGGAGAAAGGATGCTCACATGCTGGTGCTCAGCCGCCGCCCCACCCAGAGCTTCGTCATCGGTCACGACATCGTCGTCACCGTCCTCGAGGTCAACGGGGACACCGTCCGCCTGGGCATCGCCGCCCCCTCCGAGGTGACCATCCACCGCGAGGAGGTCTACCGCGAGCTGCAGCAGGCCAACCAGACCGCCGCCTCGCCGTCGGCCGAGTCCGTCGCCGCCTTCACCCAACGCGCCGCCCGCCATCACCACAAGAAGGGCCGCTGAGGCCACGCTTGCGCCGCCCCTGTGAGAGGTCGGGACCTGACGAACCGCTGACCCGACGGGGCCTCCCGGGCACACCCGTGCCGCTCGAGTCGCGGACCGGCCCGGGCACTCCTATCGTGCGAGACACCGGCCCACCCTGCTCCCGGCCGGCCTCTCATGTGAAAGGACCTCGCTCATGCGTACCCGCAGTGTCGTCGTCGGCCTCGCCGCCGTCACGGCCTTGACCCTCGCGGCCGCGCCGGCCGCCTCGGCGCACCACCGCCACGACCGGCATACGCCCGCCAGGACGAGCATCACCCTGCTCGCGACGACGGACGTCCACGGCAACATCAACAACTGGGACTACTTCCGCAACGCCCCCTACAGCGACCGGACCGGGGACACGAAGGGCCTGGCCAGCGCCGCCTCGATCGTGAAGTCCGTCCGGGCCGAGAAGGGCAAGAACAAGGTCGTCGTCCTCGACAACGGGGACTTCCTCCAGGGCACCCCGCTCGACTACTACTTCGCGACGAAGGAGCCGGTCACCGAGACCGGCAAGGACCACCCGATGGCCGTCGCCTACAACACGATCGGCTACGACGCGCAGGTCGTCGGCAACCACGAGTTCAACTACGGCCTCCCGCTCCTCGACGCCTACGTCAAGGACGCGAACTTCCCGGTCCTCGCGGCCAACGCCATCGACGTCAAGACCGGGCGACCCGCCTACCGGCCCTACACGATGATCACCCGGTCGGTCCACGGCGCTCCCCCGGTCAAGATCGGCGTCATCGGCCTGACGAACCCCGGCTCCCAGATCTGGGACAAGGCGAACACGGAGGGCAAGATCCGCTTCGAGGACATGGTCACGACGGCCGCCAAGTGGGTGCCGATCGTGCGGCACAAGGGCGCCGACATCGTCGTCGTGCTCTCCCACGCGGGCATCGGCGGGGGCTCGTCCTACGGCGGTGACCTCCCGGCCGAGAACCCCTCGGACATCATCGCCCAGAAGGTGCCCGGCATCGACGTCGTCGTCGTCGGACACACCCACCTCGACGTGCCCGAGCAGTGGGTGACGAACGACGTCACCGGCAAGCAGGTGCTGCTCACCCAGCCCAAGTTCTGGGCCCAGACGGTCTCCCAGGTCGACATCGACCTCGTCCGCAGCAAGGCCAGGGGCGAGCACTCCTCGCACTGGGCGGTCGCCGACCTCGGCGCCACGGCCCTGCGGGCCAAGGACTACCCCGAGGACACCCGCTTCACGAAGCGACTGAAGTACTACGACGACAAGACCCTCGCCTACGTCAACCAGGTCGTCGCCCAGTCCACCGAGGAGCTTCCCGGCCACCGAGTCCCGCTACAAGGACACGGCGATCATGGACTTCATCCAGAACGTCCAGACCGAGACCGTCCACGACGCGCTCGCGGGGACGGCATACGCCGACACCCCGGTCCTGTCCATCGCCGCGCCCTTCTCGCGGACCGCGGTCTTCCCCCAGGGTGATGTGACGATCCGCGACATCGCGGGGCTCTACATCTACGACAACACCCTCGAGGGACGGCTGATGACCGGCCAGGAGGTCAAGGACTACCTCGAGTACTCCGCGAAGTACTTCGAGCAGGTCGCCCCGGGCGGCACCTTCGACCCGGCGACGATGACCAACGCCCCGGGCGGGACGACGCCGGACTACAACTACGACATCGTCTCGGGCATCTCCTACAAGATCGACATCAGCAAGCCTGTCGGGGAGCGCATCACGAACATGACGATGCCCGACGGCAGCCCGGTCGACCTGACGAAGGAGTTCGTCGTCGCGGTCAACAACTACCGGGCCAGCGGTGGCGGCAACTTCCCGCACATCGCGACGGCCCCGGTCGTCTACCAGCAGCTGAAGGAGATCCGCCAGCTGCTCATCGACTGGGCGTCCGCCAAGGGCACGATCGACCCGGCCGACTTCTTCACCCAGAACTGGGAGCTGACGATCGACGGCACGCCTGCCGTGCCCTGATCAGCCCCGCCGTGCCCTGATCCGCACCACGCAGTCGGGCCCGGTATGCCGCGGAGGCGGCATACCGGGCCCGACCGGTTCCCTGCGAGGAGGCTCAGGCGGGCGGACCCGCCTTCAGCGTCACCGTCTTCGTGTGCGAGGTGCCGGAGGCGTCGAGCCAGCGGAGGGTGATCCGGTCGCCGGGGCTCTTCGTCGCGATGAGGGCGCTGAGGTCGGAGCCGGACGTGATCCGGGTGCCGTCGACCGCCGTCACCGTGTCGCCCGCGACAAGGCCGGCGTGGTCCGCCGCACCACCGGAGACGACTCCGGCGATCGTCGCGCCGCTCACGCCGAGGCCGGAGCCGAGCCGGCCGGGCTGGCCCGAGGCGATCGTCACGCCGAGGAAGGCCGTCTCGCCGACGTGGACCGTCGAGCTGCTCTGCCCCGAGGTGATCTGGTCGACGATCGCGATGGCGGCGTTGATGGGGATCGCGTAGCCCTGGGCCGTCGCGGACGAGCCGTTGTTCGCCGAGGCGGCGACGTTGATGCCGATGACCTGGCCGTTGCTGTCGGCGAGCGCACCGCCGGAGTCGCCGGACCGGATCGCCGCGTTGACCTGGATGAGGCCGCTCAGCTGCTCGCTCGTGCCCTCGAGCTCGTTGCCCGCGGTGATGGTGCGGTCGAGGGCGGTGATGGCGCCGCCGGCGGGGGTGGGCATGCCGCCCTTGCCGCCGGCGTTGCCGAGGGCGACGACCCCGTCTCCGACGGAGAGGGACGAGGAGTCCCCGAGGGACGCGGTCGCCAGGCCCGACGCGTTGGTCAGCCGGAGGACGGCGATGTCGTTCGACGCGCTGTAGCCGAGGACCGTCGCCGTGTAGGTCTCGCCGTTGCCGACGTCGGTGACCTTGATCGAGGTCGCGCCGTCGATGACGTGGTTGTTCGTCACGACGAGCCCGTCGGAGGTGAGGACGATGCCGGTGCCGGCGCCGGCGGCCCGCTGGTAGCCGAACGTCGTCTCGATGTTGACGACGGCGGGGCTGACCTTCGCGGCGATGGCGTCGACGTTGCTCGGGGCGCCGGCGCCGGTGGCGCTGGGCCCGAAGCCGTTCGGCCCGGCGCCGTTACCCTCGCTGTACGGCGAGGTGTTGAATCCCGGCGGGAGCTGGCCGTTGTCGTCCGAGATGCCCCGGTCGATGCGGGTCGTGCCGATGCCGCCGTCGTGGCCGACATCGCCGATGGCCCGGCCGATGCCGAAGCCGCCGAGCCCGATGACGAGGGCCATGGCGGCCGCGAGGCCGGCCCAGAGAGCCGTATGCCGCGGCCGCTCGGCGACGGCGGTCGCCGGACCCGCGTAGGGGCCGACGGGTGGCGGGGTGGCGGTCCACGGCGGGCGGCGGGGGCGCGCCCACGCCGTAGGGGGGCCGGGCGCCCGACAGGGGCGGCGGCGCAGCGGCATACGGCGGGATGGGGGGTGGGGTCAGTGGGTCGGTGGACCGGGTGGGGCGGTCCTCGGGGCGGGGCGCCTCGGTGTCGGGCCCGCGCTGGTCATCGGTCATGTGTGACCTCCTTCGTCCCGTCCCATATGCGTACGCGGACCTAAGCCCTGGCTGTGAAAGCCCGGTGGCGGCCCCGTCTCCTCACTGTGAGGTCGCTGGACGTCCGCCTCCACGTCGTCCGAACGGGTCGGCAGAGATCCGCCAGGCCCACGGCACGGATCCGTCACCGTCTCGACGGGCGCAAGTCACCACGGCGGGGTTAGCGTGTCGAGGTCCACCCAACCCCTCCCTGCAGGAGACCCCTGAGATGAGACTGCGTGCCCCACGCCTGAGCCGCCGCTCGACCGTCGTTGCCACCGCCCTGTCGGCGGCCCTGGTCGGCGGCGGCGTTGCCTATGCCGCGACCGCCCAGCCGGCGATCCAGACCTTCACGCCGCGATCGGCCAAGCAGATCACGAACATCGACGTTCTGCGCCAGCAGATCCGCAACTACTACGGCGACCCGCTCGGGACCGGCGAGTTCGCGGCGGACGGCAACTACGCCAAGGAGGCGAGCTCGGTCGCCCGGGCCGGCACGCGGTGGCTCGCCGCCCGCGACCGCGGACACCACACGTGGGACCACCGGCGTGGGCACAACGACAAGAAGGCCATCGTCCTCGACGTCGACGACACGACCCTGACGACGTGGAACTACGAGATCGCGAGCAACTGGGCCTACAACCCCGCGACGAACGGCCAGTACGTCATGGACCAGAAGTTCCCGGCCACCCCGGGCATGGTCGCCATGGTCAACAAGGCGGCCAAGGAGGGCTACGCGGTCTTCTTCCTCACCGGGCGACCGACCTCGCAGGAGGCGGCGACCCTCGGCAACCTCACCTCGGACGGGGTCGGCGTCGACGCGGGCTACCCGGCGCCGACGACCCTGCCGGACGGGACGGACGGGCTGTTCACCAAGCCGGACGTCGCCGACTACCCCGACTACCTCAAGACCGCGTGCGCCAACGACCCGAACGGCAAGTGCACGACGATCCACTACAAGTCGGCGACCCGGGCGTTCATCGAGTCCCAGGGCTTCGACATCGTCGCGAGCTTCGGCGACCAGTACAGCGACCTCAAGGGTGGCTACGCCGACCGCACCTTCAAGATGCCCAACCCCAACTACTACCTGCCCTGACGCCGTGTCTCCGGCAGGGACAGCCCCTGCCGGAGACACCCGGAGACATCCCCACCACCGGCGGGTGACCCCGCCCCCCTTTCCCTGTGTCCGCGTTTCTGGTCGCCATGGCGACCAGAAACGCGGACACAACGGGTGAGGGGCGGGTCACCCCCCTCCCGCCGCCCGGGCGGCACGGGGTCGAGCGACCCGATCGTCAGGCGACGACGTGCCGCCAGTCGATCATCGCCTGGGTGAGCAGCCGGGAGGCCTCGGCGAACGGTCCGCCGGGCTCGATCGTGGCTCGAGCCTGCGCCTGTTGGCCGTCGGAGACCAGCCGCAGGGTCGCGGCAGCCTCGGTGTGGAAGCGGGCGTGGAGCCGGGTGGCCTCGTGGTGACGGTCCGCCTCCGCGGCCGTCGGCGTCGTCCCGTGCAGCCAGCGACCGAACGCGCACTGGTCGTCCTTGGCCACCTGCGACACGTTCTCGTCGTGCGAGCCGGCCTGGATGGCGGCGGCCAGCCGCTTCTTCCACGCGCCGTGGGCGCCGATGGCCTTGGTGATGGCCGCGTCCGTCGAGTCCTCGCCCATGCCGCCGTCGTCGTGGCGGTAGGAGAAGTGAGCGACCATGTCGGCCAGCTGGGCGGCCATCCTCGACAACCGGTCCGCGGCGAGGAGGTTCTCGCCGACGCCCTGCGTCGTCGCCTCGGCGGAAGCGGCGACCCCGGTGATGTTGCCGGCGATGTCGGTCGAGGCGGCGGCGGCCTCGGCGACGTTGCGGCTCATCTCGTTCGTCGTCGCGGTCTGTTCCTCCACCGCCGAGGCGATCGTGGCCTGGGTGTCGTTGATCCGGACGATGACGTCCGAGATCTGGGCGATGGCGGTGACCGCCGCCGCCGCGTCGGCCTGGATCGCCTCGACCCGTCGGCTGATGTCCTCGGTGGCCTTCGAGGTCTCCTGGGCCAGGTCCTTCACCTCGCCCGCGACGACCGCGAAGCCCTTGCCCGCCTCGCCGGCCCGCGCGGCCTCGATCGTCGCGTTGAGAGCCAGCAGGTTCGTCTGCTCGGCGATGGAGCTGATGACCTTGACGACCGACCCGATCTCGGCGGACGAGACCCCCAGGGTCTCCACGGTGCCGGAGGCGGCCGAGGCCGCGGCGACCGCCTGCCCGGCGATCCCGGCCGCGTCATGGGTGCTCTGGGCGATCTCCCGGATGGACGCCGACATCTCCTCCGAGGCCCCGGCGACCGTCTGGACGTTGGCGGACACCTGCTCGGCACCGGCGGCAGCCAGGGTCGCCCGGTCCGACGAGTCCTTGGCGCCGTCGCTGATCTGCGCGGAGACCACCGTCATCTCCTCGGTCGCCCCGGCCAGGGCCTCCGACGTCGCGACGATCGTCGACATCACACCGGACAGGGAGTCGACCATCGCGTTGTAGGCCTCGCCGAGCTGGCCGAACTCGTCCGTGCCCAGGTGGGTGGCCCGGTGGGTGAAGTCGCCGTTCGCGGCGGCACACATGAGCGAGCGGGTCGCGTCGAGCGGGACGCTCAGCGCCCGCCAGGTCGCCCAGGCCACGGCGATCGCGGTGACCGTCCCCACGACGAGCAGGACGACGAGGTTGCGCTCGGCCGCGCCCGGGGCGCCGCCGTCCGCGACCGTGCGCACGCCGTGGAGTCCGGCCCAGACGACGGCGCCGAGGAAGACGAGGAAGAGGGCGTAGCTGCCGATGAGCTTGACGCGAAGACCGACCATGACGGACCTTTGCTGACGTGACCGACGGTGGCCGCGGAGGTCCTGCTCCACCACCTGTCTCATCGGTGCGGATGACCGTGCTCTGCCAGCCGCCGGCGGATGTGAGACTCGCCACAACGGCCCGGGACGCGCGCCCGTCCGGTAACGGCGCGGCATACCGCATCGTTGCCGAGCGTTGGTCACCGCATGAGCAACCCCGAGCGTCATCCCGACGAGGTCACCTGCGCGAGCGGCACCGACGAGCCGGGCACCGTGCGGCTCCTGACCGCCCGCGAGGTTCCCCTCGGTGGACCTCGGGCGATGGCGGTGCGACGCAGCCTGCCGCAGCGCGAGCGCAGCCTCATCGGCGCCTGGTGCTTCGTCGACCACTACGGACCGGACGACGTGTCGGTCACCGGCGGGATGTCGGTGCCCGGCCACCCGCACACCGGGCTCCAGACGGTGTCGTGGCTGTTCTCCGGCGAGGTCGAGCACCGCGACACGACCGGCGCTCACGCCATCGTGCGCCCGGGCGAGCTCAACCTCATGACCGCCGGGTCGGGCATCGCCCACTCGGAGTTCTCCACCCCGACGACGGCCACCCTCCATGGGGTGCAGCTGTGGGTGGCGCTCCCGGAGGCCCACCGGTCGGTGGCCCCCCGTTTCGAGCACCACGTCCCCGAGCCGGTGGAGGTCGGCGACGCGACGCTTCGGGTCTTCCTCGGCTCCCTCGCGGGAGTCACCTCGCCGGTGCCGACGCACAGCCCGTTGCTCGGGGCGGAGCTCGCCCTCCCGGCCGGGACGTCGGTGACCCTCGATGTCGACCCCCGCTTCGAACACGGCGTGCTGGGTGACACCGGGCTCGTGTCGGTGGGGTCCGAGACGGCCAAGCCCGGCGAGATCCTCTATGCCGCGCCCGGCGTGACGCGGCTGACCATCGAGGCCGGCGCGGACGAGCCGGCGCGGATGCTGCTGCTCGGCGGGGAGCCGTTCGGCGAGCGGATCGTCATGTGGTGGAACTTCGTCGGGCGCAGCCACGAGGAGGTCGTCGCCTTCCGCGAGGCCTGGCAGCGGGAGCGCTCGACGACCGACCGGTATGCCGCGGCCTCACCCGGCGACGGGCGCCGCTACGGCGCCTTCCCGGTCGAGTGGGGGGAGGACACCCTCCCGGCCCCGACCCTGCCGAACCTCCGGCTGCGCCCGCGGGGCTGAGGCCCGCACCAAAGCCTCGACGGCCACTCCGGGCCGGTGCCGTTCGTTGAGACACTGCAAGCCGGCACCGACCGGGAGGGAACCCACGTGAACGCCAACGCAGCTGTGCCGGAGGCCTCCGGGGTCACCGCGGAACGACTGAAGGGCCTGCGCGCATGGAACCTCGCGCTCACGGCGCTGCACCTGGCGCAGGCGGCGGCGGTGGTCGTTCTCGCGGGCGACTTCGCCATCACGGTCACCTCGTCGTTCCCGGCCGGGCCTCCCGGGTCGGCGGTCCCCGCCCCCGACCCGCTCTTCGACGTGCGGATCGGGTGGGCGGTCGCCCTCTTCCTCGGGCTCGCCGCGCTGGACCACCTGGTGACGGCGACCGTGGCCCGCGGCACCTACGAGACGGACCTCCGGCGCGGCATCAACCGCTTCCGGTGGGTCGAGTACTCGGTGAGCGCCACGCTCATGGTCGTGCTCATCGGCTTCTACTCCGGCATCACCGGGATCAACGCCGTCATCGGGGTCGCCGGCGCGAACGTCGGGATGATCCTCTTCGGCTGGGTCCAGGAGCTGATGAACCCTCCCGGGCGCAGCCGCACGACGATGCTGCCCTTCTGGTTCGGGACGCTCGTCGGGCTGGCGCCCTGGGTCGCGATCGCCGTCAACATCCTCGGCTCGGCGACCGTGCCCGGCTTCGTCTACGGGATCGTCGTCGTCCAGGCGCTCCTCTTCTTCAGCTTCGGGCTCAACCAGTGGCTGCAGTACCGCGGGGTCGGCCGGTGGACCGACTACGCGTACGGCGAGAAGGTCTACCTCGTCCTCAGCCTCGTGGCGAAGTCCCTGCTCGCCTGGCAGATCTTCGGCGGCTCCCTGGCCGGCTGACCCCCGCCCACCCGGTCCGGATCAGCCGGACACGACGTCGTCGGCGAGCGCGGTCGCCTCGTCGGCGAGAGCTCTCAGCTCGGCCGCCCGCTCGGACCCGACCTCCTCGGCCGGGCCGGCAACGGCGCTGTGACGACGCTCGCACACCGGCGACGGCGTGCCGGCGCGGATCTACCGTGTGACTGAGCGCGCACGTGCGCGCCCGCCCGGCGCACCGCGCCGGCGGCCGGCGGCATACCGACTTCGGCACGCCGCCCGCCGCGCCGAGGCGGCCGGTGATGCCTCGGGCTGCTTCCTGGCTCTCCTGGAGGTGTCTCATGTCGACATCCGTGTCCAGCGAGCGGGCCCAGGTCCCGGCTGCACCGGGGACCCGGGGCCGGATCGCTCGGCTCGCCCCCAGCATCGCCGTCGCCGGCATCTGGGTCGCGACACTCTTCTTCGCGCTCTTCTCCCCGGACCTCGTCTCGGGCTCGAACCAGGAGCACCTGCCGATCGCCGGTCTCGCGTCCTGGCTGTGGGCGGGGGTCGCCACCGGCTACGTCCTGGCAGCGACCCGGGGGTCGGACCGCACCGGCGATCCCGACCAGTGGCTCGGCTTCGTCACGATGGTCCTGGCGATCTGGGCCGTGGTCGCCCTCGCCGGCATCTTCGCCCCGGAGCTCGTCACCGGCACCGACCCCACGCGCATCCCGCTCGCAGCGCTCATCGCGCCCGTGGCCGGCATGGTGGCGACCGGTTTCGTCGCCCTGCACGCCGCGACCCGACGGTCGAGCACCGAGTGACCTGACGCCCGGGCGCCGGCGTCCGGGCCGGCCGACGGGACGGTTCAGCTGGCGGCGAGGATGTCGACGACGAAGACCATCGTGTCCTTCGGCCCGATCGGCGGGGAGCCCTTCGAGCCGTAGCCGTCGGCGGGCGGCACGATGAGCAGCATCCGGCTGCCCACCGTCTGGCCGACCAGGCCCTTGTCCCAGCCCTTGATGACCTTGCCGGTGCCGATCTGGAAGTCCACGGGGCGCCGTGTTCGGCGGAGGCGTCGAACTTCTTGCCGTCCTTCCACAGGACCCCGGTGTAGTTCACCTTGATGGTCTGCCCGCTCCGGACGACCGCGCCCGAGCCGATGATCAGCGGCTGGACGACGAGGCTGTCCGGCGGCGCGGTCTTCGGGGATCTGCACCCTGGCCACCTTGTCGGTCCCGACGGAGACGCGGGGCAGCCCCGGCTTCGGCGGGACCTCGGTGCCGGTCGCCGTCGTCAGGGGGGTGGTGGCGGAGAGGATGTCGACGAGGAAGACGAGGGTGTCGCTGGGCCCGACGCTCGCCTGGGTGCTGCCCTGAGCGCCGAAGCCGTCGGCCGGGGGGATGGCGATGAGCAGCCGGGAGCCGACGTGCTGGCCGAGCAGGCCCTTGCTCAGACCCTTCATCAGCCCGGTCGGAGGACAGGTTGATCGGGACGGTGCCCTTGCCGTAGCTGGTGTCGATCTGGGCGCCGTTGGCGGCGTTGAACAGGGCGTAGTTGAGGGTGATGGAGTTCGCCGTCGTCAGGGCGTCGCCGGACCCGGTCTTGAGAACCTTGGTGGTCGTGGCCGGCACCGTCAGCGGGGTGGTCTTGAAGACGAGGGAGGGTGCGGCGTCCGTGCCCGCCACCGTGATGCCGTCGAGCACGCCGGAGGACCGGCGTGGACGGTGTGCTGGACGAGCCGCAGCCGGCGAGCGCCATGAGGGCGAGGACGGCGAGGATCGCCGCGCGCAGACGAGACCAGGTCATGGGGGGCCTTCGGGTGGTTGTGCCGCACTCGGAGGGCGAGAAGGCGGCGGTCGCAGAGCCAGGGGGCAACGGTACCTGGTGTCCCGTCGGGCCCCTGGCCGAGATGTGAGGCGGCTCGCACGGAGGTCCGGCGGTGGCCGCACCGCGTCGCCGTCATCCGGCCGGCCACCGCCGCCCACTCCCCCTTGCTCCGCGTTGTGTCCGCGTTTCTGGTCGCCCTGGCGACCAGAAACGCGGACACAAGCGTTGACAGGGGTGGACAGGGGGTGGAAGGGGTGGCGAAGGGTGGAGGGGCGGCGGACAGGGCGGATCGTCCACTGGGTGAGCCTGCTCCGGGGCGACGTGGCAGGATCGGACGGTGTCCGGTGCCGCTCAGATCCTCATCGTCTGCACGGGCAACATCTGTCGCTCCCCCTACATCGAGCGGCTGCTGAGCCAGCGCCTTGCGCAGGCGCGGCCCTCGGCCACCGAGCCCATCGTCGTCCGCAGCGCGGGGACGCAGGCCCTGGTCGGCTGGAGCATGGAGGAGCGGGTGGCGGCCGCGCTCGCGAGCCGCGGCGCCGACCCCGAGCACTTCCAGGCCCGCCAGCTCAGCCGCGCCCACGTCGAGTCGGCAGGCCCTCGTCCTCACGGCGACGCGCGAGCACCGCGGTGCCGTCGGCAGGCTGGTGCCGGCGGCCCGCCGTCGGATCTTCACCCTGCGGGACTTCGCCCAGCTCGTGGCCGGGTCACGCGCGGGCGGGTATGCCGGCGGCGCGCCGTCGGACGTCCGTCACCGGCTCGAGCTGGTCGCCGAGACCGCCGCCTCCCAGCGCGGGATGGAGCCACCGCTCAGCCGGGCTGAGGCCGATATCGTCGACCCCATCGGCCGAGCGGACGAGGTGGTGGCCACGATGACGCAGCAGGTCGACGAGGCCCTTCCCGCGGTGGTGCGGGCGCTCGTCGGGGACGGTTGAGGCGGTGAGGATCTCGAGCCGCCTGGCCACCCCGGCCCTCATCGCGTTCGCGGTGCTCGACATCGTGCTGGTGACGGTGGCGTTGCGGTCGACGTCGGCCCCGCCGCCGTCCGGCGGCGCCGGTCCGGTCGGGGCGACGAGCACCGCCACGGTGAGCGAGCGCCCGTCGCCGAGCGACTCCGCCGACCCCTCGTCGACGAGGTCGTCGACGTCCGCGTCGTCGACGGTGACCCGGGCACCGGCGCCGGCGCCGCTGTCGGTCCTCATCGTGGGCGTGAGCACGAAGCGTGGCCTGGCGGGCCGAGGTGGGTTCCTGCGCCGAGGGCGGATCCTCGGTGGCGGTGACGACCGACGGCGGCGCGTCCTGGCAGCAGGCCTCCGCGCCGTTCCCCGCGGTGGTCCGCATCAAGGCGACGAGCGGCCGGTCGGCATTCGCCGTGGGAGGCGACGAGACGTGCCGGCCCGGCTACGCGAGCACGAGCAACGGAGCCGAGGCCTGGTCGACGGGTGGGCCGCTGGACCGGGCGTGGTACCGCGACCCGGGGAAGCCGACCGTCGTCCACGTCCCCGGGCCGAAGACGTCCAAGCCGTGCGGGCGCCGGGACGTCCTCGACCTCGCCGTCATCTCGTTCTCGGGGGCGCGCGCCCTCTGCGAGGGCGGGCTCGTCGTCTCGACGTCGGACACGGGGGCCAGCTGGACCGGCTCGGGCCGGGTGGCTGGGGCCGTCGCCCTCGCGGTCCCGACGGCGAGCCCCTCTCAGACGTTCGTGGCAAGCCTGGGTGAGGACTCGTGCACCGGGGTCGCGGTCCGCCGGCTCGGAGCGAAGGGGACCGTGTCGTGCGCCGAGGTCGAGCCGCCCGACCGCGCCGGCGAGGTGGCGCTCGCCGTCGTCGACGGGGGCGGCTGGCTCGCCGTCGGGTCACGGACCCTGCGGTCGACCGACTCCCTCGCCACCTGGCGGGAGCGCTGAGGCTCGGCGTCTCAGGGCGCCGGACGCGCAGCCCACGGGTCAGGAGTTGCGCATCGCCAGCCGCTTGCGCGACCCGCGCCCCGCCCCGTTCCTCGCCTCGTCCTTCGCCCGCTCCTTGGCCCGCTCCCGAGGGGTCTGCGAGGCATACCCCTCGTAGTAGTGGTAGGCGTCCGCGCCCTTGGTGGGGATCCGGTTGAGGACGAGGCCGAGCAGGTTGGCCTTGACCGACTCCAACGACTGCAGGGCCTTGGTCAGGTGGTCACGGTCGACCATCCCGACGCCCACGACGACGACGGTGCCGCCGGCCACCGTGCTCAGCACGGCCGCGTCGGTCACGGGCAGCAGGGGTGGCGCGTCGATGAGGACGATGTCGAAGCGGGACTCGAGCTCGCGCAGGGCCCGCTGCATCAGGACCGAGCCCAACAGCTCGCTCGGGTTGGGCGGGATGGGGCCGGACCCGAGCACCCACAGGTCGCCCTTGCCGAAGTGCTGGAGCGCGGCCTTGACCTCGATCTGGCCGATGAGGACGTCGGTGAGGCCGACCGACCCGTCCAGGCCCAGGTAGTCGAGCAGCTTCGGCCGGCGCAGGTCGGCCTCGATGAGGCACACCCGCGAGCCCGCCGCGGCCATCGTCATCGCGAGGTTGGCCGCCATCGTCGACTTGCCCTCGCCGGCGATCGAGGAGGTGAAGACGATGGAGCGCGGGTGGGTCGTCGCGTCGATGAACTGCAGGTTGGTGCGCAGGGTCCGGAAGCCCTCGGCCCGCAGCCCGTGCGGCACGGCCTGGACGACGAGCGGGTGCTTCGCGGCGTCGGTCTCGAAGGGGATGCCGCCCACGACCGGCGCGTCGGTGACCTGGGGTAGGTCGGCCTCTCCCTTGACGGTCGTGTCGAGGAGGTCGCGGAGCAGGGCCAGCCCGAAGCCGACGAGGAGACCGAGCACGAGGCCCAGCGCGATGTTGCGGACCGGCCGCGGGCTGACCGGCACGGTGGGCGTCGACGGCGCGCTGACGATGCTGACCTTGACCGGGCTCGGCGAGCTGTCCGAGACCGACTCCAGGTCGGCGACGGTCGTGGTGAACTGCTTGCCCACCGCGTCGGCGACCCGGGCGGCCTGCGTCGGGCGACTGGTCGGTCACGGCGACGTGGATGATGACGGTGTTGAGCGGGACGGTCGCGGTGATGTGCTGGGCGAGCTTGTCCGGGGTGGTGGTCGAGCTGGAGCTCGTCGATCACCGGGCCGAGCACGGCCGGGGTGGTGATGAGGTCGGCGTAGGACTGGACCCGCTGCTGGGTGAAGCTGCTGCCCTGGAGCAGGGCGCTCGCGTCGTTCCCCCCGGAGGTCGACACGAAGAGCTGGGTCTGCGCCTCATAGATCTTCGGGCTCAGCGCGGTAGGCCCGCGGCGGCCGCCGACGGCCACCAGCACGGTGAGGAGGATGATGCGCCACCGCTTGCGGATGACGCGGAAGTAGTCCCGAAGCTCCACGGCGCGCCCTCGTCTCGTCGTCGGCCATTGCGCCGACGTCGCCCCAAGGCTACGTCGCCGGCGGGCCACACGCGCCACGGAGGGCCGCCCGTGAGCCTGCGCGGTGACTGCCGGCCGCTCTCCTCTCCTCCTTCGACCCACATTTTGCACACCGTGGCCCCTGCACAACGCGCATGTCAGGTCGCGACGCCGAGAGGCTCCCTGATCTCGCACCCCGCAGGCAGTCTGGTCCGGCCCGCAGATCGCGGCTCGGACCAGCCGAGCGTCCGTGGGCCGCGTAGAGTGTCGCCACTTGGACCCAGGCCGTGGCCAATGTCAGAGGAGGATCGCGTGCGCCTGCTCATCACGGGCGGAGCGGGTTTCATCGGCTCCAACCTGTCCAAGAGCGCCGTGGTGGACGGATTCGAGGTCACGGTCCTCGATGACCTGTCGACGGGGTTCCGGGACAACCTCCTCGACGTCGATGTCAGGTTCGTCGAGGGGTCGGTGCTGGACCCCGACGCGCTCGCCGATGCCCTCGTCGGCGTGGAGTCCGTCGTCCATTTGGCGGCGTTGGGAAGCGTCCCCCGCAGCATCGAGCACCCACTCGCGACACATCAGGCGAACGCTACCGGGACGTTGATGCTTCTGGAGGCGGCTCGGGCGGCGGGGATTCGTCATGTGATAGCCAGTTCCTCGAGCTCCGTCTACGGCATGAATCCGGCCATGCCGAAGCACGAGCGAGAGTGGGTTCGCCCGATGAGCCCCTACGCCGTGTCGAAACTAGCGATGGAGCAATACGTTCTTGCCTATCAGCAGTCCTTCCAGTTGGAGAGCCTGGCCTTTCGGTTCTTCAACGTTTATGGCCCGGGTCAACGCGCAGGACACGCGTACGCAGCGGTCATCCCTGCATTCATGGAGGCGATGATGGAGGGGCGCCCCCTGCCCCTCAACGGGGACGGCACCCAGTCACGAGACTTCACCTACGTGGGCACTGTGTGCCGCGTGCTGCTCGACGCCGTGCGCCGTCGGGTGAGCGCCCCGGAGCCGGTGAACCTCGCCTTCGGCACGAACACCGACCTGATCCAGCTGGTCGCGTCCCTCGGCGCTCTGGCGGGGCGCACCCTCACGGTCGAGCGGCGACCACCGCGACAAGGGGACGTGCCGCACTCGCGTGCCGACAGTCGCGCCCTCCTCGCCCTGTTCCCCCACGTCACGCCGGTGCCACTGGAGATCGGCCTCCGCGAGACGATGGACTGGTTCGAGGCGAGCCGATGAAGCGGCTGGTCGTCATCGGACAGGGCTATGTGGGACTTCCCATGGCTCTCCGGGCTGCTCAGGCGGGCTTTCGCGTCGTCGGGCTGGACAACAATCCGGCCGTGGTGGCGAGTCTCCAGGCGGGCAGATCGCACATCGACGATGTGTCGGACGCGGAGCTTCGAACGGGCCTCGCCGGCGGCTACTCGGCCGCCTCCGACCCGGCATGCCTGTCCTCCGCCGATGTGATCCTTGTCTGCGTCCCGACTCCCCTCAGCGCGGAGGGCGGTCCAGATCTGGCACCGGTGGAGCAGGCCGCCCGAACCATTGGGCACCAAGTCACCGCGGACACTCTCGTGGTCCTGGAGTCCACGACCTATCCCGGTACGACGGAGGAGGTCTTCGCTCCCCTCGTCCTCGGAACGACGTGGACGCTCGGCAGGGACATTCACATCGCCTTCTCGCCTGAGCGCATCGACCCGGGCAACCGGACCTATGGCGTGAAGAACACGCCGAAGGTCGTGGGTGGCCTCACCCCGGCCTGCACGAGAGCCGCACGCGACTTCTATGCAGGCTTCGTCGACACGGTCGTCGAGGCCAAGGGGGCGCGAGAGGCGGAGATGGCCAAGCTGCTGGAGAACACCTTCCGGCACGTGAACATCGCCCTCGTCAACGAGATGGTGCGATTCTGCGACGAGTTGGACATCGACCTGTGGGATGCCATCGACTGCGCCGAGACCAAGCCGTTCGGGTTCATGGCCTTCCGTCCCGGCCCCGGAGTGGGCGGGCATTGCATCCCCGTGGACCCGTCGTACCTCAGCCATCGGGTCCGCGCACGGCTGGGCTACTCGTTCCGGATGGTCGAGCTAGCCGAGGAGATCAACACGGCGGCCCCCCTGTACGTCGCCAACAGGATATGGCGTGCCCTCAACGACCAGGGGAAGGCGATGAAGGGCGCCGACATCCTCTTGCTTGGCGTCACGTACAAGCCGAACGTCTCGGATCGCCGACAGAGCCCCGCGGATCCGCTTGCGCGACGCCTGCTTGCCTTGGGGGGCCGACTTTCCTACCACGATCCGTTCGTTCCGTCTTGGACGATCGAAGACACCGCCGAAGACGTACGGCTGGAGTCCGCTGCGGACCTACTCGACGCGGCAGCCAGGGCCGACGTAGTAGTCCTCCTCCAGCCCCACGCGGATGTCGATCACTCTGAAGTCGCGAAACGCAGCCATCTCTTCATCGATACCCGCGGCGTCCTAGACGGGTCCTCCGGTCAGCCGGCGCGAATTATCCGTCTCTAATGCAGGCCTCGGCACGGGCGGATCCCATCCCAGCAACGCTCCGGGAAGACTGGGTGGCGTACGTCGGACCGTTCACCTTCCCGTGGGGACAGGCTGCGTCCCGAAGAGTGGCCGGCATCGCGGCGTCAATCGTGGACTCAGGTCACGACGTGGTGGTCATCAGCGGCGGGGAGCCGCCAGGGGCTCGTCTGATCCAACAGGATCGGAGTGGCGGTCGCCTGTGGCTCGTGGGAACCGGAGACCAACCGCCACCCAACGTCGGCCTGGTGCGCCGCAACGTCGCCTTACACGGCAAGCCGGGGGCAGGTGCAGTGGCTTGGCTTGATGCGCAGACAACCCGCCCCGGCCACGTCATCGTCTACGGTGGCGGCCTGTCCAATGCTGTTCGCCTCCGCACGTGGAGCCACAGACATCACGTGCCAGTCATTGCGGACGTCGTCGAGTGGTACGCCGCGCGCCAGTTCGCCGGTGGTCTCGCGTCGCCGTCATGGGTGTCCGCGCACCTGGCTCTCCGCCTCGGGTACCGGTCATTCGACGGCATCATCGCGATCAGCACTCACCTCCATCGACACTACGCACGACTCGGCCTTCAAGTCGTCACCGTGCCGCCGACTCTCGACGTATCGGCCGTCTCCGCCACCCCTTCGCACACTCAGCCACAGGGCGATGTCATCCTCTGCTACTTCGGTACCCCCGGGCGGAAGGACTTGCTCCCAGAAATTCTCGAGGGCTTCACTCTGGCACGGACAAGAGCGCCGGCTGGGACGAACCTACTTCTCCGCGTGGCCGGCCCGGCGCCGGGGGAGGTAGCGAGGGCGGCGGGCGGAGCGATCCCCTCGGGCGTGAACGCTGTGGGTCGCCTCCCCCAGGAAGAGGTCTCTCACTTCGTTCGGGACGCCGACTACAGTCTCCTGCTACGCCAACGCGCGCGCTTCAGCGAAGCTGGCTTTCCTACAAAGTTTGTCGAGAGCCTGGCACACGGAACCCCTGTCATCGCCAACTTGACCAGCGATCTCGGTCGTTATCTCATGGATGGCGTGAATGGCTTCGTGGCAACCAGCCCAACCGCCACCGCACTGGCTGACGCGATCGCCAAGGGAGCCGGCCTGGCCGGACCCGAAAGGTCGGCAATGCGTGCTCGCGCTTACGACACGGCACTCGCAGCCTTCGACTATCGCGCGTACACGCAGCCGATTCAGGAATTCCTAGAAAGGGTCCGGTCATGACCGCCCGCCTTCGGATCCTTCTTGTCTCGCCCCTACCCCCGCCCACCGGGGGCATCGCTCGATGGACAGTGATCGTCACCAACCATTTCGCCAACAGCACCGAGGTAGAGACCCCGGTCATCAACACTGCCCTCCGCCTTCGTTCTCCTCAGTCACGCTCGAAGACGCTTCGCATCGTCGCCGGATCTATAGAGGCGGCTTGGACCATAATTCGCTTCACCTGGGCAGTCGCGACGACAGCTCCAGACGTGGTTCACGTCAATACTGCTGGTCAACTCGGCCTTTTCCGCGACGTCTTGCTGCTCCGCATTGGGCGCCTCTTTGGCGTTCCTGGGGTGGCGCACTTGAGGTTCGGACGGGTTCCGAGCCTTGCCGCCCACCCAACCTGGGAGTGGACGTGGCTCTCGCGTCTCTTCAAGGAGGCGCACACGGTCGTGGCCATTGACTCCGAGACAGCAAGCACAGTTAGCGAATTGTTCCCAAATGTGCGGATGAAACACATTCCGAACTGCGTTTCCATGGAGCCACAGACATCGGGAAGTACTGAACGCAGAATCTCGAAGATGGTGCTCTTCGTAGGATGGCTAGTGCCATCTAAGGGCATCGAAGAGCTTCTCCAGGCATGGAGTGCTGTCAGACAGCCCGGATGGCGCCTGCGCCTAGTGGGGCCTTACAGCAGTTCGTACCGGGAAGAGCTGAATGATAAGAGGTTGATCACCGAGGGCGTTGAGATCATTGGCGAGATGGGCCATTCCGCAGTTATATCGGAATTGAGAGCATGCTCAGTCTTCGTCTTGCCCAGCCATACCGAGGGATCGCCCAACGTCGTTCTCGAAGCCATGGCCGCGGGTGCACCCATTATTGCATCAACCGTAGGGGGAATCCCTCAGATGCTGAAGGACGGCTGCGGCATAATGATCCCGCCTGGCGATCTGGACGAACTCATATCCTCGCTCTCTCTTCTCATGTCCGATGCCCAGGCAGCCGAGGCGATGGGCAAGCTGCCCGCTCGCGGGCTGAAGCGGAGTATGCCGTGACATCCGTCGCAGACCGCTATGTCGCCGTGTGGCGCGATGCCGCAGGTCATGAGCCTGGTAAGGGTGCGTGACAACCGGTGAGGACCGTCGCGTGGGGTCCCGCTAGTCGTTAGCGACCTTGGCAGCCTGCTGCAATGCGCGCCGGGCGCCCTGCGCCGCGAAGGGCAGCACCGTCAATACGTAAGTGGACGCGCCCACCAGTGGAATCGCCGCCAGGCCAATATGCCGAGCCACGAGGTATTTGGCGGGAACTGAAACCGCAAGAAATATCAGCCACCCAATTAGCTGCGGTCTTACGATGCCCATGGCGTTCTGAATCATGAAGGTTGGAGACAGCGCTGAGACCACGAGCCACCACAAGCCCAGGGAGGCAATGAGTGGCCTGCTCGCAGGGACGGTTCCCTGCGACAAGAAGCGCATCAGGGGATCCGCGAGGATGATAAGGGCGAGGCCCATGGCCCCCACAATGCAAGAAGACAATGCCGTCATTCGTCTGGCGACGGTCACAACCCACTGCACATCGCCTCGCGCAAGCGCCTCGCCATTTGCCGGCCACAAAGGCGAGTTCACAAGTGCGATGGTGAGGCCCAGGAGGGTAAGCATCTTCGCGGGGACGGAGAATTGTGTGACCGAATCCGGGCCCAAGGCGTGTGCGACAAGAAGATTGTCGATGTTCAGAGCTATTGACGTGACGATCGTCAAGACAAGAAACTTTCCCCCCAAGCGCATCAGCGATCCGTCCGCCTCCGCAAAACGCCATTTTGGCAGAGGGCGAAGATCAGGGTGCCTCCAACCGAAGAACCAGAGGCCATTAAGCGCATTGACTAGCAGAGGACCAGAGGACGCGGCGCAAATGACCCAGGCATCTGGGAGGTCGAGATGGACTGCAAGCACCGCGTTGAGGAGCGAGGCCAACCCGCCCGCGGCCTGCCACAGGTTCGCGGTTGACACTCGTTGGTAGGCGAACTGAACTCGAAGGATCAATGATGCAGGTATGTTGAGCAGGAATGGCACAAGACAGGCAACCGCCACCGCAGGCGCAAACTCTCGCAATGGTCCTGCCTCTGCTCCGAGGATGTCTGCCCACGGGACGAAGCGAAAGGACAGAACGACCGCACCGAGGCCGGCCAAGCTCAGCACCGACAACTTCGAATAGGCTTCGCTTATGAGGTTCCGGGCCCGGGTGGAGTCGCCAGTCGCTGAGTTCGCTGACAACTTGGTCATGAGCCCATTCCCTAGACCCAGATCCGCGAAGGTCGCCATCCCGGTCAGGGCAGTCATTGCCATCCAGAGACCGTATCTATCGGTGCCCAGGACGGTGAGGGTGAGGGGCATCACCGCAACGGGAGCGAGAACTCCGATCGCCCGGGTAGGGACTGCGCTTATGACACCCCAGAACAGACGTCTGGTCCGAGCTCTTTGGATTTCAGCCGACATGTGCGGGTGAAGAGGAGGGCCGATGTCCACTCTGGTCGCCCGAGCGCAGTCGGTCCGGGGGTGTGCCGGGACCGAGGTCAGGAGCCTGGGGGACCAGGAGAGCCGCTTGACTTACGACGGATGCCACGAACCACATAGACGATGACAGGTCCCAACGTCCCGTGAGGAAGATGGGCAGCCACGTGGCGACCAAGACGGCCTTCATGTGACTCGCCAAGACCGGCTCGTCCCTCTTGAAGGCCTTGGGGAGCAGGGTGGCGCCGACCACGCAACAGACAAGAACCAATCCAGTTAGACCCACGCCGCTCGCTATATCGAGAAAGGCGTTATGGGCTGCGATATTCAGTGGGGACACAGCAGAGAAGCCATCGTAGCCAATTCCGAATATGGGGTGGTCCCGTACAATGGCTCGAAGCTGCGGGCCATATCACCAGACGGCCGGACACGTCGGCGGTCGCCCGTCCAAAATCCGCCTGCGATGAGGCAACCCACCTGTCGAAGACATTCGTAAATGAGACGCATACTGCGGCGAGAGCTGAGAAACGGGACCGCTCTCGCTGCGAAGAAGGCGCGCATTCGCGTCGGAACAAGTGCGGAAGCGCCAAGGGCTGCGACCGCGACTACCGCGCCTCGCGCACCGGTCGCGAGGATCGCCGCTATCATTAGAGCCGCTGATGTTGCTAGGAATACGCGAATAGGGCGGGAGGGCCGCAAGGCTGTATTCAGAACCCAGGCAACGTATATCGCGGTCACCAGGCTATATGCGATATAGTTCGCGTTGATGTCGCCGACGGTAAATCGTGCCTGAGTGACAGTTGCCTCGAAGATATTGAGATCTGCCAGGGAAATTCGGTTTTCGATGAGGACCTGGAGAGCCGCGACGTTGGCACCGATTAAGAAGCCGGTCAGGGCCCACGTGATATCTCTCCTATCTACAACGAGGGAGCGTAGCGATATGTAGATGACGATGAGCACCCACAAGATTTTGGCGCTGTCGGTGGACAGCGCTGGAGTGGTCGCCCACCCGGTTGACATGAGCGCCCAGGCGCCGAAGGCGACGAGCGCCCAGTCGGGCCCGCGAAGCCGGGCCCTTTTCAATCCTCCGCCAATCAGGAGGGCAACAACGATTGCCGCCCCTCCCAGCTTAAGGAAGAGGTTGGGCGCAACTGGTGCCAGGCTTCCCCGAACGCGAGCAGCGCTCCGCGGAGGGCTCGCTCAAGAGTCACGGGCGTCCGCGGGCGCCTCGGAGCGTCACTCATCGCCATGCCAGCCCTCTGGAGCCCGTTTCCGCGAAGCGGGACGTTCGGGATCCGACGGCATGTGCGTCGTTGTCCGCCCGCAGAAGCGCCGGCGGCCGCAGGAGCACCCGCTGGCTACCAGCGAGCCTACTGTGTGCACTGGGGGCATGGGTGCTCGGTTCACGCGGGTTGAAGAGCCTGACTGTGCGGTCGCCCCACCTTACGGCGGGGATGCGGTCACGGGGAGTTGCTGCGGGAATCATGGCGCGGCGGCTCCCGGGCCTCGGGTACTCCCCTGGGCGTGATGAGACGCCATCTCGCGAGCAGCGGCCGCCCTCTGACATGACGGGCCAAGGGCTGCCGACTGGACACCCGGCCTGCGATGACGAGGGTGGAGCGACTTCCAGTGGCCCCGGAATCTCGGTGGTCGTCGAAGCCCAGGTGGAAGGCGGACCCGACGGCGCCTGCCAGCGTCGGGTGCAGGGAGCCTAGACATCGTAATCCCTATCTCGGCGGTCCATTCTCCTCCCTCGACGCGGAAGTTGCACTTCGGTCCGATCTGACCATGAACAGATACATGGTGTTGAGAGGTCATCGGACAGGGGATCGAGACCACGACTCAGCAAAGTATTCTTTCCACACCCCAAAGATAGGTGCAGACGAAAGATGTTCGCTCGCAAGTCAGAACTTCTCCTGGTCTAGTCAGGGCGAACTCGTCGGAGTATACCGGGCCCTAGCGCTGGCGTCGGGGGTGTCAGGCGTGATCGCGATGCCTCTCGCCTGGCGCGTCCTACTCCCGCGTGAGCAGTCGGGAGGATTTGTGCAGGCGCTAGACATGAACCCTGCCAAGTCGCCTGACCTGGATATTGGTAGCGCTCCCTGCGACCCGCCGATGGCACGGGCTCATCAGCGGAAGGGGCGGCGCCCCTTGGCAGGTGAAGTGGCCCAGCGACACATGAGCAGGGCATGATCGGCGCGGGGGCACTAGCGAGTTTCACGGTGACCTCCAGCCCAACGAGTATGTCTTGAGGTGTGAGCCTCCGCTTGGCGTTGGCGACCTCCCGATCTTCCTCTTCCCAATTCCTGGAGAAGGGGACGAGAGAGGCTCCTGAGGGCACTCAAGATGTCGCCGGATCCAGACCGTTGCCGGGTTATGGTGTGTACGCTAGTTTCCAATGTCCGATCTGCCGTGGCGGGCGACCGAAGGGGGATCCCTCGCATGCGTGTCGGGCTCCTGACCCAGTGGTACGACCCGAGCCTGGGCCGGCGGCCCTGCCCGGCGTGCTGGCCCGCGGGCTTCTTGCCCGAGGACACGAGGTCAGGGTGCTCACCGGCTTTCCCAACTACCCGAGCGGCGTGGTGTCGGACGGTTACGTCGTCCGCAGGAGCCAGGACGAGGATCTGGGTGGGGTGAGGGTGCGACGGGTGGCCCTCTATCCCAGCCACGACGCCTCCGCGACGCATCGGCTCATGAACTACGCCTCCTTCGCCACCTCAGCGCTGGTGAACGGGATGGGCATCCTCAAGGGACTGGATGCCCTGTGGGTGAACTACTCCCCCATCACCGTTGCCTTGCCCATGTGGGCGGCGCGCTTCGGCCTCAATGTTCCCCTGGTGACCCACGTCCTTGACCTCTGGCCCGACACACTTCTCGCTGGCGGCATGATCGACGCGGGCCGCGGGTACCGGATCGCCGAGGGACCGCTGCATGCCTGGTGTCGGGCCATGTACGCCTCGTCCGACGCCGTTGCCTATATCTCGCCCGGCGTCGGCGAGGTCCTGAGGCAGCGGGGCGTCCCGAAGAGCAAGCTCCACTTCGTTCCGCTATGGGCCGACGAGGGCGTCTTCCGATCGCCGGCACCGGGCTTGCGCGAGGAGCTCCGCATCGACCCCGACGCCATCGTGTTGGTCTACGCCGGGTCGATGGGCGAGGCCCAGGGACTGAGTGCGTTGGTCGAGGCATGCGCGCGCGTGTCGGACCCACGCTTTGTGTGCCTCCTGGCCGGTTCAGGCATCGCTGAAGCCTCGCTGCGGTCGTCGGCGGCCGCGGCGCGAGCAGCCAATGTTCGCTTCCTGGGCCGTCTGCCGGAACGGCAGATGGCGCGGCTGATGGCCACCGGCGATGTCAACTACGTGGGCCTCCGTCCGCACCCACTGTCGTCCATCACCATGCCGAGCAAGATCCAGGCAGCCCTGGCGTCCGGGCGCGCACTCATCGTGGCAGCCGAGGGCGATGCCGCGTCGATCGCCCGCAGCAGCGCGGCCGGTTTCGTCGCCGACCCTGGAGATCCGGCGAGCATCGCCGCAGCCATCGCCGACGCGTGCGAGGTGGGGCGTGAGGGTCTCCACGCGATGGGGCGACGCGGAGAGGACTTCTACCTGCAGCAATTCTCGGCGGAGCGCGGCATTCGCCGCATCGAGCAGCTCCTGGCTGACTCCGCCCAACGGGCGAAGAAGCGTGCGAGGGGCACGGGCTGATGAGTACTCGACTGGCCCCGCTCTGCGCCGAAGACGCCGTCGACCTGGCCCGGCTGCACAAGGTTGCCTTTCCCGGCTTCTTCCTCAGTAGCCTCGGCGAGCGCTTCCTCGTGCAGCTCTATCTGGGGTTCGCTGCCGACCCCAGCTGCGTATCGGTCACCGCCCGCACGTCGGAAGGGACGCTCGTCGGGGCGGCGGTCGGCACCTTGGACCCCGCGGGATTCTTTCCGAGGCTCCTCAGGCGACGGTGGCGCGGCTTCGCCGTCGCAAGCATCCTCGCCGCAGCCGAGAGCCCTCGGGCCATCCCGCGACTGCTGCGAGCGGTTCGGTACCGAGGGGGGCCCAGAGCCTGCGAGCTGGGCGCACAGCTCAGCTCCTTCTTCGTCGATCCCGCCATGCGGGGAAGCGGCCTTGGTCGCAACCTTCTCGAGGAATGGCTCCACGAGGTGGAGCGTCGGGGCGGAAGCAACGCCTTCTTGGCAACGGACGCCGAGAACAACGAGGCTGTCAACCGCTTCTACGCGAACCAGGGGTGGGACGTCGCGTCGGAATACGTCACGAAGGAAGGACGCGCCATGCGCTGCTACACGAAGACGTTGCGGCCCACCTGAGGGTCGTGGTCACCACAGACCCCGGCCAACCGCCCCAGCCGTCAGGTGCAGTAGGCCTGCAACTCCTCGGGCATCCCCTTGACCGCGTCCCCACACACCTTGTTCGCGTTCACGACCTTCCACGGTCCGGCCGTCGATCGCAGGAAGTACGTCTTTCCGCCGTTCTTGAGAGCCACCGCAGCCCACATCGACGGCGAAACAATCGCGCAGCTGAACCGGTCCACCTTCGAGCCTTGCGGGAGGGCGTCACGAAGGGACGCCTTCGTGCACTGTGCCTGCGCGGCGGAAGGCGAGGTGGCGCTGGCCCCGGACCCGTCGCCGGACGGGCTCGGCGTGGCCGGAGAGGACGCCGAGGTCGTTGACGTGCCGGCGTTCTGCGGAGTGTCGGAGGAGCAACCGGCGATCGAGACGAGTGCGGACAAGCACGCGATGAGCGAAAGTCCGATACGAGGTGCAGCGTGGCGAGTGCCCATGATTCTCCAGATCTGAGGTGGTTCCGCCCTGGATCGACCGTCCCGGCCCCAGCGACGCATCGGCGCCGGTCGGCGGAACGGGAGCATTCTCTCCCGCTCCGCCGACCCGACGTCAATAACTCGTCGGACGCTTCATGGCGCCGTGCTGACTGCCGCCGAGGCCGCCGACGGCTGGCTCCACCCCGCGGCATTCTGCGCAAACACCCGGAACCGGTAGGACGTGCCAGGCGTCAGCCCGGTCCAGGTCCACGTCGTCGCCAACGGCTGAGCCGTCGAGGGGTACCCGAACAGCGACCACGTCGCCCCACCATCGGTCGAAGCGCTGACGACATACCGGACGATCGCCGACCCACCATCACTCAGCCGGCGGAGTCCACGACACATCGATCGACGTCGACGTCGCATTCGACCCAGCCACACCCGTCGGCGCACCAGGCACCGTCACGTGCGGGGTGTACGCGGCACTGGTCGCCGACCACGGACCAGTGCCACTCGCGTTGGCCGCAACGACCCGGAACACGATACGCCGTCCCGTTGGTCAGCCCCGTCACCGTGTACGTGGTGGCCGTCATCGCCGCGGACGTAGCCACCGCCGTGGACCACGTCGCGCCACCGTCACTGGAGTAGTCAACCCCGTAGCCGGTGATCGGCGAACCACCCGTGGCTCGCCGGCGCCTGCCACGAAAGTGCCACCTGCCCGTTACCGGCCGTGCCCGACACATTCCGCGGCGCGGACGGCGTCGACAAGGTGCTGACTGCCGCCGAGGCCGCCGACGGCTGGCTCCACCCCGCCGCGTTCTGCGCGAACACCCGGAACCGGTAGGACGTGCCCGGCGTCAGCCCGGTCCAGGTCCACGTCGTCGCCAACGGCTGAGCCGTCGAGGGGTACCCGAACAGCGACCACGTCGCACCACCATCGGTCGAAGCGCTGACGACATACCGGATGATCGCCGACCCACCATCACAGCCGGCGGCGTCCACGACACATCGATCGACGTCGACGTCGCGTTCGACCCAGCCACACCCGTCGGCGCACCAGGCACCGTCACGTGCGGGGTGTACGCGGCGACTGGTCGCCGACCACGGACCAGTGCCGACTCGCGTTGGCCGCGACGACCCGGAACACGATACGCCGTCCCGTTGGTCAGCCCCGTCACCGTCGTGCTCGTGGCCGTCATCGCCGCCGACGGAGCAACCGCCGTGGTCCACGTCGGCGCCACCGTCGCCGGAGTAGTCTGGACCCCGTAGCCGGTGATCGGCGACCCACCCGTCGCTCGCCGGCGCCGTCCACGACAGATCAGACCACCTGCCGTACCGGCCGTCCCGACCACATTCGCGGCGCGGACGGCGTCGACAAGGTGCTGACTGCCGCCGAGGCCGCCGACCAGGCACTCCAACCCGCCGCGTTCTGCGCAAACACCCGGAACACGGTAGGACGTGCCCGGCGACAGACCCGGTCCAGGTCCACGTCGTCGCCAACGGCGAGCCGTCGAGGCGGATACCCGCACAGCGACCACGTCGCACCACCATCGGTGGAAGCGCTGACGACATACCGGTCGATCGGCGACCCACCATCATCGGCCGGCGGCGTCCACGACACATCGATCGACGTCGACGTCGCGTTCGACCCAGCCACACCCGTCGGCGCACCAGGCACACGCCGTCGCCTGAACCGCCGCGGACGGGTCGGACCACGCGCCGTTACCGATCGCGTTGACCGCCTGGACCCGGAAGATGTAGCTCGGCATTCCGGGTCAGACCCGTCACCGTCGTGCTCGTGACGTCCCCGACCGTGCCGGCCGAGGTCCACACCGGAGCACCCGTAGCCGGGCTCTTCTGGATCTCGTAGCCCGTGATCGGCGACCCGCCGTCGCTGGCCGGAGCCGTCCACGACAGATCCACCGAACCACCAGCCGTACCAGGCGTCCCGACCACGTTCGTCGGGGCGTCAGGAGCGGTGAACGACACCAGGATCGGGTCAGACGGCGTCTCGCCCGCGGCATTCCATGTCACGACGCGGTAGTAGCCGGTGCCCTCCGAGGCAGGGATGGTGAACGAGGTTGCGTTGGCCAGGGCCGTGCCCACCTCGGTGAACTGGTCCGGCGTGGCCACGTCGGCGCGCTCGATCCGATAGCCGATCTCGGCCGTTCCCACCGCTGCACCCGTGAGGGTCCAGCTGCTGGGGTCAGTGATGTCCACCGGGGTGGGGTCGGTCCAGTTGAGCACCCCATCAGCACCCGCGGTCAGGACCGAGGCCTCGGGGAGGGCCTCAGGTGCGATGACCACCTGCGGCCGCATCATGTCCATCTCCTCATGGCTGAGGATGTGGCAGTGCCACATGTACTCCCAGTGGAAGTTCTCGATCTCGTTGACGATCGGGTCGATCGGGTTGCCGTTGATGTCGGTGTTGTTGAATCCGGCCTCGATGCCGGCAGAACCGACCTGACCGGCCACCGAGCCTCGGGCGCCGATGGGCATCATCGGGTTGAGCGGCCTCCAGTTGTCCGGCACCCCGAATGGCACGGTGGGGATGATCGGGCGCACGGCCACATAGGTGTCCTCGAGGGGACTGACCCTGACCGTGTCCTTCCAGCCGAGCTCGTTCGGATCCGGCGGGATGATGATGTTGTCCCACGTCACCCGGTTGATCAGCTGGACGTCATAGAGGTGCCAGTGGATGGGGTGCGTATCGACCCCGTTGTGGGTGATCTTCCATATCTGGGTGCCGTCGGCATTCGTGGATATGGGTGTGACCTGGAGACTGCTCGGAAGGTCCGGCGAGGTCGCGTCGAGAATCTCCGTCGCCGGGTTCACGAACGGTTCCAGGATGATGTTCTGTAACAAGGGTGTCGCACCTGGAGCCTCGACACCTAGCTGTCCCATCATCCTGCCGAACGGGTCGAAGGCGGCCGCGTTCGTCTCGTCGTGGATCGCCTTGGGCTGCAACGGGATGGAGATCTGGTTGCCGCTCAGGGTGTCGAACTTGAACGGCATGCCGCCCTGCTGGTCGATCCTGGCGAACCCGTCGCACTTCGCGGTCGGGTTGACCGGGGAGCTGCAGTCGCCGGTGCCGACGAAGTCGGTGCCGTAGGCCGAGTTGTATGCCGCCTGGCCGACGATCGTCGGGTCCTGGCCGGCCTCGAACACGCCCGAGCCGTCTGCGTGGTGCGCGAACGCGGCCTCGAGGGCGCCCATCTTGTCGTTGGTCGTGTTCGGCCGGTCGAACGCCAGAGCCGGAGCCTTCATCGACACCTTGACCTGCATGATGGTGCGGGTGTTGGGCCCGTAGCCGGGCAGCGTCGTCGGGGCGCCGACCGGGGTCTGGTCCGGGCCACCGGTGTAGTAGTCGTACCCCGGCACGCGCGCCGGGAAGGCGGCGGGCGAGTCGTTGTAGAGGATGAGCGTCTTCCCGCGGAACTGCGAGAAGTCGACGACCACGTCGGCGCGCTCGGCCGGCGCGAGGAGCAGCGAGTGCTGGTCCACGTTGCCGACGTCGAACCGGGTCGGGTCGGTGATGTAGGTGATGTCGTGAGCCGGGATCACGGCCGGGGCGGGCAGGAACCCGCTGTCGGTCCCGATCTGGATCCAGTCCGGACCCTTCGGGCTCAGCGTCTGGTCCACCGTCGGCGCCACGACCGGGTCGGACTGCGCGGCCTCGACCTCGGACTTCTTCAGCGCGACCTCACTCAGGGTCCCCGTCGTCGGGTCGGCGACGAACCACGACAGGTTCCAGAACCGGTCGTCGGCTGCGTTGAGGATCCGGAACCGGTACGCCTTCGGGTCAACCGTCGTCTTCGGGTAGGCCGTGCCGTTGACGAGCGGCGTGTCCTGGAAGGCCTCCATGCCCATCGACTGGTTCGGAGTCGACGGAATCTGGGGAGGCTCACAGAACGGCTGCACGTCAGGGTCGCAGCTCGGGTCGTAGTAGGGGTTCGCGATCGGCGGGTACTTCTGGTCCGTCGACGGCGGCCAGAACCACGGGCCGTACATCCACCGGCCGAACGGGTTGGCTCCGGTCTCCGAACCCGGGTTCTGGGCAGGCATGTAGACGTGCGGCTGCCAGAGGTTGCCCTCGCCGCCCCACTTGTCGTAGTCCCAGGTCGGGTCGACCTGGGCCATCGTCGCCGCGTCGGGCACGAAGGTCTTGTCCTGGATGGTCAGCGAGTGGCCGAGGCCGGAGTTGCCCATGTCGACGCCGTCGAGGGCGCCGCCGGGGCCGATGAGCTTCTGCTCCGTCTCGTCGGTGATGAGGTAGGGAGCCGCCTCACCGGCATACACGTTGAGCCGGGTGATGCCCCAGGCGTGGTCGTGGTAGAAGAGCAGCCGCGCGCTCTGCTGGTTGGTGTAGAAGAACGTCTGCGCACCGGGACCCGGGTCGGGCATGTCGGGCACGTTCTGGGCGCTGACGCCCGTGGGGTAGTCGGTGTCCTCACCGGCCGGCGTCGTCCACTGGTGCGGGTTGCCGTCGCTGATCCACGGGGTGATGCCGCCGTGAAGGTGCACGATGGCGCGGTTCTCGCTGTAGCAGCCCTTCGGCTTGGGGTCCTGGCCACACATCGGGTTGCGGACACCGTCGGTGACCGTGCCCTCGTCCGTCGCCATGTCCATCGGGACGCCGTCGGCGTCGAGGGTCATCATGTTGGGGCCCTCGCCGGAGCCCATGTAGCTCGTGTCCACCGGCAGGAAGAGGTTGCCGTCCTTGCCGGTCGGCAGCAGGTTGCGGAAGAGGACTCGGACCGGGCGGTTCTTCTGGGCAACGATGGTCGGGCCGAGGTAGTGAGGCGTGTCCACGCCGAAGTAGCCGGTCGGGGTGTCCGGCGCGTGGGGGTCGAGGTTGGCGTTGCCCAGTGCGACGTGCTTGCCCGGGACCGCATCGGTCGAGAGCTGGACGTAGCCGCGGAGCAGGGTCGCCGGCAGGTTGCTCGAGAGCTGCTCGCGGTACTGGACCAGGGCGATCTCGTAGTAGTCGGTGCCGGGGTACTTCTCGGTGTCGGGGACGGCGATCGGGATGTACTGGCCCAGGTTGTTCGCCTCGGCCTCCCCGTCGCCGGGCAGGGTGTCGACGAACTTCTTCAGGCCGGGCGTGATGTAGCCGGCCCCCGCCTCGTCGACGGTGATGGACGTGACGGCGCCCATCACCGCGACGGTGGCGACGGCGCTCGCGCCCTTGTCGAACGGCGCAGTGTCGTCGCTGATGGTGACCGTCGGCGCGGAGACGTAGCCGCTGCCGCCGTCGGTGATCTCGATGCGGGAGACGTCGATGGTCGCCGTCACTGCAGCGGGGCCACTGGCGTTGGGGTTGTCACCGTCGTAGATCGACACGGTCGGGGGATGCGCATAGCCGGACCCACGCGTGAGCAGCTCGATGCCGGTCACGGCGCCGTCCGCCATCGTCGCCTTGGCGGTGGGCTGCTCACACGTCTCGCCAGGGTTGGAGCAGTATGCCGCGTCCGGGAGCGAGAAGTGGACGAGCGGCTGGATCGTGTAGCCCGACCCGCCATCGGTCAGCTGGAGGTCGTCGACGCCACCGCTGGCGGTCGCCGTGGCCGGGGTGGTGGGGTTGCCACCGGTGAGCTCGACGCTGGGGTTGGTGAAGCCGAAGCCCTTCTCGGCGACGTCGATGCTCTTGACGACACCGGGGGAGATGGTGGCGTGCGCCGACGCCGCCTGCGTCGGGGTGATGCCGGGCGAGGTGATCGTCACGTCGGGCGGGCTTGCGTAGCCGGACCCGGAGTTCGTCACATCGATCGAGGCGATGCCGCCGGTCTTGGGGTCGACCGTCGCGGCCGCCGTGGCGCCATCACCCGGTGCGGTGGGCGTGACCGTGGCGGCGAACGAGTAGGTGCGGTCCTGCGAGGTCAGGGGGTAGTTCGGGTCGACACCCAGGGTCATCGTGTCGCCGTCGCCGGGTGCGACGTTCGTCGCCATCGACGCGTCGGCGGAGGCGGGGGTGCTGTAGCTGTCCGGGTTGGTGGTCGTGCCGGTGTCGAAGGGCACGCCCTCGCCGTAGAAGCCGATGACGTCGTCCTGCTGCACGCTGACCGGGGTCGGCAGGGTGAAGGTGGACACCTCACCCGCCGGGTTCGTCGGCGTGGGGACGGTCTGCTCGCCGCTGTCGTAGACCACGGTGTACTTGTCGGGGACCGAGGCGTCGGGCCGCAGGACGTAGGCGTGGAAGAGATTGCCCTCGGAGAGGTTGGTTCCCGTGCCGGCCGAGGTCTGGTTGAAGATCTTGAAGGCGCTCACCTTGCCGGCGGGCAGCTTGGCGCCCGGCACGACGACGAAGACCGGGCCGAGCGTGCCCGGGGCGGTCACCTCGTCGGTCGCGGCGCCACGCTCGACGAGCCCGTTGCCCACGTCGGTCGGCGAGGCCGGCACCTTCTCGAGGGTGACGATCGCGTCCGCGAGCGCCTGCGGGCTGTTCGCCCAGTTGGGGTAGGGGCCGAAGTAGTGGGGCACCTTCGTCTCGTCGGTGGCACTGAAGGTCACCGCCCCCATGGCCTGGGCCGGGGCCGCCGCGACGATGGCGGTCGCGACCGTCTGGGCCACCACCACCGCCAGGGTGGCGAAGGCAGGAATGATGAATCGGGTCCGCACGCGGCTCATGGGCCGTCCCCCTTGTTCCGTCTAATTCAAGGCACCGCAGGTGAAGCAGTCCGCCGTACCATAGCCGCGCTGGAGACCGCGCGTGGTAGAAAATGTGACCTTCCCCTGAGCCGAACGGTGGATCTGGGCTGCTGAAAGGGTCACCGTGACGGAAACCCGCCGCCCATTCCTTGAGGTAAGGCCCTCCTGACCTGCGGTTTTGTCCCATTTGCCCCGGACCGGACCGTCGGGTGACCCCGAGGCCTGCGCGCATTCAGGGAGCGTCATATCGTCACGCGAGGACGTGCGCGGAATGAGCGTTATGACAGAATCATGACAGAAATCCCGCCATTGTTAGGTTCCCCTAACCAAACCCACCCACGCCCCGGGTGCGGCCTTTTCCGCCCCGGCGAGACGCCCCGACGGGCCAGCGGCCGGACGTCAGAGGCCGACGTGGAGGGTGAAGCCCTCGCCGCCGTTCGAGATGACGAAGCCCTCGTCCCGGGGCGCGATGACCGCCCCGTTGACCTCGACGTTCGACGGGCTCGCACCGTGGAGGACGACATGGAACGCGCCCCGGCGGAACTCGGGGTAGCCGTCGCCGTCGACCGTGCCCCTGAGCGTCAGCCGGTCACCCGCCCGGGCCAGCGCGAAGGCCGTCCGGACCCGGGCGCCGGAGTCCGCGGCATACGTGCGACCGTCGTCCTCCTGGAGCAGTGAGGTGTGCACGGCACCGTCGTCGTCGGGCACGAAGACGTGCAGCTCGATGATCTCGGGCTGGTAGCCGTCGGCCGAGTCGGGCGCCTCCGGCCACATCGGGATCACGGCTCCGCCGCGGGCGAAGAGCGGGATGCGGTCGGCGGGCGCGGAGGCCTGGACGCTCCGGCCCCCCTCGAGGGCCTCGCCGGTGTACCAGTCGTACCACCGGCCGGAGGGGAGGTAGACGCTCCGCTCCGTGACGCCCGGCTCGGACACCGGTGCGACGAGCAGGTCGCCGCCGAGGAGGAACTCGTCGTCGACGTCGACGACCGCCGGGTCCTCCTGGAAGTCGTAGACGAGCGGCCGCTGGATCGGGGCGGCCGTCTCGGCGGCGTCGACGAAGGCGGCATACAGGTAGGGCATGAGCCGGTAGCGCAGCCGGATCGCCTCCCGCGCACCCTCGAGGACCTCCTCGCCGAAGGACCACGCGTACTGGTCGATCGTGCCGATCATCGCGTGGTTGCGGGCGAACGGGGTGAGGACGCCGTACTGCATCCAGCGCAGGAACAGCTCGGGCTCGGTGTTCTCGGCGAAGCCGCCGATGTCGGCGCCGACGAAGGGCTGCCCGGAGACCCCGAGCCCCATGCCCATGGCGACGCTGAGCTGGAGGTGGTCCCAGCGGGAGCAGTTGTCGCCCATCCAGTTCGCGGCATACCGCTGGATGCCGGCGAACCCGGACCGGGACAGGATGAAGGTCCGCAGCTCCGGCATCGCGGCGCGAAGGCCCTCGAGGGTGCCCATGGCCATGAGGAGCGCGTACTGGTTGTGGAGGCGGTCGTGGGAGACGCGGCCGTGGTCGTAGCGCATCCGGTTCGGGGGGACGAAGCCGGTGGCCGGCTCGTTCATGTCGTTCCAGATGCCGGCGAGGCCGGAGCGGACGTGGTCGGCGTTGAGCCGGCCCCACCAGGCGCGTGCCTCCGGGGTCGCGAAGTCGGGGAATGCCGTGTCGCCCGGCCAGACCCGGCCGATGTAGGTGTCGCCGCCCTCGGTGCGACAGAGCAGGTCGCCCTCGACCGCCTCGTCGTAGACCCAGTAGCCGGGGTCGTGCTTCACCCCGGGGTCGATGATCGTGACGACCCGGAAACCCTTGGCGGAGAGGCGTTCCAGCATCCCGGCATGGTCGGGGAACTTCTGCTCGTCCCAGGTGAAGACCCGGAACCCGTCCATGTAGTCGATGTCGAGCCACATCGTGTCGCACGGGATCTCGTGCTCGCGCACGGTGGCCGCGAGGGCCTCGAAGGAGTCCTGGTCGTAGTCGAACCAGCGGCACTGGTGGTAGCCGAGCGCCCACACCGGTGGCACGGCCATCCGTCCGGTGAGCCACGTGTAGGCCTCGAGGATGCCGGCCATCGTCGGGCCGCCGAAGACGTACTCGGTGTACTGCCCGCCCTCGTAGCGCATCGTGAACTCGTCCTCGCCGGTGAGGTCGACGAAGGAGCGGTAGCCGTTGTCGACGAACGAGGCGCTCATCGCGCCACCCGGTCCGGCCTGGTGGTAGAGCAGCGGGATCGTCATGTAGTACGGGTCGTACTCGGTGCTCGTCCGATCCGAGCGCAGGTCATCGGGGCCGCGCCCGGCGGTGAACTCCTCGCTCAGGTAGGGGTCGAGGACATCGGTGTTCCACTGGGTGAAGTCGCGCCCACGCCGGTTGAACCGGCCGGTCTTCTCCCCCAGCCCGAAGAACGCGTCGTCGGGACGGCACCGCCGGCGGATCGTGAACGCGTCGTTGAGGGTGGCATACGACCAGGGATGACCCGCGCGGTCGACGGCCGTCTCGATGACCGGGCTGCCGTCGGTGCGGTGGACGTCGATCCGGAACGGGTCGAGGCCGACGGTGACGACGAGCGCCGTCGTCGTCAGCTCGACGGTGTGGGCCGCGTCGTCGCGACGGACCTCGAATGCCGGCTGGTCGGCGAGCGGGTCGACGCACACGGCATACGTCGGCTCCTCGTCGAACACGCCGCCGCGGCTCACCTTGATGCGCACGACGTCGGCGCGGACCGGCTCGATCCGCAGCCGCTCGACGCCGAGCCGGGCCTCGAGCCCGGTGCCCACCTCCTCGACGTCCTCGACGGTCGTGGGTCGCAGGTAGTGCTCCGGGGGCTTCATACCCCTGACCCTACGTATGCCGCCTGGGATTGGTCGACGGGCCGTGTCACTCCCGCTGGCGGCGCGCCTCGACGAACTGCTCGAGGAGCTCCACGACGGCCTCCGGCTCTGGTAGCCGGTGCGCGGCAACGGTTTCGTCGGCACCGACCTTGACGGTCAGATCGCCCGACGACGGGCGGAGCGCGGCGAACGCCCTCTCATCCGTCGTGTCGTCCCCCACGTAGAGCGTCGCGTCCGAGCTCGACACGCCCGCCAGGTGGGTCACGGCGCTGCCCTTGTCCGCGGCGGACACGGAGAGCTCGACGACCTCCTTGCCGGGCATGACATGCACCCCGGGATGCCGCCGCCCCACCTCGATCGCGGCCGCGGTGGCCGCCGCGGCAGCCGGCCGGTCGACGTCCCTGGTGTGCAGGACGACCGCAGCGGCCTTGCGCTCCAGCCGCACGCCGGGGTGCGAGGACCCGATCGCCTCGAGCTCGCCCTGAACGGTTGCCAGCAGAGCGGCCGCCGCGTCGTCGAGCAGGCCCGCCTCGGCGCTCAGCCCGGGCCGCCCCGGCCCCCCTGGGTGCTCTCGGCGCCGTGGCTGCCGATGAGGGTGATGTCGGCGTCCGGACCGAGGCCGGTCAAGGTCTCCAGCGTCGCGAGGTCGCGTCCCGAGACGACCGCCACGGTGACGCCGTCGAGAGCCGCCGCCTCGCGCAGGGCCTCCAGACCACCCGGCAGCGCCCTGGCCTGGAGCGGGTCGGTGACGAGCGGAGCGAGCGTGCCGTCGAAGTCGACCGCCACCAGCACCCGGGGCCGGGCGGCGAAGGCGGCCAGCGCCGTCCGCAGGTCCTCGGTCATTCGCTCGTCCCCTCGGACGCCCGGTCGGAGGCCCGGAGGTTGGCCCGGTTGGCGCGTTCGACTTCGACGCTCTCCTCCTGGTCGGCCCGGGCCGTCCGGTGCGGCTTCGACGGCGCCGCCGCGAGCGCGGCGAGGTAGCGCGACCCCCACCGCTGCACGTCGTGGTCGGCGACCCGCTTGCGCATCGCCTTCATCCGACGCCGCTTCTCGTCCTCGGGGGTGGTGATCGCGCGCATGACCGCCTGCTTGAGGCCCTCGATGTCGTGCGGGTTGCAGATGAACGCCTGGTGCAGCTCGTGCCAGGCACCGGTGAACTCGGAGAGGACCAGGGCGCCACCCAGGTCGTTGCGGCAGCTGACGTACTCCTTGGCGACGAGGTTCATGCCGTCGCGCAGCGGGGTCACCAGCATGATGTCCGCGGCCACGAACATCGCGGCCATCTCCTCACGGGGATAGGAGCGGTGCAGGTAGTGGATCGCCGTCGACCCGACGACGGAGGACTCCCCGTTGATCTGCCCGACCGTCCGCTCCACGTCCTCGCGCAGCGCGCGGTAGGCGTCCACGCGCTCCCGGCTCGGCGTCGCCACCTGCATGAGCGTCACGGTCGGTGGGGACAGCGAGTTGTCCTGCAGCAGCTCTCCGTAGGCCTTGAGCCGATGCCGGATGCCCTTGGTGTAGTCGAGCCGGTCGACTCCCAGCATGAGGACCTCCGGGTCGCCCAGCGAGGCCCGGATCTCGGCCGCGCGAGCACGGACCTCCGGCGTGCCGGCCAGCGCCGACAGCCCGCGGAAGTCCACCGAGATCGGGATGGCGCTCGCCCGCACCGTCCGGCTCTGAGAGGTCTCCCCGGCCGGCGTGAACGTCACCGTCCTGCCCTTGGTCGACAGGCCCAGCAGGCGACGGCAGGAGCGCAGGAAGTTGTCGGCATCGGCCGTGCGCTGGAAGCCCAGGAAGTCGGCGCCCAGCAGGCCCTCGATCAGTGCCCGACGCCAGGGCAGCTGCGCGAAGAGCTCGACCGGCGGGAACGGGATGTGGTTGAACCATCCGATGCGCAGGTCCGGCCGGATCTCCCGCAGCATCGCCGGGACGAGCTGCAGCTGGTAGTCGTGCACCCAGACCGTGGCACCCGGTGCGGCCACCTCGGCGGCCGCCTCGGCGAAACGACGGTTGACGGCCCGGTAGGTGTTCCACCACTGCCGGTGGAACGTCGCCTGGACGATGACGTCGTGGTAGATGGGCCAGAGCGTGTCGTTGCTGAACCCCTCGTAGTACTCCTCGACGTCGGCCGCGGCGAGGCTCACCGGCCGCAGGTAGAGGGGTCCCTCGGAGAACGGCTCGGGGGCGGGTCCGGGCTCGCCGGCCCACCCGACCCACGCCGCCCCCCGGTCGGCCATGACCCCCTCCATCGCCGACACGAGGCCGCCCGGGCTGCGCTGCCAGGTGGCGTTGCCCTGAGCGTCGACGACGCGGTCGACCGGAAGGCGGTTCGCCACGACCACCAGGTCGAAGGTCGGTCCAGCGCCGGTCACCAGCGATCAGCTCCCATCATGAGGTCGTCGTGTCGGGCTCCCGGCGTCTCCGCCGCCGCCCGGGCCGCTTCCTGGCAACCCCGGCCGCGGCATACGACCGGGGCCGCGGGCCGCCAGCGGCAGGAGCGCGGGGCGGGGCCCCGGCCATGCTGGTACCCACGGAACTCGCGGGCAACCCGGGCGAGGACGTCTCGGGCCCCGTCGGCGGCCTCCGGGACCGCCGTGTCCGACGGTGGCGCCCCAACCCAGGCCGCGTCTGCGGCGGCGCTCACGGGATGGGTCATGCCGCGGCGGGCGGCAGCGGCCCGCCGACCCCGACCGGCGTGGCCGGCGCCGCTGCAGCGGCGCGGGCCCTACCGGGCCGGGTCGGCGCCGTCCTCGTCCGCATCGAACCGGATCTGGGCGGCCGTCCGCGCCACCGCGCCGCCCGGTCCACCTCGGAGGCGAGGAGGAGCTCGGCGGCCGCGTCACGTTCGTCCTGCTCGGTGAGCAGATCCTCGTCGAGCCGGCTGAGCATCCGCCCGATCGCCATCGCCAAGCCGTCCTTCAACTGCGCCAGATTGGTGTTGACGATGAGCAGTCGGCGGTCGGAGACGGCCAGCGCGAGCCCGGGACCGGCTCCGGTCGTGGCCATCAGGTCCTCCGCCGTCGCCGGGTCCTCGATGCGGGATCGCTCCTCGGGGGTGACCCGGCGGGAGAAGACGGCGGGGACGGTGTAGAGGGAGGGCTCGTGCGGCGTCCCCACCTCGACCGGCAGACCCGACGCGAGGACGGACTGCACGCGCAGGGCGGGCCTGGGGGGTGGGGTGGTGGGGTCGGTCCGGGGCGCCGGTTGGGATGGCTGGCTGAGTGGTGTCGACACGATGTCATCGCCGATCTGGTTGGAGGTCAGGAACTGGAGGGAGGCCGCGTCGGGTCGACCGACGCGGCGGGAGGGACGGGCGCGGCGCGCGATCCGAGCCTGGGGGTCGCCGACGTCAGGG
Organism: uncultured Actinomycetota bacterium; assembly: GCA_963745335.1. GTDB lineage: Bacteria > Actinomycetota > Actinomycetes > Actinomycetales > Dermatophilaceae > CAVSJJ01. Next base: position 205,417 of record CAVUXP010000004.1, read on the forward strand.
ACGAACGCCGGGGTGTGTCGCGGCGCGGTCGGCCCTACCGATGCGCCGGCGCAGCTGCCCCATGCGCAGGCTGCCGACGACCAGGGTCACGATGGCGAACCCGACGCCCGCGATGAGCAACATGACGGCGAGCGGCGCCGATCCCCGCAGACCGAAGAACGCCACGTCCACCGGGACGGTGTTCTGCAGCATGAAGATGATGAGGAGGACCAGGACGACGGCGCCGACCGCGATGCCCACCCAGGCGTCCGCCATCCGGGTGCGCTTGCTCCGGCTCGCGCGCCGGCGACGTGGGTGTCTGGGGGGTGGGTGTCTGGGGGTGGCGGCCGCCCGGGGCGTGCGCCCGGAGCGGGCGGAGCGGCTGGGAGATGATGTCGGGACGGGCATGATGCCCTCCTTCGACGTGCCGGGTGGCGGGTACGGCGAGTGGGCCATGCCCTTCGTCCCGGGACTACTCCCACCATACCGTCCGGAGCGCTGGGCCCCGACCACCTCCGCAGCGGGAGGGCGTCCGGCGACGCCGCCGACCACGCGCGGTGGCCCTGGACCATGCGGTCGCCGGCCCGCGCGGCCGGCCACGCCTCCCGTCATCCCCTCGCCCCCGCAGACGACAAACCCCCGGTCGCATGCTCCCGGGGGATGTCGTCTGGCGGTGGCGGTGGGATTTGAACCCACGGAGGGCTTGCACCCTCACACGCTTTCGAGGCGTGCTCCTTAGGCCGCTCGGACACGCCACCGCCGAGCAGGGTACTAGGAGCGGCGCTCCTCGAAGAAATCCAGGAGCATCCGGGAGCACTCCTCCTCGCGCACGCCACCGATGACCTCGACCCGGTGGGTGGCGTGCCGGTCGCGGACGATGTCCCACACCGATCCGCAGGCGCCGAGCTTGGGGTCCCACGCGCCGAGGACGAGCCGCGGCACCCGGGCGAGCATGATCGCGCCGGCACACATCGGGCACGGCTCGAGGGTGACGACGAGGGTCGCCTCCTCCAGCCGCCACGAGCCCGTCCGAGCAGCCGCGGCACGCAGCGCCACCATCTCGGCGTGCGCCGTCGGGTCCTCGTCGGCCTCGCGGAGGTTCCAGCCCTCGCCGAGGACCTCCCCCGCGGAGTCGACGACGAGCGCCCCGACCGGCACGTCGCCGCTCGTCGCGCAGCGCCCGGCGAGGTCGAGGGCCGACCCCATCCACGCGGCATACGTCGGGTCGCCGGCCGGACCGCCCTGGGAGCTCACGCGGTAAGTTTCGCGTATGCGCGTCCACGTTGCCGACCACCCGCTCATCGCCCACAAGCTGACCTACCTGCGCGACGAGCGGACCGACAGCCCGACCTTCCGGCGGCTGGCCGAGGAACTGATGACGCTGCTCGCCTACGAGGCGACCCGGGACGTGCGCGTCGAGCCGTTCCCGATCCAGACCCCGGTCGCCCCGACGACGGGGATCAAGCTCGCCCGGCCGCGCCCCCTCATCGTCCCGATCCTCCGTGCGGGCCTGGGGATGCTCGAGGGCATGGTCCGGCTGCTGCCGAGCGCCGAGGTCGGCTTCCTCGGGATGCAGCGCAACGAGGAGACGCTCGAGGCGATCACCTACGCGAACCGGCTGCCCGAGGACCTCTCCGGCCGGCAGTGCTACGTCATCGACCCGATGCTCGCGACCGGCGGCTCGCTCGCGATGGCCATCCGCTACCTCGTCGACCGCGGCGCCGAGGACATCACCGCCGTCACCCTCATCTCCGCTCCCGAGGGCATCGCCCACCTCGAGGAGGAGCTCGCCGACGTCACGCCGCCGGTCACCCTCGTCACCGGGGCGATCGACGAGAAGCTCAACGAGGTCGGCTACATCGTTCCCGGCCTGGGGGACGCGGGCGACCGGCTCTACGGCGTCGTCTGAGCGGGTCCTCGCCGGGCCGGTATGCCGCTCACCCCCGTGCCTGCCGTCCCCCCCACCGGGTATGCCGTCCGGGATCGCTCGGCCCGACGTCCGGTTCTCCGCTCGCCTCGACGGGCACCCGCGGACGGCGAGGCGGCCGCCGGGCCGCTCACCCGGCATACCGTGGAGCACCGGCCGCCCGACACGCCGACGGCAACCTCTCCAGTCACATGCATCACATGCGGCACGATGGTCGTGACGTATGCGGCGCCCGCCGGTGGGCGTGCTCCCCTGCCGGCGTGCCGCCGCACCCGACCGCACGACCGCCCGACCGAGCAGCCGACCGGCTGACCGGCTGACCGCACGACCGACCATGACGAAGCGAGGGCCCCGATGCCATCGATCAGGAAGATCACCGGCTGGCTGATCTTTGCCTTCGTCATCTACGCCATCATCACCGCGCCCGACTCTGCGGCGAACATGGTCGGCAGCGCCTGGGACGTCGTCGCGACCGGCGTCTCCAACATCGGCAACTTCTTCGACAGCCTCATCAACCGGGGCTGAGATGCCCGCGCAGTCGGTCACGGGGACGGCGGCGCCGGGACTCGAGGACTACCTCGCCCCCGGCGAGCGGGTCGTCACCGCCGTCCACCAGCACTGGCTCGTCCTGTGGCGGCCGCTCCTCGCCACGGTCGGCTCGACGCTCCTCGCGTTCTGGATCGACATCAACGCCTCGGAGGGCAGCGCCGGGCGCAGTGCCGCCAACATCGGCTGGTTCATCTGGCTCGGTGCCGTCTTCTGGCTCGTCTGGGCGGTCCTCAACTGGCGGCACGACTGGTTCATCGCGACCGACAAGCGGCTGCTCATGTTCTACGGGTTCATCCGGCGCAAGGTCGCGATGATGCCGATGCGCAAGGTCACCGACATGACCTTCGAGCGCTCACCCATCGGGCGACTGCTCGGCTACGGCAACTTCATCCTCGAGTCGGCCGGCCAGGACCAGGCCCTCGCCCGGGTCGACTACGTCCCGGACGCGACGACCCACTACCAGCGGATCTGCGAGGTCCTCTTCGGGGATGCCGGGTCGGGCGGGTCGGCCGGGCCGGCGGGTTCGGCCGGCTGGGGCGAGGACGAGGACGGCTGGGACGGCGGGCCGGGTGGCGGCCCTGGCGGGTACGGCGGGCCTGGCGGGTACGGCGGGCCCGGCGGGTCCGGCGGGCCCGGCGGGTACGGCGGCCCCGGGCAGCCCGCCGCGGCCCCCGACGGTCGCACGGGCGCGCACGCCCGCGCCGAGGGCGTCCCGCCCGCGGTGCCCTACGTCGGCAGCCACGAGCGCCCGCCTGCGCACGAGGACCGTGCGGCTGCCCCCAACGCGCCCCGCGGAGACGACGTCTTCGACTACGACCGGGACGGCCTGGCCGAGTTCGGGGAGTCGCTCTACCGCAGCGAGGACCTCGTCCGCGCCGACCGGGACGCCGATACCGGGGAGATCCCGATCGTCCGGCCCCGCCGGCTGCCGCCGCACGGCGCCTGGTAGCCCGGCGCCCCCACCCTTGCGCCCGGCTCTCCCGTTGTGTCCGGGTTTCTGGTCGCCGAGAGCGACCAGTTCCGCGGACATTGCGCCCGGCTCTCCCCTTGTGTCCGGGTTTCTGGTCGCGGGGGCGACCAGTTCCGCGGACACTGCGCCCGGCTCTCCCTTGTGTCCGGGTTTCTGGTCGCGGGGGCGACCAGTTCCGCGGACATTGCGCCCGGCTCCCCTTGTGTCCGGGTTTCTGGTCGCCGAGGCAACCAGTTCCGCGGACATTGCGACCAGGGCGGCTATGACCCGGGGGGAATGCGGCCGAGGAATCAGGCGCGGAGGGCGCCTACGGCGAGAGAGCGATACACCGCGAGAGGGCGCACACGACGAGGGGGCGCGTCGCTAGGGACGACGCAAGGGCGCTACACCACGAGGGGCCCCAGACGCGAGGGGCGCTACACCACGAGGGGGCGCTACGACGCCAGGGAACCCTACGACGCGAGGGCACCTTCCGACGCGTGGGCACGTGACGGCCCGGACCAGCCACGCGAGACCAGGAGACGGGCGAGCGCCGCGAAGAACGGGCTCGGGGTCACACCGCAGGGTCAGCACCGAGACCGTCACGGAGGCCAGCCCGGAGACCTGCAGCTCGATGGCACGGACCTCGTCGCGCAGGGACTGCTCCAGACGAGCATGACCCGCGCCGTTGATCTCCGCGGCGACCCCGAACTCCCGCCACAGCACGTCGAGATACATCCGGCCGCGACCATCCGTCCGCACCGCCTGCCGGCTCGGCTGCGGAAGGCCGCGGCGGGTGCACATCGCGGCGAAGTCGAGCTCGCCGAGGGAGTGCGCCCCATCGGCGATGTCAGCCGAGCGCCGCGTTCAGCATCCGTCGGAAGGGATGGCGCCTCACCCGTTGCAGCGCCGTCGACACCTCCGCGGGCCGGACGAGGCGCTGCTGGATGGGCATGACGAGGCAGAGCAACGCTCGCCGCGGTGTCCTCGACCACAGCGCCGCCTGCACGGCCGCGACGGGTGGCCTCGACCGGGGGAGGCCGAGCGGCACGACATCCGCGGACGACCACAGCCGCGTCTCGTGAAGTCGGACACCGAGCGGACGAGCCTTCTGTTGGCTCTTCGGGACCCAGATGTCGACCGCGTCCTCGTCGAACCCCTGCAGACCGCATTGCGCCAGCGCCGTCATCCCACCGAGCGCCGCAGCGGGACCGACCCGCACGAGCAGCTCCATGAGGAGATCGGCCCCCGAGAGCGATCCCGGCCCGAGAACCGTCGCCCGCCCGGGGATCGCGCGCCATCGCCCTGCCGCGACCTGGGCGCGTCGCTGCGAGCGCGTGACGCCGAGCGCCTCCAGCTGAGCGTGCCTGACAATGCGGCCGTCGGCCGCACCGGCCACGGCTCGCGGACCGGCGGGCACCGGAGGTTCCGGGCACCGGTGGCTGGAGGGACGGCATACCCGACAGGCTCGGACGCATCGGGCGCCCGGCACCACCGCGACGGACGCACCTGTGGATTCCGATCGGCAGACCCGCCGCCTGTGGACGACGGCGTCGACCCGGCAGCGTCCGCGCGAACGGTCGCCATAGCGGCCACGTACCCGGACACCAGGGGGCGGTCAACCGGCTATGTCCGCGTTTGTGGCCGCTATGGCGACCAGAAACGCGGACGCTGCGAGGGGAGGCGGGGAGCTGCGAGGGGGGTGGCGGGGAGGGCTGCGAGGGGAGGAGGCGGGGAGGGAGGGGGGGTATGCCGCTACAGCGCCTTGACGATGTCCTCGACCCGCTCCTTGGCGTCGCCGAAGAGCATCTGGGTGTTCTCGCGGAAGAAGAGCGGGTTCTGCACACCGGCATACCCCGTCGCCATCGAGCGCTTGAAGACGATGACGTCCCTGGCGTTCCACACCTGGAGCACCGGCATGCCGGCGATCGGCGAGGTGGGGTCCTCGGCCGCCGACGGGTTGACGGTGTCGTTGGCGCCGATGACGAGGACGACGTCGGTGTCGGGGAAGTCGTCGTTGATCTCGTCCATCTCGAGGACGATGTCGTAGGGCACCTTGGCCTCGGCGAGGAGGACGTTCATGTGTCCCGGAAGCCGCCCGGCGACCGGGTGGATGCCGAAGCGGACCGTGATCCCCTTCGCTCGCAGCTTGGAGGTGAGGTCGGCGACGGCGTACTGCGCCTGCGCCGTCGCCATGCCGTAGCCGGGCGTGATGACGACCGAGTGCGCCTCCGACAGCAGCTCCGCGGCGGCGGGGGCCTGGATCTCCCGGTGCTCGCCGTAGTCCTTGGCCTCGCCGACGACGCCGCCGTCGGAGCCGAAGCCGCCGAGGATGACGGAGATGAACGAGCGGTTCATCGCCCGGCACATGATGTAGGACAGGATCGCACCGGAGGAGCCGACGAGGGACCCGGTGATGATGAGGAGCGAGTTGCCGAGCATGAAGCCGGCGGCCGCGGCGGCCCACCCGGAGTAGGAGTTGAGCATCGACACGACGACGGGCATGTCGCCGCCGCCGATCGCCGCCACCATGTGGAAGCCGAGAAGGAAGCCCAACGCCGCCATGACGATGAGCAGGGTGAGGCCGAGGCCGCCGGTGTCGTCGACGACGATGAGCCAGATCATGAGGACGAAGAAGGCGGCGAAGCCGGCGAGGTTGAGCAGGTTGCGGCCGGGCAGGACGAGCGGCGAGGACTTCATCTTCGCCGAGAGCTTGAGGTAGGCCACGACCGAGCCGGTGAACGTGAAGGCACCGATGAGGACCCCGAGCGAGACCTCGATGAGGTGCAGGGCGCCGCCCTCGCCGTCGGGGACGAGGAAGGAGTTGAAGCCGACGAGCACCGCGGCCATGCCGACGAAGGAGTGGAATGCCGCGATGAGCTCCGGCATCTGGGTCATCTCGACCCTGCGGGCCACCGGCGTCCCGATCGCGGCGCCGATGGCGAGGACGACGACGATGAGCAGCAGCGTCACGGCGACCGAGCGCCGGCCGGAGTTGTTGGCGGACTCGTAGAGCGAGTGGGTGATCGTCGCCCCGAGGGCCAGGACCATGCCGGCCATGCCGGTCAGCGTCCCCATCCGGGCGGTGGCCGGACGGGAGAGACCGGCGAGGGACAGGATGAACATGACACCGGCGACGATGTAGAGGCCGTCGACGAACTGGATCAGCATCTCAGGCCTCCTTCCTGAACATCCCGAGCATTCGGTACGTCACGAGGAAGCCGCCGAAGATGTTGATCGAGGCGATGGATGCCGCCACGAAGGACAGGATCGTCACCGCGAGGTTCGTCGACCCGAGCTGGAGCAGGGCGCCGACGAGGATGATCCCGGAGATCGCGTTGGTCTGGGACATCAGCGGCGTGTGCAGCGAGTGCGAGACGCCGCTGATGACATAGAACCCGACGACGACCGCGAGCGCGAAGACCGTGAAGTAGCCGGTGAAGCTCGGCGGCGAGTACGTCACGGCCAGGATGACGAGCACCGCGGCGATCCCGGACAGGACGAGCCGGCGGCGGCTGCGGGTCGCGGCCGCGGCCGCCTCCCGGGCGGCGACGACGGCCGGGTCCTCCGGCTCGGGCGCCGGGGCGGCCGCCGGGGCCGCGGAGACCTGGACCGGCGGGGGCGGCCACAGCACCTCGCCGCCCGTCGCGACGGTCATCCCGCGCTGGACCGGGTCGTCGAGATCGAGGTGGACCTCGCCGTCCTTCTCGGGCGTCAGCAGCTTGAGGAGGTTGACGAGGTTCGTGCCGAACAGCTGGCTCGCCTGGGTCGGCAGCCGCCCGGGCAGGTCGCTGTAGCCGAGGATCGTCACGCCGTTCTCGGTGACGACCTTCTCGTCGACGACCGAGCCGGCGACGTTGCCGCCGTTGGAGGCGGCCATGTCGACGACGACGCTGCCCGGCTTCATCGTCGCGACCATCTCCTCGGTGATGAGTCGCGGGGCGGGCTTGCCGGGGATGAGGGCCGTCGTGACGATGATGTCGACGTCCTTGGCCTGGGCGGCATACAGCTCCGCGGCCTTGCGGTTGAAGTCCTCGCCCATCTCCTTGGCGTAGCCCGTCGCGCTCGGCCCCTCGTCGGTCACGTCGATCCGGAGGAACTCCGCACCCATCGACTCGACCTGCTCGGCGACCTCGGACCGGGCGTCGAAGGCGCGGACGATCGCGCCGAGGCTGTTGGCCGTGCCGATCGCGGCGAGTCCGGCGACGCCGGCACCGACGACGAGGACCTTCGCGGGTGGGACCTTGCCGGCGGCGGTGACCTGTCCGGTGAAGAGCGAGCCGAACTCGTGGGCCGCCTCGATGACGGCGCGGTAGCCGCCGATGTTGGCCATCGAGGACAGGACGTCGAGGGACTGGGCCCGCGAGATCCGCGGGACGGCGTCCATCGCCAGGGCCGTCGCGCCACGCTCGGCCAGCGACCTGACGAGGTCGGGGTCGAGGGCGGGCGCCATGAGGCTGACGACGTACTGCCCCTCATGGACCCGGGTCAGCTCCTCGGCCGACGGCGCGTTGATCTTGAGGACGATGTCGGCGTCCCAGACGTCGGCGACGACCTCGGCACCGGCCGAGCCGAATGCCGCGTCCGAGAAGCTCGCCGCGACGCCGGCGCCGGACTGGACCGCCACGGCATACCCGAGGGCGATGAGCTGCTCGACGGTCTTGGGGGTCGCCGCGACGCGGGTCTCGCCGGGCTTGGTCTCCAGGGGCACACCTATGCGCACGGTCATCCCTCTTCGACGGTGGTGGTCGATCTGCCGGGTGGCCGTCGCGCACGACCTCGGGCGGCGGCTCGGACGCAATGTACCGCGTGCCGTGTGCCCGACTCGCGGCCAGGCTCGCCTTCGTCGTGGGCGGTCGGTGTGACGAGCCCGACGGTATGCCGCTTTGGACCGATCGCCGTACCTACGGTACCGTAGGTTACGTCAGCGTAAGTTACGGCCCCGATGCACCGACGGTGCGTCCCGGCGAGAGGCACATGCGGATGAGCACACCGATCCCGTCGGTCACCAGCCCTCGACCCGACCCCGCGCGGGACGTCCCGCGGATCATCCAGGGCGGGATGGGCGTCGGGGTGTCGGACTGGCACCTCGCCCGGGCCGTCTCGAGCATCGGCGAGCTCGGCGTCGTCTCGGGGACCGCCCTCGACGTCCTCATGGCCCGACGGCTGCAGCAGGGCGATCTGGACGGGTCCACCCGCCGCGCCCTGGCGGCCTTCCCCGACCAGGACATCGCCCAGTGGATCATCGAGGCCTACTACGTCGAGGGCGGCGTCGCCGAGGGCACGCCGTTCCGCGCCGTGCCGCGGCACACCATCGCCTCCCCCGCCCGGCTCGTCGAGCTGACCGTCGCCGCGAACTTCGTCGAGGTCTTCCTCGCCAAGGAGGGCCACGACGGCGTCGTGGGCATCAACTACCTCCGCAAGGTCGAGATCCCCATCCCGTTCGCGCTCTACGGCGCGATGCTGGCCGGGGTCGACTACGTCCTCATGGGCGCCGGCAGCCCCGGCGAGCTGCCCGGCCTGGTCCGCTCGCTCGCCGAGCACCGGCCGGTCACCCTCGAGGTCAAGGTGTCCGGCGCGCGGCCGATCGAGGGGCTCGGCAACGTCGTCTTCGACCCGCGGTCGGTGCTGCCGGATGCCGGGGCGCCGCTGGCCCGCCCGAAGGTCGTTGCCATCGTCGCCTCCACCGACCTCGCGGCCATGCTCGCCCGCACCGACGAGACCCGCCCCGACGGGTTCGTCATCGAGGGCCCGAGCGCCGGTGGCCACAACGCCCCGCCGCGCGGTCCGCGCAAGCTCGACGAGCTCGGCCAGCCGATCTACGGCGAGCGCGACGAGGTCGACCTCTCGGCCGTGCTCGAGCTCGGGCTGCCGGCGTGGCTCGCCGGGTCGTACGCGACGCCCGAGCGCTACCAGGAGGCCCGGGCGATGGGGGCCTCGGGGATCCAGGTCGGGACGGCGTTCGCCTACTGCGAGGAGTCCGGGTTCGACCAGACCGTCAAGCGCCAGGTCCGCGCCGAGCTCGCCAACGGCGGCGCGACGGTCCGCGCCGACTGGCGGGTCTCGCCGACCGGGTTCCCGTTCCGGGTCGTCGAGCTCGAGGGCTCGCTGACCGAGGACGCCGTGCTCGCCGAGCGGACCAAGGTGTGCGACGTCGGCGCGCTGCGGACGGCATACAAGCGCGAGGACGGCAAGGTCGACTACCGGTGCCCCGCCGAGCCCGACGACCACTACCTGCGCAAGGGCGGCCGCGAGGCCAACATCGAGGGTCGGGTCTGCCTGTGCAACGCCCTCCTGTCGAGCGCCGGCGTCCCGCAGCGGCGCAAGAACGGCTACGTCGAGCCGCTCATCGTCACCTCCGGTGGTGACCTCGGCCCGGTCCGCGCGCTCATCGAGTCCGTCGACGGCGGCGCGTATGCCGCGGCCGACGTCGTCCGCTACCTCCTCGGCGCCTGACGCCGCTCGAAGAGGCTGACCCGTCGACGGGACATCCGCGAGAAGCGGGCCCGGCCGGTCAGTCCTCGGCGGCGTGGAAGCCGGAGCGTTCGGCGGCGCTCTCGTCGTAGAACCAGACGTCCGGCTCCCGGTCGTCGTAGCCCGGCTGGCCCGGCGCCCGGTAGGTCATCGTGTCGCGGTAGGCCTGCACCGGGTGACCGAGCGGCTGGGCCCGGTCCGCGAACGGCGCCGCTGACCCGACGCCATAGCCGCCGTCGCGGATCTCCTCGATCGACGAGATCCGGCGGCCCTCGCCGGGCGGCACCGGGGCGGGATCGGCGAAGACCGACGACTCCGGCTCCGGCTCCGGCTCCACGGCCGGCACGTCGGCCAGCGGCTCCCGGCTCCGGCTCCACGGGCGTCGGGCTCCTCGAGCTGCTCGGGCTCGGCACATCCGCCACTGGCTCCGGGTCCTCGGCCACGGCGGGCTCCGCCTCCGGCTCGGGCTCGGGCTCTTCGGCCACGACCGGCTCGGGCTCCGGCTCCGGTTCGGGCTCTTCGGCCACGACCGGCTCCGGCTCGGGCTCCGGCTCGCTCGGGCTCGGGCTCGGGCTCGGCATCCACCGGCTCATCGGCCACGATGGCCTCGGGCGGGGCGAACACCTCGTCGCGGTAGTCGGCCGCCGCCGCGAGCCGCTCGCTCATCTCGGCCTCGGTCAACATGTCGGGGGCGCTCTGCCATGGCGGCGGCGACGGCTCGAGCGGCATCTCCTCGAGGGGGCCGACGGCGCCGGGAGGCGCCCATGGGCTGATCGGCGGGAGCTCCGCGCCCGCCGGCGGCGAGACCGGGCCCATCGAGGTCGGCGACGCGGCCGCGCCGGCCGGCTCCCCGGCCTCTTCCGGTCCGACACCGTGGCCCGCCGCGTCATCGCTCGCGTCGGGGCCGTCGACGGGGCTCGCGACATCCGCGGCATCCGCGGCATCCGCGGCATCCGCGGCGGCCAGGGCGTCCGCTGCCGCCGAGTCGTCCACGGCAGCCGAGGACTCCGGCTCCGGGGTGCGCGGCGGGCCCCACCGGCGCTCGAGGGCAGGCTCGGTCGGTGCCCAGGGCTCCTCCTCGACGACCGCGGGCGTCGGGGCTGCCGGCGGTGCGGCGGCCGGCTCGTCGAAGGTGTACCCGGGAGGTGCGGGCGGCGGCGGAGGCGTCCAGGGGCGCGGTCCGCTCGGGCCCGGCCCGTCGGCGCCCGCCGCTGCGGCCGCGTCGGCACTCCCCTCGGCTGCCTCCTCTGCGGTCTCGTCCACGGCCGTCTCGTCCACGGGGTCGTCTCGTCCACGGGTCGGTCCGTCGACGTCCCGGGCCGGCTCCTCCGCCGGGTCCCCGATCGAGGGCCCGGCGGCTCCGCCGGTCTCGTCGACGGGGTCTCGTCGGACGGCGGACCCGCCGTAGGGGACCGGACCCGTCGAGGAACCGGGCCCGTCCGGCGCCGGGGTCGGGGACGCCCGGGACCGTCTGCTGGACGGAGGTGGGCCACGCGGGCGGCATACCCGCCTCGGCCGCCTCGGCGTCGTCGGCCAGCGCTGCCGACTCGACGACCTCGGCCGGCGGCGGCGACATCGGGGCGGTCGGCGGAGGCGGCGCCATCGGCGACACGGGGCCCGCCGCGGCGAGATCGACCTCGGACACCGGCGGCATCGCCGGCGCGCTCGGTGGCATCGCCTGGACCGGCGGGTCCTCGGGGATGGAGGCCCAGCGTTCGGACAGGTCGGGAAGCCGGCCGTCGGCGTCGGCGGCGACCTCCTGCGGCTGGCCCCAGGCCGCCTCGGCCTTCTTCTGGTCCCGGCTGCTCCGGCTGGTGAACAGCACGAGGAAGGCGAGCGCAAGGACCAGGAGGATCCCGAGGGCGATCGGGATGGCGTACTTCATTGGCGCTACTCCGTGACGGTCGGTGGCCGGCCAGCATCCAGCCGCCCACAACCTACCGTGCGCAACCCCTCCCGGACGCGTCGACCCACGGCGTATGCCGTCCTTCCGCCCGACGGATGGACCGCGCCCGGAGGCGGGGCCCCGCCTCCGGGCGGGCACGGCATACCCGCAGGTGGGGGCGCTGCCGTCGGTCGGCGGTCAGCCGAGGCCGAGCTCGGCCACCGTCACCTCGCGCATCTCGACCTTGCGGACCTTGCCCGTCACCGTGAGCGGGAACTCCTCGACGATCCGCACGTAGCGGGGGATCTTGTAGTGGGCGAGCCGACCCGAGGCGAACTCCCGGACGGCCTCGGCGGTCAGCGGCTCGGCGCCGTCCCGCATCCGGATCCACGCGCACAGCTCCTCGCCGTACTTCTCGTCGGGGACCCCGATGACCTGGGCGTCGAGGATGTCGGGGTGGGTGTAGAGGAACTCCTCGATCTCGCGCGGGTAGATGTTCTCGCCGCCGCGGATGACCATGTCCTTGATCCGGCCGGTGATCTCGACGTAGCCGTCCTCGTGCATGACCGCGATGTCGCCGGTCCGCATCCAGCCGTCGACAAGGACCTCGGCCGTCTTGTCCGGCTGCTCCCAGTAGCCGAGCATGACCGAGTAGCCCTTCGTGCAGAACTCGCCGGCCTCGCCGCGGGGCAGCGTCTCACCGGTCACCGGGTCGACGACCTTGATCTCGAGGTGGGGAGTGACCCGGCCGACCGAGTTGACCTTGTGGTCGAAGGAGTCGTCGGTGCGGTTCTGGGTCGAGACCGGCGAGGTCTCCGTCATCCCGTAGGCGATCGTCATCTCGGTGATGCCGGCCTCGATGAGCTTCGTCATCATCGACGCCGGGCAGGGTGAGCCGGCCATGATGCCGGTGCGCAGGCTGGAGAGGTCGTAGGAGTCGATGTCGGGCAGCGCCCACTCGGCGATGAACATCGTCGGGACGCCGTAGAGGGACGTGGCTCGCTCGTCCTGGCAGGCCTGGAGGGTGAGCGCCGGATCGAAGCCCGGCGCAGGGATGATCATCGCGGCGCCGTGGCTCGTGCACGCGAGGTTGCCCATGACCATCCCGAAGCAGTGGTAGAAGGGCACCGGGATGCAGACGCGGTCCTGCTCGGTGTAGTCGCACATCTCGCCGACGAGATAGCCGTTGTTGAGGATGTTCGTGTGGGAGAGCGTGGCTCCCTTGGGGAATCCCGTTGTGCCCGAGGTGTACTGGATGTTGATGGGCTCGTCGGGGGTGAGGCCGCGCTGGACCTCGGCCAGCCGCTCCGGGGTGACCGAGTCGGCGCCGGCGATGAGCTCGGCCCAGGAGTCCTGCCCGATGACGAACACCTTCTCGAGCCCGGGGCAGTCGGCCCGGGAGGCCTCGATCATCGCCACGTAGTCGGAGGTCTTGAACCGCTCGGCCGTGACGAGCATCCGGATGCCGGCCTGCTTGAGCACGTACGTCAGCTCATGGGTCCGGTATGCCGGGTTGATGTTGACGAGGATCGCCCCGACCTTCGCGGTGGCGTACTGGGTGAGGGTCCACTCGGCGCAGTTCGGCGCCCAGATGCCGATCCGGTCGCCCTTGGCCAGTCCGGCGGCGAGGAACGCCCGGGCGAGCCGGTCCACCTCGGCGCCGAACGCGGCATACGTCCACCGGATCCCCTGGGCGCGGTCGACGAGCGCCTCGCGGTCCCCGAACCGAGCGATCGTCGCGTCGAGGTTGTCGCCGATCGTGTCGGTGAGCAGCGGCGGCTCGGTCTCGCCGACGGCGTGGGACAGGGTCGTGGTGGCGGCGGTGCTGGACATCGGTGTCCTTCCGGCGAGCGGGCGCCCGGGTCATGCCGACGGGCGGCGCCCCGAGGGCGAGGGGGGCGTGACCCCATGACACCGTGTGACCGGCGCCACAGGCAAGGCCCCGCCCACCGCCACCGCCCCGGGCCGGGGTCGACAACTCCCCTATTGGGTGAGATCCCGACCGGACCGGGCGACCCCGACCCCCAGGTCCAAAACTCCCCTATTGGGTGAGATCCCGACCGGACCGGGCGACCCCGACCCCCGGCCGAGGTCCAAAACTCCCCTATTGGGTGAGATCCCGACCGGACCGGGCGACCCCGACCCCCTGGCCGAGGTCGAAAACTCCCCTATTGGGTGAGATGTTGGCGGAGGTTCTGGAGCTGTTCGATGTGGGCGGGCAGGTGCCGGGCGGCCTGGATCCGCCCGGCGACCTCGCCCCACGGCATCGGCTGGTCGAGGACGACCTCGCCGTCGTGGAGGAGCCGGCACGGCACCATCGTCGCGAGCTGGTCCTCGTCGAGCCGGCCGAGGACCAGCACGGCGTCGGCGGCCAGAGGCACGAGCGCGCTCCACGAGCCCGTCGGCCGACCCGCACGACGCGATGAACCCGGCGAGGACGGCACGGTCCTGGCACCCGACGTTGTCGAAGGTCACCGGACGCTGGTGGATGATCGCCCGAGCCACCCCGGCCATCGCCGCGTCGTTGAGCGCGACGTGGGCGATCGTCTGTTCGGCGTCCCACTCCCCCTCGGGCGCCGGGCCGAAGCCGCCGGCCGCGGCCTCGGCGAGGAAGGCGGCATACGCCTCCTCGAGCTCCGGCCAGGTGGGACGGGTCGTCACGTCGGCCAGGTCGGAGAAGTGGTCGAGCACGGCCCCCCAGGCGTTCGGGCGGGCGTAGCCGTCGCGGCGCGCGAGCGCGTCGGCGCCGAAGGCCTCCCACCCGCGGTGCTCGACCCGCACCCAGGTGCCGCCGTCCTCGGCAGTGAAGGAGACCTCGACCTCCGAGGCGTCGTCGGCCTCCCGCCCCGGGTGCCACGACAGGACGAGCCGCTCGGGCGGCTCCCAGGCGACGACCTCGGCCCACACCGACTCCCGCCCGTCGAGGGCCGACTCGACGAGCCGCCCGTCCTCGAACCGCACCGCCGCCGACTCGGCCTGGAACACGCCGTGGGTCGTGAGCGGCCACCACGCGGTGAGGTGATCGGTGAAGAGCGCGAACGCCTCGTCGGGGCTGCGGCCGACGTGGGCGGAGCGGAGCACGGGGGCGGTGGTCATCGGTTCTCCCTGGGGGGCATCGGATCCGTCGACATGGCGGACGAAGGCGGTGAGGACGTCGTCCCAGAACGAGTCGACGTAGGCGCGGACCTCGGCGAGCCCGTCGAGGTCGACCCGGTAGAGCCGCCGGGCCCCCTCGGGCCGGGCCGTCACGAGGTGGGCCTCGCGCAGCACCCGCAGGTGCTGGGAGACGGCGGACTGGCTGACCGGCAGGGCGTCGGTCAGCTCGCGCACGGTGCGCTCGCCGTCGTGGAGCAGCTCGAGGACCCGGCGCCGGGTCGGGTCCCCGAGGGCGTCGAGCGCCCGAGCCTGAGCATTAGCCATGACTTATTATTAGCGTCTACTTATGAATGCCGCAAGCCCCCCGCCGCGGCCGCCCCCGACGCGCCCGCTCAGCTCCCGACCGGCTCGAGGACGACGACCGGCGTCGGCGTGGACCGTCGCGCGGCGAAGGCGTCGAGGTCGTCGTTGATCGCCCGGTACGCCCGCCAGATCCGGTCCCGCTCCTCGCCGACGGCCTCCCGTGCCTGCACGGCGATGGTCCGGACGTGCCGGCCCTCGTCGAGGATCTCCACCTCCGCGCTCGGCCGGTCCCGCAGGTTGAGCCACCACGCCGGGTCGCCCTCCCCCCAGCCGTTCATCGCCATCGTCACGAGGTTCGGCCCGTCCTCGAGGTAGGCGAGGATCACCGACCGCGGCTTGCCCGTGCGCCGCCCGGTCGTCGTCAGCCGGATCGTCCCCCAGCGGGTCGGCTCCGCCCGCCACAGGCCCCGGCGGCGCCCGGTGAGGCGGTACACCGCGCGGTGCCCGTACCAGGCGACCCGGATGATCCAGCGCGGCGGGAGCCGCGGCGAGCGCTCGGCCATGCGGGTGATCCTCCCAGCGCCGGGTCCGCGACGTCGAGGCCCGCCGGGGGACGGCCGCGACCCGTCAGGCGGGCGGCGACGGCCGGCTGAGCCGGTCGAGGAACGCGAGCAGCAGGGCCTCGCGCAGCGGTGGGGGCGCGGCGTCGAGGAGGGCGTTGACCGGGGCCATCCGCTGCGGCAGCGCGAGCGAGCCCCCCGCACCCGCCAGCCCGGCGACCGCGAGGAGCCCGTCGAAGGCCGCGTCGTCGAGCGTGGCCGGGTCGAGCGACCCGGCCGCCGCCGCGAGCTCGGGCGCGACCTGGACCGGCCCGGCGGCCTGCGCGGCCGACACCGCCTCCCGCAGGTCCGTGACGAAGTCCGGCACGCTCGCCGCCGTCGCCGCACTGAGCGTGAGGTGGAGGGTCGGCGGCATACCGCGGTAGCCCATCTGCGGCTGGACGAACCAGCCGCGCAGCAGCATCTCGTCGGCGACCGTGTAGACGTCGCACGTCTCGTCCGTGGCGAGGGTGAGCAGCGTCGAGTCCGGCGGGGTCGACGACCGACAGCCCCGGTATGCCGCCCGCGGCGTCCGCCAGCGCGAGGGTCGCCTCCCGCGTCTGGGCCACGAGTGCGCGGTAGCCCGCGTCGCCGATGTGGTGGACGACGGCCCAGGCCGCCGCCAGCGGGCCACCGGACTTCGTCGACTGCATCGTCGAGTTGAGCATCGTGTAGCCCGGCCAGTCCGCCGAGGCGAAGAAGTGCCCCCGGCGCAGCGCCGGCGTCCGGTGGAGCAGGAGCGAGACGCCCTTCGGCGTGTAGGCGTACTTGTGGAGGTCGACGCTGACGCTCGTCACACCGTCGACGGCGAAGTCCCACGGCGCGACGTCGTCGAGGTAGGGCAGCACCCACCCCCCGATGCAGGCGTCGACGTGGCAGCGGATCCCCCGCGCGGCCGCCAGCGCGGCGATCTCCGGCACCGGGTCGATGACGCCGTGGGCGTAGGACGGCGCCGAGGCGACGACGAGGACGGTCGTGTCGTCGACGGCGTCGGCCATCGCCGCGGGGTCGGCCCGGAAGGTCACCGGGTCGACGTCGACGAGGACCGGGCGCACCCCGAAGTAGTGCGCGGCCTTGTGGAATGCGGCGTGCGCGGTCGTCGGCAGCACCATCGAGGGCCGCTCGACGCCGGGAGCGCCCTCCCGCGCCGCGAGGACGGCGAGGAGGAGCGACTCGGTCCCGCCCGACGTCACCGACCCGACGAACCCCTCGGGCGCGTCGGTGAGCCGCCCCGCCCACGCGACGAGGTCGCTCTCCATCGCCAAGAGTGAGGGGAACGCCGTCGGGTCGAGGCCGTTGGACGAGGCGAACATCGCCAGCGCCTCGAGCCCGACGGCGTCGGCCTCGGCGAGCCCGGAGTCGTAGACGTAGGACAGGGTGCGCCCGCCGTGGGTCGGCAGGTCCCGGGAGCGGAGGGCAGCGAGCCGGGCGAGGACGTCGGAGGTGGTCATGGGTTCGCTCCTGGGTCGACCGGGGCCGTGAGGTGGATCCTGAGCCCCTTCGGGAGACCGTAGTAGTCGGCGTACTTGTCGACCCAGTTTCCGTGCACGCCGTGGGGGTCGGGGAAGTGCACCCACCCTCGGTGGGGCAGCTCCGGGACGGTCACGGAGGTCTTCCCCTCGGCGACGGCGGTCCTGATCGTGGCGAGGCGGGAGTCCGCGGCCCGCATGACGTCGTCGTACAGCGCGTAGAGCTGCACCCCGTGCACGAGCGCGACTGCGGCCAGGCCCACGCAGACGACCGCGGACCCGACCCGCCCGATGCGCTCCCCCAGCACCCGGAGCACGACGATCCCGCCGATGAGGAAGAGCAGGTAGGTCGGCAGGAAGTTCCGGGGCCCGACGGGATGCACGAACAGGAGCGGGCCGATGAGGATGAGGACCGACGGGGAGACGAGAAGGAGGACCCAGCGGTCGGCACCGCGGGTCAGCAGGGCCCCGAGCAGCGGGATGACGAGGACCAACCCGGCGACCCAGACCGTCTGCGGGGCCAGGTCCTCGGGCGTCACCTCGAGCAGTGCCAGGGCCTGGACGGCATCGGTCACCCCGGACAGGGCGACGCCGATGCCGACCGACGCCAGGAGGACGAGGAGGGCGAGGACCCGTCGAACCGCGGGCCGACGTGACGGACGGTCGCCCGGGGCGTCGGACCGAACCACCGGATGAGCGGGCCGGATCAGGATGACGACGGCAAGGAGGCCGAGCGCGACAAGCACGGCCCGGTTGAGCCACACGTTGCCGACGAGACCGCTCGGGGCGATGACGTCGTGGAAGATGGCCGGCGCTGACACGGCGTCTGTGCCCTGGGCACCGATCTGCTGGTACTCGCTCGTGCCGTTGGCGGCGAGCCGGTAGGCCCCGTTGCTGAACATGACGACGGCGCCGAGCACCGCGCCGGCGACCCACGCCAGCGCGGGAGGCAGCCATCGCCCGTGCCACACCCGGCCGACCAGCGCGACGAGCACCGAGGCGCCGACGACGTAGAGGGTGACGTGCTCGATGAACAGCTGCCCGATCGCACCGCCGACGACGACGAATGCCGTCTGCCACCAGGACCAGGCCCGCTCCGGCTCGAGCAGGGTGCGCCGGGCGGAGGCGAGGAAGACGAGCAGGGCGAGCCCGCCCATGCTGTAGTTCGTCATCCCCGAGGTCCACACGACGCCCTGGCGCAGCACGTCGACCGGCATGACGAGCAGTCCAGCGGTCGCGCCGGCATACGCGAGCGGTCCGCGGGCGCCGGCGACCCGCACGACGAGCGCGGTGATCGTGACGAGGACGAGCGCCGTGACAACGGTGTCGAGGAACGTGCTGCGGGTGAGCAGGAGGACGAACAGGTTGCCGGCGTAGCGTCCGTTGTAGTCGACGAACCCCCGATGGAGCCGGTTCAGGCCGATCGCCCCGCCCCAGGTCCAGTCGTCCCCGCTGGGGGGGAACCGGGTCGCGAGCACGAGCCACCCGGCGAGCAGGACGGTCCAGATGCCGACCTCGGCCGGACTCGTCCGGCGCAGGAGTCGACTCACGAGACCTCCCCGTCGAGAGACTCCGCCTCGGCCCGGACGTCCGCGAACGCGTCCCGGCCCACCATGAGGTACCGGCCGAGGGTGTACGTGAACGGGATGGCCAGCACTCCCGCGATGAACGGCGCGAGACGCTCGCTGACGTGGAGCAGCTCGATGAGGGCCACGACCCCCACGGTCGTGAAGACCAGGTTGGGCAGCGCGGTGAGCGGATAGAGCACGTAGCGCCACCAGGTGACGGGGACCCGGTAGGTGAGCCGACAGTTCAGGACGAAGGAGAAGCTCATCGAGACGAACCATCCCACCAGGTGGGCAACGAGATAGGGCACGAAGGGCAGCAGCGCGAGGTAGACCAGGTAGTAGACGATCGTGTTGAGCACGCCGACGAAGGAGAACACCAGCAGAGGTCGCAGGTGATGACGAACGGCCATGCTCACCGCTCGATGTCACGCGGGGCAGGCCCCGGCGACGCGCTCGCCTGCTCCCCGGCGGAGTCGTAGGACAGGAGGAAGACCGGGCGCCGCTTGGTCTCCTGGAAGGTGCGCCCGACGTACTCGCCGATCACGCCGAGCGTGATCAGCTGCACCCCCCCGAGCAGCGACACGAGACCGATGCTCGTGAGGTATCCCGGGGTCTGGATGCCGGTGCGGAGATAGTCCACGAGCATCCAGCCCAGGTAGACGAGGGTGAGGAACACGACGGCCAGGCCGGTCCAGATCGCCAGCCGCAGCGGACGGGTGTTGAACGACATGACGCCGTCCAGCGCATAGTTGAAGAGCATCTTTGCGCTCCACCGGGAGTCCTCCCGGGAGGAGAGCACGTTCTCGTACTCGATCGCCGTCGTCGGGAAGCCGATCCAGGCGAAGAGCCCCTTGGAGAAGCGGTTGGACTCGCCCAGCTCGACGAGGGCCGTCACGCACCGCCGGCTGATGAGCCGGAAGTCGCCCGCCCCGTCGGTGAGCCGGAGGTCCGTCAGCCGATTCACGGCGCGGTAGTACAGCCGGCTCAGGCCGGAGCGGACCGGGTGCTCGTCCTTGCGGGTGCGGCGCGCGATGATCTGGTCCCAGCCCTCTCGCCCGAGCTCGAGCATGCCGGGGATGAGGTTCGGCGGGTGCTGCAGGTCCGCGTCCATGATGAGAACCCACTGGCCGCGCGCCGCCCGGAGCCCGGCGAGCATCGCGGCCTCCTTGCCGAAGTTGCGGGACAGCCCGAGGACCCGCCAGCACGGGTCGTCGCGCGCGAAGGCCGCCGCCACGGCGCGAGTGGCGTCACCGCTGCCGTCGTCGACGAGGATGACCTCCCAGGTGACCGACATGGTGGCGAGCACCTCGACGAGGGCGTCGTGCAGCGACGGGAGGGTCGTCTCCTCGTTGTAGCAGGGGATGACGAGCGACAGCTCGGGTGGGCCGCCGGCACCCTGCAACGGGGCCTGGTCGGCGCGGGCGGCGTCGGTCACGGCCACCATGATGCCTCACGGTGCCGGGCCCCTCGACCCACGCACCCACGCCCCGGTGGGCATCCCTCCACGAGCGATCGTCAGCCGGGCGGGCCGGGCTCCGCGGCGTCCGGCGAGCCCAGTGCTCTGGCCCGGGCGACCTCGGCCTCGTCGAGCCGGTAGCGGACCAGGAAGAACAGCGACACCGCGACGAGGACGGCCGGCACGACGGAGAAACCGAGCCCGATGGCGGTGAGCGCCGAGTCCGGCTGGACCGCCGCCCCCGTCGTCGACGAGACGTACCCGCCGAGGGCCAGCACCGCGGCATACACGAAGGGACCGAAGGCGAGACCGAGGGTCTCGGCCGCGGTCCACACCCCGGTGTAGACGCCGACCCGGTTCGAGCCGGTGCGCATCGCGTCGACGGCGGCGGCGTCGGCGAGCATGGCGAGCGGGAACATCTGGCACCCCGCATAGCCGATGCCGATGACGGCGACCGACACCGGGACGAGGGCGTCGGCGACGTGGAGCGCCCCGAGGGTGCCGATCGCCCCGAGCCCGAGCAGCACCGACGCGGCGAGGAAGCCGGTCCGCTTGTCGCGCGACTCCCCGAATCGCTGCCAGAGCGGCGTGACGAGCAGGGCCGGGCCGACGAAGCAGACGAAGAGGACCGTCGACATCCCCGAGCTGCCGAGCAGCTCGCGGGCGACGTAGTCGACGCCGGCGAGCATCGCGCCGGTCGCGAGCGCCTGGATGACGAACGCGGTCAGCAGCAGCCGGAAGTCCCGGGCCCGGGCGACGACGGCCAGCTGCTGGCGCAGGCTCGTCCCGGCCGTGCCGTATGCCGCCTGCGGGGCGTGCCGGGTCCCCCACCAGGCCCCGAGGGTCCCGAGGGCGATGAGGACGCCGACGAAGACGCCGACGCCGCGGTAGCCCCACGTCACGCCGAGCTGGTTGCGGATGACCGGCGACACCCCACCGCTGACGAGGATGGCGAGGGCGAGGATCGCCACCCGCCAGGTCATCAGCCGGGTGCGCTCGTCGTAGTCGTCGGTCATCTCGGCCGGCATCGCGACATACGGCACCTGGAAGAAGGCGTATGCCGTGGCGCAGGCGAGGAAGGCGACGACGACCCACGCGCGGCGAGACCCCGGGGCGAGGTCGGTCCGGAGAAGAGGAGGACGAAGGCGACGGCGAGGGTGAGCCCGGCGCGCAGGAGGAACGGGCGACGCCGTCCCGCGGGGTTGGTCGAGCGGTCGCTGATGCCGCCGGCGATGGGGTTGAGGACGACGTCCCAGGCCTTCGGGAGGAAGACGATCACGCCGGCCAGGCCCGCGGCGATGCCGAGCCGGTCGGTGAGGTAGGGCAGGAGGAGCAGGCCCGGGACCGTCCCGAACGAGCCGGTCGCCACCGAGCCGAGGCCGTATCCCCGCCGCGCCGCGGGGGAGAGCGTTCCCCCCATGGGCAGCGACCCTAGCCCGCCGACCGCGCCCGTGGGGGCGGCCCGGCGCCGGATGCTCGCCGGAACGACCGGCATACCGGACACGTCCACGAGCACCCGTCCACCCCGCCGCCCGGATGCTCGACGGAACGACCGGCATACCGGACACGTCCACGGGCACCCGTCCACCCCGCCGCCCGGATGCTCGCCGGAACGACCGGGAACCCGGACGCTCGCGCGAGCACCCGATGGCCCGGCCTGTCGAGGGACGGCGGTCCGCGAGGTCGGACCGACGACAATGGCCGCCATGAGCGACGCCCGGGTCCACCGCTTCCGCGGCCAGATCGCCGGCCTGGGCAGCACGAGCGGCACCCGGATCGTCGTCGGCCGCTGGCTCCGGACGCCGCTCGGCGCGTTCGCCGACGCGATGGTCGAGCGGGCCGACGGCCACCGCATCCTCCTCGCCCCGAACGAGGCGGTCCGCGACTTCATCGCGGCGACCTACACCTTCGACGAGACCCGGGTCGAGCCGTTCGGGGTGGTCGTCGACGGCGAGCGGTGGCTCGTCGAGTCGCCGTCGCTGACCCTGCGGGCCAGGACCGGGGGGCGGCTCCCCCTCGGCCGGCTGCTCCGGTCGGTGCCGGAACCACTCGCGGCGAGCCCGACCTGGGCGAGCCTGGTCGACCCGGTGGCCCGGGCCGTCCTGCGCGGGGTCCGGACCCGCGGGACCGCCCGCGAGGGCCGACGGGAGTACTACGGCGCCACCGACATGCACGCCGTGACGTGGCTGGAGGGGACGCTCGACGGGGAGCCGCTCGGCTCGCTCCTGCCGGTCGACCCCGCCTGCCGCTTCGGGTTCTCCTCGACCCCGCGCACGCCGTCGGTCACGACCGTCGTGACGACGGTCCTGATCGGCTGAGGCTCGCGGCGGCCTCGGTCAGTGGACGCCGGTGTGGTGCGTCGTCGGGTCCCAGCAGTACGGCTGGGTCAGCCCGCTGGTCGGGGCCGGGGCGGGGACGTCGAGGGCGGGGGCACCGGCGCCCGTGCCGACCTGGGCCGGGGCGGCCGGGGCCGGTGACGCCGGCCGGGCCTCGGCGGCTCCGGCCGCGAGGGTCGTCGCGAGGCCGAGCGCGACGGCGATCGGGACGAGGATCCTCGACCTGCGCATGTCGCCTCCTTCGGCTGGGCGGTATGCCGCCCGCGCTCCGCGGGTCCGGACGCCGCCCGCGATCCATCCACGGTACGCCGAGGCGGTCCGGGCGAGAACCCCTGCCGCTCGCCGGTAAGGCCCCCGTAACCGCCGCGCACCTCGGAGAGCCGGGGGTCAACGGCGGCCGATGCCGGACCCGATCTCCCAGGGCCGGATCGGCGAGCTCTCGACGAGCCAGGTCTCGAGGTCCTGCATGAGCCCGGTGGCGACGAGGACGCCGATGGCGATGAAGAGCAGGCCCAGTGCCCGCCGGAAGGCCGAGTGCGGGTCGGCGGCCCAGCGCACCCTGCGGAGGAGGCGCTGCCCGCCGAGGGCGACGCCGAGCAGAACCCCGGCCAGCCCGACGACGTAGGCGGCGAGCAGGACGAGCCCGCGGACCGGCTCCGCGGGCAGGACGGTGACGATGACGTAGCCGTAGAGCGGGCTGCACGACGTGAAGACGGGACCGAGGGCAGCCCCGGTCAGGGCGGCACCGACGATGCCGGACCGTCCGTTCGCCCGGCTCAGCCCGACCGCGCTCCCCCGGCTGAGGCCGAGGGAGACCGAGATCCGGTCCCACGCCTCGGGCACGAGGGCGAACACCCCGAGGACGACGAGCAGTCCGCCGCTCACCCACTGCCACACGGACGGCGGGACACCGATGAGGACGGTGCTCGCCTTGAGGAGGAGGGTGAAGGCGACGACGGACGCAGCGAGCGCGCCGGTGACGACGAGGGCTCGTGTCAGGTCGGCGCCGGCCCGGTCCCCGGCGCTCCCCGCCCCCTGAACGGAGCCGCCGACGACGACCGGCAGGAGGGAGAGGGCGCACGGCGCGAGGGTCGTCAGGGCCCCGGCGAGGAGGGCCCCGGCGAGCGCGATGAGCATCGTCAGGTCGCCTCGGCGAGGATCTCCGCCCCGGAGAAGGCCCCGGTGAACGCGCCCACCTTGGCGCCGGAGCCGTCGACCCGGACGAAGGTGTGCTGCACCGTGACGCCGTACTTCTGGCGCAGCGCGGTCGCGGTGTCGAAGTCGACCTTGACGACGGTGAGCCCGGCGGGAACCCCGTCCCGGGTCAGCGACTCCTCGGTGGCCCGGCAGTCCGGGCACCAGGGGGCGTGGAAGAAGTAGACGACGGCCGTGCCCTCCCGCGCGGCCGGGTCGGCCTCGTACTCCGCCTCGGTGAGGTAGGCGCCCGGCACGCTCGTGTCGACGGCGGCACCCGACCCGCCGCCGGCCCCGGGGTCGGCCCTCGCTCCGGACCCGGCGGGCGACCCGCCCTCGGCGCTCGAGCCGACCGCCGAGCCGGCCTGGCCGCAGCCGGCGAGGGGGAGGGCGAACAGTGCCGCCGCAGCGGCGGCGACGACGGTGGACCTGCGCATGACGGCTCCTGGTGACGAGGGCGAGACCACCATGAAAGGCCGCGATGCCGCCCGGCGCGACGGCGCGGACCGGTTCGTCAGGGAGCGGTAATGACCCGCGCGTGCAGACTCCGCACCGCGACCGCGACGCCCTCCGGGTCGGTGAGGAGGCCGAGGTGGTGACCGTCGAGGGTCTCGACCGGCCAGCCGAAGCCGCGCGCGGCGTCGAGCTGCGCGGCATACGTCGTGCCGAAGGCGAGGTAGCCGCTGGGCCGGCGCCACCATCCCGCCGGCACCGCCACCCTCGCGGAGAGATAGGACACCGTGACCCGCGGCTGCTCGGCCTCGATCCGCTCCAGCCACGCCGGCGACGGGACGAGCGCGAGGACGTCCTCGCGCGGCCACCACCGGGTCCACGGCGCCATGAGGCCGTCCGCCTCGGCGAGATGGCGGATGCCGTCGAGCAGCGCGGGTGGGGCGAGCGGGCTGGGCCCGTCCCGCGGGGGCAGCGCCGCGTCGACGTAGAGGACGGCGCCGACCTCGGCCGCCTCGGCGACGGCGGCCGCGACGTGCCCCGCGTTGCTGTGCGCGATGACGACCGTGGCCTGCGCCTCCCTCGCCGCCCGGACGAACCCGTCCCGCACCTGCTCCGGCGTGAACGGCTCGGGCGGCAGGCCCGCGACGGTGGATGCCCACCCGCGCTCCCCCAGCGCCGACGCCAGCGGCCGGTAGGCCGCCGGCCCGAGCAACGGGCTCGGCAGGAGGAGCGCTCGCTCGCTCATCGCCTCACGACCGCGGGGTGATCCGGAGGACCTTGTCGTCGTCGCCGTTGGACGTCGTGACATAGAGGGCACCGTCCGGGCCGAGCCGCGCCGCGCGCAGCCGACCGTAGGGGCCGTTGGTCTCCGCCGGGATCGAGACCGACGCCAGCGCCCCGGCATCGGTGAGCCGCAGCAGGAGCATCTTGGCGCCCTTGAGGGCGGTGACGACGAGTGCGCCGTCGAGGGTGCCCCACTGCTCGCCGTCGAGGAACGCCGCGGCGCACGTCGCCTGGGTCGTCCGGCCCGACTGCCACACGGCGGGCACCGCCTGCGGGAACCGTCTCGTGTCGGTCATCGGGACGCTCTCGTCGTAGGAGTCGGTCCGCCCACCACGGGAGGGGTCCCAGCCGTAGTTGGCGCCCGGACGGAGGAGGTTGACCTCGTCGTTGAAGCTCGGGCCGTGCTCGACGGTGAAGACCTGGTCGGTGCCGGGCCGGACCGCGACGCCCTGCACGTTGCGGTGTCCGTACGTGTAGACGTACCGCTCGCGCGGGTCGTCGGAGTCGATGAAGGGGTTGTCCGGCAACGGTTCCCCGGTCCGGAGGTCGAGCCGAAGCACCTTGCCGCCGAGGGAGGTCCGGTCCTGCGGGACATCCGGGTCGGCGGTGTCGCCGGTGCCGACGAGGAGCGCGCCGTCGGGGCCGATCGTCGGACGGCACCCCGAATGCCGCCCGCTCGGGTTGACGGGGAGACCGGCGAGCAGCGTCCGGACCCGCGTCGCCGAGCGCGCGTCCTCGCTGAGCCGCCACGTGACGAGCCGGATGTCGACGGCGCGACCGCCCTCCTCGTGGTCGAGGCACGTCGTGAACTCGCGGCTCGTCGCGAAGTCGGGGTGGACGACCATGCCGAGCAGCCCGCCCTCCCCCTGGACCATGACGTCGGACAGGTCGGCCCGGACGGGGGTGACCCGCGACCCCGCGCTCGTCCCCGCGACGACGACGATCCGGGCCGGACGCTCGGTGACGAGGAGACGGCCGTCGGGAAGGAACCCGATGTCCCACCCGTGCTCGAGCCCCTCGGCGACGACCTCGACCTCGAGCCGGGGCGTCGTGGCTCGGGTCGGCGTCGACGGCGAGGAGGCGGTGCCGGTCGCCGAGGGCCCCGGCGGGACCTCGCCGAGCCCGCTGCTCCCACCGCTGCAGGCGGCAACGCCACCCAGCCCGAGGACGGCGAGCACCGCGTATGCCGCGCGGCGGCGGCATACCCCTCGGTCGCCTCGTCGGCGGGCGCCTCCCATCACGCCATCATCGCCGACGAGGGCACCCGTCGCTCAACCCTGGACGGCGATGGGGGCATACCTGTGCAAACCGCTCACGCGTCCCGGCACCGGCCGCTAGGGTGAGGCGCATTGGTGGTGGTCGTTGCTCTTGGGGGGGCACATGTCCCAGCGTTCTGTCGTCGTGTCCGTGCTCGTCGCGGCCGCGCTCTTCGTCGGCACCGGCCCGGCGTACGCCGAGTCGGCTCGGTCGCGCGTCGCGCCCGGCCAGGTGATGACCTTCGGGGTCGACGAGCAGGGCGCGCTCGGCACCGGCCGGCCCTTCGTCTCCTCGGCGGTGCCCGTGTCCGTCGGCCGGTCGCTGTCGCATGCCGTCCAGGTCTCGGCCCATGCCGGTCACATGCTGGCGCTGCGGCGCGACGGATCGGTGTGGGGCTGGGGCTTCAACCTCTACGGACAGGCCGGGCCCGGTCCCAAGGAGCTCGGCACCCCGACCCGGGTGCCCGGTCTCGCCGCGATCGTCTCCGTCGAGACCGGCGGCGCCTCGAGCTTCGCCGTCGCCGCGAGCGGCGCGGTCTACGCGTGGGGCTACAACCGTGGTGGCGAGCTCGGCGTCGGCGACCACCGCAACCGACGCACGCCGACCGTCGTTCCCGGTCTGCCCCGGATCGTCCGGGTCTCCGCCGGGCTCGACCACGTCCTGGCCCTCGCCGCCGACGGCTCCGTGTGGGCCTGGGGCCACGGTGAGTACGGCCAGCTCGGCACCGGCTCGACGTCCTCGAGCGCCCGGCCGGTCCGGGTGCCCGGGCTGCCCGCCGCCCGGGCCGTGTCCGCCGGCACGACCCACTCGCTCGCCCTCGGCACCGACGGCTCGGTGTGGGCCTGGGGCGACAACGAGTTCGCCCAGCTCGGCGACGGCACGCGCGCCGAGCGGCACACCCCCGTCCGGGTCGCACTCGGCTCGCTCGCCAAGGACGTGTCTGCCGGCGACTACGGCTCGTTCGCCCTCATGCGATCCGGTCGGCTCAAGGCGTGGGGCACGAACGCCGCCGGCCAGCTCGGCATCTCGGGGGTCGCGGCATACGTCGCCAAGCCCCGGACGGTGGAGGGTCTGCCGAGGATGAAGGCGGTCTCGTCGGGCTACAACCACACCCTCGCCCTCGCCAAGGACGGCACCGTCTACGCGTGGGGCGCGGCGGGCCAGGGGGCCCTCGGCGTCGGTCCGGCCTCCGGCCTCCAGCGCACGCCCCGAGCGATGACCGGGACCCACGCGAGCGCCGTCTCGGCGGGCCAGTTCGTCTCGGCCCTCATCCGGCTCTAGGCACCCGGCGCAGGACACCGGCCCCCGTCGTCGTGGCGGACATCCCGGCATACCGGCCACAGGCTAGGTTGACCGGTATGCCGGTCATCGAGACGCGCGGACTGACGAAGCGCTACCCGCGCGTCACCGCGCTCGATGCCCTGGACCTCGTCGTCGGCGACGGCATCACCGGCCTCGTCGGGGCGAACGGTGCGGGCAAGTCGACGCTCATCAAGATCCTCCTCGGGCTCGTCCCCGCGACCGCCGGCGGCGCGAGCGTCCTGTCCTTCGACATCGCGACACAGGGCCCCCGGATCCGCGCACTCGTCGGCTACATGCCCGAGCACGACTGCCTGCCCGCCGACGTCTCGGCGAGCGACTTCGTCGTCCACCTCGGCCAGATGTCCGGGCTCCCCTACCCCGCGGCCCGCGAGCGCGCGGCCGACGTCCTGCGCCACGTCGGCCTCGCCGAGGAGCGGTACCGGCCGATGGGGGGCTACTCGACGGGGATGAAGCAGCGCGCCAAGCTCGCCCAGGCCCTCGTCCACGACCCGCGCCTCGTGCTCCTCGACGAGCCGACGAACGGGCTCGACCCCGCCTCCCGCGACGGCATGCTCGACCTCGTCCGGCGGATCGGCACCGACTTCGGGATCGCCGTCCTCGTCACCTCGCACCTGCTCGGCGAGCTGGAGCGGGTGAGCGACCACGTCATCGTCCTCGACAGCGGCGCGCTGCTGCGCTCCTCGGCGACGACCGACTTCCTCGACACGACGGGGAGCCTCGTCGTCGAGGTGCAGGGCGGTCCCGATGCCGACCGGCGCCTGGGCCAGGCCCTCGTCGACGCCGGGCTGCGGGCCTGGCCGATGGAGGGGCGGCTCGTCGAGGTCGCCGTCGCCGACGAGGCGACCCGCGACATCGTCCGCGACCTCGCCGTCGACCTGGGCCTCGGGCTGGTCCGGATGCAGGAGCGGCACCACCGCATCGAGGACGTCTTCCGAGAGGGGGTGGCCGGCGGTGTCCAGCCCCACTGACTCCACGCCCACCGACGCGGGCCCCACCGACGCCACGGGCTCCCACCGACGCGGGCCCCACCGAGGCGGGCACCGGCGCGGTCATCCACGACCTCGGATACCGCAGCTACGACGGCCCCCGGCTCGGCGAGCGGTCGGTGGCGCGCGCCCTGTTCGTCACCGGGCTGCGGCACTGCTACGGCCTCGGCCGGTCCGGCCGCTCCAAGATCCTCCCGATGATCCTGCTGGGCCTCAGCCTGCTCCCGGCCCTCATCCTCGTCGGAGTCCTCGTCCAGGCCCGGACCATCCTGGAGCTCGACGACCAGATCGTCCCGTACTCGACCTACCCCCTGACGACCCAGCTGCTCGTCTCCGTCTTCGTCGCCGCCCAGGCTCCGGCCCTCGTGTCGCGTGACCTGCGCTTCGGGACGATCACCCTCTACCTCGCCCGGCCGATCCGCCGGGTCACCTATGTCCTCGTCCGGCTCGCCTCGCTCACCGCCGCGACCTTCGTCCTCATCGGCTCACCGCTCGTGCTCATGTATGCCGGTGGCCTCCTCGCCGACCTGCCACCCGGCCGGGAGACGGGCCGGATCCTCGCCGCCCTCGTCGGGGCGTTGGTCCTCGCGGCGTGCCTCGCCGGGCCGGCGGCGGTCGTGTCGGCCCTGACGACCCGGCGCGGGCTCGCGGTCGCCGGGGTCATCGTCATCCTCCTGCTCAGCTACACCGCCGTCTCCATCGTCCAGGGCATCGCCATGGACTCCCAGCACGAGCTCGTCGGCCAGGTCGCCGGCGTCTTCTCGCCCTACACCCTCGTCAACGGGCTCCAGGTGTGGGCGTTCGACTCCCCTGCGGCGACCGCCACGCCGCCCCACGGGACCGGCCTCGGCCTGCTCTACCTCGCCGTCACGCTGCTCACCGTCCTCGGCTCGGTGGGCGCGATGATCGGGCGCTACCGGGAGGTCGGGTCATGAGCACCCTCCGGCTCGAGCACGTGTCCCGGTGGTACCGCAACGTCGTCGCCGTCAACGACGTCTCGATGACGATCGGCCCGGGCGTCACCGGCCTCCTCGGCCCCAACGGCGCCGGCAAGTCGACGCTCATCGCGCTCATGTCGGGGTTCCTCGCCCCGTCCACCGGGTCGGTCACCCTCGACGCGGCGCCCCTGTGGCGCAACGAGTCCGTCTACCGCTCGATCGGTCTCGTTCCGGAGCGTGAGGCACTCTTCGACTACCTCACGGGGCACGAGTTCGTCGTCGCGGCGGCCGAGCTGCACGGGTTGGAGGTACCCGGGCGGGCCGCCCACCACGCCCTGGGCCTCGTCGAGATGACCGACGCCGCCGACCGGACCATCTCGACCTACTCCAAGGGCATGCGGCAGCGGGTCAAGATGGCCGCGGCCCTCGTGCACGACCCGGCCGTCCTCCTCCTCGACGAGCCGTTCAACGGGATGGACCCGCGCCAGCGCATCCATCTCATGGAGCTGCTGCGCACGATGGGGGCGGAGGGCCGCACGGTCCTGTTCAGCTCGCACATCCTCGAGGAGGTCGAGCAGGTCGCCCGGCAGATCGAGGTCGTCGTCTCCGGCCGGCACGCGGCATCCGGGGACTTCGGCGCGATCCGCCGACTCATGACCGACCGGCCCAACCGGTTCGTCATCCACAGCGGCGACGACCGGCGGCTCGCGGCGGTCCTCGTCGCCGACGCGTCGGTGCGCGGGGTGCGGCTGCGGACCGAGGGCGGGATCGAGCTCGAGGCCTCCGACTTCGGGCGGTTCAGCACGGCGCTGCCGCGGCTCGCCCGGGACAACGCGATCCGGCTCCTCGAGGTCGTCCCGACCGACGAGTCCCTCGAGAGCGTCTTCGCCTACCTGGTGTCGACATGAGCGCGCCGGTGTCGCGCACGGTCGTCCGGCTGGCCCGCAAGAGCCTCTTCGGCCGGCGGCGTGGGGTGCTGCTCGTCGTCCTCCCCGGAGTCCTGCTCGCCCTGGCCCTGCTCATCCGGTTCCTCGTCGGCACCGACCCGGACGCCGCGCGGCATACCCTCCAGGCCCTCGGGCTCCTCGTCGTCACGCCGCTCGTCGCCCTCCTCGCCACGACGGGCGTCCTCGCCCCGGAGATCGACGACGGCTCCGTCGCCTACCTGCTCGCCCGCCCCATCCCCCGGTCGCGCATCCTGCTCAGCAAGCTCCTCGTCGCCCTCGTCTCGGTCCTCGTCTTCGCCGCCGTCCCCGTCCTCCTCGCCGGGCTGTTCATGCGGCCCAGCGACCCGCGGCTCGGCGCGGCCTACGCGGTGGGGGCCCTCGTCGCGGGCGTGGGCTACTGCTCGCTCTTCGCCGTCCTCTCGGTGCTGACCCGGCACGCCGTCGTCGTCGGCCTCATCTACCTCCTCGTCTGGGAGAGCCTGCTCGGCGGCCTGCTCGACGGGGTGCGCTGGCTCAGCGTGTCGCGCTGGGCCACCGCGATCGCGGCGCCGATCGCCGACCAGCCGCTGTCGCCGGACCTCGGCACGACGTATGCCGTCGTGCGCCGTCGCCGTCGTCACCGTCGCCGGTGCCTGGGTCGCGACGTGGCGGCTGCGCGGCTTCAACCTCACCGGCGACGAGTAGCGGCGGGCGGCCGCCGGCGACTGCCCCTCCGTGCCCCGGCCTGCAGGGCGTGATGCAGCACGCATTTCGGCCTGCTGGCTTGAAGGCTCCGTCCGGCTTGCGCCAAGGTGAATCGCGCCATGAACAAGGTCGTTCCCGCGCTGCGCGCCTTCCTCGCCATGATCCTCATCCTCGTCGTCGGCGAGTTGCTCTTCCGACGACTCCTGGTGCCCGCGATCGGGATCACCCTGACCAACTCACCCGACTTCTCCCAGTGGCCGGGGATGCTCATCGTGGGCCTGCTCCTTCCGCTCGTGACGGTGGCGTTGAGCCTGGCCCTGTTCACCCTCGTCGACCGGCGGCCGCTGTCCGACTTCGGGCTGGGCATGCCCCCGACGGCGCGGCTCGTGGGCTGGGGTGGCCTGGGGATCATGCTCGTCGGGTTCGGGGTGCTCATCGCCGTGACCCAGGCCTCGGGACGGGCGCAGTGGGGCCTGGCCGACAACCTGTCCGGGACGGCCGTCGTCACCGTCGTGGCCGTCTACGTCGGGACCGGCATCTGGGAGGAGTTCTTCTTCCGCGGCTACCTCTACACCACGCTGACGGACTACTCCCGGGCGACGGCATACATCGTGTCGATCCTCTTCTTCACGTTCATCCACTTCACCGAGGAGTCCCTGGAGCCCACCCGGCTCATCGCCCTGCTGCTGACGGCGTTCCTCTACACGTATGCCTACGACCGAACCGGGTCGATCTGGCCGAGCGTGATCTTCCACGGCGGATGGGACCTCGTGAACTACGTCGTCGTCGCCAACGAACCCGGGAGCAGCCTGCTCACCGTCGCCGGCCCCGTCGCGACGCCCGACCGGATCTACAGCATCGTCCTCGACGTCGTGCTCATCGCCCTCGTGTGGGGCCTCACCCGCCGGAGTGCGGCCAACCGAGCGCGGGTGCCCCTCGAGGACGCCGCACTTCGGGCCTAGCCGTGTGCGGCCCGTGACCGGGCCCCGACATGCGGGCGGGGTGGCCCGTCAACGACGTGAATCCTGCGCCGCAGGGGTGGTCGGCGGCACGGGGGCCGCGTTGAGTACTGCGGGTTCGTCAGCGTCGGTGCGCCGTGAGGAGTGATCCGATGCCGCGGCTGCTCCCCGGCGGGGTCGATCTCGACGCCGCGCTCGAGAACGACCTTCAGGGCCTCTCGGGCCGCCCCGCCGGCACCACGATCCGGCAGCTGCTCAACCAGCGGCTACTCCACCCTGCACGGCAACGCCTCGCAGACGGATGCCACCGACGGCCACGACGTGCTCAGCGCCCACGGCACAGCGACCCTGATGCAACCCGCCAGTGCGGCCTCCGGCTCGCCATGGCCCCCTCTCGCCGAGCGCGACCGCCCAGAACCGAGGTTCCGCCCACAGAGCATCCGATGACGCCGCGAGGTCGGCTAGGCAAGACAAACACCCGCCTCGCAAGACAAAAGAAGTCTTGCCCCGTCGGCGTTTCTCCCATTGGGCGGGAAAGTGGTGACGGCTGGGGAGAGTGGCTCGCCGCGGCGAAAGGGCGAGGCGGGCGGCATACCGGCCCTGACAGACTGGCTCCATGCGCCCCATCACCCAGAGCCGCAAGCTCCAGCACGTCCGCTACGACGTGCGTGGCCCGATCCTCACCGAGGCCCAGCGTCTCGAGGCCGAGGGGCACAAGATCCTCAAGCTCAACATCGGCAACCCCGCGCCGTTCGGCTTCGAGGCACCCGAGGCGATCCTCGCCGACATGATCCACAACCTGCCCGACGCCCAGGGCTACTCCGACTCCCGCGGGATCTACTCCGCGCGCACGGCCGTCGCGCAGTACTACCAGTCCCGGGGCCTGCTCGACACGACCGTCGAGGACGTCTTCATCGGCAACGGCGTCTCCGAGCTCATCTCGATGGTCCTCACGGCCTTCATCGACGACGGCAACGAGATCCTCGTCCCCGCCCCGGACTACCCGCTGTGGACCGGGGCGGTCTCCCTCGCCGGCGGCAAGCCCGTCCACTACCGCTGCGACGAGACCAACGGGTGGAACCCCGACCTCGAGGACATCGAGTCCAAGATCACCGAGAACACCTTCGCCCTCGTCGTCATCAACCCCAACAACCCGACCGGCGCCGTCTACAGCGAGGACATCGTCCGCGGTCTCGTCGACATCGCCCGGCGCCACCAGCTCGTCCTCATGTCCGACGAGATCTACGAGAAGATCCTCTTCGCCGACGACGTCAACCAGCCCGTCCACCACCACACGGCGACGTATGCCGGTGACGACGTCCTCACCCTCACCTTCAGCGGGCTGTCCAAGGCCTACCGCGTCTGCGGCTACCGCGCCGGCTGGGTCATGGTGTCCGGGCCGAAGCACATGGCCCAGGACTTCCTCGAGGGCCTCACCCTCCTCGCGAACATGCGGATGTGCGCCAACGTGCCTGCGCAGCACGCGATCCAGACCGCCCTCGGCGGCTACCAGTCGATCAACGAGCTCATCGTGCCGGGAGGGCGGTTCTACGAGCAGAGCAAGACGGCCTGGCGACTGCTCAACGAGATCCCCGGCGTGACGTGCGCCGAGCCACACGGGGCGCTCTACTGCTTCCCCCGGCTCGACCCGGACGTCTACCCCATCGAGAGCGACGAGGCCTTCGTCATCGACCTGCTCCGCGCCAAGAAGATCCTCGTCACGCACGGGACCGGGTTCAACTGGTTCGAGCCCGACCACTTCCGGCTCGTCACGCTGCCCGATGTCGACACGCTCACCGAGGCGATCGGTCGCATCGCCGACTTCCTCGAGACCATCCGCGCCTGACGAGCCCCGCCCGCGCCTGACGAGCCCCGCCCGGGCCCGCGGCGCATGACCCGTCGAGCGGCGGGGTAGAGAGATCTGTCGGTGGTGAGCCATGCCCATGGCCCACCACCGCCCTGCCAGCACCGCCTCGACCCGCTCCGTCCCGCCCCAACCGCCCTGGCGGAGTGGAGGAGTGCCGAGGGACCAACCGGAGGACCCGCATGACCGAGGACCGCACCACCGGCCCGACCGACCCATCGGCGGTCCGGTGAACCGCCTCGAGCCGGGCTACCGCCTCGGCGAGCGCTACACGATGACCCGCCACATCGCGACGGGCGGCATGGCCGAGGTCTGGGAGGCCACCGACGAGACCCTCGAGCGTCAGGTCGCGATCAAGATCATGCGCCCGGCGACCGAGGACGAGATCGTCTTCGCCAAGCGGTTCCACGACGAGGCACGGCATACGGCCGGCCTCTCCCATCTCAACATCGCGACGCTCTTCGACTACGGCGACCACGACGGGCTGGCCTTCATCGTCATGGAGCTCGTCCGCGGCGAGCCGCTGTCGGCCTGGCTGCGCCAGGGAGGCCCCATGGAGCCGGCGATGGCCCGCTCGGTCATCGGGCAGGCGGCCCTCGCCCTCGGGGTGGCCCATGAGGCGGGCGTCGTCCACCGCGACGTCAAGCCGGCGAACATCCTCCTCACGAGCGAGGGCCTCGTGAAGCTCACGGACTTCGGCATCGCCCGGGCGATCGACGGGACCGTCCGCACCCGCACGGGCGAGATCCTCGGCACGCCCTACTACCTCAGCCCCGAGCAGGCGCTCGGCGAGCCGGCGACCGGGGCGAGCGACATCTACTCCCTCGGCGTCGTCGCCCACGAGCTGCTCACCGGGCGGCGCCCCTTCGACCGCGGAACCCCCGTCGCGACCGCCCTCGCCCAGGTCAACGACTCCCCGCCCCCGCTCCCGGACGACATCCCCGCCGACCTCATCGCCGTCGTCGAGGCCTGCCTGGCCAAGGATGCGGCGGACCGTCCGGCGACCGCTCAGGAGATCGCCATCCATCTCGGGCTCCCCGGGCTGGAGACGCCCGCGGCGGACAGCGAGCCGGCCGTCGACGTGGACGGGGACGACGCCCGGACGCCGACACCGCTGCCCCGGCTCATCGACCCGCGCCCGCTGTCCACGGCGACCGCGGGGCGGGACGAGACACCGTCGTGGGCGCTGCGGGCCCTCGGGGGCCGCCCTCGCAGCGCGCAAGAGCGACCGCCGCGTCCACTGGGCGTGGGTCCCGGCCGCCGCCATCGCCTCGAGCCTCGTCACCGCCGTCGTCCTCGGCCTCGCCGCCGGACGGTAGCCGTGGGAGACGACGACGCGCGCCCGGCTACAGCTTCCCGTCCGACGTGAGTTCTCGTCCGACGTGAGGGCGGGCATCATCCTCGGCTGCGGCGTCGTCCTCGCGCCCTTCGCGGGGTTCCTCGGCGGGTCCCCGCCCCGGCCGAGCACCCCGGCCACCGACGACCCACCCGAGCTCGGCTGAGAACGGCCCGCTACCTCAGCTGGGCCGAGGTGAGGCCGAGCAGGCGCCGGGCGATGACGAGCTGCTGGATCTGCTGCGTCCCCTCGAAGATGTCGAGGATCTTGGCGTCCCGCGCCCACTTCTCGAGCAGCTCGCGCTCGGCGTAGCCCGTGGCACCGCACAGCTCGACGCAGCCGAGAGCGATGTCGACGCAGGTGCGGCCGGCCTTCGCCTTCGCCATCGACGCCTCCATCGAGTTCGGTGTGCCCGTGTCGGCGAGCCAGGCCGCCCGGAGGGTGAGCAGATAGGCCGACTGGTAGTCGGCCTCGAGGTCGGCCAGCCGGGCGGCCGCGGCCGGTTGGGCGTATGCCGGCCGGTCCCAGTCGACCTCGACCCCCTCCGCGGCGAGCAGCTCCGCCGTCGTGTCGAGGCAGCCCCGGGCGAGGCCGCACGCCATCGCGGCGACGAGCGGCCGGGTGTTGTCGAAGGTCTGCATCGCGCCGCCGAAGCCGCCCGCCGGCCCGATCTCCGGGTCGCCGAGGAGGTCCTCCGCCGGGACCCGGCAGTCCTCGAGGACGAAGTTCGCGGTGTCGGAGGAGCGGATCCCGAGCTTGTGCTCGAGGCGGACGAGCCGGAGGCCGGGGTTCCTCCGGTCGACGACGAAGGACTTGATGGCCCGCCGGCCGAGCGAGCGGTCGAGGGTGGCCCAGACGACGACGAGGTCGGCGCGCTCGCCGGAGGTGACGTAGATCTTCTCGCCGTTGAGGACGTAGCCGCCCGCGTCGTCACGGACCGCCGTCGTCCGGATCGCGCCCGCGTCGGAGCCGGCGCCGGGCTCGGTGATCGCCATCGCGGCCCAGCGGCCGGCATACCGGGCCTTCTGCTCCTCGGTGGCGACGGCGGAGATGGCCGCGTTGCCGAGGCCCTGGCCGGGGATGGACAGGGTGAGCCCCACGTCGCCGCGACAGGTCTCCATGATCGACAGCACGGAGGCGAGGTTCCGGCCCCTGCTCCCGGCGCCGCCCGCACCGGCTCCCGTGCTCGCGGTCGAGCGGTCCTGGCCCTCGATCGCCGCGGCGAGGAGGTCGAGCTCGCGGGGGTACTCGTGCTCGGCCAGGTCGTAGCGGCGCGAGATCGGCCGGAAGACCTCCTCGCCGACCGCGCGGGCCTGCGCGACGAGGGGACGGAGCCGGCGGGGAACCTCGAGGTCGATCATCGGACTGCCTTTCGGAGGGTGGGCTGCGGCGGCTGGGCGGTCGCGGGCGGTCGGGCCGCGGGCGGTCCGGCCGCGCCGGTCAGACGAGGAGGACCCCCTCGAGGACCCCGGCCCCGCGCAGGTCGCGGTACCACCGCTCGTTGTCGTGGTCGCGGACGAAGCCGTGGCCGCCCAGCAGCTGCACGGCCTGGGAGCCGATCTGCGCGCCGTGCCGGGCGGTGAGCCGGCGGGCCTGCGCCGCAAGGGATCCCGCGTCGGCGCCGGCGTCGAGGCGGGCGGCCGCACGCCAGGTGACGAGCCGAAGACCCGCCAGCTCGGTCGCGATGTCGGCGAGGGCGAAGGCGACCGCCTGGCGGTGCGCGATGGGCTCGCCGAAGGCCTCACGCTCGAGGACATAGGGGGTGAGCTGGTCCAGGGCGGCCTGTGCCGTCCCACAGGCCGCCCCAGACCAGGCCACTCGGGCCCGATGCACCGCATCGCGGTGGTCAGCGGGACTGCCGACCAGACTATCTGTTGAAGCCTCAACATGCTGGAGAAGCAACCGACCCGTGGACGCCGCCCGGAGGCCCATCGCCGGTTCGTCCTCCACGGTCAGGCCGGGAGTGCCCGCCTCGAGCACGACGAGCCGGGGCGATCCGTCCACGAGAGCCGACACGAGCACGAGGTCGGCCGAGGCGGCATACGGGACGAGCGACTTGACCCCGTCGATGACGAGCCGGTCGCCGCGACGCTCGGCGACGGTCCGTGGGGAGAAGGGGTCGAACAGCGGCTGCGGCTCGTGGAGGGCGAGCGCACCGACGGCGGGGTCCCGGCCGGCGAGGTGGGGCAGATAGGTCGCCTGCTGGGCGGTGGAGCCGTAGGCCGCGATGGCCGTCGCCACGGCGGCCGGGGCCATCAGCGCGACGGCGAGGCCGAGGTCGCCTCGCGCCAGCTCCTCGAGGACGAGGACGCTCGTCACGGCGGATCGCTCGTCGGTGATCCCGCCGAGCGACTCGGGGACGCCGAGCAGGTGCAGGCCCATGTCGACGGCGGCGGCGCGGACGTCGTCGGGGACGGCGCGCTCGACGTCGGCCCGCTGCGCGGCCGGCCGGAGGACCTCCTCGGCGAGCTCGCGAGCGGCGGCCTGGAGCATCGCCTGGTCCTCGGTCGGGGTGAGGTCGAAGTCGTCGGCCCGGTCGACGACGCGGGGACGGGCGGGGTCGCCGGAGCCGGCGCGCCGGGCGAACGTGCGCCGGGCCAGGAGCTCGACGTCGGCGCCCCGCCGGGCACCGGTGCGCAGGAGGGACGCGAGCACCCCGCGCACGTCGTCCCGGCGCAGGATCGGCAGCCCGCCGACCCGGCCGATCGCCCGGAGCCCGAGTCGTTGGCCGCGCTCGGCGAGCGAGGGGGTCGGGGCCATGGGGGCCACCCTTCATCGAGTCGTCGTGGTCATCCGTTGCCAGGGGCTCGGACTGCCAGGCTAGCCCTTACCTACCGTCGGTAACAAGACGCCTGCCCGCCGGTGGCCGGGCGCCGCCACTTTCCCGCCCGATGGTGGAAACACCAGCCTGACAGGGGAAAGGTTCTCTTGCCTGGACGGGCGTGTCGCTCTTCGGGCGGGAAAGTGGCTGGGGGTCCTGGCGGGACGCAGGGGTGGGGGGAGCGAGCGGGTCCGGCGGAGTCAGCGGGGTGGGAGGACCTCGACCTCGGCGCCGAGCGCCCACCCGTCGCTGAGCCCGAGCCGGTCGCCGCTCCAGAACGAGCCCGGGTCGTACCAGTTGACCGGCACCCCCGCATCGAGCAGCCCCATCTCCTCGTACGTGGCCGCAGCGACCTCCGCGCAGTACGCCACCTCGGGACGGAAGCCCTGGCGCGCCGCCGCGCGCCGGGACAGGTGTGCGTCCCGGCCCGACACCCACCGCCAGGCGAGCCGGGTCGTCGAGGGGAAGGACACCCCGTCGAGCCGGGCGATCGCGCGCAGCAGCCCGTCCTCCTGCGCCGGACCCACCTCGGGCGTCAGCTGACGCAGCCAGGCCCGCTGGCCGAAGTCGACCATCCAGCGCAGGACGGCCGCACGCAGGTCGTGCAGCTGGACACCGCGATGGTGGTCGCCGGTCCAGTGGTCGACCAGCTTCCGACCCAGCTCCGCATGCCACATGAGCGGCGGCAGGTCGTCGAGGACGACCGAGAGGCCGACGTGGTTGACGGGCGAGTTCGTCACCGCCTGGATCGCCCGGTCGGCGAGGCTGGCGCCGCGGAAGATCCACACGTCGCCACTGCGAGAGGACTCGATCGCCTCGTCCAGCGAGATGGGTATGCCGCTCACGCGGGCCAGTCTGCCGCGCCCGGGTCAGCGGCACCGGCCGCGGGACCGCGCGGCCCGCGACGGACCGCGCGGCCCGCGGCATTCGGAGGAGACGGTCACTCGGCCGCGACGCCGCGAAGCCGGGCAGACACCGGAGGTCTTGCCGCGGCCTCGGCCGGACCTGACACTGGGACGACACCGTCCGTCGACCACCACGGACGGATGACGGAAGGGGCGTCCCATGTCCGAGGCCGCGATCCAGCTGCTCATCGGGACGACGAAGGGCGCGTTCGTCATCGAGGGGGACGCCACGCGGACCGGATGGACGGTGCGCGGGCCCTACTGCGACGGCTGGCCGGTCAACCACCTCGTCGGCGACCCCACCACGGGGACGATGTGGGCGGGCGGCGGTGGCGACTGGTCGGGCGCCGGAGTCTGGCGGTCCGGCCGACCGCGGGCACACGTGGTCGCTCAGCAGGCTGACGACGGGCCAGCTGGACGCCTGGGCCGCGACCGACCCCGACTTCGCCGCGTCGATCGGCTGGACCGACGAGCCGGCGCCCTTCGGGGACCGGTTCACCCAGGTCTGGTCGCTCGGCCGGGTCGGCGACAGGCTGTATGCCGGCACCAAGCCCGCGACCCTGCTCGTCAGCGACGACGACGGCGAGACGTGGTCGGTCGTCAAGGGCCTCACCGACCACCCGTCGGCGCAGGAGTGGAGCCCCGGCGCCGCAGGGCTCGTCCTCCACACGATCGTCGCCGACCCCACCGACCCCGAGAAGCTGTGGGTCGGCATCTCCGCCGCCGGCGTCTTCGCGAGCGAGGACGGCGGCGTGACCTGGGAGCGGCGCAACGACCTCGCCGACGCGACCGACGGCGAGGGTGCCGAGCACCCCGCTGCCGCGGCGGACGGGCACGTCGGCTTCTGCGTCCATCACCTCGTCCGGGCCGACGGGAGCGAGGATCTGCTCTATCAGCAGAACCACCACGGGGTGTGGCGGTCCGCGAACGGCGGGCTCGACTGGCACAACATCACCGAGGGGCTGCCGTCGACGTTCGGCTTCCCGATCCGGGTGCACCCGCGGGACTCCCGCACCATCTGGACCATCCCACTCAACGGGGACAGCATCGGGCGCTACCCGCCGAATGCCGCGGCCGCGGTGTGGCGCTCGCGAGACGCCGGTGAGACCTGGGAGGCACATCGAGCGGGCCTTCCGCAGGAGTCGTGCTTCTTCACCGTCCTGCGCCAGGCGATGGCCGGGGACCGCCAGGAGTCGGCCGGCGTCTACTTCGGGACGAACACCGGCTCGGTCTTCGCCAGCCGCGACGAGGGCGAGACGTGGGACGAGATTGCCCGGCACCTCCCCACCGTCCTGGCCGTCGAGGTCCTCGAGACCCCCGCGCGCTGACGGCACGAACCCACGAGGCCGGACCCGGCGGCGGTGGGTCGGGCACGCCGTGCCGTGCCAACGCCGACGAGGAGCCGGTGCACCGGCCGCGCTGCTCGACGGCCGGGCGAACGATCCGGGCCAGACAAGACAAACACCCACCTGACAAGACAAAAGAACCCTTGCCAGGCGGGTGTGTCGTGTACCGGGCGGGAAAGTCGAGACAGGTGGGACGAACGGGGGCCGGGGGCGGCGGGGCGTGGGCGGGCGAGCGAGCGGCACTAGGCTGCCGACGTGGCAGCGCAACGGTGGTGGAAGGCGCTCGGGCTGGCCGGCGTCGTCGGGATCGCGGCGACCGGCGCCCTCGTCGCGCGGAACGAGCGGGAGCGGCGCGCCTACACCCCCGAGGAGGTCCGGGACCGCCTGCACGAGCGGGCCGCCGCCGCCGGGGCCGACCCGGACACCGCCGCCGGGGCCGACCCGGACGCCCCCGCGAGGGGTGGCGATCCGCCCCATCGGACCGCCTGACGGGGCGGATCGCCACCTCTCGCGGGGGTGCTGCGGGGCACATCCCCGACCCTCGCGGTGAGCAGAGCCGGCGTCAGCCGCCGACCCGCTCCAGGCGGGCCAGGACGTACAGCACCCCGAACGGGTCGCTGTGCTCGAGTGAGACGCAGCGGTATGCCGCGTCCTCGCCGTCCCGGGAGCCGTCCAGCATCGCGGCGGCCGCCACCTGGAGGGGCGCCCGACCCTGCGCGAGCAGGTCCGCGGCCAGCCCCGACGTCGAGCGCGAGGAGCGCCGACGGATCTCCGGCCGACAGCGCCGCCAGCACGGCGTCGTCGAAGCCGAACGACCGCTCGTCGAGATGCCCGGGAGCCTTCTCCCCGCGCCGGGCGCTGAGGTCGCCGACGACGACGAGGTCGAGCTCGCCGGGGGCGGACCCGAGAGCGGCACCCAGCGTCCGGCACGTCTCGACCGGGGCGTCCCACGCCACCTCGACGACGTCGCTCGCCGCGAGCCCCGCCAGCCGGAGAAGAAGCTGACCGACCCGACGCCCCAGGGCCGGCTTCGTGCTGCGCGGCTCGCGATCCGTCGCGACGACGAGCACGACCGACGCGCCCGTCGACCCGCCCACCGACGACCCGCCGACGGAGGACGCCACCGGCTCCAGCAGCCGCACCGCCTCCGACCGCAGCGACGCACCGGCGTCGTCGCGACCGGCATACTCCGACAACAGCAGCGGGGCACTCGGCACCACGGTCATCGACCGGATCACGCGAGCCCCCTCGTCGTCCGTGCGGGACGCAGCGACCCCGAGATGACCGACACCATGTCGAGGACCTCGCGGGTCTCGACGACCTCGTGCACGCGGTAGATCTGGGCGCCGAGCCAGGCCGAGATCGCCGTCGTCGCGAGGGTCCCCGTCAGCCGTTCTCCGACGGGTCGGTCGAGCGACTCCCCCACGAAGTCCTTGTTGGACAACGACACCAGCACCGGCCAGCCCAGGGAGGTCAGCTCACCGAGCCGCCGGGTCACCTCGAGCGAGTGCCACGTGTTCTTGCCGAAGTCGTGCGCCGGGTCGATGAGGACCCGCTCGCGCTCGACGCCGAGGGACACGGCCCGCTCCGCCTGCTCGGTCAGCGACTCGACGACGGACGCGACGACGTCGTCGTACTCGATCCGGTGCGGTCGCGTCCGGGGTGTCACCCCGCCGGTGTGCGTGCAGACCAGGGCCGCCCCGAACTCTGCCGCCACCTCGGGGACCGCCGGATCCGCCCCGCCCCAGGCGTCGTTGATGAGGTCCGCTCCGAC
This sequence comes from uncultured Actinomycetota bacterium, assembly GCA_963745335.1. Taxonomy (GTDB): domain Bacteria; phylum Actinomycetota; class Actinomycetes; order Actinomycetales; family Dermatophilaceae; genus CAVSJJ01. The sequence goes on from CAVUXP010000004.1 coordinate 247,577, forward strand.
CCGGCACACCGCGCGCGCCACCTCGCTGCGCCACGTGTCGACGCTGATGATGATGTCGGGGTGCTCCCCCCGCACCCTCTCGACGAAGCCGACGACCCGGCGCATCTCCTCCGCCGCGTCGATCTCGGCACCGGGGGCCGCCTTGATCCCGCCGATGTCGACGATGTCGGCGCCCTCGTCGACGACCTGGCGGACTCGGTCGAACGCCGCATCCTCGGCCCAGGTGAGCCCCTTGTCGTAGAAGGAGTCCGGGGTGCGGTTGACGATCGCCATGACGAGCCGAGCGGTCTCGTCGTACTCCTGCCGGCCGATCCGGAACCTCACGCGCCAACCCCTCGGGACCGGGCGGCATACGCCTCGACGGACACGGCGGGCGGGCGCTCGGTGATGTCGACGTCGGTCTCCCAGGCGCTCCAGCCGGGCCCCCGGCGGTCGAACTGGCGCAGCGGGACGGCGGCCGGACCCGGGTATGCCGCCCGCTCACCGAGCCGCGTCTCGACCGCCGCCATGACCTGGACCGCCATCTGACCGAGGGTGTCGTGCCGGTGATGACGATGGGCCCGGCGGCCGAGGTCGACCTGGGCGATGGCCTCCGGCCCGGCCGCGAGAACGGTGTCGACGAGGGCGGCGATCTCGACGCCGTAGCCGCACGGCACGGCATACGTCTCGAAGGCCGAGCGGCGCACCGACCACTCGCCGGCCAGCGGCTGGACGAGCCCGGCGAGCTGGGGCCAGTGCAGCGCGATGAGGGGCCGGGCGACGAGCTCGGTCACTCGGCCGCCGCTCTCGACCTCGTGTCCGTCGGCACCGAGGAGCGGCCGCTCGTAGACGGCCTTGACGAGGCGCAGGCCGGCGTCGGCGAGGAGCGGCCCGGCAAGGCCCGCGACGAAGTGCGTCCCCCACTCGATGAGGTCGGCGTCGAGGAAGACGAGGATGTCGCCGGTCGTCACGTGCAGCGCCTTCCACAGCGCCTCGCCCTTGCCGCTCGCGGGACCGAGCTCGGGAAGGACGTCGCGCGCGGCGTGCACCGTCCCCCCGGCGGCGCGCGCGACCTCGGCCGTCGCGTCGGTCGAGTCGGAGTCGATGACGACGAGCTCGTCGACGAGCGGCACCGCCTCGACCCACATCTCGCGCACCGCGGCGACGATGCCGCCGACGGTGTCCTCCTCGTCGCGCGCGGGGATGACGACGCTGACCCGCTGGTCGCCCTTGGCGGCGAGAAGCGCGCCGGGCCCCCATTCCCCCGCGTCGAAGGTGCGGACCTCGCCGGACCCGGCCGCCCCTGACTCCGTTGCCACGGGCTCACCATAGTTGGCGTTCCCCGACGCCTCCCTGGGGCGTCTAGGTGGCGGGAACCGCCGAACCGGGCCGGGCGCTTGTCGAGGAACGCGGCGACCCCCTCACGGAAGTCGTCGGTCCCGAGCAGCCTCGTCTGGCCGCTGTCCTCGCGCTCGAAGGCCGGCTCGAGGTCGAGGCTGGCCGCGTTGACGGCCGCTGCGGTGAGCCGAGCCGCCTCCGGGGCCGAGGCGGCGAGCTGGTCGAGCAGGGCCGTGGCGCGCTCGTCGAAGGCGGCCGCCGCGACGCACTCGGACGCCAGACCCCAGTCCGCCGCCGTCGCGCCGTCGACCTTCTCGCCGGTCAGCGCCATCCGCATGGCCCGGGCCCGCCCGATGGACGCGGCGACGAGGGCGGTCGCGCCGCCGTCGGGCATCAGCCCGATCCGGGCGAAGGCGAGGACGAAGGACCCCGCGTCGCTCACGAGGACGTAGTCGCAGGCCAGCGCCACCGACACCCCGACCCCCGCCGCCACGCCGTGGACGAGCGCGACGGTCGGCACGGGGCAGTCGACGATGGCGCGCACCGCCCGCACGGCCGCGTCGAGGGTGCTCGTGTCGACCCGGGACGCGACCTGCTCGGCCCCCTCGTCCGCCCCGCCGCCGAGGTTCGCGCCGGCGCAGAACCCCCGACCCGCACCGGTCACGGCGATCGCGCGGACGGCCGGGTCCGCGCCGAGCCGGCCCACGGCGTCGGCGAGCGCGTCGAGCATCTCGGCGTCGACGGCGTTGAGCCGGTCGGGGTCGTCGAGGGTGATCCGGGCGACCGGGCCTGCGGTGTCGGTGCGGACGCGATGGGGCATGGCGGGCTCCTCGGACGGCGGGCGCGGGCGGCATACCAGCCTCTCATCCGGCGGGACCGCGCGACCATGCCTCGGCGCGCGGTCGGCATACCGGCAAGGGGGCCGGCCTGGCGCTCAGGCCTGGGCGATGGCGCCGCTCGCGAGCAGGGCCTCGACCTCGCCGGCGGCGAAGCCGTGCGCGCGGAGGTAGGCGGAGGTGTCGGCGCCGGGAACCCGCTCGGGACCCGGCGCGGCGGTGGGGGTGTCGGAGAAGCGCGGCGCCACCCGGGGGACGGGGCCGGTGGGGCCGTCGACGAAGACGCCCCGGGCGCGCAGGTGCGGGTGGGAGGGCGCCTCGGTGAGACCGAGGACGGGCGCGACGCAGGCGTCGGTGCCCGCGAAGTGCTCGGCCCACTCGTCCCGGGTCCGGGTGGCGAATGCCGCGGCGATCGCCTCGCGGTGGACGGGCCAGGCGGCGGTGTCGTACTGACCCTCGGGGAAGGCGAGCCCGAGCCCGTCGAGGAGCGCGGCGTAGAACTGCGGCTCGAGGGCGCCGACGGCGACGAACCGGCCGTCGGCGCAGGCGTAGGTGTCGTAGAAGGGCGCGCCACCGTCGAGGAGGTTGGCCGCGCGCTCGTCGCGCCACAGGCCGGCGTTGAGCATCCCGTAGACCATCGTGATGAGCGAGGTGGCGCCGTCGACCATCGCGGCGTCGACGACCTGGCCGCGGCCGGTGCGCTCCCGGGCCTGGAGGGCGGCGAGGACGCCGACGAGGAGGTAGAGGGTGCCGCCGCCGAAGTCGGCGAGGACGTTGACCGGCGGGCGCGGCTTGTCGGGGCCGCCGACGAGGTGGAGGGCGCCGGTGAGGGCGGCATACGTGATGTCATGGCCGGCGGCGCTGGCCAGCGGGCCGTCCTGGCCCCAGCCGGTCATCCGACCGTAGACGAGCCGGGGGTTGCGGGCCAGGCAGTCGTCGGGGCCGAGGCCGAGCCGCTCGGTCACGCCCGGTCGCAGGCCCTCGATGAGGACGTCGGCGTCGTCGACGAGGCGCCGGACGACGGCGAGCCCGTCGGGGTGCTTGAGGTCGACGGCGACGCTCGGGCGGGAGCGGTTGAGGCCACCGGTGATCGCGGCGATCGGGTCCGCCGCCGCCGGGCCGGTCGACGCGGACGACGTCGGCGCCGAGCTCGGCGAGGAGGAGGGCGGCGAACGGTGTCGGACCGATCCCGGCGAGCTCGACGACCCGCAGCCCGGCCAGCGGCCCGTCTCCCGTCCGTGGCGGGCTCGCGTCGGCCCCCGGCGCCGCGCCCTGTGCATGCTCATCCGCCATGCCGCGACCCTATGCCGTCAACAACTCCCCAATAGGGAAGGAATCGACCTCACCCGCGGCCCACACCCCCGGCATACCCGTCAACAACTCCCCAATTGGGAAGAAATCGACCTCACCCCCACCACCCGCACCCCGGCACACCCGGCACACCCGTCAACAACTGCACTATTGGGGAGTTGTTGACGCGGTTGCGGCACGCGGAGGGGTCGGTATGCCGCTCAGTCGCTGTAGAGGGCGCGCTGGGCGATCGCGTGAGCCGCCATCGCGTCGTGGTTCGCCTGCGCCGCCGCGAGCGCGTCGACGTCGAGACGGTCGAGCCCGGCGTCGACCCGGCGGAGGAAGTCGATGGCGACCTGCGCGGCGCGGACCGGGTCCTCGCGGAACGGGAACTGGTCGAGCTGCCAGACGCCCTCCCAGTCGTTCTTGCGCAGGGTGTAGAAGAACTCGAACAGCTCGATGGGGTGGACCGTCCCGGCGACGAGGTCGTCGTCCCAGCCGCGGAAGTTGTCGTTGACGTCCATCCCGAACAGCCGGCCGTGGTCGATCGCGAGCTGGGCGGAGTCGGAGGGCGACTCGCCGCCGTAGAGCGCGTGGCCGAAGTCGAGGAGGATCCCGACGTTGGGCAGCCCGAGCTTCTCGATCCCGAGCAGGGTCCGCGCGACGCCCGAGTAGCTCATGTGGACGCGCGGTTCACGGGGCTTGTACTCGATGACGAACGTCAGGTCGGGGTTCTCCGACGCCAGCAGGCCGATGCCTTCCATCGAGTGGTTCCACAGCGTCCGGTAGTCGACCTGGAACGGGTAGTCCCACCCGTCCTGACCGGGCCACAGCTTGACGTAGCTCGCGTCGAAGTGCCGGACGATGCCCGCGGCCTCGGTCACGAGCTCGTGGGCGAGCCGCCGCACGCCGGGGTCGGGGTTGGTGAACGCGCCCTTGGCGAACACTCGGGTGTAGATCTCCGGCGTGATGCCGATGACCTTGAGCCCGTTCCGGTCGAGGGCCGCGCCGATCTGGTCGAGGGAGACGTCGGGGCTGACGAACGGGTAGTTGAGGTCGACGTAGGACAGGCTCCCGACCTGGCCGGCGAGGTCGATCATCTCGAGCAGCCCGCGGGCGTCGCCGTAGCCGTCGGTCGCGTAGCGGTCGACGTAGGTGGCGAAGTGCCAGATGCCGGCGCCGAAGATCGGGTTGCCCATGTCGTTGCTCCCAGGGGGTGCGGCGGTGCGGTGGAGAAGTCAGTTGCATGTCTATTCATTACCGACTGTTCTTGCATAGGCAGTCAACACCGGCCCGTGGGCCCCGTCAACCCGTCGCCCGGGCCCGCCGGTGTGACCCACACCGCGTGTCGCACCGCGTGTCGCACCGCGCGTCGCTCGGCGCGTCGGTCCGCGGCAGTCGAGGTGGTCCGGCCCCGTGCGGTCAGCGGAGGACGGCGAGCGCCGTCTCGTGGTCGGTGATGAGGACGCTGAGCCACCCGCCACGCAGCGCACCCCGGATCGCCTCGTGCTTGCGGGCCCCGCCGCCGACGCCGACCCGACGCGGCACCGCCCGCAGCGTGTCGGCGTCGATGCCGATGACCCGGTCACCGAGGACCGAGTCGACGAGGGCTCCGTCGGCGTCGTAGTACCTCAGGCAGACGTCCCCGACCGCCCCGGCCGCGACGAGCCCGGCCTGGTCGGCCTCGGAGATCGCGTTGCCGCTGCGCGCGAGCAGCGGCGACGGCGTGCTCGTGCCGATCCCGACGAGCGCCATCGTCACGTCGGCCCACTGGCTCGTCACCGCCGCCACTCCGGGGTCGCGCAGCAGCTCGGCGCGCAGCCGGGGCGACTCGACGGCCGCCGGGGTCGGCACGAGGACCGGGGTGCCACCGGTGATGTCCGCGAAGCGGGCCATGAGCCGGGTCGCGTGCATCTGGACACCGGGACTGCCGACCCCACCCATGAGCTGGATGACCCGGTCGGCGACCGGCGCCGGCCGCGGGCGGATGAGCAGGCTCGCCTCGAGGAGGGTCTCGCTCCACGACGAGATGCCGAGGGTGTCGCCGCCGGTGAGGGTGACATCGAGGTATGCCGCGGTCGCCGGCGCGAGCGCGCGGGCCACCTCCTCGCCGAGGCCGTCCCCGTCGACGACGACGGCGTCGGCGAGCCCGAACGCCTCGACGAGGCGCTCCTCGAGCTCGGCGTGGAGCCCGTCGGGCGGGGCGACGATGGTCCGGACGATCCCGAGCCGTCCGGCCTCCTTGAGCAACCGGGACACGCGCGGCTGGGAGATCCCGAGCCGCTCGGCGATCTCGGGCTGACGCATCCCCTGGTCGTGGTACATCCGGGCGACGCGCACCATGAGCCGCAGCCGGTCCAGGCCCGGCATCCCGTCGGCGGGGACGGTCATCGGCTCACCTCGCCAGCTCGGTCACGGTCGGTCACGGATACTCACGGCCGCTCGGTCGCGCCGGGCGCCTCGCCGGCCCGGGCAACGGCAGCATGCCACAGGGCCGTGCGCCGACGGTCGACGGCGCCGAGCGGAGCCGGCCGGACGTCGCCCAGCTCCTCGTGCCACGCCTCGACATCGGCGCGCGTCCAGAGTCCTGCCCCGATGCCCGCGGCATACGCGGCGCCACGCACGGACAGCTCCTCGTCGGTCGAGCAGCGGAAGACCCGGCCGCTGATGTCCGCCTGCCGCTGCATGACCCACGCGCTGCGGCTCAGGCCGCCGTCGGCGAGGACGACGTCGGGTCGCCCCGCCGCCTGCTCCAGCGCGGACAGGACGTCCTCGACCTGCCGGACGACGGCGTCGACCGCCGCCGCAGCGAGCTGCGCCCGACCCGTCCCGAGTTGGAGGCCGGTCGCCTGGCCCGCGGCAGCGGGCCGCCACCACGGCGCGCCGAGCCCGCCGAAGCCGGGAACGAGGACGACGTCGCCCGGGTCCGCCGCGGCCGCCTCGGACAGGAGCGTTGCGACGTCGGTGCCGACGAGGTCGGCGAGCCAGGTCAGCGTGCGGCCGCTCGAGCGGATGTTGCCCTCCAGCGCGGGGGCGACGCCGCCGAGGTCCCAGGCGATCGTGCGGCATAGGCCGTGGGTCGCACCCGGAGCGGCGTCGCCGAGCATCATGACCGACGACCCCGTGCCGTACGTCGCCTTGACGACCCCCGCTCGCCACCCGGCGTGGGCGAAGAGGGCGGCGTGGGAGTCGCCGAGCACGGCTCGGACGGGTATGCCGTCCGGCACCGGGTCCAGGCCGCGCACCGCCGGGAACGGGCCGTCGCTCGCGACGACCCGCGGCAGGACCTCGCCGGGGATGCCGAAGAGCTCGAGCAGCCCCGGCGACCAGTCCCGGGTCGAGACGTCGAGCAGCTGCGTGCGCGACGCGTTGCCGACCTCGGTGACGAACTCGCCACCGAACCGGCTGAGCAACCATGCGTCGACGGTGCCGAGGCACAGCTCGCCGGCCCGCGAGCGCGACCGGTCGGGGTCGTGGGCATCGAGCAGCCAGCGGGCCTTGAGCGCCGAGAACATCGGGTCGAGCGGCAGGCCGCTCACCCGTTCGACGAGGTCGCCGTGGCCGGCGTCGAGCATCTCGAGGCAGTGGCCGGCCGTGCGCTGGTCCTGCCAGCCGAGGAGTGGCCCGAGCGGTTCCCCGGTGGTGCGGTCCCACAGGACGAGCGACTCGCGCTGGTTGCTGATCCCGACGGCGACGACCCGGGGGCCGAGGCGGCCCGGGAGGGCGTCGCGAACGGCATACCGGACGCTGTCCCAGATCTCGATCGGGTCCTGCTCCGCCCAGCCGGGCGCGGGGTGGGACTGGCCGACCGGCGCGACACCGTGGCCGACGACCCGGCCGGCGGCGTCGAGCACGACCGCCTTCGTCGAGCTCGTGCCCTGGTCGACGGCGAGGACGAGCTCGTCGGTCATCGGGCGGCCAGCTCCCGTGCGGCCGCCGCGACCCCGTCGCCGCTGATCCCGAAGTGTTCGAGCAGCCACGGGGCGTGACCGGTCGGCGCGAAGCCGCGGACGCCGACGAACCGCATCCGGGCCGGAGCCTGCTCGGCCACGACCATGCTGACGGCGGCACCGAGGCCGCCGGTGATCGTCGCCTCCTCCACGGTGACGATGCCGCGGGTCTCGGTGGCCGCCGCGACGACGGCCTCCTCGTCGATGGGGTCGATGAAGGGCATGTTGACCACCCTGGCCGAGATCCCCTCGAGCGCAAGCAGCTCGGCCGCCTCGAGCGACCGGGACACGCCGGTGCCGGCGGCGATGAGGGTGACATCGCCGCCCTCGCGCAGGGTGATGGCGCGGCCGAGCTCGAACGGTGTGCCCGGCCCGGTCACCTCGGGCACCTTGTGACGCGGGATCCGCACGTAGGACCCCCTGCCGTATGCCGCGGCCCACCGGACCGCCTGCCGGGTCTGGTAGGAGTCGGCCGGGACGACGACGGGCAGGTCGGCGATCGCCCGCATCCACGACAGGTCCTCGACGGAGTGGTGGGTCGGGCCGAGCTCGCCGTACGCCATCCCGGGGCTCTGGGCGCAGAGGACGACGTGGAAGCCGCTGTAGGCGACGTCGGCCTTGATCTGCTCGGTCGCGCGCCCACTGATGAACGGACCGGCCGCGCTGACGAAGGGGACGAACCCGGCATTGGCGAGCCCGGCGCCGATGCCGACCATGTCCTGCTCGGCGATCCCGACGTTGACGAGCCGGTCCGGAAACTCCTCGGCGAAGCCGCCGAGGTTGCTCGAGCCGACCGAGTCGTTGCAGACGGCCACGACCCGGGCGTCCTCGCGAGCGAGGGCGCGCAGCTCGTCGGCGAAGGCGTGGCGGCCGTCGAGCGTCTCGGCGCCCGGGGCCCAGACGGTGGTCGGACCGGTCGTGGTCGTGGGTGTCATCGCGGGGGTCATCGGACGGCTCCGTCGCTCGTCGGGGCGTGCCCGGCGGCTGGGCGGCTCAGCTCGGCGAGCGCCTGCGTCACCTGGTCCGGCGACGGGACCTTGTGGTGCCACTGGGCGCCGTCCTCCATGAAGGAGACGCCCTTGCCCTTCGTCGTCCGGGCGATGACGGCGACCGGACGGTCGGTGCCGCGCGGCTGGAGCGCGTCGAGGAGGGCCCCGTGGTCGTGACCGTCGATGTCGCGGACCTCGAGGCCGAAGGCCGCGAGCCGGTCACCGAGCGGCTCGAGGGCGTTCGTCGTCTCGGTCCGGTCGCCCTGCTGGAGCCGGTTGCGGTCGACGACGACGGTGAGGTTGCCCAGGCCGGCGTGCACGGCATACATGAGGGCCTCCCAGTTGCTCCCCTCCTGGAGCTCTCCGTCGCCGACGACGACGACGGTGCGCCAGTCCTCGCCGCGCATCCGGGCCCCGAGGGCGCAGCCGGTCGCAACGGGGAGGCCATGGCCGAGCGGGCCGGTGTTCGTCTCGATGCCGGGGGTCCTGCGCCGGTTGGGGTGGCCGCTGAGGGCCGAGCCGTCGGCGGCGAAGGTCGGCAGGGCGTCGGCGGAGAAGAAGCCGACCGAGGCGAGCGTCGTGTAGATCGCCGCGGCGCAGTGTCCCTTGCTGAGGATGAACCGGTCGCGGTCGGGGCGGTCCGGCTCCTCGGGGCTGACGTCGAGGACACCCCAGAAGAGCGTGGTGAGGATGTCGGTGACGGACAGGTCGCCGCCGACGTGGCCGATGCCCGCGGCGGCGATCGTCTCGACGACGGTGCGGCGGGTCGCGGCGGCCCGCTCGGCGATGGCGGCGACGAGGTCCTCGCGGTCGCCGGCGCGCAGGATGGCGACGCGCTCGCGGTAGGCGCGCGCGACGTCCGGGTCGCACGCGAGGCGCGCGGCGGCTCGGGCGCTCCCCGGGGCGGCGTCAGGGGCGGCGGAGCGGGGTCGGCGGCGGTGGAGCGGGCGGCGTCAGCGGCGGCGGAGTGGGCGGTCGTCATGTGATTGCATCACTATTCAGTCTTGACTGTTGATACGCCAGAGTAGGCCGACCCCCCGGCGGCGTCAACCGGTCCGCCCGTCCGCCCACCCCCCGAAGGGTGGCAATCCGCCCTGACCCCCTCCGCCAAGGGTGGCAATCCGCCCGACCCCCTCCGCCAAGGGTGGCAATCCGCCCTCACCCCCTCCGCCAAGGGTGGCAATCCGCCCCATCAGCGTCCGCGATGGGGCGGATTGCCGACTCTCGCGCCGGGGGGCCGGGCGGATTGCCGACTCTCGCGCGGGGGGGCCGGGCGGATCGCCGACCCTCGGCGAGCAGGGTCCGGTCCCCCCTCCCGGGCCGCCCGCCCCACCGCCGCGGCTGCGAGTTCCCTGTGTTGTTCATGAGATGGGTGTGGCGCATGTGACCAGGGCGCTACGGTGGACCGGCCATCGTCGAAGGGACCCCTCGTGCCCCCTGCCCATCGACCCTCGTCCCCGCCCGACCCGCAGCCCGCCGCCGTGGGTGCCGGTGCGGCCGACGCGCAACGCCGGGCTGCGCCGGGGCGGCCGGCCGCCCCGGCGCCCCCGCTCGCTCGGGCTCGTCCTCGTCATCGCCGCGTCGCTCGTCGGAGTCGCCGTCCCGGCGGTTCCGGCCCGGGCCGCGGTCCCCGCCCGCCATCATCCCTACCCCAGCGCCGCCCGGGTGCGTGCCGCCCGTCGGCGGGCGGCCTCGACGGCCGCCGAGGCCGCCCGGCTGCAGCGCGGCTACCAGGCCGCGGCGGCGCGGCTCGACCGGCTCCAGGGCGAGGTGGCGGCCGCCGCCGATGCGTATGCCGCGGCCGCCGACGCGCTCGCGGCCCGCACCGCCGATGCCACCGCCGCGCACCAGCGGGCGGCTGCGGCGAACCGGGCGGCCGCCGGCTCGCGGGTCCGGCTCGGGCAGTATGCCGCCGCGATGTACGAGTCCGGCGGCACGCTCGGCGGGTTCGGCGCGCTCCTCGGCAGTGGTGGCGACCCCCGCGCCTACGCCGACGCCGCCGCCGGGCTCGACTGCCTTCGGCCGGCGCTGGTCGAGCGAGGTCGCGGCGGCCCGCTCGGCGGCGGGCATCGCCGCCGAGGCCGCCCGGACGGCCCGGCGCGCGGAGCAGGAGCAGCAACGGGCGGCCGCCGACGCCCGGTCCGCCGAGGTCGCCGCCCAGGCCCGGGTCGCGGCCGCCGCGTCGGCCGCCGCGGCGGTCCAACGCGCGCAACGGGCGACCGTGGCACGGCTGGCCCGGCTGCGGCATACCTCCACGGTCCTCGAGCAGCGACGGCAGGACGGCATCGCGGCGGCGCGGGCCCGCGCCGCGCCCGGGCCCGCGCCGCAGCCCGTGCCTCGCGCGCCCGGTCTCGGGCCGCGGGCTTCGCGATCCTCGTCAGCGGGGGCAGCCCGTCGCTCACCCGGGCCCAGCGCAACCCGAAGGCCGTGGCGCGGCGGCTCATGCCGGCCTACGGCTTCGGGTCGTCCCAGTGGGGGTGTCTCGACAGCCTGTGGAACGGCGAGAGCGGGTGGCGTTGGAGTGCCCGGAACCCCTCCTCCGGCGCCTACGGCATCCCGCAGTCACTGCCCGCCTCGAAGATGGGCGCCGCCGGGCCGGACTGGCTGGTCAACCCGACGACGCAGATCCGGTGGGGTCTGGCGTACATCCGCGGGGCCTACGGCAGCCCCTGTCGCGCCTGGTCGGCCTGGCTCTCCCGCAGCCCGCACTGGTACTGACGGCCGGGCGCCGCCGCCGAGGTCAGGACAGGGCGGGCTCGGGCTCGGCGCCCTCGGCATCGGCCTCGGCCTCGCGACGCTCGGCCCGCTCCCGCACGGCGGCGCGGCGGGCCAGCCACCGGTGGATCGGCCAGAGGACCGCCATGACGACGGCCATGACGAGGAGGCCGACGATGCCGTCCAGCCACCAGTGGTTGGCGGTCGCGACGACGACATAGCTGACGAGGACGAAGTGGGCGACGAAGACCCACCCCCACCGACGGCCGGCCGCCCAGGCGCCGAAGAGCCCGACGATCCCTGCCCACGCGACATGGATCGACGGCATCGCGCCGAGCTGGTCGGCGATGCCACCGTCGCTGTAGACCGACTGGCCGTAGACCTTGGCCGTGTCGACGAAACCGAGCTCGGCGAACATCCGCGGCGGGGCGACCGGGACCATCTGGATGAGCACGCAGACCAGCGTCGTGATGGCGACGGTGTTGCGCAGGAAGGCGTACCGCTCTCGGTGGCGCCACCACATCCACACGACGAAGAACGTCATGACGTTGAGGTGCATGTAGGCGTAGTACCAGTTGAGCGACCGCTCGATCACCGGCATCCCCGTCGTCAGCTGCTGCACCGTCAGCTCGCTCGGCAGGTGGAGCCACCGCTCGATGTCCATGACGGTGTGCGCGTTGGCGAAGGCGCCCACCGTCTTGCCGTGCGCGAGGTAGGCGGTGTGCTGGTAGACCGCGAACACGCCGACGAGCACGGCGAACTCGAGCGCGAAGGCCTTGACGACGCGCAGCGCCGGCGCACCGCTGACGGCGCAGCCGACCCAGCACGACGGTGAGGACGAGGGAGATCGTCGCGGACAGCTGCCAGCTCGGCGTGAGCATGTCCGACCTCCCCGGCACATCGGCCCGCCCGGCGCGGACTCCCGGCAGCCCAGGCTACGCGCCTCCGATGCGCCCCGGGTGCGGTCTCGACGACACCGACGCCGCGGGTCGCGGGCGAGCGACAGGCAGGCGACGGAGACTCAGGGCAGGCGTCAGGTCACGGCATGCCGCGCCCGAGAGAAGGAGTACAGCCCGTATGCCGCGAGCCCGGCGGCGATGAGGGTGAGCAGCCACTGGCCGAACGGCTGCTGACGCAGGGTGCGCAGGGCGCCGTCGAGCCCGGAGGCGTCCTGCGCATGGCGGGTCCAGGCGGCGACGACGAAGAGGATCCCCACGACGCCGAGGGCGATCCCCTTGGCCACGTAGCCCCACCGGCCGGCCACCTCGGCCCACCGGCCGGGGTGGTCCTCCAGGTCCTGGAGGAAGCCCTTCGTGGCGCCCTTGTAGACGTGGTAGCCGCCCACGGCGATGACGACGGCGCCGACGATCCCGATGATCACCCGCCCGCCGGGCCACTGCATGACCGTCGCCGTGAGGTCCTGGGTCTTCTGCTTGCTCGAGGAGCCACTGCCGACGGCGAACTTCCCGGACGTCCAGGCCAGGACGAGGTAGACGACCCCCTTGACGAGGCGCTTGGCCCGGTCGCTCGCCTCGGTGTCCGGGCCGCTGACGATGCCCTCGGTCACCTCCCAGACGGCCAGACCGATGAAGCCGACCGTGACGATCCACAGCAGGACGAGGCCGAGGGGGTTCTGCGCCATCGTCGCGAGGGCCCCGGACTGGTCCGCGTTCTTCCCACCGCCGTGGCCCCAGGCGACCTGGACCGCGATGACGGCGATGACGATGTGGATCAGGCCGCTGGCACCGAACCCGACCCGGGCGAGCCACTCCAGGGCCGGGTGGTCGTTGACCTGGCGGGTCGCCTGTCGGACCTCGGAGCTGTCCATGGGTTCCTCTCTCGCGGGTGGCCGCCGGGTGGCGCGGCCCGAGCATTCGGGGCTGGGGTGGGCGTGCCGGTCGGGACGCCCGCGACGGGGATGCCTTACCCCGCCGTGGGGACCTCGATGCGCGCAACCGTCCGCAAACGGGTGTCCGTGGGGTCCTCACTCGCCAGCTCGCCGGCATACCACCGCAGGTCGAGCCCGCTCTCGGTCACCTCGCACACGGCGATGTTGTTGTCGAACCAGGGCCCATCGGTGATCCGCCACGGGTATGCCGCGTTCGGCACCTTCGTCGCGCGCCGGGTGATCGCCCGCATGGGGCGGACGAGCGAGCGGGCGAAGAGCGACATGAACACGCGGATGGCCCGGGGCATCGGGTTGCGCATCGGTGAGCAGACCGCCTGGAGGATGACGGACCGCGAGCCGTGCCGGCCGGGGTCGATCACCTCCGCGAGGTAGGAGTTGTGGACGTCGCCGGACAGGAAGGTGATGCTCTGCGGGGGCTCGCCGCGCTCGCCGCGTCCGACGGCCATGACGGACTCGAAGACCTCGTCGAAGCCCGCGTTGAAGGCGGCCCAGTGCTCGAGGTCGATGGCCTGCCGCATCGCCTCCGCGCCGCGGGCGGCGAGCCGGCCGTACCCGCCCTGGGCGGCCGCCTCGCTCATCGCCTCGAGGTCGTGCAGCCCGGGCGGAAGGAGGAACGGCAGCGAGGTCCCGACGAACAGGTGCCTGCAGTCCCCCCGCAGATGGTCGCGAAGCCACGACATCTCGGCGTCGTCGAGCATCGAGCGGCGGTCGGGGTCGAGCCGGCGGGCGGCCCGGGAGTCGACGACGACGAGCTGGGACTCGCCGAGGTCCCGGAAGTAGCTCCAGCGGTAGGAGTCGGGTTGGTCGTCGGCCCGCCGGGCGAGCGCGTCGAGGTCGCCGGTCAGGTCGAGCTCGTCGTCGGCGCCCGAGGCAGAGTGCTCGGACACCCTCTGCCACAACGCGTCTCGGCTCAGCTCCGACGGCGAGAGGTTCCCGATGTGCTGGTAGACCCAGTAGGACGCGAGTGCGGCGATGATCCGCTCCTGCCACCAGGACGTCTGCTCGATCTCGGCGCGCCAGGCCCAGGAGGTGTTCCAGTCGTCGCGCACATCGTGGTCGTCGAAGATCATCGTCGACGGGACCGTCGAGAGGATCCAGCGGACCGCCTCGTCGCTCCAGGCGAGCCGGTAGAGGCGGTCGTACTCGACGAAGTCCTTGACCTCCGCGCCCGGCGGCTCGTCGAGGCTGCGACGCGAGGCGATGAAGTCGGTGAGGGCCTGCGGGGTGTTCTCGTCCGCGTAGACCTGGTCGCCGAGGAAGGCGAGCAGGTCCGGCCACCCGGCACCGTCGTCGCGTGCCATGCGCACGGCATACGCGCGGAGGGCGTCGATGCCGTCGGTGCGGTTGCCCTCCTCGTCGTGGGGCACGCTGGTGCGGCAGGACCCGAAGGCGATCCTCGCCGGCTTCGCCCGGTCGACCGTCGCGATGCGGCTCGGCGGGTACGGAGAGTCCGGCGGCGGCCAGACGGGCCTCCCGTCGAGGGCCACGGCATACTCCTGGACGCTCCCGGGCCGGAGCCCGTCGACGTGGACGAGGGCGTAGTGGAAGCCGTGTACGGCGAAGGTCCGGGCGCTCCATTCCCGCCCCTCGCTCGTCACGGTCACCGTCGCCGGATCGGCGGTCTGCACCCACACGGTCGCCTCGTCCTCGCCGGCGTAGCGGAGGATCGGGCCGAGCAGCAGGGGTTCGGCGTCGTCGGAGGCCGACATCGTCACATCCTCATCTCGGGTCGGCGTCGGTCGGGGGCCTCGCGTCCGCCAGGCCGGACGTCGGGCGGTGGCGCCCGCCGACCGGACGCTGCCGAGGGATCCTTACCCCGTTGTGCGACGCTCCATCACCGCCCATGCTGGAGGGCCCGTGGCCGACATCTCGGCCACCGACCACCGAGGCCCGGACCGGGCTGCGCGCCGAGGAGGACGCATGGGCAGGCTCGTCGTCACGGAGTTCATCTCCCTCGATGGGGTGATCGGCGACCCCGGAGGCGCGGAGGGCACGGCGCAGGGGGGCTGGGCCTTCCGGCACCCCACCCCCGAGGGCGAGCGGTTCAAGCACGACGAGCTCATGGCGGCCGACGTCCAGCTGCTCGGCCGGGTGACGTACGAGGCGTTCGCCGCAGTGTGGCCGCAGATGGAGGAGCAGACGGGAGACTTCGGCGTCCGGATGAACGCGATGCCCAAGGTCGTCGTCTCGACCACCCTGACCGAGCCGACGTGGACCAACACGACGGTCATCTCCGGCGATGTCGCCGAGCAGGTCGCCGCGCTCGTGGCCCGCTACGACCGCGACATCCTCGTCGGTGGGAGCGCCACCCTCGTCCGGTTCCTCCACGACCACGGCCTCGTCGACGAGCTCCGGCTCATGGTCCACCCGGTCGTCCTCGGCGAGGGCAAGCGGCTCTTTCCCGAGGGCATGGCGCCGGCCGACCTGGTCCTCGCCGACGTGACGAAGGCCGGGCCCGACGTCGTCCTGCTCACCTACCCTCGCGGGCCGGATGCGGCGGGCGCCTTTCGGCCCGCCCCGGCCGCGCTAGCATCGGAGCGACCGCCCCAGCCCCAGGAGTGCCCGCGTGCCCATCTTCCGCAAGGACGGCAGGAACATCCTGTTCATCCACATCCCCAAGGCCGGGGGCACGAGCATCGAGATGGTCTTCAGGCAGAGCGGCTACCAGCGCGCCTACCTCGACGGGAAGATGGGTCCGCAGTCGGTCAACTACGTGCGGCGATGCACGCCCCAGCACATGCACGCGGCGATGCTCGAGTCGCTCTTCCGGCTCGACCGGTTCGACGCGATCTTCATGGTCGTCCGGGAGCCGATGGCCCGGTTCCGCTCCGAGTACCTGTGGCGGCTGCGGGACCGCAACCCGAGGACCGATGCCTCCGCCGTCGAGAAGTGGGCCAAGTCCGCCTTCAAGCGGTATGCCGCGGATCCCTTCGTCTTCGACAACCACCTCCGGCCGCAGGTGGAGTTCGCCCTGGCCGGGGCGCGGACCTACCACCTCGAGCAGGGGCTCGGACTCGATCCTCGCCGACCTCGACTCGCGGTGGCGCCTCGACCTCGACACCGAGATCCCCCGCGCGCGGCACGGAAGGGACGTCACCGGCCGGTCGAGCAGCGACGTCGAGATCTCGCCGACCGTCGCCCGGCTCGTCAAGGACGTCTACGCGCGCGACTACGCCACGTTCGACTACCCGCGCTAGCTAGCGCTCCGGTTCGTCGAGCCAGCCGGAGCTGCGAGCCACTGCCACGGCCGCCAGCTGGCTGGAGACCCCCAGCTTGGTGAGGATGCCCCGCACCTGCGAGCGCACGGTCGCCGAGGACACCCGCCGCGCTCGGGCGATGTCCTCGACCGGGCGTCCCTCGGCGAGGGCGCGCAGCACGGCCCCCTCCCGGGGGCTGAGTCGCTCGAACGGCTCCCGGCGAGCCCTCGCTCCCGCTCGTTCGCGGCGCAGGAGCGTCAGCAGGTCGAAACGGTCCGCCTCGTCGAGGACGGGGCGCCCGGCCCGGGCCGCAGCGACCGTCGCGAGCAGCTCGTCGAACGGCGCGGACTTGAGGACGTAGCCGACGGCGCCGGCCTCGACGGCGGCCGCGACCCGGGCCCGCCGGGTCGAGCCGGTGACGACGAGGACCCGGCAGCCGAGCGCGAGCACCGGTCCGATGAGGGCGACGCCATCGCCCACCGTCGGCCCGAGCTCGAGGTCGAGCAGGACGAGCTCCGGCCGGGCCTCCTCGACGACGGCGAGGACGGCGGCGGCCGACCTGGGCGCCGCGGCGACGGTGGCGACCCCCTCGGCGGCGAGGGCCTGGACGAGGGTCTGGGCGAGCAGGGCATGGTCCTCGACGATGACGACGCTCGCCCGCTCCGGCTCGGTCACGGGCGGGGACCCGGACGCGGCATCGGCGGGGCGCTCCGGGCAGCCACGCCCGGAGTGCCGTCGAGGGCCGGGGCGCGGACCGCGGTCGCGGCCGGGAGGCGACGGGCCGGGGCGCGCTCCGGCGGGCGGCGACGCCGGCACCGGCAGGGTGAGGACGAAGCAGGCGCCCGCGCCGTCTCGCTCGGCGAGGACGAGGTCGCCACCGTGGGAGCGCGCCACCCGGCGGGCGACGTCGAGGCCGAGCCCGTGACCCGGTCCCGGTCGTCACGCCCCGCTCGAAGAGCCTGTCGCGCACCGCGATCGGGACACCCGGCCCGTCGTCCTCGACGAGCACCCGCGCCATCGTGCCGACGACGGCGCCTCGGATGGTCACTCGGGCGCCGGGGGCATGGACCCGGGCATTGACGAGGAGGTTCCCGAGCGCGCGGGCGACGTCGTCACGGTCGGCCCGCACCCTCAACCCCGCGAGGTGGCAGTCGACGTCGAGGCCGTCCTCGCGCAGCGTCCGCACGATCGGCCGGACGACATCGACGAGGTCGACCACGGTCTCGTCGACGCGGCGGGCGCCCTCGATGAGCCGACCCAGCCGGTCGAGCTCGGCGTCCATCGCCGCGCGCATCTCGTGCGAGGCCCCCGGGTCGAGGCGGTCGGCATGCCGGTCGAGGGTGACGACCGCGGCCCGCAGCGCCGCGATCATCGAGCGCGCGTCGTGGACGAGGTCGGCGCGGTCAGCCGTCGCCGTCGCGAGGAGCCGTTCGGACTCGGCGAGTGCGCGCCCCGCGTCGAGAAGGGCCCGGTCCTGCCCCCGGAGGGCGTCGCTGGCCTCGCGAGCGGCGGCGGCGACGGCGACGATCCCGGCGGCGAGGGTGAGGATGCCGACCGCGACGAGCCACGGCCAGCGGCCCGCATCCCCCTCGGCGGAGCGGATGAGCCCGCCGGCACCGAGCAGGAGCGCGACGACGACTCCCCAGCGCTGCCCCACCCCGCCGTCACGCTGCGCGACCCGGAGGAGGAAGCCGGCGAGGACGAGCCAGGCCGCGCCGGCGGTCACGTCGACGGCGACCGCGACGGACGCCGAGGACCGCAGTCCGGGCTCGGCCCGCTCGGCGACGACGGTGAGGGTGAAGGCGGCGAGGACGACGGCCACGCCCCCCGCGACGAGCATCCCGGGCTGCGGGGACCGCACCGGCCGCGACGGGCCGAGCGCCGGGGCGAGGAGCGCGGCGACGGCGAGGACCGCGACGAGGCGGGTGAGGCTGGCGGGCACGCTCACCGCCGACGCCGCGACCATCGTCCGCGCGGCGAGGGCCATGGGGACCCCGGCGACCGCGAAGACGAGCAGCCCCGCGGTGGCGGCCGCGGCATACGGCTCGGAGGTGACGCTCCACCGCGTGTAGCGGAGCATGCCGGCCCCGAAGAAGAGGGCGGTCGCGACGACACCGAGGGTGTCGGCGACCGGACGCAGCGCGATGCCCGCCGAGGCGTGTCGGGCGACGGCCGCCCCGACGAGGGCGACGACGAGGGCGCCGACGAGCACGACGAGCGGACGCACGGGTGGCGGCACGGTCGGCGCCGAGCGTCGTCGACGCGTGCCGACCGGTGCGCGACCCTGCTTTCCGCGTCGCTGCGGACTCCCCATGCACCTCGTCCACCCCCGTGGCTCCCGCGCCCTCCCTGGCGCCATGCACCTTAGCCGAGTGCGGCGACAGAGGTAAGGGCTTCGCGAGGACGGAGGCGAGGGATCTGCTGGAGGGGTGGCCGAGGGTGGCGCCTCAGCCGGGGGTGCCGCGGAGCGCGACGCGGCGGACGGAGCGGATCAACCGGCCGGTCGCGAGGACGCCGTGCGCAGGCGCCGGGGCGGGCTCGACCCTCCGGACCGGGGAAGAACACCCTCCAGAGGAGGGCGAGGCCGAGGGTCGCGGTGAGGATCGAGGCGAGCCCGGCCGGCTGCTGCAGGTAGACGAGTGCATAGCCGGCCGCGCGGCAGGGTCGCCACCGGCAGCCCGCGGAGCTGGCCGGGGTGCAGGGCCCACGAGTCGGCGGAGCGGTTCGCGTCGCCCTGGGTGTGGATGAGGCCGTCCTCGACGGAGACGACGCGGTGGGTCACGACCGTGTCGGGTCCGGATGCGACGGCGAAGGTGACGGCCTGGCCCGGGCGGACGGGGCCGGTGACGGGGGCGTCGAGGACGGCGTCACCGGGTCGCAGACCCGGCTCCATCGAGCCGGTGTGGACGATGTAGAGCCGGTAGCCGTGCTGCCAGGCGAGGCCGAGTCCCCCCATCGCGACGATGGCGAGGACGACGGCAAGGCCGGCGAGGCGGCCGCGGACGGTGCTCATCGGGTCCCTCCGGGTCCGGGGTGGACCGTCGGCGCGGGAGGGTTACTCCCGCGCCGACGGTGCTGTCCGGTCGCCGGTGCCGAGACGGCGGCGGTATGCCGCCCGCTCAGCTCCCGGCGCGGGTCACGGCGTGACGCCGGGCTGGGTCGCGACGATCTGGAAGGACACGGCGTGCCCGTTGAACTCGACCTGGTTCTGCTGGGTCTGCCGCTGGGTCAGCCCGAAGGTGAGCGAGACCTGGCCGGTCGTCCCGGAGGCGAGGTCGTGGGCCAGCCGGATCTTCTGCGGGACGGCGCACGGCTGGGCCCCGGCGTTGTCCGCGGGGTCCCCCGGTCCGGCGGTGGCGTGGCCGACGGAGTTCGGCACGCAGTCGCTGCTGTAGCCCGAGGACAGGTTGTAGGACGAGAACGCGAGGCCGCCGTGGCTGTCGGACACCGCGAAGTGGCCGTAGCGACCGAGGCCGCCGCCGTTGTAGGACGGACGCGGGCCCGGTGAACATGGCGAAGATGTTCTGCTGGGCCGTGGTGTCGGTCGGGAAGACGAGCCAGATGTCCTCGTTGCCGACGCTCGAGTCGACGGTGTAGTTGATCTTCTCGGTCCGGTAGTCCGTCGGGTAGAGGTTGCTGAAGTCGAGCGCGAGGTTGTCGGGCCCGGATGCGGTCGCGCCGCCGGAGACGCCCGTGATGTTCAGCGTCAGGTGACCCGAGCTCGCGCTGATGCTGCCGGGATGTGCGTCGGTGAAGTAGGCCCCCGTGGCGCTCGTCGCCGCCGCGACGAGCCCTGCGGAGGCGGTCAGTGCGGCGACGAAGCCGCCCAGCCGCCAAGCCTTGCCCAATGACATGTGGATCGTTCTCCCCTCGATGGTGGTGCGCCCCGAGCCCCCTCGGCGCGAGGCATCCCCAGCGTCATCGAGCGGGGCCGGTTCCGGCATCCCCAAAGTTGTGGATTCGGTCGGCATCCGAGACGGCCCCTCGACCCCGACCCGGGCGCGCTCAGTCGGCGACGAGCCGACCGTCGTCGAGGGCGAGGACGCGGTCGGCACGGGCCGCCGCCTCGAGGTCGTGGGTGGCCATGACGACCGCGGCGCCGGCGGCGGCTCGGGCACGGAGGAGGTCGAGGACCCGCTCGCGGTTGTCGTGGTCGAGCTCGGACGTCGGCTCGTCCGCGAGGAGGACCGGGGTCGCCAGGGCGAGGCCGCGCGCGACGGCGACCCGCTGCTGCTGGCCGCCGGACAGCTCCTCGACGAGGTGGCCGACGGAATCCTCGAGACCCACGGCGGCGAGCGCCTCGCGGGCGTGGACCTCGGCCGCGTGGCGCGGGGACCCCGTGGCGAGCAGAGGCACGAGGACGTTCTCGGATGCCGTGAGCGTGGCTGCCAGCGCGTTGCCCTGCGGGATGAGCGCGACACCGAGCGCGACGGTGTGCTCCCGGTCGCGGACCTCGACACCGGCGACGACGGCTCGGCCGGAGCGCGGGCGGACGAGACCGGCGAGGACACCGAGGAGGGTCGTCTTGCCGGCACCGGAGTGGCCGGTGACGGCGACGAGCTCTCCGGGAGCCACCCCGACGGTGACATCGTCGAGGGCCCGGACGTCGCCGAAGTCGACGCCGACCCCGTCCAGGACGGCGATCGGCTCGGTCGTCATGGCGTCCCCCCGTCCGGCGGTTCGTCCTCGGGCAGGAGGATCCAGCGACCCTCCTCCTCGTGCACCCGGACGAGGCTGCCCGGGGAGAAGACCTCGAGGGCGCGCGGCGGCAGCGGGACGGAGCCGTCGGCGGACACGACGGCGAACTCCTGGCCCGAGCGACCCTCCGCACCGACCCGGCCGTCCCGGATCGTCACGGTCCGTGGCATCCGCGCGGCCACCTCGGGGTCGTGGGTGACGAGGACGATCGTCGTCCCGGTCTCGGCGTTGACCTGGGCCATCGTCCCGAGCATGACGTCGCGGGCACCGTGGTCGAGCTGGCTGGTCGGCTCATCGGCGAGGAGGAGACCTGGGCCGGCGGCGACCGAGACCCCGAGGGCCGCCCGCTGGAGGTCCCCCGGCGTCAGGGCCGAGAGCCCGCGGTCGGCGACGTCCGCCAGGCCGACGAGGGCCACGACCTCCGCCGGGGTCGGGACCTCCCGACCCCGGGTGCGGGCGGCCGCCTGGGCGAAGGCGACGTTCTCGGCGACGGTGAGGTAGGGCACGAGGTTGCGGGCCGCGCCCTGGAGGACGATGCCGACCTCCGTCGAGCGGAGCACGTCGAGCTCGGCCTCGCCCATCGCCGAGACGAGGTGGGGCCCGACGGTGACGAACCCGGCGCTGGGACGCAGCAGCCCGCCGAGGATCGACAGGAGGGTCGACTTGCCCGAGCCGGAGGGGCCGAGGAGGGCGACGATCTCGCCGGCGGGAACGACGAGGTCGACGCCGGAGAGGGCGGCGACGTCGTGCCCCTCGGAGCGGTAGACGTGGACGACGCCGCGGACCCCGACGGCGAGGGCGGACCCGGTCACAGCGCCTCCCTGATCCGCTCGACGCCCGCCCGGCCGATGAGCCACCGGGCGAGGAGCAGCCCCGTCCCCGCGAAGACGACGAGCCCGACCCCGGCCGCAGCGGCGACGGCCCACCACGACGGGGCGAGCTGGGCGGTCGGGACGGCGGGCGGCGCGAGGTCGAAGAGGGGCAGCAGGGGCATGGCGATGACGGCGCCGACGATCCCGCAGCCGGCGCCGACGAGGACGCCGACGACGGCGACCCCGGCGTGCTCGAGACGCATCGCGCGACCGAGGACGCCGACGGGAACCCCGCTGACCCGCAGCGCCGCGACGTCGCGCGTCGTCCGCCGCCACGCGGTGAGCGCGACGACGACCATGACGAGGGCGCCGATGAGGACCGCCACGCCTCCGGCGAGGAGGCCGAGGGTGAAGCCCCACGCCGTCGCCGACTCGTCGTATGCCGCCTTGGCCGCGGCATACGTCCGGGTCCTCGTCACCTCGATGCCGGCCCCGCGGAGGGCGGCGCTCACCCGCCCCACCGTCGCGGGGTCCTCGGTGTCGACCCACACCTCGAGAGAGCCGGTCTGCGGGATCGAGCCGCCGAGGCGCAGCAGGGTGTCGAGGTCGACGAGGGCGCCCCGGTCGCCGACCTCGGGCAGCGCGGCGACGCGGTCGACGGTCTGGGCCGGGGTCGGGATCGCGGCGAGGCTCTGGATGTCGAACCGGCCGTCCTGGGCCCCGACCGGCATCCGGCCGGCGAGGACGATGGGGAAGACGAGCGGCACGTCGGCGTAGCGCGCGACGAGCCGCGAGCCCTGGTCGGAGGC
Source organism: uncultured Actinomycetota bacterium (assembly GCA_963745335.1). Lineage (GTDB taxonomy): Bacteria > Actinomycetota > Actinomycetes > Actinomycetales > Dermatophilaceae > CAVSJJ01. Next base: position 270,099 of record CAVUXP010000004.1, read on the forward strand.
CTCGAGGACGAGCGGGCCCGCTGCGTCGGTCGACGTCACCGCGAGCCGCTCGCCGAAGTCCGTCGTGGTGGGGTGCCAGGTCGCCGCGTCACCGATCGACAACGGCGAGCCGTCCAGGGCGAGGTCGGAGAGGGTGAGCCGTCCGCTGACGACCCCTTCGACGACCTTGGCGCGGAAGAACAGCCCGTCGAGTCGGCAGCCGCCGTCGCAGAGCAGGGGCGCCGAGATGCGGGTGGTCACCGGCCGGTCGACGCGGATCGTCGCGAGGTCGCGGCTCAGCTGCTGGCCGGTGGGGGCGGTGACGGCGAAGCCCACCTGGCCCTGCGTCCCGGCCGGAAGGTCACCCTGGGCGGCGTCGGGGGTCCAGCGCAGCGTGCCCGTGATCGTCGTCCCCTCGAGATGGACGGTGTCGACGTCCGGCGGGGCGAGCCCAGCGGTGTCGACGGGGGACTGGCCCGGTGGGGTGAACGCCACCCTGCCGAGGTCGTCGGGCCGCATCGCGAGGGTGGCCGTGCTGGAGGTGTCTCGGGGGCGGACCACGGCGACCGGCGCGACGTGGGCCGCGTCGGCGCCGAGGCCGTCGGTGACGGCGACGACGGTCGCCGGGTTCGTCGCGTCGGTGACGAGGACGGTCGGCGCGCCGTTCTCGAGCCGGGCCCGGTCGGCCCGGTTGCGGTCGGCGACGACCGCCGCGTCGGCGAAGAAGACCGTCATCGCCGTCGTCATCGAGACGACGACGAGCAGCCAGCGCAGGGCCGGCCGCCGGGCGGCGGACAGCGCGGCGAGCGACACCGAGAGCCGGGCCCGGCCGAGCCGGCGCGTCCCCCACCGGACGACGAGCCCCGAGAGCAGGGCCGCCGCGAGGCTGCCGGCCGCGAGGGCCAGCAGGATCGGGGTGAGGACCGCGAGCGGGCCCGAGACCGAGCCGGACAGCAGACCCCCGACGCCGACCGCGGCGAGGGTGACGAGGACGGCGTCCGCGGGACCGAGCCGGACCCGGCCGATCGCCGGGCGGACGGCGCGCAGGAGCGACGCCACGGGCTCACGCAGAACCGGACGGGCCGCGGCATACACGGCGGCGAGGGCGACGACGCCCGCGACCGCGAGCGCGGCGACCGCCAGCCCCGGCACCTCGAAGGGGACCCCCGCGGGGAGGAGCCACCGCGCGACGAGCTCCGCGACGAGGGCGAGGGCGAAGCCGAGGGGCAGCCCGACGAGGACGAGCGCGCCGAGCTCGGACATGACGAACCGCCGCGTCGCTCCCCTGCTGCGGCCGCGCAGCCGGGCCAGGGCGACCTCGGAGCGGCGCTGGTCGACCGCCGCCTGGGCGACGACGACGAGGACCGACGCGACGAGGAGGGCGAGCTGGGCCGCGACGACGGGGACGAGGAAGCGCACCTGGTCCCGCCCGCCCTGGATCGAGGCCACGATCCGCGAGACGGGGGCGTCGAGGGTGATCCCGCTCGTCGCGGGCACCTTCTCGAACGCCGCGTCCGCCCGCTCGAGCGAGTCGAGGGTGAAGGCCGTCACGGTCGAGTGGGTACTGGAGGGCGACGCCGACCTCGTCCGCCCAGCCCCGGGCGAAGGTCTGGGGTGCGGTGATGAGGTCGTCGACACCGGGGACGAGGTCGGACCCCGCGGAGACGGGGATGCCCGACTTGCCCACGGGGGTGAGCCGGAGCCAGTACCCCGGGTCCTCGCGCATCGCGTAGACCCCGACGACGGTCAGCTCGCCGAGCGGGTCGTCCGGCGACGCGACGGCGACGTCCTCGGCCGACTCCCGGGTACCCACCGTGAGGACGGTGCCCGCCTTCCAGCCCCAGTTCGCCGCGTCGTCCGCGGAGACGATGACCTCGTTCGCCGCGCTCGGGCAGGCGCCGTCGACGATCTCGAGGTGCTCGCAGACGGCGTCCCGGGCGAAGAGCCGGACCGGGGACGCCTTGGCGGTCGGCGAGGTCGGGACGGCGGTGATGAGCGTCTGGGACCCGATGGGGTGCGGGAAGAACGGCGCCGCACCGGAGGGCAGGAACTGCTCGAGGTCGGCGGAGGTGAACTGCTCGTCCTGCGGGGTCTTCGTCGCCCGGATCGTCAGGGCCGTGTCGGCGGGGTGCGCGTGGGACAGCGTCGAGCGCAGCAGGCCCTGCTCCATGGCGCGGGCCAGCATCGGTGCCGAGACGAGGCACGTGGCGGTGAGTGCGGAGAGGAGGACGAGGGCGATGGACTGCCCCAGCCGCGAGCGCACCGCCCGCCACAGCTGCGCGTTCACCGCGCGTCCACCTCCTCCTCGGCCGTCGCCGAACCCGGGTCTCGTCACCCCGCCTCGTCACCGGGCACCTCACCTGGGCCCAGCAGACCCTAACGCCCCGCGCGACCTGCCGCGCCACCGGCCGTGGCCGGGGTCATATGCGCCGAGGTGCGCCCCGCGGCACGATGACCCCGTGAGGCGCCTCCTGCTCGTCGTCACCGCCGTCGGCGGCGGTGCGCTGACGCTGTGGGCGGCAGCGGCGGCCGTCGGGGTCCGCTCGCCCCTCGTCGCGTTCCTCGCGGTCTGGATCCCGATGGCGTGCTTCTCGCTCGTCGGCGGACCGGTGACGGCGCGGATGCCGGAGCGGGTCTTCGCGCTGCGGCCGTGGGAGCGGCGCGGGCGGGTCTACGAGCTGCTCGGGGTGCGGGTCGCCAAGCGCCTCCTCCGACGTGGGCCGCTCCACGTCTTCGCGCCGTCGATCCGCATGCCGGCCGACCCGACGCCGGAGTCGCTCGCCCGGCTCGCCGGGCGGATGCGTCAGGCCGAGACGGTGCACGGCGTCATGGCCGTCGCCACCCTGCCGGTGGCCGGGTATGCCGCGGCCCGCGGCTGGTGGTCGAGCGCGGCCTGGGTCGTGGCCGTCGACATCGTCGTCAACGGCTATCCCGCGATGCTCCAGCGCGACAACCGAGCCCGACTCGAGGGGCGTTGGCCGTCGCTCCGGCCGGGTCACCCGGCGGCACCCACCGACCGCAGCGGGCGCTCCGATGCTCGCGGACGCGCCCGGGAAACCGGACCCTGACACGAGCACCCGTCCGTGCCGCGGGGCTCAGCCGACCGGCAGGCCGCGGATCCGACGCCGGTCGTCGGGGAGCCGGACCGTCCGTCCCGTCGCGTCGAGATGCCCGAGGAGCGGCAGCGCGACCCGCCGCGAGGTCCCGAGGGCCCGACGCGCCTCGCTCGCCGTGAACGGTGGGGTGAGGGCGGCGAGCCGCTCCGCGGCGAGGTCCGCCGCATCCGGCAGGAGGACGACTCCCTCGGCGACCCGCAGGACCCGGCCCGCCCGATGGAGTGCGGCGATCGTCGCCGCGTCGAGCCCGAGCTCGGCCAGCCGCCCGGCCTCCGGCGCCGCGAACGGCTCGTCGGTCAGGTCCGCGGTGAGCCGGGCCAGGGCCTCGGCGACCGGCCCGGGCAGCTCGGGCGCGCGGTCGAGCACGACCCGGCCACGGTCCAGCCGCAGTGGCGGACCGACGAGCGCCTCGACGAGGCCCGGCTCCGGGAGGGCGAGGGCATGGGCCGCCGCCGAGGGAGTGACGCCGCCGTCGAGCGGGCCGCCGGCCTCCTCGACGAGGGCGACGAGGCGAGCCCGCAGCTGCACCGCGAGCGTCCGGGAGCGACGAGCCAGTCGCCGCTGCGGAGCGCCCCGGTGGGCAGCGGCTCGACCGACGCCCCGGCCCGGGTCAGCACCGAGCGACGGACGATGCCGCGCAGGGCGAGCTCGGCCTCCGGCGAGCCGTCGTATGCCGCGAGCGCGGCGGCGCGAGCGGCCGCGGCTCCCCGGCGGCGCAGCTCGGGCGGCAGCGGGTCGAGGACGCGCACCCCCCAGAGTGTCCGGCTCCCCGGGTCCCGCAACACGGCGCGGTCTCCCACCCGCAGCGGCAGCGGACGGTCGAGGGTGAGCCGGCCCAGCCCCGGTCCCAGCGGCCGGGCGTGGACGCCGACGAGGGCCGACCCGCAGTGGAGGACCGGTCGCTCGGGGGGGTCACCGGCCCCGGCGAGGGCGACATCGACGACGGTCGTCGGGGCGAAGGCGCCGGGTGTCAGCACGGTGGTCCCCTTGGCGAGGACGTCGGGGGCCCGGCCGCCGAGGTCGAGGGCGACCCGTGCGACGGCGGCCACCGACTCACGCGGGGTGCCGAGCGCCTCGAGCCCGCGGATCCGGACGCGCTCCCCCTCGGCCTCGAGGACGTCACCGACCGCGACGGTGCCCGAGACGAGCGTGCCGGTGACGACGGTGCCGCTGCCGCGGACGTGGAAGCGGCGGTCGACCCAGAGCCGGACGTCATCGGCGGGGTCCGGCGCGGGCACGGCGCGCAGGGTCTCCGCGAGCCGCGCCCTCAGCTCGTCCACGCCTGCGCCGGTCCGACCGCTGACGACGACGACGGGCGCCTCCGCCAGCGACGTCACCGCCAGCTCCTGCCGGACCCGCGCCACGGCGGGCCCGGGGTCGGCGAGGTCGGAGCGGGTGACGGCGACGACGCCGTGCCGGACCCCGAGCGCGTCGAGCGCGGCGAGGTGCTCGGCGGCCTGCGGCATCCAGGGGTCGTCCGCCGCGACGACGAGCATCGCGACCGGCACCGGCCCCATCCCGGCCAGCGTCGTGGCGATGAACCGCTCGTGTCCGGGGACGTCGACGAAGGCCACCTCGCCGACCGGCGGCAGGTCGGTCCAGCAGTAGCCCAGCTCGATCGACAGCCCTCGACGACGCTCCTCCGCGAGCCGGTCGGGGTCCTGCCCGGTGAGGACCTTGACCAGGGTCGACTTGCCGTGGTCGACGTGCCCGGCGGTGGCGACGACGTGCACGTCAGGCGGTCCGGTCGGCGGCGACGACGTCGCGGACCGTCGCGGCGACGAGGTCGTCGAGGTCCTCGGGGACGGTGAGCAGGTCGAGGAACAGCCGGCCGTCGTGGACGTGTCCGACGACGGGAGGGTCGGCCTGCCGGAGCGGGGCGGCATACCGGGTCGGGAGCGCGACGGCGGCGCTCGGCAGGGGCACCCCGGGGGCGCCACCGCCACCGACCCGGCCGGTCGACTCGACGGCCTCCGCGACGCCGGGCCCGATGGCGACGGCGATGCGCCGGGCCCGCCGCAGGAGGTCGGCCCGGTCGGCGGCGAGCGCCTGGACCACCGGGTTCGGCGGTCCGGTGAGGGTGGCCTCGAGGGCCGCGAGCGTCAGCTTGTCGACGCGCAGGGCCCGGGCGAGCGGATGCCGCCGGAGCCGCCGGACGAGCTCGGCCTCGCCGAGGAGGAGCCCGCACTGCGGCCCGCCGAGCAGCTTGTCGCCCGAGGCGGTGACGAGCGCCGCGCCCGCCCGCAGGGTCGTCGCGGCGTCCGGCTCGTCCGGCAGCCGCGGATGCGGCCGGAGCAGGCCCGAGCCGATGTCGGCGACGACGGGCGGCCCCAGGCCGGCGAGGTCGGCGACGGGCACGCTCGAGGTGAACCCCTCGACCCGGAAGTTCGACGGGTGGACCTTGAGGACGAATGCCGTCCGCTCCGTCATCGCGTCGGCGTAGTCCTCCAGGCGGACCCGGTTCGTCGTCCCCACCTCACGCAGGCGGGCGCCGACCGACTCGACGAGCTCGGGGATGCGGAAGCCGTCGCCGATCTCGACCATCTCGCCGCGCGCGACGAGGACCTCCCTGCCCGCGCCGAGCGCGCAGGAGGCGAGGGCGAGCGCGGCGGCGCCGTTGCCCACGACGTGGACGTCGCCGGCGTCGGGAACGGCCGCCCGGAGCGCGTCGAGGGCACCGGTGCCGCGTGGCCCACGCCGGCCGGTGGCGAGGTCGAGCTCGACGTCGGTCGGACCGGACGCGGCCTCGACGGCGGCGACGGCGGCGGCGCTGAGCGGCGCCCGACCGAGGTTGGTGTGGACGACGATGCCCGTCGCGTTGACGACCGGCCGCAGCGAGGTGCTGAGGGCGGGGAGCCGGCCGAGGACGGCGGCGACGACCTCGTCCGGGGCGAGGTCACCGCGGCGGCATTCGTCGAGCGCGGCGACGACCTCGGACTTGACCCGCGCCCGGCCGATCCGGCCGATGGCCCCGGCCAGTGCCGGGTCGTCGAGCACGGCGTCGGTGCGTGGTACGCGGCGGCGCGGGTCGTCCACGGTGTCGTCCTCCCGAGCGAGGGCTGATGGCGGAGGCGGACGGGAATCGAACCCGCCTGACCGGGATGCCCGGTCACAACGGTGTTGAGGACCGCGCCCGTCACCAGACGAGGAACGCCTCCACCTCCGACCCTAGCCCGACGGGCCGAGCCGGGGCAGACTGGCCGGACCGAGTCCGGGTCTCGGCCGGGTCGTTTCCGTCCCGGCGGCCGGGGTAGGACACGGTATGCCGCAGACGCGCCGAGCGAGAAGGGTGGGGTGCCGTGGGTCGCACGCCGTTGGAGTGGCCGCTGCTGCGCCAGATCCGGGGGACGGACCGGCTCGGCCGTGGGCGCGCCGCGATGTCGGAGCACACGCACGAGATCGCGCCCCGGACCTCGGACGCCGACACCGTGGTCGACTCGATCTGCCCGTACTGTGCGGTCGGCTGCGGTCAGAAGGTCTTCGTCAAGGACGGAGCGATCACCCAGATCGAAGGCGACCCGGCCAGCCCCATCTCGCGCGGCCGGCTCTGCCCCAAGGGCAGCGCGAGCAAGCAGCTCGTCACCTCGGACCTGCGGGTGACGAAGGTCCGCTACCGCCGCCCCCACGGCAGTGAGTGGGAGGACCTCGACCTCGACACCGCGATGGACATGATCGCGGACCGCGTCATCGAGACCCGTCGCCGCCACTGGCAGTGGACGGATGAGCACGGCGCCCGGGTGCGCCGGACCCTCGGCATCGCGAGCCTCGGAGGAGCGACCCTCGACAACGAGGAGAACTACCTCATGAAGAAGCTCTACACCGCGATGGGCGCGATCCAGATCGAGAACCAGGCGCGTATTTGACACTCCTCCACCGTTCCCGGTCTGGGAACGAGCTTCGGCCGGGGAGGGGCCACGACCTTCCAGCAGGACCTGTCGAACGCCGACTGCATCCTCATCGAGGGTTCGAACATGGCCGAGTGCCACCCGGTCGGCTTCCAGTGGGTCATGGAGGCCAAGCGCAAGGGGGCGACGGTCATCCACGTCGACCCGCGCTTCACCCGTACCTCGGCCGTCGCCGACATCCACGTCCCGATCCGGGCGGGCACCGACATCATGTTCCTCGGCGCGCTCGTCAACCACGTCCTCACCCACGAGCTCGACTTCCGCGACTACGTCGTCAACTACACGAACGCCGCGTCGATCGTCGGCGAGGACTTCGTCGACACCGAGGACCTCGGCGGCCTCTTCTCCGGGTTCGATCCCGACTCCCGCAGCTATGAGCCGACGAGCTGGCAGTATGCCGGGGCCCCCCAGGCGCCGGCGGCCGGCCAGCGGGACCCCGACCAGCCCGGTGGTCCGACGTCCCAGCTCGAGGACGGTGGGGAGCACCAGGCGGGCCGGTCCGAGACCGCGGGATCGGGCGGCCCGAGCATCGCCGCCAAGCCGGAACGGGACGAGACGCTCCAGCACCCACGCTGCGTCTACCAGATCCTCAAGCGGCACTTCGCGCGGTACACGCCGGAGCTGGTGGAGGAGGTGTGCGGCATACCGGCCGACCGGTTCCGCGCCGTCGCCGACGCCCTCACGTCGAACTCGGGACGGGAGCGCACGAGCGCCTTCTGCTACGCCGTCGGCTGGACCCAGCACTCGACGGGCGTGCAGATGATCCGCACCGCCGCGATCCTTCAGCTGCTCCTCGGCAACATCGGCCGACCGGGCGGCGGCATCCTCGCGCTGCGTGGGCACGCGAGCATCCAGGGTTCGACGGACATCCCGACGCTGTTCAACATCCTGCCGGGCTACATCCCGATGCCACACGCGCGTCAGCACGAGACGCTCGACGACTTCGTCGCCGAGGACGCGGGCAAGACGGGCTACTGGGGCAACATGCGCGACTACACGGTCAGCCTCCTCAAGAGCTGGTGGGGGGACACGGCGACCGAGGAGAACGACTTCCACTTCGACTACCTGCCCCGACTCACCGGGCACCACGGGACCTACGACACCGTCGTCAACCAGATCGAGGGGCGCTGCACGGGCTACTTCGTCGTCGGCGAGAACCCGGCGGTCGGCTCCGCGAACGGCAAGATGCAGCGGCTCGGCCTCGCCAACCTCGACTGGCTCGTCGTCCGCGACATGGCGATGATCGAGACCGCGACGTTCTGGAAGGACGGCCCCGAGATCGAGACCGGCGAGCTCGTCACCGACGAGATCGGCACCGAGGTGTTCTTCCTGCCGGCGGCCTCGCACGTCGAGAAGAAGGGGACCTTCACCAACACCCAGCGGATGCTCCAGTGGCGCCACCAGGCGATCGACCCGCCGGGTGACGCCCGCAGCGACCTGCAGTTCTACTACGACCTGGGCCGTCGGATCCGCGAGAAGCTCGCCGGGTCGAGCGACGAGATGGACCGCCCCCTCCTCGACCTCACCTGGGACTACCCGACGGAGGGCCCGCTGGGCGAGCCCGACGCCGAGGCGGTCCTGCGCGAGATCAACGGCACCGACGCGGACGGCGCGGCCCTGTCCTCCTACACCCAGCTCAAGAGTGACGGCTCCACCCGCTGCGGCTGCTGGATCTACTGCGGGGTCTTCGCCGACGAGGTCAACCAGGCCGCCCGGCGCAAGCCGCACTGGGAGCAGAGCCTCGTCGCGCCGGAGTGGGGTTGGGTGTGGCCGGCCAACCGGCGGATCCTCTACAACCGCGCCTCGGCGGCCCCTGACGGCCAGCCCTGGAGCGAGCGCAAGCGATACGTCTGGTGGGACAGCGACGCCGGGTCGTGGACCGGCGAGGACGTCCCCGACTTCGTCGCCGACCGGCCGCCCGACCACGTCCCCGAGGAGGGTGCCACCGGGACCGGACGCGATCGGCGGCCGCGACCCGTTCATCATGCAGACCGACGGCAAGGGGTGGCTCTACGCCCCCGCCGGTCTCGCCGACGGCCCGATGCCGACCTTCTACGAGCCGCCCGAGAGCCCGTTCCACAACCGGCTCTACCCCCGGCAGAACAACCCGGCGGTCGAGGTCGTCGACCAGTCGGCGAACCCGCTCAACCCGTCGTACACGACCGTCTTCCCCTACGTCTTCACCAGCTACCGGCTGACCGAGCACCACACCGCCGGTGGGATGAGCCGCACCCTGCCCTACCTCTCCGAGCTGCAGCCGGAGATGTTCTGCGAGGTCTCGCCACGGCTCGCGGACGAACGTGGCCTCGAGCACGGCGGATGGGCGACGATCGTCACCTCCCGATCGGCCATCGAGGCACGCGTGCTCGTCACCGACCGGATGCGCTCCCTCCGCGTCGACAACCGGGTCGTCGAGCAGGTCGGGCTGCCCTACCACTGGGGCGCCAACGGACTCTCCCGCGGCGACTCGACGAACGACCTCGTCAGCGCGACGCTCGACCCCAACGTCCACATCCAGGGCAAGGTCGGCACGTGTGACATCCGGCCGGGACGGCGAGCCGCGGCGCGGCACCTCGTCGCCCTCGTCGAGGGCTACCGGGTCCAGGGCCGCGGCCGACCCCGACGGACACCAGGAGGTGCAGCCGTGAGCCCCTCGCTCTTCGGACGGCTCGACGACGTGGCAGCCGACGCCGGCCACGTCGACCACCCGCCCCGGATGGGCTTCTTCACCGACACCTCGATCTGCATCGGCTGCAAGGCCTGCGAGGTGGCGTGCAAGGAGTGGAACCTCGTCCCCGAGGACGGGATCTCCCTCACCGGCATGTCCTACGACAACACGACGGCACTCGGGGCCGACACGTGGCGGCACGTGGCGTTCGTCGAGCGCCCGTCCGGTGGCACGACGACCGATCTCGGTATGCCGTCCGTGGGTGCACCCGCGGGTGCCACCCCGGGGGCAGGAGGCGGCGGCGCGGCATACGCCGGCGGAGGGAGGGGACGCGAGCGCCGAGGACAGCGGGGTGCGCTGGCTCATGTCGTCCGACGTCTGCAAGCACTGCACCCACGCGGCCTGCCTCGACGTCTGCCCGACCGGGTCCCTCTTCCGCACCGAGTTCGGGACGGTCGTCGTCCAGGCCGACATCTGCAACGGGTGTGGCTACTGCGTCCCGGCCTGCCCCTACGGGGTCATCGACCTCCGCAAGGAGGACGGGCGCGCGTTCAAGTGCACCCTCTGCTACGACCGGCTCACCGCCGGCCAGCGACCGGCCTGCGCGCAGGCCTGCCCGACCGAGTCGATCCAGTTCGGTGAGCTCGACGAGCTGCGGGAACGGGCCGGGACGCCGCGTCGCCGACCTGCGCGAGCAGCGGCGTCGAGGGCGCCCGGCTCTACGGCGCCGACCCGGACGACGGCGTCGGAGGGGACGGCGCCTTCTTCCTCCTCCTCGACGAGCCGGAGGTCTACGGCCTGCCGCCGGACCCGGTCGTCACGACCCGGGACCTGCCCTCGATGTGGCGACATGTCGGCAGTGCGGCCCTCGCCCTCGTCGGGATCGGCGTCGCCTCGTTCCTCGGGAGGAGGCGATGAGGGAGCGGGCCATGGTCCCCCGGGCGGACTTCGAGTCCTACTACGGGCGGCCGATCATCAAGGAGCCGACGTGGAAGACGCCGGACGTACCGGCCTATCTCTTCCTCGGCGGGCTCGCCGGTGCGTCGGCGGTCCTCGCGGAGGGCGCGGCTCGCACCGGACGTCCGGCGCTGCGCCGGGTCGCCACCCTCGGCGCGGGAGCCGGCGCGGGGCTCGGCACGGCGGCCCTCGTCCACGACCTCGGCCGGCCGGAGCGCTTCCTCAACATGCTCCGGGTCTTCAAGCCGACCTCCCCCCTGTCCGTCGGCTCCTGGATCCTCGCGCCCTTCGGCACCCTGTCCGCAGCGGCGGCGGCCTCGCTCGTCACCGGCAGGCTGCCCCGGCTCGGCCGCCTGGCCGGGGCGGGGGCGGCGGCCCTCGGACCCGCCCTCGCCACCTACACCGCCGCCCTCGTCGCCGACACCGCCGTCCCGGCCTGGCACGAGTCCTATCGGCAGCTGCCGTTCATCTTCGCCGGATCCGGGGCCAGTGCCGCCGGTGGACTCGCGATGGTGTTCACGCCGACCGCGGAGGCCGGCCCGGCACGACGGATGCTCCTCGCCGGGGCCGCGACCGAGATCGTCGCGGCCGAGGCGCTGACCCGCGGGGTCGGGATGGTTGCCGAGCCCTACCAGGCGGGGCGCCCGGGTCGGCTCATGCGTGCCGCCCGGACGATGACGGCCGTCGCCGCGGGCGCGACGGTCCTGGCCGGAGGTCGGTCCCGCACCGTGTCGGCCCTGGCCGGCGCGACGTGTGTCGTCGCGTCCGCCCTGACCCGCTTCGGCATTTTCGAGGCAGGGCTGGCGTCGGCTCGCGACCCGAAGTACACCGTTGTGCCGCAACGGGACCGGGTCGCGAGCCGAGCGTCGACTACGTCACGACCAGGGTGAGGACGAGCTGGTGGGTCGGCGCGTTGCGCTTCGTCCCCGTCATGACGATGAGGTAGGTCCCCGGCGGCGTGTGTGACGAGGTCGCGAGCCGCCAGGTCACCGTCCTGGGGATCGCGACGCCCCGCTTCGTCCACTTGGGAGTCGTTCCCGTCGGGGTCGGCCCGGAGGTGAGGACGACCCGTCCCGTCAGGCCGCCGACCGAGCCGACGGTGATGGGGAACCTCGCCGTGCGACCGCGCTTGACGGTGACCGTTCCCGGAGTCGACATCGTGAAGTCGGGCTGAGGGGCGGTCACCGTGAGGGTGGCCGTGGCGATGCGCGTCACGCCACCGCCCTGCGCGGTCACCGTCACGGCGTAGTCCCCCGGCGCGAGCGTGCTCGCGGTGTCGATCGAGAGGGTCGAGGTCCAGGCCCCGGGCCCGAGGGCGGCCGGATAGAAGGTCCCCAGAGCCTCGGCCGGCAGCCCGTCGACGGCGAGCGAGGTCACGGCGTCGAAGCCGTTGCTCGGGGTCCCGGTCACCGTGAGGCTGGTCGCCCCGCCCGCCGGCGTGGAGACGTCGGCGGGGTCGACCGCGAGGGCGAGGTCGGCCGCCGGGGCTCGGCGCGAGGGAGGCATGAGCGGCGGCGACATCCACCCGTCCGGCGCCGTACCGCTCGTCGGGTCCGACGGCGCCGAGGTCCACGGCGGTGGCGGCCAGGGCGTCCTCGGCCGCGCCGGGCGCCAGCCCGGGGTGCGCGCCGAGGAGGAGCGCCAGGGCGCCGGTCACGTGGGGCGCCGCGATCGAGGTTCCCGACAGGTAGGTGTAGCCGTCATAGCGGTCGGCCGCGAGGACGGAGACACCGGGAGCGACGACGTCCGGGAAGACCCGGCTACGCCCGCCACACGTCGACGGACCCGCACTCGTGTAGGCCCAGATCCCGTCGACCGCGTCCACCGCGCCGACCGACAGGGACTCGGGGTAGTTGGCCGGGCTTGCGCTCGTCGCGGCATACGGGCCGAAGTTGCCCGCCGAGAAGACGGGGACGATGCCGGCGGCACGCAGCGCCTGGACATCGGGCTGGAAGGTGAGGTCGCACGACGGGCCGGTACCGATGGCCCACGAGCCGTTGACGACCCGCGGCGCGTCGGCGGTCGCGGGGTCGCCGTCGGGGTCGAGGATCCACTGGAACGCCTCGTGGATGGCGGTCGTGCTCGCCGTCCCGCCGTCGTCGAAGATCCGGGCGGCGATCCACTGCGCCCCCGGCGCCATCCCGTATGCCGTCCCCGCGTCCTCGGCGCCGACGATCGCCCCCGTCGTCGCGGTGCCATGGCCGCTGAGGTCGACGGGGGCCGCGGTGTGCTGGCCGTAGGGGTCGAACCAGCTGTTGGACCCACCGCGCCACGAGGCGGCGAGGTCGGGGTTGGCGAGGTCGACGCCACTGTCGAGGGTGGCGACGACGACGCCCTGGCCGGTCTCGCCGGCGGCCCACAGGTCGGGGGCTCCGACGGTGGCGATGTTCGGCTCGGCGGGTGCCGACGCCGGGGTGATGGTGATGGCGTCCGGCGTGACCTGCGCGACGTCGGGCCGGGCCGCCAGCTCACGGATGGCCGCCGCGCTCGCCTCGACGGACACCGCGTTGGTGACCCAGAGCGAGCGCTCGCCGGTGACCTCACCGGCGCCGGCGAGGCCGCGCAGCCGGGCGTGCAGGGACGCCTGGGACCGGCCGGTCTGGGTCCTGAGCCGGTCGACGACCGCCGCGAGCCGCTTCCCCCGCGACCGGGTCGGGAGCGCTGCGAGGTCGGGCTGGTCCCGAAGCGTCACGAGGACGCGCATCGTGCCGCCGACGGGGAGGCGGTCCAGCGCCCGGGCCAGGGTCTGCGGCAGCGGTGCGTCGCCTGCCGGGACCGGGGCGGCCGGACCGGCGATGGCCGTTCCCGCGCCGCCGACCCCGGCGACGGCGATGGCGAGTGCGGCGGCGCCGACCGACCAGCGGCGTCGAGGTGTCCTCATGAGCGACGGGCCCCCTCGAGGTCGAGGTCGTCGACCACGAGGTCCCCGACACCCGGCAGGTCCGGGTCCGGGTCGGGGTCTGCGATGCCGCCGCGGCGGCGCAGCACGACGACGGCGGTGCCGATCCCGAGGAGCATGACGAGAGCGATGGCGCTGCCGAGCCACTCCACCGGCGTCGCGGCGGTGCTCGAGCCGGTCCACCACGGGACGTCGAGCACCGAGTCGGGCATGCCGCTCCGGTGCAGGACGACCTCGGCGATCCAGTCCCCGGTCGGTGCCTGGGTCGTCACGCCCTCGTACTGCCCGGGCTGGACCTCCTTGAGGTCCACGCGGTCCTCCGGCGCGGCGCCGGGCACGAGGCCGACCTCGACCGAGGTGACCGGCGCCGAGGCGGGCCGGACCACCGACTCGGAGCGGACGACGATCCGGGTCCGCTGCCCCAGGGGAAGCGCCTCGAACGTGACGAACTGCCCGTCGACCGTGTCCGAGTACGGCGCGAGGATCGATGCCGTCGCGTCGGTCTCCCGGGCCGTCGGCACGGAGGTCATCACGGCGGCCCCGACGACGGCGGCGACGAGGATCGCCGCCTCGACGACGACCGTCGTCCGCAGCCGGTGGGACGGCGGGCGCCAGCCCTCGCCCCGACCCGCCAGCCGGCCGACGCGCTCGGCGACACCGGGGTTGATGATGAGCGTGTTGTAGCCGGCGATCGCCAGCGCCACGCAGAGCAACATGACCTTGGCGAGGACCGCCCAGCCGTAGACGTCATGGGTCAACGTCGTCACCGAGCCGACGTGCCGGCCCGCGCCGTACAGGCCGGTGGCCACGAGCACGCCGGAGGCCAGTGCGGCGCGCGGCGCGAAGGCCTTCCACGCCTCAGGGACGACCGCCCGACGCTGGCGTCGCCCGCAGCCGCATGACCGGCACGACGGTGAGGACGAGGACCATGAGCCCACCGGCCCACACGCCGGCCGCGAGGACGTGGAGAGCCGCGGCGACAATGGCCGGGGCCGAGCGAGCCGGCAAGGTCGAGGCGTGCCCCGCCGAGGCGTCGATGACCGCCGAGACGGCGAGGGCGGTCGTGGCCAGCTGGAGGACGCCGAAGCGGCGACGCGGGCCCGCGGCATACGCCTCGGGAGCGAGAAGGCCACGGCGGGCCCGGACGAGCGCCACGAGGGCGACGACGAGCGCGGCGAGCCGGACCAGCCAGATCATCCCCCAGGAGCTGCCGAGGAGCAGGTCCTTGACCGCAGACGGGAGCTCGGACAGGCCGGCGACCTGGGCGCGGATCGTGAGCAACGGCGTCGCGATCCCGGCGCCGAGCGAGACGGACGCGCCGACGACACCGAGGGTGAGGACCCGGCGGCGGATCCGGATCCCGCCCCGTTCGAAGGCGGCGGCGACGCGGCCGACGATGGCGAGCGCGCCGAGGGCGACCAGGGTGCCGAGGAGGTCGACGATCCGGATCGTCAGCTGGAACGGGTCGGGCAGGCTCGCGTCGGCGTCGGGGATCCCGTCGGGTCGGAAGCCGGACCCGAAGATGACCGACCCACGGGTCGGGTGCCCGTCGTCGCCGATGACGGCCCAGTTGATCGTGTACGTGCCCTGCTCGAGCGGCGGGGTCGTGAGATGGACGACGGTGTCTCCGTCGTCGAGCGTCGCCGTGACGTCGACCTGCGGCTTGTCCGGGTCGGCGTTGCGGATCGCGAAGGAGTAGCCGTTCTCGCTGATGGGCTCGTCGAACCACAGCGTGAGGCTCGTCGCACCGGTCGGCACCATGCCACCGTTCGCCGGGTCGGACCGGGCTATCTCGCTGTGCGCCGAGGCCGAGGAGGCGCTCCCGATGAGGAGGACGACGATGAGGACGAAGAGCTCGACGACTCGAGACACGAACCCACCGCGGCGGTGCTCGGGTCCCCCGACCCCGGTCACCGTGGCGACACCGCCGGCCGCGGTGTGCCGGCTCACGACTGGGCCCTCAGGTGCTCGAGGCGAACGTCGCCGACGATGACCGTCACCGGCGTCCCGTCGCGCACCGCGTTGCGCACGTTGGCGAGGAGGAAGAAGTAGGAGCCGCCCAGCTTGAGGTCGCTCCGGTGGATGTGCGGCCGCGAGGTCATGGCCAGGGTCGCGCCGGTGTCCTCGGCGACGAGGATCGGCCGATGGTCCGCCTGGTGCAGCAACAGGCTCGCCTTGTCGGGATCGGTCACCTGGTAGCGGAACTCGATCATCCCGCCCTCGGCCGTGACGCCGATGAGGGTGACCTTGGCCCCGGTCCGGGCGGCGAACTCCGCGGCGGACACGGCGGTCGTGCCCGTCCGCACGTCCTGGGTGTGATGCAGCCACGCCCGCGCCCCGAAACCGATGACGGCGACGACGAGGGCCAGGACGACCCAGCGTCGCCAGCGGCGCACGCGGATGGTCGGGACGTCGACGGCCGGGACGGCGATGGTGTCGGCGCTCATGATGCTCCTCTCGATGGGTGCCGGCCCGAATCGCTTCGGGCCGGCACCCGACTCGGGTCAGGGAATGTCGATCGCGTCGATGTCCTGGCTGTTCGCCGTCAGCCCGTGCGCGGTTCCGTCGAAGTAGACGCTCCACGAGCCACCGACCGTGCGGATGACGTCCTCGTCCTGAACGGCGCCCAGGCCGGGGACGGTCACCGTCGAGTTGGAGAAGGAGAACAGCCAGTCGTCAGCGCCGGCCCAGACGAACCCGTCGACGTTGGCCCCGCCCGGGATGCCGATCGTCGTCGCGTCGATGACCCGGGTGTAGCTGCTGCCACCGTCCCAGCGGTAGATGTCGGAGTTGTCAGCCCGCCCCGACACCCCTGGAGGCGCCGTGTTGGAGTCCGTCGAGAAGTACAGGACACCGGCGTCGACGTTGATGGCGTCCAGTCCGAATGCCGCCCCGCCGGTGATCCCGTGGGCGCTGCCGTCGAAGAACATCTGCCATCCCGACGCCCCGTTCCAGTACACGACGTCCTGGTCCTGGACCGTCCCCACGCCGCTGAGCGTGGTGTTGCCCGCGAAGGACACGTAGAAGTGGTTCGCGTCCACCCGGCTGAAGCCGTCGACGTCTGCCGAGCCCGGCACCGAGTACGGCGTCGCGCTCATGTCGAACACCCGGGTGTAGGCGTTGTTGCCCCACAGGTAGACGTCACTGTCGTCGACCGGACCGGTGATCCCCGGCGGGCGACCGTTGCCGACCGTCGTGAACCACAGAGGCCGCTGGACGTTGACGACCTGGGCCGCGGAGCCCCGGTTGCCGAGCGAGTCGAGCGCCCGCAGGGTCAGGGTGCGGTTGCCCTCCGCCACGCCGGTGATGTCGGCCGTGAAGGAGACGCTGCCGTCGGGTGCCCGGGTGACCGGGATGCCGTTGCCCACGCCGGGGTCCGCCCCGATGAAGTACTCGACCGAGGCCACCGTCGACATGGCGTCGATCACCGTGGCGGTGACGTTCACCGACGGGACGGCAACGGCCGGGTTGGGCACGATGGTGAGCGCGATGACGGCCGGCCCGGTCTTGTCGACGACGAGCGTCGTCGAGGCGAGGTCACCCCAGTTGCCCGCCGCGTCCTTGCCGCGCACGGCCAGCGTGTGCGGTCCGTCCGGCAGCTGCCGGACCGTCGTGAGCGGGATGTCGAGGTAGACGTTCTCGGTCGGTCCGGAGAACGCACCGTCGGCGGCCTCCATCGGCAGCCCGGACCCGGGCGCGCCCGGTGTCCCGTCGATGAACGCCTCCGCCTTGACGACGTTGCTCTGAGCCGTTCCGGCCGTCGAGCCGGCGTCGCCCGAGGCGGGGTCGGTCAGCGTCGCCGAGAGCCGGACCGCGGGGGTGGAGCCGTTGACGGGCATCGTCCCGTTGTTCGGGTTCGGCGTCACCGAGACGTCGCTCGTCGCAGGTCCGGTGCGGTCGACGACGAGGGCGGCCTCGACCGGTTCGCTCCAGTTGCCTGCGGCGTCCTGGGTGCGGACCGACACGACGTGGTTGCCCTCGACGAGCACCGGGCTCGTCGCGTCGCCGATGGTGGCGGCCGCGATCGTGCCCTGGACCGACGCGACGGGTCCCGTCGTGAGGAGGTCCATCGCCACCGGCGTGCCACCGTCGACCGAGAGCTCGGCAGCAGTGATGTCGGAGTTGCCCGAGGCGGAGTCGTTGCCGGTGGCGTCGACCGTGACGTCGGCAGCGCCGTTCGAGCGGTCGGGTGTCAGGGTGACGCCCGTCGTCGTCGGCCCCTGGTCGTCGGCGCCCATGACGAGCACCGAGCTGAACGGGCCCCAGTTGCCGAGGGCGTCCTGGCCGTGGACGTAGACCACGTGCTGACCCGAGACGATCGACACTCCGGAGAGGGTGACGCCCTCGCTCGCCGAGTCGAAGGTGCCGTCCGTGGCGTTCAGTGCCGTCGGCGTCCCGGCGATGGAGTCGAGGTAGTACTCCGCCGCCTGGATCGTCGCGCCACCGGTTGCGGCGTCGCTCACGCTGGCGGTGAGGTCACCGGCTCGTGGCGAGGTCGACGCCCGTCGTCGCCGGGCCGGAGGCGTCCGGCTCGGTCCCGACCCCCGTCACCTCGAGGAAGGTGAGCATGCCACCGCTGCCCGCGGCATTCGTGTTGTGCAGCGCGAGGCTCGCGTCGTAGACCGGCAGGCGCCGGTCCGCCGTCGTCGTCGGCGCCGTGACGATGGCGTCGGCGGTCTGGCCCGGGCCCATCGTCTCGGCGACGTAGGTGCGCGCCAGGTCGGTCGAGCCGTTGACGAGCCGGTGGCCGTCGAGGGCGACGAAGTCCTGGCCCGCCCCGAGCACGGCCATCGACCGGTAGAGCACCCCGGCGTTGACCCACCGCACGAGGACCTTCTGTCCCGAGTCGGCGACGATCGGGTCCGTCGACGGGTGCGGCTTGCCGTTGATGAGGGTCCATCGCGGGACGAAGTTGCGCATGTCGAAGGCCGCGGGGTCGGCGGACCGGTTGAGCACCGGGTCGACCTCACTCAGCACCTGGACCGACTCGGCGTCGTATGCCGTCGCGGCGTCGTCGTAGGCCTGCCCGGCCGTGGCCGGGTGGACGACGAAGGCGCCGTAGAGGCCCATCGCGACCTGGTGCTCCTGGTTGCTCGTGAGTCCCGCCTCGTAGAGGAAGGTCCCCGGGCTCGATGCGGTGAAGGAGTACGTGACGTCGGCTCCGGCCGCCGCACCCGTCGTGTCCGGCACCATCGGCTGGCCGCCGATGAAGAGCGACGTCGCCTCGCTCAGCTGGTTGTGCAGGGTGATGGTGACGACGTCGCCCTCGGCGACCGAGATCGTCGGGCCGCCGGGCGCCGACACCGTCCCACAGGGGGTCCCGGGGTCGGTGCGGAGGCAGTAGCCGAGGACCGGGACGCTCGTCGTCGCCGTCTTCGTCGGCAGGGTGACCGAGCCGGTCGTCGCGTCGAGCTGGACGTCCACCTCGGCGGCACCGGCCGAGCCGGCCGGGCCGAACAGGAGGCCGAGCACCGTCAGAGCACCACCCGCCGCGAGGGACAGGGCTGCCGTGCGCAGGTTCTGGTTCTTCGTCATCGTCGTGGCCCCCTCTCTCATCCGCAGTTGTTGGGCTGGGGCGGCTCGATCCGCATGTACGTGATCGGGCCGGTCATGGTCACACCCCAGGAGGTGATCTGATACAGCGCGTGGTTGTGCGAGATGATGTAGTACTCGCCGCACTGGTTGAGGGTCTGGACGCCCGGCGGGAGGACCTTCGTGTCTCCGAGGTACGGGCTGCCGCTGTAGAACGTGCCGACCACCTGGTTGGCCAGGTCGGGCACCGTGACGGTGACCGGGTTGCTCGGGCTGTAGTTCTCCGCGTCGTACCACTTGAACAGGACGTCCCACGTCTGGCCGGGGCCGATGTTGATGGCGAACTTCTCCATCGACATGTCCTCGTCCGCGGCGGTCTTCAGCTGGTAGCCGTCCCGGCCCACGACGACGCCGTTGTTCCCGTGCGGGTGGAACGGGTAGTCCTCCGCGCCGACGCTGAGGTAGCGGGCGATGCCGGGCAGCGGGTGGGTGGCCGGGTCGTAGGGGTTGACCGTCGCGAGCGAGCCGTACGGCTGCGACGGCAGCCACGAGGCGCCGTTGTCGGCGATGCTGTCGGGGTAGCCGCGGCCGTTGATGAGCCAGTAGCGGGGCTTGTAGTTGTTGAGGTTGAAGGCCTTGCCCTGCTCGACCGCCTGGTGCTGGTACGGGTCGATCTCGGACAGCAGGACCATGAACTCCTCGGTGGAGTTGAACTGGGTGCTCGGGTCGTCGTAGGCGTAGTCGTCGCCGAGGCTCGGCCGGACGATGAGCGCGCCGAACAGGCCCATCCGGACCTGCTTCTCGGGGTCGGTGCCCGACTCGTAGAGGAACGAGCCCGCGCGGTTCGCGGTGAACGTGTAGGTCGTCGTGCCGTTGTCGGCCGCCGCCCCCGGGGCGAGGCTCGTCATCATCCCGCTCGGGTCGAGCTCGGGCTGGGACGGTGCCCCGTCGGCCAGGACGTTCTCCTGGCCGGGGAAGACGATGGACGTCGCCTCGGGCAGGGTGTTGTGGAGGATGACGGTGACCTTGTCGCCCTCGTGGACGCACAGGACCGGACCGGGGTGCTGGAAGGCGTCGAACCCGCTCGAGTAGCCCCACATGAACATCGTGTTGCCGTCGGGCAGGTCGATGTAGCCGGTGCGGGTCGTCAGGTCGAAGACCGGCTCGCCGGCCTTGTCGCCGCCGGTCGTGCAGACGATGCCGTTGCGCGGTGGGGCGGCGGCGCTCGCGGAGGACACCTGGACCGAGGCGGCGCCCGCCAGGGCCAGGACCGCCGCCACCGGGATGGACAGGCGGCGCACGATGGCGCGCCGCACGGAACGAGTCGTGCCGTTCATGGCTCAGATCCCCCAGTCGTTCGGGTAGGCCTGCGGCGCCACGCCGGAGGCATACACGCGGATCTCGGTCGCCTGGCCCCCCAGGCCGTTGGCGGACGCGAGGTTGTCCGATCGGGTGAACGACCGGTTGTAGAGGTAGTACGTGTCGTACGCCCCTGACCCGACCTTGTCGGGGGCCGTGAAGATGACGTCGTAGCTCTCGCCCGGCCCGATGTTGATCGTGCTCGTCTCGTAGGACGTGTCGACGCCGTTGCGCTCGCCGGTGCCGCTGAGGCCGCGCATCGGCGTCGCGTCCCGGCCGACGACCCGCATCGGGATGCCGGCGATGGTCATCGCCGACTCGCGGAAGCCGAGGTTGGAGAAGCGCAGGGCCACCCGTTCGCCGGCGTTGCAGTTGACGAGCGACGAGAGCGGCTGGAACTGCAGCTCGTCGTGCCCGGGCGGAGGGATCGGGTCGCCGTTGGCGTCGAACTCGTTGTTCTCGAAGTCGACCGAGCCGTTCGGGGCGATGGTGTCGGGGTAGACCCGGCCGTTGAGCAGCGCGAAGTCGGCCTTGTAGTCGCTCCACTCCGGCAGCTGGATGTGCGCGTCCGCCCAGTGGGCCTCCGCCCACACCTCGGAGAGGAACATCGCGAACTCACGGTCGAAGCCGGTGCTGCCGTCGCCGTCGTTGTAGATGTACCTCCCGCTCGGGTAGAGCGAGGTGTTCCCGTCCTGGCTCGGGCGGACGAACACGAGTCCGGTCATGCCCATGTGCACGTGCTCCACGTCCTCGACGTGACAGTGGTACATGTACGTCCCGGGGTCGCGAGGTCGATAGACGTAGGTGAACTCGCGTCCGGCAGGCACGGAGACCGAGCCGGTCGGCTCCCCGTCGAAGAACGGGATGACGTTGCGGAAGCCGTGCCAGTGCAGGGTGTGCGCATCGAAGAGGTCGGGACGCAGCTCGAGACCGAGGTTGGTCAGCTGGACCCGGAACTCGTTCGCCGGGTCACCGTCGTACTGGTTGACCCAGAACAGCGGAGCGTTGTGCTGGGCCTTGTACTTCTGGTTGAGCCGCTGCGTCGTCGTCATCCCGGTGACGTTGCGGAACCCGAAGATGTACGTCGTCAGCCCGGTGGGAGCCAGCGGGTCGGGGTGGAACGGCGCGATGGGCGGGTCCGGCGGGAGATGGATCCACCCGTCGGTGCCGGCCAGGTAGATGTTCGGCGGCGCGCCCGCCGACGCCACCGCGACGTCCTCTGCCCGCAGGACCGGACCGGCCCAGGCGGCCGCGCCGGCGGCGACCGCGCCCCCGGCCAGGCCGAGGAGCCGCCGCCGGCTGAGGTTCATCCCGGCGAGCCGGCGGGCACCGTCGGAGGCGACGACCGTGAGCTCGGCCGGATCCCGGTTGTCCTGCGTACCCATCTGGTCCCCCTGTGCTGACGTGGTGGTGCTGGCGGTGTGGGGCGCCTGGCCCCTCCGGATGCCGCTCATGGCGCCGTCGCTCCGTACGGGAGGGAGATGGCGTCGATGTCGAGCTTGGCCGTGGTGAGGCCATGGGCCGTCCCGTTGAACCACATCGACCAGGTGCCGTTGTCGTACTCGACGACGTCCTCGTCCTCGACCGGTCCCACCCCGGGCAGGGTGGTGTTGGCCGCGAACGTCGCGTAGAAGTGGGTGTCGTCGATGACGGCGGTCCCGTCGACCCGGGCGCTGCCGGTGACGCCGTGGGCGGTGGCGTCGAACACCCGGGCGAAGGAGCTGCCGTCCCACGTGTAGATGTCCGAGTTGTCACCTCGCCCGGAGACGCCCGGCGGCTTCTTGTTGCCGAAGGTCGAGAAGTAGAGCAGACCGTTGCGGACGCTGATCCCGTTGACGTCCTGCGCGCTGGCCGTCATCCCGTGGGCGGTCCCGTCGAAGTAGACCGACCAGGCGCTGCCGTCGTAGTAGAGGACGTCCTCGTCCTGCACGCGGCCGAGGCCGGGCATGGTCACGTCGTTGGCGAAGGACACGTAGAACTGCGTGTCGCTCACCTGGGAGAACCCGTCGACGTTCGCCGCTCCCGGCACCCCGTACTGCTGGTCGGTCACCTGGAGGACCCGGCTGAACTGGGTCGAGTCCCAGCGGTAGATGTTGGCGTCGTCGCGCCGTCCGCCCACACCCGGCGGCAGCTGGTTGCCGGCCGTCGAGAAGAGGAAGTTGACCGGCGTCTCCACCGTGTCGGCGGTCAGCTCGTCGGAGCCGGCGTCGTAGCCGGCGCCCGCCGGGCGGGTGTCACCGTCGATGTCCGTCGCCGGGGCGTCGATGCCGCCCTGGGACGCGACACCCAGGTCGCAGGCCGACGACGCGGTGGCGCCGGTGCACGACTGCAGGTGGTAGTTGCCCATGAGGTCCGGCGGCTGCTCGACCGCGACCAGCGTGGCGTCCACGAAGGCCGGGTTCTGCCGCCAGGTGGCGAACGACACCGACATGTCCCACGCCTCGACGACCTGCGGGTCGGCGGAGGAGTTCGACGCGTCGACGACGAACGGGTGGTCGCTCGCGCTCTGCTGGATGACCGACGAGGTCGGGGACAGGGTCCCGGTTCCGTCGGCGACACCGACGTCCCAGTGGTCGATGGCCGAGGCGTCGCCGGCAAGGCCGATGCCCGTCACCGTCGTCCCGGCGCGGGTGCCCGCCCGGTTGTCCCACATGACGTTGTTGAAGAGCAGTGGCCGGCTGAAGTTCGGCGCGCTCGCGGGAAGCGTCGCCTGCAGCTGGATGCTGTTCTCGGAGGTCGACACCCCCGCGGGAGCCGGGAGCCCGTTCGACGTCACGGCGGTCGCCGTCGTCAGGTTGTTCATGATCGTGTTGTTGACGATCCGGACGTCGGGGGCGTCGAGGATCCCGATGCCACCGCCCTCGTGGGTCGAGATGTTGTTCGCGATGACGTTGTTGTAGACGTTCATCGGGAAGTCACCGGAGTTGAGGAACCGGATGCCGCCACCGTCGTCGTTGGCGAGGTTGCCCTGGATCTGGTTGGCGTAGATGTCGACCGGACCCGAGCCGGGCGACAGGTCGTCCGGGTTGGCCGGGAGCTGGCCGGCGATCATGATGCCTGCGCCCTCGTCGTTGCTGTTGTTGAGGATGACCCGGTTGTCGTGGATCTTCCCGTTCGGGCTGAGGCCGTAGACGCTGACGCCCGCGCCGTACTCGAGCGAGAAGTTGCCACAGATGTCGTTGCCGGACACCTCGTAGTTGTCCGAGCCCGCGAACAGGCCGATCGCGCCCGCGAGGTTGGTCCCCGCGTTCTGGACGATCCGGTTGTTGGCGATCCGGACGTTCTCGTTGTGCTGGTTGGTGTCGGGGGCCGGGAGCTCCGGCGTCCCGATCCGGATGGTGCCGTAACCGCCGCCGTTGTTCTCGACCACGTTGTTCGTGATCTGGAGCTGGCGGACGTAGGCGTTGGCGAAGACCGCGCCGCCCTGGGTGACGATGTTCGGCGGCAGGCCGGTGGGCTGACCGGTGAGGTCGTTGATGTTGCCCGGGAAGCCCTGCTGGTCTCCGCCGCGGATGTCGAACCCGTCGATGGCCGGCTTGAACGAGGCCGTCGGCGAGAAGGCGTTGGTGCTCGCGAGGAGGTAGATCACCGAACCGTCGCTGACCGTCTGGTTGCCCGCCCAGGTCATGGCGCCGACCCTCGTGAACCAGTCGGTCGCGAGGTCGGTGTCACCTCCGAAGGCACCACCGTCGAGGATCGTTCCGGCGACGTAGGGGCTGGTGTTGTCCGGCCCCTGGAAGCCGCCGGCACCCACGCCCTGGAGCTTGACCGGGCGGGAGATGACGAGGTTCTCGTAGTACGCGCCGCGCGGGTTGCCCCCCGTCGCGGCATTCGGGTAGACGACGACGAGGTCGCTCCCGTTGCTGCTCGCCGCGTCGTCGACGGCGTTCTGGATGGCGTGTGTGACACCGAGCGCCGACTGGCTGGCCGTGCTTGTCGGGTCGTAGCGACCGACGCTGACACCCGGGCCCACCTCGTAGACGTTCGGGTTGTAGCCGCTGCCGAGCAGGTGGTAGCTGAGGCCGTTGACGGTCTTCTTGCCGTTGTCGGCGGTGATCGTCAGGTTGTAGACGCCGGCTGCCAGCTGTCCGGTCGAGGTCCCGGCCACCGGGATGTCGGCGACGATCCGGGTGTTCGTCCACGTCGTCGTCGTCAGCGCAGTGCTGCCGAGGTAGACATTGCCGGTGCCCTTGGTGTCGCCGAAGCCGTAGCCGTTGATGGTGACGGTCCGGTTCCCCGAGCCGACGGTGACGTTGGAGCGCATGAACGGCTGGTTGACCGAGAACAGCTGCGGCGCCACGGGGTTGACGAGGCACTGGACCGTCGTCGGGCTGGTCCCCGGGGTGCCGAGGCTGACGCCCACCTGGGTCGGTGCGAGGTCGGTCGGGATGGTGACACCCGGCGTCGCCTCGAACTCGGTGGCGATGGTGCGGAACCGCGGGTTGTAGTTGGCGTTGAGCTGACCCGGTATGCCGGGATCGTTGCCGACGAAGCGGTACATCCCCTGGCAGACGCCGGACGGCGTCGGACAGTTGATGGTGTCCGTCGACGGCATGAGCACGTCGTAGAAGCCGTTGAAGTCGGACTCGGCCGTGTAGACGAGGCGGTTGGTGAAGTCGTAGATGCCGACCGGGGCGAACGGAGCGCCGGCCTTGTCGCCGTAGAGGACGCTGCGCGGGTCGGTCGAGTAGTTGAGGTCATCCACGATGAGGCCGCGCAGGCGCGACGGGATCGGCACGTCCGTGAAGATGTTGAACATCGGGACGATGGACTTGCCGTTGTTGAGGTCGACGAGCTTGCTCTCGCAGCGCGCCCGACGCTGGCCCTCGTAGGGTGAGCCGAGCATGTCGAGGAACGGTTGGTTGTCGACCGGGTGCGACGCGGGGACGGTCACGCCCAGCGGCTCGCCGTTGGTGCCGTCGCCCACGAGCTCGGGGTAGCCGTCGCTGCCGTCGCCGAGCAGGTCGACGGTGTGCAGCGGCCCGGCGCACGAGGGCGGCGGGACCTGCGGGACGACCTGGTCGCCGCGACCGACGTTGATGTCCTCCTCGCCGGTCACCTGGTACATCGGGTTGCCGCCGGCGTCGTCGGGGATGTCGATCTTGACGATGTAGCTGCCGGCCGCGAGTGGCTCGAAGGTACCGCCGTCGCAGATCGGGTTGGCCGGGTCGGACGCGTCGAGCGTGCCGCCGACACAGCCGTCGCCGAATCCGTAGTTGCCGTCGACCGACGCGCCGAAGTTGGCGTCCGGAGTCCCCTGGTCGGTGGCGTAGGAGCCGAACTGGACTCCCTGGGCGAGGGCCGCGACACACTCACCGCCGTTGGCCTGGTCCGGGGCGAGGACGTCCTCGTCGTCCGGGTGCCGCAGCGGGTTGCCGTCGACGTCACGAGCGACGCAGTCGGTGGGCCGCCCCCAGCTCTCGGAGACGTAGGTGTTGAGCAGGTCGCCCTTGAGGATGGAGCCGTCGTCGTCGAGGACGAACCGGTCGGTCGGGTCACACGGGACGGAGCCGTCCTGCGGGCACTCGACGGTGGACCAGAGCTCGACGGGGATGTTCGGGACACCCGGCTGCCAGTCCTCGGACACGGCATACTGCGGGTCCAGCTCGTTGCGGGTCGTGTCGTAGGAGATGGACCCGACGATGCCGCCGTTGCGCGGACCACCCTTCGTGCCGGTCGCGTCGTACTTCTGGACGCCCCAGTCGAGGGTGCCGGACAGGCCGATGATGTTGAGGACGCTGACGTCGACACCAGCACCCTTGATCGTCGTCGGCGTCGGCTGGTTGTCGGCCTGGTAGGTGATGCCCGTCGTGTAGAAGTTGTCGGAGTAGGCCTCCATGACCATCCACTCGCTGAGCGGGTAGGCGCCCTCGAACTCGTAGAAGCCGGTGCTGTCGGTCGCCACGGCGTTCGAGCCGCGGTCCATGAGCGAGTTGTCGGTCTTGCGCATCGTCAGCGGGAACTGGGCCACGCCCTGCTCGCCCGGGTCGCGCTTGCCGTTCTTGTTGTCGTCGAGGAAGACGTGACCGGTGTAGTTCGTCCACCACCCGTTGAGCGGGAGCTGGCCGAGCGTGACGGCCTCACCGTTCGAGACGGTGACGTTGACGAGCTGCATGATGTAGTCCTGCGGCTCGTCCCACCAGGTCAGCTGGTAGTTGCCGTCGGGGACGTTCGGGATGGAGAAGCTGCCGTCCGCGTTGCCCCGGCCGACCCACACGGCCTGGTCGCCGTTGTTGAGGTCGACGAGCGAGAGGACGGGGTCCTTGATCGGCTTGTCGAGGCGGCTGCCGGTCGAGCCGAACCAGTAGTTGAACGAGCCGCCGATCGGCGGGTAGTACTGCTTGACCGCGACGACGACGCCGCTCACCGAGCCCGCCGAGGTGCCGGTGAGGTCGTTGTGCGGGTGGACGAAGCCGAACTGCGGCGTCGGAACGGGCTCGCCCGCGACGACGGACTCGGTGTCGTATCCCGTCGAGCCCTCCATGAGCCAGGTGTCCCAGTCGTGGTTGCCCTCGAGCGTGGTCGTCTGGATGTAGCCGCTGCCGTCCGGCGGGATGACCGTCGTCGTGTACCGGTTGGTGCCGAGGTGCGGGATGGTGATCATGCCGGTGGCGTCGCTGAGGCACTTGCCCCCGACGGTGTCGACGATCGGGAGGCCGTCGGCGTCACGGGAGGCGGAGTCCCACGGGATCTCGTGCGTGTCCGGGTTCTCGTTGACATAGGTCGTGCAGAGCGGGTTGCCGTAGACGTCGGTCGTGACCTCGCCGAGGATGTCGTTGATGTGGCCCTGGAAGCCCTCGAGGCCGGGCTCGCCGTTGTCGATGGCGCCGTTGGTCGAGGCCTCGTCGAGGTAGACCTGGGCGCGAAGGGTCGAGTCGGGCAGCGGGTCGGGCTGCGCCGCAACGGTGATGACGCCGTCGCCCTCCATCGGGATGGAGAAGTGGACGCCGTCGATCTTGTAGCCGTCCGCGAGGACGGACACGAGGTAGTCACCGTCGGGGAGGTCGATGGGGCCCGTGGCGAAGTCGGCGCTCGTGCCTTGCCGGTAGATCGGCGCCGCGCCGGGGCTCTGGTTGATCGACGGCCAGTTGCAGTCGGCCGGGTAGCCCGGGTCGTCCGCCGAGCAGCCGGAGCCGGGCTCCGGCGCGCTGAGCGGCTCGGGCTTGCCGCTGTTGTCGACGTTGATCAGGTAGCGGAAGCTGGCGACGGGGTCGCCCTTGGTGACCGCGGCGGGCTGGTGGTGCGGCTCGGTGCGGGCGCTCACCACCTTGACCGTGATCGAGCTCGTCGTGGCGGCGTGCGCCGGCACGGCCACGAGGACCGGCGCCGCCACGACGGTGCCGAAGGTCAGCGCGAAGGCGCCGATGGCTGTCAGCCACCGACGCCAGACGGCGATCGGCCCTCGTCGATGCAACCGGCGGCGCGACCGCAGGCGAGCCCGGTCCGCGCGGTGCGGGCCCTCACCCCCGAATCGCGCGAGCATGCCGATGATCTGGACGCGGTCGTATCCGCTCATGACTCACCCTCGTATTCCCCCGGGGCGCCCTCCCTGACGCCCACAGCCGACAACCTGCGCTAGTTAGGTGAGGCTGACCAGACTTCGGCATGTTCTGTCACCGACGTGTGTGAAGCCCGTCACCCATGGGTCAGCGGACTCTCAGGATCTACTCACCGCGCTGTCATGAAACGGTCATCGTTCGATGTCACGAGCGCACCGCCGACGCGAGCCCGCGCGCGACCGACCCGTGACCGGGTAGGTCGCGCCTTCGGGTCAGCCGTGCCGAGGGATGACGAGCGACACCCGCGCGCCACCCTCTCGGGACCGTGACGCTTCGATCCGACCACCGGCCGACCGCGCGATCCCGGCGACGAGACGGAGGCCGAAACCGGTCTGCGAATACAGGTCCCGCAGCCGGTCCGAGGGCTCGTGCGGCCCGCTGTCGTCGTCGTAGGCGAGGTCGAGGCCACCGTTGATGCGATGGGTCATCTCCGCGGACAGGCCCGCACCAGCATCGGCGACCCCCACCTCCACGCCCCCCGCTCCCTCGAGCGCGAAGAGCCGGATCCGACCCCCGGCGTCGGTGTAGCGCACCGAGTTCTCGACGAGGGTGTCGAGGGCGGCGCGGAGCCGTTCGCCGTTGACGGGGACCGTCGCCACGCCCGCCTCGACGACGAGGTCGCGGTCGACGACGACGTCCCACCGCCGCCGGACGTCCTCGAGCAGAGCCCGGACGTCGGTCGCCTCCTCCGGTGCTCCGAGATCGAGGGAGACGGCGCGGACGAGGCGCTCGCTCACCCGGGCGAGCTGGGTCAGCTCCTCACGAACGGTGTGAAGGTCCTCCCTCCGCGAGGGCACCGACTCCTGTCGCAGCAGCTGGTCGACGTAGCCCGTCGCGATGGTCAGCGGGGTCCGCAGCTCGTGCGACGTCATCCGACCGAGCCGCTCCCGGGCAACCGCCCGGCGGCTGTTGGCCTCCGCGAGCACCGCGGACCGGCGCATCGCCTCGTCCCTCCTCCTCACGTGGAAGATGACGACGCCGGCGAGGGCGACGGGCGCGACGATCTCGATGAGCAACGCGGGGGGCAGGTCGCCCGCCTTCTCGCGCGGGATCATGACGATGGCCGCAGCAATCCCGAAGAGGACGATCGACGCCACCGTCGTCGGGACCGACCACCCCCCGAACCCGTAGAGAAGGGCGAACGAGAAGACGACGGCCTCGACGGCATACGGCTCCGCGGACGGGAAGCGCACGAGGGAGAAGACGGCGCCGACGAGCACCGCGAGCCAGAGGGCGAAGAGGGCGGCGCCCAGCCGGTCACGCGTCGGCGATGCAGTAGCCGACACCGCGCACCGTCTCGATGGGGGCGAAGCCGTTGAGCTTGGTCCGCAGCCGCCCGACGCAGACATCGAGGACGTTGCTCCCCGGGTCGAAGTCATAGCCCCAGATGTCGTGCAGCAGCTCCTGACGGGTACAGACATCGCCCTCCCGCCGCAGCAGATGGGCAAGAACGGCGCACTCGCGCTCGCTCAGCTGCTGCTGGCCGTCCGGCGTGATGAGCAGCCGCCGGCGGGTGTCGAGGCGGGCCTCCCCGTGCTCGAGGTAGCGCCCCGAGTCGCCCGTCCCGGAGCGTGGTGCACCGATGTGCCGGTTGACCCGGGCGATGAGCTCGGCGAGGACGAACGGCTTGACGATGAAGTCGACGGCCCCCTCGTTGATGGCCTGGACCCTCGTGCCGACGTCACCGACACCGGACAGGACCACGACCGGCGGCGGGTCCTGGAGCGTGTTGACGTGGCGCAGGACGCTGAGCCCGTCCATGCCCGGCATGACGAGGTCGAGGAGGGCAAGGTCGACGTCCTGGACGTCGAGCAGCTCGACGGCGCTCTCGCCGTCGCCGACAGGCAACGGTCGGTGGCCTGCTTCGGACAGCGTTCGCGCAAGCAGCGTCCGTAGCCGGAACTCATCTTCGACGATGAGAATGTTCCCCATGAGCCCCCCTCATGACACATCTGTGACGGGAGACTAACCGCCCGGTGAGCCGCGTGTAAGGCTTTTCTGAGATTGTCTCGGCTGCTCTTCCCTCCGGCCCCTGACCCGGCCACGGTGAACCTCAACGCAGGACGACCGGCAGACACCGGTCGTCGAGGGGGACTCCGGAGGGGAACCGTGGCCACGCCACACCCTTCCCGCACGGTCGTCCGGGACCGACCCCGGACGCGGTCACGGCGGCCCTCCCCTCGCAGTGGGGCGCTCCCCTCCCCTCTGTCGTCGCCGTGACCGTCACCGTGTGCCGCGCCCTCGGCGCGGTCCGGTGCCCGGGCCCGGCGCGAGGGGTCAAGGTCTTTCCAACGGCGCCGATCAATGGTCGAGTATGTCAATGGACTCCACGATGCAGCCGACACCCCTCCTCATCAGCCAGATCCTGCGGTTCGGCACCACGCTCCACGCCGACCAGGAGGTCGTCACCTGGACGGCGGACGGTCCGCGCCGGGCCACGTATGCCGAGGTCGGCCGGGAGTGCGCCCAGCTGGCCCATGCCCTGCGAGGGCTCGGCGTCGAGGGGGACGACCGGGTCGCGACCTTCATGTGGAACAACCAGGAGCACCTCGTTGCCTACCTCGCCGTCCCGTCGATGGGCGCGGTGCTCCACGCCCTCAACATCCGGCTGTTTCCCGAGCAGATCCTCTACGTCGCGACGCACGGCGGCTCCGAGGTCGTCATCGTCGACAACACCCTGGCCGGACCGTTCGCCAAGCTCCTCGCCCACCTGCCCAAAGTCCGGCACGTCATCGTCAACGGGCCTGTCGACGAGGAGACGTCGGCGGCCCTCGCCGCCCCGGACCACGTCGAGGGGGTCCACGACTACGCGACGCTCATCGCCGACCAGCCGACGGCATACGACTGGCCTCAGGACATCGACGAGAACTGCGCCTCCTCCATGTGCTACACCTCCGGCACGACGGGCAACCCCAAGGGCGTGTCCTACTCGCACCGGTCCAACTACCTCCACGCCATCTCCGCGGCGATGACCCTCGGCTCGGAGCAGGGGGACCGGCTCCTCGTCGTCGTCCCCCTCTTCCACGCCAACGCGTGGGGCTTCCCCTACCTCGCGATGGCGACCGGGGCGAGCCTCGTCATGCCGGACCGGTTCCTCCAGGCCGCGCCGCTGGCGCAGATGATCGAGGCCGAGAAGATCACCTTCGGCGCCGGAGTGCCGACGATCTGGCTCGACCTCCTCCATCACCTCGAGGACAGCGGGACCGACACGTCGACCGTCCGCGGGCTCATCGTCGGCGGGTCGGCCGCTCCGCCGTCCCTCATGAGGGCCTTCAAGGAGAAGCTCGGCATCGAGATCACCCACGCGTGGGGCATGACGGAGATGTCGCCCATCGGGACCGCGGCCGTCGTGCCCGCGACCGTCGAGGAGGACTCCGAGGAGTACTGGTCCTATGCGACGTCGCAGGGCCGGCTCGTCCTGGGCGTCGAGGGCCGC
Organism: uncultured Actinomycetota bacterium; assembly: GCA_963745335.1. Lineage (GTDB taxonomy): Bacteria > Actinomycetota > Actinomycetes > Actinomycetales > Dermatophilaceae > CAVSJJ01. Next base: position 301,509 of record CAVUXP010000004.1, read on the forward strand.
CTCATCGGCCCCGACGGCGAGGAGGTCGCCTGGGACGGCGAGAGCGTCGGCGAGCTCGAGGTGCGGGGGCCGTGGATCACCGGCTCCTACAACGCCTTCGGCGGCGAGTCCGACGCCGAGCTGCGCGAGATGGCCGACAAGTTCGACGACGGCTGGCTGCGGACCGGCGACGTCGGCAGCCTCACGCCCGACGGCTTCCTGCGCCTCACCGACCGGGCCAAGGACGTCATCAAGTCCGGCGGCGAGTGGATCAGCTCCGTCGACCTCGAGAACGCCATCATGGGCCACGACGACGTCCTCGAGGCCTCCGTCGTCGGAGTCCCGGACGAGCGGTGGGGCGAGCGTCCCCTCGCGACCGTCGTTCTGCGAGAGGGCTCCTCGGCGACCCCTGAGTCGCTGCGCGAGTTCCTGGAGGGCAAGCTCGCCCACTGGCAGGTTCCGGAGCGGTGGGCCCTCATCGACGAGGTGCCCAAGACCAGCGTCGGCAAGTTCGACAAGAAGGTGCTCCGCAAGCGATATGCCGAGGGCGAGCTCGACGTCTCCACGCTCGGCTGAGCCGCTCCGGCCCGCGGACCTCAGAGCGAGAGACTGTGTTGCTGGGTGATCGGGTCGGTGTCGTTCCACGCGGTCGTCGTGATGACGAAGGTGCCGCTGGAGTTGTCGGCGAGGGCGAGGGCGTACTCGAGCGTCTCGGTCGAGGCCCAGCGGGCGAGCGACCCGGTCCAGGTGAACGTGTAGACCCAGGTCGACCCCTCGTGGGCGGCGCTCGTGTAGGCCCAGCCGGCTCCGGTGACCCCCGTCGGCGCCCTCCCGTCCACCCTGGTGTCCGGGAAGGTCACCGTCACGGTGATCGACGTGAGGGTGGGGGGCCCGATCGCGGGTTCTGGATCGAGAGGCGCTCGACGACGTTGGTGGCGTGCCCCATCCCGTCGAACGTCGTCGGATGGATGTAGGTGTAGTCGTACTTGATCGTGTGGTTGACCATGATGGCCTCACTGCAGGCGCTCGTGCTGGCCAGGTTGTAGCTGTCCGCCGGGGTGTAGACGGCCCGCCAGTGGTACGTGCCCGCGCCGGGAACGAGCGAGCCGGTGACCTGCCCGCCGGACAGGGCGAGGCCCGTGGTGGTGTACGCGGCGGTCCCGGAACAGTCCGCGGTGGTGAACAGCGAGAAGGTGACCGCCCCGGCGGGGGTGCCGTACCCCGCGTTGCCGGTGACGGTGGCCGTGGCGGAGAAGGTGTTCCCCACGTACTCCCAGGTGGGGGTGACATTGCTCAGCGTCGTCGTCGTCGCCTGCTTGGGAGTCGTCGCCGTCACCGTCCTCGGCGCGGCCCACGCATAGCGGTATGCCGTCAGCGTCCACGTGTACGCCGTGTTCGGGACGAGGGACGTGACCGCGCAACCGGAGGAGCCGGTCCCCGGCGCCGCAGGACACCCGGCGAGGGACCCCGGACTCTGCGACACGGCATACGCGGTTGGGGTGAAGGGTGGGGTCCACGACAGCGCGGCCGAGGTGGCGGTGACCGAGGCGGCCGAGAGGGCCGGGGCCGCGAGAGTTCCGGCGTCGGCGCGCGCGGCGGAGCCCGTGGCGACCGCCGTCCAGTAGGCCTGGGCCGGCGCCGCCGAGACGAGGAGCGCGACGAGCCCGGCCACCGCGGCCCGCGACGGGAGGGCGCGGCGGGCGCGAGAGGCGGCGTGGCGGGGGCGGCTCACTGGCGCACCCCCACCGTGACGGGCACGAGGAAGGTCGCGCCCTGGCATCCGGCCGCCGACGCCGTCGTCATCGAGGCCGCGCCGGGGAGGTGGATGGTCACCGTCGCACCACCGGCGACGGCGACGGAGAGCCCGGTCGTCGGGGTGACGGTGACACCGGAGCTGCCAAGGGTGCCGGGCCAGGCCGGGTCGCTCGTGCAGCCGGAGCCGCCCACGACGGTGACGCCGCCCCCCTGCTCGACGCTCGTCACCGTCACGGCCGCGGCGTTGGGGTTGCGGACCGTGACGACGAGGTCCGCCGCCGTGCCCGGCTGCAGCGTGTACGACGGCGTTCCGGCCGTCACCGGCTGGACCTCGATCGGCAGGAGGCTCCCGGTCGTGCCCGGGCCGCCGCCGGTGCCGACCTCGGCGGAGAAGTAGGCCGAGGCGCGTTCGCTGCCGAGAGCGAGGACGAGTGCCGTCGCGGCGAGGACGAGGAGCCGGGAGCCGACCCGCAGGTGCCGCGGCCCGCCCGTGGCGACGCGCGGCGGGGCGTCGGGTGTCGGCAGGCCGGGCCTGCGGCCCGTGGCGGGCCGGCTGGGCGGCGAGCGCCCGTCGCGGCGGTCGTGCGTGACGGAACCGCCGCCGGCGATGGCGGGGCTCGCGAGGGCCCCGCGATCGGTCGACGGCGTGCGCCGGCGCGGAACGGCGGGTGCGAGAGGTCGTCATGTCGTCTCCTCGCACCTGCCACGCCGGCGCGCGGCGAGGAGGACGAGCCCGCCGAGGGCGGAGAGGAGGAGACCGGCGAATGCCGCGACCGCGGCATTCGCCCCGGTGAACGCGAGGGCGGATGGCGCGGTTGGACCCCGGCCCCCCGGTCCGGTCGATGGAGATCGCGCTCGCGGTGAAGGCGAGATGCAGGACGGTGTCCTTGCACGCGTCCTGGTTGGAGCCGCTGTCGCGCATCATGATCGGCAGAGCGGGTCCCGAGGCCGACCCCCGGGCGGGAACCGCGACGGGATTCCCCAGGACCGGAAGGACCAGGTCCGCGCCGGTGCAACCCTCCGGCGGCGGCGGGAAGGACGGATCGAGCGAGGTGACGAGCGTCCGCACCGAGAGCGGCCGGTCGAGGCGGTTGTCGAAGCGCACGGCGAGGCAGCGGGTCACGCCGGGCGCAAGGGTCTCGAGCGCCCTGCCGCACGCGGAGGCGGGGAAGCCGTCGGCCGGGACGGACCGCACCGACCCGGAGACCGCGAACGTCGCAGGCCCCGAGGCCACGGCCGCGGAGCCGCCCGCACCCGACGCTTCGACGCCGAGCACCAGGCAGGCCGCAGCGAGGCCGACGGCCAGACGCCGGACCCGCGTGCCTCGCTCTCTCCTTCGCACCGTGACACCTCGTCTCGGGGATCAGGTCGTGCCGGGAACCGCGTCGACGCCCGACCCGACGGGTCAGCCGACGGTGTAGGCGAGATTGACCTGCGCGCCCTTGCAGGCGTCCTGGTTCGTGGCCTTGTCGTTGAACTGGATCGTCGCGCCGGTCCAGGCACCGACGCCGTTGCCGGCAGGCACCTCGTCGTTGACGGTCATGACGGCATTCGCGAGCGTGTAGTCGGTCGCGTCGCACGTGCCGGCGACGGCGCCGGCGGCCTTCGTCACCGAGTCGATGCTCGCCGTGACGGTGCCGACATAGACGTCTCCGCCGTTGGGGTTGTCGAACGTGCCGCTCAGGGTCTGCGGGCTGTCACCGGGCGCCATCTCGGAGACCGTGCTCGTCTGGACGACGGTGATGTCGGCCGTCGTGCCGGTCGTGGCGGTCCCGGTTCCGCTTCCACCGACCGTCCAGTAGGCATAGGCGGCACCGCCGCCGAACAGCAGCAGCGCGGTCACGGCGGCCACGCTCCGGCGACGTCTGGGGGTCCTGCTCATGGCTTGCTCCTTCTTGCCGATAGGCGCCATGGGACCGTCCAGGTGGCGAGGACGCGCAGGGTATGGCGCGGGTAAAGACTTCCCCTGTTGATGGTCAACATCGACGGCCTTGGCGCGCTCTCAAGCACCCACCGATGCCAATGGCCGTTCGGCCCACCGTGAATCGGCCGAACGGCCGAGCAGCCCCGACCGGAGGGGGTACTCCGCCTGGCCGTCCGACACAGGGTGAGCCGTCGTCGGCCGGCAGCGCTCCGCCCCGCACGGCCGACGGGCCACGGCACCGAGGCCCGATGTCGTGGGGCGAACTGATCTGCGGCGGGGAGGATGGGGCCATGCGAACGCAGGGCGATGACGGTCGCCGCCGTCGTCGCTGCCGCCGGTCCGCTCGGCTACATCGCCCTCACCGTGCTGCTCGGGGCATTCGAGCCCGGCTACGACCCCCTCCACGACACCCAGAGCGAGCTCGGGGCGGTCGACGCGGCCCACCCGACGGTCATGAACGTCTTGGGCTTCATGGCTCTCGGGCTGGCGATGCTCGCGTTCGCCGTCGCCTACGCCGGCCGGCTGCGGCGGGGCTGGGCGACATGGGCCGCCGCCGCCCTCGTCGCCCTGGCCGGGATCGGCATGGTCGTCGTCGGCTTCCTCCCCTGCGACTCGGGGTGCGTCGATGTCACGACGACCGGCCGCCTCCACGGCGTCCTCAGCGCCCCCGGGGCGATCGGCCTCCCCCTCGCCGCGATGCTCTCCGCCCGGACCCTGGCGATCGATGGCCGGTTCCGGCTGCGCTGGTCGGTCGTCTCGTTCGTCGTCGGCGCGCTGTCCCTCGCCTCGGGACCGCTCGTCCAGGCGGAGGTCGTCGACGCCAACGGGCTGCTCCAGCGACTTGGCATGTGGCCGCCGCTGCTGTGGATGTCGACGCTCGCCTGGCGGCTCGCCCGCTCGGAACCGCCCCCGGATCGCTGACGCGCCGGCATCGGGCGGTATGCCGCGGGCCCGGCTGCCCGGCGCCCTCACCGCCCGTCGTGGGCCCCCGGTGGCCGGAGCCGGACCGCGCCGACCGCCGGCGGCCGCCAGCAGCAGGGCGTCGCCGCCGGCCGGTCCGGTGAGCATGACGCCGACGGGCAGCCCGTCGACGTGGGACAGCCCGGCGGGCACCGAGACCGCGGGCAGTCCGGCCAGGTTGGCCACGACCGTCCAGCAGTCGGTGTAGGGGGCCCGCGCCGGGTCGGCGACGATCTCGTCGTCCGGCCCCACCGGCGGGAAGGCCGGCGCCGTCGTCGGCATCGTCGGGGAGAGCAGGACGTCGCACTCCGCCAGCGCAGCGCGGGTCTGCGCCCGGAGGGCCGCGCGGACCGCGACGGCGAAGTCGAGGCGGTCGCGGTCGGCAAGGACCGCGTGGCCCAGCCCGATCCGACGCATCACCTCGTGGCCCGCGCGGCCGGTCCGGGCCCAGGGCTCCACGTGCGGCAGACACGCGACGGAGGTGAGGGCGAGGTAGGCCTCGAGCGCCCCGCGCACATCCGGGACGCTCACCTCGACGACCTCGGCCCCGGCCGCCCGGAACCGGTCGAGCGCCTCCTCGACGGCCACGAGGACCCCGGGCTGGTTCGGCGGCCCGAGGAACTCGCGCACGACGCCGATCCGGAGCCGCCAGGGCGGCCCCTCGGCCATCGGCTCACCGGCCATGACCGCCAGGGCCCGGGTCGCGAGCGCGGGGTCGGCGGCCAGCGGCCCGACCCGGTCGCACGACGGGTCGAAGGGCACGACGCCGCCGAGCGAGACCAGGCCAGGGCTCGGCGCGACGCCGACGATGCCGCACTGGGCGGCCGGCTCGCGGATCGACCCCCCGGTGTCAGTCCCGACGGCGACGTCGGCGAGCCCGGCCGCCACGGCTGCCGCGCACCCTCCCGAGCTGCCGCCGGGACTGCGCGAGAGGTCCCAGGGGTTGTGGCTGGGGCCGTGGGCGGACGTGGCGGTCGAGGCGCCCATGGCCAGCTCGTCCATGTTGGCCCTGCCGAGAACGACCGCGCCGGCCGACACGCAGCCGGGCCACGGCCGGCGCATCGCTCCGAGCGGGACGGCCGTCGTGCGCGCGGGAGGCGCAGGCGGTGACCTGGCCGGCGACGTCGATGTTGTCCTTGACGACGGCGACGACGCCGTGGAGGGGCCCGACCCGGCCCGCGGCCGCGGCCCGGTCGAGGGAGCGGGCCTGGGACAACGCTCCGTCCACGTCGACGAGCACGAGGCTCGCCAGCGCGCCGTCGAGGTCGGCGACCCGGTCGAGGCGGCGGACCACCTCGTCCTCGACGCCCGAGCCGTAGGCGGTGGCGCGACGCGTGGCGTGGGACATGCCGGACAGGGCGGCAACGGACGGTGGCGGCGAGGTGCCCGCCGTGGTGCGGCCGAGTGTCATCGGGGGCGAGCGCCGGGCGGACGACCGGTCGACGTCATGCCTCGGGCCAGCGGCCGAGCACCCGCTCGGCCCGCACGCCGCCCAGGTGCTCGGCGAAGATCCGCTGGTAGCCCAGCTCCTCACGGGTGCGGGCTCGCGGCATACCGGGCAGCGCGTCGGCTCGCCCACTCGGCCTCGGGCACGAGCGACGCGGCCCGCCGGGCCATGACGGCAGCCGTCCCCGACCCGTCGCCGAACTGCTCCTTGCGGCGCCACAGGATGTCGTCGGGCAGCCATCCGGCGAAGGCCTCGCGCAGCAGCGCCTTCTCCTGGGCCTGGGACTGGCCGTCCTCGCCGAGGAGCTTCCACTCGACCGGGACCCGCTGGGCGACGGCGACGACCTCGAGCGCGAGGAAGGGGACCCGGGCCTCGAGGCCGTGCGCCATGCTCACCCGGTCGGCGCGCTGGAGGTTGAGGTGGTGCAGGAGGTCGAGGCCCCGCTCGAGCTCCTCGCGCAGCCGCTCCGGCGGCAGGCCGCGCAGGTGGTGGTAGCCGGCGAAGAGCTCGTCGGCCCCCTCGCCGGTGAGGACGACCTTGACGTGTCGGGCGGCGAGCTCGGACAGGAGGTAGTTGGGGACGGCACTGCGGATGAGGGACGGCTCGTAGGACTCGGTCGCCCGGACGACGTCGGGGAGGACGTCGAGGACCTCGTCGTCGGTGTAGACCCGCTCGTGGTGCTCGAGCCCGAGGTATGCCGCGACGCGCCGGGCCGCGGCGAGGTCCGGGCTGTCCGGGGTCCCCGCCGAGAAGGACCGGATGACGGTTCCGGGTGCGGCCTCTCGTGCCATGGCCGCGGCGACGATGCTGGAGTCGAGCCCACCGGAGAGGAACACCCCGAGGGGCACGTCCGCCATCATCCGCTGGCGGACGGCGTCGAGCGACTGCCTCCCGGATGGCGGCCACCGCCTCCCCGCGGCTCTCGAAGGGTCGGGCGGAGCCGGCGCCGACGGGGTCCTCGTGCAGGTCGACGACGGGGCGGAGCCCCTCGGACGCCGTCCACGTGTGCCCGGGCGGGAACTCCTCGACGTCGCCACGATGGTCGGCGGGGAACGCGCCGAGCTCGGACGCGACGACGGTGCGGTCGCCGCGCCGGGCCCAGTACAACGGCTTGATGCCGAGCGGGTCGCGGCCGAGGACGACCCGGCCGTCGGGCCCGACGACGACGAAGGCGAACATCCCACGCAGCCGGCTCACTCCCGCCGTGCCCCATGCGGCGATGGCATGGAGGACGACCTCGGAGTCGGAGGAGGTGCGCAGGGCGCGACCCGCCGCGGCCAGCTCGGTTCGCACCGCCTCGTGGTTGTAGATCTCCCCGTTGGCGACGACCCACCAGCCGTCGTCGGAGGTCATCGGCTGGGCCCCGCCAGGCAGGTCGACGATGGCGAGCCGCGTGTGTCCCAGCCACGTCGAGCCGGCGCGGTGGTCACCGCGCCCGTCGGGGCCGCGGTGGCGCAGGCGGTCGAGCATCTGCGCGCCGATGCGCGCGGCCTCGGCGCGGCGATCGGGGCCGGGGCGGACGTCGGCGACGGCGGCGATCCCGCACACGGGCGCTCCTCCTGGTCGGTCGGCTGACCCACACCAGTATGGCGGGTGCCCGGATCCGGCCCAGCCGTCCCGGCCGAGCGAGCCGAGGTCGATCCTTCAGTGCATCGAGGTGGGCGAGCCGGGTGGGACGAGGACGACCCGGGGCCGGTGCGGACCCGGCCCGCCGCCGGCCCAGTGCAGGGGGGCGTCCTCGAGCGGCGCCTCGACGAAGGACAGGTCGAGCCGCCCTGCCTCGACATGGCCGAGGACCTCGCCGAGGGCCCGGACCTGCTCGTCCCAGGTGAGCGAGAGGTTGGTGTAGCCCCGCAGGTCGACCGACCTGCTGCGCAGGGCGACCGACGTGACGGCGTTGCTGGGTCCCGCCGCGTCCCCGAGGTTGACGTGCCGACCGCCCCAGCCGAGGGCGGCGAGCGCGGCCGCACCCGGCATACCCCAGACCGGGTCGACGACGAGGTCGACCCGACCGGCGCAGGCGGCCTGGATCCGAGCGGTGAGGTCGGCGACATCCGCACCGATGGTGACGATCTCGTCGGGGGCGAGGGCCGCGACGATCTCCTCGCCACCGGGCCGGACGACGGCGACGACGCGTCCGGCCCCGCCGGAGCGGGCGAGCTGGATCGCGACCTGGCCGACGACTCCCGTCGCGCCCAGGACGACGACGTGGTCGCCCGCGGTGAAGTCGCCGCGGCGCAGGGTGCCCCACGCCGCGACGGAGGACAGCCCGAGTGCCGCGACGACGGCGTCGGGGACGGCCGCCGGCAGGCTCACCGTGCGCGCGGCGTCGACGGCGCAGAGCTCGGCCATGCTCCCGTCCCCCGGCTGCTGTCCCGCGGTCGTCGTGAACCAGACCCGGCGCCCGTCCTCGGTGACGCCCACCCCTTGACACCCGGGGACGTAGGGCAGCGGCTGGGCCCCGAAGTACGACGTGCCGGTGGCGGTCAGCAGGTCGAGCGGGACGATCGGGGCCGCGGTGACCCGGACGAGCAGCGCGCCCCCGGCCGGGTCGGGGTCGGGGTGGTCGCCGACGACCGGCGCCGACCCGTGGGCCCGCAGGACGACGGCACGCATCAGGTCGTGATGTCGGGGTAGGGCGGCACGGTGACGTGGGCGAGCCGGCGCGCGTACTCGCGCTGGAAGCCGAGGGGCTCGTCGTAGTCCCGCTCGAACATGGCGATGAACAGGGTGAGGGTGAGGAAGTGGTGCGCCCCCAGCTCGAACAGGCGGACGTAGTCCTGCTCCACGAGGGCCCGGCGCTCCTCGTCCTCGAGTCGCTGCCACGTGCTCGACTCCTCCGGGGGGAGGCCGAGGATCCGGTTGGCGAGGTTCTCCTCCCACCAGGCGACGAGACCCGCCGGGTCCTCGCGGTAGCGCTCGACGAGCTCGGGGTCCCGGTCGACGGTGAAGAGGAACTTGTCCAGCAGGTAGCGGCTCATGCCCGCACCCCCGTTCCGTACCAGGTGAAGTAGGCCTCCATCGTGTGGAAGAGGTCGTACGTGTCGACGTAGTCGGCCCGGACGTTCTCGCCGGCCACCCCCATCATGAGCATGAAGTCCATGAACCCGTGGGTGGCGTTGCCCGGCTCCCAGAGCTGGTCGAGGCTCACCTCGGACAGGCACCCCTCGAGGTCGCCGGTCGCGATCCACTCGACGGCCTTGGCGTCGAAGGCGGGGTCGGGGCCGTGCGGCCCGAACTGGCGCGGCCCGCCGAGCTCGAGGGAGAGGTGCCCGGTGCCGATGATCGCCACCCGCTGCTCGGACGGCCAGGACTCGACGAGCTCGCGGATGGCCGCCCCGAGCTGGACGAAGCGCTTCGGCTGCGGCAGCGGCGGGGCGAAGATGTTCGTGTAGATCGGGACGATCGGCAGGTCCGCCTCGGGACGCAGCGTGATGATCGGGCACGTGATGCTGTGGTCGATCCTCAGCTCGTTGCTGAAGGCGAGGTCGAAGCCCGCGTCGAGGCCACCACGGAGGATGTGGGCGCTGAGTCCCTCGTCGCCGCGCAGGAACAGTCGCGGCAGCCCGAACTCGCGCTCCTCGTTGTAGTAGTTCGCGTCGTAGAAGGGCGCCTTGCCGACGAGGAACTGCGGCATGTTGTCCAGCCACATCTGGTGGAAGTGGTCCGAGCCGACCATGACGAGCACGTCCGGGTTCGCCCGCGTCAGGGTCTCCCGGAAGGCGAGGATCTTGCGCACCCACTCGTCGGCGAAGGGAGGCTTCTCCTCCTCCGGTGCCGTGCTCGCCTTGTAGTAGAAGGGGTGGTGGGTCGAGGCGATGACGGCGACGATCTCAGCCATCGGTGCTCCTCTCGGCGTCCGGGCCCGAGTCGGGTTCGGGGGTGGGGGCGATGTAGTCGGCGTTGCGGTCGACCGTGCGGTAGACGTCCATGCCGATCGGGCGGCGCATCTCCTCGGCGATGTGTCCGACGAGTCCCGCCGTGCGAGCGAGGAGCGCGAAGCCGCGGAGGACCTCGACCGGCAGGTCGAGGTCGGCGAGCGCGGCGCCGCAGACGCCGGCGCCGTTGAGCGGAAGGGAGCGCCCCATCACCTCGGGCGCCATCCGCCCCATCGCCTCGAAGAGCCGCAGGTGCGCTCCCTTGAGCCCCTCCTCCTCGGCGATCCGCAGGAGCACCGGGGTGCGGGGGTCCCCCTCCTTGTGGACGGGGTGGCCGAGCCCCGGGACGAGGCCGCCGGCCGCCCGCCGCGCCGCCATGACCTCGCGAGCGAGGGCGTCGAAGCCCGCGTCGTCGGCCGGTATGCCGTCGGCAAGCGCCTCGTGGAGGAAGAGGGCGCTGTCCTCGGTCACCCCGAGGAACCGGGAGCCGCCGCCGAGCAGGCCGGCGGCGACCGCCCCCTGGACGGAGTCCGGCGCGCTGAGATAGGTCAGCCGTGCGGCGATGGCGGTCGGGGTGAACCCGTGGTCGGCGAGGGCGACGAGCACCGCCTCGAAGACCCGGCGCTGGCCGGGGGTGGGGCGCCGCCCGGCGACGAGCCAGTAGGCGAGCTCTCCGAAGGTGACCTCGTCCATGAGGTCGGCGACCTCCTCGCCCATGAGCCGGATGTGGTGGGTGTCGGAGGTCCCGAGGGAGGTCGGGAAGCGCGGCACCTCGCTCATGAGACGCCCCGCTCCCGGGGGCCGCCGAGCCAGGCCCGGATCTGCTCGCCCTGCTCGTCCAACCGCGGCGGGGGCAGCCGGTAGGAGGCGGGGGTGGCCGAGAAGGTGATGGGGTTGCGGGCCATCGGTACCGCGTCGTCACCCTCCCCGACCTCGACGACGGGGTCGAGCCCGAGGCCCTCGGCGAAGGCGACGCCCTCGTCGATCGTCTGGATCGGCGCGCAGGGCACACCGGCGGGGATGAGCGCGTCGAACCACTCCTGGGACGTGCGCGTCCGGAGCCGGTCGACGAGCAGCGGGTAGAGCTCCTCCCGGTTCGCCGTCCGGTCCTGGTTGCGGGTGAACCGAGGGTCCTCGACGAGCTCGGGCGCCTCGAGGACGTCGCAGAGCCGCCGGAACTGGCCGTCGTTCCCCGCGATGACGACGAGCTGGCCGTCGGCCGTGGGCAGCGGCTCGTAGGGGAAGAGGCTCGGATGCGCGTTGCCCATCCGGTAGGGGACGACGCCACCGGCAAGCCAGGCGGAGGTGTGGTTGACGAGCCCGGAGAGCGCCGAGGTGAGCAGGCTGACCTCGAGATGCTGCCCCTCGCCGGTCTCGGCCCGGTGGCGGAGCGCGGCGAGGATGCCGATCGTCGCGTGCAGGCCCGCCATGACGTCGAAGACGGAGATCCCCGCTCGGTATGCCGGCCCGTCCGGGTCGCCGGTGAGGCTCATCAGCCCGCTCATCGCCTGGACCATGAGGTCGTAGCCGGGGATCGTGGCCCCGGCACCGGACCCGAAGCCGGTGATCGTCGCATAGACGATGCCCGGGTTGCCGTCCCGGACGCTGTCGTAGTCGAGCCCGAAACGGGCCAGCCCACCGGGCTTGAAGTTCTCGATGAGGATGTCGGCCCGCGCGGCGAGCTCACGCCCGAGCGCGGCGTCCTCCTCCGTGCGCAGGTCGAGGGCGACCGAGCGCTTGTTCCGGTTGATCCCGAGGTAGTACGTCGAGACGCCGTCCCGGACCGGCGGCTGCCAGGTCCGGGTGTCGTCGCCGCTCGGCGACTCGACCTTGACCACCTCGGCGCCGAGGTCGGCGAGGAGCATCGTCGCGTACGGTCCGGCCAGCACCCGGGAGAAGTCGGCGACGAGCAGTCCCGACAGCGGTCCCGGACGGGGCTGCTCGGCTGGCATGTCCGTCATGACCGTCCCATCTGTCCGTTCAGCGGACAATCGTCCGCTCTGAGCCAGCATGGCTCCGCCGACGGGGCCGTGTCAACGGCTCTCAGCCGAGCGCCCGGTGCGGCGCCGAGGCGTACATGACGATGTCGGCACTCACCGCGCTCGCCGCCTGGAGCAGCAGCGGGAGGTAGTCGCCGGTGAGCCGTTCGATGGGCACCTCCGCGGCATGGACGGTGACGTTGAGGGCCGCGACGACCTTGCCTTCGCCGTCGCGCACCGGCGCCGCGATCGAGCGGATGCCGGGTGCCAGCTGCTCGTCGGTCATCGCCCAGCCCTGCGCCCGCACGTCGCGCAGCATCGCCTCGATCTCCTCCGGCTCGGGATGCCACCGCGGCTCGACGCCCGACCTGCTCGGCAGGGCGAGCACCTCGTGCAGCTCGTCCGGCGGCAGGGCCGCGAGGAGGACCTTGCCGAGCGAGGTGGGCACGGCCGGGAAGCGGGTGCCGACGGTGACCTGGAGCGCGATGATCTTCGGCACGGTCGCCCGGGCGACGTAGACGATGTCGGAGCCGTCGAGCTGGGCGAGCGAGCTCGACTCCCCGGTGCGGGACACGAGCGCGTGCATGTGCGGCTGGGCGACGTCCCACAGCCCCTGGCTGAGGACGTAGGCCATGCCCAGCTCGAGCGTCTGCGGCGTGAGGGCGAAGCCGGCCCGCTCCTGGCGGACGTAGCCGAGCTCCTCCAGCGTGAGCAGGATCCGGCGGGCGGTGGGGCGGGCCAGCCCGGTCGCCGCGGCGACCTCGGACAGGCTCATCACCGGCGTGTGCGGCTGGAAGGCCTTGATGAGCTCCAGGCCTCGGGCCAGGGACTCGATGAAGTCCGGCCCGGTCCCTCCACGCGCCATGGCGCACCTCCTTCGACGAGGGGTCAGCGTACTCGCTCCCGTCGTCGGACAAGTGTCCGACAGGCGGCATTCTGCGAGTCCCTCGCCACGCCGAGGCCCCTTGACAGGACCGTGACGTCCGGCCCATGGTGAGGTCGACACCCGCTCCTCCAGCAGCGGCGGACAGTCGTCCGCCCGGGCGAAAGGTGAGGCCCCATGGCTCCCGACGACGCGACCACCGGATCCTCGATCGTTGTCCGCAACACGACCGTCCTCACCATGGACGGCGACCGACGGGTCCTGCACCGGGCGGACGTCCTCGTGTCCGGCACCTCGATCGAGGCGATCGGCGAGGGCCTCGCCGTGCCCGCCGGCACCCGTGAGATCGACGGCAGCGGCGGCATTCTCATGCCGGGGATGATCGACACCCACCGGCACCTGTGGCAGACGGCGATGCGCGGCTACGGCGCCGACTGGACGCTCACCCAGTACTTCGTCTGGTACTACCTCGAGTGGGGGAAGACCTTCCGCCCCGAGGACATGTATGCCGGCAACCTCCTCGGCGCCGTCGAGGCCGTCGACGCCGGGGTGACGACGACGGTCGACTGGTCGCACGGCCTGCAGACGCCCGAGCACGCCGACGCGGCGCTCGATGCGCTCGAGGAGGTGCCGGCCCGGTTCGTCCTCGCCTACGGCAACATCCAGCAGGGGCCGTGGGAGTGGGCGACCTCCCCGGGGTTCCGCGACTTCGTCTCCCGCCGCATCGACGGACGCGGCTCCCGACTGGGCTTCCAGATGGCCTTCGACGTCACCGGCGACCCCGAGTTCCCCGAGCGGGCCGCGTTCGAGGTCGCCCGGGAGCTCAACGTGCCGGTGACGACGCATGCCGGGGTCTGGGGTGCGACGAACGACGAGGGCATCCGGCTCATGTACGACGGGGGCTTCATGGTCCCCGGGACGATCTACGTCCACTCGGCGACCCTGACCCAGGACTCCTACCAGCGGATCGCCGCGACGGGTGGGATCGCGTCGGTGTCGACCGAGAGCGAGCAGAACGCCGGCCAGGGCTACCCACCGACCTGGCAGCTGCGCAAGCACGGGATACCCGTGTCCCTGTCGATGGACACGAGCGTCTGGTGGAGCGGCGACCTCTTCTCCGCGATGCGGGCCACCCTCTCGGCCGACCGGGTCCGCGAGCACATGGCGGCGCACGAGAAGCAGGAGACGGTGACGAGCCACGCGCTGCGCGCGGAGCAGGTGGTCGAGTGGGCGACGATCGGCGGCGCCCGCGCCCTCGGGATCGACGACCTCGTCGGGAGCATCGAGGTGGGCAAGCGGGCCGACCTCGTGCTCATCAAGAACGACGCGAACCCGGCGATGTTCCCGATCCTCAACCCCTACGGCCACGTCGTCTTCCAGGCCGGCCGCGGCGACGTCCACACCGTCCTCGTCGACGGCGAGATCCTCAAGTCCGAGGGTCGCCTCGTCGGCGGCGCCGACCTGCTCGGCAAGGCGCGCGAGGAGGTGGACCGGACCGTGCAGCACCTGCGCAGCTCGCTCGGCGAGGACAAGTGGGTCGAGGGGATGAACCCGCCCATCGAGGAGGGCGAGCTCTTCGACAACCCCTACCAGTACACCGAGTGGGACTCCCAGTTCGCCGTGTGGAAGCGGGACTGAGCCGCCCCGGGCCCCACCGGGCGCGGCCCTGCGGTCAGGTCGAGGTCTCGCTCCCCACGTTGACGATCGGGGTCGTGGGCGAGTCGCTGGCGATGACCGTCATGAGGTTCGCGGCGAACGCGGCCCGCCGGTCCCGGTCCAGCGGCACGGCGTCGGCCTCGGTGGTGCCCTGCTCCAGCTCGGTCAGCGCCTGGCGGACCATCCCCACGGCGCCCTCGACGATCTTCGCCCGGCCGGCGACGATGGCGGCCGCCTGCTGCCGACGGAGCATCGCCTCGGCGACCTCTGCGGCATAGCTGAGGTCGGTGACCCTGGCCTCGATGATCTGGACCCCCGCGGCGTCCGCCCGTTCCTGCAGCTCGGTGAGCAGGTGGTCGTTGACGACGGCGGGCTCGCCGATGAGGGTCGTGGCCTCCGGGTCGTCGAACGACTCGTAGGGGTAGGCCCGGGCCATCTGGCGGACGGCGCTCTCGGACTGGATCTCGACGTAGTCGACGAAGTCGTCCACCCCGAAGCTCGCGCGGGCGGTGTCGACGACCCGCCACACGACGACGGCGGCGATGTGGATCGGGTTGCCGTTGGCGTCGTTGACCTTCGACGTCGTCGTCGTGAAGTTCCGCACCCGCAGGGACACCTTGCCGCCGGTGGAGGAGTACAGCGGGTTGGCGATCCGCAGCCCCGGGTGGCGGTCGGTGCCGCGGTAGTCCCCGAACAGGGTGAGGACCGCCGCCTGGTTGGGCCGGACGATGTAGAGGCTGATCGTGATGACGACCGCGGCGAGGGCGAGGACGACGACGCCCGCCCAGGCCGCGACGGACTCGCTCACGCCCGCGAGGACGGCGAGGCCGACCGCTGCCAGGACGAGCACGACGTCGCCGACCAGCCACGGGATGCCGGAGCCGCAGCGGGCTGGACGTTCGACCATCTCGCTCGCGCTGGCCGCCTCGTACGACCCGTCGGCCGCCCCGCCGGTGTCGGTGGGTGCGTGGTGCTGTCGGTCACCTGATGCAGTCATGCGTCGATTCTCGTCCGTTGCCGCGCCGGGCGATCCGGGAGGTGACCGGAGAGACCCTGCGGACTCTCCCATCGGGGCGGCGCGGCGGTCAGAGCGGCGGGGGAAGGAGCACGATCTTGCCCACATGCTTCTTGCGGAGGAACTCCTCCTGCGCCGCGACGATCTCCCCGAGCGGGAACGTGCGCGCGACGAGCGGGCGGATCTCTCCGTTCTCGATGGCCGAGACGAGTCCCGGGAAGACCGGCTCGTCCCAGGCCGTGCAGCCGAACAGGGTGAGGTCCTTGAGGTAGACGGTGCGCAGGTCGAGCCGGACGACGGGACCGGCGATCGCGCCCGACGAGACGTAGCGACCACCGGGCACGAGGACGTCGAGGACGGCGCCGTGGCCGGGCCCCGCCACGTTGTCGACCGCCACGTCGACCGACTCCGACCCGATGGCCTCGACGAGATCGTCATCCCGCGCGACGACGCGGTCGGCCCCGATGGCGCGGACCGCGTCGGCCTTGCCGGCACCGCATACGGCCGTCACGCTCGCGCCGCGACGGGCCGCGAGCTGGACCGCCGCGGACCCGACCCCGCCCGAGGCGCCGGTGACGAGAACGCGATCGCCCGGGCCGACCCCGGCGCGGTGGAGCATGTTCTCGGCCGTTCCGTAGGCACACGGGATCGAGCCGAGCTCGGCGTCGCTCCAGGAGCAGTCGACGGGGAAGACCTCATCGGCCGGGACGACGACGTACTGCGCGAAGGCCCCGTCGAAGTCCGACGCCATCCACACGTTCTCCATCGACCCGAAGCCGTTCGGTCGCATGCACGGCCGCACGAGGACCCGGCCGGCGAGGGCCGAGACGTCGGTGCCCGGTCCGGCGGCCTCGACGACGCCGCAGCAGTCGGTGCCCTGGATGAGGGGGAAGGGCGTGGCCTCCCGCCAGCCACCGTCGGACGGGTGCTCGGCCCGGTCGTCGGGCGCCCTCGGCGGCCGAGGCGGCCGAGGCGGTGTCGTCGGTCACCGTCGAGGAGTACCACCCGAGCCGGGTGTTGATCTCCGTGTTGTTGACCCCGGCCGCGAGGACCCGGATGAGCACCTCACCCGGTCCGGGGGACGGGGTCGGCACCTCGCGGAACTCCAGCCGGTCGTAGCCACCGGGGCCGGTCGTCACCACCGCCATCATCGTCTCCGCGGGCATGCCCCTCAGCCTTTCGCCCCCCGCGTCCGGTGTCCACCGGCCGTCCTCCGTGGCGCGGTCGGGGCGCGTCTCCGCGGCAGGCTCGGCTAGTCGGGCAGCCGGTCGAGCAGCCAGGACGGACCGGACGATCTCGCCACCCGCCTCGACGACCCGGCCCCGCAGCGCCCGGTCGGCGGTGACGACGACCGCCCGGTGACCGTCGCCGACCTGATGCCTCACCTGCTCGACGATCTCGTCGTCTCCCTCCCGGGCGGCATGCACGGTGCGCAGCGAGCCGACCGCCCCGGCCGGTTGACCGCGCCGCGCCTGGCCCTCGAGGACGAGGACGACGCCGGCATACCCCAGGTCGGCGGCGGCGATCCGGTCGTGCAGCCGCTTCGCCGCTCCCGGTCGGTCCCGCCACCAGCCGTCCGGCACACTCCCCACGACGTTGGCACCGTCGACGACGAGCACCCGCCCACCCGTCTCCTCGCTCATCCGGCGAGCGTGCCCGAGCCGGGCCGCCGGTTCAACCCACGGGTCCGGGCGCGCGGTGTGCTCGTCGGTCGGCCGGGCCGGGTACCGCCGGTCAGGGGTCGGGTCGGTCAGTCGCCGTCGCCCGTCGCGGACAGCGCCAGGCGCTCGATCCGCTGGTCCGGGATGAGCCACAGGCCGGCCACGAGGACGTACAGCGCGTACGACAACGGCGTCCAGACGAATGCCGCGCCGATCGCCAGCGCGTACAGCACCGGCGAGATCTGGCCCTTGCGGTCCCGTCCCACGGCGCGGGCCAGGGTGCCGTCGCTCCCGCTGTCGCGGATGATCGCCTTGCTCAGCAGGAAGTAGGCCACCCCCGCCATGAGGAGGATGACGCCGTACAGCGCGGCCGGGGCGGCGGCGCCGCGGCTCTCGCCGAGCCAGCTGGTCGAGAACGGGACGAGGGACAGCCAGAACAGCAGGTGCATGTTCGCCCACATGATCCGGCCGCTGACCCGCTCGGCCGTCGAGAGGAGATGGTGGTGGTTGTTCCAGTAGATGGCGATGAAGACGAAGCTGAGGACATAGCTGAGGAACACCGGCACGAGGTGGGCCTCGAAGAGGTCGTCGAACGTCGCCTCCTGCCCCTCGCCCGAGGCGGGGACCCGCAGCTCGAGCACCATGATGGTGATGACGATGGCGAGCACGCCGTCGCTGAACGCCTCCAACCGGCTGGTGCGCATGGGTCACTATCGCTGATGGGCCGGACGAGGTCCAGGCTCGTCGACACTCTGGCGGGCACCCGGAGGCGTCCGCGGGGCACGACTCGGCACAATCGCCGCATGGACCTCTCGCCGTTCGGCACCCGCGCGACCGCGGGCACGCTCCGCGATGCCGAGGGCATCGCCCTTCCGCACGCCTGGACCGAGGCCGGTGTCGTCGCCGGCCCCGCCACCAACGGTGCCCAGGTACTCCACCTGTCGGTGGCCCTGTGCGTGCTCAACGACGTCTTCCGCGAGGCGGCGCGCCTCGGGGTCGAGGTGTCCGGCGTGGCCGTCGAGGCCGACGGCGGGTTCGACGAGGAGTGGCGCTCGACCGGGATCCGGTATGCCGTGCGGCTCGAGTCGGATGCGAGCGCGCCGGAGCAGGCGCACCTTCTCGCCGTCGTCGACGAGGTCGCCGAGATCCCCCGGGCGATCCGGGCGGGCGGCGCCGTCACCAGGGAGGGGTGACCACGCGGCATACCCGGGCGGCGGCCAGCCCGCGACGGAGCAGCCGCGAGGGGTGGCGATCCGCCCCTTCAGCGCTCCCGATGGGGCCGATTCCCACCCCTCGGGGCGACGGATGGGGCCGATTCCCACCTCTCGGCGGGGGCGGTGGCGGCACGGGCCCCAGGCGCCCGGCGACCTGCGCAGATGTGTGGCGCGCCCGGAGGGATTCGAACCCCCAACCTTCTGATCCGTAGTCAGATGCTCTATCCGTTGAGCTACGGGCGCAGGCCACCCGGCGTCCGGGCGACGATCGCCTAGGCTACCGGGTGCGCCCCGCCCACCGGAAATCCACGGCCGCCGTGCGCGACGGTCGCGGCCGAGCGGAAGCCCGCCCCTCGACGGCCGGCGCCCCTGCGGCATACCCACGCGTGATGCCGCTCACCCCGCGCCGGTATGCCGTCCACCGCCGCCGCACCCACCGCTCGCCGCAGCCGTTGTCAAGGTGACCGAGCCAACGCTCCTCGGGGCGCATCGGCCCTGGCCCCGACGGTAGCGTGGCCACCGAGCAGGTACCCGCCCGGGCATGCCGCCCCCGGCACGTCGGCGGGCGCTCGACACGCCACAAGCCTCGATGTGCGAGGACGGGAAAGGGTGACTGGGACATGACCGCGACAGCCGACCGGAGCCACGGGACGACACACGCAGGCCTGCAAGCCTGGGTCGACGAGGTGGCCGCCCTCACGACGCCGGACCACGTGGTCTGGGTCGACGGCTCCGACGAGGAGTGGGACCGCCTCACCGCCGAGCTCGTCGAGGCGGGGACGTTCGTCAAGCTCAACGAGGAGAAGAAGCCCAACTCCTTCCTCTGCATGTCCGACCCCAGCGATGTCGCCCGCGTCGAGGACCGCACCTACATCGCCTCGGTCAAGGAGGAGGACGCCGGCCCGACGAACAACTGGGTCGACCCGGCCGAGCTCAAGGCGACGATGACCGAGCTCTACCGCGGCTGCATGGCCGGCCGGACGATGTACGTCATCCCGTTCGTCATGGGCCACCTCGACGCGACCGTCCCGATGTTCGGCGTCGAGATCACCGACTCCGCCTACGTCGTGACGAACATGCGGATCATGGCCCGCATCGGCACGCCCGTCCTGGCGAAGATGGAGGAGATCGACGCCTCGTTCGTCAAGGGTCTGCACTCCGTCGGCGCCCCGCTCACCGACGGCGCCGAGGACGTCGCGTGGCCGTGCAACGACACGAAGTACATCGCGCACTTCCCCGAGACCCGCGAGATCTGGTCCTACGGCTCCGGCTACGGCGGCAACGCCCTCCTCGGCAAGAAGTGCTACGCGCTGCGGATCGCCTCCGCGATGGCGCGCGACGAGGGCTGGATGGCCGAGCACATGCTCATCCTCAAGCTCACCTCCCCCGCCGGGAAGGTCCACTACATCGCGGGCGCGTTCCCGAGCCAGTGCGGCAAGACCAACCTCGCCATGCTCGAGCCGACGGTCCCCGGCTGGAAGGCCGAGATGGTCGGCGACGACATCGCCTGGATGCGCTTCGGCCCGGACGGCCGGCTGTATGCCGTCAACCCCGAGTTCGGCCTCTTCGGCGTCGCCCCCGGCACCGGCATGGACACCAACCCGCAGGCGGTCCGGACGATCGACAAGGGCAACTCGATCTTCACCAACGTCGCGCTCACCGACGACGGCGACGTCTGGTGGGAGGGCCTGTCCAAGGAGCCGCCCGCTCACCTCACCGACTGGAAGGGCCGGGACTGGACGCCGGACTCCGGCGAGGTCAGCAGCCACCCGAACAGCCGGTTCACGACGCCGGCCAAGCAGACCCCGATGATCGCCCCCGAGTACGACAACCCGGACGGCGTACCGATCAGCGCGATCCTCTTCGGCGGCCGCCGCAAGACGACGGTCCCCCTCGTCTACGAGGCCCGCGACTGGTCCCACGGCGTCTTCATCGGCGCGACGCTGTCGTCGGAGACGACCGCGGCCGCCACCGGGGCCGTCGGCGTCGTCCGGCGCGACCCCATGGCGATGCTCCCGTTCATCGGCTACCACGCCGGTGACTACATGAACCACTGGTTCGACATCGGCAAGAGCGCCGACGAGTCCAAGCTGCCGCGCATCTACCAGGTCAACTGGTTCCGCCGTGACGAGAACGGCGGCTTCCTCTGGCCGGGCTTCGGCGACAACAGCCGGGTCCTCAAGTGGGTCGTCGAGCGGCTCGAGGGCGAGGCCGAGGCCACCGAGACCCCGGTCGGGCTCGTCCCGGCCCCCGGCGCCCTCGACACCTCCGGCCTCGAGACCGACGAGGCGATGATCGCCAAGGCGCTCGCCGTCGACGAGGACGAGTGGAAGGCCGAGCTGCCGCTCATCGACGAGTGGTTCGCCAAGATCGGCGACAAGGTCCCGAGCCAGCTGCGCGACGAGCTCGCGACGCTGAAGACCCGCCTCGGCGCCGACTGACCGACCCCGCCCGGGCGAGCAACGGCGCCCACCCGGGCGGCAGACACACAACGGGCCGGGCTCACCCTGGGTGGGCCCGGCCCGTCGTCTCCCCGGGCGGGCCGGGTCAGGTCGTGCCGCGGCGTTCGGGTCGCCGGGGTCGACCCCCGAAGCGGGGACCTGCTGGGCACCGGACCCCTGTTGCGGCAGGCCCTGCCCCAGGCCCTGCTGCGCACCGGTGCCCAGCCGCCCCTGCGGCTGGCCCGTGCCGAGCTGGCCCGGTCCCGGTCCCTGTCCGGGCGCCCCACCCCGACCGGGAAGCTGTCCGCCGGGGACGTTCCCCGGCCGGCCGAACCGTCCGTCGACGGCGCCACCGGTGCCCTGCTGAAGGGTGGCGGCCGCGGCGACGGCGCCCATCGAGGACAGGCCGATGGCGAGTGCGGCGGCGACCGCCGTCTTCTTCCCCGACCAGCG
Organism: uncultured Actinomycetota bacterium; assembly: GCA_963745335.1. Taxonomy (GTDB): domain Bacteria; phylum Actinomycetota; class Actinomycetes; order Actinomycetales; family Dermatophilaceae; genus CAVSJJ01. The sequence goes on from CAVUXP010000004.1 coordinate 322,754, forward strand.
CGGTGGGGTGAGGGCGGGAGCGGTGCCCGGGCCGGCCGCCGGGGCGGCGCCGGTGACGGCCGATCCCGGGGGGAGCTGCTGGGGGGTCTGCGGGTATGCCGTGCCCGTGCCGACGCTGCTCGGTGCGGCCGGTGGCGGGGTCGGCCGGGGGGTGCGTCGTGGGCATCGGATCTCCTGCGGGGTCGGGCCGACGGGGCCTCGGGGGCTGGCTGGTCCCACCGTCGTCGGGTGACCTGTGGCCGCCCTGTGGGACGCGTATCGGAGCGCTGAGGCTTCGCGGCGGGCCGCCCAGGGGCACAGCGCGGACCCACGCGGCATACGGAGGCCTCGCCGAGGCTTCACAGACATCACACAGCAAACCCATGGAGTCCGCGTAGCGTCGCGGGGTTGACTACTCACCATGAGCACCTCCCCGAGCACCACTGCGAAGCTGCAGCGCCCCGACGGCACGCCCGTCCGCGTCCTCGTCGTCGACGACGAGGACAACCTCACCGAGCTGCTGTCGATGGCCCTGCGCTACGAGGGCTGGGAGGTCCGCAGCGCGGCGACGGGGACCCAGGCCGTCCGGGTGGCCCGCGAGTTCCACCCCGACGCGGTCGCGCTCGACATGATGCTGCCCGACTTCGACGGCCTCGAGGTGCTGCGGCGGATGCGGGCCGACAGCCCCAACGTCCCCGTCCTCTTCCTCACCGCGAAGGACGCGGTCGAGGACCGCGTCGCCGGCCTCACGGCGGGCGGCGACGACTACGTGACGAAGCCCTTCAGCCTCGAGGAGGTCGTGGCCCGGCTGCGCGCCCTCATGCGACGCACCACCGTCATCGCCGACGAGTCCGACTCCGTCCTCGTCGTCGGCGACCTGACGATGGACGAGGACAGTCACGAGGTGATCCGCTCCGGCACCGAGATCCAGCTCACCGCCACCGAGTTCGAGCTGCTCCGCTACCTCATGCGCAACCCCAAGCGGGTGCTGTCCAAGGCCCAGATCCTCGACCGGGTGTGGAACTACGACTTCGGCGGCCAGGCCAACGTCGTCGAGCTCTACATCTCCTACCTTCGCAAGAAGATCGACGCCGGCCGCTCCCCGATGATCCACACGATGCGTGGCGTCGGGTACGTCCTCAAGCCGGCCGAGTAGGTCCCGTCCCTCCGATGACGCGGCCCATCGTCCCCCGACCGTCGACCTGGACCCTCCGGGCGAAGCTGGTCGGGAGCATGCTCCTGCTCGTCGCGGTCGTCATGCCCGCGACCGGGGCACTCACGGTCGTCGCCACCCAGCACTACCTCATGGGCCAGCTGACGACCGACCTCAGGAACGCGTCGCAGCGCGTCCTCGGGGCACCGCCTCGCGACCGCGACGGCGACCACGGGCCGGTCGGGCTGCCCGGGAGCGCGAGCTCGGTCCTCCAGCTCGGCCTCGTGGGTGGCCGGGTCGCGACCGGCCTCGACGGCACCCCCATCAACAGCGTCGTCAACGACCGGAACGCCAACGACAGCCTCGACGCCGAGCAGATCGAGAAGCTCCAGGAGGCCCAGCTCGGACCCGAGCCGAAGCGGGTCGACATCGGCGGCGACATCGGCAGCTACCTCCTCGTGGCGCGCCGCTCCCCGACCGGCGTCGTCTACATCACCGGCGTCACCACGACGGGCGTCGACGAGACGGTCGCGAACCTGCTCACCCTCGTCGTCGCCGGGACGGTCATCGGGCTCGTCGCGGTCTTCGTGGGCGGCACCTACCTCGTGCGCCGCAGCCTCGAGCCGCTCTCGCGGGTCGCCGGCACCGCGCGCAAGGTCTCCCAGCTCAAGCTCGGGTCCGGTGACGTCGCCCTCGCCGAGCGGGTCCCGGCGGCCGACGCCGACGACCACACCGAGGTGGGGCAGGTCGCGGCCGCGCTCAACAACATGCTGGACAACGTCGAGAGCGCGCTGCAGTCCCGGCACGAGAGCGAGCAGCGGGTGCGCCAGTTCGTCGCCGATGCCTCGCACGAGCTCCGCACGCCGCTCGCCTCGATCCGCGGGTATGCCGAGCTGTCCCGTCGCGAGAGCGACCCCGTGCCCGGCGTCGGTGACCCATGCGCTGGGCCGGGTCGAGGCGGAGTCGCTGCGGATGCAGGAGCTCGTCGAGGACCTGCTCCTCCTGGCCAGGCTCGACTCCGGACGCCCCCTCGAGCGGGAACCGGTCGACCTGTCCCTGCTCGCCGTCGACGCGGTCGGCGACGCCCACGCGGCCGCTCTGGACCACGTGTGGGAGCTCGACCTGCCCGAGGAGCCGGTCGAGGTGCCCGGCGACCGGGCGCGGCTGCACCAGATCCTCGCCAACCTGCTCGCCAACGCCCGTACCCACACCCCGCCCGGGACGAAGGTCGTCACCCGACTGCGCCGGGAGGGCAGCTGGGTCCGGCTCAGCGTCAACGACGACGGGCCAGGGATCCCGGATTCGTTGCAGCGCAACGTCTTCGAGCGCTTCACCCGCGGCGAGGAGTCGCGCTCGCGGGCGAAGGGGTCGACCGGGCTCGGCCTGTCGATCGTTGCCGCCGTGGGACAGGCCCACGGGGGTCGGGTCGAGCTCGACAGCCGTCCCGGAGACACGACCTTCTCGGTGCTCCTCCCCGCCGGCTGAGGCGGCGCTTCGCGCCCCGCCGCGCCGCTGCGGTTGTGGCCCGCCCACCCCGGGGCCATGCTGGTGTGGCGGGGGAGGGCCGCGGCATACCCATGCCGGACCTTCGGGGCTGCGGTCGCGGCACCCAGGGTCGGCCGTCGCAGGGGAGGGACGCCATGCCGACTCACCACGAGAGCCCGCGGGTCACCCGGGAGCTCCGCATCGCCCCGGTGCTCACCGGCGGCACGAGCCTGTCCGTGTGGATGGGCGGGGCGACGATGGAGCTGTACTGCATGCTCCGCTCGAGCCCGGCCGGGTCCGAGCCCGACCCCGGCACCGAGGACTCGTGCTACCGCCGGATCCTCGAGCTGACCGAGACGGCGCCCGTCGTCGACGTCATCACCGGCACGAGCGCGGGTGGCCTCAACGGAACCCTCCTCGCGGCCGCCGTGGCCTGGGGTGTGCCGCTGCGCGCGTTCGCCGACCTGCGCTCGACCTGGATGACCGCCGCCGACCTCGATCGGCTGCTGCGGCCGCTCACCCAGAACGACCCGCCCTCCCTCCTCGACGGCGACGGCAGGTTCATCCCGCCCCTCAAGGACCAGCTCGCCCGGTGGCTCGCGCAGAGCTCGGGGCGCCGTGGCGCAGACGTCGACCTCGTGACGACCTTCACGGCGATCTCACCGGTGCCGAAGCGGCTCGTCGACGACTTCGGCGAGCGGATGGACGAGGTGACCCACGCCGGCGTGCTCCGATTCCGGCCGCCGGACTTCCGCGCGGGGTCGGCGACGACGATGCCGACCAAGCTCGCCATCGCCTCCCGCGTGTCCGCGAGCATCCCGGGGGTCTTCGAGACGTCATACCTGCCGCTCACCGACGCCGACGCCGCCACGACCGGGCGCCCGAGCTTCGAGGGGCACGCGCACATCGGCTCCGGCGGCCCGGTCGGCTGGGTCGTCGACGGTGGTCTCGTCGTCAACCTGCCGCTCACCGAGGCGCTCGACCGGGTCTTCGAGCAGCGGGCGGACGGCCCGGTGCGGCGCGTGTTCCTCTACGTCTCGCCCACGCCCTCGGTGCCCACGGTCCGGGAGCCGAAGCCGACCGAGCGCCCGACGCTCACCTCCACCCTGCTGACCGTGGTGTCGGCGCCCCGCGCCGAGGGGGTCGCCGCGGACCTGCGGACCATCGCCGACCACAACGCGGCGGTCGCCCGCCAGCGCAGCGCCCGCCTGCTCATGGCCAAGGTCATCGGCCTCGGGTCCGAGAGCGGCGAGGCCTTCGACCAGCTCATGCCCGACTTCATCCGGCGCCGGGCGGAGTCGTCGGTGGCCAGCACGCTGCGCCACCTCGACGCGGGCATGGGACTCCCGACGGCGATCGACCGCGACGTCCTTCGCTCCGCCCTCGTCGACCTCAGGGCCGACAGCGCCTACATGCCCAAGACCGCCCCGAGCCGACGGGTCAGCCCACGCAGGCTCGCCATCGACCCGTGGCGATGGGGCATCTCGCCCCTGGAGCAGTCGGTGTCGTTCGCGATCGGCATCGTCAACCGGACCCTCACCCTGCCGGTCTCCCTCCCGGCGGACGACCCCCGAGCCGCCGACGTCGACCGGGCCCGGGCCGCCCTCGGCCGGCTCAAGACCCTCGTCCACCGGGCCCGGGACGAGGCCCGAAGGCTCCGCGTCGGGGACAGCGCCTACTGGTCGGACCGGGTCGAGCGGCTGGCGAGGTCGGCCCAGGACTCCGGGCCCGCGGGGCTCACCCTCGACGAGGTCTACGCGTGGGGGGCGACGGCCTACGCCGAATGGCATCTGGCCGGCCCCTGCACAGAGGACCAGAGCGGCAGCCAGCGACGGATCCGTGAGGCGATGGACCTCGTCGCCCAGGCGCTCGCCCAGGCGGACCCGCACGTGCGGACGATCCTTGCCGCCGGCGGCGCGGACACCTCCCGCCGCGGGGTCAGCACGGCGACGACCGAGGACGCCGCCCTGCCCAGCCGGGTCATGGCGGTCCAGCGCACCGCCCAGGACCTCTGGGTCGAGTACTCGAGCATCATCACGTCCGGCTTCTCCGCGCCGGCCCTCATCGACCTGCTGCGGATGCACGTCTACCAGGTCGTCGCGCTCGGCGACGTCATCAACCTCGAGCAGCCCGCGGACGTCATGCAGCTGAGCTGGAACGCCAAGGACTACCTCACCGACCGCGCCCCGGCCGCGAAGCTGTGTGGGACCGAGGCCGCCCGGCTCGGCGCCTTCGTCAAGCCGAGCTGGCGGGCGAACGACTTCTTCTGGGGTCGGATGGATGCCGCCTCCCGCCTCATCCAGCTCCTCCTCGAGCCGCGTCGCCTGCTGTACCTCAACAGGTCGAGCGAGGACGTCCTGCGCGCGCTCCATCTGCGGGAGGGGCTGAGCGAGTCGCAGCTGTCGGACCTCGAGGAGGAGCTCGCCTTCCTCGACGACCCCGACCGCCCGGTGCCGCTCACCCTCCCGGTCTCGGTCGGGATCATCGCCGCCCGTCGCCAGGTCGACATCGCCCGGCTCGAGCTGGGCAACATCGCCCGGGCCGTCGACGCCTCGACGACGGCCGGCGGACACCAGTCCGAGGCCGAGACGGCGTTCCTCAAGGCCCACGACGGAGCCGGGGACCTCGCGCAGCGGACCGACACCGAGGTCACCGACCTCGTCGGGCTCATGCGGGTCGGGGAGGAGACCCTTCCCTCGGAGCAGTACTCGCGGCTCATGGTCCGCAGCGCGACGAAGGCCGCGTCGATCGGCTCGACGATGCTGACGAGCGACTCGCTCGGGCTCCCGCTCGTCGGGAAGGTCCTGCGCGGACTGCGGCTGCCCCTCAAGGGACTCGCGGCCTTCGCCGCCCTCATCGCCGGGAGCTCGCAGACGATGGTCGCCCTCGGGACCCTCCTCGCCGGCACCTGCGGCGCGGTCGTCGCGATGGCCCTGCTCGGCGTCGCCCTTCCGGCCGTGCTCGTCACCCTCGGCTGGACGATCCTCGTGGCCCTCTTCGTCTATGCGCTCCTGCGCCACGGTGCCGGCGCGGCGACCGTCCCTGCCGTGGTCGGCGTCATCGTCGCCCTCGCAATCGTCGGAGGACCCGGGATGCGGGAGGTGTTCTTCACCGCCGACGGGCCCCGGGTCTCGACGAGCCTCAACGAGGCCGACACGGTCACCTTCTCCGGCGACGCCGTCGCCCGGATCCACACGACGAGGGACGGTGCCGAGCTCGTCATGGACGTGCCCCTCACCGGCGGATCGATCGAGGTCGGCGACACCGGCGGCAGCGCGGTCCTCGAGACGACGGGGCTGCCGGGCTCGAGCTCCGCCTGGAAGCAGACCTGGTTCACCGGTGGGGCGGACGCCCCACCGCTCGCCCCGTGGGCGCGGGCCGTCCTCCTCGTCCTCGGGGTCATCACCGGCTGGTTCACGGTCCTCGCGGTCCGGCGCCGGGACGGGCAGCGGTTCACCCTGCTCGCGCTCACCGTCGCGCTCCTCGTCCTCGGCGCATTCACCCCCCAGTGGGGGCGTGCCGTGTTCACCGGCGCCCCGGGGGACTCGGGCCAGTGGGCCAAGGACTGGCTCGTCTCGGCCGCGGGATGGCTGCACGACCAGCGGTTCTGGGTCGTCGCCGCCCTACTCGTCGCCGTCGCCGCCCTTCTCGGCGGGATCGGCGACCGGGCCCGCCGTGCCCTGGTGCGCTGATGCCTAGGCGCGCGACATCGGCGCCGTGCCGAGGGTCAGCCCGTATGCCACGAGCGAGACGTCCGCTCGCGGCTGCCAGTCGCGCTCCGGCAGCCGGGCAAACCCCATCCGCTCGTAGATCCGGTGTGCCGCAACCATCCACGTCGCACTGGAGAGGACGAGGGCGGCATACCCCTCAGCCCTTGCCTGGTCGAGGCAGGCCCGGGTGAGCAGCTCGCCGAGCCCGCCGCCGCGGGCGGCCGGTGACACCGCGAGCATCCGGATCTCGGCCTCGTCCGGCCGGGACACCTCGCTGAGCGGGGTCCCCGGGCGGACGTAGGTCACCGTGCCGACGAGGTCCCCGCCGGCACCCTCGGCGACGAGGAGCACCGCGTCGCGGTCCCGCCCCGCGGCGTCGAGCAGCAGCTGGGCGTAGGGGTCGTCGGGGGTCACGTGGCCGTCCGCGGCATACGCCTCGAAGGTGAGCCGTCCCACCGTGGGAAGTTCCTCGGCGCGCGGTCGGCGGATCGTCGTCGTCACGTCCGCATCCTCGCAGAGCCGCTCATCCGGCGGGGAAAGCCGTCGCACAGGGTCGGCACAGGGGTCGACCGGACAGTGAGCGGCATGAACGCGATGACCGTCACGTCCGCCCCTGCCGAGGCGCCACCGACGCCCACCGCGCCGGCCCTCGCGCAGCCCGCCGCCCCCACCCGGGGCCGGGTGGAGCGGTGGGTGCGAGGTCCCGCCGCGGACCCGGTCTGGGCCCGCCCGGCCCTCCTCACCCTCCTCGTGGCGACGGCCGCCTTCTATCTCACCAACCTCACGGCGAACGGCTACGCCAACGGCTTCTACTCCGCGGCCGCGCAGGCGGGCAGCGCGAGCTGGAAGGCGTTCTTCTTCGGCAGCCTCGACGCGAGCAACGCGATCACGGTCGACAAGCCGCCGGCCTCGCTGTGGGTCATGGCGCTGTCGGTCCGCGTCCTCGGGCTCAGCTCGTTCGCCATCCTCCTGCCCGAGGTCCTCATGGGCGTCGCGGCGGTCGCCGTCCTGTACGCCACCGTCAAACGCTCCTTCGGCGCCGCCGCGGGACTCATCGCCGGAGGCGTCCTGGCGCTCACCCCCGTGGCCGTCCTCATGTTCCGGTTCAACAACCCCGACGCGCTGCTCGTCCTGCTCATGACGCTCGGCGCCTATGCGACGCTTCGCTCCGTCGAGAAGGGTTCCGCGTGGTGGATGGCCGTCGCCGGGATCTTCATCGGTCTCGGCTTCCTCACCAAGACCCTCCAGGTCCTCCTCGTCGTCCCGTTCCTCGGCATCGCCTACCTCGTGGCCGCGAACACGACCCTGCGGCGGCGCGTCCTCGGCGCCCTCGCGGGCGTCGCCGCCATGGTCCTCTCCGCCGGGTGGTGGGTCGCCATCGTCGAGCTCGTCCCGGCGAGCATGCGGCCCTACATCGGCGGCAGCCAGACCAACTCGTTCCTCGAGCTGACCTTCGGCTACAACGGCTTCGGCCGGATCAGCGGCGACGAGGCCGGATCCATCGGCCCGAACTCCGGCACCGGCAGCATCACCCGGATGTTCTCCTCCTCGATCGGCGGCCAGATCTCCTGGCTCATCCCGAGCGCCCTGGTGCTGCTCGCCGTCGGCCTCTACCTGCGCGGCCGGACGCCGCGGACCGACCTGCGCCGCGCGGCATACCTCGTCTTCGGCGGTTGGCTCGTCGTCACCGGCCTGACCTTCTCGCTCATGGAGGGCATCTTCCACGAGTACTACACCGTCGCCCTGGCGCCGGCCGTCGCCGCCCTCGTCGGCATGGGTGCGGTCGAGGCCTGGGAGCATCGCGGCCGGAGCGTCGGCTCGGTGACCCTTGCCGTCGCGACGGCGGCCGCCGCGACATGGAGCTTCATCCTCCTGTCCCGCACGACGGAGTACGGCACGTGGCTGCGGATGAGCGTCTTCGCGATCGGCCTCGCCGCCGCGCTCCTGCTTCTCGTCGTCAGCCGGGTCCACCGTCGGGCCGTCCCCGTCATCGCCGGTGCCGCCCTCGTCGCCGCGCTCGCCGGGCCGGCCGCCTACGGCGTGACGACCGTCTCCACCGCCCACTCCGGCTCGATCCCCACGGCCGGTCCGAGCACCGGTGGGTTCGGCGGCCCGGGCGGTGGCCCCCCGCCGGCGGGCGCCGGCGGCCCCACCGGCCGAGCCCAGGGCATGACCGGCCTGCTGGGCGGCACGACGCCGAGCACCGAGGTCGTCGCGGCCCTCTCGGAGAACGCCGACAGCTTCACCTGGGTCGCCGCCGCCGTCGGGTCGCAGAACGCGGCCGGGCTCCAGCTCGGGACGCAGCTGCCGGTCATGGCGATCGGCGGGTTCAACGGGTCCGACCCCTCGCCCACGCTCGCCGAGTTCGAGGCGTACGTCAGGGCCGGCCGGATCCACTACGTCCTCGCGGGTGGCGGCTTCGGCGGTCAGAACGGCGGGTCCCACGCCGCCACCGAGATCGCGACGTGGGTCTCACAGAACTACACCCCGGTGACGATCGGCACCGACACCTTCTACGACCTCACCCAGCCGCTGTCCGGCGCGGGCGCGGCATCGGGTCCGACGTCGGCGAGCTGACGGCATACGCCGGCCAAGGGAAAGGAGGCCCCGGATGAGCACCGTGCTCGACGTCGTCATCCCGGTCTACAACGAGGAGCACACCGTCGCGGCGAGCGTCCGGCGGCTGCACGCCCACCTCGTCCACACCTTCCCCTACCCGTTCCGGATCACCGTCGCCGACAACGCGAGCACCGACGCGACGTGGGCGACGGCGGTGAGCCCTGGCGAGCGAGCTGTCCGGCGTGGCCGCGGTGCATCTCGACGAGAAGGGGCGTGGCCGGGCGTTGAAGACGGTGTGGCTCGAGTCCGACGCCCTCGTCCTCGCCTACATGGACGTCGACCTCTCGACCGACCTCGACGCCCTGTGGCCGCTGCTCGCACCGCTCATGTCCGGTCACTCCGACCTCGCCATCGGGACCCGGCTGCACCGCGACTCGCGGGTGGTGCGCGGGCCGAAGCGGGAGCTCGTCTCGCGCGGGTACAACCTCGTCCTCCGCACGGCCCTCGGGGCGCGCTTCTCCGACGCCCAGTGCGGGTTCAAGGCGATCCGCGCCGACGTCGCCCACGAGCTGCTGCCGCACGTCGAGGACCCGACGTGGTTCTTCGACACCGAGCTGCTCGTCCTCGCCGAACGCTGCGGGCTGCGGATCCACGAGGTCCCCGTCGACTGGTTCGACGACCCCGACAGCCGGGTCGACATCGTCGCGACGGCCCGCGACGATCTCGCCGGGGTGTGGCGGATGCGCCGCGACCTTCGCGCGCGGCTCCCTGCCGACCGATGACATCGCGGCGCGGATGGGCCGACGGCTGCCGGGTCGCGGGGTCGGCAGCCAGGTGCTGGCCTTCCTCCTCATCGGGGTGGCGAGCACCGTCGTCCATCTCGGGCTCTTCGCCGGGTTCCGGTCGGCAGGGGCGGCGTCCGCCCAGGTCTCGAACGCCGTCGCACTCCTCCTCGCGGCGGTCTTCAACACCGCCGCGAACCGGCGGTGGACCTTCCGGGTCCGCGGACGCGAGGGCCGAGCCCGGCACCAGGTGCAGGGCCTCGTCGTGTTCGGGCTCACCCTCGCGATGACCTCCGGGGGGCTGGCCCTGCTCGGCGCGCTCGCGCCCGGCGCCCCGACGTGGGTCGAGACGCTGGCCGTCGGCGGCGCCACCGCCGTCTCGACGGCCGTGAAGTTCGTCGCCATGAGGTGGTGGATCTTCCCCGCCTCACGGGAGACCGGCGAGCTGGAGCGCCCGGTCGGCCAGGGGGCACCGGCCTCCGTGCCGGCCTCGGTCCGCTGAGCCCGGCCCGAGCGACCGCTTTGCTCTCCCGTCACCGCGACGGATACCCTGTCTGGGCTGTCGGGAGGCGTCGCCTAGTCCGGTCTATGGCGCCCGCCTGCTAAGCGGGTTTGGGTCACAAGCCCATCGAGGGTTCAAATCCCTCCGCCTCCGCGGTCGTGATGTCCCGCGACACCGTTGTCAGGTGTCGCGGGACATTGCCGTCTCCCGCACCGCGGTCTGCGCGGTAACCGGCCAGGCGTCGGGGTCGGCCCAGTCGGCATTGATCCGCTGGAAGAGAACGTGGTCCTGCCATTCCCCGCCGGTCCTCAGGTATGCCGCGGCGAAGCCGATCCGCTCGAACCCCGCCTTCTCGAGGACCCGCAGCGAGGGGGCGTTCGTCGGCCGGGTGGCCGCCTGGAGCCGGTGGAGGGTCAGCTCACCGAACGCCCGGTCGACGACGAGGCGAAGGGCCGCGCTCGCCGACCCCTCGGCCGGCGGCCTCCTCGGCGACCCAGTACCCGACGTTCCCCGACTGGAACGGCCCACGGACGATGTCGGAGAGGGTGATCCGGCCGACGACCGTCCCGCCGGCCTCGATGACGAAGGGCGCGCCGCGGCCCTCGTCGCGCAGGCGCAGCAGGGCCGCGATCGCCGCCCGCTGGCCGTCGGGGGAGACGTGGGCGTCCGACCGGACCGGGCCGCCGCGCAGCAGGTACTGCCGGTTGGCGGTCTCGAGTCGGGACAGTCGCTCGGCATCGCCGAGGTCGATCGTCCGGATCGTCACCGGGGGCGCCGCGCTCGTTGTCATCGGGCCATCCTCCCTCCGGATCGCGGCCGGCTCCCCCGCGGGTGCTCGACCGATCGACCGGAAACCCGGACACCCCCGCGAGCACCGATGTTCCTCCCCCGCGGGTGCTCGACCGATCGGCCGGAAACCCGGACACCCCCGCGAGCACCCACCGCAGGAGCCGCCGCCGTCCTTGTCGTATGCCGTGGCCGTATCCCGGACCTGCGTCCCACATCACAAGACACCCCCGGGCCGCAGGGTCAGGTCGGCCGCCCGACCGCCGATCGGACCAGCGTGCAGACCGTCGGACGCCTCGTGGGGGGCATCGTCTCGGCGACGGCCGCCCTCGCCGGCTTCTCCCTCATCGCGTCACACCTCGCCACCGCAGAACCCGCTCCGGTCGCGGTCGCGACGGCCCCGGCGTCCGCCCGCAGCGCCCCCACCGCCCCCGCCACCGACGTCGCGACGTGCGACCGACCGGCGCCGAGCAGCGCCCGCGGGTGGGCCGCGGCATTCGGGCACGTCGCCGGCGGCTGGCTGGCGGGCGACAACGCCGCGAGCGTCCCGCTCCCCGACGGCCGGGTCGCCTGGCTGTTCGGCGACACCCTCGTCGCGACGCCGAGCGGCGGACGGACGATGGTCCCCGTCGCCCGCGCGGGGACGGCTCTACGTCTATCGATCCGGGAACGCCGGACACCCCGACGGGTTCAGCGCGACGATCGCCCGGGACGGCACGACGATGTCGTGGCAAGGGCACCGTCGAACGCCACCGCGAGCGCCTATCTCGGGTACGGCCATCCGGGCGTCGACCTCGCCCAGGGGACGCGGCATTGCTGACGATCTCGCGCAACAACACCGACCCCGGGGTCGTCCTCGCCGACCCCGGCGCTACCCGCCGAGGTTCCTCGAGGTGGCGGCGGGCTGACGCCGAGGGGCCGAAGCGCGGGCGCGGATGACTCGGGAGCCGACGCTCAGGCGCAGATGTTGTCGCTCGCCTTGCGGGTCGTGATCCGCAGGGCCGGGGCGTCGGCGCTCAACGGCTGGGCCGGCAGGGCCGCCGTGCCGAGCCGGTTCTCGACCTCGACGACCTTCGGGGCGCCGGTGCCGAGGACGACCCGGACCGTCGAGCCGAGGCCGGCGACCTCCTTGAGGGTGGCGCCCGGGAGAGCCGCCGCGACCGTCGTCGCCGCCGCCTTGCGGCCCGGGGCGTACTCGACGACGGCGCCCTTGGCGGCATTCGCGTTGCCGACGCCGACCTTCTTGAAGCCCTGGACGCTCAGCGCCCGTCGAGCCTGCTCGGCGAGACCGGACACGCCCGAGGCGTTGAGGACCTGGACGGAGATCGTGGCGGGCGAGACGGTCAGCGGACCGAGGTCGACCGGCTTCGGAGCGGGCTTCTTCGCTCCGAGCACCTTGTCCTGGCGCAGGGTTTCCCAGAGCGCGTCGGTGCCGGGCGCCCACGCCACCCGGTTCGGGTCCGGGGCATAGGCGACGGTCGGGACGGTGACGAACTGGATCTTGCTCATCCCGATGTTCTTGACGCTGTCGGCGATGTCCTTCATGACGCCGAGCGAGAACTGCGGGTCGGTCGTCAGCGAGCTCGTCGCCGCCGAGAGGAAGGAGAAGAGCCGGTCCGGGCGCAGGAGCAGCGAGGACTCCATGGCCCCCTGGGCGACCGAGGACATGAACGCCTGCTGGCGCGCGATCCGGCCGAGGTCGGAGCCGTCACCGACGGTCTCGCGGACCCGCACGTAGGCGAGGGCCTGGTTGCCGGTGATGTGGTGCGTGCCCGCGGACAGCTTGAGGCCCGAGTCGGGGTCGTCGATGGCCTGCGCGGTGCACACGTCGACGCCACCGAGGGCGTTGACCATGCCCTTGAAGCCGTTGAAGTTCACCACGGCGTAGTGGTTGATGAAGATGCCGGTGTTGCCCTCGATCGTGCGGATGACGCACCCGGGACCACCGTTGTTGAAGTTGAGGTTGAACTGCTGGGTCACCCACTGGCTCTTCGGCGCCTTGGGGGAGCAGTTCGGCGGAGCGGGGACCATCGAGTCGCGGGGGATCGAGACGACGGTGACGGACTTCCGGTCCCCGCTGAGGTGGACGAGCAGCGTCGTGTCCGAGCGGGACCCCTCGGCGGTGCCGTACCGCTTCGTCCCGAGCGAGGAACGGTTGTCGGAGCCGAGCACGAGGATGTTGAGCGGGCCGGTCGCGGCACTCGCCTTCTCCTCCGTCGGCCGGTCGGTGCCGACCGCCTGGCTGACGTCGACGCGGTGGATGTTGCTGTTGAGCTTCGCGTAGGCCGTGACGCCGGCCCCGAGCCCGATGACGAGCACGCTGGACACGACGAGCGCGGCGATCCGCAGCCCGCGATGGCGCTTCTGGGCGGCGTGCCGGGGACGGTGCCGGTCGCGCCGCGGGGCGGGAGACGTCGGAGCGTCCTCCATCGCGCGCGCGCGGCGTTCGATCACGATTGGGATACCTTTCCGTATCGGCCGGGCGGCCAGACACGGGCCACCGGCGGGCCTGTTTGGCCCCGTCGGACTTCCTAGTGTAAGGGTGAACTCTGGGTGAACCTGCCACGCGCCAGGCGCGACGACTCGGAGGGGACGCGATGAGGACTCGCGCGTGGGCCGCCGGCATCGTCGTCGCCCTCGTCGTGGCCGCCGTCGGCGGTGGCGCATGGTGGTGGGTCGACCGCGAGCGCACCCGGGATGCCGGGGCCCTGGCCGCGATCACGGCGTATGCCGCGGGCTACACCGCCCGTGACCTGCGCAAAGTCCCCTTCGAGGACCCCGCGGCGGCCGACTCGTTCGCCCCGACGTTCGCCGGGATGGGGTCCGCCGACGTGACCGCCGAGGCCGGCGAGGTGCGCCGGACCGAGTCCTCGGCGACCGCGGACGTCTCCGTGAGCTGGACCCTCCCCGACGCGTCCACATGGCGATACACGGTCCCGGTCCGTGTCAGGGATCACGCAGGTGAATGGCGGGTGACCGCCCCCGAGCGAGGGTCGTACTGGAACCCGGACATCAAGCAGGGCGACACGGTCGAGGTCACCCGGCTCGACGGCGCCCGCGGAGACCTGCTCGACCGCTCCGGCGACCCCCTCATGCCCGAGGGCGACGTCTATCCCGTCCAGATCGACCCGGCCCGGGCCACCGTCGCGACGGTCCGGGCCCTCGAGCGGCTCGTCGGGGAGCCCGCCGGCTCCCTCGTCGCCAAGCTGCAGGCGGCGAAGAAGGCCGGCTCGCTCGCCCCGATCCCCGTCATCACCTACCGCGAGTCCGACTTCGCACCACTCCGCGACCGGCTCGATGCCCTCAAGGGCGTCATCTACCCGCGCACGCACCCAGCCGCTCGGCCCGACCCGCAGCTTCGGCCAGCCCCTGCTCGGGACCGTCGGCGAGGTCACCGCCGAGATCGTCAAGGACAGCGACGGCCGGTATGCCGCGGGCGACCGGGCGGGGATCTCCGGGCTCCAGCGCCAGTACGACGCGACGCTGGCCGGCACCCCGGCATACGAGGTGGTCTCCAGCACGGGGAAGGTGCTCCTCGACGCCACGGCGGTCGACGGGGAGGACGTCCACACGACCCTCGACCCCGACGTCCAGGCCGCCGCCGAGAAGGCCCTCGAGGGCGCCGGCGACACTCCGGCCGCGCTCGTCGCCGTCGATGTCCCCACCGGGGGTGTCCTCGCCGCCGCCAACTCACCGTCGACCGGCTTCGACCGGGCGCTCACCGGGCGCTACGCCCCCGGATCGGCGTTCAAGATCGCGACGACGTACGCCTACCTCACCGGCGGCGTGACGACGGCGTCGGCGCGGGTCGCCTGTCCGCCGACGGTCGTCGTCGACGGCAAGAGCTTCCGCAACTACGAGGGCGAGACGCTCGGCAACCCGACCTTCGGCGACGACTTCGCCCACTCGTGCAACACGGCGTTCATCGGGCTCGCCGACCGGCTGGGCAGCACCGACCTCACCGACGCGGCCGAGGCTCTCGGGGTCGGGTCCGGCTGGGCGAAGGAACTCGGCGTGGAGGGGACGTTCGACGGGAGCGTCCCCGAGACGTCCGGAGCGACGGACCAGGCGGCGGCCTCGATCGGCCAGGGCCGGATCGAGGTCTCGCCCGTCTCGCTCGCCGTCATGGTCGGGTCGGTCGCCCGCGGCTCCTATGTCGCGCCGACCCTCGTCCTCCCGGACGGCGAGACTCCCGACGGACGGACCGTCACGCCGACGGCGATCGACACGCGGGCGGCCGCGACGATCCGGGCGACTCATGCGACGGGTCGTCACCGGCGGGACGGCGACGGTCATGCAGGGCACCCCCGGCGGCCCGGTGTCGGGCAAGACCGGGACGGCGGAGTTCGGGACGCAGTCACCCCCGCAGACCCGCGCCTGGTTCGTCGGCGTCCAGGGCGACGTCGCCTTCGCCGTCCTCGTCGAGGAGGGACGCAGTGGCGGCTCGGTCGCCGCCCCCATCGCCAAGGCGTTCCTCACCGACCTCGCCGGCTGACCGGCATACGCCTCCCCCTGGCCCTGCTCTCCCCCCTCTTCCTTGTGTCCGCGCCTTCGGTCGCCAGAGCGACCATCTCCGCGGACACAACCGCGGCCCTCTTCCCTGTGTCCGCGCATCCGGTCGCCAGAGCGACCATCTACGCGGACACACCGCGGCCCTCTCCGCGGACACAGCGCGGCCGGCGGTGGACATGACGAGGCCCCCTCGGCGTCGCGCCGGAGGGGGCCTCGCTCAAAGACCTGTGGGGTCCTCGATCAGATGGGGCGGACCTGGTCGGCCTGCGGCCCCTTGGGACCCTGCGTGACCTCGAACTCGACCCGCTGGGCCTCCTCGAGAGTCCGGTAGCCCTGAACGTCAATGGCGGAGTAGTGAACGAACACGTCGGGGCCGCCGCCGTCCTGGGCGATGAAACCAAAGCCCTTCTCGGCGTTGAACCACTTCACGGTGCCCTGTGCCATGGATGTGTTACTTCCTTCTGTGATCTGTGCCGTGGACGACGCCCGGTGCGACGTCCGAGGCTGCACGTGGGCTTCCCCAATCAAACCCAACGCCCGCCTGCGGTGTTACCAGGCGGGCGTTTCGAGGACCTGCGTGGATCTGCTGTGTGATGCAACCGCAGCGAACCTAGCACGCTGAGCACGCCGTGCGCAGTCCTGGCGAGGGACTTCTTCGGCGGAGGTCAACGAGTGCTCATCGGGCCGACGACCTCGTGCTCCCAGCGACGCACGGCGGCGGCGTCGACGATGGCGATCGCGGCGAACGCGATGCCCCACCACGGGTTCGTCACGGACCACAGCGCTCCGCCGGCGAGGAGGAAGACCCCGACCTCGGTGGCGAGCCGCGCAGGATCCTCGAGCCGTTGGCTCGACTTCGGGGCGATGAAGATGCCCCACACGCTGGCCGCCACCACGAGCGCGAGGGCGGCGGTGAGCAGCCGTTGCGGCCCGGTGACGAGGCTCCAGCCCCACCAGGCGAATGCCGCGAGCGCCGCGAGCTCGATGACGAACCGCAGGGTCAGCACGGTCCACTTCATCGCGGGCTCCCCGGGACGGCGACGACCATGTCGGCAGCCTAGAACGTGTCGTCGTGAACGGCAGGCGGGGCCCGTCTCGCGGCGCTGGTGCGCCGTCGAGACATGGCGGAGGGCGTGGGATTCGAACCCACGAGACGGTTGCCCGCCTAGCGGTTTTCAAGACCGCCGCACTAGGCCACTATGCGAGCCCTCCTCGAAGCGCCCACCAGTGTGGCACGCCCGGAGGCCGGCCCCGGGGTGGCGGGACGCGGCATTCCGACGGCGGGCCGGTCCGGGTCGGGTGCTCGCCCGGACGGCCGGGATCCGGGACATCCGGACGAACACCGGCCGCCGGCCGACGGACGCCCGCGCCGCCGTGCAACCGGGGCGTGCCCTCCCGGGACGTTTCGGGCGCACGCGGGTGGGGATAGGGTCGATGGAACTCGGAAAGGAGCAGCCCCGTGGGAAAGCTGACATTCCTCGCCGGCGCCGTGACGGGGTACGTCCTCGGCACCCGAGCCGGCCAGAAGCGCTACGAGCAGATCAAGAAGGTGTCGGGCAAGGTCTGGCACAGCGGACCGGTCCAGAAGCAGGTCGGGTCCGCCAAGGAGGCCGCCCGGACCAAGGCCGCCCCCGCCCTCGCCGACGCCGTCGCAGGCGCGGCGAAGAGCACGGCCCACCGCCTCCGGTCGAACAAGACGGTCGCCGGGGAGACCGTGGCCCCCCTGGCGAGTTCCCCCACCGCCACCACGGATCCCTGGGCCGACGCGGCGCGCCCCTGGAACGGCGCCGCACCGACCGACCCCGGCTGAGCCGAGGCGCCCGGCCGCCGACGGTCCCCCTCCAGACCGGCGGCGTTGTGACTGCGCCGTCCCGACCTCCCCCTGACAAGGTCGGGACAGCGCGTCTGACCACAAGGAGCCCCTCCCCCTGGGGCTGATACATCCGCGTCGAGATTCGTCGAGAATTTCTTTCTCCACGGGCCTGCCACGCCTGCCGCCCCCTCTGCTCGGTTCGCCGAAATCTCATCGTGACGCCGCCGCAACGCGCTCCGATGAGACGTCGGCGAACCGACGGTGAGATCACCTGGGCTACGTACGTATCAGGAGTGCGCCTCCGCGCTCCTCCCCACTGACGACCCTCGCTCACTACGCTGGCCCTTACCGCATCTCCGCCAGGGCGCAGCTGGACCTAGGAGAACCTCATGACGAGCAGTACCCCCGTCGAGCGGCCGTCGGCCGACGGTGACGAGGAGACCCCGCAGCCCGAGACGCCGGTGCTCGCGCCGCAGCTCGTCGTCGCCAAGAGCGTCCTCGACCGCTACAACGCCCGGGTCCTCGAGCCGACGACCGCGGTCCGCGCTCCCGGCACCGCGAAGCCCCTGCCGACGGTCTACGTCGGCGACACCCTGCTCGTGCGGGGCCTGCCGGGCCGCTCGGCGGACGCGACCATCGCGGCCCTGGCGAAGGTCGCCGGGGCGATGTCGACGCCACTCACCCTCCGCGTCTCGGAGCAGGACGAGCGGGTCGCCCGGTCGGTCGGCGACTCGGAGACGGGGGCCGTCCTCGACCGGGTCTGGGCCACGCGCGTCACACTCGAGTCCGGAGGGGACCAGCCGGTCGCCCCGCCCGACGCGTGGGAGCTTCTCCAGGCCGTCCGGTCCCGGAGCGACCTGCGCGACCTGCCGATCCAGCTCGAGCACGTCGTGACGGCGTGCGAGATCGGCGGGGCGGGATACGTGGGCGGCGTCGGCTACGTCGGCGGCGTCGGGATACGTGGGCGGCGTCGGCTACGTCGGCGGCGTCGGATACGTCGGCGGCGTCGGGTACGTCGGCGGCGTCGGGATACGTCGGCGGCGTCGGGTACGTCGGCGGCGTCGGCTACGGCCTCTCGGAGTACGGCTCGCCGGGCATCGGCGGGCGGACGCCGGTCTCCCTCGCGGTGCCGGACCCCCGTGAGGCGGTGAGCATCCCGCCGCAGCCTCCCGTCGTCGCCCTGCTCGACACCGGCATCGGCCGGCACGACTGGTTCACCCACCAGGACGGCACGCTCAAGGACGGCGTCGAGGAGAAGGTCGAGGTCGACGGCGAGGTCATCGGCACGATCCCCACCCGCGCGACCGACCCCGAGTACCTCGGTGTCGTGACCGACCCGCTCAACGGCGAGATCGACCGGGAGGCCGGGCACGGCACGTTCATCGCCGGGATCATCCGCCAGCACTGTCCGCAGGCGCACATCCTCGCCATCCCGGTCATGGCCGCGGACGGCTCCGTCGCCGAACACGAGCTCATCGTCGCGCTGGGCCTGCTCCTCAAGAGGCACCTCGAGGCGCTCCCGAACCGGCCCGAGGACCGCATCGACGTCCTCAGCCTCTCCCTCGGCTACTACCACGAGCAGCCCGACGACGCGGCGCTCGACGCCCCGCTGCGCCGGACCCTCCAGGCCTTCGCCGAAGTCCGGGGTCGCCGTCGTCGCTGCCGCCGGCAACGACGCCACCCTCGCGCCGTTCTTCCCCGCCCGGCTCGCCAGCGCGATCACCCGCGTCCCGATGACGGCGGTCGGCGCGCTCAACCCCGACGGCGCGACCGTGGCCCTCTTCTCGAATGCCGGCGCGTGGGTCAGGGCGTATGCCGTCGGCGCCGCCGTCGTCAGCACCGTCCCGACGACGTTGTCCGGCTCCGGTGGCCGGGTGGTCGAGGCCCGGCACGCCGGGCGGATCCCCCGCACGAGCGTCGACCACGACGACTACCGATCCGGCTTCGCCGTGTGGAGCGGCACCTCGTTCGCGGCCCCCGTCATCGCCGGGGACATCGCCGCGTTCATCGCCGAGGGACGTGGTGACGGGGACCTGCCGGCGACCGAGGCCGAGCGGATCGAGGCCGCGACGCTGGCCGTCAAGCAGGCCGTCCATCGGTCGCGCGAACGGATCAAGACCGCGACGACGGGAGCACCGTGATGCACACCGACGCCGGACCCGACAGCCTGGCCGCGCGCGCAGGTCGCGCGTTCGCGGCATACCGCGACGGCGACGCGCACCGGATGGACGAGCTCGTCGACCTCCTCACACCGATCCTCTGGCACACCGCCCGGGGGCAGGGACTGGAGTCGGCGCTGGCCCAGGACGTCGTCCAGACCGCCTGGCTGCGGCTCGTCGAAAGCGCTCCGCGGATCAGCGACCCGAGGGCCGTCATGGGCTGGCTCCTCGTCACGGTGCGCCGCGAGAGCTGGCGGGTCTCCAAGAACGTCGGCCGGACCTCCGACCCCCTCGAGGACGACGTCGTCGACCCCTCACCCGACCCGGCGGCCGAGGCCGTCCTCAGCGAGCGACAGCGGGTCCTGTGGACCCACTTCCGGACGCTGACCCCGAAATGCCAGGCCCTGCTGCGGGTCATCGCCTTCGCCGACAAGCCCGACTACGCGTCGGTGAGCGAGTCGCTGGGAATGCCGGTCGGCAGCATCGGCCCCACCCGCGGGAGATGCCTGGCCAAGCTGAGAGAGGCACTGTTGTCCGATACGACGTGGGGAGGTGTGGCATGAGCCGAGACATCGAGCCGACGCTCCAGCCGCTCGACCAGTTCGACGAGCTCGTCCTCGCCGGAGTCCGCGAGGTGCACGCCCGCCTCGACCCGGCTCCGGCGGAGCTCGCCGACGACATCAAGTTCGCGCTGAGCGTCCAGGCACTCCATGCCGAGGTCGCCGAGCTGACCCGGCTGGGCGCCGAGGGGAGCCTCGTGCGCAGCGTGGACTACACCCGTGCCGAGACGCTCACCTTCACGAGCGACACCTTGAGCGTCATGGTGACGATCACCGAGCTCGACGCCGAGCACGTGCGGCTCGACGGGTGGGCGACCGGCGCGGTCGACTTCGAGGTCGAGCTGCGCCAGCGGTCCCAGTCCTCGACGACGACGGCCGACGACGACGGACGCTTCGCGTTCGCATCCGTCGGGCACGGGATGGTCCAGTTCGTCTTCCGGCCCGGCGACGAGGGGCAGCGGCCGGTCATCACGCCACACGTCGAGATCTGAGGTCGACCCATCCCCCGGCTGACGGCGGCGGAGGTCACCGAGCTGGTCGAGCAGGCCGTGCTCGCCAATTCGGCGGGCCGCCCTGCCCAGGCCGACCGGCTCCTGCGCCGGGCCCTTCGGGCCCTCGATGCGGGACCCGACTCCGACGAGGTGCTCTTCCTCCGTGGCCGAGCCCGGGTGACCCTCGCGCTCGCCCTGTTCAACCGTGGCCGGGTCTCCGAGGCCCTCGACCTGCTGCACGAGGTGGAGGAGAGCGACCACGGCGCGCGGGGCCACACCGTCCTCGCGCTCGGGCGCATCCAGCACTCCGGCATCCTCACCCGGATCGGCCAGTGGCCGCGTGCGCTCGAGGTCCTCTCGACCGTCGACGCCGACCGAGACGAGCTGAGCGACCGGGCCGGCTGCGTCGTCGAGCTCAACCTCGGGATCACCCACCAGTACCTCCACCACCTCACCGAGAGCGAGCGGCACCTCGTCCGCGCCGAGCGGCTCGCCGCCCAGGGTGGCTTCGCCGACCTCCGGTTCATGGCCCAGCACAACCTCGGCCGACTCGCCTTCGTCCGGGGGGATCTCGCCGAGGCCCTGGACCGGATGGCCCGCGCGAACGCCCTCCCCGCCGACGTCAACCGCTCGACGTCGCGATGCGAGTACGCCCGGGTGCTCATCGAGGCCGGGCTCCTCGACGAGGCGGAGTCGCTCCTCCACGAGGCGCGCGCCGAGGCCCGGTCCAGCCACCTCGTCCAGGAGGACGGCGAGGCCTCCCTCGAGCTGACCCGGCTCAGCCTGCTCACCGGCGACTACCCGAAGGCCCGGCGCGAGGCGGCCGGCACCCGACGGGCCTTCGCCAGGCGGGACGCGACGGCCTGGCGGGCCCAGGCGGAGCTGCTCGAGCTCGAGGCGGCACTCGCGGCCGGCGCCCCCTCGCGGAGCACGGTCGCCCGGGCGACCGACCTCGCCGACGGTCCCGCCGCGGAGGCGGGAGTCGCGACCCAGGCCGCGATGCTGGCGGCGGAGGCGCTGGCCCGCTCCGGCCGGGTCGACGCGGCCGGCGACCGGCTCTCCGGCATCGGCGGCCCGCGCGGCCTGTCCTTCACCGACCGGCTCCATCTGGCGCTGACCCGGGCCACGGTCGCGGACGCGGCCGGTGACCGGCGCCGCTCTCGCGACGTCCTGCGCCGGGCGGCGGGCGGCCTCGCCGACGAGCAGGCCCGCTACGCCGGGCTCGACAACCGGACCGCCCTCGCCCTCCACGGGCGTCGGCTCACCGCTCTCGACTTCTCCCTCGCCCTCCGGTCCGGGACGCCGTCGGCCGTCTTCGCCGCCACCGAGCGGTGGCGCAGCGTGTCGAGCCGGCTCCCCCCGGTCACGCCGAGCGGCGACGCCCGGCTCGACGGGCTCCTCGCCCGGCTCCGCCAGCTCCGCGGTGAGCTGCGCGCGGCGACCGGGCCTCACCGACGGGAGATCGTCGAGCGGATCCGGCGCCTCGAGCGCGACGTCGCACACCGGGACTGGGAGACGGCCTCGTCCGATGCGAGCGATCCCGCGCACGAGCGGCGTCGGCCGGTCGGCTACCCCGAGCTGCGCGCCTCCCTCGCCGAGGCCCACGTGGGACTCGTCGCGCTCTTCGTCCACGACGGGCGGCTGCGCGCGGTGACGATCGAGGCCGAGCGGGCCGTCGTCACCGACCTCGCGGACCAGGCCGACGTCGTCGAGCTGGTCCAGCGAGGCACCGCCGACCTCACGACGATCGGCCGGGTCGGCGTCTCCGCCCTCCGCGAGGCGGTCGACCGCTCCCTCGCCTCGACGATGGCCCAGCTCGACGCCGTCCTCCGCCCCGCCTACCCCGCCTCGGCCGAGCGGCTCGTCGTCCTGCCGTCCCGGCTGCTCGCGTCGCTGCCCTGGCGGCTCCTGCCGGGCGTCGAGGGCCGCCCCCTCGTCGTGTCCCCGTCGGCGACGTTCTGGAGCGGTGGTCCCGGGTATGCCGCCCGCCCGGTCGCCGAGGGTGTGCTCGCCATCGCGGGGCCGGACCTGCGCCGAGCCCGGGACGAGGCCGCGGCCGTCGCTGCCCGGTGGGGCGGCGCGGCCGCCACCGGGGGCGGGGCGAGCGGGGAGGCGCTGACGAGCGCCCTGCGGGACCGCCGGATCGTCCACGTCGCGGCCCACGGGACCCACCACGACCAGAGCCCGCTCTTCTCGCACATCCACCTCGCCGACGGACCGGTCTTCGCCCACGAGTTCCAGCGGGTGGGCGTCGGGGCCGAGCACGTCGTCCTGTCGGCGTGCGACGTCGGGCGCGCGCACGTCCGCCACGGCGAGGAGGCGCTCGGGCTGACGGCGAGCCTGCTGGCCTCCGGCGTGCGGTCGGTCGTCGCCTCGGTGGCGCCGGTGCGGGACGAACAGGCCGAGGAGGTCATGACGGCATACCACCGCGAGCTGGCGGGCGGAACGGATGCCGCGCTCGCCCTCGAACGAGCCGCCGTGGGGATCCCCGACGGCCGGCTGTTCTGTGCCTATGGGACGGACTGGGCCGCGACCGAGCGCCCCCGGCCGGAGCGGCGGGCGACGCCGGAGATCGCGGCGGCGGCCGCCGGCTGAGGGTCAGATGAAGAGCGCCGGCTCGCGGAAGAGCGCCTCGTAGGGGTCCTCCCCGGCCTGGGGGTAGCGCACCCGCGCGGGGATGCCGGTGGCGACGGCGCCGGCCGGGACGTCCTTGACGACGACGGAGTTCGCGCCGACCTGGACACCGTCGCCGAGGGTCACCGGGCCGAGGATCCGGGCGCCGGTGCCGACGGTGACGTTGTCGCCGAGCGTCGGGTGACGCTTCACCTTCTGCAGCGACCGTCCGCCGAGGGTCACCCCGTGGTAGAGCATGACGTCGTCGCCGACCTCGGCGGTCTCGCCGATGACGACGCCCATGCCGTGGTCGATGAAGAAGCGGCGGCCGATCGTCGCGCCGGGATGGATCTCGACGCCGGTCACGGCGCGCGTCATCGTCGAGAGGATCCGGGCGGCGGGCTTGAGCCGCGGCGTCTGCCACATCTTGTGGGCGACCCGGTAGGACCAGATCGCGTGCAGGCCCGGCGAGTTGAAGAAGACGTCCGCACGGTTGACGGCGGCGGGGTCCCGAGCGATGGCGGCGTCGATGTCCTCGCTGACCGAGCGACGCAGGGAGCCGACCCCCCGCCCGATGCGGGTGCGGGCCCGCCGCGCGGGCGGGGAGGTGAGTGCGGCGAGAGAGGCCATGGGCTACTCGACGATCCCTTCGAAGAGCACGGTGGACAGGTAGCGCTCACCGAAGCTGGGGATGATGACGACGATCGTCTTCCCCGCGCTCTCGGGGCGCATGGCGACCTCGTTGGCGGCGGCCAGCGCCGCACCGGAGGACAGCCCGACGAGCAGGCCCTCCTCCTTCGCCGCCCGGCGGGCCCAGTCGACGGCGGTCTCGGCGTCGACGTCGACGACCTCGTCGTAGATGCTCGTGTCGAGGATCTCGGGGACGAAGTTGGCCCCGATGCCCTGGATCTTGTGCGGGCCCGGCTGGCCACCGTTGAGGATCGGGGACTCGGCCGGCTCGACCGCCACGATGCGCACGTCGGGCTTGCGCTGCTTGAGGACCTGGCCGACCCCGGTGATCGTGCCGCCCGTGCCGATGCCCGCGACGACGATGTCGACGCCGCCGTCGGTGTCCTTCCAGATCTCCTCGGCGGTCGTGCGCCGGTGGATCTCGGGGTTGGCCTCGTTGGCGAACTGGCGGGCCAGAACGGCGTTGCGCCGGTCCGCGACGATCCGCTCGGCCTCGTCGACCGCACCCTGCATCCCCCCGCCGGCCGGGGTGAGGACGAGCTCGGCGCCGTAGGCCTTGAGGAGGGCCCGGCGCTCCTTGCTCATCGACTCGGGCATGGCGAGGACGACGTGGTAGCCGCGGGCGGCTCCGACCATGGCGAGGGCGATGCCGGTGTTGCCCGACGTCGCCTCGACGATCGTGCCGCCGGGCTTGAGGGCGCCGGCGGCCTCGGCGGCGTCGATGATCGCGACGCCGATCCGGTCCTTGACCGAGCTGGCGGGGTTGTAGAACTCGAGCTTCGCGGCGACGGTGACGCCGCTGTCGCCCGTGTCGATGATGCGGTTGATCCGCACGAGCGGGGTATGCCCGACCGCCTCGGTGACGTCGTTGAGGATCGGCATGCGCATGATCTCCTGTGGCTCGGACGCCGCCCCGTCCCGCGACGCTGCGGGACGGCCGGCGCGTGCTCGGT
This sequence comes from uncultured Actinomycetota bacterium, assembly GCA_963745335.1. Taxonomy (GTDB): domain Bacteria; phylum Actinomycetota; class Actinomycetes; order Actinomycetales; family Dermatophilaceae; genus CAVSJJ01. The sequence continues at coordinate 347,501 of CAVUXP010000004.1, forward strand.
CGATGTCGGTCGGGGGTCCGGCACGAGCGCCGAGGCCCCGGTCCAGGCCCCCAGAGACGGGTACCCGGCACCATCACCGGTCAACCCACAACCTGTTATGCCTATTCCAACAGATCGTTATTTCTCGGCGCAATGCGGGGTCCACCCTGCGACCCGACCCCGACGGGGCGGGCGGCCGCTAAGTGACCCACGAGTAATATGCGGCCCACACCCGCCGCCGGGTGCCCCGGCCGGCGGTCGGCCCGTAGTCTCGGGCCGGACATGACGGACGACCCGGCGAACGCCGCCGGCAGGTTGGAGTGAGCGATGACCTACGTGCTGGTGATCGGCCTCATCATGAACGCCATCGCCTTGCCGCTCGCGGCCCGCCGCGTGCTGTGGATCCTGCGGCTCGTCCGCAGCGGCCAGCCCGCGCCGGACCGCGTGGAGAACGTCACGCAGCGGCTCGGGACGGCGGTCAAGACCGAGCTCGTCGAGGTGCTCGGGCAGCGCAAGCTGCTGAAGTGGACCCTTCCGGGAGCCGCGCACTTCTTCGTGTTCTGGGCCTTCCTCATCCTCGCGACGGTCTACCTCGAGGCCTACGGCGCCCTCTTCGACGAGAACTTCCACATCCCGGTCGTCGGCCACTGGGGCGTCCTCGGCTTCGCCCAGGACTTCATCGCCGTCATGGCCTTCGTCGGCATCGTCGTCTTCGCCGTCATCCGGCTGCGGAACTCGCCCGACAGGCTGGGCCGCAGGTCGCGGTTCGAGGGCTCCCACCTCGGCGGGGCGTGGCTGACGCTGTTCATGATCTTCAACGTCATCTGGTCGATGTTCCTCTTCCGCGGGGCCGCCGTCGTCACCGGCCACTTCCCTTACGGCAAGGCCGCCTTCATGTCCCACGCCGTCGGCGGTCTGCTCGACGGGCTGGGAACCGACACGGCCACCGTGCTCGAGCACGTCGGGCTGCTCATCCACATCGGCGTCATGCTCGTCTTCCTCATCTTCGTGCTCCACTCCAAGCACCTGCACATCTTCACCGCCCCGTTCAACGTCGCGTTCGGACGGCGTCCCGTGGCCCTCGGCGCGGCCAAGCCGCTCACCGTCGGCGGCCGGCCGTTCTCGGTCGAGATGGTCGAGGAGCTTGACGAGGGCGCCTCGCTCGGCGTCGGCAAGACCGAGGACTTCACCTGGAAGGGCCTGCTCGACTTCACGACGTGCACCGAGTGCGGCCGCTGCCAGAGCCAGTGCCCGGCCTGGAACACCGACAAGCCGCTCTCGCCCAAGCTGCTCATCATGGGGCTGCGTGGGGCGGCCAACGCCAAGGCGCCCTACGTCCAGGCCCTCGCCCACGCCGGTGGCGACCCCGAGAAGGTGCCCGCAGCCCTCGCCGCGGTCCCCGGCGACGAGCACGGCGGCGCGCCGACCGGCGACCTCACCTGGCCCGACCTCCCGCTCGTCGGCGACACCGGGTACGACCCGGAGAACCCCCTCACGGCATACGCGCCGGTGGGGCCGGGCGCGGTCATCGACACCGATGTCCTCTGGTCGTGCACGACGTGCGGCGCGTGCGTCGAGCAGTGCCCCGTCGACATCGAGCACGTCGACCACATCATCGACATGCGCCGCTACCAGACCCTCATCGAGTCGGCGTTCCCCAGCGAGCTCGGCGGGCTGTTCCGCAACATGGAGAACAAGGGCAACCCGTGGGGCCTCGGAGCGAAGGCCCGGCTCGACTGGGCCAAGGATCTGCCCTTCGACGTCAAGGTCCTCGGCCGCGATGTCGAGTCGGCGACCGAGGTGGACTACCTCTTCTGGGTCGGCTGCGCCGGCGCCTACGAGGACCGGGCCAAGAAGACCACCCGGGCCGTCGCCGAGCTCCTCGACCTGGCCGGCGTGTCGTTCGCCGTCCTCGGCGACGGCGAGACCTGTACCGGCGACTCCGCCCGCCGCGCCGGCAACGAGCTGCTGTACCAGACCCTCGCCGAGCAGAACATCGAGACGATGAGCGGCTTCGGCGTGACGAAGGTCGTCGTGACGTGCGCGCACTGCTTCAACACGATCAAGAACGAGTACGCCCAGCTCGGCGCGCAGTACGAGGTCGTCCACCACACCCAGCTGCTCAACCACCTCGTCCGGGACGGCCGGCTCACGCCCGTGCAGCGACCCGCGGGCGCCCTCGCATCGTCCGGCAAGGACGCGGCATCGACCGGCGCGAGCGTGACCTACCACGACCCGTGCTACCTCGGTCGGCACAACCAGGTCTACGCGCCGCCGCGTGAGCTGATCGGCGCCCTTCCCGGCGTCGAGCTGCGCGAGATGCCGCGAACGGCCGAGCGCTCGTTCTGCTGCGGCGCGGGTGGTGCCCGGATGTGGATGGAGGAGAACCTCGGCACCCGGGTCAACGTCAACCGCACCGACGAGGCCATCGCGACCGGCGCCGACCGGATCGCCATCGGCTGCCCCTTCTGCCGGGTCATGCTCTCCGACGGGCTCACCGAGAAGCAGGCCGAGGGCGTTGCCGCCGATGTCGAGGTCGTCGACATCGCCCAGATGCTCCTCGCCGCCGTCCAGCGCGAGTCCGCTCCCACCGAGGAGGCCCGCCGGGTCGAGCCGGCCCCCGAGCCCGAACCGGCGAATGCCGCCCCGGCCGCCCCGGCCGTGGCCGCAGCTGTTTCTGCGGCGCCCACGACGGAGGATGCCGACCCCTGGGACGAGCCCGCCGCCGCAGCCACCCCCGCACCAGCGGCCCCCGCGCCCACGACGGAGGACGCCGACCCCTGGGACGAGCCCGCCCGCCGCAGCCACCCCCGCACCAGCGGCCCCCGCGCCCACGACGGAGGATGCCGACCCGTGGGACGAGCCGACCGGCACCGCTCCTCGCCCCTGCGGTCGATGCCGGCGACGTGGACCCATGGGACGAGGCCGCCCCGACCACCGACACGCCGGTCGCCGACGCGCCGGTCGCCGACGTGGGCGACGCCGACCCCTGGGACGAACCGGCAGCCACCCCGGCGCCCGCCGAGACTCCCGCCCCCGAGCCGAAGACCCCTCCGGCACAGGCGTCCGGCGAGGCCGTCGAGCCGGCCGGTCTCGACGACCCCGACCCCTGGGACTGACCTCGCGACCCCGGGCCGCCGGCCCATCCCCGAGCGACCACGACGTCGATGGGCCTAGGCTCGGCGCATGTCCGCTCCCATCCGCTGGGTCTCGGCGGTCCTCGGCACCCCCGCCGCGGCATCCGAGATCACCGAGGCGTTCTGGGCCGGAGTGACCGGCTACGGCCTCCGGCGCGACGCCGCGGACAATGCCGAGACGCGGCTGGCCCCCGGCACCGGCGACCCCTATCTGCGGCTCGTCCGGCTGGGGCGGCATTCGGCGCCTGACCCTCCATCTCGAGATCACCGCGAAGAACCCCGCCAAGGCCGCGGCGCGTGCCGAGGCGCTCGGCGCCCGCGTCCATGTCGAGGACGACATCGCCCGGATCGTCTCGCCCGGCGGACTCGGCGCGACAATCGTCGCCGGGGAGAGGGGCCGTCGGCCCAAGCCGTCGCGCCAGCCCGGCGGGCGGACGGTCATCGATCAGGTCTGCCTCGACATCCCGCCGAGCGACTACGACGCGGAGGTCGCCTTCTGGACGGCCCTCACCGAGTGGGAGCTCGTCGACGCGGACCCCGATGACGAGTTCGCCCGGTTGACCCGACCGGACGGCATCCCCCTCGCGATGCTCTTCCAGCGCCTCGACGACGAGCAGTCGGTCGTCACGGCCCACCTCGACCTCGCCTGCGACGACCGGGCCGCCGAGACCCGACGCCACGAGCGGCTCGGGGCGCAGATGGTGAGCCGTCACGACGACTGGACCGTGCTCGCCGACCCGGCGGGCCGGGTCTACTGCATCACCCGCCGCGCCCCCGGCGAGGTCTGACGCCCGCGGCCGGACCCTCCCGTCCCGCCGGGAGGGGGACCGGCGGCGGGACGGCTGGGGGTCAGCGCAGCTCGGCCATGAGGGCGGCGAGCCGCGCTCGGCTCGTGATCCCCAGCTTGCGGTAGATGTGCGCGAGGTGGGCGTCGACGGTGCGGGGCGAGACGAAGAGGGTCTCGGCGATCTGCCGACTCGTCATCCCCGCCGCCACGTGGAGGGCGACGGTGTGTTCGGCCTTCGTCAGCAGGTCGGTCAGCACCCGCACCGGCTCGGCCCCCTCGGACAGGGCCTCGGCGACCTCGTGCACCGCGGTCTCGGTGATGGCGCCGTCCTCGACCCAGCCGTCGGGGGCCGACCGGCCTGCCGGGTCGAGCTGGGAGCCCGACGCCACACCCCACGGGACGGCATACCGCTCGCGCCGGACGGCCCGGGCGGCGGCAGCACATCCGCGCGCCCACCCCGTCCACCGGCCGCCTCGCCGTTGGCCGAGCACGGCGATGCCGTCGAGCGCGTCGGCCGCCCTCAGCGGCAGGCCGTACCTGACCGCGTGGTCGAGCGCGGCGTGGAGGGTCGCCGTCGCCTGGTCGTCCTCGCTCCTGCGCGAGCAGTGCCGCTCCGAGCAGCAGCCGCGCCTCGACGCTCTCCCGGCCGAGTCGGCAGCTGTCGGCGAGGACGACGACGTCGGCGGCCAGACCGGCGGCCCGCTCGGCCGCGCCGGAGAGCAGGAGCGCGCGGGCGTCCTCGCAGAGCACCGGCAGCCGCACCGCCCAGGGCAGCGCCTCCCGGTCCACCGGCGAGGCCGGCTCGCGCGGGTCGGCCTGGCGGGCGAGGTTCTCGGCGAGGAGGGCGATGCGGTCCTCGCCCGTGTCGTTCGCCTCCGCGTATGCCGCGTGCGCGGCGGCGAGCGCCTCGAGGGTGCGACCCTGCTCGAGGGCGATCCGGCCGAGCAGGACCCGGGCCGACAGCGCGATCCACCGCTCCTCCGGCGGCGCGCCGGTGAGGACGAGCTCGGCGACCGCCTGGGCCTCACGGAACTCACCGCGCGCCGTGTGGATGTCGACGAGGGTTCGGCGCGCCTGGCGCAGAACGTAGCTGTCGTCCGCGCCGAGTTCGACGGCGCGGCGGGCGTCGGCCTCGGCCCGCTCGAGATCGGCGGCGTCGAGGTGCATCTCGGCGCGGATCGAGAGGTTGCGGGCCGACTCGAGGGCCGGGTCCGGAGCGGTTGCGGCGTGCTCCTCGGCGCGGTCGAGGAGGGCCAGGCCCTCGTAGGTGCCCCGGGTCTCGGACACGCAGATCCCGGCGCGTCGGGCCACCTGGGCCCCGATGTCGGGCGGGCCGTCGCCGCTGGCGAGGACCCGCTCGAGGATCTCGCTCGCCTCACGGTGCCGCATCGCGGCGTACAGCGCGGGGAAGACCCGGTTGGCGAGCGCGTAGCCACGAGCGCGCGTCGCCGGCGTCGCACAGGCCGCCTCGATCGCGACGCGCATGACGGGGAGGTCGGGCCAGCCAGGCCTCACCGGCGGTGCCGACGAGCGGGTCCTCCGGGGTGACCCGCTCGGCCCATCGCAACAGCGCCTCCTCGACGCGGGCGCCGTCGTCGCCGCCGACGGTGAGGCCCACGGCATACGCCCTGATGGGGGCGAGCATCCCGAACCGGCCGTCCTCGACGATGACGAGGCTGCGCCGGGCGAGATCGCCGGCGACGGCGGCGGCGCGGTCCCTGCTGAGCTCGGCGATCTCGGCGAGCACGTCGAGGCCCGACCGGCTCGGCGAGCTGGGCGAGCCGGAAGAAGCACCGCGACCGGTCCTCGTCGAGGAGGGCCACGGAGGCGTCGAGGGCCTGGGCCATCGAGTGCGTCGGGGCGGCATTCGCCACTCCGACGACGGCGACCTGCGCGGCGAGCTGCTCGATGAGCAGTGGCAGCCCACCGGTGGCGAGGAGGAGGTGCCGCAGGGTGTCGCCGTCCTCCGCGAGGTCGATCGGCGAGCCTCCGGCGGCGGCGACCCGGTCGAGGCACAGGTCGAGCGCCGGCCCGGCCAGCGGCGACCCCGGCCGGGGCACGGGCAGCGGGCCGAGCCGGACGACGTGCTCGCCGGCGATGCCGAGCGGCGCCCTGGCCGTCACGACGCACCGCGTGTCGGACGTCTCCTCGTAGAGCCAGGTCATCGTGTCTGCGAGCCCCGCGAGCTCACCGACGCCGTCGACGACGAGGAGCGTCCCCGACCCGTCGACCGCCCGGGCCAGCGCCCCCGGCCGGGAGTCCCCGGGCGCCCGCTCGCCGGCGACGGCGCGCCAGGCACCGGTCGAGCAGGGCGTCGACATCACGGCAGGTGCTCGCGTCGACCCACGCCAGGTCCGGCCGGTCGGCGACGACGGTCCGGGCCAGGAGGGTCTTCCCGCAGCCGGGCGGACCGACGAGGGAGATGCACCGCGCGTCGGACAGCACCGACGTGAGCTGGACGCGCTCGGCGTCCCTGCCCAGACACGGTGTCAGCACGCCCCGCAGGTTACCGGGCGTACTCGGGGTGGATGGTCCCGGCCCGTCGACCGTCGGGCGCTCCCCCGCCACCGCTCGCCGACTGGGCCGTCGCCGCGGACCCGCTGGGCACAATCGGTGAAATCACGGATGCCCCGGCCTCGGGCGACCCGGCAGGCTGACGGGCGTGCGGCGTCGGACGCCGTCGCGCACAGGGGGTCGGACGTCACGGAGGGGTGACGTTCGGCTGCATGGCGGCGCCCTCTCGGGATGCCCAGGGACGCGCGAGGCGCGGGCGGCAGGTCTGCCGCCCGCGCCTCGCCAGGTCCGTCGACGAGCGTCGCCGACCGCCGTGCTCAGCCGAGGTTGTTGTCGGTGAGGAACTGCTGGGCGACGTCCTTCGGGTCCTTCTTGTCGATGTCGGTCTGCTGGAGCAGCGCCGACAGCTTGTCCGTCGTCAGCGCCGCCGAGACCGCGTTGAGGGCCTCGGACACCTGGTCGGCGACGTCCTTGCGGACGAGCGGGACGATGTTCTGGGAGCCGAACAGCTTCTTGTCGTCGGTGAGGACGACGAAGTTGTTCGCCGCGATGGCGGGGTCGGTGCTGAAGATGTTGGCCGCGTCGACCTGGCCGTTCTTGAGCGCCTGGACAAGGGTCTGCCCGGTCAGCGCCTTGAAGCTCTTGAACGAGACGCCGTAGACCCGCTTGAGGCCGGGGACGCCCTGCGGACGGCTCTGGAACTCCGGCGGCGCGGCGAGCGTCATGTCGCCGGCGACGCCCTTGAGGTCACCGATGCTCGAGAGGTTGTCGGCGTCGGCGGTCTGCTGGGTGACGACGATGGAGTCGTTGTCCTCGGCGGCGGACTTGTCGAGCACCTCGAGGTCGCTCGGGATGAGTCCCTTCAGGGCGTCGTAGACCTCGGTCGGGTCGGTCTTGTCGAAGGTCTTGTCGTAGTAGAGGGCCAGGGCCCCGGTGTACTCGGGCAGGACCTGCACCGAGTTGTCCTCGATGGCGCGCAGGTAGATCTCGCGGGCGCCGATGTTCGGCTTCGTCGTCGCGTTGATGCCCTTGGCCCGCAGCGCGCCGGCATAGATCTCGGCGAGGAGGACCGACTCGGAGAAGTTGGCCGACCCGACGACGATGTCGCCGCCCCCGGCGGCCGACGTCCCGGTGGAGGAGCTGTCGGTCGACAGCGGGTTGGAGCTGCTGCCGCAGGCGGCGAGCCCGAGGATGCCTGCCGTCGCCATCGCGACGACGGCGGACAGGCGCAGGTGGCGCTTCATGGGGTTCCCTTCGGTCGGGTGCGGTTGTCACACACGCGTGGCGAGGTCAACGTCAGCAGTGGCGGGGTCCTTCCCGGGCTCCGGCACGGATCGGGCAGGGCGCGTCGACACCCGCCCGGTCAGACCGGGCGAGACGGCATACCGCTGGACGATGCTGAGCAGCGCCTCGGCGAGGAGGGCGAGCAGGGCGACGAGGAGTGCGCCCCCACCGGTCTGGTCGAACTCGCCCCTGGCGATGCCGTCCTGGATGAACCGGCCGAGGCCGCCGATCCCGACGTATGCCGCGAGGGTCGCCGTCGCGATGACCTGGAGGACCGCGGAGCGGATGCCGGACAGCAGCAGCGGGAGGGCACACGGCAGCTCGACCTGACGGAGCAGCTCACCACCGGTCATCCCGACGCCGAGCGCGGCGTCCCGGGCGTCGGGGTCGACCGCCTCGATCCCCGAGTACGTGCCCGAGAGGATCGGCGGGATCGCGAGGAGGATCAGCGCGGCAGCGGCCGGGAGGAAGAACGCGAGGTCGTTGTGGATGTGCGGGCCGATCCACATCGAGAACGCGAAGAGGAGGCCGAGGGTGGGCACCGCCCGGGCGGCGTTGGCGGCGGTGACGAGCCATCGGCCCCGTCCGGAGTGGCCGACGAGGACGCCGATCGGGATCGCGACGGCCGCCGCGAGCAGGACGATGGCCAGGCTGTACCAGACATGCTGGACGAGCCGGATACCGATGCCGTTCTGGCCCTGCCAGTTCTCCGGCGAGACGAGCCACTGCCAGATCGAGCCGATCACGTGGCCGCCCCCGCTCGGGCCCGGAGCCACGGGGTGAGCGCGTGGCTGGTGAGGACGATGACGACGTCGAAGACGAGCGCGAGGACCATCGTCGCCACGATGCCGGCGAGGAGCTCGCCCTGGATGTAGCGCTGGTATCCGTCGTAGAGGAGATCGCCGAGCTGGGACACCCCGACGAGCGAGGCGACGCTGACGATGCTGACGTTGCTCACCGCCGCGACCCGCAGCCCCGCCGTGATGACGGGGACCGCGAGGGGGAGCTCCACGGAGCCGAAGCGGCGCAGCCCGCGGAAGCCCATCGCCGTCGCGGACTGGAGGACATCGCTCGGCACCGAGGACAGCCCGTCGGCGACGGTCCGGGCCAGCAGCGCGACGGTGTAGACGCTCATCGTGATGACGACGTTGATCGGGTCGAGGATCTGGGTGCGCAGGACGAGCGGCACGATGATGAACAACGCGAGGCTCGGGATCGTGTAGAGCAGACCCGTGGTCGTGATGACGACGGGGTATGCCGCCCGCCACCGGTTCGCGGCCCAGCCGAGCGGCAGCGCGAGGAGCAGCCCGATGACGAGCGGGATCCCGGCCAGGAGGACATGCCGCCCGGTGAGGGCGAACACGTCGTGCCAGTGCGTCGACAGCCAGGTCACGGCGAGTCGTCCTCGTCGAGCGGCGGACGGTCGGTGTCCTCGATGATCGTCAGCACCTCGTGGGCGAGCACGGTTCCCGAGAAGGCGCCGGACTCGTCGACGATGACGCCGCGGCGGCTCGGGCTCGACAGGGCCGCGTCGAGGGCCGCCCGCAGCGAACCCGACGAGGACGCCACGGTCCCGCCGCGGTGGAGGTCCGCACGGGTGATCTCGCCGTCGACGGTGGCGGCGTCGACCCAGCCGAGCGGCGCGTCCTCCTCGTCGAGGACGAGGACCCACCCGTCGCCGCCGCGCTCGGGACGCTGACCCAGCAGCGCCGTCCGCTCCTGGTGGAGGGTGAGGTGCGGTGCGGCCTGGAACTGGAGGGACCGGTAGCCGCGGTCCTTGCCGACGAAGTCGGCGACGAAGTCGTCGGTGGGGTGGGCGAGGAGGTAGGCCGGGTCGGCGACCTGGGCGAGGTGACCGCCGACCCGGAACACGGCCACCTGGTCGCCCAGCTTGATCGCCTCGTCGATGTCGTGGGTGACGAAGACGATCGTCTTGCCGAGCTCGCCCTGCAGCCGGAGGAACTCGTCCTGGAGCTGCTCGCGGACCACGGGGTCGACGGCACTGAAGGGCTCGTCCATGAGCATGACCGGCGGATCCGCCGCGAGGGCGCGGGCAACGCCGACGCGCTGCTGCTGCCCCCCGGAGAGCTGGCTGGGGTAGCGGTCGGCGAGCTCGGGCGAGAGGCCGACGAGCTCGAGCAGCTCCATCCCGCGGCTGCGGATCGAGTCCTTCTTCCAGCCGAGGAGGCGCGGGACGGTTCCGACATTGTCGAGGACGGTCCGGTGGGGAAAGAGCCCGGCGTGCTGGATGACGTAGCCCATGCTCCGTCGCAGCTCGGCCGGCTTGAGCGAGGCCGTGTCGCGGTCGTCGAGGCTGATCGTCCCCTCGGTCGGCTCGATCATCCGGTTGACCATCCGCAGGGAGGTCGTCTTGCCGCAGCCCGACGGGCCGACGAGGACCGTGATCGCGCCCGTCGGCGCGGTGAGGGAGAGGTCGTCGACCGCGGTCGTGCCGTCGGCAAATGTCTTCGTCACGCCGTGGAAACGGATCATCGGGGTCCCCTCGCCGTGGGTACGGGCTCGTCCAACCTAACGCGACTCCACCGACAGTGACAGAACGGTCGAGACCGCCGTCGAGGGATGCCGGGGACGGCCTCGGGTCATCGGGTCGTGTCGATGACCTACCCGATCCGGGTCGAACGATGCGGGCGCCCGTCAGTCGGCCGTCGGGTCCTGGCCCGGCGCGGGCTCGAGGACGAGCTCCTCGGCCAGCCCGCGCAGCTCACCGGCGAGGGCCTCGAAGTCGTGCTTGTCGCCGGTCCGGCCGACGATCTCGACGGCGTCGGCGTAGCCGTCGGCGAAGATCCGCCAGGTGATCGAGCTGATCGCCTTGCCGAAGAAGGACTCCGAGTAGACCTCGACGGTGACGACGGCCGGGCCGATCGGGACGGTCGTCTCCTCGACGGAGCGGGCGAGGCCGCGCATGCCGTGCGGCTTCTTCTGGGCGGCGAGGTCGGCGGCATACAGGGCGGGCGTGGTGACCGCGTCCCGGACGATGCCGGCGTACATGAAGGCCCGCGGCCTGGCGGCCGCCCGGTCCGGGACCCACAGTCCGGCAATGCTCAGCGAGCCGAGCCTGGCGATGCTCGCGTCCTCCTCACGAACGGCGTTCGCGACCCGCTCCTGGCCCTTCGCGTCGTCGGCGGCGAGCGCCGCCACGGCGTCGGCCTGCTCGGGGCCGGCATGCGGCAGCCAGGTCACCCAGCCCGCGGCGTGGGCGAAGAAGAAGCGCTCGATCGAGGTGGTCACGAGGGAACGGTATCCACGATCCGACGGAAGGGTCTGGCCTCCTCCAGCTCGAAGGCGAGCTCGAGGAGGCGGCGCTCCTCTCCGCGCCGGGCCGAGAAGAGGACGCCGAGCGGCATCCCCTCGGCCGTCTCGCCGAGCGGGAGGGACATCGACGGCGCACCCGTGGCGTTGTGCAGCGGGGTGAAGCCGGCGTAGTCGACGAGTCGGCCGAAGTGCACGTCGAAGGTGAGGTCGGCGCCGAGGTGTCCGATGAGTGGTGTCGTGTGCGTGAGGACCGGGGTGAGGACGACGTCGACGTCGCCGAACATCCGCTCGTAGAGGGCGCCGGATGCGGCGAGCCGCGCGACGACGAGCGGCGCCTTGGCGGCCCGGCGGCGGAAGCGGTGGGCGAGCCCGATGGTGAGCGGGTCGAGACGGGCCTTGTCGAAGCCGTCGCCGAACAGCCGCCTCCCCTCGGTCGCGATGCCGAACGCGAGCATCGCCCAGTAGTCCTCGAAGTCGGACTTGAAGGAGCGCAGCATCCGGGGTGCGTAGTCGACGACGTCGTGGCCGAGGCTCTCGAGGAGGCGGCCGGTCGCGAGGACCGCCTCGCGGGTGTCGGCGTCGGAGGGCGGGGCGGCCGGGGAGTCGGTGGCGAGGCCGACCCGCAGCCGGCGCGCGGGCGGCCCGTCGACGGAGGCGATGGGCAGCAGCCGCGGGTTGCGGTACGTCAGCTCGGCGGCCTCGAAGAAGCGCGCGACGTCGCGGACCGAGCGGGCGAGGACGCCGTCGGTGACGACCCGGACCGGCATCGTCCGGGCGCTGTCGTCGGGCTGGAGCCGCCCGCGCGAGGGCTTGAGCCCCACGAGGCCGCAGGCGGCCGCGGGGATGCGGATCGAGCCGCCGCCGTCGTTGCCGTGCGCGAGGGGGACGACGCCGGCGGCGACGAAGGCCGCCGACCCGCCGGACGACCCACCCGAGGAGTAGTCGGTGCCCCACGGGTTGCGGGTGACGTCGGCGCCCACCCGTTCGGTCGTCGCCGTCCAGCCGAACTCCGGCATCGTCGTCGAGCCGATGGGGATGACGCCCGTGTCGAGGAACTGCCGGGTGAAGCCGCCGTCCACCGGGACCGGGTCGAGCGGCAGCGCCTGGGACCCCATCGTCATCGGCATCCCCGCGACGTGGATGTTGTCCTTCGTCACCGTCGGCACGCCGCCGAAGGCGCCCCGAGGCCGGTGGAGCTTGGCGGCCCGGGACCGCGCCCGCTCGACGTCGGAGTGGGCGAGCGCGTTGAGGACGGGGTTGACCTCCTCCATCCGGGCGATCGCCGCCTCGACGACCTCGAGGGGGGTCACCTCCCCCGCCGCGACCCGCGCGGCCACCTCGGTGGCGTCGCCGGTCCCGAGGGCGTCGTCGGCGAAGGCGTGGACGCGAGATCCGTGGACAACATCGGTCATCCCCCCAGTCTCGTCAGGCGGGCTACCGAAGGGAACCCGGTCACAACGTGAGGTGCCGGACGCCGGTTTCTGGTAGGCATTCCGGTGATGTACTCGCGCGTCGTCAACGCGTTCTCCGCAACCCGGGCGGGGACGTGGGTCGTCCGCACCGTCGCGGCGCGGGTCGACCCGGTCATCTTCGAGCACACCGGCGGCCGGTTCACGGTGACCGGCCCGCCGACGCTGCCCATGCTCACCCTCACCGTCCCCGGTCGCCGCTCCGGTATGCCGCGGCGCGTCCAGCTCGCCTACCTCACCGAGCGGGGTGACGGGGCCCGCGACGCCGACGGGACGGCATACCTCGTCGTCGCCAGCGCGATGGGGCAGGATCGCGACCCCGACTGGCTGCACAACCTCCGCGCCGCGGGACGAGCCACCGTGCGACTGCCGTCGGGCGTCGTCGAGGTCACCGCCCGGGAGCTCGACGAGGACCAGCGCCAGCGGGTGTGGCCCGCTCTCGAGGCGACCATCCCGCAGCTGCGGCGGTACGTGCGCCGGACGACGAGGACCATTCCCGTCGTCCGGCTCACCCCCGTCTCCGAGGTCGACCCCGCAGACTGACCTGGTGACGACGCTCCTGGACCGCTCCTCGACGCGGGGACGGGCCACCCTCGCCGCGGTCGCCCTCGGCTCGGGCGTCGCCATTCTCGACGGGACGGTCGTCAACGTCGCGCTGCGGACGATCGGCACCGACCTCGGGGCGTCCCTGTCCCAGCTCCAGTGGGTCGTCAACGGCTACATGCTCGCGCTCGCATCGCTCGTCCTCGCCGGCGGAGCGCTCGGCGACCGACTCGGCCGGCGGCGGATCTATCTCACCGGGATGACGTGGTTCATGCTCGCCTCCGCGATGTGCGCCGCCGCGCAGACGCCCGGACAGCTCATCGCGCTGCGGGTGCTCCAGGGCATCGGGGGCGGGCTCATGACACCCGGCGGACTGTCGATCATCCAGTCGGTCTACCGCCGGGAGGACCGGGCCTCCGCCATCGGCACGTGGGCCGGGATGTCGGGCATCGCGACGGCGATCGGACCCTTCCTCGGCGGCTGGCTCGTCGACCACGCCGGGTGGCGGTGGATCTTCCTCATCAACATCCCGCTCTGCCTCGTCGTCATCGGCATCACGGTGTGGGCCACGCCGGAGTCGCGTGACGAGGAGACGTCCGGCCGCTTCGACACGGCCGGGATGGCGCTGACCGTCGTCGCCCTGGGCGCCGTGACCTTCGCGCTGACGGGCGTGGGCCGGATCTCCCCGGCGCTCGTCGTCGTGGGCGGGGTCGTCGGCGTCGCGGCGCTCGCGGGGTTCCTCGCCGTCGAGCGGAGAGGCCCGGACCCGCTGATGCCGTTGTCGCTCTTCGCCTCCCGGGTCTTCTCCGCTGCCAACGCCATGACGTTCCTCGTCTACGGAGCGCTGGGGACGGTCTTCTTCTTCCTCGTCCTCCAGCTGCAGGTGACGTCCGGGTGGAGCGCGCTGGCCGCCGGGGTGTCGGGACTGCCGGTGACACTGCTGCTCATGCTGCTGTCGTCGCGGGCGGCGGCCCTGTCGCAGCGGATCGGCCCGCGGGTGCCGATGTCGGTCGGGCCGGCCATCTGCGCCGCCGGTGTCGTCCTGCTCCTCCGGGTCGGCGAGGGTGCCACGTGGTGGGTCGTGCTGCCGGGGATGGTCGTCTTCGCGTGTGGGCTGGTGCTGCTCGTATCCCCCCTCACCGCAACGGTCCTCGCCGCAGCTCCGGACCGCCATGCCGGCGCGGCGAGCGGGGTCAACAACGCCCTCGCCCGGATCGGGTCGCTCTTCGCCGTCGCGGCGCTGCCGGCGGTCGTCGGGCTGTCGGGGACCGACTACCGGGACCCCGTGCTGCTGACCGCGGGGTACCAACGCGCCCTCGTCATCTGTGCGGCACTGCTCCTCGTCGGCGGCGCCGTCAGCTGGGTCGGTCTGGCCCGAGCAGAGCGTCCGTGACGTAGGTCGCCGCCGACCGGTGCCAGGTGGGCGCGCGCAGCAGCATCGCGTGACCGGAGCGCGCGATCGTCCGGTATGCCGCGTCGACACCCCGGGCGCGCATCGCGCGGGCCATCGCCTCGCTCGCCCGGGGGTCGGTCGTCCGGTCGCGGTCGCCGTGGAGGAGGAGCGCCCGCAGGCCCGGACCTCCACGGGCCACGTCGGACTCGTGGACCCAGGGCGCGAGGCCGACGACGGTCGTGACACCGGGCTCGGCCGCGAGGCGCAGGGCGACACGGCCGCCCATCGAGTGGCCGACGAGCGCGATCGGCCGGCCGGGGTGGACCCGGCGGACCTGGTCCAGGGCCCACCGGGCGTCGTGGACCGGGCTCATCTCCTCGTCGTTCCACCCGAAGACGGCGTTCTTGACCCGGACGACGGACAACCGCCCCTGCGCGGCCCGGTCGATGGCCCAGGCGAAGGGCATCATCCGCAGGGCCGGGCTCGAGGTCCAGCGCACCGGGTGGTGGCCGCGCTCGCCGCCGCCGTGGAGGACGAGGACGACCCCCTCGGCGTCGGGCTGGCCGCCGCCGCGCAGCGCGGGTGCGCTCATGCCCGGCCGGTGGTCGGGTCGGCGGGAGCCGCGGGGTCGGTGGGCAGCCCCGCAGGGTCGGTGACCGACGCGGCCAGCCACGCGGCATACGCGCCGTCCGCCTGCGACACGGGGACGGCGAGGATCTCGGGCGTCTCGTACGGGTGCTCGTCGAGGACGCGGGCCCGCAGGCCCTCGAAGGCGGCGGCGGTCGACTTGGCGAGGAGGAGGTGCTCGGTGGCGGACTCGAGCTCGCCCTCCCAGCGGTAGACCGAGGTGACCCCCGGGATGATCTGGACGCAGGCGGCCAGCCGCTCGTCGACGAGGGTCGCGGCGATCCGAGCGGCGATCTCGCCGTCCGGCACGGTGATCCGGACCTCGACGAGGCCGCTGTCGGGAGCGGTCATCTAGACGTCGGTCCGGTGGAAGTTCTTGAAGGACCGGCTCGCCGTCGGTCCCCGCTGGCCCTGGTAGTGCGAGCCGTAGGCGGTCGAGCCGTAGGGGTTCTCGGCGGAGGAGGAGAGCCGGAAGAACGCGAGCTGGCCGATCTTCATCCCCGGCCACAGCATGATCGGCAGGGTCGCGACGTTGGACAGCTCGAGGGTGACGTGGCCGGAGAAGCCGGGGTCGACGAAGCCCGCGGTGGCGTGGGTGAGCAGGCCGAGCCGGCCGAGGCTGGACTTGCCCTCGACCCGGGCGGCGAGGTCGTCGGGGAGGGTGACCGCCTCGAGCGTGCTGCCGAGGACGAACTCGCCGGGGTGGAGGACGAAGCCGGTCTCGCTGTCGACCTCGACGAGATGGGTGAGGTCGGGCTGGTCCTGCGCCGGGTCGATGACGGGGTACTTGTGGTTGTCGAAGAGCCGGAAGTACTTGTCGAGCCGGACGTCGACGCTGCTCGGCTGGACCATCGCCGGGTCCCACGGGTCGAGAACGACCCGGCCGGCGTCGATCTGGGCCCGGATGTCGCGGTCGGAGAGGAGCACGGGCGTCAGGCTACCCGCCCCGCTCCCGCCACCTCCCGCCCAGCGTCGCGCCGGCGCCGCCCCCTCTCCCCGTCGCCCCAACTTTCCCGCCTGCAGCGGGAACATGGCACTTCACCCGGGGAATGTCCCGGTGTGGAGTGCCAGGTTCCGGGGTGAAGAGCGCCGCTCGGCCGGTATGCCGCGGGCCCCGGCCTGCGGTCGGAGGCACCGGCAGCGGTGGGCTAGACTCACTCGCGCGCCGATCCGGAGGACCACCTCGGACGGCCGCCAGGGGCCACCCGGAGATCCACGGCCCCGGGCGTCGGCGGCGCAGCGCCGGTGTAGCTCAATGGTAGAGCGCCAGCTTCCCAAGCTGGACACGCGGGTTCGATTCCCGTCACCGGCTCCACGACAAAACCGCAGGTCAGAGACCTGCCGGCCGCCAGGCTCGATCCGGCGCCCCCCGCCAGAGACCTTCGCGTGCGATCTGTCAGCGATAGGGCTACGGTGCCAGCGGCTACTCGATGCCTCGGCTCTGTTCGCGGACGAGGGCGTCGAGGCGGTCGGCGATGACCCGGGATCGGGCGTCGGTGGCGTGCTGGTAGATCAGCGCCGCGCGCATGGTGGAGTGGCCCATCCGGTGCATGAGCTCGCGGGTGGAGGCGCCGGTCTGGGCGGCGAGGTGGTTGCCGGTATGCCGCAGGTCGTGGAAGTGGAAGCCGGCCGGCAGGCCCGCGGCATACACGGCCTGGCGCCAGTCGACGATGTCGCGCCAGTTCCCTCGTCGTGGGGTGCCGCCGCGTTCGCCGGTGAAGACGGGCGCCTGGGGGTCTGGCGGGACCCGTTGGAGGTGGTCGCGGAGGATGTCGACGAGGATCGCGGGCAGGGCGACGGTGCGGGCCGAGCCGCTCTTGGGTTGGACGACCTCGAGAGTTCCGCCGCGCTCGGTGATGCTGCGACGGACGTGGATGAGGCCTTGGTCGAGGTCGATGTCGTGGCGTTGCAGGCCGACGAGCTCGCCCCAGCGCAGGCTGGCCAGGGCGGCGGTCAGGACGAACGCGCGGTGGTGTGGCCCGACGGCGTCGGCGAGGGCGAAGACCTGCGGCACCGACGCCACGGGCCGCTCGGCCGGGGTCTCCCGGTCGGCGCCCTTGATCCGGCAGGGGTTGCGCAGCAGCCGGCCGTCGTCGACGGCGGTGTTGAGGACCGCCCGGAGCAGCCGGTACGCCTTGGCCATCGTCGGGTCGGAGCGGCCGTCGGCCCGCAGGGTGGCCCGCCAGGCGCGGACGGTCTCCGGGGTGATCGAGCCGATCGGGGTGGCGCCGAGGTAGGGCTGGACGTGTAGCCGGAACAGGCCCTCGTAGAGGTCCCGGGTGCGGGGGCTGAGGCGGTGCTCGGCGATCCAGCGGGCGGCATACGCGCCGAGCGGGACGCGGGCGAGGTCGGGGTCGGTCCACTCGCCGCGGAGCAGCGCGGCCTGGGTGACGGCGAGCCAGGCCTGGGCGTCGGCGCGGGTCGGGAACGTCGCCGGGGCGTACCGGCGCAGCCCGTCCGGGCCGAGGTAGCTGGCCTGGTAGCGGCCCGAGGGCAGCGCCCGCAGGTAGCCGAAGTCGCGCCGCCCAGCCCGACCGGTCACGAGGCCCGCCAGTCCCGGCGTCGCACGACGACCTCGACCGTGCCCGCGGCGACGAACTCCTCCACCGCCGAGACCGGGATGCGCACGTGCTTGCCGATCTTGACGAACCGGATCCGTCGCTCGGCGACCAGCCGCCGCGGGAACCTCGCCGACGTGCCCAGGGCCTGGCCGGCCTCCTCGATGGTCAACAGCCGCTCCATCTGCGACTCCTCCGTTCCCGGGCGCGCAACCCGCGCCATCTCGTGCCTGTGGGGGAACGGTCGGGTGGGGTCACCATCGGGAGCCGCCGGGCGACCGCGGCCCCGCCACCTTCCGTCCGCCGCTCGGAGGCCATCCCGTGCCGTGCCATCGGCCACCCCACGTGGATCGCCCTCCCCGCACCCCGCTCGCGCCTCCCGACCCCGACACCCGCCACGGCCAGCTGCACCCCGCCACCCCAGCCCAGGCCTGCCAGCCCCCGCCCCGCCACAGCCCCGCTTCCCGACCCATCCCTCGTCACACACCTCTGGCACCGGCTGGTGCCCCCTGTCGTTGGTACGACTCCCCGACGCACCCGCCGGGAAGGGATCAGAGCCGTGGACGAGGACCGTATGCCGCAGCCAGAGCCGGCTGCCCCGCCGCCTGGACGGCGCCTGCCCGCCCAGGCGCTCCCCTGTGGTTGGTGCGGCTCGCCCGTCGCGATACCGACTCGAGGCCGGGTCCCCAAGTGGTGCGGCCCGACCTGCCGCCACCGTGCCTGGGAGCAGCGGCGCGCGGCCGCCTCCGGGCTCGCTGCGGTCGAGGTCGTCACCCACCGGGTCGAGGTCAGCGCGCCGGCCCCGGCCGTGCCACCGGTGGCGCCGAAGAGCGTCGCGGACTGGAGCCGGCTACTGGAGGACCTGGCCCGCAGACTCGACGCAGGCCGGATCTACGACCGCGATCTCCCCACACTCAACGAAGCCCTCACCGACGTGATCGACGCATTCAACCGCCGGCTGCGCGCCTGAGACAGGGTCGTCAGCCCGTCACCTCGACATTCACTCACATGCCGATGTCGTGACGTTTCCGACGGGTCCTCGATCCGATCATGAGTGTGTATAGTATGCGCATGGCTAGGGTGAACATCACGATCCCGGACGAGCTGCTGGAGCCTGCCCGCGCGGCCGGTCTGAACGTGTCGCGGCTCGCGTCGGCCGCCGTGGCGGAGGAACTCGACCGCCGCGCGAAGATCGCCGCCCTCGACGCCTACCTGGCCCAGCTGGACGCCGAGCTCGGCCCGGTGCCCGAGGGCGAGCTCCAGGACGCCGCCCACTGGGTCGACGGAGTCCTCACCGGCCGGCCCGCGACCAAGGCCACCGGAGGCGGGACCCGGCGGGCACGGTCGGCATGACGCTCATCCTCGACTCCGGCGGCGTCAGCGCCCTGGCCGGGCACCGGGCCCGGCTGACCGAACTGCGCAACCGGGGCCTGTGGCCCCCGCAGGTGCCCGCGGTCGTCCTGGTTGAGGCCCTGACCGGAGACGCACGCCGCGACTTCCACGCCAACCACCTGCTGCGGACCTGCCAGATCCGCGACACCGACGAACCGATGTCCCGTGAGGCCGCCCGATTGCGCACTGCGACGGGAAGAGCCTCGACCATCTCGGCCGTGGACGCCATCGTTGCCGCCTTCGCCGGCCTGCACCCGGACCCCATCGTCTTGACCAGCGACCCCCGCGACCTGGGCGCCCTGGCGGAACACATGGCCCGACCCATCACCATCGCGGCCACCTGACCAGCGCGCCGACCTCGGCGCCCGTTCTCCCCGACCGGTGCGGGAGCACTAGCATCCACCCCAGGGCCACGCGGTCCATCCAGGCGCGGGATGACAACGGTGAGGACAACTCGCGTGCTCCTTGGGCTCGGCGTCGTCGCCCTTCTCACCTGGGGCATGCTGTGGCACCAGTGGGTGCCGCTCACGGCCGACGGCCACAACTGCGGCGCCCGCGTCTACCGCTTCGGGCCCGGAATGTCCTTCCGCGCATCAGAGGGCAACCAAACGCTCGCCGAGATCGCTCGCAGCAGCGCGGCGTGCCGTGACGCGGCGGCCCCCACCTGGTGGCTGGGTGCCCTGTTCCTGGTGCTGGGACTCTGTGCTGCCGGCTGGGGGCTCCTCCGGCTTCGTCATGAGTCCCACCCCCAAGCGAGACCCTAGGCGGTCCTGCGTCCGACATTGCCGCTGTCGGGCGCGTAGCGTCCGACCATGCCCTTGTCGCGGATGTACCGTCCGAGCGCCGTGGGTAGGCCCTGTGGCGGGCGGACTCAGGGGCTGACGCGAATTCAGAGCGTGAGTGAGGATGCCGACTCGTCGTAGACCCAGCCGTTGGCGACGAGCAGGTCGATGGCGTCTCGAACGGCGGCGATGGGCCGCAGGTAGGCCGTTGTGGGCGCTAGGTCAGCGAGGACCCCGACTCCGGTGAGTAGGCCATGTCCCTCGACGTGGAGGTGATCCAGGCGGTGGCCGACCGGGCTCGACAGGAACGACATGTCGAGCCCGTCTCCCTTGGTGTCGTCGTCCTCGTCCGCGCCGATGAGCACAAGGGTCCGTAGCGATCCGAGCTCGGGCACGACGACGTCCAAACCGGCGGGAGTCGCCTCGGTGATGCGCAGATCTTGCAAATCCTTCAGTCCCGCGATCACCGTGACGCTCCGGTCCGCGACGCGACGCAGCGCCAGGTCCAGCTCGACAAGTTCTCCCGTAGCCGGGACGACGTCGCCGGCGACCTGATCCCCGTATGCGGTGACCATGAGCTGCTGCAGCCCGACCAGCCGTGTCACGCCCGTGAGGGAGGCACCGATCGCGGTCAGCCTCTTGACCTGCGTCAGCGTGCTGACATCGATCCGGTTGACGGCGTTGTGGAACTCGACGGTGGTCAGGTGGGGTAACCCAGCCAGGGCGCCGAGCCCGGTCACGTCCCCCTCGACCGACACGTAGCTCAAGTCCCGGTGAACCCGCAGCGGACCAAGATCCCACCCGCCGGCCGGGGCTTCCCGCAACGCGACCCCGCTGGCCCCGGACCGCGACAGCGCCACATCGTCGGCAGGGTGCCAGGGACCGTGGTGAACCAGCGTCCTTACCGGGTACCAGTCGCCAGCCTCGACGACACGATTGCGACCCACACCCACCTCCCTCCACACCCAGACAGCGGCCCCCGCGCGAACGGGCCCTGCCACCTGCCCATCATGCCGAACGACTCGCACGCTCATGCCGCTGTCCGGCATGCTTGCAAAGTGCTAGCATGGTGCCGATGACCACTCTCTACATCCGGGATGTCTCGGACGATGTCGCGGAGACGCTCAAGGAGCGTGCCGCGGCGGAGGGCAAGTCCCTCTCCGCCTACGTCGGCGCCGAGCTGACCAAGATCGCGGCGCGACCGACGAACGCCCAGATCGTGGCGAGGCTGCGCGACCGCGACCGATCGGCCGGCCCCACGGCGGATGAGGTCCTCGAGGCGGTCCAGGCCGGCCGGCGGTGATCGTCGTCGACGCCTCGGCGATGGTCGAGGCACTCGTGGGCCGCGACGCCGAGCCCGAGCTCCTGGACGCCCTGGCCGGCGATCTGGAAGCCCCGCACCTGCTCGACGTCGAGGTCGTCTCCGCTCTCCGCGGCCTCGAGCTCGGGGGCAAGCTCGCACAAGCCGTCGCAGCGCAGGCCCGACACGACCACTTTGCCTTCGCCATCACCCGCCACGACCTCGAGCCCCTTGCCGAGCGCATCTGGCAGCTGCGCCACCAGTTCACGACCTACGACGCCTCCTACCTCGCGCTCGCCGAGGCGCTCGCGGCACCGCTCTTCACGTGCGACGCCAAGCTCGCGACCCCCGGCCACGCCGCCGAGGTCAGGGTCGTCTCCCGCACCCACTGACGTCCGCAACCCCGCCCCTCGGCGTGCGATACGCCAGCGATAGCACCGAGCGCAGCCCGGTCTCCAGCGGTCACCGTTGAGCACGAATCGCCCCTCAGGACAACCCTTTTCGCACGCTTCGGCCCGCTTCCCAAGCTGGACACGCGGGTTCGATTCCCGTCACCGGCTCCACACGGCATACCCGCAGGTCAGCGCCCGGATCTCGGCCAGTCCGCGCCCACGCTCCCCCGGCGACCGCGTCTTGGCTGGGTTCTCGTCGGTTGGCTGGGAAGCTCCCCGGCCATGCGGGTGACAACCCAGCCACAACCTGGCGCCCTCGCCGAGTGCCGAGCCGGGTCAGTGGGAGTGCTTGACCTCCATGACGGCGTCGACGACCGACCTGTCGAACGGCTCGCCGAGCCAGTCGTACATCCCGCGGAGCACGTCGTGGTCGGCGGTCCAGTCGTCGTAGTGGACCCGGTAGGCCCGATCCCCCAACCGGCGCTCGATGTCGTCGAGGCGCTTCTCGTAGACGTCGAGCCGACCGAGCGGGTTCTCCATCTCGGCCCACCACTTGCTCCTCGAGACGGCCTCGTGGTCCCGGGTGTTGATGATGACCCGCATCCCCGGGAAGAGGTCCTCGAGGAAGTCGAGATAGCCCTCCCAGTCCTTCATGAACCAGAGGATCTCCTTGAAGCCGGCGACCCGGGTTTCCGGACCCGGGCGCAGCAGGGCGCGCAGCACGAGGCTACGCATCGCGGCGATCGCGACGTCCTCGGGGTACTGGTCCAGGCCGAACCACGACTTCTGCGGGCCGAGCAGCTTCGGCCGGGTCTGGATCGCCTTCTCGGTGACGAGGATGTTCTCGTAGCGAGTAGAGGTGGAACAGCGCGGCGCGGTTCTCGCCGCGGATGAGATAGCCCGGGATCGAGTTGAGGATGCCCTGCAGGAGGGTGGACCCGGAGCGGCCGTACGTGACGATGAAGAGGTAGCCCAGCCCCTCCGGCGCTCCGCCGGACACCCGGTCCTGCAGCTCGACGGTCGCCGTCAGCTCCTCGACCTTCCGCGTCAGGGCCGCCTCGCGCCGCCGGCTCTCCTCGAGTCGGCGACGAAGCGAGTCCCGCTCGGCGACGAGGCGGCCGACCGGCGGCATACCCTTGACGACGGCCCGATGAAGGACAGACTTCTTCGGCGGCGGTGGCACGACAGCTCCTCGGCACTGGGGTCACGGGCAGGCAGGGGGTCCCACCCGGGGCCCATACCCTACCGGCCGGGCAGGGCTGTCGGGAACGATCCGGGGGACCCGCGGGCCGCCGCCACGCACCCGCCCGTATGCCGGATCCGCCCAGGTCAGACGCCTACTCGCCGGGAACCATCCACTGGAGGATCTGGACGATCCCGATGATCGCCGCGAGGACGAAGAAGGCCGCGAGCAGCCACGCGACGAACTGGGCCGCGTCGAAGCCCCCACCCTCGCCGGGAGCCGCGGCGTCCTCCCCCGACTCGGCCTCGAGGGCCCGGGCCCGGAGCGCCTCGACCCGGGGCGAGCGCGGCTCGGCCCGGACCGACCGCGGCAGGGTGCGCCACATCCGGGCGAAGTCGTCGTCGAAGCGCTCCCGCCAGGCCGCGATCGCCGCGTCGACCTCGGGACCCTTGACGCCGGCGCCGAACCACGCGGCCCCGGCCGCCGGCAGGTCACCCATCGAGTGCAGCACCTCGCCGTAGAGGGTGAGAGCGCCCGGCTCCGGCTCGAGCCCGTCGACGTGCTCGGCGAGGAGATCGCGGGCGCGCCAGCGCTCCCCGCTCTCGATGAGCGCATGGGCCCGGGCCACGACGCCCGAGCCCTCCGCGGCGGTCGGCGAACCCATGGGCTCAGCGAACCACACCCGCCCGCCGCGCGCGTCGCAACGCCACGGCAGCGCCGCCCGGTCACGGCATCACCGCAGGTCGGAGACCTGTTGACCGGAACGACTTGCGCTTGTTACTCGCGAGTAGAACTATTGAGTAGTGAGCCGGGTCACATCACCGGCTCCTCCGACCAGAGTGAGAAGGACACCGGCGTCATGGGTCACTACAAGAGCAACCTGCGCGACATCGAGTTCAACATGTTCGAGGTCTTCGGGCGGCAGGACGTCCTCGGACATGGCCCCTACGAGGAGGTGGACGCCGACACCGCGCGCGAGATGCTCAAGGAGGTCGCGCGCCTCTCCGAGAACGAGCTGGCCGCCAGCTTCGTCGACGGCGACCGCACCCCGCCCACGTGGGACCCCGAGACCGGCGAGGTGACGATGCCGGAGTCGTTCTCGGCGTCGTACGCGGCATACCGCGAGTCCGGCTTCTGGAACATCGACGTCCCCGGCGAGCTCGACGGCACCGTCTCGCCGCCCTCGCTCAAGTGGGCGATGAACGAGATGGTCCTCGGCGCCAACCCGGCCATCGCGATGTTCGCCGCGTCCTACTCCTTCGGCAAGCTGATGTACGTCCTCGGCAACGACGAGCAGAAGAAGATGGCCCGCTGGATCATCGAGAAGGGCTGGCACTGCACGATGGTGCTGACCGAGCCCGACGCCGGCTCCGACGTCGGCGCCGGCCGGACGAAGGCCGTCGACAACGGCGACGGCACGTGGACGATCACCGGGGTCAAGCGGTTCATCACCTCGGCCGAGTCGGACATGACGGACAACGTCGTCCACTTCGTCCTCGCCCGCCCCGAGGGCGCGGGCCCCGGGACGAAGGGCCTCTCGCTCTTCATCGTCCCCAAGTACCACGTCGACCTCGAGACCGGCGAGCTCGGCGAGCGCAACGGCGCCTACATCACCAACCTCGAGAAGAAGATGGGCCTCAAGGTCTCGACGACCTGCGAGATCACCTTCGGCGGCGAGAGGCCCGCGGTCGGAACGCTGCTCGGCGATGTCCACGACGGCATCGCCCAGATGTTCCGGGTCATCGAGCACGCCCGGATGCTCGTCGGCACGAAGGCCATCGCGACCCTCTCCAGCGGCTACCTCAACGCCCTCGAGTACGCCAAGGAGCGCGTCCAGGGCGCCGACCTCACCCAGATGAACGACAAGACCGCGCCGCGGGTGACGATCACCCACCACCCGGACGTGCGCCGCTCGCTGCTGCTCCAGAAGGCGTATGCCGAGGGCCTCGCGCGCGCTCGTCCACTACACCGCGAGCCAGCAGGACACCGTCGACCTCGAGCACCTGGCGACCGGGTCCGAGGAGATCACCGAGGGGAGCGCGGCCGAGATCGCCAACCGGGTCAACGACCTGCTCCTGCCGATCGTCAAGGGCCTCGGGTCCGAGCGGGCGTGGGTGCTCCTCGGCACCGAGTCGCTGCAGACGTTCGGCGGCTCGGGCTTCCTCCAGGACTACCCGGTGGAGCAGTACGTCCGGGACGCCAAGATCGACACCCTCTACGAGGGCACGACGGCGATCCAGGGGATGGACTTCTTCTTCCGCAAGATCGTCCGCGACAAGGGTCAGGCGCTCGGGGCGATCGCCATGCAGATCCAGGAGTTCGCCAAGGGTCTCGGCGCCCACGGCGGCCGGCTCGACCGGGAGCGCGAGCTGCTCGGCGAGGCGCTCGAGGACGTCCAGGGCATCGTCGGCTACATGGTCGGCGAGCTGATGAAGTCCGACCCGCGTGCCGGTGGCGAGGTGAGCAACCTCTACAAGGTCGGCCAGAACACGACCCGCCTCCTGCTCGCCGCGGGCGACCTCGTCGTCGGCTGGCTGCTGCTGCGCCAGGCCGAGGTCGCGCTCACGGCGCTCGAGGACGGCGCGTCCGCCAAGGACGTCGACTTCTACACCGGCAAGGTCGCCGCGGCCCAGTTCTACGCCCGGCAGGTCCTCCCCCGCCTCGCAGCGGAGCGGGCCATGGCCGAGGCCACCGACAACGAGATCATGGACATCCCCGAGTCCGCGTTCTGACGACACCGGGTAGGCCGCGGCATACCCGGGCGAGGGCCCCCGCACCGAGCAGGTGCGGGGGCCTCGCCAGTCGGGGTCGGGTGTCGCGTCAGGCGTCCCGGTCGACGTGGACCTCGTCGACGCGCTCACCCGTCGCCGGGTCCGACGAGCTGACCCGGCGCGAGGAGTAGCCGCCGCCCGCACTGGAGCGACCGCGCATGGCGAGCGAGAGGACGACGGCGAGCAGGCCACCGGCCATGAGGATCCAGCCGATGAGCGAGAGGTCGATGCCGCTGACGCTGGCGTCGACCGCGAAGGTGAGGATCGCGCCGACGACGAGCAGGAAGATGCCCAGTCCGATGTACATGAAGGTTCTCCGTGTGTAGGGGATGCGGGCACTGACACCCCTCCCCTACCCGCTCCGCGATGCCGTGAACCCCGGCCGTCGGGCGCTCGCGGAACCGACCGGGAACCCGGACACCCACGCGAGTACCCGAGCCGGCGGCGAGGTCGACTCCTCAGAGGATCGCGCCAGGGTTGAGGATCCCCTGCGGGTCGAGGGCGTCCTTGACCCGCCGGGTCAGGGCCATGACGTCCGGGCCGAGCTGGTCCGGCAGGGCGCCCTTCTTGGCCCGACCCACCCCGTGCTCCCCGGTGATCGTCCCGCCGAGGGCGATCGCCGCGGCCATGATGTCGTCGAAGGCGAGCCGTGCCCGAGCGGCCGCGTCGGCGTCGGTCGGGTCGAAGACGATGATCGGGTGGGTGTTGCCGTCCCCGGCGTGAGCGACGGTCGGGATCCTGGTCCGGTGCCGCCCCGCGATCGTCGCGATCTCGGCGAGGAGGACCGGCAGGAGTGGCACCGGAACCCCGACGTCCTCGAGGAGCAGCGAGCCGGTCGCCTCGATCGCAGGGAACGCGAGCCGTCGGGCCTGGACGAACTGCTCGCCCTCCTCGGGGTCGTCGGTGACGAAGAGCTCCTTCGCCCCGGCCGCCCGGCAGGCGTCCTCGATCGCCGCCATCTCCGTCGGGCGGGCCACGGCGGGTAGATCGGACTGGGCGACGAGGAGCGCACCGGCGTCGCGGTCCAGCCGCATCGGCTGGTAGTCCTCGACGGCGTTGATCGACTCCTGGTCCATCAGCTCGAGCATCGACGGCCGCAGCCGGCGGCCCATCTCGACGACCGCTGCGGCGGCGCTCTCGACACTGGGGAAGGTTGCGACGAGCGTCGAGCGCGCCTCCTGTGCCGGGACGAGCCGGAGGATCGCCCGGGTGACGATGCCGAGCGTCCCCTCGGACCCGACGAACAGCTTGAGCAGCGACAACCCCGCGACGTCCTTGACCCGCTTCCCGCCGAGGGTGATGAGAGTGCCGTCGGCGAGGACGACGTCGAGGCCGAGGACGTAGTCGGTCGTCACGCCGTACTTCACGCAGCACAGTCCGCCCGCGTTCGTCGCGACGTTGCCGCCGATCGAACAGATCTCGTAGGAGCTCGGGTCCGGCGGGTACCACAGCCCGTGCTCGGCGGCAGCGTGCTTGACCTCGACATTGAGGGCGCCGGGCTCGACGACGGCGACCCGCGAGGCGGTGTCGATCTCGATCGCCCGCATCCGCTCCGTCGTGACGACGATGCCGCCGTCGACGGCGTTCGCCCCGCCCGACAGCCCGCTCCCGGCCCCGCGCGGGACGATGGGTATGCCGTGCTCGGCCGCCCAGCGGACCGCCACCTGGACGTGGGCCGCGCCGTCCGCCCGGACGACGGCGAGCGGCATACCCGCGGTTCCGTCGTGGGACCAGTCGTGACGGTACTTCTCCATCGACTCGGGGGCCGTCACCACCACCCCCTCTGGGAGGGCGGAGGCGAGGGCTGCGACCACGGCGTCGGCGACCATGCCCCCATCATCCCGCTCCGGTTGCGAGTAAGGCGTGCCTCACTCAGGGTGGAGCGTCGGGTCCGGTCGCGAGCTCACGAGGCTCGCACCCTCCCGGGCCCTCACTCCTGGAAAGGGAACACCCCATGAGGAAACTCACCACGGCGGTCCTCGCCCTGGGCGTCGCCGGCGCCACGATGGCCGGCACGGGCGCCGCGACGGCGAGCCCGCTCCCGGTCCTGGCGACCGGGCACGGTCATGGTCACGGCCATGGCCACCACGGCGACGGCTACACCCCGCCGCCCATCGAGTGGGGCGAGTGCTCCAGCCCTCGGATGCAGGCGGCCGGCGCGCGGTGCGGTCTGCTGACCGTCCCGCTGGACTACGCGCACCCGGACGGCACGAAGATCAAGATCGGCGTCTCCGAGATCAAGCACAAGACCTCCGACGCCGACGCGCAGGGCATCATGCTCGTCAACCCCGGGGGTCCGGGCGGCTCGGGGCTGAACCTCGCCCGGCTGGGCGCCTTCGTCCCGAACGGCGGCGGCGACCCGTACGACTGGATCGGCTTCGACCCGCGCGGGGTCGGGACCTCCCAGCCGAACCTGTCCTGCGACGGCGACTACTTCCCCTACGACCGCCCCGACTACGTGCCGTTCACCCGGCAGCTGGAGCGGACGTGGCTGCACAAGGCGGCGGGCTACGCCTCGGCGTGCGCCCAGGTCGGCGGTGAGCTGCTCGACCACATGAAGACGACCGACTGGGTCAACGACATGGAGAGCATCCGCAAGGCCTTCGGCGCCGACAAGATCAACTACTACGGGTTCTCCTACGGCACCTACCTCGGCCAGGTCTACGCGACGATGCACCCCGACCGGGTGCGGCGGATGGTCTTCGACGGCGTCGTGAACCCCAAGGACGTCTGGTACCAGGCCAACCTCAACCAGGACCTCCAGTTCGACAAGAACATCAAGATCTACTTCGACTGGGTCGCCGCGCACAACGACGTCTACGGGCTCGGCACGAGCGGCCGGCAGATCCTCAAGCTGTACTACGCGATGCAGGACAAGGCCCGCAAGGCGCCCTTCGACGGCAAGATCGGCCCCGACGAGTGGAACGACGCGTTCGTCTCCGCGGCCTACTACGTCTACGGCTGGGAGCAGGTGGCCCAGGCCTTCAAGGCCGCCGTCGACGGTGACTACGGCCCGATCGTGGCCCTCTACGACGGCGCCAACGGCTCCGGCCCCGGGTCGGACAACACCTATGCCGTCTACAACGCCGTCCAGTGCACCGACACGACATGGCCGCGCTGGCCGAAGCAGCGCCGCGACTCGTGGCGGACCTACCACAAGGCACCGTTCCTCACCTGGAACAACACCTGGTACAACGCCCCGTGCCTGACCTGGGCGGGCGAGTCGGCCCACCACCCGGTCAACGTGAGGGGCACGAAGGTCCCGCCGATCCTCCTCATCGAGGAGACCAACGACGCGGCCACGCCGTATGCCGGTGCCCTCGAGGTCCGCAAGCGGTTCCCGCGGTCCGTCCTCATCGAGGGCGTCGGTGGCACGACCCACGCCGGCTCGCTGTCCGGCGTGACGTGCACGGACGACCGGATCGCCGACTACCTCCTCACCGGAGCCCTCGACCCGCGCAAGCCGGGCCGGTGGACCTCGGACGTCCAGTGTGAGCCGGTCCCGGCACCCGACCCGTCGCCCGCCCCCGCGGCAGCGACGCGCAGCCTCGCGCCGCAGACCGCGGCGCCGGGTGCGGCGAGCGGCGCGACGGACCGGCTGCCGAGCGACCTGCGCAGCATTCTCCAGCAGGCCCAGCTCGTCGGCTGACGGCACGGCCGGGTCCGTCCCCGGACCCTCCCGACGGCCGGTCACCCCGCGCGGGGTGGCCGGCCGTCGGTCGTTCGCCGGGCCGGTGGAGCGACGGGGCCAGGGAGCCCGGGGCGACATCACCCCGGAACCTGGCACTTCGCCGGGGGAAGGTTCCCGGGTGAAGTGCCACTTCCCCGCCTGAGGCGGGAAAGTCGGGAAGGGTGGGGGCGCGGGGGGAGGGTCAGAGGCGGCGGTCGCGCAGGACGGGGAAGGCCGAGCGGTAGGCCGTGGTCGCCTCGAGGTCGACCTCGACGGACAGGACCTCCTCGGCGGTCGCCGACGCCTCGGCGAGGACCTCTCCCGCCGCCGTGACGACCTGGCTCCGGCCGCCCATCTCGTGGCCCGCGTGGGTCCCGGCGGTGTTGCACTGGAGCACGACGCACTGGTTCTCGACCGCCCGGGCCCGGCCGAGCAGCGTCCAGTGCCCGACCCGCGCGGCGGGCCACGCGGCCGGGACGACGAAGACCTCCGCGCCCTCCTCGCCCTGTCGGCGATAGAGCTCGGGGAAGCGGAGGTCGTAGCACGTCGACAGCCCCGCCGTGACGGATCCACCTCCGCCAGAGGGGATCTCGGCCAGGACGACGTCCTCGCCCGCCTCCATGAGCTTCGGCTCACCGGCACCGAAGCCGAACCGGTGGATCTTGCGGTAGACGGCGATCCGGCTGCCGTCGGCGGCATACAGCAGCGAGGTGTTCGCGAGCAGGTTCCCGTCCGGGCCGGGCGCCTCGAGCCGCTCGACGATCGAGCCGGCATGCAGCGTCACCGCGGCCTCCCGGGCCGCCGCAGCCATCGCCGTCGCGAGGGGCCCGTCGACCGGCTGCGCATCGGCCTCCCAGCGCCCGTAGCCGAAGCCCGTCGCGCCCCACAGCTCGGGCAGGACGACGAGGTCGTGACCGGCCTGGTCCCGGACGAGACCGGCGACCCGCTCGACGCGCTCGGCCATCGGCTCGGCGTCGTCGTAGGAGAGCTGGACGAGCGCGACCCGCATCAGCGCGGCTCCTTCAGCGCCTCGCGCGCCTGGGCGAGGTAGTCGTTGTATGCCGCGAGCTCCGCGTCGCCGTCCCGGTCCGCCTGCCGGTCCCGGCGCTTCGTCTCGTGCTCGTCGCGTCGGACCCAGTTGCGGGCGACGAGGACGGCGAGGACAAGGGTGGGGACCTCGCCGATGCCCCAGGCGATCTCGCCCGCGGTCACCTGGTCGGCGAGGGGGGTCGGCATCCAGGCCTGGTGGATCGTCGTGAAGAAGTCCCCGGCCAGCAGGGACGTCGCACTCGTCAGCGAGACCCCGAAGAAGGCGTGGAACGAGATCGTCGCGAAGAGGATGACGAGGAGCATGAGCGGCGACCACTTCGGCGGCCCCGGGTCGATGCCGATGAGGACCCACACGAAGAGGTACCCGGTGACGATGAAGTGGGCCATCATCAGCAGGTGCCCGAGGTGGGTCGTCAGGGCGAGGTTGAACAGCGGCGTCCAGTAGAAGATCGCGAGGCTGAAGAAGAAGAACGCCGAGGCGACGATCGGGTTGGCGAAGAACCGCAGCGCCCGCGAGTGCACGACGTGGAGGAACAGCTCCCGTGGGCCCCACGTCTTGTCCTTCCGCGCCGGGAGGGCCCGCAGGAGAAGGGTGATCGGCGCCCCCGGCACGAGCAGCACCGGCACGAGCATCGCGATCGCCATGTGCATGACCATGTGCATCGAGAAGAGGACCCGCCCCCAGATGTCGGGAGCACCGCACGTCGCGTACACCCAGACGAGCCAGCCGGCGACCCAGGACGCCGTCCGTCCCCACGGCCATGCGTCGCCGCGCCGGAGCAGCCGGGCGACGCCCGCGGCATACAGACCGACGGCGACGACGGCGATGGACAGGAGGAGCCAGTCCGGGCGCCAGGCGGTGAACCAGTCCGCGCTCGACATCGGGCCGGGGTCGGGGAAGCCGGTCAGGGCGAGGATGCGGCTCGGGTTGGGCAGGGCGTCCGGGATCGGCGGTGCGCTGCGCGAGAGCGCCGCGGCGAGCCCGATGGCCAGGCCCATGAGGAGCACCTCGCCGGCCGCGAGGCGGGCGAAGGTCCGCCCGTCGGCCGGGTCCCGCTCGAGGCGGGTCGCGAGGTTGCGCCGCTGGGAGTAGCCCGCGACGCCCAGGGCGACGAGCGCGAGGATCTTGATGACGACCAGCCGCCCGTATGCCGTGTCGACGAAGGCGCCGAACGAGCCGACCCGGATCCACGCCTGCTGGAGGCCGCTGAGGAGGACGAGGACGTAGGCCCAGCCGGCGAGGACGGAGTAGCGACCGACCGTGACGCCGAGGTCCCGACCGAGCCGGGGCCGCAGGACGATGAGGGCGATGAGCCCGCCGACCCACACCGAGACGCCGAGGATGTGGACGCCGAGGGAGTTGACGGCGTCCTCGTGCGACGCCGAGCCGCCGACGTGGCCGGTGAGGGCGAACATGACGATGGAGACGAGGGTGATGAGGGTGAGCCACGCCGTCGGGGCCCGCCTCGTCGCGACGGCCGCGCCGGTCGCCACGACGATCCCCGCCAGGACGCTGACGAGGTCGATCCGAGTCACCTCGAGCGAGAGGACGAACCGGAAGAACTGGGAGAGGTAGTCGGGGTCGGAGAGCGGGATGCCCGCGATGGAGGCGAAGTCGAGCAGCAGCTTGAGCAGGCCGGCGCCCGCCCACACGATGGCGGCGACCGAGGCGAGCCGGTTGGCCTCGGCCCGGCGGGTCGTGTCGCGGCGCTCGGGGGCGAGGAAGGCCGAGGTCAGCAGCAGCCCGAAGGCGATCACGGCGGCGAGCTGGCTGAGGACGTCGGACACCGGCAGGCCCCACCGGACGAAGCCGCCCGGGTCCTCGAGGGCGAGGGGGGCGGTGGCGCCGGTCGAGGCGGCGCCGAGGACGGTCGCGACGACCGCCACGACGACGACCAGCACGGTCGGCCGGATGAGGGACGGCGGCTGGGGGGTGCGCGCACGGGCCGGGGAGGCGCTCGACATGGCACCCAGCGTAGGTGCAGCGCCCGGACGGTCATCAGTGAGTTCCGCCTCGGGCCCCGGTCGCGGCATCCTCGGCCGGCGTCGCCGGATGGGCCGGGCGCCCCCTCGGTCTGTACTGTGCAGGTCATGCCTCTCAACCCGGCGCCCCCCGAGGACCTCGCGGCCCTCACCGAGGGGTACGCCCAGACCGTCCAGGCCGTGCTCGACCTCGGGCACAGCCTGCGCGCCGGCGACCTCGAGAAGGAGACCGACTGCCCCGGCTGGACGGTCTTCGACCAGATCGCCCACGTCACGGGCGGGGAGGCCATGGTGGCCGGCGAGCAGGTCCCGGACGTCGACGTCTCGCGGCACGCCCATGTGCGGCACGAGTTCGGCGAACGGGTCGAGAAGTACCTCGAGGTGCGCCGCGGCCGCCACATCGCCGAGATCCTCGACGAGCTCGAGGCCCTCCTCGCCGAGCGGCTCGCGTTCTACCGCGACCCGGCGACGACGCTGGAGACCCCGACGGTGGGGCCGTACGGGGCGACGACGGTCGGGGACCTCATCACCGTCCGTCTCTTCGACATCTGGACCCACGAACAGGACATCCGCGAGGCCCTCGCCCGGCCCGGCAACCTCGACGCGCCCGGCGCCTCGGTCGCCGTCATGTACCTCTTCGACGCCCTGCCCCGGATCATTGCCCGGACGGCCGCGGTGCCCCCTGGCCATGCCGTCATCCTCGACCTCACCGGGCCCGTCGTCGGCCGGGCCGGCGCCCGGGTCGAGGAGCGGGACGGGAAGCCGGTCGGCATACGCCCTGTTCACCGGCGAGCAGGACGACCATGCCGACGTGGAGACGACGACGATCACGATGTCGACCCAGGCGGCCTGCCGGCGCTCCGCCGGGCGGCGGCCGGCGTCCGAGCTCCACGTGACGATCGCGGGCGACGAGGAGATCGGCCAGCGCGTCCTCGACGCCATGGTCGTCGCGCCCTAGCCGGGCCGGTCACCGCACCGGTCGTCCGCCGGGCACCCCGGCGGGCACCCCTCGGGACTCACCCCGCCGGAGCTCCTCGGGACTCACCCCGCCGGAGCTCCTCGGGACTCTCCCCGCCGGAGCTCCTCGGGAATAAGGCGACCCTCACCAGCGATTAGTTGTTTGAAGCAACCATGCATTATGGTTGTGTGAAGCAAGCAACTATCCACCATCAGGGATGACCGACATGACCGACACCAGCGCGCGAGCCGCCGCGGCGAGCACGGACCCCCGGGTCGCCTTCGGGGACGCCCTCGTCCGGACGATGCGGCTCCTGCAGGCGCACAAGCAGCACGCGCCCCGGGTCCACCCGGACGTCGACCCGATGTCCTTCCCCCTGCTGTTCCGCCTCTCCTGCCAGCCGCACCGGGTCTCCGACCTCGCCGACCGGCTGTATGCCGACGTCTCGACGGTGAGCCGCCAGGTCACCCACCTCGCCGGCCTCGGCCTCATCGAACGGGTCCCCGACCCCGAGGACGGCCGCGCCCACCTGCTCAGCCTCACCGACGCGGGGGCCACCCTCCTCGTCGACCTGCGGCGCAGCCGCGACGCATGGCTGGCCAGCCTCCTCGAGGGCTGGTCGGACACCGACGTCGCCGACTTCGCCACCTACCTCCAGCGCTTCGCCGACGCCGTCGATCGCTCTCGCGCCGGGCTGGCCCACGAGGCCGGCATCGCGCCCGCCCAGCCAGCCCTCGACCCCCAGGACGCCTCATGAGTACCAGCACCGCAGCCGCACCGACCGGCGAAGGCGGCCTCACCCACCGTCAGATCATCACCATCCTCGTCGGCCTGATGATGGGCATGTTCCTCGCCGCCCTCGACCAGACGATCGTCGCGACGTCGATCCGCACCATCGCCGACGACCTCCACGGCCTCGACCAGCAGGCCTGGGCGACGACCGCCTACCTCATCACGGCGACGATCGTCACCCCGCTCTACGGCAAGCTCTCCGACATCTACGGCCGCAAGAAGTTCTTCATCGCGGCCATCACGATCTTCATCATCGGCTCCGCCCTGTCGTCGTTCTCGACGTCGATGTACGAGCTGGCGTCGTTCCGCGCCGTTCAGGGTCTCGGCGCCGGCGGCCTGATGTCCCTCGCCCTCGCCATCATCGGCGACATCGTCCCGCCGCGTGAGCGGGCGAAGTACCAGGGCTACTTCCTCGCCGTCTTCGGCACCTCGAGCGTCGCCGGCCCGGTCATCGGCGGGTTCTTCGCCGGGGCGAACCAGATCCTCGGGGTCACCGGGTGGCGCTGGGTCTTCCTCGTCAACGTCCCGATCGGCCTGGCCGCGCTCGTCGTCGTGTCCAAGACCCTTCACCTGGACCACCACCGCCTGGACCACCGGATCGACTGGACCGGTGCGGCGCTGCTCTCCGTGGCCCTCGTCCCGCTCCTCATCGTCCTCGAGCAGGGGCGCACCTGGGGCTGGTCCTCGGGCCGCGCGCTCACGGCATACGTCATCACCGTCGTCGCCGGCATCGCCTTCCTCTGGCAGGAGTGGCGGATGAAGGAGGAGGCGATCTTCCCGCTCGCGATGTTCCGCATCAAGACGGTCGGCGTCGCCTCGAGCGCCTCGATCCTCATCGGTGTCGCGATGTTCGGCGGCCTCGCCTCGCTGCCGCTCTACCTCCAGATCGTCAAGGGCGCGACGCCGACCGAGGCCGGCCTCATGCTCATCCCGATGGTCGCCGGCATCATGACCGGGTCGATCAGCTCCGGCCAGATCATCGCCCGGACCGGTCGCTACCGGATCTTCCCGGTCGTCGGCTCCGCGCTCCTCGCGCTCGGCCTGTTCGTCTTCCACTACGTGCACTACGACACGCCGCTGTGGCAGACGATGGTCGTCATGGTCGTCTTCGGCATCGGCCTCGGCTTCAACTTCCAGCCGCTGACCCTCGCCGTCCAGAATGCCGTTCCGCCGCAGCAGATCGGCGTCGCCACCTCGACCGCGACGTTCACCCGTCAGATGGGCGGCACGATCGGCACCGCCGTCTTCCTGTCGATCCTCTTCTCGACCGTGCCGGACAAGATCGCCTCGGCGATGCGGGCCGTCGCGCCGACGAAGGACTTCCAGGCGGGCATCGCCTCCGGGCTGCAGGCCCCGGCCGGGACGGTCGACCACACGGTGGCCGCCGGCATCCAGGCCGCGGCGCAGAGCCCGGGCAGCACGGCCACCTCGGCGAGCGGCGTCCTGTCGGACAGCTCGTTCCTCACCAACCTCGACCCGCGGCTGGCCAAGCCCTTCCTCATGGGCTTCTCCGATGCGATGGACATCGTCTTCCTCGTCGGCTCGGCCGTCATGGTCGTCGGGTTCCTCGTGATGCTCCTCCTCCCGCAGGTCGAGCTGCGCAAGGGCTCGGCCTACGACGAGCGGAACAAGGCCGCGCAGGACGCCGCGCAGGACGCCGCCGCCACGCCGGTCTGACCGCCGGGCCCCTGGTCGGTGCTCGCGGAACCGACCGGGAATGCGGACACCTCCGCGAGCACCCAGGACACCCGCACCCGGGTGCTCGCGGAACCGACCGGGACAGCGGACACCTCCGCGAGCACCCAGGACACCCGCACCCGGGTGCTCGCGGAACCGACCGGGAAGCGGACACCTCCGCGAGCACCCAGGACACCCGCACCCGGGCGCTCCCCTGGGCGCGGCGCTACGGGCGGGCGGGGCCCGGGGGCACGATGACGTCCCGGAGCTCCGGGCCGGCCAGCTCCGCGCGCTGGATCCGCAGGTACCTCAGCCCGATGGCGAGGACCGCGACGACGCCGGCGGCGACCGGCACGGCATACGCCCGCTGAGCCCCGAACGCCTCGATGGCCCAGCCGCCGGCCGCCGCACCGATCGAGATGCCGACGAGGATGCCCGTCACGACGACGGCCATCCCCTCGGTGACGAGGGCGGGCGGGACGAGCTTCTGGGTCAGCGTCGTGCTCGTGATGAGCATCGGCGCGGTCGCCGAGCCGGCGACGAGCATGACGAGCGCGAGCATCCACAGGTCGCCGGCGACGAGCGCCGGGGTCTCGAGGACGACCATCGCCGTCGCGGCGACGAGCAGCCGCCGGGTCAGGGTGACCCGGAAGACGAGGGTCCCGAAGGCGATGCCCGCGAGCATCGACCCGAACGCGAACAGGGCGAGGATGACGCTCGAGAAGCCCTTGCGGCCGGCCTCGTCGGCGACGGCCACGGCGATGACCTCGTTGGCGCCGAGGATGACGCCGGTCATCGTCAGCGCGGCGGCCACGGCGAGAACGCCAGGACGGGCGATCGCGAGCCCGACCGGCCGCTCGGCATGGGCGACGACGGGCGGTTCCGTCTCACGCGAGGTGAGGAAGACGAGCACCCCGACGAGGAAGAGCGCCTCGGCGAGGATGAGCCCGAGCTCGGGGTAGACGAGCGACGCGCTGATGGCGAGCACCGGTCCGAGGACGAACGAGCCCTCGTCGAGGACCTGCTCGAACGACATCGCCGTGTGGAGCCGCTCCGGCTCGTCGCGCAGGAGGAAGGCCCAGCGGGCCCTGGTCAGCGGGCTCGGCTCGGGCAGGAGCGCCGAGAGGCCGTAGCCGAGGAAGAGCGTCCAGGCCGGCCACCCGACGACCGACGCCGTGATGGTGAAGATCCCGAAGACGAACGACACGATGACGAACGGCAGGGTGACCCGCCGCTGGCCGAACCGGTCGATGAGCCGACCGATGAACGGCCCGGCCGCGGCGAGGACGAGCAGCCCGACGGACGAGACGGCCCCGGCGAGACCGTAGGAGTCCCGGCGGGCGCTGATCATCGAGATGACGGCGACCCCGAACATGGCGCCGCCGATCCTCGCGAGGACGGCACCCCCGACGAACGCCCGGGCACCCGGCACCCGGAGGAGGGGACGGTAGGCGGACAGCACGGCATGACTCCGAACTCAGGGGGGTGATGAATGCCGCCCCGACGGCGGCCCTCCCCATTGTGGCTCTCGTTTGAAGATACGAGAAATTGGTTTCCGCCGCCAGGGGGCCGGGTGCTCGCGGGGGCGACCGGAATCGCGGACGGCACCGCGAGCACCCGGCCGCACCGCGATCGCCCGAGCGGGGACCTCAGCCCTGGGGTATGCCGCGCCGCCGGAAGGTCAGCGCCGCCACCGCCGCGAGCCCCGCGGCGAGGACCCCGAGGACGACGAGGGGCAGCGGCTCGACGGCGCCCAGGGGCGGGTTGCCGACGTGGGTCGTCGGCGAGAGGTCGAGAACCCAGCCGGCGAGGTTGAGCGCCGGGCCGAGGAAGGCGATGAAGGCGACGAACCCGAAGACCGCCCACGCCGTCGGGAGCAGCCGCGGCCGGGCGCCGAAGACGGCCACGGCGAACCCGGCGACGAGGAGCTCGGCGGGCAGGTAGGCCAGCCCAGCCCCGAGGATCGCCCCGACCCGACCCGTGTCGCCGACCGACCACGCCGTCGTGAGGGCGAGGAGAACCGAGGCGGAGGCGACGATGAGGAGCAGCCCGGCGACGATGACGACGCCGTGGGCGAGCAGCCACCTCATCCGGGAGAGGCGACCGGCCAGCCGGGGCTCGAGCCGACCCTCGGCCTCCTCCCCGCGCAGGGCGGCGGCGGCCTGCACGGCATACCCCATGACGATGACGGCGATGTAGAGCTGGACGACGGCGATGAAGCCGTCGACCGGGCTCCCGGCGAGCATGCCGATCGCCTCGCCCATCGACGGGTTCCCCGTCACGGCGTCGACGAACTGCTGGGCCAGGGCGCCCATCATCGCGGCGAGGATGAGGGCCCCGGCGAGCCAGCCGAGGATCCCGGGGCGGTGGATCGTCACGGCGAGGCCGAGCGGGCTACGCAGCCGGGCGCTGGCCCGGGCCTCGCCGGCGCCACCGCGCACGAGGGCGCTGCCGAGGTCCCGGCGCGCGGCGAGCCGGACGGCGAGCCCACCGAGGACGACCCCGACGACGAGCGGGATGAGCAGGGTCCACCAGCGCATCGCCCCGAAGGCGGCGGCCTTCTCGGCCCAGCCGAGCGGCGAGAGCCAGGTCAGCCAGGTGCGGGTGACGTCGCCGACGCCCCGGAGGACGTAGGCGAGGGCGAGGACGATGAGGCCCACGGTGTAGACGCCTCGCGAGTGGAGGGTCACCTGGGCGAGGAGCGCGGCGAGGCCCGCGAAGGCGAACGCGAGCAGCCCGAGGGAGAGCGCGTAGAGGAGGGCGCGGCTCCCCGGGACCCCGGACCCGACGAGCCCGGCGGCGAAGAGGACGACGGTGAGCGCGATGGCGCCCGCCGTGACGAGGAGCGCCGCGACGGTCGGGACCGGCCGGGACACCCGGCCGGCCAGCAGCGCCTCGAGGCGCCCGGACTCCTCCTCGCGGCGGGTGGCCCGGGCGACGAGCGCGATGCCGAGCAACGGCATGAGGAAGGAGGCGAGGAAGCCGAACTCGTCCTGGATCACCCCGCCGAGGCTGTCGATCCCCTCCACCCGGCCGTTGATGGCGACGAGCGAGTCGCCCGAGGTGACGGCCGCGGCATACGTGTGGATCTTCTCGGGGGTGTCGTACAGGCTCGCGATCGACGCCGCGGTCCCGATCATCGAGGCGGCGAGGACGAGGACCCAGATGATCGTGCCGCGCCGATGGGTCCGCCACTGGACCCGGAGCATCCTCGGCAGCCCGGTGAGCGTCATCGTCCGGCCCCCGCGACGTGGCGGCCGGGCCGCCTGGACCCGTCGCCGTCGGGGGCGGCGGCGTCCGACCCGGCCTCGGTCTCGTCGAGGCCGTCGCCATAGGCGTGGAGGAAGAGGGCGTCGAGGCTCGGCGGGGTGACGGTCAGGGTGTGGATCCGGGCCGCGTGGAGCCGCCCGACGACGTCGTCGAGGTGCTCGGCGTCGATGGTGAACCGGGTGTCGATGTGCCCGTCGAGGCGCTCGGCGGCGAGATCGGCGACGCCGTCGGCGTCGGCGAGGCCGTCCGGGTCCCCCTCGGTGACCGCGTGGACGTGGGTGCGGGTATGCCGCCGCAGCTCGGCGAGCGTTCCCGTCGTCACCGTGCGGCCGTGCCGGATGATGCTCACCCGATCGGCGAGCGCCTCGACCTCGCCGAGGATGTGGCTCGACAGCAGGACGGTGCACCCCTCCTCGCGACGCTCCCGGACGACCTCCTGGAAGGCCTGCTCCATGAGCGGGTCGAGCCCGGACGTCGGCTCGTCGAGGACGAGGAGGTCGACGTCGGCGGCGAGGGCGGCGACGAGGGCGACCTTCTGCCGGTTGCCCTTGGAGTAGTCGCGGACCCGCTTGGTCGGGTCGAGGTCGAAGCGGTCGATGAGGGCGGCGCGGCGCGCCTCGTCGAGCCGGCCCTGGGTCGCGCCGAGGACGTCGATGCACTGGCCGCCGGTGAGGGCGGGCCACAGGGCGACGTCGCCGGCGACGTAGGCGAGGCGTTCATGGAGTCGGGCGGCCTCGTGCCACGGGTCGCCACCGAAGAGCTCGACCTGCCCGCCGGACGCCCGGATGAGGCCGAGGAGGATGCGGATCGTCGTGGACTTGCCGGCCCCGTTGGGGCCGAGGAAGCCGTGCACCTCGCCCGGGGCCACCTCGAGGTCGAGGCCGTCGAGGGCGCGGACGGGCCCGAAGGTCTTGACCAGGCCCTCGGTGCGGATGACGGGCGGGGCGGCGGGCGGCATACGGGATCTCTTCTCTCTCAGCTGGTCGGTGGGGCGCCGAACGCGCCCTCGGTGTAGACGGCCATGGCCTCCCGGGCCCAGCGCTCGATCCCCTCGGGGGTGAGCGGGTCGACGCCGATCGACGTCGCGATCTGGTTGCGCAGGAGGATGAGCGCGAGGTCGTTGACGAGGAGGAACGCCGCGCGCACGGCCGGGTCCTCGCCGGTCCGGGCGACGCCGACGGCGCCCATCGTGTCGAGGAGGCGGCGGGTCGCGGCGTACCACCGGCCGAAGAGCGCGGCACCGGCCGGGTCGTTCGTGAGGAGGAGGCGGCGCAGGTAGGCCGGCAGCGGCGACCCGGGCGGGAAGCCACGCACGAACGCCTCGGCGATCGAGCCGGACCCGCCGGTCGTGAGCAGCTCGGCGAGGTCGGCGCCCTCGAGACCGTCGATGATCGCGTCGAACGCCTGCGCGGCGTGCCGGTCGACGGCCTCGCGCAGCCCCTCCTTGCTGCCGAAGTGGTGGACGACGAGGGCGGGGCTGACCCCGGCGGCGGTGGCGATCTCGCGGACGGTGACGGCGTCGTGGCCCCGCTCGGCGAAGAGGCGCAGGGCGGCGTTGCGGATGCCGGCCCGGGCCGTCAGATCCTCGTCGTCGGCGACTGAACTCATGTTCAGTACATTAAACGCTTGTTCAGTCCCGGTCAACCCCACCTGTCCCGACTTTCCCGCCCGATGGCGGACACACCAGCCAGGCAAGACAACCGTTGTCTTGCCTGGCTGGTGTTTGTCGCCCATGGCCGGGCCGGCCGCCCGTCAGCGCACGGTGAGCGACGGTCGACCGACCCGTCAGCGCAGGGCGATCGCCCGTCGACCGACCCGTCAGCGGAAGGCGGACTCCCCGGTCAGCGCCTGGCCGATGACGAGGGTGTGCATCTCGACGGTCCCCTCGTAGGTGAGGACGGACTCGAGGTTGTTGGCGTGCCGCATGACGGGGTACTCGCCGCTGATCCCGTTGGCGCCGAGGATCGTCCGGGCGGTGCGGCAGATCTCGATGGCCTTGGTGATGTTGTTGTACTTGCCCACACTCACCTGCTCCGGCCGCAGGCCACCGGCGTCCTTGCGCCGGCCGAGGTGCAGGGCGAGGAGCTGGGCGAGCTGGAGCTCGGTCGACATGTTCGCCAGCTTGGCCTGGGTCAGCTGGAATGCCGCGATCGGCCGGCCGAACTGCTCCCGCTCCATCGCATAGCGCCGGGCCGCCTCGAGCGCGGTCCGGGCGGCGCCGAGCGAGCCCCAGACGATGCCGTACCGCGCCTCGGACAGACACGACAGGGGGCCCTTGAGCCCACGCACCTCGGGCAGCACCGCCGACCCGGGTAGCCGGACCCCCTCGAGGACGAGCTCGCTCGTCACCGACGCGCGCAGCGACAGCTTGTGCGTCACCTCGCGGGCGGAGAACCCCGGGGTGTCGGTCGGGACGACGAAGCCGCGGATCCCGCCGTGCTCCGCACCGGCATTCGCCCAGATGACGGCCACATCGGCGATCGAGCCGTTCGTGATCCACATCTTCGCCCCGTCGAGGACCCAGTCCTCGCCGTCGCGGCGGGCGCGGGTGCGCATCGAGGCAGGGTCGGACCCGGCGTCCGGTTCGGTGAGGCCGAAGCAGCCGATCGCCTCGCCGGTGGCCATCCGCGGCAGCCACTCCTGCTTCTGCTCCTCGGTGCCGAACCGGTGGATCGCATACATGGCGAGCGAGCCCTGGACCGAGACGAGCGAGCGGATGCCGGAGTCCGACGCCTCGAGCTCGAGGCAGGCGAGACCGTACTCGACCGAGGACATCCCCGCGCAGCCGTAGCCCTCGAGGTGCATCCCGAGCAGCCCCACCTTGCCGAACTCCAGGGCGAGGTCGCGCGCCATGGGGAGCTCGCCGCGCTCGTACCACTCGGCGATGTGCGGCTCGACGAGCCGGTCGCACACCTCGCGGACGGCCGCCCGGACGTCCTTCTCCTCCTCGGTGAGCGAGGCGTCGATGTCGATGATGTCGAGCGGATTCGCGCGGGTCGGGGCACTCATGGGCTCACCCTAGGCCCGGCCGCATCTCACCCCATAGGGGAGTTGTTGCCGCCGGTATCTCACCCAATAGGG
This sequence comes from uncultured Actinomycetota bacterium, assembly GCA_963745335.1. Classification (GTDB taxonomy): domain Bacteria; phylum Actinomycetota; class Actinomycetes; order Actinomycetales; family Dermatophilaceae; genus CAVSJJ01. The sequence continues at coordinate 389,366 of CAVUXP010000004.1, forward strand.
GAGTTGTTGCCCCCGGATGACGGCCGGAGCCCGGGGGCTCGGGTCGAAAACTTCCCTATTGGGTGAGTTGCTGCCGTCCGAGAGTCCCCGACGCCGACAACAACCGCCCTATTGGGTGAGTTTCTGCCGTCCGAGAGTCGGCGACGCCGACAACAACTTCCCTATTGGGTGAGTTTCTGTCGGGGGCGGGGGCGGGGGCGGGTGGGTCAGCGGGCGGCGGCGGCGCCGAGGAGGGCGGCCAGCCCGAGGGCGCTGCGCGGGTCGTAGGCCCCGCGCCACAATCCGCCGTGGGCCGCGGCATACGCCTCGTCCTGCCACGGGTGCTCGTGCCGCGGGGTGCCGACGGCGAGGTCGTGGACGAGCAGCGCCGCCATGAGGGTGTTCGACGTCCCGGGTTCGAAGACCTCGATCCCGAACCGGTGCGCCCCGGCGTATGCCGCCGCGAGAGCGCGGTTCTTCAGGACCGACCGGGTGCGGGTCGGCGGCGCGACCTTGAAGGACACCGTCGCGCCCTCGGCGATCGCCGTCGTCGCCCGCCAGCGCTGGATCCGCTTCGCGAGAAGGTAGTTCGGCCCCTGTTGGGTGACGACGGAGTCGCAGATCCCGGGGCTCTCGCCCGGCACGTAGTTGCGGCGCAGCAGCCGCCCGCCCGACAGGGTCCGCAGCGGCACCCGGAGGACCTTGCTCGTCCGCCGGCCGGCGTATGCCGCGACCGAGGCCTCGACCGCGTCGCCCGGCACCGCGAAGACGTCGGTCGGGGTGGCGAGCACCGCCAACGCGGTGTCCGGCCGGTCGAAGCGCACCGCCTCGGTGAGCGCGTCGACCGCGGCGCTGAGCCGGACGTTGAGGGCGCCGTCGGCGTAGACGTAGTTGCCGACGACGAGGGGCCCCTCGAGCGAACGCACCCAGTCGGTGACCCGCGGCAGGTCGTGGATGAGATCGGCCCCGGCGCGGTCGGCGAGCTCACCGAAACCCTCGCCGACGGGCAGGGTCAGCCGGCCGGCATACCCGCTCGTCTCGCGGAGGAGGCGATTCCACAGGTCGGGCCGGGGCAGGTCGAGCGCGGCGACGTCGGCACCCCAGCGCAGGAGGGACCGCAGCGGGCCCATCTCGGCGGCGGCCCCGAGGACGACGACGGTGCGCCCGGCGAGGCCGAGCCACTCGGGGTGGTCGACGACCTCGCCGACGGCGTCGCGCAGCGACGGCTCGACGACCCCGGCCGCGACCCACTCGTCGAGCCGGCGCCGCAGCGCGTCGCCGGACAGCCGCTCGCCGCGGTAGGGCACGGACAGCTCGGTCTCGGGCTCGCCGCCGCCCTCGACGGTCTCGCTGTGCAGCCGGGGGCCGTCGGCGGAGGAGGCGACCGCGTCCTCGAGCGAGGTCTCCGCCTCGCCGAGCCGGAAGCGCATCCGCGCCTGGACCGAAGCGAGACCGTCCACGGCGATCTGGCGGGCGGCGTCCGGCGAGGTCAGCCCCGCCTCGACGAGCCGCCGGAAATGGGGGAGGTAGCCCTGTCGCCAGCTCGTCTCCCGGGCCGCGGCGCTCGACCCCACCGGGTCGGCCGCCGCGAGCGCATCGACGACGACGGCCCGACCGGTGGCCGATGTGCTCCGGCGGCCGTCCGCCTCGGGGAAGACGACCCCGGTCGGCCCGTCGTCACTCATCTCATCCCCAGACGAGGGCCCGGGCCGGGTCGTGGAGCAGGGCCGCGACGTCGGCGAGGTAGCGGCTGCCGAGCTCGCCGTCGACGAGCCGGTGGTCGAAGGAGAGCGCGAGCTGGGTGACCCAGCGCGGCTCGATCGACTCGGTTCCGTGCTCGTCCTCGACGACCCACGGCATCCGCCGCACCGCGCCGAAGGAGAGGATCGCCGACTCGCCGGGGTTGATGATGGGGGTGCCGCCGTCGATGCCGAAGACGCCGATGTTCGTCACGGTGATGCTGCCGCCGCTCATCTGCGCCGGCTGCGTCTTGCCCTCGCGTGCGGTCGCCGTCAGCTCGCCGATCGCCTCGGCGAGCTGGTGGAGCGACATCGAGTCGGCGTCCCTGATGACGGGGACGATGAGCCCGCGCGGCGTGGCGGCCGCGACACCGAGGTTGACGTAGTGCTTGAGGACGATCTCCTGCGCCTCCTCGTCCCACGTCGCGTTGATGCCGGGGTTGCGGGCGACGGCCAGACACATCGCCCGGGCCAGGACGAGGAGCGGGCTGACCTTGACGTCGTCGAACTCCCGGTCCCGCTTGAGGCGGGCGACGAGATCCATCGTCGCGGTGACGTCGACGTCCACCCACTCGGTGACGTGCGGGGCCGTGAAGAGCGACTGGACCATGGCCTGGGCCGTCATCTTGCGCACGCCCTTGATCGGCACCCGCGTCTCGCGGGCACCGGCGGCGGCGCCGTCGTCGGTCTCGTCCGGCTCGACGGCGGCCGCGGCGACGTCGTCGGCCGTGACGATGCCACCCGCTCCCGTGGGCGTGACACCCTCGAGGTCGACGCCGAGGTCGCGGGCCAGCCGGCGCACCGGCGGCTTGGCGAGGACCGTCGACCCGCCACCCGCGGAGTCTCCCGTCGTCGACGGCTGCTCCTCGACCGGCAGGTCGGTCGCGTGCGCGGCGACGAGGCCGCCGGTGCGCGCCGAGGCGTGAGGAGTGATGTGCTCCTCGGGTCGGCTGCTCGGAACGGTATGCCGCGGCCGCCGCTTGGCCTCGCTCTGCTTCACGCCGTAGCCGACGAGGACGGGTGTCCGGCCGTTGCTGCCCGCCTTGTCGGTCACCTCCCGGGTCGGAGCCGCCCGGGGGCTCGGTGGGAGGCTGGGCCGGGACGTCGACGGACGGCATACCGTCACCGTCCGCGGAGGACTCCGGCTCGGCGGCCGGCGGCTCCTCGGCGGGGGCGGCGCCCGGAGCGTCGGCGACCTCGACGGAGATGATCGGCGTCCCCACCTCGACCATCTCGCCCTCGGCGACGAGGAGCTCGGTGATGGTGCCGGCGAAGGGGATCGGCAGCTCGACGAGGGACTTGGCGGTCTCGACCTCGACGACCATGTCGTTGACCTTGACGGTGTCGCCCGGGGCGACCATCCAGGTGACGATCTCGGCCTCGGTCAGGCCCTCTCCCGGGTCGGGGAGGCGGAACTCGCGCACGGTCATGGCAGGGTCGGTCCTTTCACGTCGGTCATGGCGAGCGCCTCAGAAGGCGAGAGAGCGGTCGACGCCCTCGAGCACCCGGTCCAGGTCGGGGAGGAAGTCGTCCTCGAGTCGGCTGGGCGGGTAGGGCACGTTGTAGCCACCGATCCGCAGGACCGGTGCCTGGAGGGAGTAGAAGCACTCCTCGGTGATCTGCGAGGCGATCTCCGAGCCCATGCCGAGGAAGGTCGACGCCTCATGGACGACGAGCGCCCGGCCCGTGCGGCGCACCGACTCGAAGACGGTGTCCGTGTCGAGGGGTGACAGCGAGCGCAGGTCGATGACCTCGAGGCTGCGCCCCTCGTCCTCGGCGGCCTGTGCGGCCTGGAGGCAGGTCTTGACCATCGGGCCGTAGGCGAGCAGCGTCGCGTCGCTCCCGGGCCGGACGACGGCCGCGTCGGACAGCCCGCGGGTCGGCTCGGTGCCGACCTCGCCCTTGTCCCAGTAGCGCCGCTTCGGCTCGTAGAAGATGACCGGGTCGTCGGTCTCGATCGCCTGCTGGATCATCCAGTGCGCGTCGTGGGGGGTGCTGGCGCTGACGACCCGCAGCCCCGCGGTGTGGGCGAAGTAGGCCTCGTTGGACTCGCTGTGGTGTTCGACCGCGCCGATGCCGCCGCCGAAGGGGATCCGGATGACGAGGGGCATCTTCACGTGCCCGAGGGAGCGCGCGTGCAGCTTGGCGACCTGGCTGACGATGTGGTCGAACGCCGGGTAGACGAAGCCGTCGAACTGGATCTCGACGACGGGCCGGTAGCCGCGCAGGGCCATCCCGATCGCCGTGCCGAGGATGCCGGCCTCGGCGAGCGGGGTGTCGATGACCCGGTCCTCGCCGAAGTCCTTCTGGAGGCCGTCGGTCACCCGGAACACACCTCCGAGCTTGCCGATGTCCTCGCCCATGAGGATGACCTTGGGGTCGCGTTCCATCGCGGCGCGCAACCCCGCGGTGATCGCCTTCGCCATCGTCGTCGCCGGAGGCGCGGCCGGAGGTGCCGGGGCGGTGGCCGGGGCGGATGCCGTCCCGGCGCGCTCCGGCGCCTGGGTCTGGCTCGTCTGGCTCATCTCAGTTCCCCCCGTCCGCGAAGCCCGCCTGGTAGGCGAGGTAGCCGGCCCGCTCGCGCTCGATGACCGGGTGGGCGTCGGCGTAGACGTAGTCGAACATCAGGGTCCCGTCCGGGTCGGGCAACGCCAGGCACCGCTCGCGGACCGAGGCACCGAAGGTGTCGGCCTCCTCGGCGACCGCGTCGACGAAGGCCCGGTCGGCCTTTCCCTCGTGCATGAGCCACACCTTGAGCCGCTCGATGGGGTCGCGGTGCTTCCACACCTCGACCTCGGCCGAGACGCGGTAGCGGGTGGGGTCGTCCGACGTCGTGTGGGCGCCCATGCGGTAGGTGAACGCCTCGACGAAGCTCGGCCCCTCACCGGCGCGCGCCGAGTCGAGGGCACGCTTCGTCACGGCATACACGGCGAGCACGTCGTTGCCGTCGACGCGGATCCCCGGGAGCCCGAACCCGCTCGCCCGCTGGTAGAGCGGCACGCGGGTCTGCCTCTCGTTGGGCTCGGAGATCGCCCACTGGTTGTTCTGGCAGAAGAAGACGACGGGGCTGTTGTTGACCCCGGCGAAGACGAGCGACTCGCTGACGTCGCCCTGGCTCGTCGCGCCGTCGCCGAAGTAGGCGATGACCGCCGTGTCGCGCTCGGGGTCGCCGGTGCCGACGCTGCCGTCGCGCTGGACGCCCATGGCGTAGCCGGTCGCGTGGAGGGTCTGCGCGCCGATGATGATCGTGTAGAGGTGGAAGTTGTGCTCCTTCGGGTCCCAGCCGCCGTGGTTGACCCCGCGGAACATCCCGAGCAGGTTGACCGGGTCGACCCCGCGGCACCAGGCGACGCCGTGCTCGCGGTAGGTCGGGAAGGCGAAGTCCTGGGGGGCGAGGGCGCGGCCGGAGCCGACCTGGGCCGCCTCCTGGCCGAGGAGCGACGCCCACAGACCGAGCTCGCCCTGGCGCTGGAGCGACGTGGCCTCGGCGTCGAAGCGCCGGATGAGGACGAGGTCGCGGTAGAAGCCGCGCAGGTCCTCGTCGCTCAGCCCGTCGAGGATGGGGTCGAGGTCGGGGCTGGGCACCCGCTGACCCTCGGGGGTGAGCACCTGGACCATCTCGGGGCCGCCGTCGGCCGGAGCCCGCCCGGGCTGGCGGTCGGGCTGGACCGCGCTCGACTCATGGTGGTCGACGCCCGCCGGTGGGGCGAGCGCGACATCGTTGTCGCTCACGTGCACTCCTTCTCGCGGGTCCGATGGTGACGGATCCGCCTTCGGGCCGCCGTGGCGCGAGCCGGGTGTGCTCGCCGTCGGGCGGCGGGTGTCCGTGGCGCGGGGTGGATGTGCCCCTCGTCACAGGCCGCTTGCCCCTCCAACGTACCCGGCCCGCCCGGGAAACTCCCAGCCCCCCGCCTGGGAGAGCGCTGGCGAGCCGTCGCCGGTATGCCGGCGCCGCGGCATACCGTGATCGGCGGACCCTCGGAGGTGCCCGTGCCCGCTGACCCGCATCGACCGCTCGTGGTGGCGACGCTCCTCGGGCTGCTCGTCCTCGGCGGATGCGCCGAGGACCCCGCCGAGGCTGCCGCGACCGGGTCGGCCACGCGGTCACCGACCCCTGCCGGGCCGACGACGCGGACGACGAAGCCGGCGAGGCCCCGGGCGGCCACGACGACCACCCGCACGACCCGCCGTTCGACGACCCCCCGGGCGACGCCCCCGCCGGCGGACGGCGGCGGCGAGCGGTTCACCGTCCAGGGCACGGTGAGCGCCCGGGTCGGCGGGTGCCTGCTCTTCACGCCCGGCGACATGGCGACGTCCTGGGTGCTCGTCGGCGCGACGGCAGGGCTCGCCCCCGGCCAGATGGTCGACGTGACCGGCGTCCTCGGCCCGGCGCCGCCGCCGGGGTGCGACCAGGGCCCGGCCTTCACCGTCTCGTCCGCCCACCTCCGCTGACCCCGCCACCCCCCGCACGAACCTCTGCTAGCAGAGGGTGCTGCGGAACGGGGGTGTTGCAGCATGCCCGTTCGGCAGCACCCTGTCCGGCTGCGGGCCCGGGGCGTGCGACGAGGGACGACCGACCCGGTATGCCGGCCGCGGCGCCCGCCCGTCAGTTGACCTGGCGGTCGCGCCCCTCCCAGTAGGGGGCGCGCAGCTTGAACTTCTGCAGCTTGCCCGTCGCCGTCCGGGCGAGCTCGTCCCGGAACTCCACCGAGGTGGGAGCCTTGAAGCCGGCGGCTCGCTCCTTGCACCAGGCGATGAGCTCGCCCTCGGTGGCGTCGGCGCCTGGCGTCAGGACGACGAGGGCCTTGATCGTCTCGCCCCACTTCTCGTCGGGGACACCGATGACGGCGACCTCGGTGACGGCCGGGTGGGAGAAGAGGACGTCCTCGACCTCGATCGACGAGACGTTCTCGCCGCCGGTGATGATGACGTCCTTCTTGCGGTCGCTGATCGTGAGGTAGCCCTCGTCGTCGATCGTCCCGCCGTCCCCGGTGTGGAACCAGCCGCCGTCGAGCGCCCTTGCGGTCTCCTCCGGCTGCTCCCAGTAGCCCTCGAGGACGACGTTGGACCGGGCGAGGACCTCGCCGGACTCGTCGGTCCGGAGCCTGACCCCGAGTGCCGGCTGGCCCGCCCGCATCAGCCTCGTCGCCCGCTCCTCGACCGGCAGGTCGTCCCACTCCGAGCGGGAACGGTTGACGGTGAGCAGCGGTGAGGTCTCGGTGAGCCCGTAGATCTGGACGAACTCCCAGCCGAGCTCGCTCTCGACCCGGGCGATCGTCGTGCTCGGCGGCGGGGCCCCGGCGACGATGATCCGCACTCGGTCGCGCCCGGGGATCTCGCCCTCCCAGCTCGCCGCCGCGTCGAGGACCGCGGCGACGACGGCGGGCGCGGCGCACATGAGGGTCACGCCGTGCTTCTCGACCCGGCGGAGGATCTCGGCGCCGTCGACCTTGCGCAGGACGATCTGGGGCACGCCGAGGCCGGTCGTCGTGAACGGCATCCCCCAGCCGTTCGCGTGGAACATCGGCAGGGTGTGGAGGTAGACGTCGCGGTCGGTGACGCCGGCGTGCAGCCCGAAGGTCACCGCGTTGACCCAGATGTTGCGGTGGGTGATCTGGACGCCCTTGGGGCGGGCGGTCGTCCCGGACGTGTAGTTGATGCACGCGGTCGCGGCCTCGTCGGGCTCCCACGGCACCGGCACCGCGCCCTCGGGCGCGAAGACGGCCTCGTCGTCGCCGAGGACGATCCGGTGCTCGGCCGTCACGCCGGACAGCATCGTGTCGAGCTCGGGGTCGATGAGCAGGACCCGCGCCCCGGAGTGCTCGACGATGTAGGACACCTCGTCCGGCCGGAGTCGGAAGTTGACGGGGACGAGGACCCGTCCGTAGCCGGCCACGCCGAAGAACGACACGAGGAGCCGGGCCGCGTTGTGCGACACGATGGCGACGCGGTCACCGGGTCCGACGCCGAGCGCGTCGAGCCGGGCCGCCTGGCGGGCCGCGAGCGCCGCGACCTCGGCATAGGTGAGGTCGCCGAGCGACGGCGCGGGTTGGTCCGGCTCGTCGACGACACCGACACGGTCGCCATAGACGGCGACGGCACGGTCGATGAAGTCGGCGATGCTGAGTGGGACGAACATGGGCACACCTCCGTTGGGGTCCAGTGCCCCGACTCTAGGCGGGCCTTCTGCGGCCCTCCTGCGCCCCGCCCCCGGGAGGTCGGCTCGACCGGTCGCGGTGAGCCCCGAGCGGTCCGGCCCCCGCGGGGTCACCGGCGCCGGTATGCCGCGGCCACCTCGATGAGCCGGTCGTTCGCCTCGCGCTCGGCGATGGTCGCCCGCACCCCGTCCTCGCCGTAGGGGCGGACGGTGAGGCCGGCCTCGTCGCAGACGGCGGCGAAGTCGGCGGTGTCCTCCCCGAGGGGGAACCAGACGAAGTTGGCCTCGGTGTCGGGGATCTCCCATCCCTGCTCCCGCAGAGCGGCGAGGACCCGTTCCCGCTCGGCGACGAGCTCCTTGACCCGGACGAGCAGCTCGTCCTCGGCCTCGAGCGAGGCGAGGGCGGCCACCTGCGCGAGGGTGTTGACCCCGAAGGGCAGGGCCGTCTTGCGCAGGGCGGTGGCGACCGCCTCGTGGGCGACGGCGTATCCGACGCGGAGACCGGCGAGGCCGTAGGCCTTGGAGAAGGTCCGGAGCACGACGACGTTGTCCCGCTCCCGCTGCAGGGCAAGGCAGTCGGGGGCGTCCTCGGCCGTGACGAACTCGAGGTACGCCTCGTCGAGGACGACGACGACATCGCGCGGCACGGCGTCGAGGAAGCGCTCCAGCTCGGCCGCGCCGACGACGGGCCCGGTCGGGTTGTTGGGGCTGCAGACGATGACGACGCGGGTCCGGTCGGTCACGGCGGCCGCCATCGCGTCGAGGTCGTGACGGGCGTCCGGGGTCAGCGGGACCCGGACCGAGCGGGCGCCGGCGAGTGCCGTGATGATCGGGTAGGCCTCGAACGAGCGCCAGGCGTAGACGACCTCGTCGCCCTCGTCGCACGCCGCCTGGATGATCTGGCCGAGGACGCCGACGCTCCCCGGTCCGGTGGCGACGCGGCCCGACGGGACGCCGAGCCGTCTCGCGATGGCCTCGGTGAGGTCGACGACGGCCATGTCCGGGTAGCGGTTCATGATCTCCGCGGCGTCGCGGACGACGTCGAGGACGCTCGGCAGCGGCGGGAACGGGTTCTCGTTGCTGCTGATCTTGTAGGCCGTCACGCCGGGCCGGGTCCGGGCCGGTCGGCCGGGCGTGTAGGCCGGCACCGAGTCGAGGACGGCCCGCAGCCGGACCGGGACGGGTTCGCTCATGGCCGCCACTGTATGCCGCCACGCCGGGACGTCCCGCGGCCGCAACGGCCCGACGACGCGGCATACCCGTGCAACGATGTCGGTATGAAGCGGTTCCTCATCCGGGTCGGGATCAACGCCGTCGCCCTCTGGGTCTCCACGCTCGTCGTGAGCGGGGTGAGCTTCAGCGGGAGCGGCGACAGCGACACGTGGACCGCCCGCCTCGTGACGATCGTCCTCGTGGCCCTCATCTTCGGGCTCGTCAACGCCGTCATCCGGCCGATCGTCAAGTTCCTGTCGTTCCCGGCGATGGTGCTGACGCTCGGGCTGTTCACCTTCATCGTCAACGCCTTCATGCTCCAGATCACCGAGTGGATCGCCGAGCCGCTCGGACTCGCCTTCACCATCGACCACTTCTGGTGGTCGGCCGTCTTCGCGGCGGTCGTCATCACCCTCGTGTCCTGGGTCCTGAGCATCGTCCTTCCCGACGACGACTGACCGGGCCCGAGCCCCGGCCGGACACGACGTCTGCGCAGGTCAGCCGGTCCTGTTGACGTCTCCGCCGCCTCGCGCCACGCTGTGGCTACCAGCAGGAGCCGCCCCTGGGCCCCGCTGACCACCGACCCGCCCTCGGCCGGCGTCCTGGCTTGCGCGCGCCGCGGGTGGGGGAAGGACCATCGTGGCCCGACATGCAGACGCGACGGTGCTCGGACGTCGTCGTGGGTTCGTCATCATCGGTCTCGTCCTCGCGCTCGTCGCCGGCGCCGTCGGCGGCACGGTGGCCTGGCTGAGCCGCTCCCCCGCACCGGCGACCGCGGCGCTCGGCTGCGAGCCCGTCGACCTCACCATCGCCGCGGCACCCGAGATCGCCCCCGTCGTCACGACCGCCGTCGGCGGCATCGGCGACGACTGCGTCCGGTATGCCGTGCGCTCGGCCAAGAGCCCGGCCGTCCTCGCCGACATCGCGCGGGGCACTGCACCGGACGTCTGGGTGCCCGACTCCTCGATGTGGGCGACGGCCGTCGCCGCGGACGCCGGCGGCCCCTGGACGGCCGGGGACTCGCTCGCGCAGAGCCCGATCGCCATCGCCGCGGCGGCCTCCGGAACGGGCGCGCTGCAGAAGGCCCCGTCGTCCTGGGCGCACTACGTCAACGTCAGCGGCGACATCGTCATGGCCAACCCCGACAGCGACACGGTGAGCCGGCTCGCCTACCTCGCCTCGCGCGAGGGCGCATCCGCGGCCCTGACCCAGGACGTCGCGGGACGGCTCATCTTCATGTCGCGGTATGCCGCGTCCTCGACCGACGACCTGTTCAACGGCTTCCTCGCCGGCCGCTCCACGAGCACGTTCCCGGCCTCCCAGCAGGCCATCGCCGCGTTCAACGCCACCGACCCCGCCACCCGGCTCACCGCGGTGTTCCCCGCGGCCGGCACCCTCTCCCTCGACTATCCGTGGACGACCCGCCCGGACCTCGACGCGGCCAAGGCCGCCGCGGCCGCCGCGGCCCTCGCCCGGCTGCAGGACGCCACGGCACTGCAGGCCCTCGCCGATGCCGGCTTCACGGTCACGGGCGCTTCGGCGTCGGGCGGCGCGGACGCCCCGGTGGCCCCGAAGGCGATGAAGCCGCCGGGCGCCGGGGCGGCCGAGGTCGCCATCGCCCAGTGGGACCTGCTCCGCACGGACATGCGGATGCTCGCCGTCATCGACGTCTCCGGCTCGATGCGCTACCCCGCCAAGGGGACCGGGAACCTCACCCGCGCCGAGGTGACGAAGGAGGCCTCGATCGCCGCGCTGCGGATCCTCCCCGCCGGCAGCCAGATCGGGTCGTGGATCTTCTCGACGAGGCAGGGGCCGGGGAAGCAGGACTGGCGCGAGCTCGTCCCGATCGCCCGGCTCGACAGCAAGGTCGGGAGCGGGACACAGCGCGACCGCCTCGTCCGCGAGACCTCGCGCCTGCCCACGCTGCTCGGGGGCGACACCGGGCTCTATGACACGGCGCTCGCGGCATACCTCCACATGCGCGACACGTACGACGGCGGCTACGTCAACTCGGTCGTCATCATGACCGACGGCCAGAACGACGACACCGACGGCGGGATCAGCCTCCAGCAGCTGCTGTCCCGGCTCGCGAAGGCGCACGACCCGAAGCGGCCGGTCCGGATCATCACCATCGGCATGGGCGAGGCCGACCCGAAGGCGCTGAAGAGGATCGCCGCGGCGACGGGCGGCACGTCCTACATCGCCAACACCGCCGATGCCCTCCAGCGGGTCTTCGTCCAGGCCCTGCTCGCCCGCACGAAGGACATCCCCACCCCGGCGTCCTGACGCCGCGGCGCGCAGGGCGCGGGTTCGGCGGACCGCCCGCCTCGGACCGGCATACCCCCGGGGGCACCTGGATCGTGCTAGATTCCAGCCTCTCGCGACCTGCGCCCGGGAGCCCCCGTGACCAACCTGACGGCCCGTTCCCCGTGGGTGGTGCGCCTGCTCCCGTTCCTGCGCTGGGCACCGGACACCACCCGGGCCTCGCTGCGCGCGGACGCCCTCGCCGCCCTCACCGGGGCGGTCGTCGTCCTCCCCCAGGCGGTCGCCTTCGCCACCATCGCCGGGCTGCCCCCGGAGTACGGCCTGTATGCCGCGATGGTCCCGGCCGTCGTCGCCGCGCTCTGGGGCTCGAGCCACCATCTCGTCTCCGGGCCGACGACGGCGATCTCGCTCGTCGTCTTCGCCTCGATCAGTCCGCTGGCCGAGCCGGGGAGCGAGCGGTTCATCCGGCTCGTGCTCACCCTGACCCTCATCACCGGAGCCATCCAGCTCGCCATGGGACTGGCGCGGCTGGGGATGCTCGTCAACTTCATCTCGCACACGGTCATCGTCGGGTTCACCGCGGGGGCGGCACTGCTCATCGCCGGGAGCCAGGTGAAGAACTTCTTCGGTCTCGACATCCCCCGGGAGGCCAAGCTCCACGAGGTGGTCGTCCATCTCGGGACCCATCTGTATGCCGTCCAACCGTGGGTGCTGGCGGTCAGCCTCGTCACGCTCGTCACCGGCATCCTGGCCCGGCGGTTCCTCCCGCGGCTGCCCTACATGATCTTCGCGATGGTCGCCGGCAGCCTCGCCGCCGTCCTCATCGGCCGGACCCATCCACCGGAGGAGACAGGCATCCGCACCGTCGGCGCGCTGAGCGCCTCGCTGCCGCCCCTGTCGCTCCCCGACCTGTCCCCGCAGGCCGTCGAGCAGACCGTCTTCCCCGCCATGGTCATCGCGCTCCTCGCGCTCACCGAGGCGATCGCCATCGCCCGCTCGGTCGCGGCACGCTCCGGCCAGCGGATCGACAGCAACCAGGAGTTCGTGGGCCAGGGGCTGTCCAACATCGCGGGGAGCTTCTTCTCGAGCTACGTCGCGAGCGGCTCGTTCAACCGCAGCGGGGTGAACTACTCGTCCGGGGCGAGAACGCCCCTGGCCGCAGCCCTGTCCGCGGTCTTCCTCCTGCTCATCCTCCTGCTCGTCGCGCCGCTCGCCGCGCTCCTCCCGGTCCCCGCCATGGCGGCGATCCTCTTCATCGTCGCGTGGACCCTCATCGACCTCCACGAGATCCGGTGGATCCTCACCCGGCATCCCCGTGAGCGGGTCATCTTCCTCATCACCTTCGTCGGCACCCTCATCGACCTCGAGAAGGGCATCTTCCTCGGAGTCCTCGTCTCGTTGATGTTCTACCTCTACCGGACCTCGCGGCCCTCGATCCGCGAGCTCGTCCCGTCGCCCTCCGAGATCGACAACCCCCGGCGCAAGTGGCACCCCGCGGAGCCGGATGCCGAGGGCTGTCCGCAGCTGACGATGCTGCGCGTCGAGGGGTCGATCTTCTTCGGGGCGGTCGACTTCGTCGGGGAGCGGCTGCGGCAGGTCGACGAGCGCGACCCGGCGAAGAAGCACGTCGTCATCACCGCGCGGCCGATCGCCTTCGTCGACCGGTCCGGGGCCGAGCTCCTCGCCCACGAGGCCGAGCGACGCCGGGCCCTCGGCGGCGACCTCTACCTCGTCGGCGTCCAGCCCGACATGGCCGTCATGCTGCGGCGCAGCGGCCGGGACGAGCTCATCGGCCTCGACCACATCTTCGGCCACAAGGGCGATGCGATCCGCGCCATCTATCCCACCCTCGACAGCGCCGTCTGTCGGACCTGTCCCGTCCGGCTCTTCCGGGAGTGCCGGGCGGCCCTGCCCGACGGGACGCCGCGCTGAGGGCCCGACCGAATGACCGTCCCGGCCCCGCCGGGACGGTTCGCGTCGATCGGGGCGGGTGCGGGCACGCGCGCAGGCCGCCCGGCGGCATACCGTATGCCGCATGCGCGTCCTCGTCTCCGGCGGTGCCGGCTACATCGGGTCCCACACCGTCGTCCAGCTCGTCGCAGCGGGGCACGACGTCCTCGTCGTCGACTCCTTCGCCAACGCCAAGCCGACCGTCGTCGGGCGGATCGAGGCCCTCACGGGCCGCCCGCTGGAGCTGCGCTCCTTCGACCTCACCGACCACGACAAGACCGAGCATCTCTTCGCGTCCGAGCAGATCGACGCCGTCATCCACTTCGCCGGCTTCAAGGCCGTCGGCGAGAGCGTCGAGAAGCCGCTGGAGTACTACGAGAACAACCTCGGCACGACGTTCTCCCTCGTCCGCGCCATGCGCCGTCACGGCGTCCGCAAGCTCGTCTTCTCCTCCTCCGCCACCGTCTACGGCGCCGACGCACCCGTCCCGATGACCGAGGACCTGCCGACCTCCGCGACGAACCCCTACGGCTGGACGAAGGTCATGCAGGAGCAGGTCCTCCGCGACGTCGCCGCCGCCGACCCGACGTGGCGGGTGGCGCTGCTGCGCTACTTCAACCCGGTGGGCGCCCACCCGTCCGGGACGATGGGTGAGGACCCGCAGGGCATCCCCAACAACCTCATGCCGTTCATCGCCCAGGTCGCCGTGGGCCGGCGCGAGACGCTTCGTGTCTTCGGCGACGACTACCCCACGCCCGACGGCACCGGGGTGCGCGACTACATCCACGTCGAGGATCTGGCCGCCGGCCACATCGCGGCGCTCGGCCGGCTCGGCACGACCGACGAGCCGGTGTCGACGTGGAACCTCGGTACCGGCCACGGCACGTCCGTCCTCGACCTGCTCCACTCCTTCGAGCGGGCCGTCGGGCACGAGCTGCCCTACGAGATCGCCCCGCGGCGGCCCGGTGACGTCGCCGCGTCCTACGCCGACCCGACGCGTGCCCACGAGGAGCTCGGTTGGTATGCCTCGCGGACGGTCGACGACATGTGCGCCGACACCTGGCGCTGGCAGAGCGCCAACCCCGAGGGCTATCCCGACGCCTGATCGCTCCGGCTCGCTCGGCCGTGAGCACGAGGGTTCAGGCAAGACAAACACCCGCTTGGCAAGGGAAATGTTCTCTTGCCAAGCGGGTGTGTCGTGTATCGGGCGGGAAAGTGAGCGGGGGTCAGCTGGTGATGTCCTTGCCGGCGAAGCGGGCCCACGCGGCGAGCCAGAAGACGACGGCATACCCGAGGAAGAGGAGCAGCCCCTGGCCCATGCCCGACCAGGCGACGGGATCACGCAGCAGGTCCCCGAAGGCCAGGAAGTGGTCGACGATGAGCCACGGGTGCAGCCAGGCGACCTGGTCGACGCCGTCGAGGATCCACATCGCCGCCGTGACGATCATCAGCGCGATGGCCGCCGCGATCGGCTGCTCGGTCAGCGAGGAGATGAACAGGCCGATGGCGGCGAGCGCGGCGAGCCCCGCCGCGACATAGAGACTGACGAGCAGCAGCCGCCACAACGCCTCGCCGAGCCCGATCTGGGTTCCGGACAGCGTCGTCATCGCGCCGGTCCCGAAGAGGGCGACCCCGATGATCGCTCCGGGGACGACGACGGCGAGGACGCCCCACACCGCACCGATGACGAGGGAGGCGTACTTGATCGCGAGCAGCCGGGTCCGGCCGACCGGGACGGTGAGCAGGTAGCGCAGCGTCCCGATGTTCGCCTCGCCGGCGATCGCGTCCCCGGAGAGCATCGCGATGGCGAGCGGCAGGAACATCCCGATCTCGACGGTCACCGCCGCGAGCGGGACGAACAGGCCGTTCGACGTGATGGAGGACAGGAAGTCCGGCCCGCGGCCCGCCCGGGGCGTCGAGATCTTGACGGCCACCGCGATGAAGACGGGCACGGCCGCGAGGACGAGCAGCCCCGCCTGGTTGCGGCGCCGCCCGGCGATGAGCCGCAGCTCGGACCGGAGCAGCCGGGTCGAGACCCGCCACCGAGGCCGTGTCGCCGGCGCCGCGGTCGGCCCGACCCCGGTGCCCGCCTCAGCCACTGACATCGAAGCCCTCCCCCGTCAGCGCGACGAAGAGGTCCTCGAGGTTCGCGCCCGGACATCGTGAAGCCGCGCACGCCCACCCCTGCGTGGACGAGCGCGGCCACGACCTTCTCGGGAGCGAGGTCGCCGGGTATGCCGCTGACGACCTCCCCCTGCGACGTCACCTCGGTGACGCCGAGCTCGGTGAGCACCCGGACCGCGGCCTCGGGCGCGTCGGTCTCGACCCGGCATACGGCCGTGCCGGCCCGGCGGACGTCCTCGAGGGTGCCCTGGGCGACGAGGCGGCCGGTGCGCATCATCCCGACGTGGC
Source organism: uncultured Actinomycetota bacterium (assembly GCA_963745335.1). Taxonomy (GTDB): domain Bacteria; phylum Actinomycetota; class Actinomycetes; order Actinomycetales; family Dermatophilaceae; genus CAVSJJ01. The sequence goes on from CAVUXP010000004.1 coordinate 405,080, forward strand.
TGCAGACCTGCTCGACCTCGGCGAGGAGGTGGCTCGAGACGAGGACCGTCGTCCCGTCCGAGGCGAGCGAGGCGATGAGCGAGCGCACCTCGCGGGTGCCCTGCGGGTCGAGGCCGTTCGTCGGTTCGTCGAGAACGAGGAGGTCGCGCGGGGCGAGCAGCGCCGCCGCGATGGCGAGCCGCTGCCGCATCCCGAGGGAGTAGGCGCGGTACCGCTTCTGGGCCGCGGCGAGGAGGCCGACCCGCTCCAGGGCGGCGTCGATCCGGGTCCGCGAGGTGCGTGGGTCCGCGAGGACGTCGGCGGCGTCGAGCCGGGCGAGGTTGGCCCGGCCGGAGAGGTACGGGTGGAACGCCGGGCCCTCGACGAGCGAGCCGACCCGGTGCAGGACGTCGACCGACGCCTCGGGGATCGGCCGGCCGAGGAGCCGGCGGCTGCCGCTCGTCGGCGAGATGAGGCCGAGGAGCATCCGGATCGTCGTCGTCTTGCCCGAGCCGTTGGGCCCGAGGAAGCCGTAGACGGAGCCGGTCGGGACGGCGAGGTCGATCCCGTCGACGGCCGCGTGCCCGCCGAACCGCTTCGTCAGTCCCGTCGTCTCGACGGCGAGGTCGCTCACCGGTCGATGGTCACTTCGTCCCGAGGGCGGCATACAGCGTTGCGGGGGTCACCGCGCCGGCCGCGACCCGGCCGTCGTTCGTGATGACCACGGAGACGAGGGTCCCCTCGAAGAGGTGCCCCGAGCCCCACGAGCCGGACACGGCCGGCAGCGTCTTGAGCACGGTCTGGAGCTGGGCGAGCGTCCCGGAGGTCTTCCCCGAGCCGGACGGGCCGATGCCGAGGTCACGCGGAGGCGTGGTGCCGAGGTCGGCGACGACGACCGAGTCCCACCCCGTGCCGACGACGGTCGGGCGGTCGGCGGCGGTCCTGTCGGGCAGCGTCTTCGTGCCGGGCCGGGTCGGCGTACCCATCGGGAGCTTGCCCTCCGTGACCGTCGTCCCCGGAGGCGGGGTGAAGGTGAACTGCCGCGCCTCGGGCGTCGCGAAGTCGACCTGGGTGAAGCCGACCTCGAAGGCCGGGTCGGCGACCTTGGTCGAGTAGACCCGCACCCGCAGCGGCAGGTGGGTCGTCGCGTCGACGGCGATGCGGACCGTCTTGACGAGGGACGCCGACGAGCGAGGGGTGAGGACGAGCTCGTATGCCGCGCGGCCCGCCACCGTGGCCGTGCCGTCGGTCGTCACCGAGGTCGTCGGGTCGATCGCGGCGAGCGCCTTCTCGGCGGCCTGCTGCGGGGTCGACCGGCGTCGGGATCGGCGAGGGGTTGACGGCCTTGCCGTCGAGCCCACGCGCGCTCGCCGGGAGGGTGTAGTGGGTCGCGGTCTTGTCCTTGCTCGACCACACCCACAGGTCCGAGCCGTTGCGGACGACGTCGGACTCGCCGAGGCTGCCGAGGAGGGCGACGCGCTGCTTGGTGTCACCGGCATACCAGACCCGGAGGGTGTGGGTGCCGGACAGCAGGCTCGTGAGGTCGGAGGAGGACCCGGACCCGGCACCGGCGCCGGAGCCACTCGTGATGCCGGGCAGCGCCGGCAGCCCGAGGTCGGAGGACTGGACGACCGTGCCGGACAGGCCGGTCAGATGCGCCTCCTGGAGGTCGACGAGCAGCTGTGCGGCCGTCCGCGGCGGCAGCGGCGTCGATGCGTTCGCCGCGACGCTCGCCCCCACGGTGACGGCGCCGATGACGCCCACGGCGGCGAGAGGGGCGGCCCAGCGGGCGGCGGGATGCTCGGTGAGGAAGCGCATGTGACCATGGTGCGCCGGTCCCGCTGTGAGCGACCTGAGACGGCGCCCGACCCGCCCCGACGGGCCGCTCGACGGCCCGATCGGGGCCGTCAGCGCGGCGGCATCCCCGCCCGGTCGGCGACGCGCGCGGCATACGAGCGCCACAGGTCCTGGTGGGGGGTGAGTTCGCTCTCCCACGGCTTGCCGAGGCTGGCCCAGTGGATGACCGCCGGGTCGGGCACGTCCTCGAGCACCGGCAAGGCGTTCCACCGCGGCGGCAGGGTGACCCGGTCCTGCCCGAGGTACATCAGCATCGTGTCCTGGTCGTGCAGGCCGTACTTCTCTCCGAGGCCGAGGTACCTGCTCGTGAAGTCATCGGCCCGCATCCGGTCGAGATCCATGACCAGGACCCCGGCGTTGATCGCCGCCCCTCCGAAGCCGTGCTCGTGGCCCATCCACCGACGCAGCTCGGTGGCGTCCTCGAGGGGGAGGGGGCGACCCGCACTGGCCCATTCACTGGCCTCGGACACGCTGGAGTCGCGCACGGCCACCGGATGCCCGCACAGGTCGGTGGCGGCCAGCTCGCACACGTCCCCGAGGACCAGGGTGTCGACGTCCATGTACAGGACCCGGTGGACGTCGGGGAGGAGGAGCGGGAGGAAGAGCCGGTCCATCGTCGAGACGGTGATCCGGCCGGGGAAGCGGCGCTTCGGCCCGGACTCGCTCTCGTAGGTGATGTCGTCGCACGGGATGAATGTCATCGGCAGCCTCGGGAACGCCCCGGCGAGCCATTCCTCGTAGGTGGCCGGGATGGCCCGGGTGAGCACCCACAGCCGCAGCGGGCCGCGCGCGTTGTCGAGGACGCTCTGGAGGTAGACCGCGGCGGGCCAGGTGAGGTTCTCGTCGAAGGCGAGGACGAGGTCGGTGACCTCGTCCTCGCGGACATCGTCGTGAGGGCCGTAGGCGCGGCGGCGGGCGAGCACGGTCGCGACCGTCGCCTCCACCGGGAGGCTCGGGGTCGGTGCCTGCACCGGCAGCGCGAACCGCGCCTTCGCGTCGGCGACCCGGTCGGCCGTCAGCTCCCGCCACCGGGCGTAGACCGCGTCCTCGGCGGCGCCGGAGAGGATCGTCTCGAACGTCTCCGCGAGCAGCTCCCGGATCCCCTCGCGCATCGCGTCGAGCTCGGGGGAGTCCGGGGTGAGCCGGTCCAGCCCCGCGAACCGGACGTCGCCAGGGCTGCTCGGTCGGAAGTCCACCGGGACGCCGAGCGAGGTGAGCGGCAGGTAGGCGTGCAGCCGCCCGGTGACGACCCGCCCGAGGTCGTGCTGGTATGCCGCGAGCCGCGCGTGCGCCGCCCGGACTCCCGCGGCCGCGGACAGGAAGCGGTACTCGTCGGCCTGATGGGTGTACCGGCGCACCTGACGGGCACCGCCGGCCGAGGCGGCCGGGAGGTCGATGACGCCCACCACGTCGCCGCCACCGAAGGCCTCGCTGCGCGTCGGGAACAGGGCGTCGACCGTGGAGGTGAGGCAGCCGGTGAAGAACGCGTCCACTCCGGCACTCAGCAGGAGGTACACGGTCGACCAGTCCCGACAGCCGACCGGTCCATGGGCTCGCAGGTACGCGAGGGCCTCGTCCGAGAGCATCTCGAGGCGATTGACGTGGAAGGAGACGAAGATCGGCCGGAGGCCGCGGTGGTACGGGAACTCGTAGCGGAGGTCGAAGAGCGGGTGCATGTGCCACCCGAAGGCCACCATCCAGGTGCCCTCGGGGATGGCGGCCAGGGTGCTGACGTCCCGGTCGACCGGGATGAGGTGGACCGCCGCGTCGATGCCCGGACGACGGAACCGGTCCTGGACCAGGGCCTGGATCTCGGTGACCGCGTCGCCGAGGCCGTCCGCGCCGGTGAAGGTCACGTCGCTGAACCGGGCGAGATGGCCGACGAGCGCGAGGGTCTGGACGTTGTCACCGAGGTTGCCCGACGTCAGCACATGGTCGGGCGACCAGTAGTCGATGATCCCGACCGGGATCGAACCCGCGGGCACGTCGGGCTCGCGCGGCTCGACCCAGCCGCCGATCAGGCCCGCGACGTGGGCCCGCCGGTCGTCCAGGTCGGTGCCGGACCGACCCTCCAGCTCCGCCATGAGCGTTCCCGCCCGCTCGCCGTCGCGAACGGCGACGAACCGCCCGGCGAGGTCGACGAGCTGGGCGTCGGTGAAGGACGACGGGTCGGCCGTCAGCGCCAGCGCCCGGTCGCGGGCACCCGGTTCGTCGACGGCGAGGGCGGCGTCGACGGCCTCGATCGGGAGGGCCTCGCGGAGGACGTCATCGTCGAGGTTGCGCACGATGTCCCAGGCCCGCACGAACTGGCGACGCCGATGCAGGAGCACCGCGTGACCCGCCGCGGCGGCCGGGCCCCCACCCGGCAGCAGGCCGACGCCCTCGGCGAGCGACCACGCGGCGGGGAACTCCCGCACCGCCGCGAGGTCGCTCACCGCGCGGCACACCGCGACGGCAAGGGGGCGACGCTCGGACAGCGCGGCGGCGAGGCCGGCCCGCCCCCGGTGCAGTCGCGCGTCACGAAGCAGGCTCGGACCGGCCGAGGGATCCGGTGGTGTCGGGTCGAGCAGCGGGTCCTTCCCCGCGACGGCCCCGGCGAGTCGCCCCCACGCTCCGACGTACCAGGCCGGGCGGCGAGCACCGGGTCGGGTCGCCCCCGCCGACGTGGGGACGGCAGCCTGCCGGGGGGCGGCCGGTGCCACGCGCTTGGCGGGCGCCGAGGGGCCGGCCACCCATGCGCCCACTCCGCGGCGGATCCGACGGATCGCCCGCGGCCGGGTCTCGCCGCGCCCGAGCTCGCGGACCAGCCGGCCGAGGGACCGTCGGGCGGAGGGGCTCATCGAGCAGACCTCGCCGCGTCCCGGGCGGGCGGGTGGTCGTGCCGTGCGCCCACCGATCCGGTCAGCCTCATGTCCCTCTGCCTCCACGCCCCATGTCCCACAGCGATGGGCCCGGCGCCGCCCGCCGCATCGCGGCATCCCAATGTGCCGCGGGCCAGTCTACAAAGGGCAGGCACACCGACCGGTGCCCGCAGAAAGGACCGAAGACCCCGACACACCGGCGAGCACCCGGAGGGACCCACGGCGACCGAAACCCCCTCACCCGAGCCGAGAGCCCCGGCCCACAGGTCGGCCGAGGGCCGGGCGTGCCATCGTTGGAGCCATGCGGGTGCTCGTGGTCGAGGACGAACGGCGGATGGCGGAGGCGCTGGCCAAGGGCCTGCGCGCCGAGGGCTACGTCGTCGACCTCGCTCACGACGGGCCCGGCGGGGGGGGGCCTCGAGGCGGCCCGGTTCGGTGACCACGACGCCGTCGTCCTCGACATCATGCTGCCGGGCATGTCCGGCTACACCATCGTCAAGACCCTGCGCGAGGAGGGCAACTGGGTCCCCGTCCTCATGCTGTCGGCGAAGGACGGCGAGTACGACCAGGCCGACGGCCTCGACTACGGCGCGGACGACTACCTCACCAAGCCCTTCTCCTTCGTCGTCCTCCTCGCCCGGCTGCGCGCCCTCGTCCGCCGGGACCCGGCTCCCCGCCCGACGCAGCTGACCGCGGCCGGCGTCACCCTCGACCCCGCCTCGCACCGGGTGACCGTCGGCGGCGACGAGGTCGCCCTCTCGGCCCGCGAGTTCACCGTCCTGCACACCCTCATGCGCGCACACCCCCACGTCGTCCCCAAGGACGCCCTCATCGAGCGGGTCTGGGGCGACGCCGACAGCGTCGAGGCCAACCTCGCCGAGGTCTATGTCGGCTACCTCCGCCGCAAGATCGGCCGGGAGCGGATCGAGACCGTCCGGGGCATCGGCTACCGGCTCGCCACGTGACGGCGCCGACGAGGTGAGCCCGACGTGACGGCGAGGTGGTCGGCCCGGCTCGGGCTGCGTGGTCGGCTCATGGCCGTCGGCACCCTGGGGGTGACCGCGGCGCTCGTCGCGGGCGGAGTCCTCCTGTACGTCGTCCTCACCGCCGGTCTGCAGCGCGCCGTCGCCACCGAGGCGCGGGCGAGCGCCGAGGAGGTCGCCGCCCTCGTCACCCAGCAGCGGCTGCCCGACCCCGTGCCGGTGTCCGGAGCCCAGGTCGTCCAGGTCCTCGACGGCGACAACCGGGTCGTCGGCGGCTCGGCGACCGCAGACCGGCTCACCTCGCTCGTCACCGGCGCCGAGTACGCCCGCCTCGCCGACGGCGACACCGTCGACGTCCCCGGAAGCCGGGCCGCCCTCTCCGGCGGGCTGACCGTCGCGGGCGCGACGGCGCGCACGGGAGGGCAGACCCTCCTCGTCGTCGCCGCCGTCCCGACGGCCGACGTCGACACGAGCCGCCGGCTCATGGGGCGCCTCCTCTTCATCTTCTTCCCCGTCTTCGTCCTCCTCCTCGCCCTCGTCGCATGGCGGGTCATCGGCTCCGCGCTGCGCCCGGTCGAGGAGCTGCGTCGGGGTGCCGAGCGGATCGGCGCCGACCCCACCGACCCCGACCGGCTGCCGGTGCCGCCGACCCGCGACGAGATCGGCGCCCTCGCGCGCACGCTCAACGGCATGCTCGACCGGATCGCCGCGGCCCAGCAGCGCCAGCGGGACTTCGTCGCCGACGCGGCCCACGAGCTGCGCTCCCCGCTGGCGTCGATGCGCACCCAGCTCGAGGTCGCCCAGCACCTCGGGGAGGGCGGCGACCTGCCCGAGGACCTGCTCGCCGAGGTCCGTCGGCTCGGGACGCTCGTCGACGACCTGCTCCTGCTCGCCCGCTCCGGCTCCGAGGCCGGACCACCGCAGCGCCACGACCTCGACCTCGGCGAGATCGCGCAGACCGTCCTCGAGCGGTATGCCGAGCCCCGCGTGCCCCTCCGGGTCGAGGCGGCGCAGGAGGATGCCGCACCGGTGCACGCGGCCTACCCCGACCTCGTCCGGGCGGTCACCAACCTCGTCGACAACGCGCTGCGGCACGCCCGCACCGAGGTCGTCCTGTCGGTCGGCGGCGACGACTCGGGCGCGCTGCTGACCGTCCGGGACGACGGCGACGGCATACCGGAGGAGGACCTGCGAGCGGGTCTTCGAGCGGTTCACCCGGCTCGGTGACGCGCGCGACCGGGACAGCGGCGGGAGCGGGCTGGGGCTCGCGATCGCCCGCGACCTCGTTCGCCGCAACGGGGGCGAGATCACCCTCGAGGACGCCGCTCCGGGGCTCCTCGCGCGGCTTCGGCTTCCCCGCCCGACGGGCCGCTGACCTGCGCCAAGGCCAGGCTTACCTGCGTGAGGGTCATCACATCGGCAACGGACGGAACGACCTACTACGGACTGTAGTGTTACTACGCCCCATAGTAGATGAGCCTCCGTCAGGAGTACTGCATGAATGCCCTTGATGTGGCCCGATGGCAATTCGCCATCACCACCGTCTATCACTTCTTGTTCGTCCCGATCACGATCGGCCTGTCGGCCATCGTCGCCGGCTACCACACGGCGTGGGTGCGCACCCACAACCCGCAGTGGCTCCGGCTGACCAAGTTCTTCGGCAAGCTCTTCACGATCAACTTCGCCCTCGGCCTCGTGACCGGCATCGTCCAGGAGTTCCAGTTCGGCATGAACTGGTCCGACTACTCCCGGTTCGTCGGTGACATCTTCGGCGCGCCGCTCGCGTTCGAGGCCCTGCTCGCCTTCTTCCTCGAGTCGACCTTCCTCGGCCTGTGGATCTTCGGCTGGGGCAAGATCCCCGAGAAGCTCCACATGTGGACGATGTGGCTCACCCACATCGGCACCGTCCTGTCGGCGTACTTCATCCTCGCCGCCAACTCCTTCATGCAGCACCCGGTCGGCTACGCCTTCAACCCCGAGACCGGCCGCGCCGAGATGAACGACTTCGTCGCGGTGCTGACGAACAAGGTCCAGCTCGTCACCTTCCCGCACGTCATCACCTCGGCCTACATGGTCGGTGGGGCCGTCGTCATGGGCGTCGCCATCTACCTCACGCTCAAGCACAAGGGCCAGGAGGACGAGGGCATGTACCGCGGCGCGAGCCGCATCGGCGCCATCGTCGCGCTCATCGCCTCGATCGGCGTCATCATCTCCGGCGACGTCCAGGGCAAGATCATGACCGAGGTCCAGCCCATGAAGATGGCCGCGGCCGAGGCTCTGCTACGACACCCCGCCGGACGGGCAGTGCGCCGAGTTCTCCGTCCTGTCGGTGGGCTCGCTCGACGGGCAGAGCGCCCGGACCGTCATCCCGGTGCCGTGCCTGCTGTCCTTCCTCGCGACCGGATCCTTCAGCGGCCACGTCGAGGGCATCAACGACCTCAAGCAGACCCAGGAGGCCTACTTCACCACCGGTGACGCGACCGTCCCGGTCCTCCAGGACGGCAAGGTCGTCGACACCCCGATCAAGGACGTCACGCTGGCCAACGGCAAGTCGCTCCTCGACTACACCGCCCAGGCGAGCTACACGCCGAACATCCCGCTGGCGTACTGGACCTTCCGGTTCATGATGGGCGCCGGGTTCCTCACGATGGCCTTCGCCATCGGCCTGCTGTGGGTCACCCGCGGCGGCAAGAGCCCGACGAGCCGCTGGTGGATGTGGGTCGCGGTGCTCACCCCGCTCCTGCCGGTGCTCGCCAACAGCTTCGGCTGGATCTTCACCGAGATCGGCCGGCAGCCCTGGATCGTCTACGGACTGCTCGGCACCGCCTCGGGCGTCTCGCCCAAGGTCTCGGCCGGCGAGGTCTGGTTCTCGATGATCGTCTACACCCTCGTGTATGCCGCCCTCGCGGTCGTCGAGGTCAAGCTGTTCCTCACCTACACCAAGCGTGGCGCCGAGCCTTTCGAGGCTCCGGTCGACCCGAAGGACGTGGACGAGGATTCCCCCCTTCAGTTCGCGTACTGAGGACGGCTAGGAGATATCTGACATGAACTACCCACTCATCTGGTTCGCCCTCATCGGCGTCCTCTGGACGGCATACCTCGTCCTCGAGGGCTTCGACTTCGGCGTCGGCTCGCTGCTCAGCGTCCTCGGCAAGGGCAAGGACGCGGCGGAGACCGAGAAGCGCCGTCGCGTCATGCTCACGACGATCGGCCCGTTCTGGGACGGCAACGAGGTCTGGCTGCTCACCGCCGGTGGCGCCACCTTCGCGGCCTTCCCGGTCTGGTACGCAACGATGTTCTCGGGCTTCTACCTCGCCCTGTTCCTCATCCTCATGGCCCTCATCGTCCGCAACATGGGCTTCGAGTACCGCCACAAGAGGGACAGCGACGCCTGGCGCCGCAACTGGGACATCGCGATCATCGCCGGCTCCATCCTCCCGCCGCTGCTGCTCGGCGTCGCCCTGACCAACCTGGTCCGGGGGCTGCCGCTCGACGCGAACGCGGAGTTCATCGGCAACTTCTTCACCCTGCTCAACCCGATGAGCCTGCTCGGTGGCCTCGTCGTCCTCGGCCTGTCGCTCACCCACGGAACGCACTTCCTCGCCATGAAGACGGACGGCGAGATCCGTGAGCAGGCCAAGGCGCTCGGCACCCGGATCGGCCTCGGCACGACGGTCCTCGCGGTCGTCCTCCTGCTCTGGCTCGGCTTCACCATCGGCAAGGCCAGCGTCTGGGTCGGAATCGCCATCGCCGCGGTGTCGCTGCTGTTCGGGATCTTCATGAACACCCAGGGCAAGGAGGGTCTGGCCTTCATCGGCACGAGCGTCACGATGGCCGCGGCCGTCGCGACGTACTTCTTCGCCCTCTACCCGAACGTCATCAACGGCCAGGACGGCAAGAACCCGCTCACCATCGAGGCGGCGTCCAGCACCGAGATGACGCTGAAGATCATGACCGGTGCCGCGCTCGTGTTCACCCCCATCGTCCTCATCTACACGGCGTGGACGTACTGGGTGTTCCGCAAGCGGATCAGCACCAAGCACATCCCGGCCGCCGTCTCCGTCCACTGAGCCGGAACGGCTGAGCCACCTCCTATGAGGCCCTTCGACCCACGGCTGCTCAGGGCGGCACCGGCTGCACGTCGGCCGGTCGCCGTCCTGGCAGCCGTGGGCGTGGCCCAGGGGGCGGCGACGATCGCGCTCGCGTTCGCCGTCGCCCACCTCGTCGTCGCGGTGGTCCACCGCGACGACCTCACCGCCGCCGTCCTCGTCGTCGCGGCGCTGTTCGGCGTCCGGGCCGCCCTCGCCTGGACCGCCGAGCGGGTCGCCGCCTGGGCGGGCATCGAGGTCTCCGTCGCCCTCCGCGAGACCCTGCTCCGCCGCTGGCTCACCCGGCCCGCCGACGAGCGCCCCCCGGCCGACCGGGCGGTGACCCTCGCCGCGCAGGGCGCCGCCACCGTCGAGCCGTATGCCGCGCGCTTCCTTCCCTCGCTCGTCGCCGGGGCCGTCGTCCCGGCCCTCGCCGTCGGGGCGCTCCTCGTCGTCGACTGGATGAGCGCGCTCATCGTCGTCCTCACCCTGCCGCTGCTCCCCGTCTTCGCCGCGCTCATCGGCAAGACGACCCAGGAGGAGACCGATCGTCGGTGGAAGGCCCTGGCCGGTCTGTCCGGCCACTTCCTCGACGTCATGCGCGGCCTGCCCACCCTCGTCTCCTACGGCCGCGCCGAGCGCCAGGCCGAGCAGATCGGAGAGGTGAGCCAGCGCCACCGAGCGGCCACGATGCGCACCCTGCGCCTGGCCTTCCTCAGCTCCTCGGCCCTGGAGCTCCTCGCCTCGATCTCGGTCGCCATCGTCGCGGTCAGCGTCGGCCTGCGGCTCACCCACGGCACCGTCGGGCTCGAGACGGGGATGCTCGCCATCCTGCTCTCCCCCGAGGCCTACTGGCCGATCCGCCGGGTCGGCGCGGAGTTCCACAACGCCGCCGACGGCGCCGAGGCCATCGCCGCCATCCTCACCGAGCTCGAGACCTCCACCCCCGACGCAGCGTCCGGGCCTTCGGTCGCCACGACGGCCGATCACGCGGACACGACGGCAACCGCCGACGCTGCGTCCGCGGTTGTCGGTCGCCATGGCGACCAGAAACGCGGACGCTCGGGAGGGGACGCGAGGGGCGGCGGCGGACGAGGTCGGCGTGAACGTCCGTGGACTGACCTACGCCTACCCCCACGCGGAGGCACCCGTGCTCGCCGACGTCGACCTCGACGCCGGGCCGGGGCTCACGGTCCTCACCGGGCCCTCCGGTGTCGGCAAGTCCACCCTCCTCGAGATCCTCGCCGGCCTGCGGCGCCCCACGAGCGGCACCGTCCGGGCGGGGCGGGCCCACCTGGTCACCCAGCGGCCGTTCCTCGCCGCGGGGACGATCCGCGAGGCCCTCACCCTCGGCAACTCGGCCGACGACGACGGGCTCTGGGACGCCCTGCGCCTTGTCGGGCTCGACGGGTTCGTCGCCTCGCTCGACCACGCGCTGGGCACCCACATCGGCGACGACGGCTTCGGGCTGTCGGCGGGCCAGCGGGCCCGGTTCGCCCTCGCCCGCGCCACCCTCACGACGGCGCCGGTCGTCCTCCTCGACGAGCCGACGGCCCACCTCGACGAGCGGGCCACCGAGACCGTCCACGACGTCATCCGCGGCCTGGCCGAGCGGCATACGGTCATCGCCGTCACCCACCGGCGCGAGCTCGTCGCCCTCGCCGACCAGCACGTCCACCTCACCGCTCCCCGCGAGACCCCGGTCCGGGAGGAGGAGCGATGAGCACCGCCCGCGCCATCTCGGCCGCCCCGAGCCCCGCCATCATCCTCGCCGGGCTCATCGGCGGCGCGGCCACCGCGTCGGGCATCGCCCTCACGGCGACGTCCGGCTGGCTCATCGTCCGCGCGAGCGAGCGACCGGTCATCCTCACCCTTCTGGCCGCCATCGTCGCCGTCCGGGCCTTCGGCATGGCCCGGCCGTACTTCCGCTACGTCGAGCGGATCCGCTCCCACGACGCCGCCCTCGACGACCTCGCCCGCCGCCGGGTCGAGGTGTACTCCGGCCTCGTCCCGCTCACGCCGGCCCGGCTCGGCCGCCGGGCCCGGTCCGAGGTCCTCACCGGCGTCGTCGACGACCTCAGCGACGTCGTCGACGCGCAGGTCCGGGTCACGGTGCCGATCGTCTCGAGCCTCGTGGCCGGTCTCATGGCCGTCGCCCTCACGGCGGCGCTCGCCCCGTCGGTGGGGTTCGTCCTCGCCGGCCTCCTCCTCGTCATCGCCGCCGGGTGCGCCGGCGCGTGGGGGCTGGAGTCCCGGTCGCGGTCCTCGCTCCTCGGCGCGCGGGCCGACGTCATGCGGGTCAGCGACCTCGTGGCCCGGCAGGCCACCGAGCTGCGGGCCGTCGGTGGCGAGGCGACCGCGCTCGGCTGGCTCACCGACGCGCACGACCGGCTGCGCGCCGCCGTCGCCCGGCAGAGCGCCGGCCGGGCCCTCATCGCCGCGCTCACCCTCGTCGGCACCGCCGCCGCGGCCGTCGCGGCGGCCTTCCTCGCCCGGGGCGCGGGGGTGTCCGGCCCGATCGCCGCCCTCCTCGTCGTCACCCCCGTCGCCGTCGGCGACGCCTTCGCCCCGCTCGTCGAGACGATGCGCTCGCTCGCCCGCGCCCAGGGCAGCCAGGACCGGCTCGAGATCCTCCTCGACCAGGCGCCGGCCGTCGCCGGAACCGGGACGACCCCGATGGGGGGCGCCGACGGCGAGGACGCGGCTCACTCCGCTCCCCTGCTCAGCCTGCGCGGCGTCAGTGCCTCGTGGACGGAGGGAGCCCGCCAGCTCGGCCCGATCGACCTCGACCTGCGGCCCGGTCGCCGGGTCGCCGTCGTCGGCGCGAACGGCTCGGGCAAGTCGACCCTCCTCGCCGTCCTCGCCCGCCACCTCGACCCCCTCGAGGGAACGTATGCCGTGGACGGCACCGACGTGCGCGCGGTCGACCTCGCCGACCTGCGGGCCCGGTTCGCGGTCGTCGACGACGAGCCGCACATCTTCGCCTCGACGTTGCGCGAGAACCTCCGGCTCGCCCGCCCGGACGCCGACGACGGCGCCATGGCCGAGGCCCTCGAGCGGGCCGGCCTCGGCGCCTGGTGGCGCGGCCTCGCCGACGGGCTCGACACCCGGCTCGGCACCGACGGCCGCGGCGTCTCCGGGGGCGAGCGGGCGCGGCTCGGGCTCGCCCGCGCCCTCCTGTCCGGACGTCCGGTCATCCTCCTCGACGAGCCCGTCGCCCATCTCGACCACGCCACCGCCATGGCCGTCCTCGAGGACGTCATGTCCTCGACGGCCGGCCGAACCGTCGTCATGGTCAGCCACCGCCCCGAGGGGCTGTCCGGCTTCGACGACGTCATCGACCTCACCCCCGACCGCGCCGCCTCCTAGGAGCACGTCATGCCCATGTCCTCGTCCGCCCCCCGCCTCGGCGACCTCGAACGCGTGGTCATGGACCACCTCTGGCAGTTCACCGAGGACGAGCGCGGTGGTGCGACCGTGCGCGAGGTGCTCGACCTGTTCTCGGGCGAGCGCGAGATCGCCTACACGACGGTGATGACCGTCCTGGACCGGCTGTCGAAGAAGGGCCTCGTCACCCGGGTCCGCGACGGCCGGGCCTGGCGCTACTCCCCCGCCGGGTCACGCGAGGCGCTCACCGCGCAGACGATGCGGCAGACGCTGACCGACATGGACGTCACCGACCGTCGGGCCGCGCTCATGCACTTCCTCGACGGGGCCACGGAGGAGGAGATCGCCGACTTCAAGGACGCACTCGCCGAGGTCGAGTCGCGCTCCCGGCGCGAGCAGGTCAAGAAGGCACTGCGCCGCCCCCGGCTGCGTCGGTGACCGCAGGGTCCGCCGGATCACGTCCTGGGGAGGGTACGGACATGGGAGGATGCACGCCGTGATCGCGCTGGCCCTTGTGCTCCTGGCAGTCGTCCTCGCCTGGCCGACGCCGCGGGTCATGGCGCGCCAGCACTCCTTCCGCCGGGCGCCCCGGGCGGCCCTCGTCGCCTGGCAGGCCGTGACGATCAGCGCGATCATCGCGGCGCTCGCGGCGGCGCCGGCGATCCTCCCGCTCGTCCTCTTCGACGGCCAGACCGTCTCCCAGCACGTCATGATCATGGCCGTCGCCGTCGCGGTCAGCGGTGTCATGCTGGCCCGGCTGCTCCTCGCCGGCCACCGCATCGGCCGCGGGATGCGCGAGCGGCGCCGGGAGCACCGCGAGCTCGTCGACATCATCGCCCGCCAGCACGAGAACCACGTGCGTGTCCTCGAGCACCCGACCCCGACGGCATACTGCCTGCCCGGTCGCGAGAAGCGGGTCGTCCTCTCCCAGGGGGTCATCGACACGCTCAGCCCCACCGAGCTCGACGCGGTCCTCAGCCACGAGGAGGCACACCTCGCGGCCCGCCACGACCTGCTCCTCGAGTTCTTCTCGGTCATCCACGAGACCGTCCCGGCGCCGCTGCGCTGCCAGGCCGCGATGAGCGAGGTCCGCCTGCTCATCGAGGCGCTCGCCGACCGCGCGTCGGTGCGACGCGTCGGCGAGCTGTCGACGGCGCAGGCCCTCGTCGCACTCGCCGACAGCAAGGCGCCGGAGGCGGCGATGGCGGTCTCGGGCGCGATGACGGCGCCCGCCCGGCTCAAGATCATCGCCGCGGGCCGACCCCACCCCGTTCTCCCGGCCCTCATGTACGGGTATGCCGCCGGCCTCGTCGCCGCCCCCTTGACCCTCGTCGTCGCCGCCTGGAACGGCCGCTGAGCGGCTGGCCGGAGGCCGCCGGCGCCAGGGGCCGCCGGCCACGGCGGAATGGCTCGTCCCGCGCACCGGTTGCCCCTGAGGTCCCAGTGGCGAACGAAAGGGGTCGGTCATGGCGAGGATCGTGGTGCTCGGAGGTACCGGGTACGGCGGGGGAGCCGTCGTCGCCGAGGCGGCCCGTCGTGGGCACTCCGTGACGGCGGTCAGCCGGCACGCGCCGGAGCAGCCCGTTCCGGGCGTCACCTACCGCACCGAGTCGGTGCTGGACCCGGGGGTCGTCCGGCGGGCGGCGGAGGGCGCCGACGTCGTGTTCGAGGCCCTGTCGCCCCGTGGCGACATGGCCGACCGGGTCGGGCCGGTCTTCGCCGAGCTCGTCGACGCGGCCGAGAAGGCCGGGTGCCGACTGGGCGTGCTCGGCGGTGCGTCGTCGTTGCTCGTCGCCGAGGGTGGGCCGCGGCTGATCGACGCGGAGCCTCCGGCGCCCGAGGTCCGTCCCGAGGTCGAGCTGGGCATCCACAAGCTCGAGACGCTGCAGCGGTCGGCGCCGGCCCTCGACTGGTTCTACGTCAGTCCGGCGGCCCAGTTCGGCGCCTGGGTCCCGAGCACCGCGACCGGGGAGTACCGGCTCAGCGACGACATCCTGCTCACCGGCCCGGACGGCGCCTCCGAGATCTCCGCCGCCGACCTGGCCCTCGCCGTGCTCGACGAGATCGAGCAGCCCGCGCACCGGCGTCGACGCTTCCACGTCGCCCACTGAGGGTGACGAGGGCCGCCGACGCAGCGCCTCGCCGCCGACTTGAACCTCTCGCTACGTGAGGTTCTACCGTCGGAGTGAGGAGGTGGACCGCGATGACCCTCGACCAGCTGGAGCCGTCCGGTGCGAGCCTTGTCGCCCTGCTCGGCGACGCCGACCGCGAGGTGCGACTGCGCGCCGTCCTGGAGGTGGGCGAGCGACGCGAGGAGTCCGCGGCGACCGCGATCGTCGGCCGGTTCGGGCTCGAACGCGACTTCCGGATCCGCGAGGCGCTGACCTGGGCGGCACTGCGGATCGAGGGGTCGACGGTGCCGCTCGTCCTCGACGCGCTGCGCGGCCCGAGCTGGCTGGGCCGGCTGCAGGCGGTCCACACGCTGAGCAAGCTCGGCAGATACGACGACGGGCCCGCCCTGCTTCCGCTCATCGACGACCCGATCGACGCCGTGGCGGCCCGCGCCTACTGGGCCGCCGCCCAGACGGCAACCCGGTCGTCGTCCCCGCGCTCGCCGACGGGCTCGGGCGCGGCGACACGACCCATCGTGACGCCCTGACCGTCGCGTTCGGCGTCATGGGCGGGGTCGCGGTGCCCGCTCTCGTCGAGGCACTGCGCTGCGGCGGCGGCCGGGCGCGTCGCCATGCCGCGGACACGCTCGGGCTGATGGGCTCACCCGACGCCGACGAGGCGGTCCCCGCCCTGGCCGACGCCGTCGGCGACACCGACGGGCAGGTCCGGCTCGCCGCGCTCAACGCCCTCGGACAGCTCAGCGTCCCCGAGGCCTGGTGGGCCGTCGACGAGGCGGCCCGGTCCGCCGAGCCCCGGCTGCGCCGGCTCGCCGAGCGGCTGAGCGAGCGGCGACCGTCGGCGGGGCGTTCGAGCCCCTCGTCAGCTGCTCGGGCGGCCCGGTCGTCGACGAGCTGCTGCCCGCCCTCGCCCTCCAGGTGCGGATCGGCCGTCCGCAGTACCTGTCCCGGCGGGACGTGCCCGCCTCGACGCTCGCGCCGATCCGCGACGCGGCCCACGCCGAGGCGCGCCGTGACGGGTGGTCCGAGCCGGCGGCCGCGCGCATCGCTCAGGGCCGGGCGGAGCAGTTCGTCCATGAGACGGTGCTGCTCGAACAGGTGTGCGTGGCCGACCCGACGGTGCTCGTGAAGGACCTCCTCTACGGCAAGGGGGTCCGGATCACCGGCTTCGCTCGGCTCGACCCGGAGCGGCCGACCGTCCCGCCCGGGCGGTGAGGCGGGAGGCCACGGCCCGCACCCGCGGATCGTCCGAGGCGGCGGCCCGGCGGATGGCCCCGTCGGCCGTCTCGCCGGACAGCCGCCCGAGGGCGACCACGACGGCGAGCCGCACCCCGGCATCCGCGTCGGTGAGCCGCTCGGCCAGGTCGGGCGCGGCTCCGGCCGCCCCGATCGAGCCGAGGACCTCGGCGGCGTGACGCCGCACCGGGGCGCGCGGGTCGCGCAGGGCGCGACGGAGCGGGTCGACGGCGCCCTCACCGAAGCGGGTGAGGGCATCCGTCACCGGTGCGTCGTCGTCGGCCCCGAGCCGGTCCAGCAGCGCGGGCAGGCCGGCCGGGTCGGCGACCTGGCCCAGGGCGACCACCGCCGCGCCGGCGACCCGCGGGTCGTCGTCGGCGAGCGCCGCGACGAGCGCCGGCACGGCACCCGGGTCGCCCACCTTGCCCAGCACCTGCACCGCCCGGGCCCGTCGCCGGGGGTCGGGGTCGTCCAGCCGCTCGGCCACCGGACCCACGACCGGGGGCCCGTGCCGGCGATGGCCCAGGCGATCGTGTCGGCGACCTGGTCCTCCGGCTCCTGCGCCAGGCGGTCGAGCAGCACCTCGACCGGCACGTCGGACCCGCCGTCGAGCGCGGCCCGGACCCGCACGCCCGGCTCGGGATGATGCAGTCGCTCGGTGAGTGCGATGACGCTGAGCACCTCCTCCCACCCCGCCTCGGCGGCGGACTGCAGTGCCCTCAGCCGGTCGAGCAGCTCACCCAGCGCGGCCCGCTGTGACTCGACCGCGGCGACGTGGTCGGCGAGCGCTGTCGCGGCGTCGCCGGCGGGTCCGTCCAGGGCCGCTCGGACCTCGGCCAGACTGAGGCCCAGGGCCTTGAGGTGCTGGATCGTCAGCAGGCGGCGCAGGTCCGCGGGCGCGTACCGACGCTGGGCGCCTGCCGAGCGGCCACTCGGCACGAGCAGGCCGAGATCGTCATAGTGGCGCAGCGTGCGCACGGACAGGCCGGCCCGGCGCGCGACCTCCCCGATCCGCAGCGCCACGGTGGCCATGCCTGGAGGATATCCGGGCCCGCCGTTGACCTACCAGGACGGCGGGGGCGGCGGGGGCGTCGACCCCGGCGGGACGACACCGTCGCCCTGACCCGGCTGCTCCGGCGGTGACGTGGGGGGAGCCTCGCCGGCGCCCGAGGGCGGCGGAGGCGGCGGGGCCGTCCCCCCGGTGCCGGCGGCGGGGTCGACCCACCGGGCGGCGGAGGCGGCGGCGCGGCGCCCGGCGGGGGCGGCGGGGGTGCGGCATACCCCTGGGCGGCCGCGCCCGGCGGGGGCGGGGCGGCGGGAGCGGGCGGGCTCACGGTGAGCGGGCCGATCTGACCGCTCTCCTCGAGCCGGCGGAGCGACCCGAGGACCCGCTCCCGCTCCTCGGGGGCGACCGGCCGGCTGGTCCCCTCGAGATAGGCGATCACGCCCAGGTCGCGCAGGAGCCGCTCCGCCTCACGGCTCGCTGCCGGCGCACCGCTCAGTCCGGCGTTGGCGAGGGCCGTGTCGGCCTTGGCGGCGAAGTCCCCCGCCGCGGCCTTGGCCCGTTCGAAGAAGCTCATGGGTCCCCTTCCGACATGGCGTCCGACATCCACTCCGAACCTTATGACCCGGCGCCCGCGCCCGCCTACGGTATGGAGTACACGGATGCCGGCAACCGGCCGGCGGTGAGACGGGAGGGACGAGGGTCGATGACCATCCACGGCAGCCTGTTCCAGGACTTCAAGGAGAAGGAGACCCAGGACCCCTTCTCCCTGCAGAACAAGAAGATGCTCCGGATCGACATGCGCTACGGCGAGGTGTGGGCGCGGACGGGGTCGATGGTCGCCTACCAGGGTGACGTCCGGTTCAGGAACACCGGCTCCGGCGGCTTCGGGAAGATGATGAAGAAGGCCGTCACGGGCGAGGGCGTCGACATGATGCAGTGCTCGGGGCAGGGCGAGCTGTTCGTCGCCGACCTCGCGAGCGAGATCCAGGTCCTCTACCTCGACAACGACGCCATCTCCGTCAACGGCGCCAACGTCCTCGCCTTCAGCAACTCGATCGAGTGGGACATCCACCGGATCCAGGCCCGGGGCGGGATGGCGGCCGGCGGCCTCTACAACGTCAGCCTCCGCGGGACCGGCTACGTGGCGGTGACGACGAAGGGTGACCCGGTGGCCCTCGACGTCGCGAGCGCCCCGACCTTCGGTGACGCGCAGGCCGTCGTCCTGTGGACCGCGGGAGTGTCGATGGACGTCAAGATCGACACGGGCGGCATCGGGTCGATGATCCGCGGCGGCTCCGGCGAGACGTTCCAGATGGCGTTCGGCGGCCAGGGCTACGTCCTCGTCCAGCCGAGCGAGAGCGTGACGAAGGGCGGCCATCAGGAGACGAGCGGCCCGTCCGGCGGCAGCGGGATGCTCGGGGGACTGCTCGGCTGAGGTTCCGGGCAGCGACGAGAAGTGGCGGGTATGCCGCGTGGTGACCACGCGGCATACCCGCCGCCGGTCGGCGCGTCGCGGAGGGGGGAGACGCGGCGACCGGAGCATCGGGACGACCGATGCGTTCGGGGCACCGGTCAGCCGGTGCGCTGCCTACGGTAGTACCGCCGCCAGATGAGCCGGTGCACGGGGACCCACCGGGGGATCGACCGCAGCCCGGGGATGACCGGGACGAGCAGCAGGCCGAGGGTGAGCAGCATCATCAGGCCCCACACGAGGGCGTCGGCGTTGTCCGACGAGGCGAACGGCTCGACCTGGTACCAGAACGTGTAGAGCCACATCCACGGCTGGCCCGGGTAGTTGCCCGTCTCGTTCATCATCCCCCACTGGTCGCCGCCGAGGCTGCGCGCCCGCGCCTGGTCCTCGAGGTAGCTGCCGTCGGAGAGGAGGAGGAGCGAGCGCGTCGTGTCGGTCCCGAAGAAGCCGGGCCGGTCCAGGCTCGCCTCGAGCCCGCCACTCGACGCGAGGGTGACGAAGGAGGCGGTCATCGTCGGCACCGGCCCGTAGTCGGCGGACGTCGGGACCTGGGCCGGGTCGCCGTTCGGGGCCTTGGCCAGGGCGTCGGAGTATGCCGTGGCCCAGTCGGTGCGCTGGGTCGCCGACGCGGCGTTCCACTGGTCCATCGCGGAGGTGAGTGACGCGTTGCCCGTCACCTGGGAGAGCGGGCCGGTCACGAGGGCCGTCGAGTCGACGGGGAGCCGCACCCCACCCCACTGCTGGAGAGGAAGCGGGCCGAGGGTCTGGCCACCCGACGCGGTGTTGTACGGCGGGCCGTACGTGGCGCTCGGCGAGGTCCCGGCCAGCTCGCTCGTCGCCGTCGCGACGACGTCGGCCGGTGCGGCCTTGGCCCAGTCCCGGAGGGTGATCGCCTTCTCGTCGGGGGAGGAGAAGGCGACGGCGAGCCCCACCGTGAGCAGCGCCACGACGGCGAGGGCGATGACGAACTCCTTGACGAGGTCGTAGCGCCGGGTGGGGAAGTCGTGCGAGTCCGGGGTGTCGTGGCGGACCGCGCGTCGCTCCAGGGTGGCGGCGCTCATCGGGCGGCCTCCTGTCCGTCGGCGACGGGCTCCTCGGCGTCGAGCGGCGGGACGACACCGTGCCGCCGGACGAGGACGACATGGGCCATGACGATGACGCCGAGGACGAACGGCAGCAGGACGATGTGCCACAGGAGCATCTGTCCCGGATCGAGGACGTTGAAGTAGGCCCCGAACCCGACGGCGTTGAGGCCGTCCTTGGCCTGGGTGCTGATCCACTGGGCGTCGAGGTTGGTCTGGGAGAGGTAGCCCGTGAAGGCCGTCCCGATGGAGCCGACGAACGCCAGGACCCCGGTCATCCAGGTCAGCGCCCGTCGGCCCCGCCAGGCGGCCATCCAGAACTTGCCCCACAGGTGGATGACCATGACGGCGAAGAAGATCTCGACGCTCCACAGATGGAGCGAGTTGGTGAACCGGCCGAGGCCGGAGGTGTGCCACCACGTCGCACCGCCGACGGCGAGCATGCCACCGGTGACGAGGACGACGACGAGCGCGGCGAGGGTGGCGACCCCGAAGACGTAGATCCAGGAGTCGACGTAGGCAGGCTGGCGGTCCGGGAGGGCCTGGCCGGGTGGCACGGTCTGCTCGAGGCGGTGGCGCAGGGCGGCGGTCCACGTGTCGTGGCTCGCTCCCGAGGGTTCCTGTTTCGTCGGCGCCGCCGTCATGACGCGGTCCCGTCGGGCCGGTCGTCCCGCCGGGCGGGTGCGGGCTGGAGGTCCTCGGCCCGCGGGAAGGGCAGGACGATGGCCAGCGCGAAGACGAGGAGCATCACGAGGATGATGACGAGGTTGGTGATCGAGATGTGGATGACGCCCCAGTCGAGGTAGTGACCAACGGGGCTGGGAGAGCTCACTGCCGGGTGCATGATGACTTCTTCCGTCGAGCCACGCGGCGACACGCGTCGTCGTGTGATCGTTGAAGATAGGACCACCCCCTGCACGGCACCTCGTCGCCGGATGGGCATATGCCGTGAATGCGCTGGGTGACCGCATGGCGGTGTCCTCGTCAGGGCAGGACGAGGGCAGCCGCGTCGGCCGAGGGAATCCTCGGCCGGACCGCGGGGTTGAGGAAGATAGACAAATTCTCAACTATCTCCTGGACGTCACTGCCCAGGAGCCCCTCGTCATGAACGTCCTCGTCCTCATCGGCAGCCTCCGGCGCGAGTCCGACAACCGTCGGCTCGCCGCCGCCGCCCTGGACCACCTGGCGGCCGGGGTGACGGCGACGGTCTGGGACCGTCTCGCCGAGCTCCCTCACTACTCCGAGGACCTCGACGGCCCGGAGGCTCCCGGCCCGGCGACCGACCTGCGCGCGGCGGTCGAGGACGCCGACGCCCTCCTCGTCGTCACCCCCGAGTACAACGGGTCGCTCCCCGGCTCGCTCAAGAACGCCATCGACTGGTTGTCCCGCCCGCGCGGCTCGGCCGTCATCGCCGGCAAGCGGACCGCCGTCCTCGCGGCGACCCGCTCGCCTCGGGGGGCCCAGTGGGCTCGGGACGACGCGGTCCGGATCCTCGGCGTCGCCGGCGCCGACGTCCTCGACCCGACGATCGGGATCGCCCACGCCCACGAGGCGTTCGCCGACGGCCGCCTCGTCGACCCGGATGTCGACGCCGCCCTGCGCGAGCTCGTCGCGGCACTCAGCCGGCAGGAGCGCGCGGCCGCCTGACCCAGGGTCAGCGGCGTCGCGGCTCCCGTGCATGACGGTATGCCGGGTCCGGCGCGCGGGGCACCACGCGCCGGACGCGGCATACCGGACGGACCGGCCCGCCGCGGCGGACCGGGGGTGCCCGCGTCGCTCAGCGCGACAGCTTGACCCAGCGCGGGGCGCCGATCCAGTCGAGCGCCTCGGGTGGCCGGCAGACGTGGGCGCTGACGTCACGACACCACAGCTCGGCGACGAGGATCTCGATCATCACCTGCCCCCGGGCCTTGGTGAACTCCCCGCCGCAGTCGACGTACACGACGAGGCCGCGGTCGGTCAGATGGATCCCGGATGCGGCCCGCGGCGTCGACCACAGTCCCGAGCGAGCCTGCGCATGGGAGAGCTCGCGGCCCTCGTCGTCGAGCAGCATGAACCGCCCGAGGGCCTCGGTCAGCGCCTCACCCGCTCCGTCGACGTCCCGCGCGGCGACGAGGAAGATCGGGTCGCCGAGCCACGACCGCGGAAACATCTCGGCCATGTCCTCGCCCACCCAGTAGACATCGCGGGACACGGTGATCTCAGTCATCGAGAGACGGCCTCCCCCACTCGGTGCGCCCACCAGCGCACAACCACTCCGCGCGCCCACCAGCGCACGTACCCGTGACACGGCTTCCCACGGCCGTGTCGCTTCGCAGCCTAGAGGTCCGGGGACCTGGTGTCCTGCGAATGACCACATTCCGCCGGCTCGCCGGCTCGGGATCCCACAGGTCACACGAATCGCCCTGTGCCACAGGGCATTTCGCGGTCGAGTGTCGGTGGGGGCGGCTAGCGTGGTGGGCATGTCGTCGACCCCGAGCCTGGCCGAATGCCGCGAGGCGATCGCCGCGGCCCGGACGGCTGCCGCCGCCCTCGGCGAGGTGCTGTGGCAGGGCTCGGGCAGCGATCTCGGCGACGTCCTGGAGGAGCTGAGCGAGCTGGCCTGCACGGTCGACGCCGCCGAGGTCGCGGTCGTCGGGGAAGCCATGCAGCGAGGAGAGCCCCTCTCGGGGGGTGGGGCTCGCACGGTGCCGGAGTGGGTGGCCGCCCACTCGCGGCGCTACCGGGCGATGGGGGCCACCCGGCTGGTCCGGGTGGCGCAGGCAACGTCGCTGCCGGCATACGCGATCCTCGGCAAGGCGGTGCGCAGTGGCCAGGTCGGCGTCGCCAACGCGGCCGTGTGCCTCACCGAGATGGAGCACCTGGCGCCGCGGCTGCGGCCGGAGGCGATGGAGGCGGTGTGGGGCGGCTTCGTGACCATCGCGACGAGCCATGGGCCGCGGGAGATCCGGCAGCTGCGCGAGGGGATCATCGCCCGCTTCGGGGCCGACCACGAGCTCGACGACCTGCACGACATCGCCAAGACCATGGTGTCGCTGTCCGCCGCCCGAGAGGTCGGCGACGGGCTGAGCGAGTACCTCCTGCGCCTGGACCCGGAGGGGCGGGCGGCGCTCGAGGCCGCGATCGGCCCGCTGTCGGCGCCCCGGCCGACCGAAGGGGTGCGAGATCTCCGGTCGTCGGACCGCCGCCGCGGCGATGCCCTCGTCGAGGTATGCCGCCGCGCCACCTCCGCCGGAACCTCACCCCCCGTTTCCCCGAAGGCGCAGGTCGTCCTCACGATGGCGCTCGCCGACCTCGTCGAGGGCATCGGCTCGGCGACGACGGTCGGCGGAGTGGACGCCGGGCGGGCGATCTCCCCGCGGACCGTACGGCGGATCGCCTGTGACGCCGGCGTCATCCCGGCCGTGCTGGGCGCCGAGGGCGAGGTGATCGAGCTGGGCCGAAGCCGTCGGCTGTTCTCGCGGGGCCAGGTCGCGGCGCTCTGGCTCCGGGACGCCGGGTGCTCCTTCCCCGGGTGCACCATCCCCGCCCACTGGACCGATGCGCATCACCTGCGGCACTGGGCGGACGGGGGCTCCACCGACCTGTCGAACGCCGCCCTGTTGTGCGGGCGGCACCACACGATCGTCCATCAGCGGGGCTACCACGGCACCGTCACGCCCACCGGGGTGACCTGGCACCTCACGAGCGGGGCCTACGACCACTGGCTGGCGCAGGCGCGGGCGGCTGAGTCCGGCGCACCCGGCGAGTGGACCGGCACCGACCGACGATGACCCCGCCCCGGACCCGGCCAGCCCGGCCGGGTCGTCGTCATGCCCAGGGGCGCGATCAGCGGGTGGCGGCTGCGGAGTCGAAGGCGGAGCGGAGGTCGGCGAGCCGGGTCTTCCCCCATACCCGGCCCGGGGGGAGGCGGCATACCCGCACCGGCCGTCGGGCGAGCGGGAGCCAGGGGTGGCACGCCGACGACGGCGACGGGCGGCGGGGCCGATGTGGCCGGTGTGGCCCACGGGTCCCAGCCGATCGGTTGAGGTGACGCCCACCAAGGTGGCGGGGGCGCGCTCGTCCCTCCGGACTCGCCTTCCTGCACATGGCCGAGGGTACGGCCTCCCAGGCCGGGAGCACCCGGGAACCGGTGAGACGATCACCGGGTGACCCCCACCACCGAAACCCGACTGCGCGTCGCCGTCCTCGGCGCCGGCGCGATCGGGTGCTATGTCGGTGGTCGTCTCACGGAGAGCTGCGACGTCACCCTCGTCGGCCGCCCCTCCGTGCTCGACCCCATCGCCGCCGACGGCCTCACCCTCGGTCGCAGCGGCAAGCCGACCATCACCCTGTCGCCCGACCGCCTCACCCTCACGTCCGACCCCGCGTGGGTCGCCGACTCCGACGTCGTCCTCGTGACGACGAAGTCCCACGACACCGAGGCGATCGCCGCTGCGGCCGAGCCGTACCTCGGCACCGAGACCGTGACGATCAGCCTCCAGAACGGCCTCCACAACGCGCGGCGGCTGCGCGACATCCTGCCCGGGCCGGTCCTGGCCGGCGTCGTGACCTACAACGTCGCCCGCACCGCCCCCGCGACCTACCTGCAGGCGACGTCCGGCGAGATCCTCATCGAGGCCAGCCAGGCCGGTATGCCGTTCGCCCGCGCCGCCGGAGCCGCCGGCCTCGGCGTCGAGCAGCGCCAGGACATCGTCGCGGTGCAGCACGCCAAGCTGCTGATGAACCTCAACAACGCGGTCAACGCGCTGTCCGGCCGGCCGCTCAAGGAGCAGCTCTCCGACCGCGACTACCGCCGCGTCCTCGCCCTGTGCCAGGAGGAGGCCCTGTCGGTCTTCGCGGCCGCGGGCGTCGCCCCGGCCCGCCTCTCCCCGCTGCCGCCCTCGGCCATGGTCAAGGTCCTCCGGGCGTCGGACTCGATCTTCTCGACCGTCGCCCGGACCGCCCTCAAGGTCCAGCCCGAGGCCCGCTCGTCGATGGCGGACGACCTCGCCGCCGGGCGGGCGACCGAGATCGGGGAGTTCCAGGGGGCCGTCGTCGACCTCGGCGACCGGCTCGGGGTGCCGACGCCGGTCAGCTACCGCATCGTCGCGCTCATCCGCGCCGCCGAGGCGGACGGCCCGGAGGACCCGACGGCCTGGAGCGCGCAGGATCTCCTCGACGCCGTGACCCCCTGACCGATCCGGGCGGACGGACCGACCGAGCAGGCCGCCGAGCGATCAGTCGGGGCCGCGCAGCCGGAGGGTGACGAGCACCGGACCCGTGCGCCCCGAGCTCGGTCCGGCGGACCCGCAGCCCGCGCTGCCGTCGTCGTGCCCGGAGGCGCAGCTCCCACAGCCGCCGGAGGGGCAGCCCATCGCGAGCTCCTTGGCCTCGAGGCGGCCCATGCGGACGAGCTGGTCGACGACCCCGTCGACGGTGTCCCGGCTGAGACCGGTGCGGCGGGAGATGTCGTCGAGCGAGTGGGCGCCGTCCCGGAACGCGTCGAGCACGTCGGTCAGCGGCGCCCGGCGACGCCGGGGCGCCTCCACCGGTGTCGCCGGTCGAGGCCCGGCCCATCGCCCCGGTCACCACAGCAGGCTTCCGACCTGGAAGACGACCACGGCGAGGCTCCACGCGACGACGAGCTGCAGGCCGACACCGAACGCCGTCCACCGGTTGCCGAGCTCGCGCCGCTGGGCGGCGAGCGTGGCGACGCACGGGGTGTAGGCGAGGAGGAACACCATGAAGGCGAGCGCGGCGACACCCGGGTGCCCGCCCGACGAGGCGGCGAACGTCGTCTGGAGGTGGTCCCCCAGCGCACCGGGGGAACGGCTCGTGGCCGGCTCCGCCAGGGCGTAGGTCTGCGCCCACGACGAGATGACCGCCTCCTTGGCGACGAACCCGACGACGAGCGCCGAGACCGCCTCCCACTGACCGAAGCCGGCCGGCGAGAGCAGCGGCGCGACGGCACGGGACAGCGCGGCATACAGGCTGTTCTCGACGGGGACGTGACCGAACGTCCCGGCGCCGGCCATCGGGATCGACTGGAGCAGCCACACGACGACGACGGTGGCGACGATGATCCCGGATGCGGTGCGAAGGAACGCCTTGAGCCGCAGCCACATCACCGCGGTCGTCAGTCGGACGGTCGGCCGCTGGTAGGGCGGCAGGTCGATGACGAGGGGCTCGGCGCCCATCATCCGCCACAGCGTGTTGCGGAGCAGGAGCCCGACGACGATGACGAGGAGGATCGAGACGAGGTACATCGCGAAGACGACGGTGCCGGCGCTCTGGGGGAAGAAGGTCGACGCGAGGAGGACATAGACGGTCAGCCGCGCCGAGCACGACGTGAAGGGCACGAGGAGCGCGGTGAGGATCCGGTGCCGGGCCTGCGGCAGGATCCGGGTCGCGGCGATGGCCGGCACGTTGCATCCGAAGCCGACGACGAGGGGCAGGAACGCCCGGCCGGGCAGCCCGAGCCGCGACATGAGCCGGTCGGTGACGACGGCGGCGCGGGCGAGGTAGCCCGAGTCCTCGAGCAGGGCGAGGAGCAGGAACATCAGCGCCATGAGCGGCACGAAGGTCAGGAGCATCCCGACGCCGGCGATGAGACCGTCGACGAGGAGGCCCTGGACCCACGTCCCGCCGAGGCCGACCGCCTCGACGAGGGCGGTCGCGCCCGAGGAGATGGGCCCGCTGACGAGCGCGTCGAGCGCGTCCTGGAGCGGGGCCGCGACGCGGGTCGTGATCTGGAAGACCGTCCACATGACGGCGAGGAAGATGAGCGGACCGGCGACGGGCGCGGTGACCCAGGCGTCGATCCGGTCCGACCAGGTGCGGCGCTGCTCGCCGCTGTGGTGGAGCGCGGCCTCGACGGCGTCCTCGATGAAGCCGAACCGCTCGTTGCCGCGGGCCAGCTCCTCGTCGGCCGCCCCCACGATGTCGTATGCCGTGAGATCGACGGTGCGCGGCGCGACCGGCCCACCGTGCATCGCCTGGGCGACGAGGTCGGGGAGCTCGTCGTGGCCCCGGCGGCGACGGGGGTCGAGGGCGATGACCGGGCAGCCGAGCGAGTCGCCGAGGGTGACCGTGTCGACGTGGATGCCGCGGCGGGCGGCGACGTCGGTCATCGTCAGGGCGACGACGACGGGCAGGTCGGTCTCGCGGATCTGCGCGACGAGGTAGAGGCTGCGGGCGAGATGCACCGCGCTGGCGACGACGACGACCGCGTCGGGGCGGTCGGTGTCGTGGTCGCCGAGGACGACGTCGCGGGTCAGCTGCTCGTCCGGGCTCATCGGGTCGAGCGAGTAGGCGCCCGGGAGGTCGATGAGCGCGACCGTCTCCGTGCCGTGCGCGCTCTCGATCGTGCACGCCCCGTTGCCGACCTCGACCGTCGTGCCGGGCCAGTTGCCGACGGTGCGCCGGGCCCCGGTCAGGGTGTTGAACAGGGTCGACTTGCCGACGTTGGGCGCGCCCGCGAGGGCGACGGCCCGGGCACCCGCGGGCGCCGGGGTGCTGCCACCCTCGTGGCAGGACGGAGCGCCGGTGGCGGGCGCGGTTCGCCGCTCGCGGGTGGCTTCGCTCACGAGGCGGCCGGCTCCACGTCGATGGCGCGCAGGAGGTCGCGGCCCAGGGCGATGCGCGAGCCGTCGACCGCGACGATCCGGCCGCCCCCGGCCGTCCGCTGCGTGCAGCTGAGCACCGCGCCCGACGCGCAGGCCCAGCTCGGCGAGGCGGCGTGCCACGTCCTCGGAGGCCCCGGTGGCGACGAAGGTCATCGTCGCCCCGAGGGGGCTCTTGTCGAGGCTCATGGACACGACGACCAGCATACCGGCGGGGTGAGGGAAGCCTAACTTGAGTTCCGTCACACGGAACGGGGCTCACGAGCACGGCGAGCCGCCCCGCGCGCCCCCGTTGGTCCGGGGAAACGGCCGCTGGGACGACCACTTTCGCGGACGCTGGAGCGGGGGTGTCGGGTGGGGGTCTGACAGGATCGAGGACATGAGCCGATCGCCGAGCGGCCCCGCACGCCGTCCCTACCGCATCTGTGTCGTCTGCACGGGCAACATCTGCCGCTCCCCCATGGCGGAGTACCTCCTGCGCGAGGCGTTCGACGACGCCGGGCTCGGCGACGCGGTCGAGGTCTCCTCGGCCGGGACGTCCGCGGAGGAGCTCGGCAACCCCATCGACCCGCGCACCGCCGACGCCCTCGAGCGGCACGGGCACCCGGACCTCGGCTGGGAGGAGCACCGCGCCCGGCGCTTCGACGGCTCCTGGTTCGCCGACCTCGACCTCGTCCTCGCGGCCGACGCCTGGCACGAGCGGACCCTGCACCGGCTCGCCCCGACCGACGCCGACCGCGACAAGGTCGCGATGCTCCGCTCCTTCGACGCGGACGCGCGACGACCTCGGGATGGACGACCCCTGGTACGGCGGCCGGGCCGGGTTCGACCGGACCCACGACGAGATCACCGGTGCCGTTCCGGGCATCGTCGACCACGTGCGGGCGGCCCTGGCCGTCACCGAGCGCCGCGACGCCTGAGACGCCGACGCCACGAAGGAGGAGGCACCATGCCCGTTCGCGACGAGGCCTGGCCGCCCGGGACGCCCTGCTGGGTCGACGGCCAGGTCCCCGATCCCGCCGCCGCGCGCGACTTCTACGCCCGGCTGTTCGGCTGGGAGATCTACGACGCCCCGGAGGGCTCCGGCGGCTACCTCATGGCGTACAAGAACGACAAGGTCGTGGCCGGCATCGGTCCTCGGCCGGCGGACCTGAGCGAGTCCGGCGTGGACGACCTACCTCGCCGCCGACGACGTCGACGCCCTCGCCGCGCGGATCACCGGTGCGGGCGGCGCCCTGCGCATGCCGCCCACCGATGTCCTCGACGCCGGCCGGATGCTCGTCGCGACCGACCCGACGGGTGCGGCCTTCGGCGCCTGGCAGGCCGGGACCCACACCGGTTCCGCGGTCTACAACGAGCACGGCGCCTACTGCTGGAACGAGCTCAACACCCCCGACTACGAGGGGGCCCGCGCCTTCTACGCCGCCGTCTTCGGCTACACCTACGAGGACCTCGGCGACGGCGTGACGATGCGCTACGCGACGTTCGCGGCCCCCGGCGCGCCGGGTCCGGTCGGCGGGGTCAACGACGCGACCCTCGGCGGGGGAAGCACCGATGCCCACTGGCTCACCTGGTTCCAGGTCGACGACGCCGACGCCGTGGCCTCCGCCGCCGCCGACCTCGGTGGGACGGTCCGCCGCGAGCCGACGACGACCCCGTTCGGACGGTCGAGCCTCGTCGTCGGGCCCCAGGGCGAGGTCTTCGGGCTCATCGACCCGACGACGAGCGAGGGCTGAGCCGCGTCGGGACGGGCCCACCTCGCGGGTATGCCGCGGCATGCCGGCGTGGTCCGCGCCGGCGCGTCTCCGCGCCATGGACCCCTCCGCCCGCGCCCACCCGCTCTGGGAGGATGAGGCCATGCAGAGCCTTGCCGACGTGACCCCGCCCATCGCGCTCGGCGCCCTCGACGGGCGCTACCGTCCCGCCGTCGCCGCCCTCGTCGACCACCTCTCCGAGCCGGCGCTGAACCGGATGCGGGTCCACGTCGAGGTCGAGTGGCTCATCCACCTCAGCGAGACGGGAACGATCCCCGGCGTGCGGCCCCTCACCGCCGACGAGACGGACGCCCTGCGCGCCGTCGTCGAGGAGTTCGGGCCCGCCGAGATCGCCGAGATGGCCGAGACCGAGAAGGTCACCCAGCACGACGTCAAGGCGGTCGAGTACTTCGTCAAGAAGCGGCTGGCGGCCATCGCCCCGGCCCCCGAGGACGCCGGGCTCGCCGAGCTCGTCCACTTCGCCTGCACGAGCGAGGACGTCAACAACCTCTCGTACGCGCTCATGGTCCGCGGCGCCGTCGAGGACGTGTGGATGCCGCGGGCCACCGAGCTCGTCGAGAAGGTCGCGACGATGGCCTCGGACCTGCGCGAGATCCCCATGCTCGCCCGCACCCATGGCCAGCCGGCGACGCCGACGACGCTCGGCAAGGAGCTGGCCGTCCTGGCCCACCGGCTCCAGCGCCAGCTGTCGCCGGGTCGGCCGGGCCGAGTTCCTCGGCAAGCTCAACGGCGCGACCGGCACCTACGGCGCGCACAGCGTCGCCGTCCCCGAGGCGGACTGGGAGGCGGTGAGCGAGTCCTTCGTCGAGGGCCTCGGCCTGACCTGGAACCCGCTGACGACCCAGATCGAGAGCCACGACTGGCAGGCCGAGCTGTATGCCGACCTGGCCCGGTTCAACCGGGTGCTCCACAACCTCTGCACCGACGTGTGGAGCTACATCTCCCTCGGCTACTTCGCCCAGGTCCGCGGGCAGGGGACCGTCGGGTCGAGCACGATGCCGCACAAGGTCAACCCGATCCGGTTCGAGAACGCCGAGGCCAACCTCGAGGTGAGCAACGCCCTCCTCGACGTGCTCGCCGCGACCCTCGTCAACTCCCGGCTCCAGCGCGACCTCACCGACTCCTCGATGCAGCGGAACATCGGGGTCGCCTTCGGGCACGGGCTGCTCGCCATCGACAACGTCCGTCGGGGCCTCGACGGGCTCGACGCCATGCCCGAGGCGATGGCGGCCGACCTCGACGAGAACTGGGAGGTCCTCGGCGAACCGATCCAGTCGACGATGCGCGCCCTCGGTGCCCGGGGCGTCCCCGGCATGGAGGAGCCCTACGAACGGCTCAAGGAGCTGACCCGTGGCCGACGGATCGGGCAGGCCGAGCTCGTCGCCTTCGTCACGGGTCTCGGCCTCCCCGGCGACGAGGAGGCCCGGCTCGCCGCGCTCACGCCCGCGGCATACGTCGGGCTCGCCCCACGGCTCGTCGACCACCTGGACTGAGCTCCGCGAGGAGGTCGCCGACCGGCCCCGGCTGTCCGCGGCATACCCCATGGGGGTATAGTGGGCGCATCGCGAGGAAGGAGTGCCGATGCCCGGCTACACCGGCAGCAAGGAGGACTACCTCAAGCGGCTGCGTCGCATCGAGGGCCAGGTGCGGGGGATCTCCCGCATGGTCGAGGACGACACGTACTGCATCGACGTCCTCACCCAGGTCAGCGCCGTGACGAGCGCGCTCCAGGCGGTCAGCCTCGGGCTGCTCGAGGACCACATCGGCCACTGTGTCGTCGACGCGGCCCGCGAGTCCCAGGAGGCGGGGGACGAGAAGGTCGCCGAGGCCGCCCGGGCCATCGCCCGGCTGGTCCGCAGCTGAGCACACCGACGGGACGCGAAGGACGACCATGACGACGACGAACGACGAGACGACCACCGCCCCTCGCTGCGGGTATGCCGCCGGCCGACCAGGAGGTCGACCTCGCCATCACCGGCATGACGTGCGCGTCGTGCTCGGCCCGGATCGAGCGCAAGCTCGACAAGCTCGACGGGGTCGAGGCGGTCGTCAACCTCGCGACCGAGAAGGCGACGGTCCGCTTCACCGGCGACATGTCGCTGGAGAAGATCCTCGAGACCGTCCGCAACACCGGCTACGGCGCCACCGTCATCGACGAGGACGACGTCGACGACGCCGGCGACCCGATGACCGACGACGTCGCCCCCGCCGATGTCCTCAAGACGCGGGCCATCGTCTCGGCCGCCCTCGCGCTGCCCGTCGTCGTCCTCGCGATGGTCCCGGGCATCCACATCACCGGCGGCCCCTGGGTCCAGCTCGTCCTCACGACCCCGATCGTCGCGTGGGCGGCGTGGCCGTTCCACCGGGCGGCGGCGATCAACGCCCGGCACCTCTCCTCGACGATGGACACCCTCGTCTCGCTCGGCGTCCTCGCCGCCTACGGCTGGTCCACCGTCGCCGTGCTCACCGGCACCGCGACCGAGGGCATGGCGATGACCGGCCAGGAGGCCGGAACGCGCCACCTCTACTTCGAGACCGCTGCCGTCGTCACGACCTTCCTCCTCATCGGCCGGTGGCTCGAGGCCCGGGCCAAGCGCAGCGGCAAGGAGGCGATGGAGACCCTCATGCACCTCGGGGCGAAGGAGGTCTCGCTCCTCCGCCCGACGAGCGACGGCGGGACGACCGAGGAGCGCACCGGCATCGCCGCGCTCGCCGTCGGCAACCGCTTCGTCGTCCGGCCCGGCGAGAAGGTCGCCGCCGACGGCATCGTCCTCGAGGGGACGAGCGCCCTCGACACCTCGCTGCTCACCGGCGAGTCGGTCCCCGTCGACGCGGGACCCGGTGACGAGGTCACCGGCGGCACGATCAACACGAGCGGCCGGCTCATCGTCCGGGCGACCCGGGTCGGCAAGGACACGACCCTCGCCGGCATCGCCCGGCTCGTCGAGAAGGCCCAGACCGGCAAGGCCGACGTCCAGCGCCTCGCCGACCGGATCTCCGCGGTCTTCGTCCCCGTCGTCCTCGCGCTCGCCGCCGCGACCCTCGTGGGCTGGTGGGTCGCCACCGGCGACGGCGCCCGGGCGCTCGGGGTCGCCATCGCCGTCCTCATCATCGCCTGCCCCTGCTCCCTCGGGCTCGCGACGCCGACCGCCCTGCTCGTCGGAACCGGCCGCGGGGCCCAGCTCGGCGTCCTCATCAAGGGGGCACAGGTCCTCGAGGACACCCGCCGGGTCGACACGATCGTCCTCGACAAGACCGGGACGGTGACGACCGGCGTCGCGACGCTCACCGAGATCGTCGCGGCGGGCAGCCTCCCCAAGGACGCCGCTCTCCGGGCGGCGGCGGCCGTCGAGTCCGGCAGCGAGCACCCGATCGCCCGCGCCGTCGTCGCGGCCGCGACCGCCCGGGGGCTGGACATCCCGGCCATCGCCGACTTCGAGAACCAGCCCGGCTCGGGCGCCTCCGCCCGGATCAAGGACACGATCGTCACGGTCGGCCGCTCGGACCTCTTCCCCGTCGTGCCCGCCGAGATCGCGACGCCGCGCGCCGAGCGGCACGACGGTGTGGCTCGGCTGGGAGGGCGTGGCGCGGGCCCGGCTCACCGTCGCCGACGAGGTCCGCCCCACCTCCGCCGAGGCGGTCCGCGCGCTGAGCCGCGCCGGGCTGACGGCATACCTGCTGACCGGCGACCACGAGCGGGCCGCGCGTGCGGTCGCCGAGGAGGTCGGGATCGGCCCCGGCCACGTCCTCGCCGACGTCCGTCCCGAGGACAAGCACGCGATGATCGAGCGGCTCCAGCGCGAGGGCCGGGTCGTCGCCATGGTCGGCGACGGCGTCAACGACGCGGCCGCCCTGGCCCAGGCCGACCTCGGGCTCGCGATGGGGTCCGGGACGGACGTGGCCGCCGAGTCGGCCGACATCGTCCTCATGCGCAACGACCTCGCCGCCGTCGACCGACGCGATCGGCCTGTCCCGGCGCACCCTCGAGATCGTCAAGCAGAACCTCGCCTGGGCCTTCGGCTACAACAGCGCCGCGATCCCGCTCGCGATGGCCGGGCTGCTCAACCCGATGATCGCCGGCGCCGCGATGGCGATGTCGAGCGTCCTCGTCGTGACGAACAGCCTCCGGCTGCGACGCTACGGCCGCTGAGGCCGACTCGGCGCAGCGACCGCCGACGCGCCGAGCGCCGCCCGTGGAGACGGGCGGCGCTCGGCGGGTGCCGGCGAGGGGGCTAGATCGTGACCTTGCCCTCGGGGGTGTCGAAGGTGACCGACATCAGGCCCGGGGTGCCGTGGGGCGCGACCCAGGTGAAGTCGATGACGGTCGAGGTCCTGTCGGCCGGCAGCCCGAGCCACTCGCAGACCCGGTCGGGGTCGCCGGCGATCGTCAGCGAGTCGATCGTCACCTCGGTGTCGGCGTCCTCGGAGGGGTGCGGCACGCCCTCCTCCCACTGGACGAAGAACGGCAGCTGCGGGTCGGCCATGAGGCCGCGGACGCCCAGCTGGCGCCAGCGGAGCTCGACGCCGTCCGGGCGGTGCCGGTTGCCCTCGACGGAGTCGCGGCCGACGCGGACCTCCTGCTTGCGGATGTCGTCGACCCGGATGACCCAGCCGAGCCAGCCGCCACCGGACTCGGAGCGGGCCCGGACGACCTGCCCGAACGGGGCCTTGTCGGCGGCCGGGTGCTCGAGCACCTCGACGACCTCGACATAGCGCTCATGGGCCAGCGGAAGGATGACGTTGCGCGTCCCGAACCTCGGGTGGACCCCCCCGTCGACCGGACGGACGCCGATGAGCTTGGCGATGCGCTCGGCCGTGGCCTGGAGCCCGTCGTGCTCGGCGGCATACACCACATGGTCAACTCGCATGCGGTCCATCGTGACACACCGCGGACGGTGCTTCTGACACAGGTCTGCCTGACCCGAGCAGGGACCGGGGGCCCGAGGGTGAGAAGAACCACGCCGGGCCGACCGCGAGGCGAACCTCTCCTCGCGGGACGGGTCGGCGGCGGGTCAGCCGCCCCGCTGCCGCACCGCCTCGTAGAGCACGACCGCCGCCGACGTCGCGACGTTGAGGGAGTCGGCACGCCCCGACATCGGGATCCGGACCCGGACGTCGGCCGCGGAGAGCATCGGGTCGGCGAGGCCGTGCTTCTCCGTCCCGACGGCGACGGCGACGGCCCCGCGGTAGTCGGCGTCGGTGTGGAGGGTGTCCGTGTCCGGCGTCGTCGCGACGAGGCGTATGCCGCGGGCCGCCAGCCAGTCGCGCACCTCCTCGCTCGAGGCGCTCGCCACCGGGACGGCGAAGACGGTCCCCTTGCTGGCACGCACGACGTTGGGGTTGCCCCAGTCGGTGACGGGGTCGGCGGCGACGACGGCGGCGACCCCCGCGGCGTCGGCCGTGCGGAGCATCGCGCCGAGGTTGCCGGGCTTCTCGATGCCCTCGCAGACGAGGACGAGCGGGCCCTCCGGGAGCTCGAGATCGGCGAGCGCGCACCCCGCGGCGGGGACGACGGCGAGGAACCCGTCCGGTCCCTCGCGGTAGGCGACCTTCTCGAAGGCGGCCCGGCCGACGCGGACCGTCTCGACGCCGGCGTCGCGGAGCCGGTCGAGGAGGCGGGAGCGCCCGGCCGCGTCGAGCATGAGCTCGGGGCAGTGGAAGACGGTCCGTGGCCGGACCCCCGCCTCGACGGCGAGGGCGAGCTCCTCGTAGCCGTCGACGACGGTGACACCCTCGCTCTCGCGGACGCGGCGGCGGCGCAGGGCGGTCAGCGCCTTGAGGCGGGGGTTCGTCGGGGAGGTGATGAAGAGCTCGGACATGACCCGCCCAGCATCCCATCGGGCAGCCCCGGATCAGAGCAGGGAGCGCAGGACGGGGACGAGCCCGTCGTCGTCGACCGAGTCGGTCACCTCGTCGGCGACCGCCCTGACCGCGTCGGGGGCATTGCCCATCGCGACGCCCCGCGCGGCCCAGTGCAGCATCTCGAGGTCGTTGCGCTGGTCACCGACGGCCACCGTGTCGGCCGGCTCGACGCCGAGCCGGCGGCGGACCAGCTCGAGCGCCGAGCCCTTGGAGACGCCCTCGGGGTTGATGTCGAGCCAGGCGGTGAACCCGACGGCGTAGCTGACGCCGTGCATCCCGATCCGCTCGGTGAGCCGCACGAAGTCCTCGCTCGTGTGGTTCGCGCTCCGGAAGGTCACCCGGGTGACCGGCTCGGCGATGAGCTCCTCCCACGGGACGACGCGCAGCCGTCCCTGCAGCTCGCCCTCCGGGAAGGGAGCGCTCAGCTTGAAGCCGACGCCGAGCTCCTCGACGGCGACGACGGCGTCCGGCCACTCGTCCCGCAGCAGGGTGAGGACCGGCGCCGGGTCGAAGGTCACGACCTCGAGGAGCTCGTAGCCGTCGGGACGGTCCGGCGCGATCCGGAGGGTGACGGCGCCGTTGGAGCACACGGCATACCCGCTCGTCAGGCCGAGCTTGGCGATGACCGGCGTCGTCGCGATGACCGAGCGGCCGGTCGCGATGACGACGTGATGGCCCGCGTCGGCGACGTCACGGATCGCGTCGTGGACGGCGGGCGAGAGGACCCCCGCGTGGTTCATCGTCGTGCCGTCGACGTCGAGGGCGACGAGGTGAGGGGACATGGGCCCGACGCTACCCGGACAGGTCGAACCATCGGTGAACGTCGGAGCGCACCTCAGGAAGCGACGCTGTCGGCCAGGTCCGGCGCCCGCCACGCCTGCCTGAGGCTCAGCCGCCCCTGGGTCTGCAGGAGCGAGCGCCGGTAGAGCCGCTCGGCGCCGAGGACGACGAGCCCGGCAGCGCCCAGGAGCAGGCCGAGGGAGATGAGCGGCTCCCACCACGCGGCGTCACCGCCGAGGACGCGGATCGGCATGAGGACCGCCGAGAAGGGCGGCACGAAGGAGAGGATCGTCAGGGCCGTCCCCTTGAGGAAGAGGGCGCCGAAGAAGATCGCGACCATGAGGAGGGTGAGCGGCGTCGAGGTCTGCTGGAGGTCCTCGGCCCGGCTGGCGAGGGCGCCGGCCACCGCCCACGCGCAGGCGATGAGGAGGAAGCCGACGACGAAGAAGGCGAGGAACCAGCCGAGCGCGCCGGAGACGCTCGGGAGGTAGGCCGAGTACTTCGTGAAGCTCAGCCCGACGAGACCGATCCCGACATAGAGGGCCATCTGGCTCAGGGCGAGGACCGTGTTGCCGAGGACCTTGCCGGCGAGCAGCTGACGGACGGGGATCTTCGTCGCGATGATCTCGACGATCCGCGAGGACTTCTCCTCGAGGACGCTCTGGGCCAGGGTGACGCCGAAGCCGATGGAGGAGATGTAGAAGAGGAAGGCGAGGGCGAAGCCCATCCCGGAGGCGAACCCCTTCTGCTCGGCGTCGCCGTCGAGGACGCCGGTCGTCAGGGTCGACCCGGCGGTCAGCTCGTCGACGCTCACCCCCGCGGCCCCGGCGTTGGCCTGCAGCGCCTGGTCCCGGATGACCGACGCCGCTGCCCTCTCCAGCCCCCCCGGGACCGAGTCCTTGGCGGTGAGGACCCAGCCGTCGCCGTCCCGATGCAGCCAGACGTCGGCGTTCCCGCTGCGCACGGCGGACCGGGCGGCCGCGGGGTCGGCGACCTCGTCGACGCTCACCTGGACCTTGTCGTCGACGGCCGTCACCCGCTGCGCCAGGGTCTGTGCCATGGCCGTCGCGTCGCCGGTGGCGGCGACGGCATACGTCTGGGTCCGGGCCTCGAGGACGGTCTGGACGACCATGAAGGCGCTGATGATGGCGAGGGTGAGGACGGTGCCGATGAGGAAGGCCCGGTCGGTCACCTTGACGAGCACCTCGCGCCGGGCGACGAGCGGCCAGGCGCGGCGGCGCGGCGTGGGGACGGCGGGCTGGGTCGGGGCGGTCATGCCGTCACCTCGCGGTAGATCTCGGACAGGGCGGGGACGAGGCGGGCGAACTCCCGAACGGCGCCCCGACGCATCGCCTCGGTGAGCAGCGGCTGCGCGACGCTCTCGCCGTCGAGCTCGACGACGGCGCTCGGGCCGTCGACGTCGATGGCGGTGACGCCTCGGACGTCGCGCACCCAGCCCGCGTCGCCGTCGAGGGTGAGTCGGTAACGCGTCGGCCCGCGGCCGCGCAGCTCGGTGACCGACCCCTCGGCGACGACCGTGCCGCGGGCGAGGATGACGAGCCGGTCGCACAACCGCTCGACGAGGTCGAGCTGATGGCTGGAGAAGAGGACCGGTACGCCGCGGACGGTGTGCTCGCGGAGCAGGTCGGCCATCGAGTCGACGGCGGTCGGGTCGAGGCCGGAGAAGGGTTCGTCGAGGATGAGCGCCTCGGGGTCGGCCATCAGCGCGGCGATGATCTGTACCCGCTGCTGGTTCCCGAGGCTCAGCTTCTCGACCCGGTCCTGGGCCCGGTCCGCGAGGTCGAAGCGCTCGAGGTGGTCGAGGACGGCGCTCCGCGCGGTCGCCGCGGACAGGCCGGACAGCTGGCCGAGGTAGACGAGCTGGTCGACGACGCGCTGCTTGGGGTACAGACCCCGCTCCTCGGGCATGTAGCCGAAGCCGCGGCGGTCCTCGTCGGTGATCGGCCGGCCGCGCCAGTCGACCGTGCCCTCGTCGATGCCGAGCAGCCCCATGATCATCCGCATCGTCGTCGTCTTGCCGGCGCCGTTGCCGCCGACGAAGCCGGTCATCCGGCCCTGTGGGACGGTGAACGACACCCGATCGACCGCGAGGATGTCGCCGAAGTGCCGGGTCAGCCCGCTGACCCGGAGGTCGCCCCGGCTCGTGCGGGTCGACGGGGTGGCGATGGCGGAGGTGCTCATGTCCTCGACGCTAGGCCGGATGCCACGCCGACGGATCAGCCGCGAGGGGGAGCCTCAGCTCTCCGACGGGAGGATGAGCCCGGCCTCGTAGGCGAGGACGACCGCCTGGACCCGGTCCCGCAGATGGAGCTTGGCGAGGCAGTTCGAGACGTGCGTCTTGACCGTCGCCTCGCCGAGGAAGAGCTCGGCGGCGATCTCGGCGTTCGACAGCCCCCGGCCCATGAGGACGAGGACCTCGCGCTCCCGCTCGGTGAGCCGGGCGAGGTCCGCCGGATGCCGCGACCCCCCGGACGGCGGGTGGGCCGGTGTCGGTCCGGGGCGGCGCTCGCGCGTCATCTGCTCGATGACCCGGCGGGTCACCTCGGGGGCGAGGAGGGCATGTCCCTCGCCGACGGCTCGCACTGCCTCGACGAGCTGCTCGGGGTCGGCGTTCTTGAGGAGGAAACCGCTCGCCCCCGCCGAGAGGGCGTCGAAGAGGTAGTCGTCGCGGTCGAAGGTCGTGAGGATGACGACCCGGCCGAGGTCCTCGGCGACGAGCCGCCGGGTCGCCTCGATCCCGTCCATGACGGGCATCTGGACGTCCATGAGAACGACATCCGGCGCGACCTCGCGGGCCACCTCGAGTGCCGCCGCGCCGTCGGCCGCCTCGCCGACGACCTCGAGGCCCGGCTCGACGGACAGCATCATCGTGAAGCCCGACCGGACGAGATGCTGGTCGTCGACGATGAGGACCTTGAGCGGGTCAGAGCCGGACATCGGTGTCTCCCAACGGCATACGCACTCTCACACGGTAGCCGCCGGAGGCCCGCGGCCCGATCTCGGCCTGGCCACGGTGCGAGGCCGCGCGCTCGCGGATGCCCAGCTGGCCGAGCCCGGTCCCCGACGTCCCGTGCCGGGGGCGACCGTTGTCGACCACCTCCACCTCGGCGAACGGTCGGGGTCCGTCGTCGACCCGGACGACGACGCTCGCCGACGTGGCCGTCGAATGCCGCACGGTGTTGGCCAGGGCCTCCTGGGCGATGCGGTACAGCGACAGCCCGAGCGGTGCGGCGACCCGCGCCGCCGCGCCCGGCCGCGTCTCGACGAGCTCGAATGCCGTGGCGAGGCCCGAGCGGGTCCGCTCGGCCGCCAGCTCGGGCAGGTCGGCCAGCCCGGGCTCGGGGGCGCGACCGTCGCGACCCGGTGCCCCGGCGGGCGGGTCCTCCTCCATCTCGCGGAGGGTCCCGAGGAGCTGGCGCATCTGGGCCACTCCCTCGCGGGAGGAGCTCTCGATGGTCGACAGGGCTCGGCTGGCGGCATCCGGGTCGCTGGCGAGGACCCGGCGGGCCGCGCCCGCCTGGATGCCGATGACCGAGACGTGATGGCCGACGACGTCGTGCAGCTCGCGGGCGATCCGCAGCCGTTCGTCGAGGACGGCTCGACGTCGCAGGTCGTCGGCCTGGGTCTCGATCATGCTCGCCTGCTCGGCGAGCCGCGCCCGCTGGCGGGCGCCGCGCCAGGCGACCTGGCCGCCGAGGACGGCGCCGCCGAAGTAGAGGACGTTGACGACGACGGTGAGGACGACCGCGGAGACGACGGGCGAGAGGGGCCCCTGGTCGGTGACGCCCCGGGTGTCCGCGACGATGTGGTCGATGCCGCTGCCGAGGGCGAGCTGCCAGGCGACCCAGACGAACATCAGCGCGACCATGGCGCCGAGGACGACGAGCATGCTCCGCCGCTCCCGGGCCCAGGCCGCGGCGGAGAAGTAGGCGACGAAGTAGGACATCTGGAGGGCGAGCAGGCCCATGACCGTCGGCATCGTCACGCCGACGACGAACATGTGGAGTGCCGCGACGACGCCGACGCTGAGCGGGTAGCGGCGCCGAAGCAGGAGCGGCACGGCGATCGACGCGGTCGCGAGCCACTGGAGCCAGCGCGGGGCGGTCGTGTGCTCGAGGGCACCGACGCCGCGGCTCAGCTCGAGGAGGGCGATCGAGACGACGGCGACGCCGAGCGCGAGGGCGACGTCGGCCCGGCCGAGCGGGGGACGGGGACGCTCCCAGTCGTCGTCGACGCCGAAGAAGGTCGCGAGCCGAGCGCGCAGGCTCGGCGGCCGGGCGGGCGGCCTCGCACCGGACGCGCTCGGCTCGGCGGAGGGCACCTGCCCGGACGCGCTCGGCTCGGCGGAGGGCACCTGCCCGGACGCGCTCGGCTGCACGGACGGCATACGGCTCAGCCTAGGGACGCGGAGGGCGTCCCGCGCCTCCCCCCACAGGCGGACGTCCCCCTGCGGCAGGAATCCACCCAATAGGGGACTTTTCGACCTCGGGATCGGTGGGTTCAGGAAGCCGGGGTGAGGACGTCGAGACCGATGAGCGGGCGGAGCGCCTCCGGCACGACCACCGACCCGTCCGGCTGCTGATGGTTCTCGAGGATGGCGACGATCCAGCGGGTCGTCGCCAGGGTGCCGTTGAGGGTCGCGACGACCTCGGTCGGCCCCTGGGTGCCGCCCGGCCGGAAGCGGGTCCCGAGCCGGCGGGCCTGGAAGGTCGTGCAGTTCGACGTCGAGGTCAGCTCGCGGTAGCGCCCCTGGCTCGGTACCCACGCCTCGCAGTCGAACTTGCGCGCCGCACTCTGCCCGAGGTCGCCCGCGGCGGTGTCGATGACCCGGTAGGGCAGCTCGACCTTGGCGAGCATCTCCTTCTCCCACTCCAGGAGCCGACCGTGCTCGGCCTCGGCGTCGGCCGGGTCGCAGTAGACGAACATCTCGAGCTTGTTGAACTGGTGGACCCGGATGATCCCGCGGGTGTCCTTGCCGTAGGACCCGGCCTCGCGGCGGAAGCAGGTGGACCACCCGGCATACCGCTTCGGGCCGGCGGAGAGGTCGATGATCTCGTCGGCGTGGTAGCCGGCGAGGGCGACCTCCGAGGTGCCGGTGAGGTAGAGGTCGTCGGCCTCGAGGCGGTAGACCTCCTCGGCGTGGCGGTCGATGAAGCCGGCGCCGCGCATGACCTCGGGCAGGACGAGGGCCGGGGTGATCATCGGCGTGAAGCCCGCCGCGACGGCCTGCTGGAGCCCGAGGGTGAGCAGGGCGTGTTCGAGGCGGGCGCCGACGCCGGTGAGGAAGTAGAAGCGCGACCCGGCGACCTTGGCCCCCCGCTCCATGTCGACGGCGGCCAGACCCTCGGCGAGGTCGAGGTGGTCCTGGGGCTCGAAGCCCTCGGCGGCGAAGTCGCGCGGTGTCCCGACGGTCTCGCGCAGGACGAAGTCGTCCTCGCCCCCGGCGGGTACGCCGTCGACGATGACGTTGCCGATCGCCGCGAGGAGCTCGTCGAGCTCGGCCTGGGCGGCGGCCGCGGTGGCCTCGTTGTCCTTGACCTGGGCCGAGAGCTCCTTCGTGCGGGCGAGAAGGGCCTGCTTCTCCTCGCCCTGGGCCTTGGCGACCTCGCGGCCCAGCGACTTCTGCTCGGCGCGGAGGGTCTCGAAGGCGGTGAGGGAGCTGCGGCGGCGCTCGTCCGCGGCCAGCACGGCGTCGACGACCGAGGCGTCGTCGCCGCGGGCGCGCTGCGAGGCGCGCACGAGGTCGGGGTTGTCACGGAGCAGCCGGATGTCGATCACGACCGCTGAGTCTATCGGCGGGGTGAGCCCCCGGCATTCGCCTTCCCCCGGTCCCCACTTTCCCGCCCGATACACGCCACGCCAACCGGGCAAGACTTCTTTTCCCTTGCCTGGTGGGTGTTTCCCCTCCGTCGTCCTGTCAGTCGGGGCGGCCGGTGAAGAGCAGGCCGATCCCCAGGCCCACCATCATCAGACCGCCGGTCCCGCCGACCCGCTCCATGCGCCTCGGGCTGCGGGCGAACCAGTCCCGCGCCCGGCCGGCGATGAGCGCGATGGTCGAGTCGCTCGAGATGGCGATGACGGTGAAGACGGCGCCGAGGACGAGGATCTGGAGCCAGGCCGGGCCGGCCGACCGGTCGACGAACTGCGGCAGGAGGGCGGCGAAGAAGACGATCGTCTTGGGGTTCGTCACGCCGACGACGTAGCCCGAGCGCAGCGCGTGGATCGCCGGGGTGCGCGCGGCCGCCGCCAGCTCCGTGTCGAGCTCGGCGGCGAGCGCGCGCCGGTGCCGGATCGCGCCGATGCCGAGCCAGACGAGGTAGACGGCGCCCGCCACCTTGAGAACGGTGTATGCCGTGGCGCTGGCCGCGACGACCGGTCCCAGGCCGGCGGCCACGCCGACCATCTGGGTGAACAGCCCGAACCCGTTCCCGACGACGGTGAGCAGCGCCTCCCGTCGGCCGCTCGAGATGGCGCGGCCGATCATGAACAACAGGCTCGGCCCGGGGATGAGGGCGAGGACGATCGAGGCGCCAGCGAAGGCAAGGAGCGTGGAGGCCGACGGCACGAGGACAGTGTGCCGCTCCCGCAACCGTGCGCCACCCGCGGTTTTCGTCCACCGGGCGACGCCGCCGGCGGACCGGGCGACCCAACCGAGGTCGACAACTCCCCTGTTGGGTGACTTCCCGACCCGACCACAGCGACCCACCCACCCGTGCGCAGGTCGAAAACTCCCCTATTGGGTGAGTTCCTGCCGGGGAGGTCGGGGGCGGGGTCTCCTGGTGTCCGGGGTCCGGGGTGTCAGGGGA
This sequence comes from uncultured Actinomycetota bacterium, assembly GCA_963745335.1. Taxonomy (GTDB): domain Bacteria; phylum Actinomycetota; class Actinomycetes; order Actinomycetales; family Dermatophilaceae; genus CAVSJJ01. The sequence continues at coordinate 448,007 of CAVUXP010000004.1, forward strand.
CGGGAACGCCGACGTCGACGAGGTGGTGGCCGAGGTCGTGCAGGCCGTACTGCCCGAGGGTGCGCACCGTGAAGCGCGAGCCGTTCGACCGCACCCCGGTGCGCTCCCACTGACCGCCGGCGACCGCGGCATACGACGTGGCGAGCCGCTGCGCCGCCTCGGCGAGCTCGGTCGCGACGACCGCCGGGTCCTGCTCGGCGTAGCGGTCGGCCACCGCCGTCTCGTCCTGGTCCCAGTTGGGGAACGTCGGCTCGTCCTCCTCGAGCATGAGCCGCAGGCGCTCGTCGAAGAGCCGGCAGACATCGCGGACGTGACACGCGTACTCGAGGGGTGACCACGTCGACGGCTCCGGCCGCCGCCCCACGTCGACCCGGCGCAGCACCTCCGCCCACGGCGACGTGTACGCCGTCACCGTCCCGGCGATGTCCGCGGCGGCGATCTCCGCCGCTGCGATCCCACACTCGGGGCAGGCTCGCTCGAGGGTCCAGGTCCAGTCCTTGGTGTCCGGCTCGATCGGCCCGGGCGCGTTCTCGCTCATCCTCGCAGCGTATGCCGCGGATGCCGGCCCGTGGCGGGCTCGCCGAGGCGCGCCGGCCGTGCGGTATTTTCGCCCTCGTGTGGGAGACCTGGCTGATCGTCGCCGTCGGGTCTCCTCGTCATCGCCGCCGCCGCCGGCGTGCTGCTGGTCCGGGACCGTTCGGCCCGTTCTGGATGGGTCGGACCGCGCCGACCGCACCGCGACCAGTTCCGGCAGGACTCCGCGCCACCACCGCGCAAGCGGGTGACGATCGTCCTCAACCCGACGAAGGTCGCCGACGGGGCGGCCCTGCGCGCCGAGGCGACCCGGGTCGTCACGGACCTGGGCTGGGCCGAACCCGAGATCGTCGAGACGACCGCCGCGGACCCGGGCTACGGGCAGACCCGGGCCGCCCTCGAGGCGGGCGTCGACCTCGTCTGTGCCCTCGGGGGCGACGGGACGGTGCGGGCGGTCGCCCAGACCCTCGCGGGGACATCGACCCCGATGGGGCTCCTCCCCAGCGGCACCGGCAACCTCCTCGCCCGCAACCTCCAGCTCCCCCTCGAGCGGCTCGACCACGCCCTCGAGGTCGCCCTCACCGGACTCAACCGACACATCGACATCGGCTGGGCGATCGTCGACCCGAGCCCGGAGCAGCTCGCCGCGACGGCGGAGCCGACGGACACGGGAGTGACCGGCCACCACGAACCGTCCGGCCCCTCGGCCCCGGCCGAGGCCGTCGAGCCCCCGGCGGCCGCCAGGCCGACGGGGCCCGAGCCGATCGACGGCGCTGCCACCGTCGGCGCCCCGGGCGACGACGCCGGCCGGAGCGAGCCCGACGCCGCCGCGCCACCGCCCGGCGACCGACGCCACCGCGGCCACCGCGGCCACCGACGACGTCGCGCACGCACCGGAGCCAACCCTGCCGCCGCCCCCGGCCGAACCCCCACCGCCACTGGACGAGAACGGCACCGACAACCGGCACGCCTTCCTCGTCATGGCCGGCCTCGGCTTCGACGCGGCGATCATGGAGGGCACGTCCGAAGGGCTCAAGGCGAGGGTGGGCTGGCCGGCATACATCGCCGGCGGCGCGAAGAACCTCCTCCAGGCCCGCTTCAAGACCGGCCTCGTCATCGACGACGGCGAGGAGAGCACCCATCGCGCCCGGACGGTCGTCGTCGGCAACTGCGGGATCCTCACCGGGGGGATCATCCTCATGCCCGATGCCGTCGTCGACGACGGCATCCTCGACGTCGTCGCACTGACCCCCAAGGGGGTCGCCGGCTGGGCGGGCATCGCGGCGCACGTCCTCTCCCAGCGCAAGAAGGACCACGCCCGCGTCGAGCGCTACCGCTGCCGACGGGCCCTCGTCACGGTCGAGGAGCCGCAGCGGGTGCAGATGGACGGCGACGTCATGGGAGAGGCGCGCCGGGTGCTCTTCACCATCGAGCCCCGAGCGCTCATCGTCCGCGTGGCGATGGTGCCGCCGCGCGTCCCGGACGCCTGACCTCGACCGGGCGCATCGCCACTTTCCCGCCCGATACACGACACACCATCCAGGCAAGGGAAATGTTCTCTTGCCTGGATGGTGTTTCTGCCATCGGGCGGGAAAGTTGGGACCAGCGGGATCCGCGGCGCCGGGGTGCCGGGGCGTCGGGGCGTCGGGGTGCCGGGCGTGAGGGGGCGTCCGGGTGCCGGGGCGCGATGGGCTCAGTACGTCTTCTCGCGCCACACCCGCTCGAAGGGGAGCCGCCAGGTGTACGGGGCGATGAGCTGGTGGATCTGGTTGGGGCCGTAGGTCCCCTGGGCGTAGGGCCGGACGAGCGGTGGGTTGTCGAGCAGCGGCTGGGAGATCTCCCACAGCCGCTCGATGCCCTCGGCCGAGGTGAAGAGGGTGCGGTCACCACGAGCCGCGTCGTAGATGAGCCGCTCGTAGGCCTCGAGCACCGCGCCGGCCCAGTGCGTCTCCTGCATCGAGAACTGCATGGACAGCTTGTCGAGCTTGAAGCCCGGCCCGGGGCGCTTGCCGTAGAAGGACAGGGACATCCGCGACTTGTCGGCGAGGTCGAAGGTGAGGTGGTCGGGTCCGTGGTCGCCGACGCCCGACCCGGGCGGGAACATCGACTGCGGCGGCTCGCGGAAGGCGATCGAGATGATCCGGGCGCCCTCCGCCATCCGCTTGCCGGTGCGGAGGAAGAACGGCACGCCCGCCCAGCGCCAGTTGTCGACGTAGCACTTGAGGGCGACGAACGTCTCGGTCTCGGAGTCGGGCGCGACGCCGGGCTCGTCGAGATAGCCGGTGTACTGGCCGCGGACGACGTCCGACGGCTGGATCGGCTGCATCGACCGGAAGACCTTGTTCTTCTCCCGGCTGATCGCGCGGGGCTGGAGGGCCGTCGGCGGCTCCATCGCCGTGAAGGCGAGGATCTGGAACAGGTGGGTGACGACCATGTCGCGGTAGGCGCCGGTGCTCTCGTAGAAGTCGGCCCGCTGGGTCAGCCCGAGCGTCTCGGGGACGTCGATCTGGACGTGGGAGATGTTGTTGCGGTGCCAGATCGGCTCGAAGAGACCGTTGGCGAACCGGAACGCGAGGATGTTCTGGGCCGGCTCCTTGCCGAGGAAGTGGTCGATCCGGAAGATCTGCTCCTCGTCGAAGACCTCGTGGAGCTGGGCGTTGAGCTTCACCGCGGTGGCGAGGTCGACCCCGAAGGGCTTCTCCATGACGACCCGACTGCTCGGGACGAGCCCGGCCTCGGCGATCGTCCGCACCGCCGAGAGCGCGGCCTTCGGTGGCACCGAGAGGTAGTGGAGCCGGCGTCGCTCGTCGCCGGCCAGCTCCTCCTCGCTCGTCTTGACGGCCTTGCGGAGGGCGTCCGGGCCCGCCGAGCCGGGCACGAAGTCGAGGCGGTCGGAGAACTCCCGCCACTCGGCCTCGCTCACCACCCGGTCGCTGTGCTCCCGGATGGCGGCGAGCGCGAGCTCACGGAACTCGTCGCGGCTCAGCTCGTCCAGCGAGGTCCCGACGACGCGGAAGTCGTCCAGGAGCCGGGAGAGGAAGAGGTGGAGCAGCCCGGGGATGAGCTTGCGCTTGGCAAGGTCCCCCGTCGCGCCGAAGAGGACGACCGTCGTGGGAGTGGTCATGCCCCTCAGGGTCCCCTAAGGTATGCCGTCCCGTCACCCCCGACCGCCCTCAGACACTGCCGATGTGGCTCAGCATGACCGCCAGACCGGCGGCGATGAGAACCACGCCCGACAGGTCCACGGCCAGCCCGCTGCGCAGCATCGCGTGCACCGGGACCTTGCCCGAGCTGTAGGCGATCGCGTTGGCGGAGGTCGAGATCGGCAGCATGAAGCCGTACGTGGCGGCGAACACCGCGACGAGCGCGAGGCCCACCGGGTCGGTGCCCGTGGCCATGGCCAGCGCCGGCATGATCGGGACGACGATCCCGACGCTCGCGGTGTTGCTCGTGATCTCCGAGATGAGGATTGCGGTGGCCGCAACGAGCGGGAAGACCATCCAGTGCGGCGCCCCCTGGATGAGGTGGGCGAGGGCGGTTCCGAGGACGAACGCCAGCTTCGTCGACAGCATGAGCTGGCCGAGGGTCAGCCCCGTGCCGATGAGCAGGATGGTCCCCCAGTCGATGTCGCCGGCGTCGCGCCAGGTCAGGGTGAACTCGCGCCGGAACCAGTTGACGGGTAGGACGAAGAGGAGGGTCGCGGCGATGAGCGCGGCCACCGCCTCGTCGACCCGGTTGGCGAGGAGGTGGTGGATGCGCGAGTCCACGCCGAGGAGAAGGCCCGACAGGGTGGGCAGCACCCACAGCACGATCGCGAGGAGGAAGGCGGCGAGGGTGTTGCGCTCGCCCCGGCTCATCGCGCCCAGCTTGGCCCGTTCGATCCGGATGAGCCTGCGGGTGCCCGTGATCCGGCGCAGCTCGGGCGGGTTGAGGAGAAGGACGAGCGGGCACAGCACGGTGAAGAGGACGGCCACGATCGGCGCCGCGAGCGCCATCCAGTGTCCGAAGCCGACATTCGTTCCGAACTGACGCTCGATGAACGCGCGCCCGATGAGGTTGGAGGGGTCGCCGATCGGCGTGAGCAGCCCGCCCACCGTGATGCCGTATGCCGTCATGAGCATGAGGGCGGTGCTGAACCGGAGCCGGGTCGCCCGGCGCAGCGCCGGATGGTGCTCGCGGATCAGCTCGACGAGCGAGCGGTCGATGCCGACGGTGATCGGCAGCAGCATCGTGGCGACGGCGCCGTTGGCGACGATCGCCGAGAGCACCGCGCCGAGCAGCCCGAACGCGATGATGACGCGGGTCGTCGACGTCGCCACCCCGGGCAGCGACAGGACCCGCAACGCGATCCGGCGGTTGAGGCCGTGCTTGATCATCGCCCGGGCGAGGATGAACCCGCCGATGAGGAGGAAGACGGTGCTCGAGGAGAACCCGGTGAAGACGACGGCGGCCGGACCCGGGTCGTCGTGGACGTCGGGGACGTTGAGGAGCACGCACAGGGCCAGGGCCGCGAGCGCCGTCGCCGGCACCGGGATCGCCTCGAGGGCCCAGTAGGTCATCGCGAAGCACAAGATGGCGACGAGCGACTGCTGCGGTCGGGTCAGGGGCAGGTGGAGCAGCTCGACGCCGACGAGGAGGACGGGGCCGAGCAGGAGACCGAGGCGACGCCGACCGATCGGTGAGGCCGCGACGGGCTGGTCGTGGTGGGTGACGTCGTGGGGCGGTCCGTCGTGGTGCGTGCCGTCGGGCCGGTCGAGGTCCCGGCGCGGTCGTCGTCGTGCGAGCTGGCCGAGCGTCATCGTCAGGCCACCCATCCCGAGGCGGCGACGGACCGCACTGGTCGGCACACGCCGACCGCAGCAGTCGTGCGGACGAGACTGAGAGCCCCACCACCCCGAGCGGGACGGTGGGGCGGCGGGGCCGTGGCGGTGAGGGTCAGCTCCCGGCGCAAGGTGGCCAAGGCCGCCGCGAGCAAGCGAGAGACCCGGGACACGCTCAGCTGGAGCTCGATGGCGATCTGGCCGAGGGTCCGGTCCTCGAAGAACCGGAGGTAGATGATGGTCTGGTCCCGGGGAGGCAGCCGGCGCAGGGCCTGCCGGAGGATCTGTCGGTCCTCGACGGCCCGGAACGACTGGGCGGCCCGGCGGTCCGGCACGCCGAGCCAGCGGTGCTCCTGGGGGTCGACCCCGACGCCGCACAGCCGGACGGTGTACTCGACGCGCCGGGCGCGCGGGGAGCCCTCAGCGGCGGGCGGCCCCGGTCGCGGCCGCCGGACCAGGCCGAGGTTGTCGCGCAGGTACCGCCGCATCGCGCCCGTGACCGTCGGGATCGCATAGGCGACGAAGGGGATGCCGCGGCTCGGGTCGTAGCGGTCGACCGCCTGGATGAGACCGACCGAGCCGGCCTGGACGAGCTCCCGACGGAGGTGCTCGGTGGTCCCGTAGCGACGCGAGAGCCGCTGGACGAGGGGGAGGTAGGAGAGGATCACGTCCTCGCGGGCCCGGCCCGCGACGCCTTGTCTCGACGAGGAGATCACCGCCGCGTCGGGCGGGAGGCCCGGGTCGGGAGGGCGCGTGAGACGCGACGACTCGGTCTGCATGGTGATCTCCCTTGTTGGTGACATGCCCTGGTCGGCATGTCTGTGGGTTCCCGACGTGGGGGTGGAAGTTCGCCAAGCGACGGTCAAATGATCGTCAAGCGTTGGTAAGGCATGCCTTATCGACCGTCACGTGCAGTTGCCACGGCCGGGCCGTGGCAACGAATCCGCCTCGTCGGGGTATCCGACGGCTCGACATCCACCGCCGCGTCCCCGAACGGAGCCACGATGAGCGCCACGTCCGCCCCGCGCTACATCACGATGCTGACCACCTACCCCACTGATGCCTCCGAGCCGTCACCGGCCGAAGGCCCGCTTCAGGCGCCTGCGTCCCCCGGGCCCGACGCGGCGCCGATGCCACCGGACGCGACCCCCGGCCGAGGGGAGCCTGGGGACGGCGAAGGGGTCGACGTCGGCGGCCGGCCCGCCTATCCCGCCTCCACCGCCCAGGTGGGGGTCACCGAGCCGGGGGAGGGTCACGTCGCGACCTCGAGCGTGTCGGCCGAGGCGGAGCAGGGCGACGGTCCGGCGGCGGCCAGCGCCAGCGCGTCCTCGGCGGCGCGCACCCCCGCCACCACGGCCGTCTCGGTCGTCGTCGGCCCGGAGGGGGCGGCCGCCTCCTGCCCCTTCGGGGTCGTCGTCGTCGGCCCGCACGGCGCGGCCGCCGCGAGCCAGGTCGGGGTCGCCGCGGTCGGCGTGCACGGCGCCTCCTCCGCGTCGAACGCCGCGAACTCGTGCCGGGTGGCCGTCGATCGGGCCGCCCCAGAACCGGGAACACCGGACACCACCCCCACTGGAAGGAGCACATGATGAGCACGACCCCCACGGCCCCGGTGACGACGGTCCAGGTGACAGAGCTGGAGCGCCTCATCGCCGCCATCGAGGCCTGCAACCAGTCGCTGTCCGGACTCGGGGACCGGGTCATCCAGGCCCTCGCGCAGTCCTCGAGCTCCTCCGACTAGGACCCTCGACGGCGACCGCCCCGGCGGGCGGGCAACCGGCCGCCGGGGTGGAGCGCGGGGCGGCGGCGGCCGCGGCCGCGTGACGTTCGTCACGACACCCGCCGCGGCCTGCGGGAATGGCGGTGAGGCGAGGATCACCTTTCTAGAAAGATGCCGATTCAACGACCTACGGTCAGCCCATGACGCATCCGCACGCGGCCGGTGGACATCCCGGCGGGCACCCGGGGGGCCACCCCGGCGGACACGCCGGCGGGCACCCGGGCGGCACCGGCGGCCCGCCCGGCATGACGATGGACTTCGACCAGGCGCCGTTCCTCGTCATCTGGGAGACCACCCAGGCGTGCGACCTCGCCTGCCAGCACTGCCGCGCCGAGGCCCAGCCGTTCCGCGACCCGAACGAGCTGAGCACCGACGAGGCCAAGGCGATGCTGACCCGGATCCGAGAGTTCGGCCGGATCATCTTCGTCTTCAGCGGTGGAGACGCCCTCAAGCGCCCCGACATCGTCGAGCTCGTCCGCTTCGGTGCCGACCTCGGTCTGCGGATGGCGATCACCCCGGCGACGACCCCGCTGTGCACGAAGGAGAAGATGGCCGAGCTCAAGGAGGCCGGCCTGGCCCGGCTCGCCGTGAGCCTCGACGGGTCGACCTCGGGCATCCACGACACCTTCCGGCGGGTCGACGGCTCCTACGACCACGGCCTGCGCATCCTCCGCGAGGCCCGCGAGGTCGGCCTGACGACCCAGGTCAACACCGTCGTGCGCAAGAACAACATCGACGACATGCCGGCGATGTGTGACCTCATGGGTGAGCTCGGCATCGTCTTCTGGGAGGTCTTCTTCATCGTGCCGATGGGCCGGGCCAAGCCCGAGGACGTCGCGAGCGCCGACGAGTTCGAGCAGGTCTTCAACCAGCTCTACGACCTGTCCAAGACCGCCACGTTCGACATCAAGGCCACCGCGGCGCCGCAGTTCTCCCGCGTCGTCCTCCAGCGCAAGAAGGCCGAGGCGGTCGAGGACCACGACGTGCTCACCTCGGGCACACAGCATTCGATGGTCGATGGCATCGGACGGGCCCGCAACGTCACCGACGGCGACGGCTTCATGTTCATCAGCCACATCGGCGACATCTTCCCCTCCGGCTTCCTGCCGGTCTCGGCGGGCAACGTCCGCACCGACGACCTCGTCACCGTCTATCGCGACTCCGAGCTCTTCACGACCCTGCGCGACCGCAGCCTCATCAAGGGCAAGTGCGGGGTCTGCAAGTTCCGCTCGGTCTGCGGTGGCAGCCGGGCCCGCGCGTACGCCGTCACCGGCGACGTGCTCGAGTCCGAGCCCTTCTGCGCCTACGAACCCCCTGCCAGCGCGTATGCCGCGCCCAGCCACCACCTCTCGGGGGTCGGCTGATCGGTCCTGGGGCCGGTGCGCCGCCTTCCCGGTGCGGCGCGGCGGCCCCAGGACCGCCATTCGCTCCGGCGGCCGCTCGCGGATCTGGCCGCGCGCGGCCGCCGGCTCCACTCAGCCCTCGAGGAGCGTCCGGCCCCAGTAGTCCTCCGGCCCGAGGAGTCCGGGTGGGCACGCGAACACCGCCGAGCCGGTGTGCTCGATGTACTCGTTCATCGGGTCGGCGGCCGCGAGGGCGCGTTGCATCGGGACGAACTGCCGGTGGGCATCCCGGACGAACGCGATGAAGAAGAGCCCGGCGTCGAGATGCCCGAGCCCGTCGGTGCCGTCGGTGAAGGTGTAGCCCCGCCGCAGGATCCGGATGCCGCCGAGGTGGCTGTGGTGCGCGAGCGACACGTGCGCGTCGGCCGGGATCGCCGGGCCCCCGTCGGCGCTCCGACGCTCGAAGTCGAGCGGGTCGAACTCGTGCGCCTGCCCGAGGGGCGCACCCTCCCGCTTGTCCCGGCCGATGATGTCCTCCTGCTCCTGCAGCGGCGCCCGGTCCCAGATCTCGAGGTGCATCCGGATCCGTCGGGCGACGAGGTAGGTCCCGCCCGCCAGCCACGAGGCGCCGCCCGGGACATCGGACGGCCGGACCCAGACATGCTCGTCCAGCCCCGCCTCGTCCTCGGCCGTGAGGTTGGCGGTGCCGTCCTTGAAGCCGAACAGGTTGCGCGGGGTCGTCTGGGTCGTCGAGGTCGAGGACGTCCGACCGAACCCGAGCTGGCTCCACCGCACGGCGACGGTGCCGAAGCCGAGCCGAACGAGGTTGCGGACGGCGTGGACCGCCACCTGGGGGTCGTCCGCGCAGGCCTGGATGCACAGGTCGCCGCCGCTGCGCGCCGGGTCGAGCTGGTCCCCGACGAAGGCCGGGAGGTCGACGAGCGCCTCGGGTCGGCGGTCGGCGAGGCCGAAGCGGTCGTCGAAGAGCGAGGGGCCGAACCCGATCGTGATCGTGAGGTTCGCGGCGCCGAGCCCGTAGGCCTCCCCCGTGTCGAGCGGGGCCCGGTGCGGGCCCACCGCCGACGACGCCGCCGGGAGCGGCCTCGGCCCCGGCCGTCATCCGCTCGGCGGCCCGGGTCCAGGTGCGGAGGAGGTCGGTCAGCGCCGCGCGGTCCGCCGTCGTCACGTCGAGAGCGACGACGTGCATCCGGTCCTGGGCCGGCGTGACGATCCCCGCCTGGTGCATGCCGCGGAACGGGACGACGTCGGCGGGGGTGTCGGCCCCTGCCCCGGAAGAGCCGTCCCGGCGAGCCCGGGACGCGGCATACGTCGCGCCGGCAGCGATCCCCGCCACGGCGGCGCCCGCGCCCGCGCCGAGAAGCCCGCGGCGGCCGACGTCGACCGACCCGCTCATGACCCGGCGACGACCCCGGCGACCCGGGAGACCGACTCCCCCACGCCGTCGAGGCGGATCGACAGCCTCTTGACCTGCCCCTCTCCGAGGGTGGTGTAGAGGACGAAGCCGTCGTCGGTCCGGTGCCTGTCGAGCTCGTCCTCGAGCGCCTCGAAGCGGGCGTCGATCTGGCCCAGCAGCTCGGGGTCGCGGGCACGGAGGACGGGCCGCAGGGCGTCGATGGCGGCCTTGCTCCCGGCGACGTTCTCGTCGAAGTCCCACAGGTCGGTGTGCGAGTAGCGGTCCTCCTCGCCGGTGATCTTGCCGGTGGCGATCTCGTCGAGCAGGCCCTTGGCGCCGTTCGCGAGCTGGAGCGGGTTGAGCTGGACGTCCTTGGCCTTCTCGACGATCGTCGTCACGTCGGCCAGCAGCCGGTCGGCGATGTCGGCGCTGTCCGGCTGGAGGCCGTCGACCCACAGGTCCTTCTCGAGGCGGTGGAAGCCGGTGAACTCCATCCCCTCCGCCACGACGTCCTCGCGTCCGTCGATCCTCGGGTCGAGATCGCCGAAGGACTCGGCCACCGGCTCGATCCGCTCCCACGGCGCGCGGGCCACGGGGTATGCCGCCTTCGCCGCCTCGACGTCGCCGGCCTTGACGTGGTCGACGAAGTCCGTCGTCCGGGCGAGCAGCTCGTCGGCCTGGGCGGACACGAAGGCCTCGTAGCGGGTCACCGCATCGGCCATCGCGTCGTCGGAGGCCGGCGAGGTCGCCGTCCCGGTCACGGTGAAGTCGGCGCGGATGCCGTCACCGGTCATCCCCGGCTTGCACGCCGTCACGTAGGTCCCGGGGTCGGAGAGGTCGACGTGGAGGGTGCGGGTGAGCCCGGGGGTGATGTTCTCGACCTCGCCCATGATCTGGTCGCCGTCACCGTAGACGTAGAACTCGGTGACCTTGCTCCCGCCGTTGTGGACCCGGAACTCGACGGCGCCGGCCGGGGCACTGTCCCGGCTGATGTCACAGGCCGTGTCGGTCGCCTCGACGGTGATCGGGCCGCCGGCCGACCCCCCGCCCGTCGAGCCGGCGGAGGAGCAGCCGCCCACGGCGAGGAGGGCGGCGGCGCCGATGAGGGCGCCGAGGCGGGAAGGTCGCATGGGGGTTCTCCTGACGATGGTGGGGCGCGGCGGCATACCCGCGTGACGCGGGAGGGACCCGGACGGCCTCAGGCGTGGCTGGGCTCGCGGGCGGGTTCGGTGGCGGCCGGTTCGGGGCGCGGCGGACGGCGCAGGAAGAGCGGGGTGACGATGCCGACATAGAGGACCCAGGCGATGGCCTGGAGCCACGTCGTGTTCGGGCTGAAGTTGAGGGTGCCCCGCAGCAGCGTGCCGTACCAGGAGTCGGGCGGGATCGTGCCGCTGACGTCGAAGGCGAGGTTGGTCAGGCCCGGCAGGAACCCGGCCTCCTGGAGGTCGTGGATGCCATAGGCGAGGATCCCCGCCGCGACGACGATGAGGGCCACGCCGGTCCACCGGAAGAAGACGCCGAGGTTGATCCGCAGCGCCCCGCGGTACATGAGGAAGCCGAGCGCGACGGCCGCGGCGATCCCGACGACGAAGCCGATGAGGGGGAGGGCGGTGCCCTGGCCGGCGGCCTGGACGCTCGCGTAGAAGAAGATCGCCGTCTCGAGCCCCTCGCGGCCGACCCCGAGGAAGCCGACGAGCGCGACGGACAGCGCCCCGACCCCGACGGCCCGGTCGAGCGCCCCCTGCAGCTCGGCCGAGATCGTCCGGGCCGCCTTGCGCATCCAGAAGACCATCGCGGTCACGAAGCCGACCGCGATGATGCTCGCGGTGCCCCCGATGAGCTCCTGGGCCTCGAACGACAGCTCGCGGGTGCCGAAGGTGAGCATCGCCCCGAGGGCGACGCTGAGCGCGACGGCCGAGGCGACCCCGAGCCAGACGTAGCGCACGGCCCAGGTCCGCTCGGTCTTGCGAAGGAAGGCGAGGAGGATGACGACGACGAGCGTCGCCTCCAGGCCCTCACGCAGGCCGATGAGGGCGTTGCTGAGCAGCATGCGGATCCCTTCCCCAGGTGGTGGACTTAGGTCAACCTAACTTAGGCTTACCTTACTTCGCCAATCCCGGAGTGACGGGGGTCGTTCCGCGTGACGGAACCAACACGGCCCCGGGGTTTCGGCCCGCGCCGACGAGCAACGAGACTGGACCCCACGTGAACGCCCGACCAACGGGAGGTACCGATGCAGGTCATCGTGGCCGGAATCGCCGACCGCAATACCGATCACCTCCTGACCGCCGCGCGCGCGGCGATCGAGGAGCTGGGCGTCGACGGCGAGGTCGTCCTGCTCAGCGACCACGACGAGATCATCGCCCTCGGGGTGACCCGGACGCCCGGAGTCGTCGTCGACGGCCAGGTCGTCGCGGATGGGCGCGTCCCGAGCACGGACGAGGTCCGCGAGATCCTCAGCGGCGCCCTCGCCGGCTGAGCACCGCCCGCCCCGGACCGCCGACGAGATCGGTCGGAGGAGCGCCGCCCGGACTCATCGGCGGCGACGAGGCGGCCCTTCTCGTGGCCGATCCGGTGGGTACGCACGCCGTGTCGCACCGCCTGGCGGAACCGCCCCGGACCCCAGTACTGCGAACGGACCCGACGGCTCAGCTCACGAGGGCGGGCCGGGCCGTCGTGTTCGAGGGCCGTGACGAGGACGGTGGTCTCGTCCTCCAGCCGCTGCCGCTCCGCTCCCGCCTCGTGGACGATGGGGAACCCGCCCGCCGGCGCCTGCGCCGTCATGGGCGTCCCGGCCGAGACCGGTTCAGGCGTGACTGGTCCTCGGACCGGTCGCGGCCCGCGCCCGACCCTGATCCGCCCGCCTCGGACTCATCCGGGCCGGACTCGCTCGCACCCGATCCGCCATCCGCACGGTCCTCCTCCTCGGCCTCCTCGACCGACAGGGGTGCGGCGACGTCCTCGAGGGCCGCCTGCTCGGCCCGGACCCCCATGGATGCGTGGATGATCCCGGCGGCAACCATGACGACACCGGCCGCGGCATACCCCCAGAACACCTCCATTCGCTGCTCCGAGGAGATGAGCCGACCGAACAGCCACGGACCGACGATGCCGCTCACCCCGGTCCCGATCGCGTAGAAGAAGGCGATGACCATGGCCCGGATCTCGAGCGGGAACGTCTCGCTCACGGTGAGGTAGCCGGCGCTGGCGCCCGCCGAGGCGAAGAAGAAGATGGCGACCCACATGACGGTCTGCCACACGACGCTGAGGGCGTCGGCCTGGAACAGCCACCCGGTGACGACGGCCAGGACGCCACCGAAGATGAACGTCGAGCCGATGAGCGGCCGTCGTCCGATCCGGTCGAACAGCGGGCCGAGCAGGATCGGGCCGAGGAAGTTGCCGGCGGCGAACGGCAGGAGGAACAGGCCCACCTGCGAGGAGGACACGTCGTAGAACGTCGTCAGCATGAGCCCGTAGGTGAAGAACAGGGCGTTGTAGAGGAACGCCTGCGAGGCCATGAGGGAGAAGCCGACGATGGACCGCTTGGGATAGACCTTGAAGACGGTCCGGGCGATCTCGACGAAGCCGGTGCTCTTGCGCGAGCGGAGCTCGAGGGGCTCGTCGTCGACCTCGGGCAGTTCCTCGCCGGTGGCCTTCTCGACCTTGCGCTCGATGTCGTCGACGACGCGGTTCGCCTCCTCCTCCTCGCCATGGATCATCAGCCAGCGCGGACTCTCGGGGACGAACAGGCGGAGCAACAGGACGCCGACGGCGACGACGGCGCCGGTCGCGAAGGCGACCCGCCAGCCGATCCCGGACGGCAGCCGGCTGAGGTAGAGGTAGCCGGCGAAGGCGGCGATGCCGGCGCCGAGCCAGTACGAGCCGTTGACGGCGAGGTCGACGGTCCCGCGCACCCTCGCCGGGATGAGCTCGTCGATGGCGGAGTTGATCGCGGAGTACTCACCGCCGATGCCGAACCCGGTCATCACCCGGCCGACGGCGAACCACACGTAGGTCGCCGTGCCCTCGGCGACCCACAGGCCGGCGGTGGCCGTGATCGTCACGCCGAGCAGGTAGACGAGAAGGGTGATGATGAACAGCTTCTTCCGGCCGAACCGGTCGGTGAGGTACCCCCACACGAGCGCGCCGGCGATGGCGCCGAAGATGTAGATCGAGGCCGACCCGGCGACCTGGACGGTCGAGAAGCCGATCGAGTCCTTGAGCGAGGCACCGACGGCGCCCTTGATCGTCACCTCCAGCCCGTCGAGGATCCACACCGTCCCCAGCGACAGGACGATGAGCCAGTGCCATCTGCACCAGGGCAGTCGGTCGAGGCGGGACGGAATGGTCGTGGTGATGACACGGTCGACGTCTGGCATGGCGGTTTCCTCCTCCGCCAGGCCTCTACCCCGACCACCTCGTGACGAAAAACGGTGCGCTCGGGCGCTGCTGGCCGTCAGCGGTCGCCGGGGAGCCGACCGCCGGGGTAGCTGCGCCGCAGCTCCTCCTCGGTCGGGGTATGCCGCTGCCTCGCCTCGGCGGGGAGCTGGTCCACGATCGCGGCCATGATCCGGCGGGTGTCGGCATCGGCGGAGCGGTACTTCAGCTCCACCGGCTTCCCGACCCGGACCCGCACGGTCGGCGGGTGGGCCAGGGCGAGCATGTCGGGCAGCGGGGCCGACCTGGGCCAGACCTTCTCGGTACCCCAGATGCCGATCGGGACGACGGGGGCCCTCGTCATGGCGGCCAGCCGCGCGGCGCCGGTCTTCCCGCGCAGGACCGGGTCGAAGAACGCCTCGCCGCGCGGGATGGTCGCCTGCGGGAGGAGGGCGACGATCTCACCGGCCCCGAGCGCGGCGGCGGCGCGCTCGAAGGACTCGGCGCCGCCGGCGCCCCGGTCGACCCGGATCCCGCCGAGGGCCGTCGCGAGGGGGCCGAGGACGGGTATGTCGAAGATCTCCTTCTTCGCGAGGACCCGGCCGGTCCGACCGGTCGGCCGCATCGTCATGACGAGCGCCGCGACGTCGAAGTAGCTCCGGTGGTTGGAGACGAGGATCGCCGGGCCGTCGGCGGGGATGTTCTCGGTGCCGGCGATGTCGAACCGCGCGTAGGGGAACAGCTCCGGGCGGGAGGCGACGAAGAGCAGCCGCTGCAGCTCGATGCCGAGCACGGGGATCTTGACGACGCCGGGCGAGGTGTCGAGGTGGAGGATCGGCCACCGGCGCAGCAGGGCCACGGCGACGAGCCGCGGGTCGGGGTTGACGGCCGCCGGATGGCCGACGGCGGACAGGAGCGGGAGGTCGTAGATGCTGTCGGAGTAGGCGTAGCTCTCGGGCAGCGAGATCCCCCGCTCCTCGGCGAACTCGCGGACCGCCGCGACCTTGCCCCGGGACCAGATGAACGGGCCGGCGAGCGCGCCGTCGAAGCGCCCGTCCGCGCCCACGGCATACCGGGTCGCGATGACGTCGTCGAAGCCGAGCCGGTCCGCGAGCGGCCTGACGAGGTGCTCCGGGGTCGTCGTCGCGAGGACGACGCGGCGCCCGGCCGCGTGATGCTGCTCGATGAGGGCATGGGCGAAGGGGTGGACCATCCCGGCGATGACGGCCGCCGCGGCCTCGGCGGCGGCGTCGAACGCGTCCGCGGCGCGGCCTCGGGCGACCCGGGTCGCCTGACGGGCCAGGGCGATCGAGGGCAGCGTCTCGCCGAGCAGGTCGTAGATGCCGTAGAGCAGGCCCTCGCCGGGCAGGGTCCGCTGGATCACCCCGAGCTCCACCATCGCCCGGGACAGGACCTGACCGGTGCCGCCGGACAGCAGCGTCCGGTCGAGGTCGAAGAACGCGGCGCCCTCCATACCCGGCAGGCTACTGGTCCGCCGCGCCCCCGGGGCACCTGCCCGTCCGGCCCGCAGCGCCCGTCGGGTCCTAGGCTGATCCCATGGCGACGAGGCGGCCCCGGCCGACGCCCCCGCCGACCCGCACCGCGTTCGTCCTCGGCGGGGGCGGCATCCTCGGGACGACGCAGGTCGGCATGCTCCGCGCCCTGGCCGAGCGCGGCATCCGCCCCGACCTCGTCCTCGGCACGAGCATCGGCGCCATCAACGGGGCGTTCGTCGCCGCGGAGCCGGGGCCGGAGGGGGCGGCGCGGCTCGCCGAGGTGTGGCGCGAGGTCGCGAGCGCCGGGATCTTCCTCGAGAACCCGGTCCGCCAGGCCGCCCGGGTCGCGAAGTACCGCACCCATCTGCTCTCGCACGCCCCGCTGCGGACGATCATCGACGACTACCTCGGCCCGGACACCTTCGAGGAGCTCGCCGTCCCGTTCCAGTGCGTCGCCGCCTGCGTCGAGGACGCCGGCGGGCGATGGTTCGACTCCGGACCCCTCGTCGACGCGGTCGTCGCGTCCTGCTCGGTGCCGGGGCTGTTCCCGCCGATGCTCATCGACGGGCGGCACTACCTCGACGGCGGACTCGTCCACTCCATCCCCGTCGGCCGGGCGCTCGCCCTGGGGGCGACCCGGATCTTCGTCCTCCAGGTCGGCCGGGTCGAGCAGCCGCTCCGGCCGCCGCGCTGGCCCTGGGAGGTCGGCACCGTCGCGTTCGAGATCGCCCGGCGCCACCGGTTCGTCCACGAGATGGAGTCGGTGCCGGACGACGTCGAGACCCATCTGCTGCCCAGCGGCGCGACGGACAGCCCCAACATCTCGCTCGGGTACGGGCGAGCCTCCCGGATGGACGAGCGGATGGACCAGGCGTATGCCGCGTCGGCGGGCTACCTCGCGGAGGCCCTGCCCGAGGGGTGACGCGGCGGCGCGGCGCGAGCGGCGGGGCGGCGGCGGGCGGCGGCGGCGAGGCGAGGCGGCGCGGGGAGCCCACCGCGCCGGCCGGCGGCATACGCTCTCGCCATGGGCATGCGCACGATCCCGCCCCCACCCCTTCCGGTCCGGCGCGTCCTCCACGTCCTGTGGCCGGTCGTCGGGGTGCTCGTGACCGTCGTCGCGACCCCGCTCCTCGTGGCCGCCGCCTTCCACGCCCTGCTCGACCGGAGGGCTCGGCTCTTCCGCATCGTCGCCGTCACCGTGCTGCTCATGTGGGTCGACATCGGGATGCTCATCGGGTGCTGGCGGCTGTGGCTGACGAGCGAGTCCCGGGAGGGA
The DNA here is from genome assembly GCA_963745335.1 of uncultured Actinomycetota bacterium. Classification (GTDB taxonomy): domain Bacteria; phylum Actinomycetota; class Actinomycetes; order Actinomycetales; family Dermatophilaceae; genus CAVSJJ01. The sequence goes on from CAVUXP010000004.1 coordinate 465,044, forward strand.
CCGGAGTGGGTGCGGGCCCACGAGCGGCTGCTCGTGTCGAGCCTCGACCGGGCCGTCGTCATCGGTCGGCGATGGGTGGGCTTCGAGGTGCGGCTCGCCGACCGGATGCACTTCGGCGCCGAGGAGACCCCCCTCGTCGCGTTCGCGCGACATGCGGGGCCGGCCGACTCGATCGCCCTGGCCTGGCTCCTGTCGCGGACCGCGGGGCGGCTGCCGCGGATCGTCCTCGCCGATGCGCTGCGCTGGGACCCTGCCGTCGACACGATCCTCACCCGGCTGCACTCCTTCTTCGTCCCGTCCTCGAGCGGCGCCGGCGAGGACCGGCTGCGCGGCGTCGCGGCCCTCGCCTCCTCCCTCACCGCCCAGGACGTCCTCCTCCTCTTCCCCGAGGGTCAGAACTGGTCCCCGCGCCGCCGCCGCCGGGTCATCGAGGTCCTTCGGGAGCGGGGCGAGCGGCTCCGGGCCGCGCGGGCCGCCGCCCTGCGCCACGTCCTCCCGGCCAAGACGCGCGGACCCGTCGCGTGCCTGACCGCCCGCCCGGACGCCGACGTCATGGTCGTCGCCCACGCGGGCTTCGAGCGGCTCACGACGCTGCGCGAGATCTACGACGCCGTGCCCTTCGACGGGCGCCCCTTCCTCGTCAAGACATGGACGTATGCCGCGGCCGAGATCCCCGACGACGCCGCCGGCATCGCCGCCTGGGTCGAGGAGAAGTGGGACGACGTCGACGCCTGGATCGGGAAGAACTCGCCCGACCCGCTGACCCGCGCGGCGGCCGACGGAACCGACACGGGGGTCGACACCGTCGAAACACCATGAGCCGCACGACACGCACCCTTGTCATCGCGCTCGTCGCCGTCGCCGCCGTGGCCGCGATCGTCGTCGCGCTCGTGTCCTCGGGCCTGCTGGCGGCCGGCGGGTCCGCCTCCTCGGCCGGGCCGGTCACCTCGCTCGACCGGCTCGCGGGGACCTACGTCAGCACCCCCGACGGCTCCTCGACCCCGCAGCCTCTCGTCGACGGACACCCGGTCCGGCTCGTCATCGCCGAGGGCCGGATCGGCGCCAACGCCGGCTGCAACCAGATGGGTGGGGACGTCACGCTCGAGAACGGTCACCTCGTCACCGGGCCGCTCGTCCAGACCGAGATGGCCTGTGAGCCGGCCGCCGTCATGGCCCAGGAGACCTGGGTCCGGACGATGTTCGAGGCCTCGCCCGCCGTCGAGGCCTCGACGGCAGCGGCTCATCCTCACCTGGGACGGCTACACGCTCGTCCTCGACGCCCTCGTCGGGCCATCGACCACGACCGCTCCCACCGGGAGCGCCACCGGCGACCAGCCGACCGCGACGACGGGGCCGAGCGTCACCCCGACGACGCCGGTGACGCAGCGACCGACGAGCACCCTGACGACCGGCCCGATCGTCCCCAAGCCGAGCATCACGACCTTCCCGGGCCCCGGGCCGAGCAAGAACGACTTCCCCGAGTCGCCGCAGGGGAACGGCTGACGGGACCGAGTCGGGCGTCCGGGTCAGGCGTCCGGGCCTGCGGGGACCCGGACCGGGTGGAACTTCTCGATGTAGGCCCGATAGTCAGCGATCTCGGCGGCGAGCCGATCCCCGTCCCAGCCTCCGACCGCGGCAGCGATCTCGCCGACCTCGCCCAGGCTCTCGACCCCGAGGTCGGGGTCGAGTCCGGTGAGAATGCGCCGCGCCACGACGTCCCCGAGCGTCGCGGCGAACTCGCCGACCATGACGAAGCCCACCTCGGCCGCGAGGATGTCCGGCGCCGAGTCGAGCACCCGCACCGCCCCGTCGGCCCGGGCCCGCTCCACGACGCGGGCGGCCCGAGTGCCGTAGACCCGGAGCAGGCGGTCGGCGACCCCGGGCGGCAGCCCTGCCCAACCGCGGAACCATGTCGCGAAGTCGTCGAGGTCCCGGGCCTGGGCCCCGGGGAACCGGCGACCACGGGTCGTGGTGGGGCGACGCCGCGCTGCACGACCGAGGATGAGGTCGTTGACGTCGGTGGCGAGCGCACGAAACGTCGTCAGTTTGCCGCCGATGACGCTGTAGAGCCCGGGAACCGGGCGATCCTTGTCGCGCCCGTGGTCCTTGACGATATGGCGGCGGGTGATGTCGCTCGTCGGCCCCGACGCCTGGTAAGGCAGTGGCCGGACCCCCGTGTAGCTCCAGAGGATGTCCTGCGCGCTCAGGTTCGCGGTCGGGATGACGAGGTTCGTCTCACGGAGGATGTAGGCAAGCTCGTCCTCGTCCCGGGATGCGGTGTCGAGGTCGCCGGTGAACCGCTCGTCGGTGGCGCCGATGATGTACCGCCCCCGCCACGGGATGATCATCATGGGGCGGGCGTCGGTGATGGCCTCGTAGTACATCGCCGAGCCGACCGGAGCGCCCGGGAACGGGTCGACGATGAGGTGCGTTCCCTTCGTACCGCCCATGAGCGGAACCCGCTCGCCGTCGTCGAGCCCGCGGAGTACCTCGTCGACCCACGGACCGGCGGCGTTGACGACGACGGGCGCGTGGGCGGCATACGTCGTGCCGGTCAGCTCGTCGACGAACTCGACGCCGCTCACCCGCCCCTCCGACCGGAGGATCCGGGCCGCCCGGGCGTGGTTGAGGACAACGGCCCCCGCGGCGATCGCCGCAAGCGCGATCTCGACCGAGAGCCGCTCGGCGAGCTCGACCTGGCCGTCGTAATAGGCAGCGGCACCCTGAAGCCCGTCGGCGTCGAGCCCGGGGATGATCGCGAGCGCCGCGTCGGGGTCGTGTACCTCGTGCCGCGGGAGGCTCTTGTCCCACGAGAGGACGTCATAGGCGACCATGCCGGCGCGAAGCACGAGCGCCGGGTGGGCGTTGCGCTGGTAGAAGGGCAGGACGAAGCGCAGCGGCTTGACGAGGTGGGGGGCGGCCCGCAAAAGCCACTCCCTCTCTCGCAACGACTCCCGAACGAGCCGGACATCGTACTTCTCGAGGTACTTCAGACCCCCGTGGATGAGCCGGCTGTTCCACGCCGACGTCGCCCAGCCGACATCCTCCTTCTCGAGGAGGAGGACCCTCATGCCCCGGGCGGCGGCGTCCCAGGCCGTGCCCGCCCCGTTGCATCCGCCTCCGACGACGATGAGGTCGAAGGGCTCCGCGGACCTGGTCAGCGCGGCCTCCCGGGTGCTGCTCGCGTTCGACATGAGAGGCGTTCCTTTCGTCCGGGCCTAGCGCAGGATGGTTTCGACGAGCTCGACCCACCGGTCGTAACCGTCACGGGCGTACGTGCTCCCGACTCGGGGACGGAAGCGGGTTGCGGCGGCCCGGTCCTGGCCGAGATAGGGGTCGACCGGTATGCCGACACCCCGTAGCGCCGCCTTGGCGGCACCGAGAGCGGTGAGCTCCTGGACCTGGGGACGAACGATGTCGCAGCCGAAGAGATCGGCGAGCAGGTGGCAGAGGTAGTCGTTCTTAGCGCCCCCTCCATCGACCTTGACCTCCGCCGTCGTGGTGACGGCCTCACCCATCGCCGCGAACAAGTCGTACGCCTGGAAGGCCATGGCCTCGGCCCCGGCGCGCATGATGTCGGATGTCGTCGACTCCATGAGGAGTCCGGTGATGGCTGCGCCGGCGCCCTTCGGCCACCGCGGAGCGCCCATGACGGAGAAGGCCGGCAGGACGTAGACGCGGTGGTCGGCGGGACGGTCCGGCGGCTCGGTCCCGATGTCCCATGCGATCGGGTGCCCCGTGCGCTCGGCCAGCCACGAGAGGGTGTAGCCCGAGTGGAAGGCCGAACCCTCGATCTCATAGCAGGGCCTCCCGGCCTCGTCGACCCAGCCGACCGACGTGACCAGGCCGTCCCGCAAGGGGGTCTCCGGGCCTGTGTTGAGACACACGACGCCCGAGGTGCCGAAGGTGACCTTGGCGTCGCCGGCCTCCTCGCAACCATGGCCGAACAAGGCGCCTTGCTGGTCGGCGATGACCCCGGTGATGGGTATCGCGGCCCCGCATACCGCCGGGTCGGTCACGCCGTAGTCGCCCATCGTCGGGGTCACCTCGGGCAGGGCCGACAGGGGGATGCCGAGGGTCTCACAGAGGCCTGGGTCCCACGCTCGGCTCGCGAGGTCCATGACGAGGGTGCGCGATCCGTTGGACGGGTCGGTCCGGTGCTGCGCGCCGCCGGTCAGCCGATGGACAAGCCAGGCATCGACGGTGCCGACGGCCAGATCCCCCTCCTCGGCGGCAGCCGCGACCGCGGCATTCGTCCCGAGCAGCCAGGCGATCTTCGTCCCGAAGAAGAACGGGTCGATGCTCAGTCCGGTCCGCTGCCGGACGAGGGGCTCGAGACCGCGAGCCCTCCAGTCGGCGACGACGGGGGCGCTCTGCTGCGACATCCACATGACGGCCGGGCAGAGGGCTCGACCGTCGCTGCGCCGCCAGGCGAAGGCCGTCTCCCGCATGTTCGTGATGCCGATCGTGACGACGTCATGGCCGACGTCTGCGGCCCATGAGGTCGCGTCCCGCAACACCCGAACCGAGGCTTCGGCGAGGCCGTCCGGGTCCACCTCGACCCACCCCGGCCGAGGGAAGGAGAGCTCGATGTCCGCCGTGGCGCAGATCGTCACTGCACCGGTGTCGACCTCGACGGCCACACTGCGCACAGCGTGGGTGCCGCAGTCGATGGCGACGGCGATGGTGCCCATCGAGCCTCCCTCGGTCGGTCGGTCAGGCCCGGACGCGGCGTAGCCGCTCCTGGAGGCTGGAGAGGAGGATCGCGAGCAGGAGGACGACGCCGAAGACGATTTGGCGCACCGTCGCGTCCACCCCGATGAGGTTCATGAGGTTGGTGATCCCCCCAATGACGAGAAGAGCGCCGAGCAGCCCGGTGACCCGGCCCTTGCCGCCGGTGAGGGCCGTGCCACCGAGGGTGACGGCAGCGAAGACGATGAGGATGTCGCCGTCACCCATCGAGGCGTCGACGGAGAACAGCCGCCCCGCGGAGAGGAGGCCGCCGAGGGCGGCACTCATGCCGGCTATGACGAAGGCGCCGATCGCCATGAGCGGAACGTTGATGCCGGCGACGCGGCACGCCCGCTCGTTGTTGCCGATGGCGATGAGGTTGCGGCCGAAGGTCGTGTATCGCATGACGGCCCACGCGAGGGCGATGAGGCCAAGGAGGACGAACACGGCCAGCGGTACGGTCCCACCGATCCGCTCCCCGCCGAGCGCGGTGTACCCGCCCGGGAGGTTGTAGACACCCTCGGGGATGAGGTAGACGACGATGCCGCGCATGATGAGCAACGTCGCGAGGGTGACGAGGAACGGGTTGACGCCCAGGGTGATGGAGAGGAACCCGTTGGCGAGCCCGACCAGCGCCCCGACGAAGAGCGTGATGAGGATGGCGAGCGGGGTCGGGATGCCGATCCACCATTTCGTCATGAAGAGGACGGCGACGGTCGGCGCGAGCGCGTACGTCGACTCGAGCGAGAGGTCGAGGCGCCCGGTGATCATGACGAAGTAGAGCCCGACGACCATGCAGCCGAGCGGCGCGGCCCCCCAGACGAGGTTGATGATGTTCCCGCTCGTGAGGAAGCCGGGCACCGTTGCCCCGACGATGACCATGAGCAGGACGATGGGCCAGATGAGGTGCTCGGCGGCGACCTCGCGGACGAACGCCTGAGCCCGGGGCGGCATGATGCCGCGTCGCTCCGCTGCGAGGACCGCCTGCGAGCCCGGCTGCGGCTTGGTCTCGGTGGGCTGGGCGTCTCGGCCGCAGTCGCTCCCTGTCGCTCCGTCATGATGCCACCACTCCTTGACCCGTCCGATAGATGTCAGCGACCGTGAAGTCGGGATCGCCTCGGCGCAGTTCGCGCACGACGCGCCCCTTGAGGAACCGAGGACCCGGTCGCATGTGTCGATGAGCTCCTCTTCGCTCTCCGAGGTCATGAGCACCGCGCTGTGCGCCGCAAGGCGGTCCCGCACGGTCCGCAGCAGCTCCGGCTTCGTCGCGATATCGACGCCCCGAGTGGGCTCGTTGAGGAGGTAGACCTGCGGGCGCATGAGCTGGAGCCGGGAGAACATGACCTTCTGCCGGTTGCCACCGGAGAGGGTGTCGATGTCGGCGGCGAGCGACGGAGTCTTCACCTGCATGCTGTGGATGACCGGCGCTGCGGCGTCTCGAAGGGTCTTGTCGCGGACGACGCCGAGCGGGCCGGCAAGGAGCCGCGCGACGGGAAGGGCAGTGTTCTCAAGGACGCTCATCCCATGGATCGTCCCGAGCTCCTCGCGCTTCTTGGGGAGGAACGCCACGCCGCCGCGCGTGACTGTCCGCGGGCTGCGGACGTTGAGCGCTCGCCCGCCGAGGGTGATCCCGCCCGTGCTCGGGCGCAGACCTGCGAGCACCTCGAGGAGCTCGTCCTTGCCGGAGCCCTCGACGCCGGCGAGACCGACGACCTCGCCTTCGTGGAGGGTGAGGCTAACCTCGTCGAGCCACGGCTCGGAGGCGACCCTGTCGATCGTGAGGAGCGGGGTCGTCGTTGCGTACAAGGTCGATGAGGACTGGACGCGGGTGTCCGCGTCGCCGACGATCGCTGCCGCGAGCTCCTCCGGCGTCGTGTCCGCAACGGAGACCGTCTCGACGCTGCGGCCGTCACGCAGGACCGTCACGGTGTCGCAGGCGGCCATGATCTCGGAGATGCGGTGGCTGATGAGCGTGAAGGACCGCCCGACCCGCAGCTCGCGCAACTGCCCGGAAGGGCGTGGCGCCGAGCTCCGGACAGGCTCGCGGTGATCTCGTCGAGGAGGACGACCCGGGCGTCCTCGAGGAAGACGGCCTTGCCGAAGGCGAGCAGCTGCTGGACCTCGATGGGCAGCCCGACCATGGGATCGGTGGGCCTGACCCGAAGTGACAGCCGCTCGTCGATCTCGGCGACCCGGCTGCGGATGAGCCGCCGCTGGAGGACTCCGCCCTTGGAGACCCGGCAGTAGCCGAGGAAGAGGAACTCCTCGACCGTGAGGTAGGGCAGGTCCGGGGGTTCCTGCGGGACCAGGGCGACCCCCCGGTCCTGCGCGGCTCGCGGCGACCACCGGTGCAGGCCCACGTCCTCCTCGCCGATGCGGAGGCTGCCGCCGGAGGGCACCATCACGCCGGAGACCATGTTCATCAGGACGGACTTGCCGGCGCCGTTCTTGCCGATGACACCGTGCACGGTGCCCTGCTGGACCTCGAACGTCGGCGTCGGTGACAGCGGCACCCCCACCGAAGTCCTTGGCAAGGCGCTCCACGGCATACGAGGTGCTGCCCATGTCACTTCCTTGAGACATCAGGGTGGGTGGATTCGTCGAGCGCCGAGCCGAAGGGCCGGCGCCCACGGGTGTCCGCGGGTTCAGTTGCCGGTGGCCCCGGAGGCCACGGCCCAGTGCTCGGCCGAGTCGAGCGGCGACGGCCCCGGCACGGGGAATGCCTGCGTCTTGTACCAGGTCCCCGCGATGTCGTCGCGCGTCGTCTTCTCGATCGGCATCCACGGCTTGCCGTGCCAGCCGTCGATGTTCTCGACGCCGTCGGATGGCGTGGTCGTGCCGTTCTTCATCATGTCGTAGAGCATGTTCATGACGAGGATGCCCTCTGCGAGCGCGGGCTGCTCCAGCAGTGCGTCAGCTCGCCGGCCGCGATCGAGTCGAGCTCGGCCTCGAGCATCGATCGACGTGACCGCGACGGCGTTCGGCTTGTCGTTGCCGACTACGGCGCCACCGGTCTTGAGGGCGGGGATCGCGCCACCGACGGCCATCGTGCCGTCGACGCTGCCGATGCCGAGGACCTTGTCCTTGCCGGCGCTCGTCAGGGCATCGGCCACGGCGCCGCGAGCGGGCTCACCCTGGTAGCCGAGGCCGGCCCGCTCGGCGAGCTTGACCTTGGGGTTGGCGTCGAGGACCGGCTGGATCTGCGACATGTAGCCGGCGAACCGGTCCTTGTCGAAGGACGCCGTGATGTCGCCACGGAGGATGACGATCGTGCCACCCTGGCTGGCCCAGTCGGCGCCGCGCGCCTTCTCGATGGCGGCGAGCATCGCCTTGCCGGCGAGCTCCCCGGCCTTGACGTTGTCGAAGGCGACGAACGGCTGCTTCTGGCCGGGGACGATGAGGTTGTGCACGACGACGGGGATGCCCTGGGAGTCGAGCTGCTTGAGAACCGAGACCATGCTCTCGCCGCGCCATGGGACGAGGCTCACGCCGTCGATGCCGGACGTGATGAGCTGCTGGAGACCGTTGAGCTGCTCACCAGCATCGTTGGCTGCGACCGTCTTGAGGTTGATCTTGACACCATCTGCGGACTCGATGTCCTTGATGGCCTGGTCCTCACCGGTGGAGACGCCATTGAAGAAGATGTCACCGGCCTCCCAGCGGATCTGGGCGACGGTGTAGGTCTTGGCGCCACCGTCCCCCTCTCCGGTCCCGGAGGACGCGGACCCGCATGCGGACGCGGTCAGGGTCACTGCGACGGCAATGACCGCCCAGCTGCGACGTTTCATCTCGACTCCTTTGTAGAGACGGTGAGTGGCATCTGTCGGGTTCGCCACTCGTTCCGGGGGTGGTCCTGGGACCGGGTGTTCTGTTCTGGTGATGTGGTGCTTCCGGGTCCGCGGGACGGGTGGGTCGGGCGGCCCCGGGTCTCGGGCCGTCGTGACGGCTAGTCGGGCACGCTTTCGCCGGCTTCGCCGACGTAGGCGATGACGGTTCCGGACTCGACCTCGGCACCGGGGTCGAAGAGGACCGCGAGGAGGACGCCCTCCGCGGCACACTCGACCTCGATCTCCGTCTTGTCCGTCTCGACGAGCAGCAGGGGGTCACCGAGCTCCACGGGCTGTCCGACTTCGACCAGCCATGACGAGATGGTCCCGCCGCTGACGGTCTGGCCGAGCTCCGGCATGACAATGGCCTCGGGCATGGGTGGTGGTCCTCGTCTCTCGTTCTCGTGGCTCGGGTCAGCTGCGCGCGCAGGCCCGGCGGATGGCATCCTCGATGTCGTCCGCCGTGGGTAGAACGGCGGACTCGAGCCAGGGGGCGAAGGGCGCGGGGACGTCCTTGCTTGCGACGCGCTCCACCGGGGCCCTGAGGTCGTCGAAGAGCTCGGCACCGACCCGGGCGGCGACCTCGGCGCCCCAGCCGCCCGTGAGGTTCGCCTCGTGGGCGATGACGAGCCGTCCCGTGCGACGGACGCTCGCGAGCACGGCGGCCCAGTCGAAGGGCGCGAGCCACACGGGGTCGATGACCTCGACGCTGATGCCCTGGCCCTCGAGCCTGTCGGCGACGGCGAGCGCGTCGTAGAGCTCGGTGAACGTCGCGACGACGGTGACGTCCGACCCGGTCCGGCGCAGTCGGGCCTGCCCGACCTCGATCGTGAAGTCCTCCTCGGGGACGAAGGTCCTCGTCTGGATCGAGCCGGCCTCCTGGCGCTTGCGCGCGCCATACAGAAGCTTGTGCTCGAAGACGAGAACCGGGTCTGGGTCGCGCAGGGCGGCCTTGATCCCGCCCTTGGCGCTGTAGGCGTCGGAGACGCAGAGCACCTTCAGTCCCGGGATGTGCATGAAGAGGCTCTCCGGGCTTTGTGCGTGCTGCGCGCCACGCTGCGTGGCTCCCACGGGGCAGCGCAGGACGGTGGGGATCTCGATCCGGCCGCCGGACATGTAGCGGAGCTTGGCGGCCTCGTTGACGATCTCGTCCATGCACTCGTAGACGAAGTCGGCGTACTGGAGGTCAGGCAGGGTCCGCATGCCGCCGATGGCCGCACCGACGGCCGCGCCCATGATCGCCTTCTCGCTGATCGGGGTGTCGACGACTCGGTCGCGGCCGAACTCCTCGGCGAGCCCGAGATAGATCCCGAAGGCGCCGCCGAAACC